>CAVTEJ010000036.1:0-241765 GCA_963733705.1 uncultured Planctomycetota bacterium | reverse complement strand
ACTCATTGCGTTGGCTTCAGAAGGAAGCCTCTCTCAAAAAGTGGTGACGAAAAGACGGCTCGAGGGCGGGCATACAAAGGCCGCAGTGTCGAGAAGCTAGTTTTCGACGAGTACTCGGTGCTTAGTTTTATGACATAAGTTTACATACATCGTCCTCCGAAGCTTTGCGGACTGGGTGGGGTCATAACAATAATTGCCGCTAAACCAAGGATTTCCGGAGCAACATCCGACCAATCGCGACGAACTATCGGACGCGGACTCGACGTAGCCGCTGTCACAGCATGCTGGGGGTCGGGTTGTGAAGAGCGCCGGTCGGATCTTCGGCGGTGGGCGGCTCGACGGACGACTCCCATGAATTGCAGCTGGCCAGCGCGCTGCCCTGCTCAAACTTGCCATGTTGTGGCTGGTGACTTTCGAGCGTCGCCCACCGCACGTAGGCAAGTAGCTGCTGTTCAGAAGTGAAGGTCGCGACAAGACGAGAAGGTCCGTCGCGTTTTATTCCATAGAGGTAGTGCATATCTGCTCACTCACTTCGGCCTTATAAAAATAGATTCATCCTGCGATGGTCGCTACGCAGCCGGCTGGCCGAGAATAATCGTCAGTAGTAGCGCTGAATCTGCATTGGCTGTCAGCGAATGTTCTTGTCCACCTGAAAGATAGGTCAACATCCCCGGCGAAAGCTCGCACTCTCGGTCGCCGAGATGAAGCGTGGCGCTTCCCGCAATGCATTGCAATGTAATTTCTTCAGTCGCCTTGTGACGTGCCAACTGTTTTCCCTTCGACATCACGACTCGAAGAACCTCGATGCATTCGGTCTTAATCAACGTAGTCGTCTGAGGTGACGACGACGTGTCTGAATGAACGGTCACGGGCTGGCCGGGCCGCGCATGTGGAATCGCCATGGTGTAGTTCCCCCTCCCGAAGTAAATAGTGTTGGTCCCATATCAAGATCTGATCGCTTCCAATATCGTCACTCGTGCGAGGCCGCTTCTCAGGCGGCATTTGTGATATCCTCGCGTGGTCCGAAAAACTCAAAGTGCATCCTCGAATCGTCGACTCCCCATTCTTTGAGGGCATGAAAGATGCCGGTCATAAAAGGCTTGGGGCCACAGAAGTAAAAGTTTGCATCGTTGGTGGGCAACCACTCCCGGAGAAAACGTCTGTCAACCAGCCCGGCGCTATCGCATAGTTTGTTCTTGACGTCATCTGCGTGTGGCGAATCGTAGCGGAAGTGCGTGCGAATGTTTGACATCTCGGCAGCGATGCGTCGCACTTCATCGGCGAGCGCGTGAACGCGGCTGTTGCGCGCGGCATGAATGAAGTAGATCGACGTCTTTGCACGATGATGAGCTAGGCTCTTTAGCATCGCCATGATCGGCGTGATGCCGATGCCACCCGACAGTAGAACAATCGGCCGATCGGCGCACAATTTCGGGTCAAGTATGAACTCACCGCAGGGAGGTCCGATTTTCAAAGTATCACCTTCACGAACATAATCGTGTAGATAATTCGACACTAAACCGGCCGGCGCACCTGGCACGAGACGTGGCTCTGCGCTTCACGCTGATACGATAATGCGCCGCGCCAGGACGATCGGAAAGGCTGTAATTGCGAGGCGACGTGGACACGGAAGGGTGCTCGACTTTCACTGTTATGTATTGCCCCGGCTTGTAGGGAGCCAATTCGCCGGCGTCATACGGTCGGAGATAAAAGGAGGTAATAATCTCGCTCTCCGGAGTTTTGCGAGCCACAACGAATTCACGAAATCCATTCCAGCCCCCAGCGGCTGTGGCTTGTTCTTGGTAGATCGCTGCTTCGCGGTCGATGAATATCTGGGCCAAAAAACCGTAGGCGTCGCTCCACGCGTCGATCACCTCGTCGGTGGCGGCATCGCCCAATACATCCTTGATGGCGGCCAGCAAATGTTTGCCGACGATCGGATAGTGTTCCGGTTGAATGCCGAGTGAGCAGTGCTTTTGTGCGATCAATTCAACAGCCGCCCCGAGCGTAGCCAAGTTGTCGATATTCGCCGCATATGCACAGATTGCCCCCGCCAACGCCTTTTGTTGACCGCCCGAGTGCTGATGCGCTGGATTGAAGTAAGCCTGAACTTCTGGGTTCTGCGTAAACATCAGCGTATAGAAGCGACGCGTAATTGCCTCCGCCTGAGGGGCCACAACCGGAGCGGTCGCCTTGACGATTGTGATGGTATGTTCGGTAAGCATAAGGGCCTCGCGTTTTTAGTCTTAGAGGGTGATGCCAATGGCGCCACCTCAAGGAAAGGCTGAGAAGCAGCAGTGGTGGGGTTTTTCAGCGCCCAATATAGGTCTTGAATAGTACACGTCAAGATGTAGAATTGGCAGGGTCGCGTTCGAGGAGAACTGCATGCTGCCCAAAACCGCCGAATATGCCCTTCGCGCCGCCGTATGGTTGGGGCGTGATCCGAATCAGACACAATCGGCGGACCATCTTGCCGAACGCACGCAAGTGCCGCGGCGATATCTTCACAAGGTGTTGCAGGACTTAGTCCGCGCGAAAATAGTGCGCTCACAATCTGGACCAGGTGGCGGATACGCACTCGCCGGTGCGCCGCAGAATATCACCATTCTGGATGTGGTAAATGCTGTAGCACCGCTGGAGCGAATCCGCCATTGTCCGTTGGGTCTGAAGTCGCACACGCGACTCTGCCCGTTGCACAAGGAACTGGATAGCGTTTACGCAGCGACGGAGAAAGCGCTTGCACGTGTAACGCTCGCGCAATTGCTGCGCTCGACCAGTCAGATTGTTCCGCTATGCGAGGTGGGACGATGAACGGACCGTATCCCACCATGTCACCGCTGAAGTCAGGACGCGTGCTGAGCGAAATCTAATGGGTACGCGATGAATCACACCTTGATATTCGCCGCCGTTTGGATTGCGACGCTTGGTTCCTATGCAATTGGCGCCGATGAGTACGAGCAGCCGCCAATTGAGTACAGCGCGTCGACACCTAACAATTGCATCTCCCAACTCCAATCCGCCATCGATCGCAATGAGGAAACACTAAAGCGGGACGCCAAACAAGGATATCTTCGTGACCTGCTGGAGAAGCTAAAGATCAGCCCCACGTCGCAAATTCTTGTTTTCTCGAAGACCAGCAAGCAACGAGATTGTATTGCGCCTCGGACGCCGCGTGCGATATACTTCAACGACGATGTCTATGTCGGCTATTGTCACAACGGCGTTGAGATTGAGACATCAATTGCGGATCCACGCTTGGGAGCGGTGTTTTACACCTTGGACCAGAATGACCATGACAAGCCGGCGCTAGTGCGGCAAACGCAAAGCTGCTTGCAATGTCACGGCACGGCACAAACTGACGAAATCCCTGGCTTCCTCATGCGGTCACTCTATGTGGACGCTGGGGGACTTGCCGATTCTGTCGGAAGGTGGTCATTACGTGGACGATTCCACGCCGCTTGAGGATCGTTGGGGAGGCTGGTACGTCACCGGAAAGCTTAACGGCCAAAGTCATCTTGGCAATTTGATCATTCGTGATCGCGACACTCCGAAGCCCTGGAAGAGCGACACCTCGCAAGATATCGCCGACCTTAACGATCGAATTTCGGCCAGCAACTATCTTACCCCGCTACAGCGACGCCGTCGCGCTCATGGTCTTTGCGCATCAAACGTACGTTCACAACCTGATAACGAAGGCCAACTTCACTTCGCGGCAAGCCCTGAGCTACCAGGCCATGTTCAATCGCGCGATCGGGAAGCCGGAAAGCGAGCCGCTAGAGAGTGTGACACACCGCATCGAGAGTGCGGGCGACAAACTCGTGCAGGGATTACTCTTTGCCAACGAGGCGCGGATCGAAAAACCAATCATCGGCAGCTCAGGCTTTGCCGAGAAGTTCGCACAAATCGGCCCTCGCGACCAACAGGGACGCTCGCTACGCGAGTTTGACCTAAACACACGACTATTCAAGTATCCATGCAGCTATTTGATCTACTCGCGTTCATTCGATGAACTACCACCGACCATGAAGAACTATGTGGCAAAGCGACTCAAGAAAATTCTTGCGGGGAGCGGCGGCGACGCATATTCGCATCTTTCCTCAACAGACCGACAAGCGATTTCCGAATTCCTCCGCGAGACGAAACCCGAACTGTGGGCCAGCGCAAACGCTTCGAGCGATGCGGCGATAGTGAAGTGACGATTCACGTTGTCGGCGATTGAACATGTTTCAAGTTATAGAAAGCGATCCGACCATGGACTGCGTGGACCTCGATAGCAGCGTTCCGGATTGGTTGATCGAGCATCCAGGCTTGCTGGCGCTGTTTCGGGAACTGGGAATCGATTATTGCTGTGGGGGAAAGTCGTTGCGAACTGCTTGCCGCGAAAAAGGGCTCAGTCCGCAAGAGGTACTCGCACGGTGCGACCAGTGGACTAACGGAGCTGTTCGACTTGTTCCATCGCAACAGCAACTGGTAACGGAGAAAATGCCCGGCCATTGGCTGTTGGCCCGAATGGGAAAGCGCGTTTTGCGACCGGGCGGCCTGGAGCTGACTCAGAAACTTTTGACCGAGTTGGCGATCGGAACGAATGACGACGTCGTCGAATTCGCGCCGGGGTTGGGCGTAACGGCCCGACTCACGCTTGCTCGCAACCCGCGCTCCTATACGGCCATTGAGCGTGATCGTGACGCGGCCGCCACGGTCGAACAATATCTCGCGGGCCCCAGTCAACGCTGTGTGCTCGGCACTGCCGAAGCAACGGGCTTGCCGGATGGCTCGGCAACGGTCGTTTACGGCGAGGCTATGTTGTCTATGCAGATGGCGGGTGTAAAGTCTCGCATTGTGGCGGAAGCCGCGCGGCTTCTTAAGGCCGGAGGACGCTACGGAATTCACGAACTATGCCTCGTGCCCGACGACATCGATCCCCGTATTGGCGAGGCCATTGCCCGTGAACTTTCGAGCGACATTCATGTCGGCGTCCGACCGCTGAGCGTCGGCGAGTGGCGCGAGCTGCTCGCCGGGGCCAGCCTCGCGGTTGTTCAGGAACATCGCGCTGCGATGCATCTCTTGGAACCGGCGCGGGTTTTCCAGGATGAAGGGTTCTTGGGGGCCATTCGATTCGCGTGGAACGTCGTACGAAACAGCGAGGCGCGACGCCGTGTCTTCGCCATGCGTCGAATCTTTCGCAAATATCGCCGCCATTTGGCCGCCGTGGTCCTGGTGGCCCAGAAACCAATTGGGAGCCGACAATGAGTGCGCCCTACACAATACTTCACGATCTTGCGCACCAGCTGGAACCGCCCGTCGACGGGACGCTCAGCCGCACGATTCATCAGGACGATCGCCTCAAAGCGGTGCTGTTTCATTTCAGCGCTGGTCAGGAACTGTCCGAGCATACCGCTTCGACGTCCGCCATCATGCACTTCCTGGAAGGCGATGCCGACGTGACGCTGGGCAGTGACGTCGTCGTCGCGAGCGCCGGTACGTGGATTCATATGCAGGCTCAACTTCCTCACAGCATTCGCGCCAAGACGCATGTTGTCATGTTGCTCTTGCTGATGAAGCAACCGCAAACGGCGTAAACCGTTTCCGCAACACCTTAATTCTTGACCGGACAACTGGATGGGTGTCCAATCGTCGAACCCGCTGACACTCTGGGACGGATTTCCATGAGGCGAGAAGTTGTCGTAGCCATACTGACGGGCGCCATCGCGACGACGATCCTCGCCGCTTTGATCCTCGTTGGCTCTCGGCGATTATCTCATTTTGATGCTGCCTTGGTCGGCTACACGTTTGCCACGTTGTTCAGCGTGTTCGGAATTACCTATCGCTACGCGATGTGGCTGCAGCGCCCGCCGACGTGGATGTATTGGAAGCGCGGTTGGCAATTGTTCCTGGATCCGCGTCATCTGCCCAGCAATCTAGTGTCCTGGGCTCGTCGACTGTTTAATGCCTTCGTGATTAATCGGTTCATTTGGCTTCGCGGCGCTACGCGCGGCGCTGCCCATTGGTTGATCATGTGGGGCTGCATTTTGGCGGCGGCAATCACTTTCCCTCTCGTTTTCGGTTGGATCCATTTTACCGTTGAGGGCGACAATTTCGAGCGATACCGCGTCGTGCTCTTCGGGTTCGAAACGTTTTCGTTTCCCATTGAATCAGTTCTAGGCGTCATCATCTTTCATGGTCTGGTGTGGTCCGCCTTCTTGGTCATCGCTGGCGTGATGATCGCTATGCGCCGGCGGATGCGCGACCGCGACGCCGCCGCACTGCAATCATTTGGCGAAGACATTATGCCGTTGGTGCTCCTGTTCGCTATTAGCATCACTGGTCTGATGCTGGTCGTCAGCTACGAATGGATGCGCGGCTATGGTTACGAATTCCTCGCCATTGTGCATGCGGCCGTCGTGATCGGAACGCTGGTCTGGCTTCCGTTCGGCAAGTTCTTTCATATTTTTCAGCGGCCGGCCCAACTCGGCGTTGCGTTCTATAAGGACGCCGGTAAGCGTGGCGAACAAGCGCGCTGCGCTAGGTGCGGCGAAGGGTACGCTTCGCAGATGCATGTGGACGACCTGATCGAAGTTGAACGCCAACTTGGCTACCAATACGAAACAATGGCCGGAACAATCGAGCACTATCAGCGAGTCTGCCCTCGCTGCCGCCGACTTCTGCCTGCGTTGGCGCAGGGCCGCCTGTGGCGCGCAGTGGATGATGCATCGCCCTCGGTTATGAATGCGTCCTAACCCGAGTGGCGCGATTGGACAAATAAAAACAATGGCTCAGCAACCAGCGAATCCTCTGGCGATGATCGACGCCTTCGGTCCGCACTTGGCGTTTTCCAGCGGACAACGGTTGGATCGCGGCGTAACGCCGGATCGCCTCGTCAAAACGCACTGTTGCTTTTGCGGCCAGCAATGCGGCATTCAACTCAAAGTAAAGGACAACGAGGTCATCGGCTTTGAGCCGTGGGAGGAGTTTCCATTCAATCGCGGCATGCTCTGTCCCAAAGGCGTGAAACGCTATCTTGCAAGGCTCGCACCCTGACCGGCTGATTCACGCCTATCGGCGCGATCCGTCGTCGGCCAGCGGCTTCAGCTCACTTGAATATGAAGAGGCGATCCGAATCGTCGCCGAAAACATCCAACGCATTCAATCGGCGCACGGACCTTCCTCGGTTGCCGTGCTCAGCGGTGCCAGTCTCACCACGGAAAAGACGTACTTAATGGGCAAGTTTGCCCGGGTGTGTTTGAAATCCGCCAATATTGATTACAACGGCCGACTTTGCATGGTCAGCGCCGGCGCGGGCAACAAGAAGGCGTTCGGCATCGATCGGGCCGCGAATCCCTGGTCCGACATTCCGAAAGCGGACGTAGTGTGGATCAGCGGCGCGAACGTCGCCGAGTGCGCACCAATCACCACCAGCTATGTGTGGCAAGCCCGGGAATTCGGCGCGAAGATCATCGTCGTCGACCCGCGTATCACGCCGATCGCTCGTACGTGCGACTTATTTCTGCCCGTGAAGCCCGGTCGAGACGCGGCACTCTTCAACGGCATTCTCCAGCTCATGATCGAGCACGATTGGCTCGACCATGAATTCATTGAGCGGCACACCGTCGGCTTCGAGGCCGTGGCCGAGCATGTAAGATCGTGGACGCCTAAGAAGACCGCTGAAGTAACGGGCATCGCCGAGAAGTCGATCCGCCAGGCGGCTGAATGGTGGGGCACGGCCGGGAGCAGTTTTCTTTTGCACGCGCGCGGCATCGAACATCAGAGCCACGGTGTCCAGAACGTGCTCGGCGCAATCAACATTGTGCTCGCCTCCGGTCGCATTGGCCGCGAAGGCTGCGGATATGCCACGATTACTGGCCAGGCCAATGGTCAGGGCGGACGCGAGCATGGTCAAAAGTGTGACCAACTTCCCGGCGGGCGCGATCTGGCCAACCCAGAGCATCGCGCCCATGTTGCCAAGGTGTGGGATGTGGATCCGGCGGAACTACCGCAGCCCGGAGTCGATGCCTACGAAATCTTCCGTAAGATCGACCGAGGCGAAATCCGCGGGCTGCTTTCAATCTGCTTCAATCCCCTGGTATCGCTACCGGACAATAATTTCGTTGCCCGCATGTTGGAGAAGCTCGACTTCTTTGTGGCGATCGACTTCTTCCTCAACGATACGGCGCGATATGCTGATATCATCCTTCCCGGCTCCCTGCAGGAAGAAGATGAGGGTACAGTCACGCAGATCGAAGGCCTAGTGATCAAGATCAACAAGGCGGTCGATCCGCCGGGCGATGCGCGGCAGGACTGGCGCATCATTCAAGACATCGCCCAGGCTCTGGGCCGGCCGCATGGCTTTACGTTTCGCGAGCCTCGCGAAATCTTTGACGAGCTTCGCCGCGCCAGTCAGGGTGGCATTGCCGACTACTCCGGCATCACTTACGAAAAGATCGAACAGCAGTTTGGCGTCTGCTGGCCATGCCCGAACGACGACCATCCCGGCACGCCGCGACTCTTCGAACCAGATTCCTGGAACCCTATCGCGCGCGGTGCTGGCCCCTTCTATTTTCCCGACGGCAAAGCGCGGTTCAATGTCGCTGAGTATGGTCCGCCCGCGGAAGACGTCGATGTCGATTTTCCTGTGATACTCACCACCGGCCGGGTCGTCAGCCAGTTCCTTTCCGGCACGCAAACGCGCCGGATTGGTCCGCTCGTCGAGCAGTATCCCGAGCCGCGTGTTGAGATTCACCCGCAGTTGGCAAAGCAGCATGCGATTTCCGAAGGGCAGTGGATGACCGTCGAGAGTCGTCGCGGAAAAGTCACGCTGCGGGCGCAGCTGGTGCGGACGATTCGCCCCGACACCGTGTTCGTTCCCTATCATTGGGCCGGCCCGAAGAGCATCAACCAATTGACGATCTCCGCCCAGGATCCGATTTCGAAGATTCCCGAGTACAAAGTGTGCGCTGTCCGCATTCGGCCCGCCGAGGTTGAGCCCGAATATGCTCGCCAGCGCGAACCACAACAGTAGGAAACGAATCGTGGCACAACCTGGCCAGAAATTCTTTTTCATCGACCCGAATCGCTGCATCGGCTGCAAAGCGTGCTACGAAGCGTGCAGCGAGTGCGATACCCACAAGGGGCATTCGATGATTCATCTTGAAGTCGTCGATCGCGCCGTTTCGCCGCAAACCGTGCCGGTGGTCTGCATGCATTGCGATACACCCACGTGCGCCGAAGTCTGCCCGGCCGACGCCATCAAGCGGACGGCGGACGGCGTGGTGCAAACAGCCCGTAAACCACGCTGCGTCGCCTGCAATAACTGCGTATTGGCGTGTCCTTTCGGCGTGCCGAAAATGAACAGCGACTTTGAACTCATGATGAAGTGCGACATGTGCTACGACCGCACTTTGGTGGGCCGTCAGCCGATGTGTACCACCGTCTGCCCCAGCCGTGCGCTGCACTACGGAACTTGGGAGGAAATCGAGCAGATGCGGCCGCGTTCGGCGCCACACAATACGTTTCTGTTTGGCAAGCAGGAGGTTCGCACGAAGGTCTATATGATGGTTCCGCGCGACGCCCAGCTCGAGTACATCGACGTGCTCTCGGTTCTTGACGATAGCTCCGTTCCGTCCACTAACCTTGACGAGGACGATCCGATGTTGGCGAACTTATTTAACATCCTTGAGGGAGCTTGAGGCTATGGTGCGCGATCTTGATCCAGAGCTTCACACGATTCCCCCGGACCGAGGCGAGATGGAAGATCAGCCGACGTGGCGGCGCGACTTCCCCATCGATACGGCCCAAGACGCCTATGTCGCTCGACGCGACTTCACGAAATTCTTGGGCCTGACAAGTCTCGCTCTGGCCGTGGGGCAGGTTTGGATTGGCCTCCAAAGTCGTTGGCGTCACGCTCGCGGTAAGTGGCCAATCGTCGCCATCGGCAAATTGGAAAAACTCAGCGTCGGCGGCTCGCTCGCGTTTCACTATCCGACCGACACCGATCCGGCAATCCTGTTGCGACCAGAAGCAGATCGCTTGCTCGCCTACAGCAGCCAGTGCACCCACCTGCAATGCCCGGTGTTGCCGGAGATCGAGCACAAGCGGTTCCACTGCCCGTGCCATGCGGGTTACTTCGACATGAATTCCGGCCGTCCGATCGCGGGCCCTCCGCGGCGCCCGCTGCCGCGCATCTCGCTCGAAGTGCGCAGCGGTACGATCTACGCGACAGGATTCGAGGAGGTTCAGAGCATGAGCGATCGTCGTCCACTTTCCCGTCAAGAGCGCACAATTATTGTCAGCGGCATTCTGTGTATCGTTCTGACGCTGGTGCTCATGCAGTTGTGGCTGATCTCTGCCACGATGAACGCGTGGCTGGGCGGCGACGAGTCCATTGTTTGGCCGGCGGCGCTCGCCAGCGTCGGTTGCTTCCTACTGAACGCCGGATTGCTCTGGCACCTTTTCCAGCTTGATCGATAAGTCCATGTCGACCACCGAACCACACGACTCGTCGAACACGGCCATCGCCGGTCTCCATCCGGCATCGTTCGCGATAGTCATGGCGACCGGCATCGTTTCGATCGCGGCGCAACTCCGCGGGTTTCACGCGATCGCGCTGCCTCTGCTGTGGCTCAACGTCGTCTGTTATGGCATATTATGGCTGCTCACGCTGATTCGTATTGCCCGGTATCGAAGTCGAGTGGTGGCCGATTTATGGGATCACAATCGCTCGGTCGGTTTCTTCACGACCGTCGCTGCAACCTGTGTGTTGGGAAACCAATTCATCGTCGTCGAGAGCATACCCCGCGTTGCGATTGGACTCTGGCTTCTTGGCATCATCTTGTGGGCAATAAGCACTTACGCGATTTTTACGATCCTGACCGTGAAGGCTGTAAAGCCTTCCGTAGAGGAGGGTCTCAACGGTGGGTGGCTCGTGGCCGTCGTGGCCGCCCAAGCTGTTGCTTCGCTCGGCGGTTTAGTGGCTCCCCAGTTGGGCGAGTGCCGGGAGGCGGCCCTCTTCTTTAGTCTGATCATGTGGCTGGGCGGCGGCATGCTCTATATCTGGATCATTTCGCTGATCTTCTATCGCTACACATTTCTGCCGCTCGATCCACGCCAGCTCGCGCCTCCATACTGGATTAACATGGGCGCGATGGCGATTTCCACCTTGGCGGGCACGCTATTAATAAGCAATGCTCCGCAGTCGCCGCTCTTGACGACGTTATTGCCGTTTCTACTTGGACTGACACTGCTGTTCTGGGCCACCGCGACTTGGTGGATCCCGCTGCTCGTTGCCCTTGGGATCTGGCGGCACGTCTTTCGCCAGCGTGCCGCTGACTTACGACGTGGTCTATTGGAGCGCTGTCTTCCCCTTGGGCATGTACACTGTCTGCACGCACCGACTGTCCGCGGTGACGGAGCTACAGTGGTTGGACGTCGTCCCTAAGTACTTTGTCTTTGTCGCCCTGGCCGCATGGGGAGTGACCTTTCTCGGCCTACTACGAAAACTAACTCGTATCGTGTAGCGAATTCCAAACGGCAATCTGCCAAGCACTCCATTGTTTAACGTTTTACCCGTATTCACTCGAACAGGTGTAACATGCCGCGCAATAAAACTTTCGACAACATTGCCCAAGTCATTGGCGATACGCCGATGATTCGCATCAATCGACTTATTCCGGCCGGACAAGCCACCGTGTTTGCCAAGTGCGAATTCTTCCAACCGCTCAACAGCGTGAAAGACCGCATCGGCGTGGCGATGATTGAGGCAGGTGAGCGCGACGGAAAAATCAAGAAAGACACCGTGATCGTCGAACCGACCAGTGGCAATACCGGCATCGCACTGGCATTTGTCTGTGCGGCCAAAGGCTACAAGATCATTCTCACGATGCCTGACTCAATGTCGGTAGAACGCCGAGCGCTGCTTCGGTTTATGGGTGCTGAGCTTGTGCTAACACCGGCGGCCGAAGGCATGAAGGGGGCGATCGCCCGAGCAACGGAGTTAGTCGCTCAAACGCCGAATGCCTACATGCCCCAGCAGTTTGAAAATCCGGCCAATCCGGCCATTCATGAAAAGACAACAGGGCCGGAAATTTGGGAAGACTCAGGCCACGACATAGACGCCATCGTGGTCGGCGTCGGCACCGGGGGCACGCTCACCGGTGTGGCTCGGTATATCAAACCGAGGAATCCAAACTTTAAGGCAATCGCAGTTGAACCGACCGATTCGGCCGTGATCTCCGGTGGTAAACCCGGGCCCGCACAAGATTCAAGGCTTGGGCGGCGGCTTCATTCCAAAGAATCTGGATATGTCGCTGGTCAACGAAACCGTTACGGTCACCAATGAGGAAGCGTTTCAATGGTCACGTCGGCTCTCGAAAGAAGAAGGCATAGTGGCAGGTATTTCGAGCGGAGCCAACATGTGCGCAGCAGCCAAGGTGGCGGCCAGACCTGAGTACAAGGGAAAGCGGATCTGCGTAATCATGCCTAGCCTCGGCGAGCGCTATCTCTCCACGCCGCTGTTTGAAGGGCTGACCGGCTAGTTTTCCACTCATGTGTCGGACACGCAGTTGCTTGGCGGACGGTCGCGTTCGCGACTTACATTGCAAGCTTGCGCAGAAAAGTTCGTTCCGACCCGTGACTAGCTACCCTACTGCCGAACTTTGCCCACCGCTTAGCCAGACTTTGACACCAATGAAAAAACCTCGGCAGGCTTCGTGGCGCGAACTGCCGAGGTCCTGTAACGGAGTACCAACACCGCTATGAGATGAATCGACGGTTATCAAATGATGGTTTAATCCGTGGATGAGGGCTTTCGGGATAGTAGCGATTAGTACCCCCTATAATTGTAACAACCCGTCCCCCTTTGCAGATAAGGTCCGCACTTACGCACTTAACCGCCCAGCTTTCCGATGGACTTTGCAGGACACTGTACGTGTTCTGAATTATTTCGAAAATTCATTGGCGCTTTTTGCGAGTGGTGCACGCTGAATAATGATTGTTTTTGTCCTCGCGGGGGTCGGACTAAAAGAATGCCTGACAAACGGCAGCATTGACGGCGCGCGGTGACGCGCCAACAAGTTCGACATTGCCTGGATTGACTGCCCACGTGACCCGCTGGGTGGGTTTCCTGGGTCGGATACAATTGCAGCAATACCAATATGGGGCGTGGACCGAGTAAAGTGGGCATTGTTGTCTCTTGCTAAAACAGAGGTTCACTCGGATCGCCATGATCGAACCGGAGAACCAAGGTGCCGTGACTATTGTCTCGCTGCCAATCTGGACCGTCGGCCATTCGACTCGTTCGATCGAGGACTTCATCGATATCCTGCGCCATTATCAGATCGAAATCCTCGTTGATGTGCGACACTTTCCAGGCTCGCGGCGCTTCCCGCATTTCAACAAGCCCGCACTAAATGACTCCTTGATCACGGCAGGGATCCGCTACGAGCACATGGTCCAGCTTGGAGGACGCCGTCCCGCTCGACCGGATTCACACAACCTCGCCTGGCGCAACGCCTCTTTCCGAGGCTATGCTGACTATATGGAGACTGCGCTGTTCCGGGACGGCGTGGATCACCTGCTGGAGATCGCCCGTTCCGGCAAAACGGCGATCATGTGTTCCGAAGCGGTCTGGTGGCGCTGCCACCGTTCGATGATCGCGGACTATCTCAAAGCGGCAGGCCTGCCTGTCTTCCACATCATTGGTACGAAAGACGTTCAAGAGCATCCATATACTTCGGCGGCGCAGCTGGTAGGTGGACGACTTTCGTACGAAGGAATTTGCCGGAGTTGAACCGCGACCATGAGCTGTGCAGCTAACGCCACGCTGTTAGAATCGGCTTCGTCCCATCTACTCATCCGTTTGCGGGACACGCCTACAATAGACCGTTTATACACAGCCGGAAGTGTGACGATTCCGCCAACTCCGGAGTCGGAGACTGACCCTGTGGCGCCGTGTTCCAAAACTCATTGCCCCGGCGATCTCTGACGCAGATTTTTCGAGCCGGGAATCCATACGTTATCTCAGACTGAGATCTGGGGCCGCTTTGAACCCGGAAACGCCTCGTCAAGCGAACGTATTTGAGTTAATTGATTCGTCAATCGCCTGGATTATCGACGGCTCTCAACTAGTTTCAAGCAATTCAGCCTCCTTGTTATACTCAGAGCTAAAGATATTGCTTCTGCTGCCACTATCCGGAGGCAAACACAGATGGACACGATTCGCTTACTTGCGGCCGTAACGATCGATGGATTCGATCTGTTCGCATTTGTCGTGTTCGCAGTAATTCTGGCAACCGTCGTGTGGCTTGTGGTGTTTGTAGGAGGGCTGCCTGGCCGCATCGCGCGAACGCGTAACCATCCCTACGCCAGTGCAGTCGCCGCGGCTGGATGGATCAGCCTCGCAACGTTCGGCGCACTTTGGCCGATCGCGTTCGTCTGGGCGTTTTTCGCGCCGCGGTCCGAGCCTCAGCCGCACGTTGGAGGGCTCACGAAATGATCACATGCCTGGCGATCATCTATATCGTGGCCATCGTGCTAGTCTTCAAAATTTTCAAAGTATCGCCGCGCCCCTGGCCGATTGCGGGCTTCGCAGTCATCGGGATTCTGCTACTTGGTGCGATCGTAGTCCTGTGGACGCTCGCGGCGCCGATGTCGAGTCGCGTAGTCGTAAGTCGTTACGTCATCGAGATCGTGCCTTACGCCAAAGGGCAGGTTGTGCGAGTCCCGGCCAAACCTAATGTGCCGCTGAAAAAGGGCGAGACGCTCTTTGAAGTCGATCCAGCGCCGTATCAATACGCGGTGGATCAACTCAACGCACAACTCGCGACTGCGAAGGACAAAATATCAGAGGCCGAAGCCGCCCTGGAGGTATCGCGCTCGGCCGTGACCGTTGCTCAAGCAAACGCCCTCTCCAGCAAAACAAATTACGACGACCTATTGAAGACCGAACGCGCAGATATTGAGGCGGTCTCGCAGTTGAAAGTCGTCGAAGCCGGCGCCAATTATTCCGCCGCAAAGTCTGAGCTGCGAGAAGCACAAATGAACGTTGTTCAATCGAACAGCGCTCTTACTGCCTCGAAAAGCAACCAAGTAACGGTGCAAGCTCAACTCGATGACGCCAAGTTCAACTTAAAAGAGTGCATCGTCGCAGCTCCGTCCGATGGACTCGTTACCGATTGGCAAATTCGGCCCGGCACCTTCGTGGTACCGATGTCCTTCGCCGCAGCCGGCACGTTTATCGATACGTCCGAGACGTTTGTCATTGCGTCGTTTCCCGCGGAAGAGTTGTTGCACGTTCGAAATGGGCAACCAGTTGAACTTGCATTCAACAGCCGCCCTGGCGAACTTTTCAACGGCAAAGTCGAAAACGTCCTCGAAGCAACGGGCGAAGGCCAGTTTACGACCGGCGGCAAGCTACCCACCGCGGCGTCGGTGAGCTCCAAAGGCCTGCTCGCGGTCAAGATTTTGCTCGATAATCCTGAATCGGCTCATGAACTAGCTCTCGGGACGGCTGGAACCGTTGCAATTTACACCGATTTCGGCAAGCCGTTCCACGTCATCAGCAAAGTGACTGTCCGAATGAAGAAGTGGCTCTACTTCCTACCGCTGCCTCCCTCGTAAGTTCAACTTTTAACACACGTCGCGCCGCGCGAAAGCAAAATGGCTCTGGCTAGTAGTTGCGCTTGCTGTAATCTATTTCTCCGCGGTTGAATCGGCGTTTTGCTTCAGCCTGACTAGTAACCATTGCTCGGTCTTATCCTTGCCAAAGTGAACTAGCACAGGCGTTTCATCTTTCGTGAGATTGTATAGACCGGTATCGAAAATGATGTTCTTCTTGTCCTCGACGACCCACGCCACGCGTTGCGTTTTCTTGTCTACCGAGCCGTCGATCTGTTGAACGTTCTTATCGCTTGAATTGAAGTAATTGCCGCGGATAATACCGTCCTTGTTGACCGCAAGCTGGAGCGTCATGTCGCTTGTTTTTTGGTCTTCGGGCATCGCTTCAAACACACCGAGCGGGAGCCACTTTGGATTCGACGAGGATTCCGGCAAGTTTGCCGGCGGCTGTTCGTTTGGAATATTGGCCTGCTGGCCCGTTTGTACTAAGTCGACAGCCGATTGATAGTATTCAGTGGTTGTGGCAATCGGTTGGCCATCGAGGTACACATTGCCATCGCCAAAGACGAGATTGTCGCCATAAGCGTACGTAACTGTGGGCCAGCTGGTGCCAAACCAGCTGTTGACGCCCGCCCAGCTGGCACCCGTCCAAAAACCGGCCGCAAATCCACCCGCCCACCAGGCGTTCGGATAGCGTCGGTACCAATTGCGATCGAAGTCATTCCAATCGTTGAAGTGATCACGGGCGTAGTTGCCTTGCACGCGCATATCCGCGGAAGACCAATTCCGCGTCGCATATCGACCCGCACCAGTTACGCTGCCCGCACGCACCGTACCGGCACCCACGGCGCCGCGCTCACCGACCGTGCCGTGCGCAATCGTTGTGCCGTTGGGGCCTTTGACAACCGTGCCGCGTGCACCGCGTTCGCCCACCGCACCAATACCACTGGCGGAAATACCGCGAGCGTCTCCCACGTAACCGAAGGAACGATCCAGACCGCCGCTTTGATGAATTCCCAAATCCGTCGGCAAACCCAAGAACGAATTAAGCCGCGCGGCAGAGGGTGCCGCTTCGGGGCGAAAATCTGCGGAACCAAATCCATCTTCGCCGCGCAACGAGCCGAAGTTGCTCTCGCGAAAGCCGCCAGCTCCAGCGCCAAACCGGTTGAAATCGCTCCCGAACTGGTTCCGATTTTCTCCAAGTCCACCAAAGCGATCGCCCCCCATGGATCGAAATCCGTCGCTTAGTCCGGATTCGCCGAAGCCACCACGATAGCCGCCAAAACCACTTCCCCCAAATCGATCGAAACTCGATCGGTCGAAACCGCCGCCAAAGTTGCTATGGAATCCACCAAACCCAGCGCCGCCGAATCCGCCACGAAATCCACCGAACCCACCGCCATGGAATCCGCCAAAGCCGCGAGCCATCAATGTTCCGTTCGCAGCGACTGTCAAGAAGGCCGCAATGAGAAAACTGCGTTTCATGTTGAAGTCCCCCGTAATGGGTGCTGGTTTTAAATAAGCCCTATCGAACGACTTCTCTATTTCATTTCACCTGCCTTCGGCGGCTTCCAACAACCTGCAGGATACTCCCGTTTTTCCAAGCGTCTACTAGGTCCGCAGACGAATTCCGACCGCCAATCGCAATGTCCGCCATCCGCCTCTCAGCGATAATTAAGCGTAAATTAGTTGATTGCAGTGTTAGCGTGGAAGGAGAGCAGCCAACGCCGCTAAGTACCTGAAAAAGAGTTGTGAAGATTTGCCGAGCGCGAGGCGCGGGGCGAGGGATCTGTAGCTAAAATCTTGTCAAAGGTGAGTCTGGAGCGGTTTCAGACTTAGTCTCTGTCGGAACTCTCGGAGATCTTTCAATGAAGCGTATCCTATTCTCAGGTGGCGTGGCACTCTTGCTAGCCGCCGCCGCGCGTATCTGCGCCGCCAATCCTGCCGCACGGCGGACAAAAAACCCAACATTTTATTCATCATGGGTGACGACATCGGCTGGATGCAGCCGAGCTGTTATCACCAGGGCGTGATGGTCGGCGAGACACCGAACATCGACCGGATCGCCGCCGAGGGTGGCAGGTTCATGACCTACTACGCCGAGTCGAGTTGCACCGCCGGTCGCTGCGCGTTCATCACTGGAATGCACCCGTACCGCGCGGGCATGGTCCTACCACAGCTGCCGGGCGCGATTTCTTACCTCCGGCCTGGCACGCCGTGCCTTGCCCAGTTCCTGCTCGATCAGGGCTACACGACTGGCGAGTTCGGCAAGAACCACCTCGGCGACCATCCGGATTCGCTGCCGACGGCGCATGGGTTTCAGGAGTTCTGGGGCTATCTCTATCACCTTGATGCGATGCAGCAAGTGAGCTTCCCGGATATCAACAGCAGCCCAACCAAGCAGGCCGTCGTGCCGCCTATGAAAATGGTTCCGATTCCTGGCATCCCGGAGACACCAGGCGCGATAGATCCCAAGGATGGAACCTGTATGGCACAGCCGCGGCCGGTCCTGTGGATGAAGTCCTCCGACGGCACCGCAAAAAATCAGAAGGGCACGGATGAGGGCCCACTCACTCTCGAACGCTCGAAGACGGTCGATGAGGAAATCTCAGCGCATGTGGTGGATTGGCTAGATCGCAACGATCCGAAGAAGACCAGCAAACCATTCTTTTGCTGGTACAATCCGGCCCGCATGCACGTCACAACAGTTCTGCCGCAGAAGTACTTAGACATGGTTGGCACCAAAGGCGGCAAAGATTGGGGCGTCAATGAAGCCGGCATGAAGCAGATGGACGACAACATCGGCGTCGTGCTCAAAAAACTCGAAGACATGGGCCAGCTTGATAACACAATCGTTGTCTTCACCACCGACAACGGTGCCGAGGTTCAAACCTTCCCCGACGGCGGCGTCACGCCATTCAAAGCGGGAAAGCTCACGACCTGGGAAGGCGGCATGCGCGCTCCGTGCGTCATTCGTTGGCCGGGAGTGATCAAGCCGGGTACGATCTTCAAAGACATGTTTTCTTCACTGGACTGGCTGCCCACGTTCGTGGAAATTGCCGGTGGGCCCAAAGGCGATGATCTGAACAAACAGATCATGAAGGGCGAGTACAAAGGCATCGTGAAGACCAAGCTCGATGGTACCAACCAGCTTTCCTATTTAAGGGGAAAGACGGGCAGCAATCGCGATACCTTCTTCTACTACCAAGGTCGTTTACCCTCTGCTGTGCGATATAAGAACTGGAAGTTCTACTATTCCATGATGGGTTCGAGTGGTGTCGATGCGCTTGGCCCGCCCGTGACGTTCCACTGGACTCAGGTTCAAAACATCATGCGCGATCCGTTTGAGAATAACGTCGGCGAGGAGCAGAAGGGCGCGTTCTCGATGGCGGGTGCGCTGGCTTCTCCAAGCACGGCGTATATTTATGACTGGAACCTTTTGCCTATCGGCCAAATGTTATGGGAGAAGGAACTTATGTCTTACATCGATTATCCGCCGCTTCAACTGGCCGCGAGCTACAACCTCCAGCAGGTTCTGGATCAGGTCCGAGAAATGGGGTCTAAGCACCCCAGCGAATGATCGAAGCTGGTCAAAGGCTTGCTGATTCTTTGGCGGGCGGCCCACAGGGGCCGCCCGCCCTCTCGTGAGCAATGTTTGGCGACCACGATAACTCGCGAACGGTTTGGGTCTCGTCCCAGTTCGTCAGAATGATCAATCCTATGCGGGATCACTTACAAGCCATTGTGACTGTGCTCGCTCTCGTAAATCCGTTGATGTGCGGGGCAATCTTCCAGCAATTGGAGGGTACACGGTCACGCAACTTACTGCTCCGCGACGCGGTCAGCGCCGGGCTTGCAGTGGTAGTTATTCTGTCGCTGGCTGCAATGCTCGGTACACGAGTCTTGCACGTATTCGGTGTATCGCTCGATGCTTTTTCTGTTGCCGGCGGCGCGGTATTGTCGTGGATTGGGTTTTCGATGTTGCGCGGCAGTCCGACCATTGGAAATACAGCCCCGCACGACAACAGTGAAGGAGCGTCACTTGCACCGCTAATTCTTTTTGCCGCCAGCCCGGGCACAATCACCGGAGTCATCACACTCGCCGCAACTCACACCAAGCTGATGTTTCCGATTACGGCACTCGTGGCGGTCGTCGTAGCCACGGCCATTATGTGGCTCGTCCTCATGCTTACGATCTATTTGGGCAAACGCACCGCCGGAGGTGGCTTTGTACACGATACAGTGACGCGCTTCATGGGACTTATTGTTATCGCGATGGGTGTTCAATTCGCACTAACTGGCATCCGCGCTTTTTTCGAAGCAAGCAAAGTATGAGATCCACGCAGCCCCAGCGTCGCGGGCAGTTTAGGTGGCTCGCGCTTTTCACTCCCTGTCCGTAGTCGGACAAAAAAACCCACGCGCCGACTGAAAATCTTGCCTAACCGGCGAATTCGTGCATTTTTGCGGTTTCGTGCTCCCGCCCCCAGGGTGTCAGTCGAAACTGAAGACAATCTGTCTTTATTGCTGCTTATTAGCTACCCCGCATGGAAGCTCGCTAATGGCCAAGCCGTCTTTGCGCCCCTCTCTCTATTGGCGGGCACTCTCAGCCTCGCTCTTCCACTAGTATCGCGCCAATTCGTCCGCGCCGACGAATGCCCGGCCGACATCCGATACGCGTCCAGCGAATGCGATTGTCCGAGTGATTGCAACCATTCCTGCGATTGCCAGCCCCAATACGGCGCCCCGTTGCCCTGCGATTATGGCTACTGCTTTGATTGCCCAATGTCAGACGAGCTTGCCCACCGCCTGACTCCCATGATGAAATCGATGCAGGCCCAAGGCATCACTTACGCCCCTGGCCTCACGCAGTTTTATCAGGGCGATGTCCACGGTGGCCGCGAGCAAGAATTCGATTACGGCGGCAAAGTTGATCAGTTCCTGATTCTCGACGGCACCAAGATGGGCCTCTGCGACGGCATGACGATGACCATGCACGCCGAAACGCGCTTCGGCGAGGATATCAACTTCCAAGCCGTGAGCTTGGCGCCGGTTAACGTCAATATGCTCTACCCAAAATTCAACGAGGACGAAACCGCCATCACGGGACTCGTGTTCGCCCAAGCGCTGGATGATTCCACCCAAGCAACCTTCGGTAAGTTCAACGCGCTCGATCTCTTTTACGGCATCTACCCCGAGACGGGCCGGGGAATCAACGGCTTCATGAATGCCTCGATGGTCATACCGGTCGCCGTAGCCCGCGTCGTGCCCCTCTCATTCATGGGCGCGGGCCTCATGAACTACGAGGACAAAAAGGTTCAAAGCGGTGTCTTGGTTTACGACACGCAAAACAGCGCCACCACCAGCGGCTTCGACAATCTGTTCGATAACGGCGCGAACATCCTTGGCTTCTGGCGTTTCTTCACCGACATCAACGGCCTTCCCGGCTCGCAAGGCTTCCTCGGCATCTGGTCTACCGGCGAGTTCGTTTCGTACGATCCAACAGGGTTCATCATCATTCCGGGTCAAGGCATCGTCGCCGACCGGGATAATGGCGCGTTCTCCTTGGTTTACATCCTCGAGCAGTCGCTGTGGATGGATGACTGCAACAAAAACAGAAACGTCACGTTGCTAAGCCAGTGGGGTATCGCCGACCCGCATACAAGCCCCATCAGTTGGTCCGCCAACGTCGGCATACAAGCCCAAGGTTTCAATCCTTGCAGACCGCACGACTCTATGGGCGTCGGCTACTTCCACACCGGAATTAGCGACGACTTACGAACTGCCCTGACTCCCGTATTCAATCTCCACGATATCGACGGAGTCGAAGCCTACTACAACATGGCCGTCATGAAAGGCTTCCAACTCACAACTGATCTCCAAGTAATCGACCCGGCCGAGCGCCGGGACGACACGGCGGTCGTATTCGGACTTCGCGGCACGCTCGGCTTCTAGTCCATGCGGGGTGAGAGCCCTTCTGGTGCTCGCCAATTTGCCCGGTAATCTGTTGTCCCGAGTCAGCCATTCCCCGTCGGAACATTGACGTTACCGATTTGGACCGAGTGCGTTAAATTGCTGGCACGTTAGTAGTCAATATCGCACGTCGCATTCGGCGACTCTGCGCGAGTCAGGTAAGCAATCCATCGAGAATAGTTAATATGAGACAAATTATTGTAGTGTTGATATTTATTTTGGTGATCGTCGGCGGCGGTGTGTTGCATCAACATACGGTCGCGCAGCAAGTGGTCGCTGAGGAGCCGTTAATCAATTCGCCGACCTACGTCGCGGTGCCGCCGCGGCAACAAGAATTGATTACGGCAGAGCCGTCGCCGCAGCATGTTTGGGTTTCGGGACAATGGGAACGAACGCCTGACAGTTGGGCGTGGTCCGCCGGCAAATGGATTCGACCGCCATTCAGCAATGCGTATTGGGTGCCCGGTTATTGGAAGCACCGCAGCGGGCAATATGTGTGGCAGTCAGCGCACTGGGGAGTGGCCAATCAGGGCGTTGTAGTAACCAAGCCTGTAGCGGTGCCGCCGGTGTACGCTGAAGTTCAGCCTGCGGCTCCAACGCGACCGTTGCAACGAGCGCGTCTTGAGTGGTCTGCTAGCATGGCGGATTTCCGTGCGAGCAATTCTCGGAGGCCACCATCATGGCGAAGGCGCAAGACAAGACGAAAGAGCGGCAATGGCGACGATTGTTGCGAGAACGAGAGCATTCGGGGGAATCCGTAAATGGCTTCTGCCGCCAGCGACGAATTCCAGTTCATCAGTTTTATTGGTGGCAGCGCCAGCTACGCATGCGCGATGCCGATGTGCAGCCCAGCTCGGACCACAGTGACTTCGTTCCGGTTCGCGTGCCGGTGAATTGGCCGACCATGGAGGTCGTTCATCCGGGAGGCTGCGTCGTCCGCATCTCGGCTGGAATCGACCCACAATCGCTGCAAGCGGTCCTTCAAGCACTCAACGCGGCGGAGGCATGAGATGTTCTTGCTGTCCCCGCACACGAAGGTGTTTCTCGCCAAAGAGCCGACGGACATGAGAAAGAGTTTTCGCGGATTGATCGCGCTCACTGAAGTGACCCTTGCACAAGAGCCTGCGTCGGGGTCACTTGTTCGTGTTCGTAAATAAGCGTCGCGACATGCTGAAGATCCTCCATTGGGACGGTAGTGGTTTTTGGATTTGGTACCGCCAGCTGGAGCGAGGCACGTTTCAGGTTCCACTTCCGGCAGGAACCGGTGATTCCCCGGGAATCGAATTGAGTCCTGCTCAGCTATCATTGATCCTGGCTGGCATCGATTTGAAATCGGCGCGTCAGCGTTTGCGACACCGATCAATGGCAGGATAGAAATCGGCAACCGGTTGTCAAACCCCCTCCAAGCCCGCTACGTAGTCTCGTTATATGGCGGGCCTGCTTTCTGAATCGGCTCGCCTGGATGGGAGCTGAGACGATGCCGAAACGCCGAAAACTTCCCCAGACGGTGGCGGAATGCCATCAGCTGATCCTGGAACTCTATGATCGGCTGGATGAACTCGAAGCCCAGGTGGCCGAACTCAAGCGGGCACTCTATGGTCCGCGACGTGAGCGATTTATCACGGAGGAATTCGAGAACGCGTCCCACGTTGAGAGCTATAGTCGCTCGCCATCGCTGCACCTTGACACGACGACGCCGACTGATGAATCGGTGGCCGATGTCTCACAAGACTTGGCACCCCCAGCGGCGCCGTCCGACGAAACACTCTCCTCTGGCGACAAGCAGCGACGAACTTCTTCCGGACGTCAACCGCGCGTCTATCCACCGCATGTGCCGCGTGAAAAAGTCTATCATCCGTTGAACGAACGGGAAGTTCCCCCGGAGATCCTCCATCATCCACGCGCGCGGCGGTTCTTTCGGTTCGTGCGAGAGGAAATGGAACTTCCGCAGCGCCGTCTTCGGGTTCTCGAACATTACCAGGAGGTGATCGTGGTCGATGATCCCCAGGGGACGGAAAGTAAGGCGGTCGTGGCGGCGGTTCCGCCGCCACTCTTGGATCGTTGTTACGTGGGGAACTCCCTGTTGGCCTACCTGGCCGTGAGTCGGTTTGCCGATCATCTGCCGTATTACCGTGAGGAAGACATCCTTCGTCGAAGTGGCTTATCGATTCATCGTGCCACTCAATGGCGTTGGATGCGTGGTCTGGCGCGTGTCGTCGCGCCGTTGGCACAGTTGATTCGTCAACGTGTTTTGCTGGCCCGCGTCGTGGGGATCGATGAAACGCCATGCCCGATCCTGGACCCCACCCTGCCACACACTCGGAACGCTTATCTCTACGCCCAGTACGGCGACGATACACAGCCGTATGTGAGCTACTATTTCGCGTCGCACAAGACACGAGAGAATATCGAAGCGATGTTGGCTGGATTTCAAGGCGTGCTGCAATCGGACGCCTACATCTGCTATGAACTGATTACAGCGGCTTCCCTGGACCGAATCCAGCCTGCGGCGTGCTGGGCGCACGGTCGTCGGAAGTTCGAACCGTTGCTTGTGGCGGGGAAACATCCCAAGGCAACCTGGATGCTGCAACAGATCCAGAAGCTGTATGATATCGAGGACCGTGCGTGGGGCATGTCCCACGAGCAACGACGCGCATTGAGGCAAGCCGAGTCGCGGCCGATTGTCGAGGCGATTGGTCAATGGCTGCGGGAGCGAAGTGAGCAGGAGCGACCTCGATCCGCGCTTCGCAAAGGAGTGAATTACTTCTTGAAGCGTTGGACAGCGTTCACACGCTTCCTGGAAGATGGCACGATCCCCATCGACAACAATCGTGTTGAGGCGGTGATCAAAGGTCCCGTAATGGGAAAGAAGGCCTGGCTCTTCCTGGGGAACGAAGGAGCGGGCGAAACGGCGGCGATCATCTACACCTTGATCATGTCGTGCAAACGCCACTGCATCGATCCCTACGCGTATCTGGTCGATGTGGTGGGGCGCATCAAACACATTCGTCCCGAAGACCTCGAGTCGCTGCTTCCGGATCGCTGGTTCCAATCTCATCCCGAAGCTTACGTCGAGCAACGAGCCATCGAATCGCACGCCGCGGCGAACCGTAAGCGTATGCGTCGGCTCGCGCAACGCGCAAAGTTGGCCGGTTGATTAGCTCAACGCATCACCCAGAACGCCGACGCACCTCGACCGGGTCTCATCGCTGCACTCCCGCGCCTTGATGCTAGCTCGCAACATGGCACGCTAGCGTGATACGCGCTCGTTGCAACGGTCACGCTCCAACGGCCACGGGCTATGTATGGCAACCTGGCTTTTGGGATTGGCGTGGGACGTGGGTGTGGGTGCCAGGCGAATACATTCAATCGACCGCGCCCAAAGCCCTTTGGGTACAAGGCCAATGGGTAACCGGTGCGCTCGGTTTTTGGCGATGGAGCCCGGCGCATTGGGCTGCGACTTAGAGTCGTTGCGATTGGCACTCTTCGGATAGTGAATACCACGGACGACTCGTATGGGCCAAAGTCAGGTGACGAGCCGCAGTTGCTGCAAATAGGTCCGCCACTGCCACCCGTCATCGAGCGCGAGATTTGCAACTTGGCGTAGTCATCGGCCCGCTTAGTTCGTCGGTGGGAGACCTATTTTTTGGCAGTTTCGGATCGAGTACGTCGCGGTCGCCGGTCATAGCGTTATTGCCGGACCATTCGCTCCACACTTGGCCGGCTGCGCTATTAAGCGCATAGGCATGATGGTGAAGTCGTTGTCATTTGAATCTGGCTGGCACGGGTCGCTTTCGAACCACGAACCTAAAACGAAAAGTTCGCCGTAAAGCATGACGCTGGTTGCCGTGGTGCGACGGGGTAGGATGGTTACACACGAGCCCAAAAGTTAGCGGAGTAACGGCGATGGCAGATGTGCTTCAAAATTTCGAGCAGCTTAGAATTTCAATTGCCGAGTTATGCAGCGGGGCCGGTAATTTCGAGTCTCGCATATTCGATACCTATAGGGACCGGCTCCGTGACCTTTTCAGCGGCGATGAAACATTAGGAATACACGGGGAACTAATTAGCGCCGCGATACTTTGTGAAAAGCACCTTCCGGCAGATGGCACAAAAATGCTTCCCTTCAATGATCGCGACAGGGAATTTGTTTGCAACGCGCTATTAACGGCGATGCTGCACGCCCACGGGGAAATCAATAAACAGGACTGAATCAACGTGCCCGGCGGCGCGCGGCTTGCCGGCGGGCTATTTCGAGTTGTCAGAACTTCCGGCTTTTGCCCGCCTAGCTCCGATAGGCTGCCAATGCGCTGCGTTTTTACTAAGGTAACGCCGGAACGCCGATCAGAGAAATCTTCCAAGTCGACCGATGATGCCGGCAGGTAGACCTGGCCGAAAAATGTCATCAACCCGTCAACTGAAATCTCGACTGAGACACACCAACAATCGACCGTTAAGAAACGGTCCTGAGGGCCGCCATCCAACCTACACCGGCGTCCGCGCTGACGCCTTCACCGGGCGTCTCTAAACTCATCAATGCGGTAGCTTTTCGGGACAGATTTTCCCTTCCGAGAACTCGTCTCCGCGGTCGGCCTGACAGTCGGGGGTCATTCCGGCTGCGAAAATGCGTTATCAATCCAACCAACTTGGCACATGTTTCTGAAGCAAGAAGCTTGTCTCGTAAACGTCGGTCAGGTCCTTTTGGAACAGACCCGGTGTGAGCAGAGCCCGACCCGCGGCATCGATCCAACGTCTGACAATAGGAATACATCCTCCCAGCCTGGAGAGTGTTAAAGAGTATTGCTCTCAAATCGCGAAATCGATGGATGATTGCCCTGCGAATTAAAGCTTTGTCTACTCGTGCGAGCTGCACCAACCCGGCTTTAGAGTCCAGCATTCGAACATTTCCGCTATCGCGCCGGCACCACTCAAGGAAATCTGGCGATCGTCGTCGGCCGGCAAGAAGCACTCGGTGATTAGGGCTCGCCCATCTTGGGCAAATACTTCGACCGAAGTTCTATCGCCGAGAATTACCAGGCGAAGTTTTCCGTCAGTCCTCGGAAGCGGGCAGCTGTTGTGAGGCGTCGATAGGTTGCGCCTTGTCGCATCAAACTTCAATTGCAGTCCGCGAATCGTAAGCGTTATCGACTTCGATTCTGACGGATCGATAACTGTGCGGATTTCACAAGCGTCTATCCGTACGTCCTTCAACGCTTCGGTTACTGAGCCCAAGTCTCCGCTGGTGGAATGCTGCCGATCGTGGAGCAACGACAGCTCTTTGACTGGCAGTTGAGTGACTTGGAGCCCTTCAGGAAACCGGCGCAGCGCGAGAGCCACCGGAAACGACATCTGCTGATTGAACGGCATCCCGGGATATCGGCCGTCTCTCATCCAGGCAATTTGTATGCGGCGGCCGTCCGCTGAGGGGATGTCGCTGAATGTCTGTGCGGCGTAGTTGGCGCCGACAACGTTTCGATGAGGCGTGCTTTGAGGAACGAACTGTTTGCCGTCAAAATCGCCAATCAAATAGGTGTTGCTGGCTGACCAGAAAACCCACTTTGATACGCCGGGTTCGCTTTCAACCGGCATCGGAAAAAAGTCGGGGCATTCACTCGACCCTTGGATGCGAATTTCTTGGAGCTTAGTCCACTCCTTCAAGTTACGCGAGGCCAAGAGTGCAAATCGATCGCCGTCCAAATAGAGAGCCATAATCCATTGCTTGCTCGGTCCATGCCAGATGACCTTTGGATCGCGATTCCCACCCACAAGATGTTGGAGAACAGGATTCCCTGAGTATCTTGTCCATGTTCGACCTCGGTCATTGCTGTAGGCGATGGACTGCGTGAATGTCTCGCCTTTGGATTCGGGCAACATACCTCCCGCCGTTGTGTAGATAACAACCAGGGGCGGCTCCGTTCCGATCTGAAATCCAGTCGTATTTTGGAAGTCGACCACGGCGGAGCCGGACCAGATCGAACCCAGTCGATCAGGCATCAGCGCCACATCAACCTCGCGCCAGTGCACGAGGTCCGGGCTGATCGCATGTCCCCAGGCCTTTAGCGCACCTCCGTCGAGGCCGAACGGGTTGTATTGGAAAAACTGGTGATAGTCGCCCTGAAAGAAAACTAATCCGTTTGGGTCATTAATCCAATTCTTGCGGGCAGTGAAGTGAAACTGCGGCCGGACCGATTCATTGTAGTCCGCGACCGGACTCTGATCGGCGATATTCTCAGCGATCGCTATTGGCAATATCATCGTCACGGCAATTGCCAATGCGGACAGAGCGCTCGAAGCGAACAAAAGATTGCGCATTGGTAGCACTACGACATTGCAATGGTGCAGCGCAAACGACAAACGAGAAGATGCGCCCTGATCGGCTAGTTCGGTCGACCTGCGAGATAAAGGTTCTTGATTTCCTCAACCGACAAACTTCGATCAAGGAGTAAAAACTCATCGATTCGACCGTTGAAATTTCGAATGCGATCGTTTTTCAGATCTTCAGGCCTCCAATTGCCCATCTCAGCTTTGCCAAACCGCAAGTTTAAGTGGTCGGAAATAGGGAATGAATAGACCCGCTCGCCGTCGATGTAGTGAACTACTTCATTCTTCTCGTCATCGTAAACGCACGCGATGTTGATCCAGCGTCCAAGGTCGATCTGCTTTAGGTCTGAACCCGAAAGATAGTCCATCGAGTGATGAGGATCGACTTTCACGCCGAGAAGCAGCTGACCATTGTCCGTGAATTGCCAGTGAGGTTCACCAACATCGTGACCATCCGTCAAGAACAAGGATTCAAGGCGGCGGTCGAAACCATCAATTCGGACCCAACACGAAAGTGTGATCGAATGAAACTCACCCGGAATATTGAGGCGTACGCAATCTTCGACACCTTTGAATTCTAACGCGGATTTGCCCGGCCAACGACCTTCAGTCCAGCGGCAGCCGATGATTGCGCCGTTGAGCCCAGGTGACTTTACGGGGCCGTTATTTTGCAGCACGCGAGTTGAGGGTTTGTGTTCCTCAAAGTTGTAGTAGAGCACGGTATTTGGGTCGGATTGCCAGTGTATGCTCTGCTCTTTCCAAGCTGCAAATCTTTTGATCCCTTCCTTGTTCAGGATTTGCAACATGCGATCGACGTCGACAAACTTTTCTGAATTCGCGACTGTACGCTTCTCGCCTCCATCGACGGTGTTGCGGAGACCGGCGCCGATACGGAGCGTTTCAAGAGCAGCTGGCTTTGCGTCGCGGTAGAGTTGGTCGATGTCGAATAGCTCGACTTCACCTTGGAATACATGCACTTCAGTGGCATCACCGTCTTCGACGGATACACCGAACTCGGTGCCAAGGTCGACCGCGCGGTAGCGCGGCGTGTCGACGCTAAACCCTTTCGCTTGCTGCGGAACACGAACGCGCAGCTTTCCACGATGGCAGACAATTAGCTTAGTGGACTTCAACTCTAGCTCGGCAGGTCCTTCAACGATCACGTTCGCCCCGCTGAGGAATTCTAACTGCACCAGACCTGACTGGAGTACGAATATGCCGGGGCGGACGGGTGAGCCAACGGTCAAATTCTCGATACTTGGCCCCGCTGCTCGTGCGACATTGACGAGAACGGCGACCGAACTGGCATCGATTCGATGGAAATCATCCGACGCTTCCAACTCGGAGGTGTATTGGGATTTCGATTGAATGACATTGTCTTTCTCAGCTAGCTGTTCGCTGGTTCGGTGCCGGGAGATCTGTGCGATCGCAAAAACGAAAGACGCGGCAGTGGCGACGAATATAGCGGCGCGAATCCATCGACGTTTGCCGCCAAAGAAACCCGGATGCTCAGAAGTTTGAACACTGAACCGACCTGCCGATATTGGCGGCGTAGAGATATTGCTGGCGTGCTGGAAGTCGAGCGCCAATAAGGCGTGGACGTGCATCCACTCTATGTAGAGTTTTAATGCGTCTGAATCTTCAGCGAGGAGAGTGCGCAGTCTTTCAACTTCGCTCTCGGTTAAGGAACCATCGGCAAATTCATTCAGCAACGAAAGAATGCCTTTTGACATGCCGTTTCCACTTAAATTCATGGCGCAGTCGCCATTCTTGTTTCAATGCACTTCATAAGCCCCATGCGAACGCGGCGGAGGCTCATTTTGATGGCAGCCTCTGTTTTTTGATGCCGTTCGGCAATCGCTGAGATTGGCGTTTCGTCTCGGTAGCGCTCTCGCAATAGCTCGAGCCTGCGGTCGTCCAATTCCGAAAGGCAGTGCCTTAATGCTACACGTTTGGGATCGACTTCGAGCGCATCCGTCTGCGAGATAACGTTCTCCACTAGGCTGAAGTCGACGATGAGACGCTCACGTTTGCGATCTCGCGCGAAGGACAGCGCACAACGGTATGCAAATTCGCGAGCCCAAGCACGAAAGTTCGTGCCTGGTTGGAAGACATCTGCCTTACTCCACAAATGCATATTCGCTTCCTGCAGAACATTGTCGGCATCGTGAATATCTCCAAGCAGTGTCACTAAATAACTGAACAGCCAGGGCTGCGCGGCAATTAACTCTTGAACAAAGCTGTCGCGAGAATCGGCGTCGATTTTGCACGTTGATTCCATGGGTATCCGCCTGAAAGACGCTTACACCGAACGTTCCCCGCACGATGAGCTTGTAGCCCCCATCTTTCGAAAATGGACCGGTTGCTGATACCGAATCCATGGTGTGACACGAAAACCGAACACCCACCACCTGCGTACGTCGCTGCCGGTCAGTGCGACAGAAATGCGCGGCCACGCAAAACTTTGCACGCCGCGCCTGTCCCCAACCGTATGGTAGCGGCCTGAGGCGAGAAGATCGTCCCTTGTGATACTATGCCAAAACTGGACTGGAGGTAACACAAAATCTTGCGACCAACTAACTTTCTGCGTTCCTAACGGACAAAGGCTGCTGCGAGCCGCAGATCACCCAGAGAGTTTGCCAAAAAATTTGAGCTCATCGCGTTACTTCACGGTCAGTTTCGGAATATATATGCTGACCGAGGGCGGACGGTTCCGAAAACTTTTCAACGATTCGGATGCCTTTCGGCGTTAGCAGCAGTCCATTTACGGTTGAAGGCTGTGGAGAAGAGTGGGTTTAACGACCCCGGCTCCGGCATCTTTCGACGTGAATGGCGCTTACCTGCTGGGAAAGAAGCAGGTATTTGTAATTTTGGTTGCACAGGCGCTTCACCAGTTCAAATTCATTTGGAACTGGTACTAGCTTGCGCGTTGGAGCGAGATGAGGCGGCGTTTGCCATTCGGCGGACGTGAGACGGGAAGAATTCGCACGATCAACGCAACGCTCAGTTTCTGAAGGGAGGCAAAGCGCTTCTCTTTGCCCCTCTTTGTACGTCGTATGACACTACCGAGGATGACTCGCCGCAAGGCCATCCAGACGATGGCCGCTGCCGGAAGCACCGGCATCATCTCGGCTGGCGCGCTTCGAGCGGCTGTCCGGGATCAAGACGCGTCGTCGAATACCGAGACGATTCACGTTGATCCTACTCCCGCTTACGAGTTATCGCCGTATTTGTTCGAGCAATTCATGGAGCCACTCGGCGTTACGGACAGTTCGGTTGAGGCGGCGTGGGATCAACAGCGGAATGTCTGGCGGGACGATGTCGTCGAGCGCACAAAACAGCTTGCTCCCACGATGGTACGGTGGGGCGGAATATTTACAGACTACTACAAGTGGCGTGAAGGTGTTGGTCCGCGGGATAAACGGCCTTCAATGCTGAACTTGATGTGGGGAGGACGAGAGTCAAATCAAGTTGGGACTGCGGAATTCGTGGACTTCTGCCACAGGGTTGGCGCCGAACCGCTCATGTGTGTGAATTTCGAGGGGGATGGTCGGAAGCAGTTTCGCGAAGCCGATGGACGTATGCGGTGGGGTGATGCGCGCGAGGCGGCTGATTGGGTTGCTTATTGCAACGACCGGGAAAATGCTAAACGGCGCGGAAACGGCCACGCAGATCCAATGCCAATTCGATATTGGCAATTGGGCAACGAAACATCGTACGACAGTCGCGGATTCGACGTCGACACCGCCATTCGCAAAACGGTCGAGTTTTCTCGAGCGATGCGGGCAGTAGATCCCACGATCAAAATCATCGCGTGGGGCGATTCTGGTTGGGCGCCGCGAATGTACGACGAAGCGAGTGACCATTTCGACATGCTGGCGTTTCATCACATGTTCAACCCGGATCGGCCGAAGAAGCCCGTCCTTGCAGGCGAACAATATCGGTGTGACCCGGCAGCGACTTGGGAATGCTTGATGGCGGCGTGGGAAATCCACGATCGTAAGATTCGCGAAGTTCGTGATAGTCTCGGAAAGCGAACAGGCGCACTCGCGTTGACGGAATGCCATTTTACCGTGCCGGGACGCAATCGTTGCGACGTGATGTCGACGTGGGCGACGGGCGTTGCCTACGGCCGAATGCTGAACTGCCACGAGCGCCACGGTGATGTGCTGAAGATTGCTACGGCTGCCGATTTCTGCGGCACGCGCTGGCAGGTGAATGCACTCATGATCCCCGTGCCGCACGGCAAAGCGTATCTGATGCCGGTGGCCCGCGTGATGCAACTTTACCGAGCTCACATCGGCACGCATGCGATATCAGTAACCGCTGACGCCAAGCTGGACGTGGTTGGCAGCCGGGTAGGTCAGATGCTTCACCTGCATGTGGTGAACACTGACCGCGAACGAAGCGTGGCGGCACAAGCACGAATCGAGGGAATGCAGATTGATAGCTGTCGAGCGTTTACGATCGCTGATGACCCGATGGTGGAAGTTTCCGAGCTCAACAGCGATTCGGTAATGCAGACGGTTGAGCGGGAACTTTCGCCGCAGAAGCCGTGGGAGTTTCCTGCTGCGTCGGTTTCGGCGGTCGAGGTGAAGCTGGCGGCGTAACCGAGGGAAGTCAATTTGATTGTGTATACGGAGTAGTTACGGCGAACAATTTTCGTGATCGAGGAACTTGGGATTTAGAGGTTCGAACTTGATTCTCCATAGGTTCTGTTTCCCCTGTTTTTGAGGAGTAGATCTGATGAAGAGACATCCTTGGGCCTGGGCCTGCGTGGCATTGTTGCTCGCCTCGTCGGCGGATGCAGCACTGACTCATCGTTACTCGTTCAACGATGGCACGGCGAACGATTCGATCGGGTCAGCAAACGGCACGGTGGTCGGAACCAACGGCAGTATTTCAGGCGGTCAGCTAATTTTGGCGAACTCGGGCGAAGGATCACAAACCCCCGGCACAACAGGTGCTTACTTGGATTTACCGAACGGGCTTATATCGAGCAGTGCGACTCCAGGTGGCGCGGTAACTGTTGAAATGTGGATCACAATGCAAACAAATCGCGACTGGGCTGCGGCGTTCACCGCCGGCACCAGTATCCATGGCGAAAATACTTCTGACTGCTGCAACGATGATCAACCGTACGTTCAGATCATTCCTCGCACTGGCGACGGCGGACAGGGCAACGATGTCCGAGTCACGAGCAATTCCTATGGAGGTCCAGAAGGTTGGGTCGACGACTTGGGCCCTGCCGACGGCACCGATTTGGCGCTTGGGCAGCAGGAACACTTGGTTTCTGTATTCGATCAATCGGGTGGCCTGCCGGGAACAATCACCGTGTATCGCAATGGCGCCTTGATGGGTACCTCTGCCATGGCAGCCAATCTGGACCTGAAGACGTTTTTGCGAGCGGACAACACGGGCGGCGATAACAACATTTGGGTCGGACGTTCGCAGTGGCCGGATTCCCTTTTAGCGGCCAGCGTGAACGAACTACGGATTTACAACTCCGCGCTTACGGCAACCCAGGCGCTCACTGATTTCCAATTGGGACCTAACGCCATTCCTGAACCGGGTTCGGCGACATTAGTGATTTTCGCGACGGGAGGATTCATTGTGCGTCGACGAGCTGCTTAAGCCGCTGGCGCATGTTGGGACTAAGCCCGGCCGAGGCGGCTGGGCTGAATAGCCGAGCCACTGTGGCTTGGGGGAGCAAACATCAAATCGTGGAGACGAGAGCCTGCGGTGGTTTTTCTAGTTCGACGATGCATCGCCGGCTCTCGTTTATCCATTGCAGTTGGTGAGTTAGCTAAGTGGGGATCCAGTCAGTAATCGGGAACTCGAAGAGGCAGCATCGTGTTGATTAGAAAACGATTACTTCATTCGTTTGCAATGAGTTTGGTGATTGCCAGCTTAAGAACTACGGCTTCGCAAGCGGCATACACTGTCGAACGCGTCGTAAACGGGCTGAACCAACCGACATTTATGACTCAAGCGCCCGGCGACGGGACATCGCTATACGTCGTGGAGCGTGCGGATTCCGCATCCGACCTGGGACGGATTCGCAAGTTCGATTTGCAGACACACACGCTGAGCACGTTTTTGGATCTCACCGGGCAAATAACGTCCGACGGCGGCGTGCTGTCCATGACGTTCAGCCCTAACTATCAGTCGAACGGATTGTTTTACGTCACTAGCAATGTTAACGGCGACAACCGGCTCGACGAATACAAAACCGTGAGCGGCGTGCCGCAGTTTCAGCGTCGGTTGGTCGAGTACAGCAACTTGGCAAACGTGTTCCACACGATCAATCAGCCGTTTTTCCGACCGGGCGGGAATAGCAATGAGCTGTATCTCACCACGGGTGACGGCGGAACGCAGGCCGATCAACCGCAATTCAATCCAGCCCTTATTGAGAGTCCCACTTCTATCTACGGCAAGCTGTTGAAAATCGACCTGAACGCGAGTTTTCCAACACCGGCGTCAGACGCAACGCATGCAGGCATGAGCGTGGTAGCGCTGGGGCTTCGTAACCCCTATCGCACAAGTTTTGACCGCAGCACGGGTGATTTTTACATCGGTGACGTCGGTTTCAACTCGGTCGAAGAAGCTGACTTCATTCCGGCAAGCACGTTCACGTCGCCGCCAGCTGCGCCGCTCGATTTTGGCTGGACAAGTCGCGAAGGGACGATCGCGACGCAAGGCAGTTCGGCCGGCGGGCCAGGATCGCCTGGCGATATCAATCCATTTTTTGACTACGTACATAACTCGGGCGTTACGCTGCCTCATCCGTCGGCGATCACCGGGTCAACAATCGTTGGTGGTTATGTGTACCGCGGACCTGTTCCTGAACTACAAGGTCGATACTTCTTCTCTGATTTCGTAAACGGCAACGTTTATTCAGGCGTGTTCAATACAGCCACGAGTCCATCTGCCTACAACGGCAACAACCTGACGAATTTGACCAACCATACGACGGCGTTTGAAGCCTCCGTAGGCGGGGGCGAGAACATCCAGTTCGTCAATTCGTTTGCCGAGGACAACTCAGGCAATCTTTACATGATCAAGTTCGGCGATAGTTTCTTTCCCGCACTTGGTCAGGGAGAAATTTTCCGTATCGTTCCGGGCAGTGCGCTGAGCGCGGTGATTAACCGCAACACTGGTGCGATTACGCTGACCAACAATACGGGCGCGGCCATTTCGTTGAAGTCGCTCACGATCTCGTCCGCAACGGGTGCTATTGCACCGGGTTCGCTCACGCCGATAACCGGTCACTACGACCTGAGCGGTGATCAATCGGTTGATAACAACAATAACTGGACGATTACGTCCGCCGCCGGAAATCATGCGCTCTTCAGTGAATCGTCGGCCGGCGATCCAGGCACGCTCGCAGTCGGCCAACAAATCATCCTCTCGCCTACGGGCGGCTGGATTCCCTCGCCAACCGAAGACTTGTTCGTTTCGCTAGTAAACAGTGCGAATACCGTTGTAAATGCGAGCATGGCCTTCACCGGCAATGGCGGAGTTCCATTTTCACGCAGCGATTTGAACTTCGACGGAACCATTACCGCAGCCGACTGGAGTGTTTTCACAACCTATGCGGCAACGAGTATGGCCGGACTTAGCAAAGCGCAGTCATACGGCCGTGGCGACTTAGATGCTGACGGCGACAACGACTACAACGACTTCAAACTGTTCAAGGCGGACTATACGCTCGCACACGGCGCGGGCTCCTTTGAAGCGATGCTTGCAAGCGTTCCGGAACCCACCGCGCTCTATTTGATCGTAGCGGGCGTTGTCGCTGGAATGTCCACTCAAAGATATCGCTTTGGGAAACGAACTGCATCGGTCTGTTCATCGCACCCTTCGTATTGTTGATTTACCTATTGATTTCTGAGGTCCATGATTTGAAGACACAAGTCAACCAGCGGGAGGATTCTCAATGAGTTCGCTTTTCAGGCAAGGCAATTTCAACCTCGTGCGATTGCTGTGCACGACCAGCATGTTTGTGCTTATCGCGAGCCCAGCGTTCGCGGTCATTACGAATAAGTATACGTTCAATGACGGCACCGCAAATGACAGCATAGGCGGCCAGAATGGTACGCTGTTCGGCACCAATGGCAGCTTTTCAAATGGTCAACTCGTTCTCGCAAACACGGGTGAGGGCTCGCAGAATCCTGGCACTACCGGCGCCTACCTGGACCTACCCAACCACTTGATTTCGAACGCCGCGCTGAGCGGCGGGACGAATTCGGTCTCGGTCGAACTCTGGATCACCATGCTTCAGAACCGCGACTGGGCCGCCGGGTTCACGGCCGGCAACAGCATTGGTGGCGAAGATCATTCTGACGGGCCCAACGACGACCAACCTTACATTCAGTTAATCCCCCGCACCGGCGACGCTGGTCAAGGCAACGACGTTCGTTTTACGACGAATTCCTACGGTGCTGCCCGAAAGCTTCGTGGACGATCAAGGCGCGGGGAACGGCACTGATCTCCAAGTCGGCGTGAAAGAGCATATCGTCGCGGTACTCGACCAACATGCGGGGCTTCCGGGAACCGTCACTGTCTACCGCAACGGTAGTTTGATGGGTACCAATCCGATGGCGCCCAACTTGGATCTCACGACCTTTGCCCGTGCTGATTTCACCGGTGGCGACGAGAATATTTGGCTGGGCCGGTCGCAGTGGCCGGATGCACTCGTCGCGGCTCGATACGATGAGCTTCGCATCTACAATAACGCGCTCACACAGGCTGACGTGACTGCGTCGTTCAACACCGGACCGGACCCGGTGCCTCTGCCCGTGTTGCGAGTAGATCGCACGACGGGGGTCATAACTTTTGCAAACCCAGCAGGACCTAGCTCGCCGTTTAACCTCAAGAACTACTCAATCACGTCCGCCGGCGGCCAGCTTAACATCACTGGGTGGACGTCAATCGATTCGGGCAATACGTTTGATCCGGATGGAACTTGGACGACCAGTTCGCTCACGTCGACCAACATCGGCGAGGGCGTCACGAGTGGCGTGCTCGATGGTGGCACGATTGCCGGCGGAACTTCGAAGTCAATCGGTTCGGCCTGGTACCGCACGCCTTTTGCCGGCGATCTCGCGTTCACGTATACGCTAAACGGCGGCGCAACTGGAAGCGGTCTCGTCGAATACACGGGCGCAGTTCCAATTCGTAGCGACCTGAATGGCGATGGCCAAATCACCGTAGCAGATTGGCAAATCTTCTTTGCCAACGCGGGAAAGAGCTTTACCGGGCAGTTGCCAGTTGCCGCCTACTTGCAAGGCGATCTCGATGGTGACCTCAAAAACGACTACAGCGACTTTGTGCTGTTCAAGACCGATTACAACGCCGCCCACGGCGCAGCGCTTTCGAAGCAATGACCAGCGTTCCCGAACCGGCGACATGGTTGATCTCGTTAATCGCGACAGCGCTCGTGAGCGGCTTCCGTCGTCGCTGATTCCAAACGCTCCACAATAACTTCGTTGACTTTTCCGTCGAGAACACAAGATAAGCCACTTCAATTCGGAGTAACATAAATGTTCAGGCCTAATCTCAAGTCTACTTCGCTGCTGATCATCGCCACGATGGTTACGACAGTTTTTACGGCCACGAATGCCGTCGCGGCGTTGCGTGATCGATACAGTTTCACCACGGACGCCACCGACTCGGTGGGTGGAAAAAATGGGACCTTGATCGGCACGAACGGCAGTTTCGCAGGGGGCCAATTAATTCTCGCGAACACTGGCGAAGGTTCGCAAAATCCCGGCACGACTGGCGCCTATCTCGATTTGCCGAACGGGCTTGTTTCCAGCGCAGCAGCGGCCGGGACTACCAGTTCAGTTAGCGTCGAAATGTGGATTACGATGCAGGCGAATCGAGATTGGGCGGCGGCATTTAGCGCCGGTAACAGCATCAATGGTGAAAACGCCTCCGACTGTTGTAACGACGACCAGCCTTATGTCCAAATCATTCCCCGCACGGGAGACGGTGGGCAGGGAAACGACTTTCGCGTGACCACAAACTCCTACGGCGGACCGGAAGGGTGGGTCGATGACGCCGGCGCAGGCGATGGTACTGATCTTGCGATTGGACGCAAAGAACACATCGTCGCCGTCTTCGATCAATCGGGCGGCATGCCGGGCAACGTCACCGTTTATCGCAACGGTGCTCTCATGGGAACGTCGCCGATGGCCGCCAACTTAAATCTCAAAACCTTCCAGCGTGCCGACAACAGCGGTGGCGATGTCAACGTCTGGCTCGGTAAGTCACAGTGGCCAGATTCTCTTGTCGCGGCGTCGTACGATGAACTCCGCGTCTACAGCCATGCATTGACGGCACAGGAAGCGTTGGCCGATACGGTGTTCGGGCCAGATATTGTCGGCGCCACCCAAATCCCTTCGATCCAAGTGGACAAAACGACCGGCGCCATCACACTGAAGAATAATGAATCGCAGCCCGTCAAGCTCGAGTATTACAGCATCACGAGTGCAGGCGGCGCGCTGAAAACAAATACGTGGTCGAGCCTCGATGCTCAGAACTACAACGCAATCGATGGTCCCGACGCGGGATCTATCGCTGGCGATTCCGCCGGTGAAGGTTGGGACCAAGCCGGCGGCTCCAACGCCAACCAGCTCATCGAACTATTCCTCGGCTCGGCCGGTTCAACTCTGGCGCCAAACGCCACATTGAATCTTGGCAATGCTTACAATACTTCGACGTTTGGCAGCTTGGACGGCGACCTGGTTTTCAAATTCGGTGTCCTCGGGGGCGGGATCATCACCGCGCCCGTCACATATATCGGCGGCGCCACCTTAGCTGGCGATTACAACCACAACGGCGTCGTGGACGCGGCTGATTACGTTCTGTGGCGAAACACGTTAGGCCAATCGGGAGCCGGTCTAGCTGCCGACGGAAACAATAACGGCACGGTTGATCAAGCCGATTACGGCATTTGGAGATCAAACTTCAACAAGCCGGGGTCGGGCGCCGGAAGTTCGGCAGCAGTGCCTGAACCGTCGGTGATGGCGCTGCTCGGCTTGTCGTTCGTGCTAGTGAGCGCGAGCCGGAGGACGTCATTATTGTTGCCGCGCGTTGATTCGTGATCCGCTCTGAAACTTTCCGTCACCGTCGATGTGCGGGGCAGCACACCGGCGGTGCGGAAAGAAGTTTTTAATTCGATACCGTCGCGATTCGAGATCGGGCATGAATCCTAATACGCAGATTAGAAGGCCGTCTGGCCAAGATGCATTAGCACTCAATGCGAGGAGTGTCTCGATGAAGTCTCTTCACTTTGCCGGTCTTGTTCGCCATTTTGAAAGCCGTTGGCGGCATTCTTTGGCGTCGCGCTGGACCAGTTCGTTCAAGCCGACGATAACTTGGAAAGCATGCCGCGTCCCCATATTGTCAGTTGAGTGCACCACAATGCGACGCAAAGTGAGAGGCTTCACCTTGGTTGAATTGCTCGTGGTCATTGCGATCATCGGCATTCTAGTTGCCCTTCTCTTGCCGGCCGTTCAGGCGGCGCGCGAATCGGCTCGCCGTTCGAGTTGCGTGAATAAGATGAAGAATCTGGCGACCGCCTGTTTGACCTACGAGTCCGCAAAGAACATGTTGCCACCTGGCCGCAAGTTCAATTACTGGGACACGTACACTTGGACGGAGTTCATCCTGCCACACATCGAAGAGCAGGCTGTTTACGACAATTACTGGACGATATCCGACTCGAAATTGATCACCCCGGGAACGGCCCCCTCAGCCAACGGGCCGATCGGGGACGATGTTCGCCTTCGCACCGCGCGCCATACCCAGATACCCGTTTACTACTGCCCGAGCGACACTTCGCCGGTGCCAAACGAAATGAGTACGGCAGCCTACGGTCTGTGGCGTGCCAACTATCGCGGTTGTGTTGGAGCCGGCGGAATGTACGGCGACCGGCCGGCGTTGCCCTCTCAAACCCCTGCCGCGACGGTAACTCTACTAAATACCATCGATAGCAACGCGCTGATCGGCTCGTTCGGCGTCAGGGTTGCAGGACCAGCAAAAGGCGGCCAATATACAGATCCGGTGGTACCTCCGAATCGCTTATCGAATTTCACCGATGGAACTTCCAATACACTTCTGGTTTCCGAATGCATTGTTCCGCACGTAACCGACTGGGGTGGTCCGATCGGCAGCACGATTTATGGCAACATGGGCGGAGGTCTCTTCTCTGCCGCCGAGACGCCTAATACGAGTTCGCCGGACGCCATCGTCGGGCCGTGCCCACAAAACGACCTGGTTCCGAAAGATAACGAGTACATCGAACCCTGTTCATCCATTGGCGGTCACCCCGGGGCCGGTGCGCCGGGCGGTCGTGCCGCAACTTCGTTCGCCCGTAGCAAACATCCGGGCGGCGTGAACGCGGCGTTTGCTGACGCGACAGTGCGCTTCGTCACGAACGATATATCAACTGACGTCTGGCGTGCCCTAGGCACTCGCGGATTGTCCGATTCTACTAGTGGTCAGTAAGAAGCCGCCGCTTAGTAATCAATCGAAGCGAGATTCTTGTGGGAGCGATCGACAATGTATCGACTGTTTTATGTGAGCCTGTCTCTAGCCATCATCGCGATCAGTGGCTGCGGGAAGAAAACATCGATCGCTGGAAAGGTGACCTACAACGCAACCCCGGTCGAGAATGGCTACATTTCATTCAGCCCCAAGGGCAGCGGCCAAACTGTTGCTGGGCCAATTACCGATGGCAAGTACTCGATCGAGGAAGCGAAGCCCGGGCACTACACTGCCATTATCGTCGGCCGGAAAAAAATCAACCATTACTCAACTTCCGCCGAAGCTTATGCGAATGCCGGCAAGAACTGCGCACGTTTCGGAAGCGGCCGATTACATCGCTGATCAAGCCGAAGGCAACAACAAAGAAGTCGATCTTGGTTCCGGTGCACAGACATTCGATTTTGCCATTTCTGGTCCCGCGGCACCAAAGAACTAACGTGCCATGCTGAATGCAGCCGCAAGGCTTATCGGCGCATCAACTTTGGTGACGCTTCATATCGTCTTTGGAATGCCTTCGCCTGCGTCGGCGTTCGACATCCAAAATCGCTGGTCGGCAACGCAGCTCGATGGCGGGAATCTGCAGCGCGGCGACCCCGTAAATCTTCGCTGGAGCGTCGTTCCCGACGGCAAGAGTTACGATCGCTCGGCTAATAGCCAACTGGTTCAGTTTCTCGACGACGGTTGGAACGTCTCCGCGGCACAGCGCACGCCCGATTTCACCAATCGACCCTGGTGGTCAGTAATCAACAACGCTTACGCTCAGTACGCTCGCGTTTCGGGAGTGACACTCACTTACGTGCCCGAGCAAGATGCGTCTGGGATGAGCACGGGAATGTTCGGCGACATTCGAATCGGTGGTGAAAACATCGATGGCACGCCAGGCGGTGCTTTAGCGGATAACACCTTTCCCGATGCCGGTGATATGCGAATCGATACAACCCGCGAGACAAACGGCACCGTCGGCTCGTATTTCTCCACGGAACCGGGGCTACGAAACCTCGTGATTCATGAAACGGGCCACGGCGTCGGCCTCGGGCACTCGGAGTTTGTCAACAATTCCGCGCATGCGGTCATGGAGCCCGGCCTTCGCACGGATATCTGGGGCCTGCAGTTTGACGACGTTTATGCCGTCAATCGACTGTACGGCGATCCGGAAGAGCGCGGCGGCGGTAACAATGCACCCGTGAGTGCGACACAGCTCGGCGCGCTGAACTCATCCGGCCATGTCTCCGTGGGCTTGGACGCCACCGATTCCGTGGTTAACCAACTCGACCACGATTGGCTGGGAATCGATGGTACGAGCGACGTGGATTGGTTTCGCTTTTCCGTGTCTGGCAATTCGTTTGCGAATATCCAACTCACGCCCATCGGGCCAACTTACATCACTACAGCGCAGGGTACTTTCAATGCGGCTGCTCAAAGCGACCTTATCTTGGACTTCTACAGGACGAGTCCCACGATCTCACTGATCAAGACCGTGGATACGGGCGGTTTCGGTGCCTCAGAAGTGATCGGAGCACAGCAGCTAACATCGGCTGGCGACTATCTCGTTCGGGTACGCGAAAAGCAGGATCTCAACCAGTTCTATCGACTCGATGTCTCGATTAGCGCGCTTCCCGCGGCCGGTACGTCGGCCGACCTGAATCTCGATGGAATCACAAGCCTTGCAGATTGGCAGATATTCGTAGCAAACGCGGGAACGAGTACCGCGCTTCTGACTCAGCGAGATGCGTTTATGCGGGGCGATCTGAATTTTGATGGCAACGTCGACTATTTCGATCTGAAACTATTTAAAAACGCTTATCTCGTTACTAATGGTTCAGGATCGCTCGCCGAATTAGCGATGGTGCCGGAGCCGACCGCGCTCGCTTTGGCCGTCGGCACTACCTTTTGTTTTGCAGCAAGTAGATCCTGCCGTCGCAGAGATATCTAATTCCAACAATGAAATCGAAAACTCTTAGCCGGGGCTGAAAACAATGCGTTTCAGAACTAGATCCCAAACAGGCCTTCGATATTTGTCGATCGCGACAGCTCTATTGTCCGCAACTTCACGTGCGCGGCGCAGCCGCGGGTCGCGAACCTTCCGGCGCCCGCAACACCGTTAGTCACATGCGATCCCTACTTCAGCGTGTGGTCCACGGGCAACAAATTAACAGACAAGGCGACCACACACTGGACCGGAAAACCGCATCGGCTTGTGGGTATCGCCTCGGTCGACGGAACTGCCTACCGTTTCCTGGGCGACGAACCGAAAACACTTCCTGCGCTTGAACAGGTTCGCTCGATAATTACTCCTACCCAAACCATTTGCGATTTCGCCGGCAGCGGAATCAATTTGACGGTTCGATTCACCACCCCAGCGCTGCCCAGCGATATTGACACTCTCTGCCGGCCAATCACATACGTCACCTTCGACGCTAAATCGACCGATTCAAAACCTCACGACGTAAAGATCCTTTTCCAGGCATCTGCCGAGCTGACGGTGAATCAGCCTGACCAGCAGGTCTCGGGCGAGGTTGTCCACCCCAGCGACTTAGTCGCAGTGAAACTAGGCTCGACAGACCAACCGGTGCTTGAGGCTAAGGGTGACGACTTGCGCATTGACTGGGGTTACCTCTACGTGGCCGCCCCGAAAAACGAAGTCGCTTCCTACTCGATCTACGCACCCGAGGAGCAGCGCGAGCGATTCGTCGAAGGAAAATCGCTGCCCGAAGCCTATAAAGGAGAGCCAACGCCGGGCGACCATCTCGCCGGCGCAATTATGTTCGCGATTCCGAAGCTCTCGTCACAACCACAAACGCGTTGGTTAGTCCTGGCATATGACGACTTGCTGTCGATCGAATACATGGGCAGCCAGTTAAAGCCGTACTGGCGACGCAATGGCGCTGATGCCCAATCGCTTCTCGCCGATGCTGCTCGAGACCGCGAGAAACTGCTCGCCGCGTGCGACGAATTCGACCGCGAACTCACACGGGATCTCGTTGCCGCGGGCGGCGATGAGTATGTGGCGATCGCCACGCTGGCTTATCGCCAATGTTTCGCCGCTGGCAAGTTCGTGGCAGATGCCAATGGCCGACCGATGCAGTTTTGCAAAGAGAATCATTCGAATGGTTGCATTAGTACGTCCGACGTTTTCTACCCGATGGCGCCGCAGTTCTTATTGTTCGGCCCCGCGCTGACCAAGTCTTTTGTTGCTCCGTTTATGGAGTATGCCAACAGCGACCGCTGGAAGTTTCCGTTTGCGCCCCACGACTTGGGTACCTATCCGCAAGCAAATGGTCAGGTTTACGGTGGCGGCGAGCGAACCGAAGAAAATCAAATGCCCGTTGAAGAGAGCGGTAACCTGCTGATTTTGATGGCCGCTATCGGCCATCTCGATGGCAATGCCGACTTCGCCAATCGCTATTGGCCGCGACTCGAACAGTGGGCCAGTTACCTGAAGAAAGAGGGCTTCGATCCCGCCAACCAGCTCTGCACCGACGACTTCGCCGGTCACCTCGCGCACAACGTGAATCTCTCTGCGAAGGCGATCTGCGGTCTAGGTGCGTACGCACAACTGTGCGATTTGCGTGGCGACCATGCGCAGGCGGCCGAGTTTCGTAAAGTCGCGGAAGAGTTTGCAGTCCGCTGGGTCAAAGAAGCCGACGACGGCGACCACTTCCGGCTCGCGTTCAATAAGCCCAATACTTGGAGTCAGAAATACAACCTCGTGTGGGACAGCGTCCTTGGCCTTCACCTTTTCCCAGCCGAGGTAACGCAGAAAGAAATGGCCTACTACCGTCGTATCCAAAATCGGTTCGGCCTCCCACTCGACAATCGAAAGGATTACACGAAGCTCGACTGGACTCTGTGGACCGCTACGCTAACTCACAACTCGGACGATATGGCCTCCCTTGTACACCCCGTCTACGAATTTTTGAGCAACACGCCCGACCGCTCGCCAATGACCGATTGGTACGACACCAAAACAGCTAAGAAGGTCGGGTTTACGGCGAGACCGGTCGTTGGCGGTGTATTCATGCAAATGCTGCAAAAGCCCGAGCTGTGGCAAAAGTGGGCAGGCCGAAGTCACGATAAGGCCGGCAACTACGCGCCATTACCGCGGCCAGTGAAGGTGGCCGAGGTTATTGGCACTGCCGATTCGTCGCCCGTTGCGTGGCGCTTCACCACCAAGCACCGGCACAGGATTGGTATGAACCCAATTTCAATGACTCGGCCTGGCAACAAGGTCAATCCGGTTTCGGCACGGCAGACACACCGGGTGCCCGCGTTGGAACTACCTGGAACTCATCCGATATCTGGCTCCGCCGCACTTTTGATCTACCGCAAAAAGCAAACCAGTCGTTGCGGCTTCACGTCCATCACGATGAAGACGCTGAGATCTATATCAATGGCGTGCTCGCCCAGCGCGCCAAAGGATACTCGACCGATTATGGGCAACTGCGAATCGATCCCGCGGCCCTGAAAACATTGACGGCAAAAGGAAATACGTTATCCGTCCACTGCCACCAAACGGGTGGCGGTCAGTATATCGATGTTGGATTCGCCACGCTCGAATCGGAGTCGAAGTAACGACCGTGGTCGGACGTTAATTTCCGGAAAAATCGATGCCGAAGAAACGCAACAATTTGCGGCGCACTAAGAGTGCCATTACACGCCGCACGTTTGTCGGTGCTTCCGCTGCAAGCGCAGCCGCACTCTTCGTGACGGGAAATTCCGCAGCTGTCATCTCTACTAGCACACAATTTCCGCCTTCTCGCGAAGCGATCTCGCAGCGCAGCCCGCTCGGCCAGGTGCCATTTCTTCCTTTGCCATTAGGTGCCGTGCGAGCGCGGCTGGTTGCAAACTCAACTGGAACTCCAGCGGAGCGGCCTCACCGGCCACGCCGAAGAGGTACTGCCAGGTTTGGACCATTCGACGAGCGCCTGGCTGAATCCGCAACTAGCCGCAGGCGAAGACTGGGAAAAAGGGCCCTACTACGCTAAGGGCCTCGTGCCGTTGGCTTTCACACTCGATGACGATGAGCTGAAACAAAAAGCTACGGTTTGGGTCGAGGCCATTCTTGCGTCTCAGCGAGCCGATGGTTTATATGGCCCACGCAACGACGACTGGTGGCCGCGGATGGTCGCCAACTATATGTTGCGCGACTATTTCGAAGCCACTGCTGATGAGCGCATCCCTCGCTTCTTGGCGCGTTACTACGCACATCTCCAACAGGAATTGCCTAAACGCCCGCTAAAAGAGTGGGGAAAGGCGCGGGCCGGCGACGAAATCGATACAATCTTTTGGCTGTACAACCGCACGGGCGAAGAGTCGCTGCTGCAACTTACCGATCTGCTCTATGCTCAGGCGTATCCCTGGCGGGAAATCTTTACGGACAATCTTTTCCTCCACTATCCGAACGACTTCCATCCCAAACACGCCGTAAACGTTGCTCAGGCACTGAAAGCGCCTGTCGTCTATTGGCAACGATCGCAATTGCAAGCCGATCGCGATTCGTTTCAGGCTGCCATCAGCCACCTGGCGGCCGATCACGGAACGACGTTTGGAATAAACACTGGCACGGAATTTCTCTCGGGCCGATCGTCCGTCGAAGGAGTCGAGCTGTGCGCTATCGCCGAGAAAATGTTGAGCTGTGAAACAGCTATGAGAATTCTGGGCGATGTGGCAATCGGCGATGAGTTGGAACTCTTAGCTTTCAACGCGCTGCCCGCCGCTCTGTCCAAGCCATTTCGCCAGCATGTGTATTACACGTTGGCGAACAATGTCTCGGCTCGATTGGGCTCAGTCGGCTACGAAATCGACTACGCCGATGCCCGCACGCCAGCGCCGCGCTCTGGTTGCCCATGTTGTTGCTACAACCTTCATATGGCGTGGCCCAAGTTAACGCAAAACGCGTGGGCGACTACTCCAACAGGCGGTCTAGCCATTCTCGCGTACGTCCCGTCTGAAGTCTCCGCCCAAGTCGGCCGCGGCCAGCAAGTCCGAATCGCTTGTGACACCAACTACCCCTTTGAAGAATCCCTATCGCTAACGGTCCACGTTGCCCAGCGGAGTCAATTCCCGTTGCACCTGCGCATCCCCGCGTGGTGCAAGGAGCCAAGGGTAACTGTAAACGGCGATCGGCATGCCGAATTACAACCCGGCCACTTCACCGTAATTGATCGGTCATGGTCTCAGAGCGACAAAGTTGAAATATCGTTTCCCATGCCCGTAACTACTCTACGCACGGCGAACAACGCAGTGTCCGTGCGATGTGGTCCGCTGGTATACGCACTGGCCATGAGAGAAGAGTGGAAAGTTATCGATAAGGGCCATAACCCGGGATTTGAGTCTTATGAAGTGACTTCGCCGACGCCGTGGAATTTCGCCCTGGACATCGACGAAGACACGCCAGGTGCGACTGTCGAGGTGATCCGTAAGCAGTTCAAGAAGAGTCCGTTTGAGACCGGCAGTCCACCTTCAACTCTAAAAATCAAAGCGCGAAGGCTCGACAACTGGAAGCTCCGTGCCGACGGTCTCGTCGCGCTCGACCCGCCGTTATCGCCTGTAGCGTCCGACCACGAATCGGAAACGATTGAGCTTGTCCCCTTCGGATCTCAAATGTTACGCATTACAAACTTTCCGGTGCTTGGTGCGGGGCATGAAAACAGGAACAGTTGGAAGGACCGATTCGCAGACAAACATATCGATGATTGGCTAATCTATCGCGGCGGCTCTCTGCGGGAAGGACAGCTGCACCTTGTAAAAGGAGCCAAAGCAATCGTAGAGGCCGCTCGGTTTAAAGACCTGCGTTATAGCGCAAGTTTACGCGTCGGCAACACGGGAGATGCTGGAATCATGTTTCGTGTGAGTGAACCTTCAATCGGAATCGATCATTACAAAGGGTACTACGTCGGCATCGAACCCTCAACGAATTCCGTGGTGATTGGAAAATCGGACAATCGCTGGACCCCAATTACACAAGAACCGGCACCCATCTCCGCCGGTAGGGACCATCACTTGCAAGTTGAAGCAAAAGGATTTGAAATCCGCGTGTGGCTCGATCACAATGTGCAACCTCTAATTAGCATCCACGACGAATCATTTGGCGAGGGCATGATTGGCGTACGGTCGTTCGCAAACACGGTCACTTTCGGGCAGCTGAATGTCCATGAAATAACAACTTGATGATTGAATTCAGAATCGTCCAAAATGCGTGTCGAATCATCTACGGTATTCGAAATAGAGAAACGATGATTCCGTCAATGCCTGCGCGGATGGATAGCCACGAGGCCATCAAGCTAAAGCAGCCACGAACGCGATGGTTCGCGAAGTGCAGCTAACACAATGACAGCGATGAGCGATAGGCTGCGTTTGTTCCTCTTTTGGAGTGCTCGACTTGTGCACGTTGGGGGAGTCGAACGCCAATCAGTACACGATTGTCTAAGGAATCCACGATGGCGGACAAGTTACCGGCATCTCGAATGGCGGGGAACCTGTGGCATTCCTCTATAACAAAGGGTCGATAACCGATTTGGGCGTGCTGAGCGGCGCTTGTGGTTTCTTTGGCGAGGCCGGGCCGGATGGCAAGTATCATTAACTCAATGACGCATTGGATGGTTCATAAACCACCGTTTTCTTAACATCCAATACAGTGCCGGTGCATTTTAACTGTCGGCTCTGAGGCCGGCAGCCTCGTACCACAAAATGTTCCCTCCACATCGCCACGGGATCGTTGTCTTGGACTGTTGATCGGAACTGCTCTGCCTGTTGCTCGTGGCGTTACGATGCCGACGGATCATCCCGGCTACCAGCCCATCGGAAAGCATCAGTGGCGGCCGTTGTCACGTTTTGCCGGATAAGATTGGCAGCACTGCGGAGCAATAGTTATAATTCGACCGAATAGCGCTCCTCATCTCTCTCCCAATTTGTGGCGAAGCTAGAAGCTAATTGAACTAATCTGATGCAAGATTTTGCGCAAAGGATGTACCTTGTCTTCACTCTTGATTAGCGGAAAAGCAATTGGCGCGCGCAAGCCGCTGTTTGCCGATTGGTCGATTCCCGTCCCGCCTGAATGGAGCAATGGAGACGATGTCACGCTCCGCGATCTGATCGACAAGGTAGTGCGCACCGAGGTGAAAGCCTTTCGCGAGCGTCAGGAAGATCACCAAGTATTTCGCACCCTGACCGCCAGGCAAATCGCCGCAGGCGCGGAAAAAGGCAAAATCGAGATGGGCGGCAGGGAAGTCCCGCTACAAGAGGTCGAAGAGGACCAAGCGGTGGCCGTTGCCTGCCAAGCGTTCGAAGATGGAATCTATTTGGTGATCATCGACGACCAGCAGCAGCGGGAGTTAGACCGCCAGGTTTTTCTACAGCCCGATAGCCGCGTCACGTTCGTCAGGTTGACATTGCTCGCAGGGGGTTGAGGGATGATTAAGGCCGAGGATGCCAAGGCGCGGCTAGATCAATGGCGATTGCCTGCTACGGAAGATCGAATCTCAACGGCTCTAAATAATCTGCCTGCAGAACTCGCGCCACTCGCGAAGTTGGCTTATGGTATAGTCACCGACGGTGAGCTGCAATCGCTCATATCCGCCGGCGGCATCCAAAAGCTCGAACTTCTGAAACGAGAGGCGACCTGCTTAATCGACCGCTTGCCAGTGCAACAGCGGGCAGAGTTTTTCAACGCCGTTGCACCGCAGCTTGTTCCAGCTATGGAGCGGACCTGGCAACTACTCAAAACCGTTCCCTATCAAATTGGTTACAGTCGCAAGGCGTTCCGCGCCGGGCCAGCCGAAGCTTGCCGCCCCCACGATCCAGAGTTGGATGTTGGTCATGGCGACGATCGGCAAGCAGTTCCCGGCCGACGTCCTCTCAACAAGTTGGCTCGCAACCTGGGCGCCGTATCTCACGGTCAACTATCACAACCCTGGCAACGGCGTCGGGTCTCTACTTGCAACGGTGCTCGACCAGCGCGATAGCGAAGCCGAAGAAATCTTCGGCATTCTCACCGAGTCGCTCAACGGGCAACACGAAATCGGGGCGCCCGGCCGACACATTTACTCCGCATTCTTACTCTCGGCTCGACCGGAAGCCTGGGAGGCCGTTGAAAAGACGCTACTCGCGGCACAGCGCCAGGAGGGTCTTCGCCAAGCCATCTTGGAAACGATCGACTTCACTCACCCAGAAGCATTTCGCCGCATGCTGCGGTTGATTTTAGAGCACGATCTCTATCGGTTCAGCGCCGTGGTTCGGGCCGTCGACGTTTGGTTCGGCCACCTGTGGGCGGCCGGGAGCGGCAGCGTGATGAAAAAAATGCTCGGCCAGCTCGCCGACTTTCTCGATAACCCGGCTACGTGCGAAACCGCTCTGAAAGGCGAGGACCCCGAAGCCGCATTCTTAGCGCTATGGTGTGCCGCGACCGAAGACGCAGTGGCCAGCATCCCTAAGACAGAGGAGCTTCTGAAATCCAAGTCCGTCGAAATGCGCTACATCGCCGCTCGTCATCTCTATAACCTCGATTTGAACGTATCGACCGCGGCATTGATACCAATGCTGGATGACGAAGATCTGCGTGTCGCGTTGCTGGCCATTCCTCGCGGCCAGTACACGGCCGAACCCCGCGGCGTAGGAGCAGCCGACGATCGCTTCGAACGCTTGGAACGTCTCGTCGAACGAGTTCCCGTCAAACGACAAAAGCTCAAGTCAATTGTTTGGCCATGGAACGAAATAACCGTGAACCAGGAGCAAGTCGCAGCTTCGCTGTCGTCTGCTCTCGGCGACCGACCACCGACGCGGCTCATTCCGCATTTGAACAAAATGTCGACGCACATGCGTCACCACGTAGTGAACAAGCTCCTCAGCGTGAAGCCTTGGGATGCCGCCACGCGCGAAGTCGCTATCGAACTGACAGGCGATTCATCGCCAAGCGTTCGCATCCTAGCGCTAACCGCTTTCAAGGACCAAACTCTTATACCCGCCGAGGTCGAGCGCTTAGCAACTTTGCTCAAGCGCAAAGCTAGCGACTTGCGGCGCGGCGTATTGGAAGTGTTGTTGAAGCAAGACGACGCCGGCGTTCTGGCGACGAGTGACCGCCTGCTTGCCGCAGGCGACGCCAATCAGCGACTAGCGGGTGCTGAGCTTATACGTTTGATGACAGACGCCCAGCGGTCTGTTGACGAGTGCCGGGAAAGAGCGGACGCGTATCGAGCCTCGCGCAAGAAAGTCAGCAGCGAGGAACTCTCTCACCTGGATGAAATCAGTCGCGAGAAAGTGGCCGTCGCGTCGCTCCACAACGCATTGGGATTGATGAACCCGACGGATCGGACTCCTGCAGTTGCGCCTCGAGCGTTGAAAGTGTCGTTCACCACTCCCGCGGCAGTTGAGTGCTTGAAATCGCTGTATGACCTGATTCATTCCAAGCGCGAAGAAACGATCCGTGTGGAAAGACACAGCGGCGTCGAGGAAATGCTGCTCGGAAACCTGCGCTGGGGATTTGCCCATCCCGATCGCAAGAAATCGCCGGATACCCAAGAATCAAAATTGCCTCTCGCCGAAATATGGAAGTCGTGGTATTCCGGCCGCGCGGCCCAACTGAAAGACGACGATGGACTCGAGCTCGTGCGAGCGCAGCTTTGGGCCGACCTGTGTACGGGCTGGGAGGGCCAACGCTGGAAAGTCTGGTCACAAGCGTCCGAGTCGCGGAAGAAGTTCGCCGAAGTCATTTCCGGAGGCCAGCCCGAGCCCACACTACGCTATCCCGGCGTCGTAAAAAGCGTGATTCAATGGCTGTTGTATTTATTTCCGCGCGATTCACACGACTATCTGCTCGATGCACTGGAAGCGGCGTATTCCATGGTGCCGGCCGACGACATGCAGCAGCTTCTCAAGTCAACGAAGAAGGTTCAGCGGTTTCCGTTGGTGTATCAAGCGGCAACCATCGAATGGCGCGACGAGCCAGTGTTTCGATTATGGCAAAACGCACTCTCGCAGCCGTCACGCCCTGCGAGCAGCCTTTTGCAGCCCCGGCAGAACGTGCGTTTTTGGCAGCTAATGCATTGGCGCGAGCAACCGATCGACAGTGCGCCGCGTCGTCGGCCGGATACCGCACTATTGCGCGCCGCCTACAGCGAAGGGGCGGCCAGTCTCGCCGATGTCGCCGATCAATTGCTCGGACCACCAGATCAGGGATCACATTCAGCAAGCCGGTTCGGCCTGTTGGCCGAACTTACCGAACGCAAGCCGCCGAAAGAAATCGAAGCATGGTTGACCAAACATCCCGAAGTGCGAGATTTGGTCGACCGCGCCGTAACGCGGATCGTTGATCTCGAGCTAAGCCGCGGCGACGCGCAAACAGCAGCCACCGAGCCGGTCAATTCATTGTCCGCGCTCAACGGCGTCGAGATCCTTCGTCGCATTTTGCAAGTGCTTGGAAAAGCCGAATTCAAGGTCGGCCCCAGATGGTACAGGTCGGAGAATCTTGATCGTCGGTCGTCGCTCACGCACCTCGCGCAAATTACGTTTCCCGCCGAGGGGGAAACGCCCGACCAGTTCATGTTACTCTTCAAGCAGGCAATCGCAGACAAGCAATTCCCCGAGGAGCGGCTGCTGCAGCTCGTCTTCCTCGCGCCGCAGTGGCTTAAATGCGTCGAAAACTATTTCAAGTGGGATGGCATGAACGAGGGCGTGTATTGGTTTCTCGCCCACATGCGTTGGATTGGCGGACTCGGAGAGCTCGCCGCCGAAGCCGCCGGCACCGATGATCAGCCAGCCCAAGCAGAGCCAAGCACAAATGACTCGACTGCTCCCGAAGAGGAATTATCGCCAACCGTCCGCAAGCAATCTGCTTGGGAACGGCTGATACTGGAACGCACACCGCTGTCTGGCGTCGAACGCAACGAGGGCGCCATCGACGTCCCCTGGTTCCAAAAAACCTACGCTCAATTGGGCGACAAACATTGGCAACGTTTGGCTGCGGCTGCTCGCTTCGCCGCCAATGCCAGCCAAGCTAAGCGCGCCGTTTTCGTGGCCGATGTATTGCTCAACCGTGTCTCGCGCAAAGAACTTGTCGACGGAATCAAAAAACGCCAGCTCAAAGAATATGTGCGACTGCTCGGCCTGTTGCCGCTAGCGAAAGGCAAAAAATCGAAAAGCGATTTACTCGAACGCTGCAAAGTCCTGCGTGAGTATCGGCGGTACGCCAGCCAACTCAGCGGCCTCACAAAGCCCGCCGCCATGCGCTCCTGGGAAATCGGTATGCGAAACATGGCGCAGACCGCCGGCTACGCCGACCCGCTGCGGCTTGAGTGGGCTGTCGGCGCCGAAGCCGTAGAAGACTTGGTCGCCGGGCCTGTGGTGGTCGAGAAAGGAGGTATCGCCGTGACGCTCGCTCTCGATGAAACGTCCAAACAAGTTATCACCATTCGCAAAGGTGACAAAGAGCTCAAGTCAATTCCGCCGGCAATCAAAAAGGACAAGAAAATTGCCGAGCTCACCGGCGTCACAGAGCTCAAACGCCAAGCCGTCGGCATCCGCCAGTCGCTCGAAGTCGCGATGTGCCGAGGCGACCACTTCTCCAGCGAGGAATTACGCGAGTGGAGCGCCCACGCGCTCGTCGCTCCCATGCTTTCACGCCTCGTCGTCATCGGCGAAGGCATCATGGGCTACCCCGACAAACAGGGAAAAGTACTTCGCGACTACCAAGGCAAACTCGAGCCAGTCAAAACGGGCGAACAGCTGCGTTTCACTCATCCGCACGATCTGCTCTAGTCAGGCAACTGGCACGACTGGCAGGCCGAGTGCTTCAAGTCGGAGCGGATTCAGCCGTTCAAGCAGGTGTTCCGCGAACTCTATGTCCTCACGAAACAGGAAACCAAAGACGGCGGCGTCTCGCACCGTTACGACGGCCAGCAGATTCAGCCGCGCCAGGCGCTTACTCTCTTCGGCCAACGCGGCTGGAATACGCAGGAAGGAATCTTCAAGGTTTTTCACGACGTCGGCCTGACTGCCAGCGCACATTTCGACAGCGGCGTCACCACCCCGCTCGAAGTTGAAGGCGCCACGCTAGCCGGCGTCAGCTTCACCAAGCGCGACGAGTGGAAGCCGATTCCACTGAATGAAGTGCCGCCCCGCCTGTTTAGCGAAGTCATGCGCGACCTCGACCTCGTGGTAAGCGTCGCCCACGCCGGCGGCGTCGACCCAGAGGCCAGTGCCTCGACCGTAGAAATGCGGGCGAGCCTGCTGCGTGAGACGTGCGAGCTATTGAACTTGAAAAATGTAATTTTCAAGTCATCGCACGCGATCATTCAGGGTCAACTGGCAGAATACAGCTTGCACCTGGGCAGCGGCCAAGTTCATCGCATGCCCGGCGGAGCGCTCTGCGTCGTTCCGGTGCACTCGCAACACCGCGGCCGCTTGTTTTTGCCGTTTGCAGACGATGACCCGCGCACGGCCGAAATAGTCTCAAAAGCGTTGTTGTTCGCCCGCGACAACGAAATTCAGGACCCAACGATTCTGGAACAAATACGTAGGTAAGCCCTCTTTGGCGAGCAACGCCGTATGTTGTTGAAAACGTTCTCAACCTAGTCCTGTAATCAACAATTGCTTGGTGTCAAAACTCATTGACGCGTAACACAGGTAAACAACCCACCGTTGCGGTACACGTTTTCTGAAGCACGAGATCGAATGCGGAAAAACGTCAGAGCGGACGATTTGGGATCGGTTTGGCTCGACCACAACTCAGTCTGAGTCATCAACCGAAGGAAACGGAGGCACACTTTGGCGTCTTTAGAAGTAATGTTTCAAGAGGACCAAGTGCCTTACGGTGGCATGACTTTATCCGTTTATTGGCGGAATGGCACTGAAATGCCCCAAATAACACGACAAAGCCACGTCTTTCGGAGGTGCGAACCAAAAATCCCGTGACTTGTCCTATTCAGGCGATACCGGTGCGAAATCGCTAGCATTGTCTTCACATAACATTACGAACTACGGGTAGCCGCTTCAAATAGGAGTCCCGAACGTGCGATCTACTTTCTCAATCTCTGTGCCGCTGAGCCTGCGCTCCAGCTAAGGGTCTAATTGCGTCCTCCTTGACGCATACCGGCCGTTGCTGGGCCGGGCTCTCGTTCTTCGCTGATTTCTTTTTGTCAGTTTGTCTGCGCTGCGCTATGGTTGCGCGGACTCATTTTTAGATCTACGTAGCGAGAGAAAAACGGCACTCGATAATCGTATGCGCGAGCAGTTGCTTGCGCACTGTGGTGAAATCCAAGACGACGATGGCGTCGATCCCCGCGAATTTTTCAAAGCGGGTCGCGTCCACAAGAGGGAAGACCGTAAAGCCAAACAGCTGTGTCGGCAGGTCGCAGAAACGCTCGAGCAGGTACTGTCGGGCGAGATGGGTGACGACGTCCTTCGTGGACTCCGCGTATCTGACGTTGTGCCCGCACCAGATTCATCCCGGCTACTGGTGACGTTGCGCGTGGATTGTGAGCTAGAGACCTTCGACCGGAGATTGGTCGAACACCTTTTGGCTTGTTGCCAGGGCCACCTGCGTTGCAAAGTTGCGGCTGCCATTACGCGGCGCAAAGCGCCAACACTGGTGTTCAACATAATTGCGCCCAGTGCTGGAAATTCGCCGGGGAAGGAGGCCCACCAATGACTAACTCCAAACTGGCAAGTCTGGCAATATGGCTGCCCGACCAGCTGAGCCCTGACGTAATACAGTCCGTCGAACGGCTGCGACTATCCGTGGATGTCCGGCATGTCGCACTGATGCCCGACGTGCACTTAGCCAAAGATGTTTGCATCGGAACGGTCGTGGCAACTGAGCGCCTCATTTACCCGGCCGCGATTGGTGGGGACATTGGTTGCGGAATGATTTCACTTGCGTTGGATTCGGACGCACGTGCGATTGACAACGAGCGGGCAGCAGCGCGAGTTCTCGCAGGACTGTACGAGCTTGTTCCAAGTAACAAGCATCGAAAGCCACGGGAACTACCAGCGAGTGTTACGCAACTCCAATTAAGCGATGAACGGTTGCAGAAAGTGGCTGGGCGAGATGGTCGCGTGCAATTGGGAACATTGGGGCGTGGCAACCATTTTTTAGAATTCCTGGCCGATCAGGATAGCCGCCTATGGGTCATGATCCACAGCGGCTCGCGCGCCCTTGGTCAGGCAGTCACTGAGCATCACCTCAAGAACGCGCGGTCCGCTGAATCAGGTTTAAAGTATCTGGACTCCGACGAGGAGTGTGGTCGACTTTACCTGGCCGACGTTCAGTGGGCACAAGCTTACGCGTGTGAGAATCGCCGAGCCATGCTCATCGCGGTTGTTGAACTGATGCAACGCCTATTTGGGATAACCTCGGATTGGAACTCCTTGATCCAATGCGACCACAATCATGTGCGTCCGGAAGTCCATGGAGGTAATATGCTCTGGGTGCATCGCAAGGATGCACAGTCAGCCAAGGCAGACGAACCCGGCATCATTCCAGGCTCGATGGGGACAGCCAGTTTCCACACGCTTGGTCGCGGATGTTCTGACGCACTCATGTCGTGTTCCCACGGCGCAGGCCGGGTCCTTAATCGATCCGAAGCACGCCAGACAGTGAGCGTGAAGGACTTCGCTCGGCAGGTCGGAAAGCTGTGGTATGACCATCGGCGTGCGGTCGGTTTGCGCGACGAGGCTCCTGCAGCCTACAAAGATATCCGGCAGGTTATGAAAGCTCAGCGTGACCTGACCCGAATTGTGCGGGAACTTCGTCCCTTGTTGACCTACAAAGGAGTTTGACGCAACTAGCTCTCCACCACGACGCCGAGTTTTTCCGCCACTCGTTTCGCCGTCGCCAAACGTCGCGCCATTAAATCCGCCGTGCTGTGCTTCAAACCAGCAACAATGTCTGCGGGCGCTTTTTCAGGCGATCCACAATCGAACGGCGGATCCGGCGCGTATTCAATCGCGAGCTGAATTGCCTCGGCGGCCGCATCCCCGCGGAACATCGCAGCCACCCGCAACGCTCCATCAATTCCCGCCGTCAGGCCGGCCGCGGTAACAAGGTTTCCGTCGATTACCACCCTCTGATTTGTCGGCACGGCGCCAAAATATTTCAGTAATTGAAAAGTCGGCCAGTAACTCGTCGCCGCCCGACCTTTCAAGAATCCCGCCGCTCCCAAAACGAGTGCGCCTGTACAGATCGAGAACACGCACTTCGCCCGCCGCACCTTTTCCGAAACGAACGACAACACTTCCTCATCTTCCATCAAGGCTTCCTGACCCGCACCGCCTGTCATCACGAGCAAATCGATCGGCTTGGCATCGGCAAATGTCGCGTCCGGCGTCAGAACCAAGCCGTGCATGTCGCGCAACGGGTTTGTGTTCTTCCACAGCAACTGAAACGACGAATTCGGCAACCGCGACAGCACCGCAAACGGCCCGGTCAAATCCATCTGATCCATCTGCGGAAAAACAATCGCCCCAATCTGAATGTGCTGCTCCGGCGGAACCAATATCGGCAATGGTTGTTTTGTCGCAGGCATCGGTTGGTCTCCTCAGCAAGGAGGTTTTAAGGCAAATTCGTGTTTGATTGACGAACGGATTCATGGGAATCCGCTGCATATGTTACCCGAGGGAACGAACTTAATGTTGCGAATGTTTGCGACGGCCAGCTCGCGTCTCTGGTGACGTCCGGCAGTATAGAAAGTCCGAGTACCCATTAACGCTTGAGACTCGTCAATAAACCACCCGTTCTGAGACGGGCATCGATTCTCATCAACTAGAAACCATGTTAGCCGTGTGTCCCTTGAAAGCCTTGCAGGCTATCAAGGGTTTTTCCTTTCCCTTTCGATAGGAGCACACGGCCATGTCAAAGATCCTGGCGATTGATCTGGGCAAGTTCAAGTCGGTCACCTGTTTGTTGGAGACCGAAACTAACGAGACTGAGTTCTGGACCATGGCGACGGACCGGCGTTACCTCGAAACCGTCCTTAAACAGTACGCCCCGGACCTGGTGGCCATCGAGGCTTGCGCGATTGCAGGTTGGGTCCATGACGTTTGTACTTCGCAGGGATGCCAAGTGCTCGTTTGCAATCCTGCGCAAGAGCCGTGGAAGTGGAAGCACCTCAAGCGCAAGACGGATCGGGATGATGCTTTGAAGATCGCCAAGCTGGCCGCGCTGGAGCAACTGGTTCCGGTCTACATTCCGGGCCGAGAGCAACGGGAGTTTCGCTCACTGGTCAAGTACTTCAAGGTCGTGCTTGGCCGGCGGAACCGCGTACAGAACCATATCCGCGCCATTTTCGACCAGCGCGGGATGTCGATGACGCGCGGCCTCAAGGCTTGGACTTTGGGAAGGCGCGAGGAGTTGACTCGTCATACCAAGCAGCTGGCCGACTGCACGGTGGACGAACTGTGGCGCGGTGAGTTGGACTTGGAGTTGGCCGAGCTGGCACGGCTGAGTGAGCAGCTGGCACAGATCGACAAGAAACTCTCAGCCCTGGGAACCGAGGACCAGCGGGTACGGCTGCTGCGGACGATTCCCGGTGTGGGACGCAGGACGGCCGAAGTGGTCGTGGCCTACCTGGACGATGCTCGGCGATTTAAGAATTCCCGGCAGGTCTCGTCTTACGCCGGCCTGGTCCCGCGACGATTTCAATCCGGCCAGATGGATCGCCAAGGCCGCATCCAGAAACGTGGGCCGCGGCTGCTGCGAGGCGCTGGTCGAGGCGGCCTGGGTCATGCTCCGGCTCAATCCCTGGGCGCGGGAGCTGTACGAGCGACTCTGCGCGGGGCAAAAGACGCGTAGGAAAAAGGCGATCGTGGCCGTCGCCCGCAAACTGCTAGTGCGGTGTTGGGTGATGCTCTTGCGCAAAGAACCTTGGAAGGAGGTGACGCAGCCGGTTGGCGCCTGCGCATGATGTTCGGTGACCACTGAGAAAGAGCCTGGGAGTAGGGTTTGATTCCGATTCGGTCTTGTGTCGCGTGAGCTCGGAAAACCTATTGATCCACGAGTTCGGCAACTCGAATGAGCCACGCGGCCTTGCAGGAATTCATGAGACGACGCAACACAAGATTCTCCTGGAGAGAAAAAGAACAAGCGTCGGAAACTCGGATAGTCGTATAAACCCGAACCGGCAAGGTGCTACTCGAAGCTCGATCGAGCGTGGGACGCGAAAGAAAGATCACAGCCAGACGACCCGCCGCAACCGGCGACCCGACTGGGGCCCGGTTCCCCGCGCCACTGTTGGCGTAATTCGGGCGCCGGCCGCACCCAGGCTGTTCACCCGCTGTTTACAAGAAAATAAAATGTCCTGAATTCCTTGCATCACACACGGCTACATAGTCATAGGTTTGTCGGCACAAATCTGACGTTCCGAGAACTCGTGAGGTTTCCGGGATTGAGAACGCGGCAGTCTTCCGAGCGCCGAAATGCCCGATCAATCCAAGGAAAGTGAAACACGAAGCTTCGGAGCTGCTGGGTCCGTCGCCAGACTCCAGGATCACGCCAACGTGATCGGCGGCGTGCATGAATTGATCAGCGATAAAGCGATTCAGTTCCAGGGGACGACAAGGCACCTGGACGTCGGGCTATCCGGCACCTCGACACCGCGGGCGTAAATCAAAGAAATGTTTCGGGCCAGAAGTGCTAGGGCCATAACAACTTAGCCCCCCGCCCGCAAAATACTTTGGGGAATTCGAGACCCGTTTTTCTGGCGATTGCAGGATTAGTCATATATAAACACCTTTCCGATGACGACAGCCCGTGGCGGGAATGTTGTCATCCACTTCTCAGCGGGTCAGTCTAACGTAATCTACCCCTCGATGATGCCCGTTTGCGTCCGCGGTCTAGATCCATGCCGCGGCCGATGCTCCTGGCATCCCTCTAAGTCGTTTGGCATCTCTCGCGTTCGTCCGGCTGCCTAACTGCGCCGAGCCAGCGAGAAGCAAACACGCTTAAGAATTTTTAGCAAGATGTGACCCGTCCACGATGGTTTGTGCGGTATTAGTCTTAACGAAAACGATGGTTCGTATGGCTGAGTTCAATGACCAAGACAGTCAGATGTTGCTCGCGCAGGCCGCTGCCGGTGATCAAACCGCCGCGGACCGACTGTTGGAACTTCATCGAGATCGGTTGCGCGCCATGATTGCTCTCCGACTAGATCGCAGACTATCAGCCCGCGTTGACCCGTCCGACGTGTTACAGGAAACGATGATTCAAGCCCATCAGAAACTTCCCGAGTATCTTCGCACGCAGCCCATCCCGTTCTATCCGTGGCTGCGGCAGATGGCCTGGGAGAATATCGTCCAACTGCATCGTCAGCACTTACTGGCTCAAGCGCGGGGCGTGACTCGCGAGGAACGCATTGATGTGGCGCTACCCGACCAATCAGCGATGGAACTCGCGGAGCGGCTTATCTGCAAAGGCTCGAGCGCGAATCAGAAACTGATTCAGAAGGAACTCAAGGCCCGGGTGCAAGCGGCCCTCGCGCGACTTGATTCTCGCGATCGCGAAGTGTTGGTGCTGCGATTCTTAGAGCAACTATCGATTGAAGAGGCGGCCGCCGTTTTGGAAATCTCTCAGGAAGCCGTCAAGTCACGACAACGCCGGGCGCTCGAAAGGTTCAGTCAGATGATTGACGAGAACCTTTCAGGAGAACTGTCATGAATAGCCTGAATGGCACTGTCAGTCACAGCTCCGACGAAGTGTTCGAACAAGTTCTTGAGGAAATCACGGTTCGGATCCAAGCCGGAGAGTTGATTGATCTCGAGGCATGCGTGGTTGAATATCCCGAGTATGCCGAGCGACTTCAGAAACTGTTACCCGCCATGCAGGTTTTGCTGGCCTTCGGCGCTTCGGAATCAGTAACCGGAGACGGACCAACCTCGCACGGGTCCGTCCCCGCCGCCAGTGGCGTGTTGGGTGATTTTCGCATCATTCGCGAAATTGGTCGTGGCGGCATGGGGGTCGTCTACGAAGCCGAGCAAATCTCCATCGGCCGGCCCGTCGCACTCAAAGTGCTCCCCTTTGCATCAATGCTCGACGACCGTAGGCTCGCCCGCTTTCGCAACGAAGTCCGTGCTGCCGGCCAGCTCCACCATACGAACATCGTGCCGGTCTACGCGATCGGCTCGGATCGAGGCGTACATTTTTATGCGATGCAGCTCGTCAACGGACAGTCGCTGGCCGAGATGATCGCAGTCATGAAATCCGGTCGCTCGCCGTCGGACGGGGGAACTGCCAAGTCAGCATCCCACGTTCAAACAACAGCCGGCGACACGGTCAGAGCGGCGCTGTCCACGCTTCGCAGCAGTGGCAGCGCCGCCTTTTATCGCACTGCCGCGCAGCTTGCGGTTCAAGCGGCCGAAGCGCTGGAGCACGCCCATTCTTGCGGCGTCGTCCATCGCGATATCAAACCTTCCAATTTACTTGTCGATGAGCGCGGCTGTCTGTGGCTGACCGACTTTGGGCTCGCCAGCGTCGAAAGTGATTCGAACCTCACGATGACCGGTGACCTCCTGGGCACGCTTCGCTACATGAGCCCAGAGCAAACGCGCGGCTCGCGGGTCGTACTCGACCATCGTACCGACATCTATTCGCTGGGTGCTACGCTGTACGAACTACTCACGCTTCAGCCCGCGTTTGCTGCGGCGGAGCGAGTCGAGCTGTTGCGACAAATCAATGACCAGGAACCGCTTGCCCCGCACCGCATCAATTCCGCGATCCCCGCCGACCTGGAAACGATCGTTCTCAAGGCGATGTCGAAAGACGCGGGCAGTCGCTACGCTACCGCGTTGCACATGGCCGATGACCTGCGTCGGTTCTTAGAAAACAAGCCGATCCAAGCGCGTCGACCATCGCCCCTAGAGCGTGGATGCAAATGGGCAGCGCGGCATTCGCTGCTTGTGGCGATCGCTGCCGGCTCGCTGGCAATCGTCGCCGTTGTCGCGGCAGGTGCCGCATTAGTCACTTCGCGGGCGTACCGAGCCGAGGCGAAGCAGCGCACGGCCGCCGATGCCAATCTTGTGATCGCTTCAGAGACGATCGACCGCATGCTCTCGCGAGTTTCGCATCACGAGTATTACCATGGCGATCTCAAGCAAGCTGAAACGCTGGCCACCGATGCTACAGCCTTTTACGACGAACTTCTTCAGCACAACGATGATCCCACGTTGCGGTATCGGGCCGCCGAAGCGCAAAACGACTTGGCTCGCATTTGGGAGTTGACCGGGAATCACGAAAAGGCGATTGCCGCATGCCGTCGCGGTGTCGAGCTGCTCAGTCCGCTTGTCGCGGCCTATCCAGACGACGGCAAGTATCTCGACGCCCGCGGAGGCTGCTACCTCACGCTAGGCGGCGCCCAGCAGCATTCGAACTTGGCGCTCTCTGCCGAAGAACCCTACCGACAGGCAGTGGCTGACTACGAGCTTCTCGTCGATCGATTTCCCAAGGAACCAAGCTACCAAACCGGACTTGCTTATGCGCTGGCGGATATTGGCACGCTTTGTTGGAGCTTTGGCCACTTGGAACAAGCGGAACAGTATTTCGCGCGTGCCGACAAACTGCTCGCGAACTTGCCGGCTGCGGGCAAATACTCCTCGTGCGATTCATGTGTGGTGACGAACAAAGGGGCGATGCTCATGAACCGGGCGCTGGTGGCCAGCGATCTTGGCGATACGAAACGAGCGAAGCAGTTGATCGAGCAAGCCATCGCGATTCACAAGCAAGTGCTGCACGATATGCCAGGAGATCCACAGACGGCGGATCTCCTGTTTAAGAATTATTCGAATCTCGGCGAAACTTGTATTAAAGCGGGGCAACCAGCCGCGGCGGCCAGTGCGGCCGAAATGCTGGTCGCAACGTTTCCGGAGCGACTCGATGCCTACCAACAGGCCGTGAAGCTACTCATCGAATGCGCAGGGCTTGCCGATCAAACAGCCGACGCCGTCGTCGCTGAATCGCAGTCTGCGTCTACCAAAACGAGCAACGCCGAGCCCATCGCGCCTGCGAACTATAACGCGCACGTCACGGCCCAAAACTACCGCCTGCGAGCCCAAGAATTCATTGTCAAGGCCCGGCACACAACCGATCACAATCCCGATTCGATCATCGACTTCGCGTTATTTCTTCTGCTCAGCAAGGAGGAGTCTTTTCGCGATTCGCAGGGGGCACTTGAACTGGCTCAGGGTGTCGTCAGAGATTATCCGCGACGCAGCCGCGCCTGGTTCACGCTCGCCCTGGCTCACTATCGCAATGGCGACAGGCAGGCGGCCGATGATGCCGAGCAAAACTCAATCAAGTTTTCGCACGAAGGCAGCGCAGATAAAGAAAATGCCTTCGACTGGCTGTTGCTCTCGATGATCCAGTTTCGGCGGGGACGCATCGACGAAGCCCGGCAGTCGCTTACGCACGCCGAAAACTGGATCGCTGAGAATGAGCCGAAAGACCAAGACTTGCTCGTGCTGCACGCAGAGGCCAACGAGCTCGTCTCGCAAGCTCACACTGAACCAACCAAACCCATCACCTCTGAAGATTAATCTCAACCACCCTGAGTAAGAACATGTCGAACTATCCGCAAGATCTCCCATCTTCAAAGGGATTGATCGCGACGGCCTTCCTAATTCTGGCAACAGCCCCGATGGTTCAAGGCCAATCACTTGAATGGATGCGACAATTTGGAACAGAAGATCATACGGATCAAGCATTCGGCGTGTCTGCTGACGGCTTGGGAAACGTTTATGTCACAGGCTCGACTAGCAGCAATTTAGGAGGAACGCAGTATGGAGGGTTCGATGCGTTTGTCGCCAAATATGACGCGGCTGGCGCCCTGCAATGGACGCGCCAGTTGGGAACCACTGCGGATGATAAAGGTTCGGGAGTGTCAGTCGACCACTTGGGAAATGTTTATATCTCCGGCTCGACCGGCGGAAACCTGGGAGGAACGCACTTCGGTTTTGATGATGCTTTTATCGCCAAATACGACGCGACAGGCGCTCTGCAATGGACGCGCCAGCTAGGTACGGTTCCGAATAATGACTCGGGCGGGGGCGTGTCGGCTGACGGCTTGGGAAACGTCTATATGTCAGGCAATAGCGGCGCAAATGCATACATCAGCAAGTTCGATGCGGACGGCGTTCTTCAGTGGATGAGTCAATCCGGAACTATCGGATCAGCAATATCCACCGGCGTGTCAACCGACCACCTGGGAAACGCGTATATCTCAGGCTGGACGAATGGCAATCTCGGAGGCACAAATGCTGGTGGCTACGATGCGTTCATCAGCAAATACGACTCGACTGGCTCACTGCAATGGACGCGGCAGGTGGCAACGAGTGCCGATGATTATGCAAACGGAGTGTCAGCCGATGACTTGGGAAACGTCTTCATTTCCGGCGTGACCCTGGCGACCTAGCAGGGCCGAGCTACGGTGGCCCCGATGCGTTCGTCAGCAAGTATGACGCGACAGGCACCCTACAATGGACGCGCCAGCTAGGAACTAGCGCTGGAGACGATAGTACGGGCGTGTCAACCGACGGTTTGGGAAACGTCTATATTTCGGGCTGGACGACTGGCAGCCTAGACGGAGCGAACGCTGGTGAGTTCGATGCCTTTGTCGCGAAGTACGATGCCGCCGGCAATCTCCAGTGGACCCAGCAATTGGGAACCAGCTCAGACGATGAAAGCTTTGGCGTCTCGACCGATGGTTTGGGGCATATCTATTTCGCGGCCATTACCCGCGGCGAGCTGGGCGCGCCGAACGCGAGTATGTACCGCGATGCGATCGTCGCGAAGCTATCGGATTCGAACATCCCCGAGCCAAGCTCGCTCGTACTTGTGTCGCTGTCGCTCGTGCCGTTCACTTGGCGGCGACGGCGAGTCAAAGTTCACGTTTATCCTCAAATCGCTAACCGTCGATTCGCATCGCTGCTTGCGTTTATGGCTTTGTCGCTTTCCGCATCGGTGCAGGCCAAGGAGCTTTTCAAGCTTACTCCATCGGATGCCTCGGCTACGAGTCGGTTTGGAGTTTCAGTCGCTCTGAGCGGCAACATGGCTCTGGTCGGAGCACCGGATGCGTTAACTAGCGTTGGAGCGTCCGGTGCTGTGTATGTTTTCGACGTGAATACTGGTCAACAAGTGCAGAAGCTGGTTGCGTCGGACGCTCAGGTCGCCGATCGCTTCGGTGAAGTCGTTGCCCTTGACGGCGGCACCGCACTCATTCCCAATTCCACAGCAATTGCCCCCCGACACTTCGCCTATTCGTTTGACATTTGAGGTGGACCCCATTAGTTGGACAGCTTTTGGGGTTGAATAAGGTAGTGGGGCTGGCGGCCCGCAAGACCCCTCACAGGTCTTGCGCGGCCGCTGCAGCGGTTTAACTATCTGATGTACTAACCAGCTATCAACTTATTGCGCGATTTCAATTCGTTTTTCGTCCGGCGGCTGCCCGCCACTTGAGCCTCGATCTCGATAAACCTCCAACGGCGTGCGGTAGTCGAGCGCCTGATGGATTCGTTCGTGGTTGTAGAAGCGGAAGTACTCCGTCAGCGACGCTTCGGTCTGCCAGCCGTCCGTGTAGTCGCGCAGGTACACCTCTTCGTACTTCACGCTCCGCCACAGCCGTTCGATGAACACGTTGTCGAGCGCTCGGCCGCGGCCATCCATGCTGACCGCGATGCCACACGATTCCAATCGCGATGTGAACGCAGCAGCCGTGAACTGGGTCCCTTGATCGCTGTTGAAGATCTCGGGCTTCGTATGCGCGAGCGCTTCGTCGAGCGCCTCCAGGCAAAAGCTGCCCGTGAGCGTGTTCGACAATCGCCAACTGAGCACATAACGGCTGTACCAGTCCATCACCGCCACGAGGTACAAAAATCCATGACGCATTGGCACGTACGTGATGTCGCTCGACCACACCTGGTCGGGCCGCGTGACCTCCACATTCCGCAGTAAATACGGGTAAATCTTGTGCCCGGCGGCGGGCCAGGTCGTCCGCCGCTTGGGATAAATCGCCTCGATCCCCATCAGGCGCATCAATCGCTGCACACGCTTGCGATTGACGCCCACCATCGCCGAGAGCTTGCGGCTGCCGTAAAACGGAGTCCGCAAATACTGCTCGTCGATCCGCCGCATCAGCACCAGGTTCTTGGCCGATTCGCCGGCCGCGCGGTAATACCAGGTGCTGTGCGCCAGCTCAAGCAAGTCGCACTGCCACACGATCGAGAGCTTCTTGTGGTCTGATTCGATGCATCGCCTCAATCCTTCAGGTGAGCTCGGCAGCTTTTTTTCAACCACTCGACTTCCATCTTCAGTCGGCCGATCTGCTCGTAGAGCTCCTGGTCGTTGGCTGTGTCCTCGGTCGCACGCTTGCTGCGTCCGTCTTCGAACAGCTCCGCCGCTCCTTCCAAGAGCTGCTTCTTCCAGGCCGTGATCTGGCCCACGTGCACTTCATACTCGGCGGCCAGTTGAGCCGTCGTCTTGTCGCCACGGCATGCCGCCAGTGCTACCTTCGCCTTAAATGCTCCACTGAAACTTCGTCGCTTCCGTGCCATCGACCAGACTCCTCAAAGGTCATCCCACAGAGGGGATTTTATACCTTATTGGACTGTCCAGTTTTTGGGGTCCACCTCAATTGCGTCAGGAAAACAGCTTCGCAAACTCACTCCTGTCGGCGTTTTTTATGAATTTGGCAGCACGGTGGCGATCGCGGGTAGCAAGGGCTTAATCGGCTCCTATTCGGATGCAATCCAATTCGACATAAACACTGGCCAACAAGTCAGGGTGCTCACTCAGCTCGACCCAGAGATCGGAAACGATAATTTCAGCCGCTTTGCTATGGCGACTAGCGGAAGCATCGCGCTGATCGGTGACGAACTTGACAGCAATAACACGCTTCTCGCTGGAGCGGCATATGTATTCGACTTAACTACCGGACAGCAGCTATTCAAACTAACTGCGTCGGATATTGCGGCCAACATGAGGTTCGGATCGAGCGTAGCCATCGACGGCGACATTGGCATCATCGGCACCGGCGGCGGTGGGTCATATATCTTCAATTTAACAACGGGCCAGCAGATCAATAAGCTGGCCGCGACAAGCGACAGCATTGCGCTGAGCGGTGACAGGGCACTCATAGGCCCCCGCGTCTTCGATGTGGCAACCGGCAAGCAACTCGCAACGCTTGCTGCTACTGACACGACGCCGAATAGTGCTTTCGGCTGGTCGGTCGCGCTCGAAGGTGATACGGCGCTTATTGGCTCATATGGTGCTGCTTATGTGTTTGACATTTCGAACGTGCCCGAGCCCAGTACGCTTCTGATATCCGCGTTTCCCCTCGTAGCCCTCATCGGGCGACGGAGAGGCCGCAATCAGAGCGCGACTGTGAAGAATACGCAGCCGCCCCCAGCTAACGAATCATAATGTCGCGCGGTGCGGGTTGGCCTCTGGCATCCGCCGAAGTCATCCCGCCCGCGTCAGATTTTTTTACAGTGACAACACCAAACTCGATCCACATGTTCAGTCCATTGAATCCTAAATCACACCTCTCTCCCCACGGGTCGCTCCATGTCCAATATGACTCGCGCCAAGCGTAAGTTTTCAAATCACGCAGATTCTTCGCGTCGCGGCACGTTCGAAACGCTCGAACCACGACTGGATCTTTCTGCCAACCTGGGATTCGCCGGCGCCTTCGACATCATCGGCGGTTCCACCGGTGGCATCTACACAAGCAGCGGGCACAATCAGAATTATGGCGGCGGATTGGTAACGGACGCGGCCGGCAATCGCTACGTGACCATCAACGGCGCGTTTCATAGCGGTTCGGATGGCTCTGAGTACAGCGAAAGCATCGACCTCGATCCCGGGACGGGTGTGCGCGCAACGACGATGACAGCCGGCCTTGTGAAACTGGACCCCAGCGGCGGCGTAGTATGGACCGTTCCGCTGACTGCCACGGGGTTAAACTTTCCGGTGCGCGCGATTGCCGCCGTCGACGCCGACCAGAACGTGTACCTGGTGGGCGATTTCCGCGGCACGATCGACTTCGATCCGGGACCTGGCGTCGTGAATATCACATCGAACCAAGGCGGAGCGGAGTACTCGGACTATTTCGCGAAATTCAACAGCGCCGGCAGCCTGGAATGGGTGCGGCAGATCGATGGGCCCGGGCTTTCTCCCAGTCGACTCGCGCTCGACAGCGCAGGCGATCTGGTGGTCGCCTACAACCTTTCGCAACCCGCGAATACGCCGCCCATGGACGTCGACGCTGGCCCTGGCCAGTTCCTGGTGCAGCAACAGAGCGACAGCGATTTAATTGTGCTGAAGTACAGCACGAACGGCGAATTCGTGTGGGCCCGCCAGTTTGGCAACTCCGAAGCATCGCAGTATGGAAACGTGCCGACGCTGGGCGTAAGCGCTCAAGGCGACGTGTTTGTCAGCGGCGCTTTCAAAGGCAGCATCGACATCGACCCGGGGCCGGGCGTGCACTCCGTCACGAATAGCGATACCACGTTCGACCGTTACTTAACGCGGCTAGATGCCGCGGGATACTTCGTGTGGGGTTACGCGACGGAGGGCACTGGACAAGTGTCGTTTAGGGATATTGCGATCCAAGATGACGGATCGCTCATTTTGGCGGGTTTCTTCACCGGCACGACCGACTTCCAGCCGGGCGCGGGGACCATGTCGCTCACCTCAACGGGATCTTCGTCCAACGGCGTCGTCGTCAAGCTCAATAGCGACTTGTCGGTCGCCTGGGCGCGGCAATTCGGCGGTTTTGGAGCGCCGGTGACGGACATCGATCTCGATCACGAAGGGAATATCTATCTGGGCGGTTCGTTTAATACGACGAGCGTAAGTGGCGCGACGGCTGATTTCGATCCAGGACCTGGAGTGTATGAGCTGTCCGCACCGTCGACTTATGAGACAGCCTTCGTTCTCAGCCTGACCGGTGCAGGCGATTTTCGCTGGGCCGTGCCGCTGGGTGGTAATTCGGGCCTCAGCGAAGTTGAAGGATTGAGCGTCGCACCCAACGGCGATGTGCAAATCTCCGGGGCCTTTGGCGGAACCGGCGACTTTAATCCTGATCCGGCCGCCGAAACATGGCTCTCCAGCACCGGAAAGAATACCACGGTCTTCACCGCCACACTGACGCAAAGCGAACCTAATCCGGGTGCTCCTGTGGTGGACGCCGGTGCGAGCCAATCCATCCCCATTAACGGCGTCGCCAGTCTCCAGGGCTCAGTAACCGACGATGGCTTGCCCGGACCAATGACGACCCTGTGGAGTCTGGTCAGCGGCTCGGGCACCGTCACGTTTGCGAACGCCTCAGCCCTCGATACGACAGCGACGTTTACCACGATCGGCGGCTATGTGCTGAAGCTCGAAGCGACTGATGGGCAATATACCACCGCAGATTATGTCAACATCGTAGTCAACCCACTGACCACTACGCTTGCAGCCACGGCCGACACCTACATCGACAGTAGCGGCAAGACGACCAACTTTGGCTCGTCGCCCAACTTGGTTGTATATGGCAATCCGGACGATGCGGCGCTCTTGCAGTGGGACTTGAGCAGCATCCCGGCGGGCAGCACGCTTCAGTCAGCAACATTTAGCCTCAATGTGACCAACACTAGCACCAATACATACGAGATCTATGCCTTAAATCGGAGCTGGACGCAGTCGCAAGCCACTTGGAAGAAGGCCGACAATGGGAACACCTGGCAGACGGCTGGGGCGCTTGGCTCTTTGGACCGTGGCACGACCGTGTTGGGCACAGTCACTGCGTCGGCGCTGGGGACGCGTACCATCGTACTGAACGCGGCGGGCCTGGCAGTGGTGCAGGGCTGGATCGACGACCCAGCCACGAACTTCGGCTTTGTGATTCAAGATTATGCGAATGCCAACAAAGATGACCTGGTGTTCAGCTCGAAAGAAGCGACCATTGCGGCTGACCGTCCGCAGCTCCAAATGGTCTACATTCCCCCGAGCGCGAACACCACCGTTCCCGCACCGCGGATCGACTTCTTTTCGGCTTCGCAGGGGCGGGTGAGCGTCGGTACTCCGATCACGCTCACTGCGATTCGGGAGAATGACCCCGCACACCAGCCTCAGTCGGTGAGTTTCTATCGCGACAATGGCGACGGCGTGTTGGTGGTCGGCGAGGACGCGCTGGTGGGTTCGACATATACGTACCTGGGGTCGGACTACACGAAGTGGATCGTGACGGCCGAGACGACGGGTCTCGCCCCCGGTAACTACACATTCTTCGCCCAAGCTTCCAACGCCAGCGGCGACGTACAGGCGGCACTGAATGTCGACGTGTTCGGCCTGGAAACCGTCAACTTCGCCAGCGCGAACGTGCCACAGGCGATTCCTAACAAGACCACCATTACCTCGACCATCCTGGTGCCGGATGGATTCACGATCTTCGACGTCGATGTGGCGCTGGACATCACGCATACCAACGACGCCGATTTGGACGTGTACCTGATCGCTCCCTCGGGGACGCGGGTGGCGCTGTTTACCGACGTGGGTGCGACGGGCCACAACTTCAGCGGCACAACTCTGGATGATGAAGCGTTCGCCACCATCGCCAGCGGCACAGCGCCATTCACCGGCCGCTTTCGGCCACAAAGTTCGCTCAGCGCGTTTGATGGCCAGAATGCCGCCGGCGTCTGGACGCTCGAAGTGACGGACGACTTAAAGAAGAACACGGGGACGCTCAATAGCTGGTCACTGCAATTCACACGCGAAGCGATGCCCGTGGCGCTAGTGCGCCAGGCCAGCCTCCAGGCGCAGCCCGCGGGGATCACAGCGTCGCCAACTGTTACCGAGTCTCCAGGTAAAACGCCCGAATCGAAATCGATTGTCCTTTCCCCTCAATCGCACGCGGATCTATTCGCTAACCTCTTGGCCGGCGACTTCGCCGAAACGCCAACCAAGAGCCTGGCAATGACCAAATATCGCTTGACGAAACCAACGGAGCGCTGCCCGCCGCGAATCTCTTAGGCGGCGATGGCAACGACATCCTAATTGGCGGCTCGGCCAACGACATGCTCTTTGGACAAGCCGGGAACGACACGCTACTCGGCAAGGGAGGCAACGACCAATTGTTTGGCGGCGACGGAAATGACACCCTCACCGGGGGCGTCGGAAATGACTCAGTCTTCGGTGAAGCCGGCAATGACCGCATGATCTGGAATCCTGGTGAAGGGACAGACATCAACGAAGGTGGAGCAGGAATCGACACCGTCGAGGTCAATGGCGGTAACGGCGCCGAGAACTTCACCGTCACGGCCAACGGCACCCGCGTACGCTTCGATCGCGTCACTCCGGCTCCGTTTAGCCTCGACATCGGCAGCACGGAGAACCTGGTCCTCAACGCCAATGGCGGCGACGACACATTCACGGCCGGCAACGGCTTAGCTTCACTCATCTCGCTGACGATAAACGGTGGCGACGGCAACGACACGATCACCGGCGGCGATGGCAATGACGTGCTGAATGGCGGCGCCGGTAACGACATCATCAACGGAGGTCGCGGCAACGACACCGCTTTGATGGGCGACGGCAATGACACGTTCGTGTGGAACCCCGGCGACGGCAGCGACACTGTGGAAGGCCAAGGCGGCGCGGACACGTTGCAGTTCAACGGCGCCAACGTTAATGAGAACCTCACTCTTTCGGCAAATGGCAGCCGGGCAAGGTTAACTCGTGATATTGGCAACGTGACGATGGACGTCAATGGCGTTGAGCAAGTCAATGTCGCTGCTCTTGGGGGCGCGGACACGATCACCCTCAACGACCTAACCGGCACCAGTGTCACCGGCGTGAATGTCGACTTGGCGGCAACGCCCGGCAGCGGCACCGGTGATGCCCAAGCCGACAAAGTAATCGTCAACGGCACATCGCGCAATGATGCGATCCAAGTCACTGGAAATGGAAGCAGTTTCACCGTGGCCGGGCTGTCGGCCTCTGTGGTCGTTCAGGGCTCGGAGGGTGCCAATGACCAACTCGTCGTGAATGCCCTTGGTGGCAACGACTCGGTAACCGCTGTCGGTCTGCCTGCCGCTGTGGTCAAACTAACCGTGGACGGTGGCGCGGGGAATGACAACATCACGGGCAGTCAAGGGAACGACATGCTGATTGGCGGCGCCGGCAACGACATCGTCAACGGTGGTCGCGGCAATGATGTGGCCTTTCTGGGCGCCGGCAACGATACGTTTGTCTGGAACCCCGGCGATGGCAGCGACACCGTCGAAGGCCAAGGTGGTACGGACGTGTTACAGTTCAATGGCGCAAACGTGAATGAGAACATCGATCTGTCGGCCAACGGTAACCGAACACGGTTAACCCGCGATGTTGGCGTTGTGACCATGGATCTCAACGGAATTGAACAGGTCAACGTCGCGGCCCTTGGTGGTGCCGACACGGTTACCGTCAACGATCTGTCCGGTACTGGCGTTACGGATGTGAACGTCGACCTGGCGGGAGCGCTCGGTGGCAGTGCCGGCGATTCGCAAGCGGACACCGTCATCGTGAACGGCACGGCTGCCGCGGACACGTTCAAGATCTCCGGGTCAGGCACGACAGCACTTGTAGACGGTCCATCAGCTACAGTGCACGTTACTCATGCGGAAGGCGCGAACGACAGCCTTCATGTAAACGGGCTTGCAGGCAACGACAAGATCGATGCCTCCAAGCTGAAAGCCGGCGTGATTGGGCTTATCTTAGACGGCGGCGACGATAACGATTCTCTCATCGGCAGCGCCGGCAACGACCTGATTCTCGGCGGTCGTGGCAATGACGTGGCCCACATGGGCGCCGGCAACGACACGTTCGTGTGGAACCCTGGCGATGGTAGTGACACCGTGGAAGGCCAAGCCGGCGCGGATACGTTGCAGTTCAATGGCGCCAACGTCAATGAGAACATCGCTCTATCGGCCAACGGCACACGGACGAAGTTAACTCGCGACGTCGGCAACGTGGTCATGGACGTGAACGGATTGGAACAGGTCAACATCGCCTCCCTCGGTGGCGCGGACACGATTACCGTCAACGACCTGACCGGCACCGGTGTCACCGGCGTCAACATCGACCTCGCCGGGACGCCGGGCAGGGGCGTTGGCGATGGGCAAGCCGACACCGTAATCGTCAACGGCACCTCACGTTCGGACTCGATCCATGTCACCGGCAACGCGGGTGGTGTTTCCGTGGCGGGCCTCGCAGCCAGCGTGAATATCGCCGGCGCGGAGGCCGCAAACGACCATCTGATCGTCAATGCGGGAGCCGGTGACGACGCGGTCGAAGCTGCGCGCTTGAGCGCCACTGCGATCGGACTCGTGGAAAACGGCGGTGACGGACACGACGTGCTGGTCGGCGGTGACGGCAACGACACGATCAGCGGCGGTGCCGGCGACGACGTGCTCATCGGTGGCCCAGGCCAAGATATCCTCGACGGAGGTCCTGGCAACAACGTCGTCATCCAAGATTAGCTCATAAGAAAAAACTATCGACTCGGGCAAGACGCTCCGCAAAAGCTAATTCCGCGTGCCTCGCATTTGCAAGGCACGCGGAATCAAAACACACCTCAAACCACAAGCGAGAAACACATGCCCCTAGTAACCGTAAAATTGATCGAAGGCGTCTTTACTCAAACTCAAAAGCAGGAAATGATTCACAAGCTCACGGATGCGATGGTATCGATCGAAGGTGAGAATCTTCGGCAAGTGACGTGGGTTGTTATCGAAGAGGTCCAAAGTGGTGACTGGGGAGTCGGCGGCAATTCGCTAAATACAAATGATGTACTGAGACTCGCAGCGGGAAAGCCAGAACTAGTTACGTCTAACCATTCGTCGCCTCGCGTGCCTTCACCGGCAACTGCAGCGACGCTTAACGGCGGTTAGCAATGAACTGTGTTTCGCATCCAGATTCCATCTTTCCACACTAAACATTGCGCCGAATTCGTCACTAATTTACGGGCGCATAAACATATGCTTGACATCAGGGGAGTTTCGTCGTGACGATAACGCTTTACTTTCGTTCGCTACAAAAGCACGCCTTTCGTAGAAATGTCACCTGGCGGAGACTTGCTATGAATCTGCAGCCGCTTCACACAAATGGCCGCCGAAATACCCACCAGAACTTGAGTACGATTATGACGGGGACCACCCATTTCGCGAAAACCGCTTTTCACCTTATTTCGCTGTTGTCCTTAGCGGCAACGCCAGCACGGGCGGCTCTCTATTCACTGGCCGCATCCGGGACGATTTCGCAAAATAGCAGTGGCGACGCGGCGATCCCCGTCGGCACACCGTGGTCATTCAAACTCACATACAATACGGCCGCGCCCGACCTTGATTTTGAAGTGTCGGGATCGCCAGATCCAACGTTCGGAAGATTCACGAATACTGCGTCGCCGCCTGCGATGACGTTCTTCCACTACAAAGCCGGGAGCTACGAGGTCACTCTTGATGATCCGGTAGATTTTGGAACGTTCAGCAACACCATCATTACTTCTACCAGCATCAAGGGCATTGATATCAACATCAGTGCCCCCGCCTTCTTCCCGCCTTTGGCAGGAGGTCAGGTATCGTTCCATGCCGATTTCGCCGCCTTCTCAACGCCGCCGATATTTTCAAGCGACGCGCTGCCCACGAACACCGCCCTCGGTCCAGGGAGTTTTGTCGACAGCAACGTGACACTGTTGCCTCCGGCTGGCGTCGTGACCGGCGGCAACCTTACCAGCCTGACACTGACCGCTGTTACACCTGGCGACTACAACAATGATGGTTTCATCGATGCGGCCGACTACGTCGTCTGGCGTCAAACACTGGGCCAGACTGGCGGCGGACTCGCCGCTGATGGCAACGGCGACAACATGGTCGATCAAACCGACTACGCGGTCTGGCGTTCCCAATTCGGCCAAACCAGCGGCAGCGGTTCAGGCGCCATAGCGAATGCCGCCGTTCCCGAGCCGGCAACGTTGGTGCTGCTGATGCTAGCGATGACTGGTTTGTGTCTTCGGCGAGGCCGTGCCGGATAGAAAGTACCATCAACTCATTAACGCGTGGAATGCTTCATCAAACTACCGTTTTGGAGACGTCCTTCGGCGGACACTCCTGCATGCTCTGGGCGACACCCGACGCAAAGCGGACTGGGTAAGGTGGTTTACTGTAGACGACCGACGCAAGATTGGTCGGATACTTTTTGCGCGTCGCGGTTACTTTCTTGATGCGGCGTTGGCGTCCTCGGTGTGTGACGCGGGTTTCACGGCTTCGTCTTTCTTCGTTCCGAAGCCGCTGAAGAGATTTCCGAGGGTCGGTAACTGCAAAATGCCGCCTGCATCGGGATCTTCGGGCGGGGCAACGTCGATGTGGACCATGTCGAGTTGCGCGTTGAGCCAGAGTTCGTCGCCCGCGCGGGCGACATCGGCGGTGAGACCGCGGAACCAGTTCATGAATGGCATCTGGTAGTCGGCGGGGATTACGGTGAGGAGGAATCGGTTTTCGGTGGGGGGTGCGGTGGAGATCCAGAGCTTGCGCGCTGCGGGTGTGTCCCCGGTCGCTGAAGCGACCTCGCCATCGTTGAGGTGTTGAGGATCGACTAGGACGTATTTGCCGCCGAGGGGGCAGGCGAATTTGCCGCCGGCTAATTCTTCGCCGAGAGGGCGGGCTTGTTCGGGAGCGACATGAAGTTGCGTTGTGAGCGAGTTCATGAAGCGGCTGGCGCTCGCGGACGTATCTCTAGCGCGCATGTAGCCGAAACCGTTCACGGTGGTGGCTATTTTCTTGTTTGTTAGATCGTCGATGTGGAGGCGGATTTGGGCGGGTCGCTCTGCGGGCACGATTGCGAGCTGGCGACCTACTTCGAGCAGTACATCGCGTTTGAACGAGAAGAGGAAAAAGTCGTCTGATCGGCGGAACCACAAATCGAACAGGCCGCCGGTGCGGGCGATGCCGTCCGCATCCAGGGGACCGGACGGGCGACCGAGAAAACGATCGAGGAGTTGCGGCCGCGGCCAGCCACCGACGTAGGCGCGGATCGCGTCGGTAATCGGTCCGGCAGTTTGGACTTCGCCCTGGCGGACTATGAGCGGACTGTTGAAATCGCGGATGCCGCCGAAGAGATGCATCGGATCGCCAAGTGCGCCGAGCACGATTTCGAGCGAGACTGCATCGCCGGCGATGGGAGCGACGCGGTTCGACTGTGCCTCGCCGAGCATTTTCGGCCATTTCGCGATGGGCATTTGCGAATAGCGGGTGACGCGGACGTCGGCGGTGATGCGGTCCCAGCCTTTTTCGTCTTTGGAATCGCTACGCTTCATTGCGGCGCACACGGGAGCGAAGCCGGCGACGGAGCTTTGGAGTTGCTGTTGGAAATTCGAAAGCCGTTGTGCCTCGGCGCGCGTAATACGATCGGTCTGCATATCGGGGATAGGCGTCATCCAACCAGCATCGCCGCGTAGCGTGTCGCGATATGTCGAAGCCAAACCATGGGTCCCCTGCCCTTTTTCAGTAGCGAGAGGCGCCAAGGCACTGCCGTCGAAACGTTGACCAAAGCCAGGCGGGAGCAGTTCGTCGGCGATGAGGTCGTCGATCGAGTTGGCGGGCTGCACTTCGGCGGCAGCTGCCAGTTGAGCCAAGAGAATGGCGCGCATTTCACCGACCGATCGCAGGCGACGATCGAGCTCGACTTGGTACTGCGGGCTGGCAAGGTTTTGGAAAAAGTCGGCAGGCGCGAACAGAAAGATCGTGTCGTCGCGGGTGAGCGGCATTGTGGCCCGGCAATCCTGGAAATCGGCAGTCGCGGCGAGGGAACGGTCACCGGCGCCGGCCTGGTAAAATCGCTCGACCAGCGCGCGGCAGGTTGTCACCAGGTGAAAATCGCCATCGAGTGCGTAATACGATCGCAGGCGGCCATCGGGAGTGTGGATATAGGAAACATCGTGGCCGGCAATTTTCACGGTCTCTTCGATTGCGTCGGCGTGTTTTGCTTTGGCAGCCTGGCGCTGGTTGGAGAGATTGTTCTTCAACATCGCGGTGTTATTCGCTTGGAACAGGATGCCCATCGCGGCGCCATTGCGCAAATAGGCATCGAAGCCGATGAACGCCACATCATTCACAACTGTTGGGCCCATCACGCGCGCGAGTTTCGATTCGCCCACGGCGATCTGCTGTTGGAATCGTTCGCTGATGTTGTGATCCACGCTTTCGACAACAACCATATTGCCGATGTCACCCTGCCAGTGACGCATGAAGTCGCGGTACCAGAGGTAGTTCGTAAAATTGCCGAACCGCATGTAGAAACACTCTTGCGGGACGTGAGCGGCGAGAGGCTCGGTAGTAACGGGTAGCGTCGATTGCGGAGGTGGGAGTGGAGAAGGCGGAGGCGCGAGCGCAGACGCGGCCGCGGGGAGTGGGAGTAAGTCGGAATCGTTGGAGCGAGCGGTCTCGGTGAGGAGGTCGCGTTCGACTTGGGTTTGGTACGCCTCGTTGGCCATTAGTTGAGACATCCACGGTGCGCCGATGCCGAAGCGTTGGAACAGATAACGCTTGGGTTCGGGCATTTCGCGGTTGAGGCGGCGCGCCCAGGTCGCGGTGAGGTAGTTCTCCACAACGATAGGATACGCTGATTGGCGGAAGACCTGCGAATAGTGTTCCGTAGTTGCGTTCCACCATTCGCCCACGAGACTCTCGAATTTCTTCGGGTCATCTCTCGGCGTGATGCTGATCGACTGTGATGCCGGCGTGTAAGCCGTGAGATCGAGCGGCTCATCACCGCGAAACATGAAGAGAAATGTGACGCGGCCCGGCAAGTCGACACCAAGCAAATCGTGGAGAAGCCGCCCCGAGGAGCGATTCTTCATAACGGGGTAAAGGACGCGGCCGTTGGCCTCGGTGAGTGCGACCCGGTCATCGGTGGCGGGTGCGGCGGATTGGTCTTGAGGCACGTCGAGCGTCACGCGGCCAATGCCGAACGTTGCACCGCGGTACGCTTCGACACGTGCGGCGGCCTGGCAATAAGTTGCCGATGCCGATGCGATTGCAAATTGCAGGACACAGATCGCAAGTATCGAAAGTCGACCACGGCGTTGCATGGGTAGATCGTCTGCCCGCGAGCGTAGATGGGAATTGAGAATCATGGTGCAGTTCCGAGGACCGGATTTGCTAGATCGGAATCGTCCATGCTATACGGGCTGAAATGGCGGAGGCAAGGAAAAGCAGACAAATCTCGCGGAAGCACGCAAGATATTCCCTGGCGCGGCGAATATTGCGATGAAACTCGGATGATTTATGGCACAAGATATGGGTTTATCGGCGAAGGGCTTATTGCCTTTGCCGGACAAAAGGCTTTTCGCCGTTCCGGGCCTGTGCGACAATCACGTTTGCGGCCAGTTGCCGCAAATTCTTTTCTAAAAAGGAACAAAATCGCGTTCTCGGGCGTGCCACTGTAATGTTGTTACCTCGTTTTTCAATACGCACATTGCTGGTGCTGCTAACGTTGGGGGCAGTCGCATCGGTGGTGATAGGCACCGCTTTTCGCGGTCAGATTTGGGCGTGGGGCGTTAGCATTGGATTGCTAAGCCTGGTGATAACCGCCCTCGTTCATGCGGCGTGGTTTTCCGTTATTTGGCGGTTAACACAGGCGAAGGCAACGCGGGACACGCAGCACAAGCTCGCAGACGCATAATGTTGCGCGGCACGACATTCGTGGAAAAACGCCCCGTCATTTTGGCGCGACAAATCTTCGTCGCCGTGCTGGCTATAGTTGCTGCCGGAACGTTTCCTGAAAGCATTAGTGCGCAAAACGCGGTTCCTCCGGGTACACCATCACCTGTGAGTTCGGCTGCGCCGGTTCCGCAATTCAACGGCAACATCTTGACGCTGCCACAGAAGATGCCGGGCTCTCGATATTCGGGGCTTCGAATAGCGGTTGATCCGCGGTGGACGAATACCTTTGGTTATCGACCGATTGAAGTCACGATTACGGCACCCCAAGCATCACCACATGATCGGCAGCTTACGATTCAACTGCACGCTGGATGGGGCCAGGATATGGGAGCTGAACAGGAGTTTGTGCTGCCGGCGAAACAGACTTCCGTCACAACCGAGATTTCACTGCCAATCTACCAAATTGCTCAGAACAACTACTGGTGGGATTTGTGGGTCGATGGCGTCAAAGATAAAGACCTTTCAATCGACCGGCAAGATTCGATCTCGACGATGGGAACTGTCGCACCGAGCGGCGGTAGCAGTTTGACCTTTCTCGTAGTGGGACCAAATACGAATCACCGAAAGTTGGTGTCGACCAATTCACTAGAGCTGCAGGTTCTTTCACTGGAGCTTCCAAAGTTTCCGACGAGATGGATCGACTACTCGGCACTTGACGTTGTCTCGCTGTCGCTCGACGAAGCACAACAACTGGCGTCGAGCAATCCGGCTGCATTCGAAGCGCTCGAACAATGGAGCCATGCCGGGGGGCAACTATGGATTAGCAACGTTGGGAAGAAACTCGAACATCTCCCGGAAGTCTCCAAGTTGTTGAAGCTCGCCGAAGGTGAAATCGCCAATGATGAAGGCAATGCTGTCGAAGATGATTCGAAAAGTTCAAAAGACTCTGATATTAAGCGAGAACAAACGGCGCCGACGGAACTTACGCAACCCGTTGTAAAAAATGGCTGGCGCTCGATCCGGTTCCGCCAATTCGGCGGCGACGGGCAAGTCGTTACCTTCTTAGATCCAAGAACGAACACCCGGCGCACTGTGCGAGATCCGGAATCAATCGCGCGGATGCAAAACGACCCGAGCTTAATTACGGCGGAACAGCGGCCGGATTCTGGCGGCATTGGGGGGCGTCGCCGCGGGCCTGTCGATACGAGCGAATGGTTCGTTTCGCAGAATTTGGGGCTCGGTAAGGTGTGGGCGTTTAGGGATGAAAACGAAGTGCAGATTTTTTCGCTGGGAATGCCGGCGGCAAATGCAAATGGTACTGGGAGTACGGATACGCCAGACGAATTGCCGCGCTCGCTGGCGGTCGGATTACGACGCACGCAGCGTTGGGATACTCGGCACGGCATGACGCCAGACAGCGCGAATACCGAGTTCGCGAAGTTTTTAGTACCGGGTGTCGGAATGGCGCCGGTAACTGAATTTCGTGTCTTAATAACACTGTTTGTTCTGCTGATTGGGCCGGTCAACTACTGGTTCTTGAAACGAGCGAAGCGGCTGCAGTTGATGGTTCTTACGGTCCCACTGGCGGCGGCGATTACGACATCCGCGCTGTTCGCATATGCAATCCTCGCGGACGGATTTGACACTCGGGTGAGGGCCCACACATTTACGTCGCTCGATCAGCGTACTGGCGAAGCCGCTTGCTGGTCGCGGCTATCGTATTATTCGGGCCTCGCACCGGGCCATGGTCTGATGATGCCAACAGATGTGGCGCTCTATCCAATTCTGCCCGCCTGGGCAGGTGATCTTAGCGCTTGGGAGAAGCGCGAAATTGTGTGGTCGGACAGCGCGGCACAACTTAAGCAAGGGTGGTTGAATTCGCGAACCCCGACTCAATATCTATCGGTCCGCTCTCGTAAGTCGCCTTATAAGATTGAAGTACTCGATTCTGGGGATAAGGTGCGGGTCAAAAATAGCTTAAGCAGCAAGATCAAGACGCTGGTGCTCCTAAGCGAGGCAAACAAGTTCTACGTAGGCGAGGCGATCGATGCGGAGGCGTCAGCGATTCTGAAGCCTGTGGAGCGCGACGAAGCCATTCGCATCATCAATAAACAAATTGCGGACAATACTCCGCAATCGCCGCCAGAGTTAGCGATCGGCGAATCAGATGTCTATGCTCTGCGTTCGCGGGCGCGGTACCAGCCCTATTGGCGCTACGGCTTGCAACCGAACACGGGAAAACTCTCTGAGAATTTGGCGAATGCCGCACTTTCCAATCTGGCAGGGCTGAGTGGCCAACCGGCGCTTGAATTGCCGCCACGCAGCTATGTGGCAATCACGGAGAAAGGGCCGGAAGTAGAACTTGGCATTTCGTATGCCATCGAAGAAGCGAGCTTCCACGTGATCGAAGGACACTGGTGAGCGAATTCGCATGATCCATACCACAGCGCCTCAAATTGAACTTCGTCGATTGCATCGTGTGTTTGAGCACACGCACGCAGTCAACGATGTTTCATTCGAGGTTTATGCCGGGGAGGTGTTTGGTTACATCGGGCCAAACGGCGCGGGTAAAACGACTAGCATGCGAATTCTGGCGACGCTCGACGAGCCGACGGCTGGCGACGCGTTTGTCGATGGGTTTTCCGTAGTCGACGATCCCGATCGTGTGCGACGTCGCTTAGGCTTCATGCCAGATTATTTCGGCACATATCAAAACGTGAACGTGCTCGAATACTTAGACTTCTTTGCTCGGGCGTATGGTTTGGCGGGTCGGGAGCGCCTGCGGGCGATTGACGAGGTGATGGAATTTACGGCACTCGACACGCTCGCGCACAAGCCGATCGATGGCCTCTCAAAAGGCATGAAACAGCGGCTGTGTTTGGGCCGTACGATGATTCATAATCCCTCGGTTTTGATTCTCGACGAGCCGGCGGCGGGACTTGATCCACGCGCGCGGATCGAGTTGCGGGAAATGATCGAGCGACTGGCCGCGGCGGGAAAGGCGATTTTAATTAGCTCCCACATTCTTACGGAATTGGCGGAAATCGCCGATCGTGTGGCGATTATTGAGCAGGGCCAACTGCTGGCGGTTGGCTCGGTCGATGAAATCAGCGCCGGGGTGCAATCGCTCAGCATGGCACGGGTGCGTGTGTTGCGAGATGCGCACCGACTACACACGTGGCTTGCGTCGCGGCAGGACATTTTCGATCTGAATATGCAAGACGACCTCGCAACGTTCAGCCACACCGGCGACGCGGAGTCGGAAGCCGCGCTGCTGCGGGCCATTGTTGAGGCTGGGTTTCCGGTCGTCGAGTTTGGCGCTCGTCACAAGAGTTTGGAGGATGTTTTCTTGCACGTAACGGAGGGACGAGTTCAATGACCTCCGACGCAGCCGTGCTCGACGATGTACAGAATGCGACAGATGCCAATGTGGCAGCCACTCCATCATGGCGCGGCCGAATTGCTGCGGCGTGGCGATCGATTGAACAGTTTCTCGTCTACGCTGGCGACTGGCTCAATCCGATTCTGGTAAAGGAAACACGCCAGGCAATAAAAAGTTCACAGTTCACCATTACATTTGTGCTCGTGTTGGTAGCGTGCTGGATCGCGACCATTGGCGTTGTGGCGTATGTTGGGCCGCGGATTTTTTATTCTGCGGAGGGAGGAACTCTGCTGGTCTGGTATTACGCGATCTTGGCATTGCCGCTGATGGTCGTGGTACCGCTTTCCGCCTTCCGATCGCTAACGGCCGAGCGCGAAGACAACACGTACGATTTGCTATCGATCACTTCGATTAAGCCGCGGCAAATTATCAGTGGCAAGCTCGGCAGCTCGGTCACGCAGATGGCCGTGTATTTTTCTGTGATCACGCCTTGCCTGGCATTTACCTATTTGCTGCGTGGCGTCGATCTGCCGACGATCGCCGTGCTGATTACGTACACGTTTTTCTGGTCGCTTGGCTTGTCGATGGTGGGGATTTTACTGGCGACGCTGACACCGCAACGATTTGTGCAAGTGTTCATCCTCGTGGCTTTCGTGGCCGTGCTGTTGTTGATGTTCTATCTGTCCGTGTGGATGGGAATCGGTGCTGCAAACTACGGCCGCGCCGTAATGTGGGGCGTTGGCAATCAATTTTGGACCGTGACGGCCGCAATGGCGACCGCCTACCTCACGTTCTTCGCGTTGGCGTATTTTGCTTCGGCAGGGATGATCACGTTCACTAGCGAGAACCGTTCAACACCGCTGCGCATCTGCATGCTCGTACAACAGGCAGCCTTTGTGGGGTGGATGGCGTACAGTTGGATCATTTTTACGTATAGCGAAGCGCCGTTGGCAGTCGCGATGATGTTGGCCGCCATTTATTGGTTCGTGATGGGCACGTTGCTGACAGCCGAGCGGCCTGGCATTTCGCAACGAATTCGACGGCGCCTGCCGCAGAGTTTTTTGGGAAAGATGTTTTTTTCCTGGTTTAGTCCGGGCCCGGCAAGCGGTTACATGTTTGTCGTTGCGAATATTACGTCGCTCGCCTTGATGGGCCTGATCGCGGCGATCATCTCGAGCTTCTGGTCGACTGGGTCGGGCGGCGCGCCTCACACCGACGAGTTGGAATACATGCTGTTGATTGGCTGGGGATATATTGTCGCCTATCTTGGCGTCGGCCTGCTCGTCGTGACTGCCTTGCGGCGGGTCGCCACGGTCACGATGCTGGCGAGCGTATTGATCAGCTTCTTGCACGTGCTCGCCGGCTTCGGCGCTCCATTCGCGATCAAATCGATGTCGACAAAACTCCGTGACGTCGACTACACATTCCTGCAAATCAGCGATCCCTATTCTTCGTTAGTACATGTGGTACAAGGTGTGGCGAGTGACAATAATGTCATCGCGATCGTTGTACCGGGAGTAGCGATTTGCGTGCTGCTGCTGAACATCCCGCGCATCATTGCCGAACTACGGATTGTGCGCGAATCGGCGCCGGCAAGAGTTCTGCAAGATGAAGTCGAATTGCATCCACCGCCGGAAGCGTTGCCGCAGAATCCGTGGGAAGAACCGGCGTAGGTTGCAATGAGCGGTCGAAGCGAACGCCAGTTGTATAGGTCGCTTATTCGAGCGTGGCCGTCCAGCGATTTCGGCCGCGCTGCAGGACGACGCTCGGTGGCTGGATCGAAATGACGTGCACGCCGTATTTCTCGCCGCCTTCGGGGACCGGTGAAATCACGCCGTCGATCGACAAAACTACGCGCGGTTGATCGACGTTGATAAATCCCTTGAGCTCGACCGATTGCCCATGCTCGTCATCGCGCTTGACCGAGGTCTGAGCGCGCTTGGGTGGCTCAAAGATTTCGAGTCGATCGGGAAATGGCGGAGCAAAAGCGGCAGGTTTCTGCGCTGTGGTGACCTTAGGATTTGCAAGGTCCGGAGTAGGCGCAGTGGTCTTGGCTTGGGTCGTGACAGGCGCGGCGGTAGTCGCAGGCACGGCAGCGGCAGAAGTCGGTTCGTGCGGGGTCTCGGAACTTGAGTGGCAGCCGGCGACGACGAGCGCCACCAACAGCGACAAACCGGACCAGCGAAAATCGTTATTCATAGCAGCAAGCCTCTACGAAAATTTAGCTTGCTGGATGGCCCAAACCGACGGTAGGCCCACAAATGCTGGTCGTGCCGATAGTACCGATTGGCCTAGCGATTCGTGGCAGAAGAGTCGCGTTCGGCGGTGCGGGGCTGGTCGTCGACAGGTGCGAGCAGTGGGGTTTCTTTCCCTGGGGGCGGAAAAATGCTCGGCTTGGGCGGCGCCGCAACTGCCGGCCGCGCATCTGCGATCGAGATTAGCGGAAGACGGCGTAAACGGCCGTCTGCGACAAGAGCCCGAACCTGTTCGTTGCGTCCGGCAGCGCCAAACTGGAATTCGGCCGACGGGATTTGGGTCGCTGACAGTGGCTCATGCAGTTCCAGTTTCGGCGGAGGCGGCAATGTTTCGTTCACACCGTTGCCGGCCGGCAGACTCTCTGGCCCATAGAATTCGCCGGTGGGAACCACGGTGCCAGAGGGCATTTCGCTGGGAACTGCGCCAGGGGCGGCAACGGGCGGAAGCATACTGTTAGGATCGCCCGGCATTGCCGTGCCACAGTCGACAGCGCCGACTGGCAAGCGGCGGCAGCATGGAGGACAACCTTCCGCTTCCGGAATTTGGTCCAAGCGGCAACCAATCGTGTCGATCGCCAGCTGCTGGCGGCAGGTCGGCTCATCGGCGTACGGAATGATTTCCGGCATGATGAAGACGACGAGCTCGCTCTCGCGAACGTCGGTATCACGCGAGCGGAACAGGCGGCCAACCACAGACAAGTCTTTGAGATATGGTACACCGGTAAACTCGCCAACGTCTTGTCGCTGACGTAGCCCACCGATCGCGACCGTTTGGCGATTGGCGATGGTCAGCACGGTTGCCGCTGAGCTCGTGTCAACGATAGGTTGGTTGTCGCCTGGCGTAAAACCCGTGAGGCGGCTCACTTCGGGTTTTACATCCAAGCGAATGATGCCGTCAGAAGCAATTTTCGGCCGCACCGTCAATGTGACACCGACTTTCTTGAATGCGGTAGTTCCAATGTTGCCGCCTTGCGCGGTTTGCGTGAGCTGCTGGTAAGGGATTTCCGACACTTTTTCGAGGACAGCGTCTTCGTTTTCAAGGACCGCGACGTTCGGATCCGCAAGAAGTCGAGCGTCCTTTGTATTTTGCAAGCAGCGAGCGACCGTTGTGATATCAAAGTTGCGGCTGAGGTTCATAAACGTGAGCGTGTTGCCAATGGAATCGGCAGCAAACGGCACTTTCGTCACTGAGTCGACACCCAATGAGGTTTGAGCCGTTCCGGCAGCATCAATTCGGCCCTTGAGTGTGGGCTTCCAGTTGATACCAAGCTCTTGAATGTCCTCGAGACTGATGTCGTACATCAGCGCGACGATCCGCACCTGCGGGCGCGGATGGTCGATTTGCTGCAGGACCTTCTCAACCATTTCCAGGTTTTCGGGGTAATCGGCGATGACCAGGCGGTCTTCCTTCTCCATCACTGTACACTTGCCGACCTTACTCAGGACCGCTTGCAAGGCTTGTTCGGCTGTTTTGGCCGCGATGTGTTGCGTACGGAAATAGCCGACTTCAAGGCCGCCATTGCCGCGGTTTCCTGCCGTCGGAAAACGGCCGTTGCCAGCACCGTCGAGAGTTTTCACGAACTCGCGAATCATTTTCACGCGGTCGGGGAAATCGAGGACCACGATGCTGTGGGCCGATTTCAGAGCGCGAACCTGCCCCTTAGGAGTTGTTAGGAGCTGGGCGCCTTGCACGACTTCTTCGATGTCAGCGTTTTGAACCGGAATCGTGGCTGATTGGAAGAACGGATTCACTTGGCCCAGTTCGGCCACGGTACTAATGACCAGGCTTTTGCCGACCGCACGATAGTTGTAGCCGTTGGAAAGCAAAATGGCGTCGAGTATTTCTCGGAGTGGGGCCTGCTTAAACGAGCCATTTACGTTCCCTTGCAAATCGCCGGAGACGATATTGATGTTCCACTGCTCGCCAATCGTAAACAGAGCCGCATTGAGCGAGAGACCGTGAAGATTAAGGTCTCCAGGACGCTCCAATGCGACGGCTAAGTCTTCGCTGTCCTTAGTGACGGCGGGCTTTTGTGGTGCTGCGTGGCGCCGGTTTTGGTGCTCGGCGAGGTTGAAGAACTTCCGGTAGCGCCGGGGGCAGACGGCGGCGGGAGAGCGTCTGCGCTGTTCGTATTTGAGGCATCGTCAGAGTGCGACTGCAGCGGAACGGGAGGCGATGCCTGGCGCCGAACCTTGGGGGTGCTGGCGTCACTGTTCGTCGCGGGGCCAAGTCGCGGCGCCTGGCAATACGCGTGCGAGGCTGATAGCAGGATCGCGAGCGCAAGGGGAGCGCAGATATTGCGGTGCGACGCTGTAATACGTCGTGCGCCGTTCGTTACGCTCCCATGTGCCATGTGTCCTCCGTGACACGTTCGCACTGAATCAGTTTATCCGCTCGAGCAAATCCTTTGCTGCGAGCTTCAATCCAGTCTATCGCGTTCGTCCTGCGCTTATCCCTTGCGAGCCAACGTGTAATACCAAAGTTCCATATCTAAGGTGAGATTCTGTCGGTTCGGACTCGAAGGGTACATTTCGAGTGACTTCGTGTGCATTAACATTCCCGAAGCTGCCACACGCTCAACCATTCCTCGCAAGCTGGCACCGGTGCCGGTAAGCGAAATCGTTACCGGCCGACATTCCAATTGAAAGCTTGGCCCTGTTGCCACGTCGCTGGGTTTTCTGTCCGGTATTTGAGCGAACGGATTCTCGCCCGGTTTCCATGCGCGAGAGGTCGCTCCACCCACGTTCAAACGGCGGATGCTACAACCTGTTTCCTTTGCCAGATCGACGAGTTTGCCGCGCAGGGCGGGCATCGATTCGTCGTCGACCGTGCGGGCTTCGAATCCCTTCAGCTGAGTGATCTTTTCGGCGACTCGGGTCTCAAACTGTTTCATCTCCGCGGCGACATTCCGTGCAGAGTCTAGCTCAGCGAGCAAACCCTCCTTTTCGTCACGTCCCGCCCGTAAGACATCGACCAGCGGCATTATCAGCACAAGTCCTACAACAAACGTACCGGCTATAACGATTAGCTTACGGTGCGGGGACTCACAAAATCTGCGCAGTGCTGGTTCAATCATGGTGGGCCTCCTTATCGTTGCGATCGGCAACGTTTGACATCGTTAACTGCAACGTGAAGTTGGTTGTTGGGCCAGTCGTGCTTTGTCCCACGCCTGTGCCTTCGAGGGCGATTTCACTGATATCAGGAACCTGTTTTAAATAACCGACAAAGTCATATACTCCGCCATCGGTATAGCTAGCACCTGTGAGCGATGCCGACTTGCCATCGTGGAACGTAAGGCGATCGAGCCAAACGTCGTCGGGCATGCTTTGGCTCACGTGACTCAGAATTTGCTGCCAGTTGGGCTGCGGTAATTGTTTCTCGAGCGAAGTCAGTTGGGTAAGCTTAGATTCGGCCGCCGCCAGATTGAGCCGAAGCTCGTTAGCGCGGGCGCAAATGGGGGCGAGTTTATCCAATTCCTCGCGTACCGCCGAGATCCCAGACCATTGTTGAAGCCTGAGGACAAACAATGCGGTCGCCACCAGCAGCACCGCCGCGACGGGCAGGATGCTGCGGATGAGAATGGGGCGAAGTGGCTCACGGAGTTGGGCGAGCGAGTTTTCAATTAGGTTCGGACCTTGTTTTTCTGATGCGTCGGAGTACAGGGCCATCGCCGTGCCAAGCGCGGCTGCGAGATCGGTGCCCGGCATATCGGCCGCGTGCTGCCAGGGCATATCAATGTCGGCCGGCTCCAAGACATGAAGCTCGAACTTGCGGAGCTCGGCAAACTTTTTGCGAGCGCGACTCACTGCTTCCGCATCCCCTGCCAAGTAGACATGGCGGAGCGGCGCATCCAAATAGCTGTGATAGCGCTCGATGTAGCGCTGCAAGCGAGAAAGATGCTGAGCGACTAAGTCGGCGACATTCTCGGCGTCCACGTGGCCGCCGGGTCGGTAATCGAGCAGCAGCCTACCTCCATGACAAATACCAAGTTCCGCCGCTCCTTCATCGATTTGAATAAGCAATGCTGCTTCTTTGCACGATTCTCTAAGTTGAGCCTGTGCGCGGCTGAGTGCGATCAGCGATGGCTCGATCGATTCGATCTGCAAGCCAACGGCATCGGAGATCTGCATTAGGTGGTCCAGCGTTTGCTGGTTGGCCACGGCCAGAAGTGCGTGTTGATGCCGGGCATCGAGCTGCTGAGTATTGCCGGCGAGCGCTTTGGGGCCAGGACCAAGTGTCAGATAACGCAGGCTTCGTTCTTCGAGCTCGGCAAATTCGCGACGAACATCTTCGGTGGGGCCGGTAATGACGCGAGTCACGCAAAATTCGCCACCGAGAGCAATGCGAACCTTAGCCCCACTCAGACGCTCCTCCGCAACAAGCGTGCGGACTGCGTCCGTCAACTCGTGGATGCCTTGGTCGGTGTTCAGCGATGTCGCGTCATTTCGCCAGCGAATCGAGCGCGTAACGATGCGGTCGGCCGACCCTTCGGCTCCTGTGTTACGAACCACGAGTGCGAGGTGTAGCATTGACCGACAAACCTCAAAGATCACATAGCGGCCTTCGCCCTGCCGACGTCTGTCGCCGGTGCTGGTTTGACGCCTGTCCATTGGTTGGCGTCGCTCTTTCGCTGTAGTTGCGCTCATCGTAAAACCCTTAATTCACCAAAATCGTAGCCGATAATCGGCGTGTTGTTTCGCCTGCGACACCGGTTGATGTGACGTCGACAGTCCCCGCAACCACACCGTTGGCGGCTGTCGTTGAATACGAACCGCTCGCGGGGTAAGTGCCGCCGGTCACCGTGCCACGCCAATTGACGTTCGCTTCAAGCTGAGCCAAAACATGGTGCACGCCTGCGTTCGCCTGATATAAGGCTTGTTCGTATTCAATGGTGTTACGCAATGCCGACTGATAAACGGATGCGGACTCGAGCATGTCGACCGTCCATACGCTAACGATCGATAAAACAAACAAGCACACGAGCAGCGCGATGCCTGACGGCTTCCGCCGGCTGTGTGTGCGAGAGGTTTTCGCCGATCGAGTTAATGTGTTGCGGATATTCATGTGCTTCACCACGAACGTATCCACGCCCGGCAGGTCAATGTCCGCGTCACACCGGCGCCGCGCGGCAAGGTGATTTGAACCTGGCACTGCACGACCTGAATATCTGTGACGGTAGTGGTCGTCGTTATCCCGTCTGCCTTATAGCCGGTAAACGTTAGCGAAATAATGTTCTTGGCCAACAGTTGGTTCAGCGTGCCGTTGTTGAAGTAGACGTTCGAGGACGAGTCGCGGGCCCAAGTTCGGGTCGCACCGGTTGAAGTCGTGAACGACAGACTACCCTGCGTATTGTTGGCGGCTGTTATGGCCGAGACTCCGGTCGCTTGCCGCATCTGCGTGAAGAAATGGCGCAAAACGCCGTAACCGTTTTCGAGAACATCGATGTCAGCTTCCTGCGCGTTCCAGACGGCATACCCCGATCGCATGACAACGACAACAGATGCCGTAATCATCGCCATGATGGCGGTCGCCGCCATCATTTCGAGCAGCGACAGGCCGCGTTTTCGGTATTTAGCTGCCGGCTTTCGTAACATAACTTCCGAGTTTGGCAACTTTGGTTGTGAATGCGAGTCGAGCTTCGGAGGTATCCATACTTCCGTTGCCGTTGTCGTCGCTAAATGTTGTGACGGTGATCGCCATTAGCTGGTTGGTAATACCGCCGTTCGCTGCCGAATCGGAACGAGTAACGATGTAGCGAATGCGGGACTGACCATCGGCGGCAAAATTCCCGTTCAGCGTACCTGTGGCCCAGGTGGCGCCGACAATTGCCAGTTGCTCCTCCATCTTTGAGACGCCGTACATTAAGAGCAGGTGACGCGTATCGACGATATCGCAGAGACTCATGCCATCACGCATCACGGCCAGGGCCGGCACCAGCGCCGACGCACAAATCGCCGACGCCATGACGACTTCGAGCAACGAGTAGGCTCGACGATAGCCCGCTCGGTGACGCGACGTTTTGTTCGATATTAACGGCATCTTGACCAATCTCCATCGACCCCGGCCGAGCGCACAATTCGGCCAGCGGAAGCGTAATGGACCATGCAAACGTACCTTTTACCGAGCCACAATCAAAAGACGGTTCGCTTAACCACGTGCCGGTTGGCGCGGTTGAACCGTTTGAAGGAGTGTCCGCCGTAGCGAGCTACTGGACGAACGATTGGCCCGTCACCTGCGAAACGGTCACAACCCGATTGCGATCTTGTGCCGACACCGTGACCGTATAAGAACCCAGCGCCTCACCTGTGAATTGAAACTCCAGGTCGGTCACGCCACCTGTGGTAACGGTGACGTTTGCAGGTACTACGTGAACGTCATCTACCAGGGTGGCTACGCCGCTGATCTTGCGATAAACGGCGTATTGCGTCGCCTTGCCGCTGGAAAGCGTAAAACGCAGCAGGTGGTTGTCGCCCGTCGCTATGGCGCACCGGCGGGCTTGCGAACAATCGAGTGCGACACGGCGAGCAAAGCCTTGAGCGCCCACATCGGCCACGGTCCCAACGCCGTAGCGAATGGCGCACATCATGCTTACGATGCCAATGATGAACGTAACCGCGATGAGCTCACAAAGCGTCATGGCACGCCGGCTAGTTGCGCGGCGTGCCATGGTTGGAAGCGTTCGTGTTTGGTGCGACTGGTTCACCACACCGGCTTTCCGATTGCGGTAGCCACGCCGCGGAACAATCGTGTTGATCGCGTCGCATTTGGCTACGAGTTAGTTCACGCGATGTGTCGTCGCATTGAGGGTATAGGCCGAGCCATCTGTGGGGTTGGCCGGCAGACCATCTGGAAAATAGTTCGTATCCGCGCCGATATCCGACAGATTCGTTGCTGGCCAAGTGCCTTTTTCTACATACCAGCGTTCGACGGCCGAGTTGATCGTGGCCTTGCTGTGAGCGTTAACCTTGGCTTTCGCAGTGTCGCTCGAAACCGCGACGCGCGGCACAATGATCGCGGCGATAATGCCGAGAATCGTGACCACAGCCAACAATTCCATCAAGGAGAAACCGGACCGTTTGCGGTTTGTGCGAATCATGATTGCGATCCCCAATCGTTCCGATAATTATTCGTAGTCAAATTTTAGTTGACCCGGTGTGTTGTGGCGTTCAACGTGTAAGCCGTGTTGTTGGTCGGGTTAACCGGTATACCATCCGGGAAATAGTTCGTATCGGCGCCAATGTCCGAAAGATTATTTGCCGGCCAAGTGCCTTTTTCCACATACCAACGCTCGACGGCTGAATTAATCGTGGCTTTGCTATGAGCGTTGACTTTGGCCTTAGCCGTATCGCTCGAGACAGCAACTCGCGGAACGATAATTGCCGCGATGATGCCGAGGATTGTGACAACCGCCAACAATTCCATGAGCGAGAAACCCGTTCGCTTGCAATCGCTGAAGTTTTTCATATCAGACTCCAACCCGATTCGGTGTTCATTACTTGCTGAAATCTACTGGGTTGCAGCCCGGCAAGCATTCCAGCAATCGTTTATATAAACGTAGGTTACGTGATCTTTGATAGGACAACGTTCGGAAAAAAACTTGCAAATGCCAATGGTCAATGAGTATGGCCAATAACGAGTCCCGTGGTTGTACTGATTGTGTAGGGTGTTCCGTCGACCGGGCAGACCGGTAGCCCACTGGGAAAGTACGTCGTATTGACGCCAATATCACTAAGATTTGCGGCTGGAAACGTCGAGTTGTTTCGCTTCCAAAGTTTGACCTGAAGTTCGATATCGCCCTGGTTGGCGTAACAAGCGGCGCGCTTCGCGCTGTCTTGATGATTGCTTACGCGCGGGACAATCAGAATCGCCAGCACGCCGAGGATCACCATAACCGCCATCAACTCGGTGAGCGAAAACGCCGGTGCGAACGCCTCCCTCGCGCGAGACTTTCGATTATTCACTCTCATAGATGCCCCGCTAACTATTTGACGGTGTTCACCATGTCGAACATTGGGAGGTAGATCGCGAGCAAGATCGCTGCGATTGCCGCCGCCAAGGAGATCGTGAGCGCCGGCTCGATGGCCCCGACGAAGATGTTTGTCTTGCGTTCGATTTCGCGTTGCAAATGATCGCGAATGTGACCAGTGGCTCGTGTGAGCGTGCCCGTTTGTTCGCCGACGATTACGAGTTGACTTACGATCGGCGGAAACATATCGCCGTGGCGTTCCAGCTCGCGGCTAAACTTTTCGCCGCGGCGAACCGCGTTCTGAAGATCGCGCACACTTTGCCGAATTGCCCGGTTTCCGATTCCCTGCCCTGCCTCGCCCAGTGCTTCGGCCAGGTTGTAGCCGGCGTCCATCAGGCTGCCGAGCACCTCCATGAGTTGCAATACCGCCATATCGCGTAACCAATGCCCGAATACAGGCGCCGCGAGAATGGCAGCGTCCATTTTATAAGCGAAGTCGGTACGCTTACGGAGTTGCCGAATGATGATAACCGACGCGATCCCGAGCCCGACAATAATGAGCCCGTATCCTTTGGTGAAAGCCCCCACCGCGATTAGTACTTTTGTAATAAGCGGCAACGCGACGTGGGCTTCGTCGTAGGTCTTTTTGAATACGGGGATGACGTAAGTCAGCAAAAACGTGATCACTGCCACCCCCATGACCACAAGCATGATCGGGTAGGCGAGTTTTTTCATGATTTCCGATTGCAAACGATGCGCGTCCTCGCAATGTCGGGCGATTGTTGCGAGCGTGTCGCCCAACGTGCCTGAGTGCTCGCCGACCTTGATTTGGTTGATCATCACAGGGTCGAATGCGCCGCCATACCGTGCAAGCGCGGAGCTAAAAGTTTCACCAGATTCGAGGTGGCGACGAATTGTATGGAGCATTTCGCTATGTCGCTCTAACGCTTTTTCCGCAGCCAGCGTCGCGAGTGCTTTCGGCAGCGAAACGCCACTTTGCGTGAGCGTTGAGAGATTGCGCAAGATAAACACAAGGTCGCGGTCTTTCAGCTTGGCTTGCCCGGCCTTCTTGCTGAAGCCAATTTTCGCTCGCCAATCCGAAGCGTTTGCGATATTACGCGTGCCAACAACTGCGTGGCCGACGGCGACGGCCGAAGCGTTTGCCAGCGATTGTTTACGTGCACGACGCATATTGCTTCCCGTAACCTGAACGCGTCATCAACCCGAAAGCTTGTAAAACACTTCTTCGAGCGTCGTGCGGGCGGCCAGCACTTGCTCCATACCAGCTGCGGCCAATTCGACCATGCCATCAGTGAGCGCGATTTGCCTTAATTTCGTGTGCGGTAATCCGTTTTCGATTCCTTCCGCGAGCGCCGGCGTCACGACCATAATCTCGTAAATCGGAAGCCGACCCGAATAACCCGTGCCGAGGCATTTCTTGCAGCCACGACCGCGATAATAGACCGCGTCGGCTGGTGGTTTGCGATCTTTGCACAACGTCTTGAGCAGAGCTTCGTTTGGTTCGATCGGCTCTTTGCACTCAGGACATATCTGTCGTAGCAGTCGCTGCGCGATCGAGCCCAAGAGCGCGCCGCCGATTTTGAAATTGTCGACGCCCAAGTCGTCCAGGCGAGCAACGGCCCCGATGGCGTCGTTAGCATGCAGCGTACTAATTAGCAAGTGACCCGTGAGTGCCGCCTGCACGGCTGTCGACGCCGTTTCATGATCGCGAATTTCGCCCACCATGATGACATCCGGGTCTTGCCGCATGATGTATTTCAGCGCGTTCGCAAAACCCAGGCCATGCTCGTTGTCCGAAGCGACCTGGTTAATGCCAGGCAAGCGGTATTCGACTGGGTCTTCGACCGTTACGATATTTCGACTGACGGAGTTGAGCTGCGAGAGAATCGCATACATCGTCGTCGACTTGCCCGACCCCGTCGGACCTGTCACGACGATCATGCCGTGTGGCCGATCGATCAGCGTCTGTATTGCTTTCAAGTCGCGCTCGCTCATGCCGAGGTGCTGAAACTCGAAAGTTTTGCTGCCTTCGTCGAGCAACCGCATCACAACTTTTTCACCACCGACAGTGGGAATCGTACTGACGCGGAAATTTACCTTCGTCCCGGCCTCCTGCACGCTAAGGTGGCCGTCCTGCGGCCGACGGTTTTCCGTCGTATCCATATCCGCCATAACTTTGATACGGGCAACGACGGCTTCTTCAATGTGGTTCGGAATCGTCATCACCGCCTGCAGCTCACCGTCGACGCGGTAGCGCACCCGCATTTCCGGTACGTGCGGCTCGAGGTGAATATCGCTGGTGTTGGCGTTGATCGCCCCCATCAGAATAGCGCGCACCAATCGAACGACCGGTGCTTGTTCTTGCTCTTCCGGGACGTCAGTCGTGAGTTCCTGCTCAACGGCTTCCTCGGCGGCTTCGAGGTCGGCCATTTTCATATCGACGATCGTCTGTCGGGCCACGATGCGCTCGTCGAAGCCGCGGTCCAGCGTCGCTTGTACAGGCGCTTCCAGCGCGACAACGGGATCGATATGGTAGCCGGTGATTAGTTCAGCTTCGGAAATTGTTTCGATATCATCCGGTGCAACCATCGCCAGCTGCATCGTACTGCCGGATACCGCAATCGGTACGCAAGATCGTTGGCGGGCGAGGCGTTCCGGAATTAACCGCACGACTTGCGGGTTTACGGCTTGAGGCACTACTTCAGCAAAGGGCACACCGAACTGTTCGGCAAGCGCCTCCCCGAGCTGGTCCATCGTAACCAGCCCGCGGCGCACTAAAATGCGGCCCAGCATGCCGCGCTCTGAGCCTTGCGCGGCGAGCGCAGCCTCGAGCTGACCTTGGGTTACAAGGCCGCGTCGAATCAAGATGTCGCCAAGTCGTGCCATTGGTACGAGTTCGTCGAGTTAGACGCGGTTCTTGTTAAGCGTGAACAGGCACAAACGACGACGTGAGACGTACAACTTTCGCTTCGAGCACCAACGGGTCATACGGAATCACGAGATACTCGTCTGCCCCGGCGTTGTACGCCTTTTGCACATCTTCAAGGTCGCCATTCGTCGACAGAAACATGATCGGAACGTCGCTCGTCCGCGTGTCGTTACTCAGTCGGTTGATGAATTCGACACCGTCCATACCTGGAAGAACCTGGTCGACGATAATCGCGCTAGGCAGTTGATCCTTCAACCACTCGAGTGCTCGTTCAGCGGAGTCGTAGGTGACGACTTGGTAACCAAGCAGTTCCAGCCGGAACGCCGTGATTTCCAACAGGGTTTCGTCGCCTTCAATCAGCAGGATTTGAGGGGATTGGTTTAGCATCTCAGCAGTTCGTCGCAATGTTGGGCAGCGCGCAGCGATATTTCCTAGAGATAAATAGCTTGCAGTACGATGCGACGCGCGAATGAATGGCGTCTTCGCAAATCCCGGTGGAAACGCTACGACCGGTAGGATCCGTACCACCAGCCCAATTCGGTCCAGATACGCGTTTCCGTAACGTGCGACCTATGATTGTGAACCGAGAGCTTTGCTGGCTCGGCGTGATTTCGCCTGCCGCAATTGCTGGATGCGCAAATGAATCGCCTCCCCAAAACTCGACCCGCGTTCTCGCTCATGGAGCTGCTTGCGGTGGTGACCATCCTGGGGATTATTGCTGCGCTAATTGTGCCGCGCGTGACTTCGAGTACTGACATCGCGAAGATTAAGACGTGTGATCACAACCACACCGAAATCAATATCACGGTCGAACAGTACTTTATGAACACGGGAAATTGGCCCGCCGACGACCTTTCCGACATCGGGGCCGACATCAATTACTTTCCCGATGGCCTGCCGACCTGCCCCGTGACAGGCACCGCCTACCGGCTCGATCCGACAACGCACCGCGTTATCGGTCATGCCGGCGATTCGGACCACTAGACTCGTACCTTGTACCCATTCGAGTCGATTTCTTAACCGCTGATGGCGTTTAGTCGCCGTTGATTGCTGCGACAACGCAAATTCGGGCACCGTCAGTTTGCGCGAAATGCGTCAGAATTGACGCTACATAAACGGTCGGCCGCCAAAAGACTCGAGCAAACGCGTTACGCCATGCACGCGGCGGAATGCTCGACCAACGCCCGTAGCACGTCGCGACGGGCAATGACGCCGGCCAGTCGGCCGTCTTGCATTACCGGCACACGACGTACGCGATGCACGATGCACAGATCAGCGATTCGGCTGATCGGGTCGTTGATATCGACTGTGATGACTTCCCGCGTCATGTGCTGACTGACGGTGTGGTTTTTAACGCGGTTATCGTAAGTAACCGCTAGCAACGCAAATTCAGTAATTACGCCGACCAGCCGTCCCTCGTCGTCGGTCACTGGTAAGCCGCTAATGCCTTCATTCAGGAGTATTTCAATTGCCGACTCAATCGACGCGTCCGGTCGCACCGTAATGAGGTCGGTCGTCATGATTGCACCGGCAGTCAACATGGCAGATACTCCTGATCGCAAAGTAAACGGCGGTGTGCAGCAAATATGACCGCGTAAGCGCGTTCAGCCCTCGCACCACATACAAGGTTAGTTCATGTTGGCCTTGGAAAGGCGAGCAGCCGTCGCGAAAATCGGTGTCAAATTCGGAGACGGCCGTACTTGCGGATTTGTTCGCTACAATCGCAATAATCAGATTCCGCATGACCGACAGTCTGCCGATGTTCTTACCGCTCTTGAAAACCGGTTCTCACTACGTTTATTTCGCCTGCCAATAGATTCGCAAGAGATAATTCTTCATGCCCAGCCCCCTACAAACAAAAATCGGGTCGACGGCGTTTGCATTTCGTGGCTACAACACGACGAATCTGGGGCGAACTCCTGAGCTTTTGGCGCATCCAACGTACGGGCGCACCATTCGCCGCTATTTACAGCGTGCTAGCGAAGTGTGCGCTAAAATCGTGGGGCGGCCGGTCGATTTGGTCGAAATCGTTTCTCTCCGAGAAGAACCTGGGCTCGATCGCTATGCAGAAGCGATCTCGTTGATCGTGGCTGCCGACCTGGCTCAAGTTGAACTGCTCGAAGAGTTCCACGGTGTTCGCTTTCGCGAAGCGAAACTAGCCTACGGCTACAGCTTGGGCGAATTATCAGCGGTCGCTTGCGCGGGCGTATTCAGCTTGGCTGATGTGTTGAGCGTGCCGGTCGCAATGGCCGCTGACTGCGCCGAGCTCGCGAGCAATGTGACGATGGGCGTCCTTTTTTCGCGTGGCTCTGCGATCGACGAACAAGACGTAAATCGTCTTTGCCGGTTGATCACGTCGGAAGGGCACGGCACGATTGCCATGTCGTCGATAATTACGCCGAATACGTATTTGTTGCTGGGACAAAACGAGACGATCGGTCGGTTTAAGGCCGAAATGCATAAGTTCCTGCCCGACCCGGCGCATATCAAAATCAATCCAGAGCGTTGGCCGCCGCTGCATACGCCAATCGTTCGACAAAAAGCGATACCCGATCGGGCAGCAGTGATGATGGACGCAATGCCAGGCGGGCTGCAACCGCCCTGCCCGCCTGTGCTGTCGCTCGTCACTGGCGAACGCAGCTACGACGACTACCATGCGCGGGACCTTCTCCGCGATTGGGTCGATCATCCGCAACGGTTGTGGAACGCGGTGTATGAAACACTGGCGAACGGAATCACGACCGTGATTCACGTTGGACCTGCGCCAAACGTCATCCCCGCAACTTTCACGCGCTTGAGCGAGAACGTGATTCAACAGACGAGTGGTCGATCGCTCGGCCGGATGGGGATGCGGGCTGCCGCGGGCTTAGCGAGGCGGCCGTGGCTCTCTGCCCTGCTGCCGAGCCGCGCGGCACTCTTGCGAGCCCCGCTTATTAAGCAAATCATTCTTGAGGATTGGCTACTCGAAAATGCTCCCGGCGGTGAAACAATTGCATCGAACTAATCCGGCGACGCATCATGTGGGTCATTTAGGCGCCGATTCCTTAAGCGGCAGCCGATAACAAGCAACTTCACGCGCATTACGCACGAGCAAATAAGGTGAGGCAAACGCTGGATTGTTCCAAGTGACATTCGCATCGTCCAAGGCTTGAATGCTTGCCAATTCGCGGTACTCCGTGGGCGTCGCGCTGACTAAAGCTAGTTCGCCTGTTTCAGAAAGGACCAAGATCGTATCGCCGATCAGTATGATTTGCCCATGACCGAAAACCGGTTCGCGCCGCTTTCGCCATTTGACGACGCCAGTCTCCAACTCAATGCATTCGAGCAGCACATCGTCGAGTCCATACACATAACCATCGCGAAGCACAACGTTGCTGAATTTGCTCTTCATGACCTTCTTAATCGCTGGCGTCCAAATAGGCGCTGCACTAAAGTCGTCATTCGACCCGCGTTTGATCGTGAGCAGCGAACAACCAACACCGTAGCCCTTCGATAAGAACAGCCGGTCGTCTCCAACCGGAACAGGCTGAGCGCAGGAGGCACTGTGGTCGTTAGCATCCGACCACGGATATTCCCACAACACCTTGCCATCCGTCGCGTGGTGACTTGTCATCCAACCTTCATTGATGACGACGATTTGCGGTTCTCCAGCGAGCTTCGACAGGACTGGCGACGCGTAGCTGGCCTGCTTGCTCCCGGCATGCCAAAGGATTTTTCCCGTGCCTCGATCAAAGGCAACTAACGAGAATTCGTGATCGGCATCATTGTTCTTCGTATTGTTCGAGGACGCAAATTGCGTAGAAGGGGACTGATTTGAAGGGCCACCGACGCTGATCACTACGGCGTCCTTCACGACGAGCGGAGAACCCGATTTTCCCCACGTTGTAACCGGGACGCCAAATTCGGCTGCGGTGTCATGACTCCAAATCACGGTTCCTGTGCGTGCATCCAAGCAATTCACGATCCCAGTACCGCCCTGAGTGAACACGCGGTCGTCGACGATTGTCGGTGTCGCTCGCGGCCCGATATCGCCCAGTCCGCCGATGGTATCAGCCGGATCGAAGCGGGCTTTATCTGCGTGTGTCCAAACTGGCTCACCGGATTGCAGCCGGTAACAAGTAACCAGTTCGTCGGGGCCGCGTTGTTCTTGCGTAAACGCATAATCGCCGACAATTGCGAACGACGACCAGCCGCCGCCGATTTCGTGCCTCCAAACTTCTTCGGGTGGATGCGACTTCCAATCGGTTTCCAGTTCAACGCCTTTGACTTCCGCCCAATAACCGTTTCCCAAAAAACCTGGATAATCATTGGGCGCAGGCTTCCAATCGGCGATTTTTGCACTGGTCGAATTCGGCTTAAGGAAAACGTCTTCACTTTTGGCAAATCGCCACCGCCAGCGGTAGACGCCCATATCTCCGTTATAGACGGGCCGAAATACGGTGAAAAACGCGATGACAGCGACAGTCAAAACGCCAACCGTGCTGAGCCGTAGGCGCCGTGATCCGGTCCCGAATGCTAGAAACCAACATCCGATCGCAATCGCACCGACGAGCAACACGATGACATGAGTGAGCGTGTGATATCGCGCATACGTGGAATGCCAGATCCACCAGCCAGCTGCTAACGCGAGTACCAGTGCGGGAAACCATTTGTGGCGCATTTCTGAGATAAACGAAGGACTTTGGACCATCAAATAGTCAGAAACACGCGGATTCGGTGCTAACCTCCAGGCGGTACCGAATCGTATGGGGCAGCGAAGAACGCGGCAAGGCGACTGCCAGGGCAAGTGCGCTATTGCTAGGATGAAAGGGGGATTGAATCTGGATTATGAGCGTGAAAACGACATGGCGGATAACGGCGACATTCTGAAAGGTCAATCAGCAGTGGTTACTGGTAGCTCGAGCGGCATCGGTCGGGCGATTGCGCTCGAATTGGCAGCCGCGGGAGCGAACATACTGGTCCATGCACGGCGGAATTCGAGCGGTGCAGAGGAAACGGCCGAGAAAGTGCGATCGCTGGGACGCGAATCGCACGTGCTAATGGCCGATTTGGCGGATATCGGCACTCAAGACCGCTTCATACGCGACGCTTGGGCCTGGCATCTAGTTAACATTTGGGTAAACAACGCTGGCGCGGATGTGTTGACCGGCAATGCAGCGTATTGGTCGTTCGACGAAAAACTCGAAGCCCTTTGGAAAGTCGACGTAGTTGCGACGCTACGATTGTCTCGCGCTGTTGGCGACTTGATGAGTAAGCAGGGCCACGGCACGATCCTCAACATCGGCTGGGATCAGGCGGAAACCGGCATGGCGGGCGACAGCGGTCAAATGTTTGCCGCGATCAAAGGCGCCGTAATGGCGGCAACCCGCAGTCTCGCGAAGTCGCTTGCACCCGAGGTGCGAGTAAACTGCATCGCGCCCGGTTGGATTCAGACCGATTGGGGACATCAGGCGTCGGACGTTTGGCAACAAATTGCCGTCGGCGACTCGCTGCTAGAACGCTGGGGTGAGCCGGAAGATGTGGCTCGCGCGGTTCGCTTCTTGGTTTCACCGGCGGCGGCATTCGTCAACGGACAAATCATTGCCGTGAACGGCGGGCGGAACGATTCGCGAAACGTGGATTGGTAGACCCCGCTATGCCGACCGAACACATTCACTTCGTCACCGGTCGGCTCGCCGAGCATTCGTTGAGAGCCACGGTCGCTTCGCTCGCAGCGCACCTCGACTTCGCATACTCAGTCGACGTCCTGCCAATCACGGTGGCTGCTCTGATGACGCCCGAATGGATCGCTCGGCGGATCAAGGCGCCATCGGCGACGACGCGTGTGCTGGTGCCGGGCTACTGCATGGGCGATCTTACTCCCATTAGAGCTGCTGTCGGCGTTCCCGTAGAACGTGGTCCGCGAGACTTGCGCGAGCTGTCGACATTTTTCGGGCGCGCACCGGTTCCGACCGACTATGGCGATTACGACATCGAAATCATCGCGGAAATCAACCATTGCCCCCGCCTGTCACTTGCGGAGATTCTTTTGCATGCGCGATCGCTCGCAAACGACGGGGCCGATGTCATCGACGTCGGCTGTGAACCGGAAGGGCCATGGAACAAAGTGGGCGATGTCGTGCGGGCGCTCGTGGCAGAGGGACATCGCGTGTCGATCGATAGCCTCGACCCAGGCGAGACTGAACCAGCCACAACAGCGGGCGCCGAATTGGTTCTTTCGGTCAACAGCTCGAACCGCGAGCGCGCTCCCGATTGGGGCTGCGAAGTGGTTGTAGTACCTGATGATCCGCGCTCGCTCACTGGGCTCGACGAGACGATTGAATTCCTCGCCTCCCGCGGTGTTCGCTTGCGAATCGATCCCGTGCTCGAACCCATCGGATTTGGCTTCGCGGAAAGTCTCGGTCGTTATCTGACGATTCGCGATCGCTATCCCGACGCAGAAATAATGATGGGGATCGGCAACCTCACCGAACTCACGGACGCAGACTCCGCACCAATTAACACGGTGCTTCTCGGCTTCTGCGAGGAGCTCGGCATTCGCAGCATCCTTACAACCCAAGTAATCAACTGGGCTCGCACCAGCGTGCGCGAGTGCGATTTGGCCCGGCGACTCGTGTATCATTCGCGACAGCATCGCGTGCTGCCAAAACACTTGGAACCGCGCCTCGTCACGCTGCGCGACACCGAGTTGGTGCAGCCAACCGCCGCGGACCTGGATCAATTAGCCAAGCAAATTAAAGACAACAACTATCGGATTGCCGTCGTGGGAAATGAAGTTCACGTGGTGAGTAACAGAGTGCACTTACGCCATTCCGATCCCTTCGCACTGTTTGAACTATTAAGACAAAGCAGTGACGATGGCACGCCTCCGAAAAATTTGGACGCGGCACATTCCTTTTACCTGGGCTACGAAATGTGCAAGGCGGCCACCGCGATCGCGCTCGGCAAACAATACCGACAGGACGAAGCGCTCGATTGGGGCTTTCTCACTCGGGAGGAATCGCGTCATTACCTCCGTGCAAAGCCGACAATTCCGGAGGATGTGTGACGACGCTTCCCTTCGAATCCGGACTGCCGATAGTTGAACCGCTGGATCCGTCGATGGATGTGGTCGAAGTGTTCCGCCGGTTGAGCACGCTACCCCATGTTGTCTTCTTCGATAGCGCCCTACGGCACGCCAATCTCGGCCGGTATTCCTTCATCGCCGCAGATCCGATCAAGTGGCACGAGTGTCCCGCGGACGGCAGCGATGCACTGACCACGCTCGCAACAAAGGTTGCGAACCTGCCAAATCAATGCGTGCCGGGCCTACCACCCTTCCAAGGCGGTTGGGCGGGACTATTTGGCTACGAGTTAGGAACGAGCCTAGAAGTAGTGCCAAAAGCGCGCATCGATGAATTCCGCGTGCCTGCCCTCGCGGTCGGGCTGTACGACGTAGTCGCCGCGTTTGATCACCGCGAGCGAACAACTTGGCTGATCTCGCACGGCTGGCCTGAAACAGATGCTGCTGCCCGGCGAGAGCGCGCGAAGTCCCGACTGAGCGAGTTTCGCCGCGCTATTGCCGAAGGGGCGGACGTCTCCAATGGCCATTCCAATTTCAGACCAATTTTGCGCGAGGAACTGGCGCCCCAGTTTGAAATCGCCGACCATCCCGGGCTTACCAGCAACTTTTCGGCCGACCAATACAAACGGGCTGTCCAGCGATCGATCGATTACGTGTACGCCGGCGATGTGTTTCAAGTGAACCTTTCTCAGCGATTGCTCCATCCGGCCACGTCGAATGCAGCCGACCTCTATTGCCGACTGCGAAAACGCAATCCTGCTCCCTTCGCCGGTTACCTTGATGGCGGTGGCTGGCAGGTTGCGAGCGCTTCGCCCGAGCGGTTCGTGCGAGTTGATAATCGGCACGTCGAAACCCGGCCCATCAAAGGAACTCGGGGGAGAGCCCGCCGACCCGAGGCCGATTTATTCGCCGGTGACGACCTGCGCGCAGCGAGAAAGATCGGGCCGAAAACATCATGATTGTCGATCTGCTTCGCAATGATTTGTCACGTACTTGCCTGCCGGAAAGTGTTCGCGTCTCCCAACTTTGCGGGCTGGAGATGTACGAGTACGTCCAGCACCTAGTCTCTGTTGTAGTAGGGACGCTCACGCCAAACTCAACTGAGCTAGATGTCTTGCAAACGTCGTTTCCAGGTGGCTCCGTGACGGGCGCGCCGAAAATTCGCGCGATGGAGATCATCGCCGAGCTAGAGCCGACCGTGCGTGGCGCTTACTGCGGTTCGTTGGGCTACATCGGTGTCGGCGGGCAGATGGATACGAACATTCTCATTCGCACGATTACGGCAGCGCGTGGTTGGTGGCAGTTTCCGGTAGGCGGTGGAATTGTCGCCCAGTCGAACCCTCAAAGCGAGTACGAAGAAACGTGGCACAAAGCGGCGGGGATGCTTCGTTCTTTGCAGCCGTGAGGGACTTGAAAAAATCCAGCGAGAGGCGATTAACTCCGGTCGATTTTTTTACTGGCCCTATCAACTTGCGAATTTTTGAAAGTCGTTTATTTCCTTCGTAGGATGTCGGGGTTTTTGTATTCGGTGTTAGGCCGTGATCTGCCGGGACGCTCGCTCTCGGCTACGATATCGGGGATATGCGTGAACGCAATCCGCATCGGGGCTTGGTGTCGGCCTGCGTGCATCGATGCAAAGTAAACCGAGTTCGAGCCTAGACGCTCATTGATCCTGTCTATCGCGTGAGCCACTCGCACGTTTTGCCTGTCTTCTGCAAATAACGGTATTGGCGTGTTGCTGTTTGTCGCCAAATCGAAAAGAACAACACCCACCTTGAGCGGCACGCCACTTGTCGGCCGTCGCGACCAGACGGCTTCGAAGGCTCGCAGCATCGTCTGAGTATCCTGACATTGCCCGAGGTAGACTGCGGCTTTCCACCGCGGCCTACCGCGAGTGAACGCCAAGCACACCATCATTCGCTTAGCCCAATAACCTAATCGCCGCAGGCGAGCTGCCGCCTTGTGAATGAGGCGAACCAAAACCGTTCGGGCTCCTTGCTCGCTGCGGAATTTTGGCCCCAGCACGTGGGAGTGGCCGACCGTTCGGCGTCGCGTCTGAAGCTGCGCGTAGTTTTCCCCGCGAAGCCAATGCCACCACTGGTCTCCCACGACGCTTGCCCACAGCTCAATCATGTGCTCGCGCGACAAGCCGCACAGTTGCTCGACCGATTGCACGCCCCGGCGCTGCAAACGGGCCAACATTCCTCGGCCAATGCCGGGCAGATCTAAAAGCGAAAGGGAATAAAGTTTATGTGGCAAATCCTCATGAGTGAGGTAACTGAGGCCGTCGGGCTTCTGCAGGTTGCTGGCTACTTTGGCCAGAAACCGATTCGTGGCCAATCCGATCGAACAACGAAGAAAAGGACCAACCCGCTGCGCGATCGCACACTTGACATTGCGGGCCAATACGCTGGCTTCCGGAAGCGAACGGTGTTGAGGTGAAAGGTGGCAAACCATTTCATCGATGGAGCATACTTGGGTGACCGGCAAGACGGTTTCCACCGCTTCGATGATTTTTTCGTGGGTGCGGATATACAATTCATGCCTTGCCTCTACTAACCGCAATTGAGGGCAACGGCGTCGCGCCTCGCCCACGTTTGTACCGGTGCGAATGCCGTAAGGACGGGCCTCGTAGCTGGCCGCAATGCAGCATGTGCGGTCGGTCATCACGGGCACGACCGCCACGGGCCTCCCTCGCAACGCCGGCTGAGCCTGCTGCTCGACCGACGCGAAGTAGGCATTCATATCCAGAAAAAGCCATTCGACGGATAGCATACAGATGTACACTAACAGTCGGGGGCTAGTCCGTCAACTATCACACCGCAGCAGTCCCCAAAGTATTTGGGATTTTGCTCTAGAAGTTGGTTTGGTGTGATGGGCGAGTGGTCGCGTCGCAATAGGATGCAATTGCACCTGAAATAGGGGTCCCACAAAACGCGTGCAAAACTCGTTAATTTTGCACGGTCGCACGGTCGGATACGCTGCACTGTTGGCTGCGATCGTACGATGGACCAAGCACAATTGCCCGAGTTTACTTCGGCAGAATGCGGTCAGGGACGGTCCGCGATGGGCGTAGCGGAGTGGCGCAGCTTGACAACTACTCGGGAGCGCTCGCGGCGTTTCGAGAACGATCTATGTTAAATTATCAAAGAGCAGAAACCGCGACGGCAGCAGGGTTTCTGACTGATCGTCGGGCGATTGCGTAATAGTGTACATTAGCACAGTACGCGGCTAAAAACAAGCGGTAAACGGCACATAGCTCCTAAAGTCGTGCGCAATCGAAAAGGGACGATCACTTTCGAACCTAGCCCGTTTGTGAACCAATGTAGCGGGGATGATGATGCGCCACGCGGAGACTGGCGAGGCGACAAATCCTTGAGATTTTGAATGTTTTTAGTTAGAGTCAAAGCCTGTTCGTAATCAACATCGGAGATCGAAACGCTGTTCTGCTTGGACATTCAATTCAATTCCGTAGGATGTAAAGTTGCCATGAAGCCAACATTCGTCGTCGCGTTATGTATCGTGGTGACTGTGGGGACGGCTCAACAAAGCGCCGCCAAAGTCTACGTGGCCGCAGGGGGAAGTTTAACTGGCGAGATTCCAGATCTACCGGGAGTTGGCGATACTCAGCCATATGTTCAAAATGTGGCTGATCACCGTGATGATTTTTACAACCATTGGGAGGCGTATGCGCTAGGCGGAGCGTTTACTAATACGGAGGAGTGTAACATGTGTCTGCGAGCCCAAGCGAAGGCACGGACCACCCAGTTCTTCGGAGCAGCGCCCTACTCGCACGCAACGGCAAAATGGAGCGATCATCTGGTGATCGAGCATCCGGACATCGTTGTGAGCTATGTTCCGATTGCCTATGCCTATTTCCAGCCGATGGCCACTGGGCACGGCTCAAATGGCTACGTGGAACTGGAGTCGACCGTCTTTCAAAATGTCGCTGGCGAAGAAGTTTTCTCAGTATCGCAGAGAAGTGAGATGAGTTTTGGAGACGAAGGAGAGTACGGGAAGTTTACGGATCTCCATTTGGGTTTACGCGTTCCATTGGAACTGATGATGAACCCTGGTTTGGAATTTGAAATGCAACTTACTGTCGGGGCAAGCGCATCTGCGTTTGACCCGTCGCGCTCGGTAGCCGATGTGGATTATTATCACACTGCGGTACTACCGCCGATTTTCATTGGCGATGCCAATGGGAATCCGATTCCGGGATTGGCGGATGCCAGCATTAGTATTGTCGGGGTGGACCTGGCAAGCTATGCGGTAACAACGACGAGGGTACCGGAACCGGCCACTGGCGCGATGCTGGCTTTACTAGCGATGCTGATGAGGTGTTTGTCTCGAGTGCGGGCGAATGTCGCCGCAAGTTAATCGCGCAGCCGAGCCGGCCTAATTGTATCTGGCCGAGCTAGGTTTCTTGGTCGAGCCCGTACACCGCTAGGCATCGTCATGATCGGGAGAGCTGTCTCATGGGGTCAGCTCATATCAAGCGTTGTCGGCAGCACGTCGGGCGCATAAAAAACCCGGCGTTGGATGGCTAATCCAACGCCGGGTTCTCAATATCAATTTGGTAAGCTAAGCCAAACTTGCGTTTGGCGATCCAATTTCGTCGAACCAGTGTTGCCCCCCACGTAACTGGTTCACGAAGCCGGGGCCCCTGACTGCCCAGCCGCCGGCTGTCGCTGACTGGTCAGTAGGGCTGGGTGGGGTGGCAGTCTTTACTTTGTTATGTGACTGAGAACACCAATCGGCGAGCGATTGTTAATTTTTGGCGGAATTTCGTTGACATTGCGATCACAACCCAGCACAATCCGTATGCTTTTCAAAAGCTGTGACATGCCGGCAATGCTGCGTTGCACCGGCAGACAGCCTCATTTCGCATTGGGAGGGACTAATGAACCGAACCTCGCTAGCGGTACTTTCCGCTTTCGCTTGTGGTGTGCTAACTGTTTCGCATGTTGGCGCCGTGACGCTCACGCCCGACTATTCTGCGTTTGGAACTGTGTATCAAGACGCCACCGGCCAACTCTTCACCGCCGCCGGCGCAGGCCGCAACGACGTTACCGCGAATTTCAAGGCGGACGTGTCAGCGGCGTTTACCTACCTGCAAGGTGCGATCACTCTGCCTTGGAGTGAGACAATCAAATTCACGTTGAATGATCTTGGCACCACCACGGTTGCTGATTCAGGGATCGACACCATCACGGGGGATGCCGCCAAGCGACCGGCCACTTCGACCGTTCGCTTCAACACACACTCCGGCTTTCCTAGCTTCATAGATCCAACTCCCTTCGATAATTCCGAATTCACGATGTCCACAGGGACGGCTGCGCTTGGCGGCGGCAATGTAAACAACAAGCGGTTTGGCAATGCGACCGACGCGGGGGGCGCCAAAAACCGTTGGGATTTGCTGACTCTCATACTTCACGAGACGGAGCATTCCATGGGGATCAGCAACGGCCAGGGCTCGGGCTTCACCCGGTTTTTAGATCTGGTTGGGGCGGTGGGCACCGATCCACGGAACCTCACGATTCCTAAAACATTGAGCGGACTGCCGAACGACTTTGACATTCCAATCCAGCCAAATTCTTCGCACTTTATTGGCGATCCCCTCAACAATGACACGTTCGGATTTGCCGTGGTGGCGGACCCGGGTTGGCAGACAGGTCAGCGAGCTCTGCCGACATGCCTCGACATCCTGGCGATCGGTCAGACCGAGGGCGCTACGATGGCCCAGATCAATTGCGATACCCTGGTGCCTGAGCCAACCGCCTTGGCGTTGATGGCACTAGGAATCGCGGGAATGGCGTGCAGCCGGCGGCGCACCTCGTCGACTTTGGTTCCCATACGAATGCTGTAACGCAAGGCTTCGTTAGCAATAAAAAACCCGGCAGTGAGGTGGCTACATCACGCCGGGTTTCTCAATATCAATCTGGTAGGCTCGACCGGACACGCCGGGACCGAGGATGGGCGGTCGAGTATGTGGCCAATTCAGCCGAATAGCCGCGACGGTTTTAAGGTTGCCGTCGGAAGGGCAAGCGGATGGATTTCAACGTCGCCGCGGTAGACAGAATTTTCTTGATACGCACGGCCGCTTGGCTTGCGGTAGACTTCGACCTGCTCGTCGACGAGGTTCACAATCCAGTACTCGGCTACGCCTGCAAGTGCGTAGTTGGGCAACTTGACAGCCCGATCGTAGACCAACGAAGACTCCGCAACTTCAATTAGGAGAGCAACTCGATCGGATTCGGGCGGTTTTTCGCTCGGTCCTTGGCGCCGCGCCAGACAACGTCCTGCTCTGGCTCGCTTTGCAGTACGGGGATTCGTATTGGCATCTGAACGCAAACCATAAATTGCTTCTGGTCGACGACTTCATAACTCCATTCTGTGAGCGCCACAACAGCGAGTGAATGTGGCTCACCAATGGGGCTCATCATGAGAATCTCTCCCTCGATCAGTTCGGCCGGAATATTGAATGGTGGGTCGAACGAGCCGACACGAATCATATGTTCATAGTGCTCAAGGCTGAACTTTGCGGGTCGACCGATTCCTTTTTCAACAATAATCCCACGGATTAATTCGACGTGGATATTGTATGGAGGGGCGAACGCACCGAGCTCGACCATGCGTTCGTAGTGATCCAAAGAGAATCTCGCGGTCTTTGCGGAGTGAAGAGTTAGCGTGCTCATCGGGATCCAATGACATCAAAAATAGGCGTTCGAGCTCCCGCTTTTGATTTTAACACGACGGGCGCAATAAAAAACCCGGCGTTGGATGGCTAACCCAACGCCGGGTTTCTCAATATCAATCTGGTAAGTTCTTTGAACTTGCGTTCATCGATCCAATTTCGTCGAATCCAAGACTTCCCCATATAACTGCCATTAGTTTCGCGACCAACGGTCGCGGCTTTTTGGCAGCTAAGGATTATCCTTAGAAAGGAGGTGATCCAGCCGCAGGTTCCCCTACGGCTACCTTGTTACGACTTAGTCCCAATCGCGGAATTCGCTCTAGGCACCTGCATCCCTTGCGGGTTTGCGCAGTGACTTTAAGCGCCTCCCACTTTCGTGGCTTGACGGGCGGTGTGTACAAGGCTCAGGAACACATTCACCGTAGTATGCTGACCTACGATTACTAGCGATTCCGGCTTCATGCAGGCGGGTTTCAGCCTGCAATCCGAACTGGGCTGCGTTTTTTGGGATTTGCTTACTCTCGCGAGCTTGCTTCCCTTTGTACGCAGCATTGTAGGACGTGTGCAGCCCTAGTCATAAAGGCCATGAGGACTTGACGTCATCCCCACCTTCCTCCGGTTTAACACCGGCGGTCTCGCTAGAGTCCCCGACATGACTCGCTGGCAACTAGCGACAAGGGTTTCGCTCGTTAAGGGACTTAACCCGACATCTCACGACACGAGCTGACGACAGCCATGCAGCACCTGTGCACGTTCCACCCGAAGGCGTGGCCCGGCTTTCACCGGGTTGATCCGTGCATGTCAAGACTAGGATAAGGTTCTTCGCGTAGCCTCGAATTAAGCCACATCCTCCACCGCTTGTGTGAGCCCCCGTCAATTTCTTTGAGTTTCAGCCTTGCGACCATACTCCCCAGGCGGAGCACTTAACACTTTCGCTACGACCGGGAGCCTATGGGGGGGCCCTCGATCAAGTGCTCAACGTTTACGGCTAGGACTACGGGGGTATCTAATCCCCTTCGCTCCCCTAGCTTTCGTACCTCAGCGTCAGAAGAGACCCAGTAAGCCGCTTTCGCCACTGGTGTTCCTGATGATATCAACGCATTTCACCGCTCCACCATCAGTTCCGCTTACCTCTGTCTCCCTCAAGCACTGCAGTATCGGGCGCAGTTCCAGGGTTGAGCCCTGGGATTTCACACCCGACTAACAGCGCCGCCTACGTACCCTTTAAGCCCAGTAATTCCGAATAACGTTTGGACGGTACGTATTACCGCGGCTGCTGGCACGTACTTAGCCCGTCCTTCCTCCTAGAATAGGTCAACTCCGGGGGAGAACCCCCGATGATTTCCTCCTCTACGACAGTGGTTTACAACCCGAAGGCCTTCATCCCACACACGGCGTCGCTCGGTCAGGCTTTCGCCCATTGCCGAAGATTCTCGACTGCAGCCACCCGTAGGTGTCTGGGCAGTGTCTCAGTCCCAGTGAGACGGGTCATGCTCTCACACCCGCTATGCATCATCGCCTTGGTAGGCCATTACCCCACCAACAAGCTAGTACAACGCAGTCCGCTCCCAGGGCGGAATCACACCTTTGATCCGGGGATATTATCCGGCATTACCCACAGTTTCCCGTGGCTATTCCGGACCCCGGGGTACGTAACTACGCGTTACTCTCCCTTTCGCCGCTCTCAGAAACTGCTCACGCGAACCACTTTTACCCAGCCAAGATGGCTGGGCTAAATGAGTCGTGTGAGCAGTTCCCTACCGCTCGACTTGCATGCCTAATCCACGCCGCCAACGTTCATTCTGAGCCAGAATCAAACCCTTCAATTGGTTATATACATTAACTGAGAGTTCAAACCGCGGTCTTCCGACTGCGGCTATTCGCTCTACAGAAATGAGCCTTTTGAAAGAAGCTTGAACAGCTACTTCAAATTCCAAGAGGCGCGCCATTTCACGGCCGACCAACCGAAGTTGGCCGTCGATCATGGACACTCCTCAGCCAAACTGAATACAGTCTTGGCCGACAAAAAAATTGGAGGTCACTTACCAAATTGTCAAAGAGCAAGATCCTTATTCTAGGCCTTTCCACTACGTGGACAAGGGCCTCGAATAAAAAATCCCACCCGAAAAACAACCCTCGAACGGGCCGTTTCCCGACTGAGACTGGACCCAATCATACGCACTTAGGACAGGGTGTCAACGCCTCGAACCATGAAATTATTTAGATTTTATGAGGATGCGAGGCCACCCAAATTCCCCGAGCAGAGCAGCTTACCAAAACCACCAAGTTGTCATGCCGAGACGCTGTTTGGTGCGCTGCGGACCACCATTCATCGGCCGCATGCGAACCAAAATTCGACCCGATGCGAGTCCGTCATTAAAGGCGGCAGAACGTGGAAGTTTGCCGGCAACTGCCCAGTCATTTTTGGCGACTGTATTTAAAGATGCACCAAATCGCGCGGAATCCATCTTTCCATCCGATTTTTTTACCTTCGCGATTTGTGCGGCCGTCGTACGAAACGGGTATTTCGCAAACCCTGACATGCCGGCCAGCGGTGCGAAACCTCGCGATCTTCGCAGTGATTTCAGGCTCGAAGCCAAACCGATCTTCTTCGACAGGAATTGCTTGAATGATTTCGCGCCGAAACATTTTGTAGCACGTTTCCATGTCAGTCAGCTGCAAGTGCGTGCATTTGTTCGAGAGCCACGTGAGCACTTGATTGCCGAATGTGTGGAGCGTGAACCGCTCGCCGTTCGTATTGGCAAACCGCGAGCCGTAGACCACGTCGGCTTCGTCATCGACGAGCGGCTTCAACAGTTTATGAAAATCGTTCGGATCGTATTCGAGGTCGGCGTCTTGAACGATTACGAATTGGCCGCGGGCGGCGCCGAAGCCGGTCCGGAGCGCTGCGCCTTTGCCTTGATTGTGATCGTGGAATAGAACGCGCAGCCGATCTTGTGAATTGGCCAACTGGTTCAGCCGATCCCGAGTTCCATCAGTAGAGAAGTCGTCGACGACAATAATTTCGAGGTCGATATCGACGGCCCGCACTGCGGCCAGAATGCGGCTAATGGTTTGGACTTCGTTGAATACCGGGATCACGACCGACAGTAGAGGCGTCGTTCCTGGGCTGTCGATGGCGGCCATATTTTAAGTCTATTTCGCGAAAATAGGGGCCGTCGATTTGATCTGTCGCGCTATGTGTATTGTCGGTCGCATTACCGTTATAGTTAATATTACTGGGTGCCGCGAAATTTTCTCTTCTAACTTGTTGCGGTTCCCAAAGCGCGGAGTTTGCGACGAATGCTGTGCCGGGGAGTTCGAGGGGCGACCACAGTTTGTGAAAATACGCGGGAGGAAATCCTGACCGCGACACGCCAGCTTGTGGCGCTGATGATGCGCCGCAACGGGATCGATCCGAAAGATGTCGCCAGCGCCATATTTACTACGACCCCGGACCTCGACGCCGAGTTTCCGGCGCTTGCCGCACGGCAATTAGGCTGGCTCGAAGTACCGCTCCTATGCGGTCACGAAATGGCGATTCCAGGGTCCCTGCCGCGCTGTATCCGGGTTCTTGTGCATTGGAATACCGCACTTTCGCAGAGCGAAATTCAGCACGTGTATGTCCGCGACGCCATTAAGCTGCGGCCGGATTTGTGCAAACTTCCGCCGGTCAATTGGGAAGAACTCGAAGAGTGGATTCGTGAGCAAATTGGCGAACGATCTTAGAGGTCGTTGAGTGGGCTGCTGGCCAGATTCTTATCGCCGGCAGTTCCGAGTCCGCATCGTCGGTAGCAACGGTTTGCTGCCGGTGACGTAAGGAAACGCAACAGCCGTTCGACGCCAGATGCGCTTTTATCGCGTCGAATCAAGGCGGCCGTATAGGTCGTCGCGACTTGGGAAATTGGAACGCGAAATACAAGCTTCCAATTTCCTTGGCCAATAGCGTCGCTTGTAAAGGTTACTCCGGCATCCGCAGCACTTGAAGCTACCGCCGCTAATACGGCTCGCGAATTATCGACCAACAAGGCCTTGCTCAAAACCTGTTCGCGTATTCCGACCTTCGTCAAATAATCCCGTGCGTATTTGCCCAGCGGACAGGCCGCCTCAGCCAACACGATCCGTTTGAATCGAGAATCTAGCAACTCTTTGGGGCTTTTTATTGGGGCCGCGTCCGGGTGCGAAATAATCGCGAGACCATTCTTCGCGATTGCTCGGCGTGACTTTGGGAGAAGCAAATCCACCTCTTTCAGTCGATCGAGTGCCGTTGCGTCTGCGGATAAAAAGATGTCGGCTGGGGATCCTGCGCGAACCTGATCCGCCAATTCATTCGACGCGCCAAAGATCGCGCGAACACGCAGCAGCGGCTCGCGAACCGCAAACTCAGTCAGTATCTGACCGACGGCTTCCTGCAGACTGATTGCGGCGGCCAGGTGAATGCACGTTGCGGTCTTCGTATCAGGCAGCAAAAATCGTTGCAGAGCGCCGGCCGCCGTTTCGGTCAGCGATTTTCGAACCGCGTCGTAAACTTCGATCGCGGCCCGACCTCTCGGAGTCAGTCTCGCACCGCCACCTTGCTTACCTCCGACAGCTGCTTCCACCAGCGGTTCGCCGGCGGCGACGTTCACTTCCTGGATCATCGTCCAGGCTCGACGGTACGACATTCCGGCAGCCTTGGCCGCTTTCGTGATGCTGTGCTCCGTATCGATAGCGGCCAAAAGCTCGGCACGGCCCGCGCCGAGCACGGCCTGCCCCTCCCGCTCAATCCAAATGCGGAGGCCGATCTTCCAGTCTCGGCCCCAGTTGGCACTCGCGATTGGATTGACTCGACTTTTCATTTGGCTAAACTGGACCGCTGTATCCAACCGTGCATAACGCTCTAAATCCACCCATGAACGCTGCCGGCCGTGATCGCCGTACTGGTTTCACTCTACTTGAGATTTTGGTGACCGTCAGCATTTTCACTATGCTGACCGCGATTCTCTTGCCAGCCGTGATGCAGGCGAGGGCCATGACGCGCCGCATGGCGTGCCAGTCACATCTCCGACAATGGGCATTGGGAGTACAAATGTACGCCGATGCACATCACGGTCAGCTTCCGTACCGCGGTCAAGGCGTACAGCCGACGACCCGGCTTGATGCAGCGGACGATTGGATTAACGCGATACCGCCGTATGTTGAGAGCGTGCCATATATCGAGTTCGCGAATGCCGGCAAGAAGCCAAAGGCGGCATGATTCAAGTATTTGGGTATGCCCTGACGCGGTGAGCATTGATGAATTGCGGCCGGAGGATTTGTACCCTGCGGTTGCCAATCAAATTGATCCGACGACGTTCTTTTCCTACGGTATGAACATGGCACTTTCGACGCCATATATGAGACGCCCGGACCGCATCGATCGAATTGGTCCACTGCAGCTGATGGTTTTTATGACCGATTCGCTGGGACCAAGCTGCTCGGCCATCCCGCACAAGTATTTTTATTCGCCAATCGCACGCCATGTAGGAAATACGGTGAATATCGCATTTATGGACGGCCGCGTTGAAGCTTACACCGGCGACGAGGTTGGCTGCCGCGTCGGAGACCCTAAACGTCCCGATATTGTTTGGTATCCGCCGAATTGCACTTGGCCAGGGCCGCCTCAATGAAGCTGTATTGCCGATTGTCGACGCATTGAAGAACAAGCTTTTGAATCTGCACCGCGTATTTATTTAGAAAGAGCACGTCAATGAAAATGCTCCAGCCGATCATTTTCATGCTGATTCTTGTAATTGCGCCGACGGTTGGCTGGGCCGATCAAGTCGTGAATCTCGCTCCGGCGCAAGATAACACGATCTTTTCGGAAAGCTACAACAGCGCCGGCGGCGAAATCGGCGTTTTTGTGGGCAGCAACAACGCAGCGGGCCCGCCGTCGCGGCGCGGGCTTATTCAATTCAATGTCGCGGCCGGAATCCCGGCCGGTGTAACGATCACTGGAGCGACACTGACGATGTACCTGGAAACGGCAAACAACGCGACGGCCCGAACGATCGACCTGCACACGATCAACGTGGCGTGGGGCGAAGGTACCGCCGGCAACGGCCAGTTGAACGGAGCTGGGTTCACTGCCGGCACGGGCGACGCTACGTGGGACGAAAGTATGCACAATGTCCCTCTTTCAATCTGGCCTCTGGGCGGAGATTTCGCGGCAACCTTTTCGGCCAGCGCATCCGTTTCCGGCACTACCGTCGGTAGTCCCTTCGCCTGGAGTTCGCCGACTTTGCTCAACGACGTGAAGACCTGGTACGCGAACGCCTCGACCAATCATGGCTGGGAAATGATCAGTAATGGCGAAGGCGCCGGCGGATCGGTTAAGACTTTCTATTCCAAAGAATATGCCGACTCGTCGGTCCATCCTGTGTTGACCGTTACCTTCGTTCCTGAACCTACAACGATCTGCCTTGTCGCGCTCGCTGCACCATTCGGCGCGGCACGTCGCCGACGTGCAACCGCAGCACTGTCCCCGAACTCGCCGCCGCGATCGGCTGCCTAATCGCTGTGACGCTGGCAAATTGCGGCAGACGACGCTAATTTAAATCAAATGTTCGACGCCTTCGCCGCCAAACCCAGCCTCCGCACTGCGAGCCGCTTGCCGAACCTATCGCGCGCGGCACATATCTCCGCAAAAGAGATCGCGTGCCTGCTCGCCTGCGGCGCGTTTGCTGTTTTGCTGGTCGGATTTGTTCACATTCCGCTACGAATGCCTGGCCACGCGATTCTCAATGGCGTGCTGCCGATGTCGCTCGGAATGGCGCTCGTGCCGCGCCGGTCAGGCGGTATCGTCATGGCAATGGGCGCTGGCCTAACAGCAGCCGCAATGACCTGGGCCGGCTTCGGTCGGTTTCAACCTGCTGCGGTGCTTAGCATCTTGGCGCTCGGACCCGTACTTGATGTCGCAACCGCAGGTCGCCCACAAGGCTGGCTGCTGTATGCCCGATTCGCGATTGCCGGCGCGGCCGCCAACCTGTTGGCATTTGCTCTCCGCACGGCCACAGCGTTCCTCGGCTGGGAACCTCCCGACAGTCGGCAGTTCGCCACCTTTTGGTCGATCGCCCTCATATATTTCATTCTTTGTGGCGCCGCCGCCGGCCTCCTAAGTGCCGTCATCTGGTTCCGCTTGCGAGTTGACCATGATGATTTACGTCGGGATTGACGACACAGATACGCTCGACGACCCCGGCACAAACCAGCTCGCCCGACATTTGGTGCGCGAACTGGGCGATGGCTACAACGGCCAACTGATTCTTCGCCATCAACTGCTCGAGGACCCGCGCGTGCCGTGCACGAAAAAGAACGGATGCGCTTCGATTCTCTTTGATAGCAGCGCTATGAACTTGAAGGAACTGGGCACATTCGTCGATCGGCTGCGGGCCCTGATCGTGCCGTGGTGCCCTATAGGCAGCGATCCCGGCTTGTGCGTGGCGGCGACGGTTACGCCCGCGATCAGCGAATGGGGGCTCCGCTGTCAACGAGAGTTCGTCAGAAAGGATGAAGCGCGGCAAATCGCTGCCGAAAACGGCGTTGTCCTGGAAGGTCTAGGCGGCACGAACGATGGCATCATCGGCGCGCTCGCGGCTGTTGGTCTGATGGCGACCAAAAATGATGGCCGCGTGATTTATCGCGGTACAAGCGGCCAGGACTGGTACGACGTAACGGGACGCTTGGAAGTCGAAGAAATCTTAAGCCGCGGGGTTGATCAAGTTCTAAGAGCCGACGACGGCCAGCCGCTTGTCTCGGGAACGATCAATATCGGCAAGCGCCTGCGGCCAAATTATCGCGACGGGCGGGTCGTACTGTTTGTCGATCGAGGCGAGGCCTCCCGATGGGAAGCGGTCCGCGTGGTGTAAGTTGTTGAAGCGCGATAGCAACGGCGCTTCCGTCTCTCAGCCCTGATCGGAATACTATAGTCGATCCCATTAATATGCCGGCCTATTGCCATCCCGCCGCGTATACCGCCTTTAAGGGTGCTCTGCCAAACATTGAAACCACCGCCGGATTGTTCCGTGCCGCGTTTGCAATTGCTCGCCACGAAATGCCAGATGCCGATGTGGCACGGGCTGAAGCAACTATCGTTGAACTGGCGGCAACCGTTCGCCGTCGGGTTCACTCGACAAACCTCGAAGCCAAACTTGCGCACTTACATGACGTATTGTTCGACGTCGTCGGCTTCTTAGGCAATGTCGAGGACTATTACAATCCGGCAAATAGCTACCTACCGGAAGTGCTTCGAACGCACCACGGTTTGCCAATTACGCTGGCCTTGATTTACAAATGCGTCGGCGAGCAAATAGGGTTGCGCATTGACGGCATCAATTCGCCGGGCCACTTCCTCGTTGCCGTCCATACAGGGGAATGTGGTGCGACAGCCGCCGGCGACCGTTTAATGTACGTCGATCCGTTTTTTGGCGGCGCGTTGCTCACGCAACACGATGTCTATAGACGGATCGAATCTACAACCGGCCATGCACTCGTCGAGTCGAGCGATTGGCTGGCCCCCAGCACGCCGCGGCAGTGGCTCAGTCGAATGCTGAACAATTTGCAGGCAATCTTCGCCCACTCCGGCCGCGAACGCGATCTGTACGCGATGCAGGAGCTACAAGATGTGCTCGATAGTGCTCGTTAGGTCGGATACCGATTAGCGTTGCCGACGCCGAACATTTATCAAAGTGCCCAGAGCAAATAGGCCAAACGTAATCGTCGCCGGCTCCGGTACCTGAAACGCAATCGCGTCGAGTGAATTTACGGACTGCCCTAAATCAGTAATCGCACCGCTGGCAAGATCAAAGGTAACCAAATGCGTCGGCACCGGGCTGCCAGAACCAACATTTAGTCCGTACAGAACGCTGCCGTCGAAGCTAAGCGCGCCATAACCGCCGCCGGCCGGCTTTGTCGGATTAGCAATATTGGTAAATGCTCCCGTTGTCGAATCATACGTCCCGAAACGGGATGACGTGGGCGTGCCATAAAGGACGCTTCCTGGACTTATCCCCAGACCGCCGCCGGTCGTCGAAGTTGAAACGCCGTTCGCTCCAACCAATGTTGCTTGACCTGTTCCAGTATTAATTGAGTAAATACTGGGCCCACCAATTGAGCCGACGCCGTACAGATTGCCCGCGCCATCAAAGGCGATATCCGCCATGGTGGCTGGCGCGCCACTGCTGTTGACTGGACCCGCATTAAAGGAGCCGACGAGCGTCACTTGTCCGGTGCTTGGATTAATCGTGACCAGCTTCGCTTGAGATGCTGCTTGGCTATTTCCAGACGAGCCGTAGAGCACGCCCGTAATTGGGCTAAATGCGAGACCCGTAATCGGGTAGTTGAGACCGGCAACATCGTTCAACGGTCCAATGTCCTGAACGAGTGCGCCGTTGGTTTGGTTGATGATGTACAGTTCGCCGGTCGTACCTGCCGAAGTCGCGGCGTAGAGAACACCTGCATCGGCTCGCGACGCGAGGGCGAGCATCGCCGCCGCAATTAGCGAAATTCGGATAAGTTTCATTGGCAACCCCCGCGATTCGAAATATAGGACGCCTTAGTAGATCCAACCTCAGCCGTTACGGTACCCGACTGAACTACGATGTCAACCGGATTTCGAAAAATCTGGCAAAAACTGCGCCGATGCGAGGAAAATATGCGCAGATCGTTTACTTTTGAACGCCATTCTTGCGAATCCACTTCGCCAGATTCTCGCGGAACCGGGGCTTCAAAATGTAGTTAATCGTTCGCAGGGTCGGCGCTGACCCTTTTAACATTCCAATTGAGCTCAGAGTTAGGATCCAGTCCGTGAATCAGCACGACGGACTCCCTTTCGCCGGCATTCAGATCGTGAAGTCTCACACCTGTAACGGCAAATTCCTCGGACGAAGGCACCGCGGCCAATGCTAAGCCAGCTGCGGCCGATCCAAAGAGTGCTCGTGAACAACATCCGCCACGATTTCGTTCTGATCCTAGCAGTGATCCTCCCATAGGCCGGTTTACAGCCATTTACGAGATGCCTCGCTGACCACTTTCGTCCTAGAATAGAGCGATGAACAATCATGAGGCACCAGTGGTTGGCCGTACCGCGACACTTGGTTTGAGGTTGGCTTTCGCGATCCTATTTGCGACTTCGAACACGTCTGCATTTGCCGATGTGATCGTCATCGCCAATCGCGCAACGCGCGATCTGCCGATCCGCTTCTCTCCCGTGGGTGGCTTGGCGCAATCGGTCACGATCGCGGTCGATGAGACTGTGCCTTTCTACCTGGATGGCAAAGCGAACGTTTCCTTTACCGCCATCGGCGGATCCCAAACGAAACTCCTAGATGCCAATTGTGCCTATTTCTTTGCTCGTGGCGCCGATGGACGAACTGACCTTCAAAAGATAGGTCTCGGCGAAGATGGGACTCTGCTTGACGGTCACACATTGCCCGGTTCAGCCAGCCGCTCCCCGAACGCGACCATCACCGTAAAAATCTTGGTTGACGAAGAGGAGTCCGGCCGGCAGGGTGTCTGGGAGCGCCGCTTACGCCGCCGTGTCGAGGCAGCGTCCGCCACATTTGAGAAGTATTTCCATACGAAGCTCCAAGTGATTGCTGTTGGAACTTGGAATTCCGACAACCGAATCAACGATTTCATTGACTCGCTCAGCGATTTCGAGCACAAAGTTAATCCAGCTCCCGCCCAACTCGCCATCGGATTCACGAGCCAATGGCGCATGACGCGTGGTCGCACCCACATGGCCGGCACCCGTGGCCCGTTTCATCCCTACATTCTTGCCCGTGAAGGCTCGCCGGAGATAAACGAACCACAAAAGCTCGAATTCCTCATTCATGAGCTCGGCCATTATTTCGGTGCCGCCCATAGCCCCGAAGGCGAGAGCATCATGCGCCCGGTTCTCGGCAATGCCCAACCGAACCGCACGAATTTCGGAGTGCACATTGATCCGGTAAACATGCTCGCGATGGCAATCATCAGCGAAGAAATGCGCCGTAGAAATCTGACAAAAGTCGGCGAGTTGTACCCTGACACTCGCAAGCGCCTCGGCCAAATCTACACCGAGCTCGCCCACTCGCTGCCCGACGATCCTGCCGCGCTCATCTACGCACAACTGATGAAATCCGAAGCCGGCACGCCGGTGGTCGCTTCCGCGCGACAAATTCTGCACGCGCATTTCCCATGCTGCAATCGACAATCGGTCTCTCCCCACCATTGCCATCAAAGGTTCTAAGGATCCGGCTCGCCGTACCGGCGATGTACTCACCAACTATCTTGTCCGCGAAGCTGGCGCGCTGCGCAGGACGAACCAGACGACATCAAGCGGCAAGCATTCTTGATCGCGATGGCCGTAGGATTGAGCGACAGCGAAACATCGTCTACCGTGCCCGCCGCCGCGAAACTTACTAGCGCGATGGAGCAATCGGCTGAGCGGATGCTGCGGCTCACGATGCTCGGCCAACCTACGATTCGAGAACGCCGCGACCTCGTGAAACCGTTCTTGTCATCCGTTCTACTGGCGGCCGTCACCAGCGCAGATGCTGCCGACGCGGCCAATATTGACCGCGAATGGAGCGACGCCCAACGGCCGCAAGGATTCAGCTTCGTCGACGTTGCTGCCAGCCGTGCCGGCGTGCGATTTGCCCGCGGTGTGATGGATCGGAAGATCCCGCTTGGGCTCTTGGCGCTGGCCTTCGCCGCAAATTCTTACGTGCCCGATGTCGACGGACTTCCGGAAAAAATCTCGGCGGCAGACTTGGCGAAGGATTATGGGAGTAAGGATGATCCGCGGTTTGGCAAAGTGCTCAAGCAAATCGATGACCGCATCATCGCCCTGCCCGGCTACAAGCCGATCGGCAGTATTCTAAAGTAGCCATCTCGCTCGGCGAGATGAAAAATTCCTCTCGCCGAGCGAGAAGTCTACTTTTCATCCCCAAATTGACCGACGAAGCCTAGCTGCGCGCGACCTCGACCACCGCCAACTCACTCGGTAAAATGCGGCTCTTTGCCCGTCGTTCGTTCGGGCCCTTTCGGTTGAGCTCGCATGTTTACCATCACGCCAAAGCACGATTTTCTTGTTGGCATCGACTCGGACGGCTGCGTGTTCGACTCGATGGAACTGAAGCATAAGGAATGCTTCGTTCCCAATTTCATCAATCACTATGGCCTGCAGGGCGTCAGCAAGTACGCCCGCGAAGCTGCCGAATTCGTCAACCTTTATTCGAAGAGCCGCGGTGCGAATCGCTTTCCGGCGCTCATCGAACAGCTCAATTGGCTGCGCGAACGACCGGAAGTGAAGGCCCGCAACATTGATGTCGCCCACCCCAAGGGTCTCATCGCTTGGATGGAACGGGAGACGAAGCTCGGCAATCCGACGCTCGAAAAGGCCGTGGCTGAAACCGATGACCCCGATTTGAAAGTCGCCCTCGCCTGGTCGATCGCGGTTAACAAGTCGATCGCGGAAATGGTTCGCTGCGTCCCGCCATTCCCGCATGTGCGCGAATGCCTCGAACGCTTCGCCACCCGGGCCGATATGATCGTCTGCTCGCAAACTCCCAACGCGGCGCTCGAAGCCGAATGGGAAGAGCACGATTTGGCGAAGTATGTCGCGGCGATCTGCGGCCAGGAAGTCGGCAGCAAAAAAGAATCGTTGACGAACGCCAAGAAGTATGCGGCCAATCACACGCTGATGATTGGCGATGCTCCCGGCGACTACAAAGCCGCGGTCGCCAACGATTGCTTGTTCTTCCCGATCAACCCGGGCGTTGAAGAGGCCTGCTGGCGGCGTCTCTACGACGAAGGAATTGCTCGCTTTTTCGAAGGCAGTTTCGCTGGCGCAGTACCAGCAACAGCTGCTCGACGAATTCGACACGTTCTTGCCCGAACATCCGCCGTGGCGCGTTCAAAAGAAATGATTCAGTAGATTGAGAATCGAGCGCAGATAGATTCGCCCTCCGCATTCTTGCAACTTTCAACGAACCACTAACAACTAACAATAACCCATGTCTCATCAATGTGATCTCGGCCTAATTGGTCTCGCGGTAATGGGCGAAAATCTGGCCCTCAACATCGAAAGCCGCGGTTACCATGTCGCCGTTTTTAACCGCACGACTGAAAAGGTCGACGAGTTCATGGCTGGCCGCGCGAAAGGCAAGAAGTTCGTCGGCTGCCATTCGCTGGAAGAGCTCGTCAAAAACCTGGCGAAGCCGCGCAAGGTCATGATGATGGTGAAAGCCGGACCGGCGGTGGATGACCTCATCAAAACGCTCATCCCACTGCTGGAAAAAGGGGACATCCTGATCGACGGCGGCAACACCTACTACGCCGACACCGAACGCCGCACCAAGGAAGTGGAAGCCAAAGGGCTCCTCTACATCGGCACGGGTGTCTCCGGCGGCGAAGAAGGCGCGCTCAAAGGCCCTAGCATGATGCCCGGCGGCAGCCCTGCAGGCTGGCCTGCTATGAAACCAATCTTTCAAGCCATCGCCGCCAAGGTTGGCCCCAAGAACGACATCCCCTGCTGCGAATGGGTCGGCCCGCGGGGCGCTGGGCATTACGTGAAGATGGTCCACAACGGCATCGAATACGGCGATATGCAGCTCATCTGCGAAGCCTACTTCATGATGAAGGAAGCGCTCGGCCTCTCGAACGATGAACTGTTCGACGTCTTTTCCGAATGGAACCGTGGCGAGCTCGATAGCTACCTGATCGAAATCACGCGCGACATCTTCACCGTAAAGGACAAAGATGGCGACGGTTGGTTAGTCGACAAAATCATGGACAAAGCCGGCGCAAAAGGCACCGGCAAATGGATGAGTCAGCTTGCCTTGGATCACGGCGTCCCTAGCACGCTCGTTACCGAAGCCGTCTACGCCCGTTGCCTCTCGGCGATGAAGGACGCCCGCGTTCGCGCGAGCAAAGTCCTGAAAGGCCCTTCTGCTAAGTACAAAGGCGACCGCAAGGACTTCATCGCCAATATTCGGCACGCTTTGTACGCCTCGAAGATTTGCAGCTACGCTCAGGGGTTCGTCCAGCTTCAAGCGGCAGCTGCCGAATACGATTGGCCGCTCAATTACGGGGATTGCGCGCTCCTGTGGCGTGGCGGCTGCATCATTCGCGCCGTCTTCCTCGATCGCATCAAGGAAGCATTCGACGACAATCCCAAGCTCGAAAACCTGTTGCTCGCGCCCTACTTTGCGAAGGCGGTTGCCGACGCCCAAGACGGCTGGCGGCACGTTATCGCATCCGCCGCGGAGCTCGGCATTCCGGTCCCGGCGTTCGCCGCAGCCCTCGCCTATTACGACGGCTACCGTCGCGATCGACTGCCTGCCAATCTCCTGCAAGCGCAGCGCGATTACTTCGGTGCCCACACATACGAACGAGTCGACAAGCCCGGCATCTTCCACACCGATTGGATTCGCGAGCGGAAGATTAAGTAACAGATATCCAAATACGCTAACGTCCCCCAACGCATTCGGATTTCGTCATTCACTATGTCCGACTATCTGCAAAAACTTTTCGGCTTCGATGGTCGTGTGGCCGTCGTCATCGGGGGCACCGGCGTGCTCGGCGGCGAATTCTGCACAGGCTTAGCCCAAGCTGGCGCGAAAGTCATCGTAGCCGGCCGCAGTGCCGAGCGTGGGCAGGAACGAGTAGCCAAAATTACAGCGCTCGGCGGCCAAGCCAGTTTCATCGAAGTCGATGCCTCGAATCGCGACTCCGTTCAAAAGCTACTTGATTCCGCAGTCGGTCTACATGGCCACGTCGCAGCGCTCGTTAATTGTGCCGGCGTCAACTCGCCAACGCCCTATTTCGAGATCAAAGACGAAGAGTTCGACAAAATCATCAAAACTAACTTGTTCGCCACGCACCTCGCGTGCCAGGTGTTCGGCAAGCACATGGTCGACGCCGGCGGCGGCGCGATTCTCAACATTGGCAGCGTAACTAGCTTCCGGCCGCTGTCGCGAGTATTCGCTTACTCCGCGTCGAAGGCCGCTGTGTTGAATCTCACTCAGAATATCGCTCGCGAATTTGCGCCGCACGGTGTGCGCGTGAACTGTTTGTGCCCAGGTTTTTTCCCCGCCGAACAAAATCGGAAAATCCTCGATCAAAAACGGGTCGACGACATCCTCCGCCACACACCGATCGGCCGCCTCGGCGATGCGCCCGAATTAATTGGCGCCGCCCTGCTACTGCTGTCCCCGGTCGCTGGCAGCTTCATTACGGGGGAAGCGATCTACATCGACGGCGGCTTCACCGCGATGACAATCTAAGAAAGGCAGAGTGCCGAAGGAGGACGGGGGAAGGTAGGAGATGGGAGTACGCTTCTTGGGTCGAATCCGCCAACCGCCGTATTCCATCGTAGGCCTTAACGGGTAAATTACAGCCTTCCCCCTTCCACACTCCCCCTTCCCCCTTTCTCCATGGCCCATACTTTCGTCATTCTCGGTGCTTCAGGCGATTTGACGCATCGGAAGCTGGTGCCCGCGCTGTATCACTTGTATCGCAAGGGTCGGCTGCCCAAAGACACGCGAATCATCGGTTTTTCACGTACGGCGTTCACGCACGACGAGTGGCGTGGCGACTTAGCGAAAGCCGTCGCCCGCTACGTGGGCAAAGATTTTGATCAGGCGCTTTGGGAAAAGTTCGCCCCCAACATTTATTATCACCCCGGCGATATTGGTAAGGCACAGGACTTCACTTCGCTCGCCAAGCTCCTCAAGGATATCGAGCGATCAGAGCATAGTACGCGCGTCTACTATCTCGCCACGGCCCCACAATTCTATGAGCGAGCCGTCACGCAACTGGGCGCAGCCGGCCTCGCCGACGAAAACGGCGGCAAGCGCCGCGCCATCATCGAAAAACCCTTCGGCACGAATCTCGCATCCGCAAAACACTTGAACACCGCCGTTCATGCCGTATTCAGCGAGAAGCAGGTCTACCGCATCGACCACTATCTCGGTAAGGAAACTGTCCAAAACCTGCTCGTGCTGCGCTTCGCGAATACGATCTTCGAGCCAATTTGGAACCGCCGCTACATCGACCATGTGCAAATCACCGTGGCCGAAGAAGTCGACGTCGGTCGCCGCGCCGGTTATTACGACACGGCCGGCGTCATGCGCGATATGTTCCAAAACCACTTGCTTCAGCTCGTCATGATCACGGCGATGGAAGCGCCGGTTCGCTACGAAGCAGACGCCATCCGTAACGAAAAGGTGAAAGTGCTCCAGGCGATTCGGCCGATGACGGCGGACGAAGTCCATCGCGACACGCTGCGCGGCCAATACCGCGGCTACACAGATGCCGAAGGCGTGCCCGCCGGCAGTCGCAACGCGACCTTCGCCGCGGTCAAACTTTCGATCGACAATTGGCGTTGGCAAGGCGTGCCGTTCTACTTACGCAGTGGCAAAGCGATGTCGTGTCGCACGACTCAAATTGTCGTGCAGTTTCGCGAGCCACCCCACATGCTTTTCCCAGACGGCCCCAAAAACGCGGCCGATGCGAATCGACTCGTGATTCAGGTGCAACCTGCTGAAGGGATGCAACTGGAGTTCGAAACCAAAGTTCCAGATGCCGGTATGCGGATCCGACAAACCGCGCTCGACTTTAGCTACTGCCGCGAATTCCGCGGCGTCATTCCCGAAGCCTACGAGCGCCTCTTGCTCGATGCCCTCGAGGGCGACGCCAGCCTCTTCGCTCGCGCCGACGAAGTCGAAGCCGCTTGGTCGATCTGCGATCCCATCCTCGAAGAATGGCAACTTAACGATGAACCAACGCTCCACGTCTATGAGCCCGGCTTGTGGGGCCCGGAAGAATGCACCGAGTGGATGGCCGAGCAGGGCCGGCAGTGGTTCGATATCTGCCCAGTACTTCATTAATTCACACCTCCGCGTCGGTCCCTGCCGCTAAATGCTAAGTAAGTTTCCCATCGCACCCTGGGGCTGGAAAGACCTCAATCTTTTCGGTTGGCCGCTCATCGTAGGCGTCGTGGTCTGCATGTTGCTGCCAAAGCCATGGTGCTTACTCGCAGTTGCACCGTTAGTATCGCTCGTCTGGTTGATCAGTTTTTTTCGCGATCCGCCGCGGACAATTCCCGACGACGAACGAGCGATTGTTTCCCCCGCCGATGGCACGGTTGCTGATATCACGCTGCTCGATGAGTACCAATTCATCGGCCAGCGTAGCATCCGCGTCGGCATCTTCCTTTCCATCTTTAACGTGCACATCAACCGTGCTCCAACCGCCGGTCGAGTCCTGGAATTGCACTATCACCCCGGCGAATTCCACGACGCCCGCCGGCCAGAGTGTGCCGAGCGCAACGAATTCATGTGGATCGGAATGGAACGTCCGGATCAGCCCCAAACTCGCTTCGCAGTGCGGCAAATCTCGGGAATGTTGGCCCGCCGCATCGTTTGCACTCTCCAACCCGGTCAGACGGTCACACGTGGCGAAAAGTTTGGTATGATCAAGCTTGGCTCGCGAACCGAGCTAATTCTGCCCGCCGATCTCGTGGATATCACCGTGAAAGTGGGCGACAAAATCCACGCCGGCGCCGATATCGTGGGTCGTTGGAAGTAGCGCGCAATCCACGGAAGAAGCGAGCGAGTCCGCCATGAAACCAATTCGTGCCGTCGCAGTTCTGCCGACACTGTTCACGCTCGGAAACCTCGTTTGTGGCTTCTTCGCCATCGTTGTGCTGGCCCGCATCGAAAAGCCCGCCATTGATCAACCATTCGAGCCCACGACCAAAATCATGTCGCCCCGAGATCTGATCTCGAGCGTCGACCCCACACATAATCTCATGCTCTGCGGGGCACTCATACTTCTGGCAATGGGATTCGATGCGATCGACGGACAGGTCGCCCGCATAACGCGCAATTCCAGCGACTTCGGCGCACAACTCGATAGCCTTTGCGACCTTGTTTCGTTCGGAATCGCACCGGCGATCCTCCTGGTAAAAATGTGTCCGCAGTTTACGAGTCTGCACAATGACGCAATTTGGAGTATCGCCGCTGCCTTCGTTTGTTGTGCCGCCCTGCGCCTGGCTCGATTCAATGTAGAAACCGACTCAGAGGACGACCACTCGATGTTCGCCGGTCTTCCCACGCCGGCCGCCGCTGCCACCATTGGCAGCTTCGCACTCCTTTCCTACTTTCTTCGCAACGAAGCCGCGGTCGTTACCAATGAGAATTTCATGGCCTACGACTGGTGGATGCAGCGCACCTTGCCGGTTCTGGCAATGGTTATCGCTGTTTTGATGGTTTCGCGCATTCCCTATCCACATCCGCTCACGCAATTCGTACGCGGCCAGCGATCGTTTGCCCAACTCGTGGCGATCCTCTTCGCGCTCATGGTGATCCGGATGATTTGGTTTGCCATCCCTTTGTTATGCCTTTTGTTCGTCCTCGCGCCCCCGGCGCGCTACTTTTGGGACCTCGCGCGGCATCGCAATACAAGACACGAATCGTTGTTCTAATCTCGGTCTTGCTGTCCTGACGTCCGCATAAGTTTGCCTAGTCCATCGTTCGCCATGTTCACCGGCCTCGTCCAAAGTCTGGCAGAAGTGGTCGATGTGACCCGAGAGCCGCCCGGCGTTCGGCTCACGGTCCGTGATCCGCGACTCGCGGCACAATCGAAAACCGGAGATAGCATTGCCATTAACGGCTGCTGCCTCACGGTCGTTTCAATTAATAGTGAAAATATCGCCTTCCAAGCGGGCGAAGAAACGCTTTCTCGCACGAATCTCGGCGAGCTCACCGTGGGTACCCATGTAAACCTCGAATCATCATTGCGAATCGGCGATCCTCTCGGCGGCCACTACGTCACAGGCCACATTGACGCCGTGGCCACCGTCGCCGTGCGCCGCGATGATGCCGATTGGTGTACAATGTGGTTCCGGGCGCCCGCCGCCCAACTCTCGCAAATGGCCAGCAAGGGTTCGGTCGCTGTCGATGGCGTGAGCCTCACACTCGTCAATGTCGAGACGGAACGCTTCAGTGTGGCTTTGATTCCACACACCCTCGCCGAAACGACCCTCGGCATACGCCAAGTCGGAGACCGGGTGAATATCGAAACCGACGTACTCGCGAAGTACGTTCAGCGTCAGCTTACCCGTTGATCCAGCTACCCGTTGCCAATCAACTCCCGTCCGGCCAATAGAGAAAGGCTAATAGCGAACCGTTGTCCCAATTACCCCGCCAAACCAAATCCTTCCTGCTCGCGCGATTCCGCGAAATGGGAATCCGCCCCGCCACGCGACATGGGCAGAACTTTCTGATCGATCTGAACCTCGTCGAGCTCATAGTCGATGCTGCAGAGCTCACGTCCGACGATGTCGTCCTGGAAATCGGTACCGGTACCGGTTCCCTTACTTCCATAATGGCCCAGCGTGCCGCGGCCGTAGTCACCATCGAGATCGACGCCCACTTGTTCGAGCTCGCCAGCGAACAACTATTCGATCTTTCTAACGTGACCATGCTGCGGATCGATGCACTCCGCAACAAGAACAATTTCGACGACCAGGTGATGGATGTCGTTGGCGAGCAATTGGCCGCTGCTCCCGGCCGCCAACTCAAGCTCGTCGCCAATCTGCCCTACAACATCGCAACGCCGGTTATTTCGAATCTCTTGCTGTCGCGACACGTACCTCACTCAATGACGGTCACAATCCAAAAGGAGTTGGCTGAGCGTATCATCGCCCCCCCATCTACCAAGGACTACAGTGCGCTGAGCGTTTGGATCCAAAGCCAGTGCACTGCGGAAATCGTGCGCCTCATGCCCCCTTCGGTATTTTGGCCGGCCCCGAAAGTCACTTCCGCTGTTTTAAGAATCATTGTCGATCCCGAGCGCCGCGCGAAAATTGCCGACTTGCAGTCCTTCCACCAGATTACCAAAGCATTATTTCTTCATCGCCGTAAATTCCTGCGCGCGAATGTCGTCGCCGCCTTGAAGCACCATCTCGATAAAGCTCAAGTCGATGAACTATTCGAGACTTTCGGTTTTGCCGTCGATACCCGCACCGAACAGCTCGATGTCGACACCCTGATTAAACTTGCCGACGCGATCCGTAGCGTAGCGCCGGATTGGAAACTGTAGCTTTTCTCGAACGGCATCCGGCTTTTGCTCCTCGCGCTGACACCACCGCTTTTGCCTGCTAAAATCACAACGGACTGGGCGATTCGCAAGCCCTGCCGCCTATCGGGGATGATACGACATGTCTTTTATTGAAATGACCGGTGCCACGCTCGAAAAAATCGTCGCCGATGACGAGCTTCATCACGACGATCTCTCGGCCGCCGGTGTGAATGGCCGCACGATCGTCCGCGTCAATCGCCAAGGCGATATCGAAGTCCGTCGCCCCAGCGGCTGGGACGTCATCGGCGGTCTCCTCGGCGAGTTCGACGAACGGGTCCGCCGCGAAACCGGCCTCGACTGGGCTTAGGTCCCATCTCTTCGTCCTATATTTCCTTCCGGTTGTAGCGGTGAAACGGCCCACTCCGAACGCCTTTCCCGCTTTCCGTGTCCTTGGTTGCCGCGAGGCGTTTCGATCCTCGCAGCTTGAATTCGTTAGTGCTACGATGTCGATAGGCCCCCACTAACGACAGCAGTTAAGCATGGCACGCACCGCTTCAATCGACCGCAAGACCGCCGAAACCGATATTCAGCTCACGCTTAATGTCGACGGCTCAGGCCGCGCCGATATCGCGACCGGCGTCGGCTTTTTGGACCACATGCTGACCCTGCTCGCCAAACACGCGGCGATGGACCTGACCGTTCGCGCGAAAGGCGATCTCGAAGTCGACCAGCACCACACGGTCGAAGACACTGGCATCTGCCTCGGCCAGGCTCTCAAGCAGGCGATTGGCGACAAAACCGGTATCCGCCGCTACGGCCACTTTACGCTGCCGATGGATGAAACGCTGACGACCGTCGCGCTCGATCTCGGCGGCCGCTTCGCGCTAGCAATCACAGCGGATTTTCCTTCCGCCAAAATCGGCGATTTCGACACCGAGCTCGTCGAGGAATTCTGGCGCGCTTTTGCCGCGAACGCGCTGTGCAATCTGCACATCCTGGTTCACTATGGCCGCAATAGCCATCACATCAGCGAGGCAATTTTCAAAGCGACCGCGCTGCGCTGCGTATGGCCACAGAGTCAGACCCGCGCATGACGGGCGTCCCCAGCACCAAGGGCAGCCTCGACGGCTAAGCCTACGCGCTGATTGCGATTTATCACAACCATCCGCGCCGCCTGCGCAAATCCTCAAGCACCTTATTAACGATTCTGGTGCGAAGCAATTTGCCGCCGCGTCAATTCTTCCTCGTTCACATAAACTTCGAGGAATCGCGTGAGCTTATGGAAGTCGCTATCCGTCTCAATATGACGCACTACCGTGACCAACGTGCTCGGATCCACCAACTCCTCAAATGGCACGTATCGTAATTGCAACTGTCCCGAAACGGAAACCATCACCCCATCCAACCCGTTCTCGCCCAGCGCCCGATAAGCACCGACACCCAGCTGGCAACCCAGCATCACATCGAAGGCGTGCGGCTTGGCGCATCGTGATTCGTAACCAAGCTGAAGCCCAGTCACTTTTCGTGATTTCCCCGTTTGCGCTTTGTATTCCTCCGTAATCAGCTCTTTGAAAACAGCGTTCAATTTAATTGCCGAAATGTTGATGTGCCCATGTTCATCGCGGCCAACGCCTTCCAAGTGCTTTTCGGGCAATAGTTCTGCTAATCCTTCCGCGATGACAATCACGCCATACTCTTTGCCCTCCTTCTCACGGGTAACCATCGTGAGTACGATCCGCTTGATCACGTTATCAATATTCATGATCTTGCGTTTAGTGACTTGACCCGTCTTCGGGTTCTTCGACTCCTCGGACGCGGCATACTGCCCTTCAATATCCTCCACGCTAATCACGAGACTGGCTTCACCGGCAATCGCCACGCCATAAGCTAACCAACCCGCGCTGCGGCCCATCGCTTCCACCAGGAAATAAGCCCGATTCGCTTCCGCATCGGCGATCAGATTTCGAACCTCGTTCCCTAGAAAATCAACTGCCGTGAAATAGCCGAACGTAAAGTCGATGCCCCGATAATCGTTGTCGATCGTCTTCGGCAAATGTACGACCGGAATCCGTAGCGCACCCGGCGGCAGCTTCTCCTGATACAGCTTGAACTTGTTCGCCGTCTTCAGCGTATCGTCACCGCCGATCGAGATCAGCGCATCAACATTAATCGACCGTAGTGCCTCATAAACTGTCTTGAGCGGCTTCACGCGCTCGGGATCGTCCAAATGCGTCGGATGCGAGACGTTCTTGCCGGGATTCGTCCGCGCTGTCCCCAACAAAATTCCTTGCGAGTTTCGCGTCCGCCCCAACATGCGATGGCTGACCATCACATAATCGTGACCCTCGACGAGCGGCTTTTCGGGCGAATATTCTACCAAATGCGAATATCCATGCAGCACGCCTACGACCTCAATATCGTTGCGCAAAAATGCTGTCGCGGCCGTCGAGATTACCGCATTGGCGGCAGGAGCCGGACCGCCAGCAAACAAGATGGCGACGCGATGAAAATTGTGGCGCATTCGCGGCGGTCCCGCCATCGTTGAAACTTTTGAATCTGGCATACTTATGCTCCCTCTCCCATGTACAAAAACCGTAGCCTGTTGATTTTAACGGAAAACGCGGCCCGGGACCAAGGGTCTGCAACTGCATAACGGGTGAGGCACGAGTGACAAGTCACGCCGCTTCCGGCCACTTACTCTATGGTGACTTGTCGGTTAATCCAGAACCCTTCTTTGCCACCACGCCCTCGGCTGCTTGACAACGCTAGAATAGCATCGATACTACGGCGCATAATTCCGTTGGTGTCAGTAACCAGCATTTGCGAATTAATTCTTGTTTTTCTTTTCACTAGGTTAGGGGAGCACGCTAATGAGATCGACCTTCATTCTGGCCGCCACGCTGTTGGCGGCGATCGTTACGCCTGCAATGGCGGATCCTATCTTGTCGGTAATTCCGCAAGGCATTCAAGGCGGAAATTGGGTGTGGGAAGTGGATATTACGCCAGATTTGGTCCAAGCCGGCGGCCACACGCCACTCGCGACCGAACTCGGTTTTCGTCTGACGAGTGACCCACTAGTCAGCATCACGAATCTTAGCCCGCTTATCTTTGATACGAACAATCCCGGGGTTCCTATCTTTGGGTGGGAAACCTCCTATGGCAGTCCGGGCCACCCCGAAGGCATCGAAGCTAACTGCGCTGCTTGCGCTGTTATCAACCTCGCTCCGCTCGGCGGACACGCGGCGACGGTCGTACCCGGCACCACAAACGAAACCTTTAATGCAATGGGCAGCGGAATCGTTTCCACGCCTGGCGCAATTCCGTATTTGAAAATCGTCGCTCTTGGACCGGGCACTGGCGGGCCATCAACTAGCATCATTCAATGGCTCGGTTCTTATAGCGGCGGCAAAGGGGCAATCGCGCAAATTGTCGGAAGTAACGCGCTGGAATTCTTCTATGCCGGCACGGCGACTCAATCCGTCCCAGAACCCAGTGCTGTATTTCTCGTGACAACAGGAATTGCCCTATTAAGTTTTGCTCGTCGACACGCGCGGTCGCTGTGAATTGCATTATCCGTAGCTGAATACTCGGCAACCTTTCATCCGTTCTGTTCAACATCAAGAAGGAACAAGCTAATGACTCACAAAATTATTCCGACAGCTCTACTTACGCTGCTATTTACGTCGCATCTACTCGCGGCACCGGTACTTTCGGTAATCCCGCAAGGCCTGCAAGGCGGCAATTGGGTCTGGGAAGTGGATATTACGCCAGACCTAGCAATAGCCGGCGGTTCAACGCCCATCGCCGCTGAACTTGGTTTTCGTTTGACGGGCGATCCGCTTGTCAGTGTGACAAATTTGAGTCCGCTTGTGTTTGATTCAAATCTGCCCGGAAATACCATTTTCGGCTGGGAAGTGCCATACGGCAGTCCACCGTTTCCGGAAGGTGTCGAAGCGAACTGCACAGGTTGCTCCATCACAAACTTGGCATCTCTCTTCGGACACGCGTCGACGATTGTTCCCGGTACAACCAACGAAATCTTTTCGGCACTCGGGAGCCTAGATTACTCCCTCCCAGGTGCAATTCCATATCTCAAGATAGTTGCGCAAGGACCGGGTTCTGGAGGCCCTTCGAGCAGCACGATCCAGTGGCTCGGCGCCTACGCGGGCGGGAAGGGCAGAATTGCGCAAAACGTCGGCACTACAGGACAGTCGTTCGATATTTACGCCGGCGCGTTAACTCAATCCGTGCCAGAACCAAGCGCCGTGCTGCTGATCGGTGCAGCGATCGGTTTGCTGGCGCAAATCGCCGGTTCGCCCGCAACCGCGTAGCCTAACTTGCGAGAATCGTTCGCTCAACGAACGTCGTATCAATGCGGCCTTCTACGAATGCCGCATGGCTGAGAATCTCTTGGTGGATTGGGATCGTCGTTTCGATCCCATCCACCTTTAGTTCGGCCAGTGCGCGTTGCATGCACGCGATTGCTTCGGCCCGCGTCGGCTGGTGCACGATCAACTTGCCGATCATTGAGTCGTAATACGGCGGAACAACGTACCCGCTGTGGGCGTGCGAATCGAACCGCACACCGAAACCGCCAGGCGCGATCAGTTGCTGGATCTTGCCCGGCGATGGTTGGAAGTTCCGCCGCGGATTCTCCGCGTTGATCCGGCATTCGATCGCCGCGCCGCGCTGCACAATATCGTTTTGTGACCACGGCAACGCTTCGCCTGCCGCTATGCGAATTTGCCACTTGATGAGATCGATTCCAGTGACCATCTCTGTCACTGGGTGTTCCACCTGAATCCGCGCATTCACTTCAATGAAATAGAAGTTACCCGACTTATCCACGATGAATTCGACCGTCGCGGCATTCGTGTACTTCGCGGCGCGGATCAAATTGCGAGCCGCATCGCACATCGCCGTTCGCGTTTCCGCGGAAATACTCGTGCTCGGGCTCTCTTCAATCAGCTTCTGATGCCGCCGCTGAACACTGCAATCGCGTTCGAATAAATGGACCACGTTGCCATAGTGGTCTGCCAGCACTTGCACTTCAACGTGCCGGGGGTGCTCGATGTATTTTTCGAGGTAGACGTCGCCATTGCCGAAAGCCGCTTCGGCCTCAGCCCGCGCTTGTTGCAATGCCGACTTGAGCGCCAAATCGTTCGAGGCTACGCGCATCCCGCGGCCACCACCACCGGCAACCGCCTTAATGAGCACCGGAAAGCCAACGTCGTGCGCAAATTTAAGTGCCTCTTGTTCGTTCGTAATCAGCCCTTCGCTGCCCGGTACGACCGGCACGCCGGATTGCCGCGCCAAATCGCGAGCAGCATTCTTGTCACCAAGTTGGGCCATCGCTTCCGGCGTCGGCCCAATGAAATCGATATTGCAACTTCGGCAAATCTCGTTGAAGTGCGCGTTCTCGGCTAAGAATCCATAACCCGGGTGAATCGCCTGCACATTGCCGACTTCGGCCGCGCTAATCACGCTCGAAATCTTGAGATAGCTCTCGGAAGCTTTCGCCGGTCCAACACAAAAGGCTTCGTCGGCCAACTCAAGATAGCGTGAGCCTCGATCCCCTTCGCTGTAAATTGCGACAGTCCCAACGCCCAACTCGCGGCATGCGCGAATCACGCGCAAGGCAATTTCACCCCGGTTGGCAATTAGAATTCGCTGATACATCAGAATCGTTGAAAGTCGAATGTTTAGAGTTGAGGCATTCGGGCTGTCTCTCAACCCAAACCCTCAACCCTCAACTCGGGAATCACTCTGCCTCGATGCGGAATAACGGCTGGTTGAATTCGATCGCGTCGCCGTTCTTGGCCAACACGGCTGCGATCTTGCCGGTGCATTCGGCTGGAATCTCGTTGAAGACTTTCATCGCTTCAATGATGCAAACCGTCGTTTCGGGCCCGACCTGATCTCCAACTTTGGCAAACGCGGGCGATTCCGGGTTCGCAGCCGAATAAAAAGTGCCGACCATCGGGCTGCGAATGTAAGTTGCCTTACTGTCATCCGCCGCGGCATCAGCCACTTTGCGCTCGCCGCCTCCTGCCGGGCTCGCAGCACTTGGCGCGATTCCTGATGACATCGTCGGCATCGCAGCCATCGTTACTGTTTCCGGACCTCGGCGCAAACGAATCCGTTGATCACCTTGCTTCAGATCAATCTCCGACAGATCGTGTTCGTTCATCAGTTCGATGAACTTGCGGACCTTGCGCACGTCAAATACGTCGCCAGGAATAGGTGCCGGATTCGAACTCATTCAAGTCTCCCTGTGCGACTTTGTGTTCAGGTAAAAATTGTCGGAGATCGTGTCCGTACTCGCAGGGCAGAATCAACTTCCTACTCGTTGCTCGTACAAAAATCGCCAAATCACTTAAGAAGCGAGCAGGCAATCGTCGAGTTGCTTTGGCACATCGGTAAGAACTTCGTGGCCGGTGCGGGTGACAAGCACATCGTCCTCGATCCTCACACCACCCCAGCCCGGCACATAAATGCCCGGCTCGACGGTAACGATCATCCCCGTCTCGAGCTTGGTTTTTTGACCAACGGCTAGCCGAGGCGCTTCGTGAATCTCAAGTCCCGTGCCGTGCCCCAACCCGTGACCGAATGCTTTGCCAAAGCCCGCTCGGGTGATGATTTTTCTTGCTACGGCGTCCACCTGTTCGCAGGTCTTACCGGGCTCAATCGCATCAATCGCCGCGAGCTGCGCTTTTAACACAACTCCATATATCTTACGTAGTTTGGGCGAAATTTTACCGGTCACAATCACTCGCGTCAAGTCGCTCATGTACAGTCCCGAATTCACGCCCCAGTCGATTAGCGTGAAGTCGCTCTCGCTCAGCTTCTTCTGGGTCGGCCGAGCATGCGGCAGCGCCGCCCGCGGTCCCACGGCCACGATCGCCGGAAAACTCAAAGCCTTTGCGCCGAACCGTCTTGCTTGATACTCCAACTCTGCCGCGACTTCGAGTTCCGTCATATTAGTCGTGACGCTCGCTCGCACAACGTCGTACGCGCGCTTCGCCTGAACGCACGCGACGCGCGTCGCATCAATCTCGCTCTTATCCTTAAGTATGCGCAACTGCTCGACGAGATTTTCAGTAACAAGCAATTCAATCTTCGGCAGCGCCTTCGCCAGTGATTGTTCTAGCGACACCGTGGCCGAGTTTCCTTCGATTCCCAACTTTGCGACCTTCGCCGATTCTAGCACCTTTGCAACGGCCGTCAGCATTTTGACGCCCGGTTCGCGAATCTCGAGCGACAAACCGGGACATTCTTCCTCAAGCTGTGTCGTATAGCGAGGATCAGTAATCAGCGTTTCGCCATCCAGCGTCACGAGCAAATAACTGTCGTCGCCCGTGAAGCCGGTCAGATACGTGACGTTGATAAAATTGGTGACGAGCAGCGCATCCGCCTTCGCCGCACGGATCAACTCCCGTAGTTTCTTGCGACGAACGGTAAACGACATCGGATTAGCCTATCGCTGGCGAGTGGAATCGGGTTGGCAATCGCTCAATCAGCCAAGATTGCCTATGATACTGGGCAGCGTGCGGCTAGCAAAGGGAAGTGCCACGTCGCCGGCCTCGCCGTGTGCCCAACCTCTGCCTGATTGGACCGACTACATTGTTGGTTCGAGTAGATGTAGTTGCCACGTGTAATCCCAGCCGAGCGCCGGACGTGGCAATTGACGATCTTTGGCCCATTGCGGACTATGGAAACGGGCTAAAAACCTTGCCACGGCGCACTTCGCACACTCGGAATATGTCGGACAACTACCATGCCACGTCGATCGGGCTGCTTCTTAGTGGCGGAATCGACAGCGCCGTTCTGCTGGGGCAGTTGCTCGAAAGTGGGCAACGGGTTGTGCCTTTCTACGTGCGAACTGGGTGCGTTTGGCAGGCGGAAGAGCTGGCGGCCGTCCATCAGTTTGTGGTGCGGATCGCCCGGCCTGGGCTCGCGCCGCTGGTGCAACTCGAGATGCCGCTGCGGGATCTTTACGGGTCGCACTGGAGCATGACGGGCGCCCAGGTGCCGGATGACCATACGCCGGACGAGGCGGTGTTTTTGCCGGGTCGCAATCCGTTGCTGCTCATCAAGCCGGCGCTGTGGTGCCTGACGCATGGCGTCGGTCAGTTGGCACTGGCGACACTATCGGCCAACCCGTTCCCGGATGCGACACCGGAATTCTTCGCCCGGTTCGAGGCGATGCTCGCTACGGCGATGGAAACGCGATTGGAAATCGTGCGGCCGTTCGCAGGACTGACGAAAACCGACGTGCTTGCCCGGGGCCGTGACCTGCCGTTGGAGCTGACGTTCTCTTGTTTGTCTCCCGAGCGCGGTTTGCATTGCGGACGGTGCAACAAGTGTGCGGAACGGCGTCAGGCGTTTGCGGCCATCGGGCTGGCGGACGAAACGGTTTATGGCGAGTCTCGTCGGGCGACGTCAGGCACAGCCTGACCTACAGCTGAATATTGTCGCTGCGCGCGAACACGATTTTTTAATACAAAATTCAGGCACTGGTAAGTTAGCGTGTAGGAAAACTATTTTTTCCGTGCTTCCATCGCCGAAACATAGCGGTAAGAAACCACAGACAAAGAAAGTTTAGAACGGCTGGCACCAGCACCAGCGACACATAGTAATCGCCTCCAAGCCGCGAAGTAATAATCGTCCAGGGCAGGCCGAGACATAGCACAATCGGACCATAGCCCTCGTGGCCATGCCAGCCGCCCTGATTCAGCAACAACAAAGTTGCGATTAATGCGCCGTAGACGGGGATAAGTAGGATTTGAATCAGTGGCCAGCGGCTTTCTCGATTAGTTCTTTGATCGACCATACATGCTCCGTTAGTCCTGAGGCCATCGCTGGGGTTTGCTTGCCGAGCGCTTCGTGTTTCCGCCCGAAATTATACCACGCCACGAACAGCGATTGCATGGCCTTGTGGTGACGCAGGCTCTTGGAATGGCCGTTCGGGCATTAAAGGTGTCAGGAACGAATGGCACTTGTGGGGCATTAAAGGTGTCAGGAACCTTTATTGATGTTCTTCGGTCGTCCGCGGGGTCGGAGGGTCGATTCCAGGCCTAATTGCTGCACTGCTTTGTCGCTCCATGACTCATCGCCGAAGGGGCTTCCCCGCTCTAGGCTGCGGTGCAATGCGCGTAGTTCACCCTCGGTTTGTGGTTCATTGACATGATCCACCCAGTTCGGCTGGCGTGGCAACGGCCACGTTGCCAGCAATTGTTTGTCGTCGGCGGTCCCTCGTAGCCAGCGGTAAAGACCGCTCCACCGCCAACGTTCTGCGCGGTTGACTAACTTTGCCCGGAGGGCGTTGCGTTCCACGTAGCGCGCTACCGTGTAGAGATGTGCATCTTCTTGAATGGGGAACGACTTGAAGCGGCCCTGATAGACGTGACCTGAACCGGCGGACCCGCGATTGGCGTGCCAGCGTTGAGTGTTGGTGAGCGTCAGCCAACCGACAAACCGCGACAATTCCCCGTCCTTTCGGGGCCAGACCACTAAGTGCCAATGGTTTGGCATCAGACAGTACGTCAGCAGCCGCGTTTCGCTGCGTTCGACGGCCTGCGATAAAACCTTCTCGAAAGCCTCGAAGTCGGCGTCATTGGCAAAGATCTTCATCCGCGCGTTGGCGCGGTTTAAGACATGATAGACATAACCTCCTTCGGCAGCTCGGCGGGGACGGCCCATAGGCAGTAGGGTATGCTATTAGGGGTGCCGTGTCAATAAATGGTTCCTGACACCTTTTTACTTAAATGGGTCGGAACTATTGAGAAATAGCTCCGACCCGTATTCAATTTTACCGATTTTCAGTTTTTCCTCAGAGACAGACGGACTTACTTTCGTCGGCGGAAGGCGATCATCGCCAAGCCGCCGCTCACGACGAGCAACAATGTGGTTGGTTCCGGGACGCGCGTGTAGAGTTCAAACGACAGGTCTTTTGAGAACTGGGTGATTGCTTCGGGACCGTCGAGTGGGAAGACGTAGTGCGTTGGCGTACCCAGACCTTGTTGCACGTTGGGCATGATCGGCATGGAAGGGTCGATGAAGATGCTCACGGGCCCCGTTACGGCATCGTCTTGAAAATGCCATACAGGCAGCGTTCCGCCCAGCGGCGGAATCGGGCCGACGGCGCCGACGATATGTTCGCCGGGAATAACTGCGGGTGGCGTCGACGCCAGCGGATCGATAATCGACCAATCGCGGTCGTGCCAGCCCCATTGGATCGGGCCATCGCGCTGCGGATCAACGAGGGCGACAATCTTTAACCAGTAAACCGTATCGGGATGCTCGAAGAACTCTTTGCCTAGGTTAAGTTCGGCGTTGTATTGGTAGAGGTCCTCGATCGCAGCAGGTCCCGGCGGAGGAGGCGGCGTGACAACGGGTGTTTCTTTAAATGTGCCTGAGCCGGGCGCGAGCGCACCAAGCGTAACGATTTGATTCAACAGCGGGATGCCGGGATGACTATAGCCGGTCGTATTTGTGGGGTCGGTAGCGGGCACGTCGCTCTCAAACGAGATCAGAAATTGCTTAACGCCAGGCGCTGCCGTGTTGCCAGTAAAGTTCTGTAGATACGAGCCCCACCAGCGAACGTGGACGACCGGCGTGGTGAACTTGTCGGCAAAGTCATCGGCCATGTATTGCCCCTGATATACGGGAGCACCGGTTCCCGCGACGAGAGTGGCGGTGCTCAGTTCATCATGACCGGGGAATGGTGCTCCGAGTGTAACTCCAGCCACGGAGGGAACTGGCAGAAGACCGTTGTTGAGGGGCAGTTGTTGAAACTTTAAAATCTCGCCCGGCAGTGGGTCGGCCATGGCCAACGGGCCTACAAGAATGAATCCGGCGACGAATGCGAACCAGGAAGCTAACGTGCGTCTCATCACACTCCTCCTATCGTCAGTGATCCGACGCTGTGGTGGGCAATGGGCCCTCCGATGTGCGGCGTCTGATCAGATCTGGATTTGAAACGGAGAGAATACGTCCGAGAGCAATACAGAATCTCGAAAAGTCCGGTCTAAGATTGAAGTGCAGAAGTTAAAAATTGAAGAGACTAAGTGCGCGGTTTTGAATTAGGTCTTTTATCCTTTCACGTTTGGCCCGTGACGCCTTGCCTGGACGACATTGGAAGTCGTCTTAGACGACAGCTATACCATTTTCGATAAGCAAAGTCCACAAAAATCTTCAGAAAACTGGCAAACCAGCATTAGACTCGCGATTGGTCAAATGGGACCCACCCAATTGGCGCACGCAGGAAGCGAATCGAGAGATTTATGATGCTGACGGAGCGAACGCGACATAAACCGGCTGCAAAGCGACGTCGAAATGAAACCTTTTAAGGTGGTTCAGGGGCGGACTCGAATCCTTCACCCGCGGCCGTAGCAGCTGGAGTCAGCGCCGAGATGTACGATTCGATACGAGCCTAACGCTGAAGTCCAACCGCGGTCGCTGGCGCTTCGCCATTGCTGACGATATCGTCACGCCCTAGCACTCCGCGAGGGCTCCTCGCTGACAAGTTGGGGTGTGGGACGCCGTGATCATCGAGCCGCGCGACGACTGTGTCCCACTTGAGCACGCCGAGTTTGTCGATCGATAGGCGTAAGACCCATCCGGTGCGGTTATCTTCGTCGTCGAAACCGTTGAATAGGAAATTGCCCAGGCTATATACAATCAGATGATTTTTGTAGTATTCAGTGCCTTGTGTTACGTGCGGGTGCGAGCCGACAACCGCGTCGGCCCCGGCATCGATCATTTTGCGGGCGAATGATTTCTGGCGGTTCGTGGGTGGTTCGTTTTCGTCGCCCCAGTGCATGAACGGGATCACGACGTCGGCGTTGTATTTTTCGTGAGCAGTGCGAATATCGGTGAGGACCTCGTCGTCGTGCTCGCTCCAGGCTACGCCGGGTACGTTCTCTTCGGCCTGAAAGGAGCGCAAGTACTCTTCGCAGTAGCCGAGCATGGCGATTCGCACGCCGTTGCGATCGATGACCCATGGTTTGTGGGCGTCGGCCTTGTTGCGTCCGCCGCCGAAATACGGAATGCCAGCCTTTTCAAGGCGTACGCATTGCTCAACAAACGCCCCCTTCCCGAAATCGCCGGAGTGGTTGTTGGCTACCGTCAACGCCGTGAAGTGTTGTTTGAGCACTGGGAGGCAGCACGGATCGGCCTTGAAGTTGTAGGGCTTTTTCACGCGCTCCCCTTTTTCGGCGATGACACACTCTAAATTGCCGACGGCGATGTCGGCGTCATTGAGGAGGGCTGCGAAGGGCTGGAATGGATCGACGCCCTGGGCGATCAATTTGCCCGTCTCTTCGTCGTGAGCGACCATAATGTCGCCGACGAAGATGAGTTTCACTGTGCCGGAATCGCGGACTTCACCCGTAGCGGCCGTGGTTGCACAGACGACCCAAGCGATCGTCACCGAAATTAGCCACGGCCTCGACATACACCCCCCTCAGTGATTGGTCTGGATAGTAGGGCCGACTAACCCAACAAGGGCACCGACCCGCTTCATATAAGATAAGTTGAAACATGTTATACGGAATCGCCTCGAAGTCGGGAATCGCGCCGCGTTGGAATACAACGCGTTTTGGTGTCGCAGCCGACATCGGAGTTGGAGCCCCGTCTCGCAAGAATTTTTTGGGCAATCCCCTGTGAATGGTTCGGTAAGCAGCATCGCACGGTTGGCCCAAGGATACGCGTACTACGAGTACAAAAAAGAAGCCGCCTGATCGGAGTAACCCGATCAGGCGGCGTTTCGTGGAGACTTTCATTTCGCGTCGCTTCGAGCTACTTGACTACGATGTCGCCGCCCGCAGCACCGCCATCGGCAGGAGCGCCTCCGGCTGGGGCACCGCCGGCTGGTCCGGCTGGAGCACCACCAGCGGTTCCGGCTGGGATACCGTTCGTGCCGCCCGTGCCGCCGGCTGGTACCCCGTTGGTGCCACCCATGCCGTCGGTTGGAACGGTCATACCACCGCCGCCGGCTTGATCGTCGGAGGGAGGAAGCTGGCCGCCGCCGCCCCAGCCGCCATCGTCGTAGACTTGGCCGTACTGATCGCAACCGTACGAGCCGCAGTAGCTGGGTTCGCAGTACGATTCGCAGTACGACGGGCTATAGCAACCGTAGCTTGGGTAGCAGGTGTAGGTTGGGCAGCAGTAGTCGGAGTAGCAGCCGTAGCTGGGGCAGCAGTAGCTGCTGTAGCACCCGTAGTTCGAGTAGCAGCCGTGGCCCGAGGAGCAGTAATCGGAGTAGCAATCGTCGTGATGGCCGTGCTTGTCGCTGCTGCCGTCGTGATGGCTGTTGCTACCGTCGTGCTTACCTTTGCCGTCGTGCTTGCCGTTGCTGGCGGTCTTGCCGCTATCCGACTTGGATGGCTTGTTGCCGTTCTTACCATTTTTCTTGCCACCGTTCATGCCGGCGGTTTTGCTGCTGTTGTTCTTGCTCATTTTGCTGTTTTTGCCAGTCTTATTTCCATTTGTGCTGGAAGTCTTGCTGCTATTGGTTTTGTTTCCGTTCGTCTTTTTGCCGTTCGAGCCGGTCTTCTTCGAACCGTTGCTTGCTGTTTTATTACTGTTGGTTTTGCTGGTCTTGTTGTGCTTGCCAGTCTTATTTCCGTTCGTGCTCGTGGTCTTTTTGCTGTTGTTTGAGCTCGATTTCTTGGAGTTGTTCGAGCTGGTTTTATGGTTGCTCGACTTGCTGCTGTTCGAGCTGGATTTATGGTTGCTCGACTTGTTGCTGCCGCTCGACTGTGAGTGGCTGCTGGAACCACCGCTCTTGTTACCACTGCCGCCCTTAGCAAAGGCGACGTCGCCAACCATGAGGCTGGCGGCTGTTGCGAGGATCGCAATCATTTTGAGGCTTGAGGTCTTCATCGTTCTACTCCCAGGAAAAGTTAGGTGTTCAATCTGAGGCGAAATGCCCCATTTACACCCACTCTTACGGGCGGTGCGACAATTGTTACACCTGGCAGGACTATTTTTTGGAATAAAACAAGCAAGCGACTGCAAACCGCACATTAGCCTGTTGGCAAAGGTTCGGGCGAGGACGTGCAGGTGGACGGCGAACGTTACAATTTGGAATGCTCGCCGGGTCGACTCACATTTCGTCGGGACACGGCGAATTCGCTTCTTTTAAATCGCGACATTGAGAGTGAGCCAGATGGACGCCACAATTTTGTTATCTGCAATGTACTGGTGTTTGATAGGGCAAGTGGAACATACGGCCGTGCCACGCGGCGCTGCGCCCGCGAATGCAGAAGTGCGTTACGCCCGTGCGCAGCTGCAATTGGCCGAGGCGAATTTGAAGCGTGTCGAGCAGAGCAATCAGCAGATGGAGCGGACCGTGCCGAGCAGTGTCGTGGACGAATATCGGCACGACGTTCAAGTTTCGAAGTTGCGACTGGACCGGGCGACCACGGGCCACGGTGCAGATCAATTCGCGGTATGGCTGCAGCGCGCGGATGCCGAACGACAGTCGGCCGAGACAGCATGGAAGAATGCAACGGCCGCTAATAAGAGCGTGCCGGGAACGATCATACCGATCGACGTCGAACGATTTCGTCTCCGCGCTGAGGTGGCGAAACTTCAACTTGAGCGCGGCCAAGCGCTGGTCGACGGTGGCCATGAGGCTCAGTTGCAATGGGAAGTTGAGATGCTGGACAACCAAGTGCAGCATTTGAACGAAGAGTCGCGCCGGGCGACGCTGTACGGCGGATTAAATTTGCCGTGGTGGTGGTGAACGATGTTTTGGCGTTGCACGGAGCGTGTGCAAATCTGATTTCTTGCACTTAACTCCCAGTGACAATAAAGGTCTTCTATGAGCAGTGCGGATCGCAAGCCGGGCGTTGAAGATTGGCCTGCGGTTCGACAGGCAGCGGTGCAGTTAGTGGATGATCTGCACAACCTTTATCCACGGCACGGGGAAGATCACTTTGCGGAACTTCAGGAGCGGGTAGATCGCTTGTTGCGGCAGCCGGCGCCCGTGACAGCAGCTGAACTTGAAGTTCGCTTGATCACGCTCGGGGAGTTAACCCTGGCGGCGTATCAACTTAGGGAGCGGATCGAGCTGGGAACCGTAAATTGAGTCGCGCGCCGGGTATTGCGAGTTGACGCGTCTCGGCGCGGCTAAAGGGCGAAGGCGCGAAATCTTGTTCAGAATTTTGGCGTAAATTGGGTCAGGTCGTAAATTCCGAGTTTCTTCTCAATGCCGGCGACTTTGTCGACCATTTTCTCGAAGCCATCGTCGCCGAATAGTTCGTTCTCTTTCTTTTCGAAGTCTTCGCCCAACGAATCGTATTCATTTGCCGAGACAAGGCTGCGAAATGCCGGGAATAAAACTGTGTCTTCGCGCGCTTCGTGTGGTGCATACATCCGATTAAACTGGCGAATCGCCTCTGCCGCCTTGGAGCGTTCGTTCGCGACTTTTAGGTCGCGAGAGTTCGCGCGCTGCAAAATGATGTCTGTGATCTTTCGCCCTGCTTGATGTTGGGCTCTCAATGTTTTGACGAGGTCGGTAAGTTTATTTGCCCTCTCGAACCGCGGGAACAAATACTCCTCTTCCAATTTTTCGTGATAGTCTTCGACAAAGTGCCGGACCATGCCCGAAGCATCCGCCAATACGTCCGGCGGAACCTCCTCTTTATTACCCCAACGACGGAGTACTTCCTCATAAACGAGCATTACACGCTTCAGCACGCCGTGCTCTCGCATTAAATCTTCGGCTGGCGAGACGTCTTCTTCTTTGCTCGGTTGCTTGTCGTTTGCGCCGGCTTGCCCGGTAAAAGCCCCGCTTGTTAAAAAAATCCCGGTGCCAGCAATGGTTGAAATGCGGATGAAATCCCGCCGGTTGGAGGATTCGTTGCTCATGTGAATTCCCCTGGAGGGTGATGCGGCAGAATGCGCCGCGAATCGCGAAGGCGTGATTGATGCAATTTTTGTGCTTAACGACTACACGCCCACGAGAAGGCTTTGCTTGGCGTCATAAACCATGCCGACTCTACGATTTGGGAGAGCGGCAGGAAAGTGCCTGAGCCTGACCACCCACGCCACATGGCGACTGAAATGAAAGCAGTCCGGGTGGCTGTTTCCAGCCAACACCGGACTGCGCCCCCTGGGAATTCGGTTTGCGCACTCGGCTGGCTAAATCGCCGTGGCGTCTTTGGTAGCATGCTTGCCGGACCGGGGGTCGTGGGCTGACATGGAAGTTATCGGCTGGTTTTCGACGAAGCTTTGCAAATCTGTGACGCTTCTATCGCACGTAGCGATCAGTGAAACTGGGAGATTTCGCGGCAGTTTCGCTCATCAAGTTTGACGATTAGGTCGATTTTGAGGGACTAAGGATGATCACCCGGCGTTGGTGCTGCGCGCACTGATGGCATGGTGACCGCGGCGTTGGAAGAACCCCCCGGCTTCCGCCGGGGGCTGACGAACGGCGCGAAGTCTGAATTAATCGAGTGAAAGAATCACATGGACGCGATGGGAATAACGCAGTTGGTTCTGGCTTTGGCGGTCGTGGCCGGAGCGCTTTGGGGATTCAACTGGCTGGTGGGAAGAGGGCCGCGCGGGATGGTGTGGCTGCTCGCGGCGAGTGTGTTCTCGCTATCTAGCGCGCTACCGGATTTTGTGAGTGAATATGGTAGTTTGACGATTTCGGCGCGTGCGGAATTCATCATTACGGTAATGCAGGTGTGCGGCTTCATTGGCTTCTGCGTGGGAGTATTCGATGTCGTTCAAAAACGGACGTCGAGCGAGGATGAGAATCCAATCGCGAAGTTCTTTGTGTGGCAGCCGCTCGTGTGGTGCGGAGTGCTGTATACGAGCTACTACGGCCTGCTTTACCAAGGCGTGTTTCATAGCGCGTGGCTGATTCAATACACTGCGGCTCACGTCATTGCGAAGGTTGAAGTCACGGTGTTCCTGGTCGGTCTGGCGGCGGTGGTGCTGCGTTTTTGCGAAACTGTCGCGCAGTTTCCGTCGCTCGATCAGCCGTTGCTTGATGCGGTACCAGCCGGCGGCGAGCCGGTGAGCAATTGCGAGCACTTGTTGCGGCAAGTAAGTGAGCGGGTCGCAATTCAAAATACGTGGATTGTGCGGCGAATGCACGATGCGCTGGAGTTTGTGCGTCGCAAGAATTCGGCGGACGAGCTCGACGCGCATCTTCGTCATTTGGAAGAGCTCGAAGCGGTTCGTGCGAACGGCGCGTACTCGATGATCCGGATCATCATTTGGGCGATTCCGATTTTGGGTTTGTTGGGTACGGTTATTGGTATCACGATGGCTGTGGCCAATTTGGATCCGCAGACGCTGGAGGAATCGGTTTCGAAGGTGACGCACGGTTTGAATGTGGCGTTCGACCACACGGCCACGGCGTTGTCACTGACCATGCTATTGATGTTTAGCAAATCTGCGATTGAACGGATCGAAGACCGCGTGTTTGGGCGAATCGACGAGCGGATCGCGGCCGAGTTGGTGGGGCGATTCCAGGCTTCTGGTGCAAGCAATGACGGGGACGAATTGGGGCTTGAGCGCGCCTCGGGGCAGATTGTCGCGGCGATCGAAACGCTGGCAGGGCGACAAGCGGAGATTTGGAAGACTACGATCGATGGCGCTCACCAGCAGTGGGCGGACGTGAGCGTTGGCGCTGCACGGACGCTGCGCGACTCTTTCGCAAGCGCCGTGAAGGATGGGCTCGATCGGCATTCGATGGCGATCAATCAGGGTGCGCAGCAGCATGTCGAGCGATTGATGTCGACAACTGCACAACATGCGGAACAACTCGACCGAAGTGCGCAGAATACATCCGATCGCTTGCGCGAGGGATTGGAGAAAGTGGCTGAATTGCTCATCGAAGCGCTGGAGCGGCATGGCGATGTCATGACGACCAGCGAGAAAGAGCTGGCGGCCGAGAATCGGCAGCATCTTTCGGAAGTGGAAGCGGCGCTTGGCTCGGCGATGGTTGGCGCGGCGGAACGGCAAGAGCGGCTGATCACACAAAGCGAGAGCTTGTTGAAGGAGATGCAGATCGCGCTGGTCGAAGCGGCGGGAGCGACCGTCGCTCAGCAGGAGCAGCTGATTCGGCAAGGAGACGTGTTGCTGAAAGTTGTCGACGCAACGGGGCAAATCGTACGGTTGGAAGAGTCGCTCGCGCAGAATTTGAGCACTGTGCAAAAGACACACAATTTCGAAGAGATGGCGATCAATCTGTCGGCCGCCATTCAGCTCCTGAGTGCCCGGTTGGGACATGGGTACGGCATCCGTTCCCGGGAGGTTGCTGGCGGTGACGCCGCCAGTCAAGCCGCATGAGCCGCGCTAGAGAAACCGAAGTCTCAAGCCCGATTTCGCTGTTTCCCTTCATTGGGATTCTGCTGTGCACGATGGGCGCCCTCTTGGTGGTGCTCGTGGTGGTGAGCCGCGATGCGCGCGATAGTGCGCAGCGCGACGTGAAGGCGAAGCAATCGGCCGCGAAGGTTGATGATGGGACGAAGAAGAAGATTGCGTACGTGCAGAAGTATGTTGGCGCTTTGGCGAATGTGCGGAGCGAGGCCGAACGTAAACTGCACGAACAGCATCAGCATTTGAGCAACGTGGAAGACCACATCCGTCGTCTGCAGGACAAGATGCGTTCGCTGCAATTGGCGGCGAACGAATTGGAAGGGCTGGAGCGCGAGCACTACGACGATCGTACACAGGCGGAACGGGAGATCGAGCGGCTTAATCAGTTGGTCGATGAATCGAAGAAATCGATCGAGAAATTGCAGGACGAGGCAGAGAAAGCGCCGAGTTCTTATGCGGTTGTGCCGTACGAAGGACCGAACGGCACTCATCGGCGGCCGATGTACATCGAGTGCGTCGGCGATGGCGTCGTGCTGCAGCCGGAGGGAGTTCGGATTCCCTCCGAAGATTTGCGTCCGCCATACGGCCCGGGCAATCCCTTGGCTGCGACGCTGCGAGCGACGCGCGACCATATTCTGCGGATGTACCCGAAAGAGGGCGAAAACCGCCAGACGGAGCCCTACCCGTTGCTGTTGGTGCGGGCGGAAGGACTCGTCAATTTCGATCGCGCTCGCCAAGCGATCGAGGGGGGCGACTTCGACCTCGGTTTCGAGTTGGTCGAGGATAGCTGGAAGCTGAAGTTTCCGCAGGCGGATCCACAGTTAGCATCGATTCAGCAAACGGCACTCGTACAGGCGAGGGCGCGGCAACAGGTTTTGGCGGCGGCAGCACCACGAGCGTATCGCGGAGAAGGAGAAGGCCGGAACAGCTTCGATGACGATGCCCGCGATGGTTCGAGCGATGGTGAATACAGCGGCGAAGGCGGCGGGTATGGGGATGGTGGTTCAGGTAGCGGAAGCGGTAGTGGTGGAAGTGGCCGCGGATACGCGAGCGGGTCGGGGACCGGTAGCGGCGATGGTATGCCGGGCGTAAGTGGCGGCGCGCCTGGCGGTGGCGGAATAGCAGGCGCCAACGGAATGCCCGGCGGCGGAAATGGTGGTGGCAGTGGGAGCGGCGGTTACGGAAACGGTGCCGGTGGAGGTGGCAACGGATCTGGATCAGGAGGCGAAGCCGGGATCGCAAGTAACGCGGGACAAGAAGCTGGGATCGGCATGCCCGGAAGTGGGCTAAGTGGTCCTGCAGGCGCGCCCTCCGAACCGATTGCGGGCGCCGTCGATGCGAACAGTGGTGGTGGAGGTTCTTCTTCGGGAGGTTACGGCGGTACACCAGGTGGAATGGGTGGTTCACCGGGCGGTGGCGGAATGGCCGGTGGTTATGGCGGCGCGACGGGCGATGGCGGCAGCGGCGCGACGGCCGGCAGAGGCGGCATGGCAGGTGCGACGGGTGGCGGCGGGATGGCCGGCAGCTCTGGCGGTGCGGGCATGACAAGCGGCGCGAGCGGTATGGGAAGCAGCGGCTCTTCGGCGATGGCGAGCACCGACCCGAGCATGCCACCTGATGCGAACGGGCAACAGGCTGTATCGATGATGTATGGAACACCGCCGCCGGACGCATCGCAAAGCATGCGCGACGATGAAAAGCGGCATCACAGTCTGGCAGAGACGCGCGGCAAGGATTGGGCCCTCAAACAGAAACCGCAGCGCGCGATTCCCGTGCGGCGGACGATTCGCGTTGTAGTCCAAAACAACCAACTACGGATCCTGCCGGAAGGCGCCCCGGCGAGCTCGCCGGGGGGCAAGGTTATTCCGGTGTCGGGTGACACCGTGCTATCGCTCGATTCGTTTGTGAAAAATGTTCACGACGAAATCGATGGCTGGGGCATGGCAGGCAACGGGCTGTACTGGCGTCCGGTTATTTTGCTGAGCGTTGCTCCGCAAGGAGAGCGCCGGGCAAGTGATTTGGAACGGTTGCTGAGAAACAGCGGTCTCGAGCTGAAAACGGACGAAACCGCCAACAACGCGCTGCCGAGGAAAATGCAATGAAACGCATTGCAGTAGAAGCCGACCAAATGCCGGGCCAGGACTCGTTCCTCGACGTGATCACGAACATCGTCGGCATTCTTATTTTGCTCGTGCTGGTGGTTGGATTACGGACATCGCATTCGGTTCGTGGCAGCGTGGATGATGAACTGGCCGAGCGGGCGCGGGGCGAAGCCGAATATCAGCAGGCCTACAACAGCGCCGTCAATACCGAGCGTGGGGTGCGCGAATTGGTGCAGCGGGTCGGCAACACTGTTCATGAATCGGAATTTCGCGAAAGCGAGCGGGCCTGGCTAAGCACCGAGGTAGCGACGGCGGAGAAGGAAATTGATGATCGCCGCGCGAAGCTCACGGCTGACGGGCAACGGGACTTTGATCAGCGGCAGAAAATAGCGACTGCTCAATCGACGCTCGACGAGTTGACCCGCGAGCAAGTGGGGCTAATGTCTCACGACTCGGCACCGACTGACCTCGAATGCCAACCGACGCCGGTGGCAAAGACGGTATCTGGCAAGGAAGTACATGTGCTATTGTCGGACGATCACGTAGCGATCGTGCCGTTCGATGAGCTTTTGGACCAAATGAAGGAAGACGCCAAAGCCAATGTGTGGCGGATGAAACAACAAAGCGAAATGGAGCGGACGATTGGGCCAATGAACGGCTTCCGACTCAAATACTGCTTCGTGCGCGAGGATGTGATGGCCAAGAGCCAGGCGGGCACGTACATGACCGGGGCGGTGTCGCGGTTTTCGCACTGTTACCTGCTGCCGGTAACAAACCCGGTTGGCGAACCAGCGAAAGAAGCGTTGCAACCGAACTCGGAGTTTTTTCAACAGCTACAGCACATGCGTCCGGAAACGACAACGATCACGTTTTGGACGTACCCAGGAAACTTTGAAAGATTACGGGAGCTAAAACATGCGGTTCGGGAATTAGGCTTTCCGATTGCAGTGCGACCGCTTCCGCCGGGCATGCCGATTGGCGCTTCGCGACATGGGAGCGATTCGCTGAGCGAATAAGGGCTACGTGGCGACTTCGTTGTGGGGAACCGCATCCCATTCGATAGCTGGCAACTCCGCATCCAGCAGCATCGCTAAAGTGAGCTTTCGAAACTCTGCTCGAACTGCTTCTGCGGCAGCGGCCAAAGTTTCTGCGATGCGGTCGTTTGCAATCGGCAACACGGAATCGCAACTGAGTGATTTACGGCAAAGCGGCGCATCCGAGGCGGCAACGATATCGTCGAGCGTAATCTGGCGCGGTGAACGGGCCAAAAGATAGCCACCGCCGACGCCGCAGGTCGCCCGCAGAATTTTCGCCTTTACCAGCTGACGCAGAATTTGGAGCAGGAACCGCTCTGGCATTTTGCCCTGATGCGCAAGCTGGCGGCATGGGATGTGAGTTCCGGGTTTGGACCGGGCCAACAGCAATGTGGCGTAGAGCGCATACGTACTGGTGCTCGAGAGTTTCATCGGCACTTGTTGGTGCAAGGGCCGTGCATTCGGTTTAACGGTGGCAATCATGAAACTTTCGCTAGGACGACGCTGGGAATCGCTTAAAGAGTGCCAGCAGAATGTCACTACGGAGGCTATCCGTAAGTAAACCGTAAACGGGAGTCGGAACCCGCCAAGAAATTTCCCGAGCACCGCGAAAACAACTACGTGCTTTTTTGCGGTGCTACGGCTGGCTGCCAGCAAGCGTGAAAGAAAAGCAAAGCGGCGCCGACGACGAGAAACGAGTCGGCAATGTTGAAATTGGGCCAGCGCCAATTATTGTTGGCCTGCCATAAGACCCAATCGCGAACCGCGTACAAGGGCTCGCCGGAGCGCATGATGCCGTGGAAGCCGAGCCGGTCGTAGAGATTGCCGAGCACGCCGACCGTGATGCAGCCGAGGGCGAAGGTCAGCCAAGCGTCTCGTGCGGCACGATACACGAAGAGCCAAGCGGGAATCGCGATGGCGGCAAGGATACTGAGCGAGGCAAATAGCCATACCTTGCCTTGGCCGAAACCGAACAGAGCGCCTTCGTTCAGGCTGAGCTGGATGCCGACGTGGTCTGGCCAAAGCCACCAGATATCGCCGGAGCGAAGGGCGGGCGACGCGAAGAACAGGTGCTTCGTGAGGAGGTCGACGGCCAAGCCGATGGCAGCCGTAGCGAAATAAAGCACATACCGCGAGAGCGGCAGGCGCGTGGTATCGACAGCAGCAGTAGGCCTCTCCGAGGCCATGATTGCTTCCATTTTAAGCCGTGCGCTGTGCAGGAGCGGCGTGCAAACGCCGCGGAGCGATTAACGCAAAACGTTCGGATGGCTCATGCCGTTCTCTTGGAGCTCGGCACATTTGATACAAACCGGCGTGTAAGGGATAGCGTTGAGGCGAGCCTTCGAAATTACGCCTTCACACTGCACACACATGCCGTAGCTACCGTCGTGAATGCGATCCAGCGCGCTGTCGATGTGATCCAGCGTGCCCTCGTCCGCTTCCATCAGGCCGAGCGTAAACTCTTGCTCGAAATTGTCGCTTCCGAGTTCCGCCATGTGAATTGGCATGGCGTTACTCTCGCCACCTTCGATGCCGGACTTCCGTAACGCAATCTCGGCCATTGCCGACACATCGCCGCGCAAACGGGCGCGAAGAATGTGCAGCTTTTCCTTGAACGCAATCAATTCGGTCTTCTTCATGTGGGGTACTCCATGGCGAAAAACGCTCCCCGCTGCGCGTGGCCCTCACTTGCGGCGAGACTCGCTATTTTATGTCGAATTCCGCAGGGTGTCCAGCGTCTGGTACGGCTAGCTAGTGCGGCAAGTTTGGTTGTCAGTTTGCTGCTGGTGTTATAAACTAAGTGGTAAGTTGTTCGCTGGCTTAGGGTTTTGCAGCTTGGTGCGCGAACTTGCTCGAACTATCGATTCTTGTTCGCTTTGCTGGCGTCGAATGCCGTGCAGGCAATGGTACACGCGGCAGATGCGGCGGGTAAGGAATCTACGGTGGCTTCCACGGTGTCGACCAAAACCGATCTCGCGTTTCAACGATGTGTAATGCCCGATTGCGGGGCGACGTACGATGTGGGCGAGGTCCGCACCAGTTGCGATTCGTGCGGATCGTTGCTCGACATCGATTACGACTGGGACTCGTTGCGGGTTCCCAAATCGCTTTCAGACTTCGAGGCGAAATGGAGCCGCAGGCACGAGCCGCTGTCGTTCAGTGGCGTATGGCGATTCTATGATTTGCTGCCGTTTGCGCCGCCCAACAAGATCGTGACGATTGGCGAAGGGCAGACGCTGCTGCACTCTTCGGATGGCGTTGCGAAGTTTGTTGGCGTGCAGTCGGGCAATCTGTTTTTGCAGTACGAAGGGATGAACCCTTCGGGCAGCTTCAAAGACAATGGGATGACGGCGGCGTTTACGCATGCCCACACGATTGGGGCGAAGCGGGCGGCGTGTGCTTCGACGGGAAATACGAGCGCTTCGCTGGCACTCTACTGCGGCGTCAGCAAATTGATGCAAGCAGTGATTTTCATTGGGTCGGGCAAGATTTCCTACGGGAAGCTTTCACAGGCGCTCGACTACGGCGCGCTCACGATTCAAATTGCGGGCGACTTTGACGACGCCATGCAGCGCGTGCAGCAAGTGAGCGTGAAGCAGGGCATTTATCTCGTTAATAGCATCAATCCGTTCCGGCTCGAGGGCCAGAAAACGATCATGTTCCGCGTGCTTGAAGCGATGCGGTGGCAAGTACCCGATTGGATCGTGGTGCCGGGCGGCAATTTGGGAAATAGCAGCGCGTTTGGGAAGGCGTTTCATGAGCTGCTTGAGTTGGGACTCATCGATCGAGTGCCGCGACTGGCGGTGATCAATGCGGCCGGCGCGAATACGCTGTATCAGCTGTATGAACATCGCGGATTGCGGTGGAACGGCGGGCGGCCGGATGCGAGTATCATCAATAATTATTACGCCGAGATGGATGATGCGAATCGGCGAGCCTCGACGATTGCGAGTGCGATCGAAATCAATCGCCCGGTGAACTTATACAAGTGCTTGCGTGCGCTGGAGTGCTGCAACGGTGTGGTTCGCGAAGTGACCGACGAGCAGATGCTCGATGCGAAGGCGCAAGTTGGGGCGAACGGACTAGGTTGCGAGCCCGCAAGCGCGGCGAGCGTTGCCGGAGCAAAGATGCTGCGTGAAGAAGGCGTCATTGCTCCGAGTGAAAAGGTTGTTTGCATTCTGACCGGCCATCAGTTGAAAGATCCGACCGCGACCGTCGCTTATCACACGCATGATCAGAACGAGTTCAACCGCGTGCTTGGTAGCCGGGGCGTGAACAGGGCTGCGTTTGCGAATCGCGCAATTCAGGTGGAGAATAATCTGGAAGAAATCGTGCGCGCGATTGAATTGAATAGCTGATAAATAGCCCGGCCATCTTGGCCGGTATGAAGCGAGTCTCCTTTTGCAGGCCGAGCCAACATGGCTCGGCTATATACGATGAAGCTTGCGATTCACGGTGCGGCGGGGCGGATGGGTCAACGAGTAACGGCCCTGGCCGCGAAGGATTCGCGCTTTCAAATTGTTGCCGCGCTTGAGTCGGCGAATCACCCCCAGTTAGGCAGGGACGCGGGATCGATCGCGGGGATTGGCGAAATCGGCGTTCCGCTGGGTGTTGTTGGAGAGTCGAACGCGGATGTCGTGATCGACTTTTCGGTGCCGGATGCGGCAGTGGCGGTTGTGGCGCACTGCGTGAAGTTCGGTCGCCCGATTGTGATTGCGACGACTGGTTTAGAGAGTGAGCAGCAGGCGTATATCGCGCAAGCTGCGAAGAAGATTCCCATTGTGTGGTCGCCGAGTATGAGCACAGCCGTCAACGTAGCGATGAAGCTGACGGAAATCGCGGCGAAGGCGCTGCGGGGTCTGCCTAGCGGCGTGGACGTTGAAATTGTCGAATGCCACCATCGCTTTAAGGAGGACGCCCCCAGCGGGACGGCGCTGAAGTTCGGCAAGATCGCGGGGGATGCGCTGGAAATAACTGAGCATACCCACGGTCGATCGGGGCGACCTGGAGCGCGACCACGGAACGAGATTGGTTACCACGCCATTCGTGCCGGTGACAATGCCGGGGAGCACACGATTCTATTTGGTATGTTAGGCGAGAAGCTGGAGCTACACGTGGCCGCCAGCAATCGCGACTGTTATGCGCAAGGGGCGCTGCTGGCCGCTTCGTGGTTGTCGAAAAAGCCCGCGGGGCTGTATGGCATGAGTGATGTGTTGGGGTTGTGATTGTAATGGTCGAGCGTCTAGGGTCGAGTGTCGAGAGCAAATCCTGAACAGATCAGATTGCGCATGCCTGTCCACAACGGATGAACAACATTCTGGCCCTCGACCTTCGACTCTAAACCCTCGACCAAATCATGGCCAAATGCGATGAAGGATATCTGTGCGATATTTGCGGCCAGGATGTGGCCGAGCTTAAAGATAGCGATCTATATCTTCGATACGTTGTCGGTCTACTCGATCCAGAAGTGCTGCACACGACAAGTGAGCGACACGTCCGATGCAATCCGACTCTGGCGCAATACATTGTGTGCGATGAGTTCGAGCCAGTGATCGTTGAAGGGCCGTTCGATAAACGGCAGCTTGATGCCGCGTATGTGGCCGGGCGAGAGTGGCTCATCACCCGCGGTTGGAAACGCTTGCTGGAAGTGATGAAGCTCGGCATACCGATTATCGAATATCCACTGCCAGAGGTGATCGCGAAGATCAAACAGCGAAGTGCGGGACCAAATTAGTAGATCGCCAGGCGTGCGGCTTTGGATTGACCTTGTCGCGACGTTCCACCGTCCGTCATAATCCCGGCAAATGACGGCTGCCAGCGAAAAACCATTGTCAGAACGAAGTCGACCCGCATTGCGTGTCGTCTCGACAGGCGGCACTGTGGTACACGACCAGCTGCCGGACCTGAACCGCGACCCAAGTTTCTGGAGCATGGCGGTTACGCAGTTTTTAGGGGCGTTCAACGACAATCTGTTCAAGCAATTGATTCTGTTGCTCGCGACTCCGACGCTGGTTCAAATCGAGCAAGGCTCGGCAGTCGATTTGCAATCGCGAGCGCAGTACATTTTCGCGGCAGCCTTTCTACTTTTTTCTGGATTCGCGGGCTATCTCTCCGACCGGTATAGCAAGAGCCGCATCGTACGCATTTGCAAAGTTGCGGAAATCGCGATCGCAGTGCTGGGAATGATCGGCTTCTATCATTTCGAGCGGATCGGCGTGAATGGTATGTTCTTCGTGCTCTTCCTGATGGGCACGCACAGCGCCTTCTTTGGCCCCGCCAAATACGGCATCCTGCCCGAGATGGTTCGAGGGGAGGATTTGCCGCGGGCCAATGGTGTCTTTTTGATGCTCACGTTTTTGGCGATTATTTTCGGAATGGCGATGGCTGGCGGCGTGCTCTTTGAATTTCGCGATCGAATCTGGATCGGCTCGATTGCGTGTGTGATCGTAGCAATTGCCGGGACAATCGCCGCTCAAGGAATCAGGCCTTTGCCGGCTGCTCGGAGCGGTTTGAAATACAACTGGACTTGTTGGCTCATCCCGCGCGATACTTTGCGGCTCATTTGCAGCAGCGGCCAGCTGCTGTGGGCCATGGTGGCAGTTACTATGTTTTGGCTCGTCGGCGGCATTGTTTTGCAGACGGTCAATGCGCTGGGCAAATCGCAGTTGGGACTTGGCGAACTGCCAACGAGTGGCTTAGCGGCCTCGATCGGGCTCGGAACCGCAATCGGCTGCGTGCTCGGCGGCTATTTTTCGCGCAACCGCATCAACGCAAAGGTGGTTGCGATAGGCGCTACCGGCACCGTGGCGACTCTGATACTCATGAGCCTTCCCGGCAGCCATCACGACCATTTGTTGGGCTTCTACGGGAGTCTACCGGTGTTGATGCTGCTGGGAGTGTTCAGCGGGATGTTTATCGTGCCAGTACAAGTGACGTTGCAGTCGGTGCCCCCGGCAGATGAAAAAGGCCGCATGATCGCGACCATGAATCAATTCAGTTGGATCGGCGTGATTCTTGGCGCGCTTTTATACAACGCATGCCTCGAGCTGTTGAAGCATACGGGTTGGCCGCGGGCGTCGATTTTCGCCGTGACGGCTGCGCTGATGCTGCCAATCGCGATTTTCTACCGGCCGAAAGACGTCGCACTTTCGCACACGGCGCAGACATAACCTGCAAACTACGGCCGCGACAACTTGCAATTATTGAACGGCGCTGTTTTGCCCCGCCTGCCGTGCCTCGCTCTTTAGCGATGAGTTTTTGAAACCGTGGTCGACGAGGGCGGCGACCGCAGCATCGGAGTCGAACTTGGCGCCCTTATCAATCGCAACCGTTGCGGTTTTCGCATCGAAGTTGACGAGGACTTCCTTCGCACCCGGCTGGCCGGACAAGATTTCTTTCACTTTCGCGCCGCAGCCTTCAGGACACATCATGTCTGGCGCATTGAAGACGATGGTTGGAGCGCCGGATGCGTTGAAGGACGTTGCGGTGACAGCGTCCGCGGTCCCCTTCGGCATTTGACCAGCTTGCTGGTTGCAGCCGACGAAAAATCCCAAAATGCCAACGAACAAGAAAATTCGGAACGTATTCATGAATCATCACCACGGTCTTGGGTTTGTTCGGAAATGGCCCGCTCGAGCTGACTCGGAATACCGAGTTCGCGAGCCCAATGCCGCATATATTCTACGTCCAAAGGCCCCTGCGTAAAGAACACGTCTGCAACGTCGATCAAATCGCGTGGACGCCCGGCAACCAACTTCAATAAAATTAAATCTTCGGCGCTGGCAATCCATAGCTTCCGCCCTTCAACGTCCGTCTCGCGCCGCCTCCGTAGAATTTCGTGCTGAAAGGCCGATTCGGCTAGAAAGATATCGACGTCGATTCCATATTCGCCCACGTACCGCTTGAGTTTGACGATGCTCATCCCCTGCACTTGATCTACCCAGCCGCTTCGATAGGGGTCAGGAATCGCATAACCTTCGTTCTCCAGAGCTTGAAAAAGTTCCGGCAAACGATCACGGTCGAACGCCAGGGTCACGTCGATATCTTCGGTCGCGCGCGGAATGGAATAGGCGCGGACTGCGAGGCCGCCCATGAGCACATAAGTCGCCTGTAAGCGCTCAAACACCGCTACAAACAAATCGATAGTCGGCGCAAGGTTCTTCATGACGGCATAGTGCGGGCGATTGCTTCCAGCATGCGCCGATTGCGGTCATCGTTTTCGCGCCGCAGGAGTTCGAATTTTCGGTGGACCTGCTCCGGCGTACCGCACAGCAAATAGGGCTCCGACTCTGCCGTGAGCTTCAGCGTCAGCGCCAAGCGTTCGCCAACGGTCATGCGGCGGTATCTTTCCAATGTTTCTGGACTGAGCATCAAGAGCGCCTCGCCGGATTAGCGGAACAAGTCGTCGATCGCGCACGTAAATCCGGGAACGACTGGATCGCCGTATAGCGTGTCGCCAGCGGCTTTAACTTGAACATCTGCGTGCGATAGATACACAGTAATCGTTTTGAGCTTGGGATTGACGATCCAAACGGCCGCGCAACCAGCCGCTAGCCAAGCATCGATCTTTTCATCCACTTCTCCGGTACGATCGCCCGGCGAAAGGACTTCAACAGCGAGGTCCGGTGCGCCTGGCCAGAATCCGTCCTTGGGCTCTTGCTCCGGAATATTGCGCTTGGCGACAAATGAGATATCGGGCGCGCGAACCGTATCGGGATCGCTTGCCAGCCGAAAGCCAGTTTCAGCGCCGAACGCCATCCCCAAATCATGCTGATCAACATACGACCCTAATCTCGCACCCAATCTGCTGACAACCTTGCCATGACACCAGTCTAACGCTGGCATCGATCGAAGTTCTCCGGCCACTAGCTCATAGCGTTTACCCATGCCGGTTGGCATGGCCAAAAGCTCGTCGGCGGTTACGACGGTTGTCGCGCTCATACACTCAACTACTGTTGTTCACGTCCCGCAAGAAACGGTTTGCGGTTGCCAGCCCTTGATTTTGCGACCAGCGCCTGAAACTTTGGATCCGACGCCAACAACTCGTCCATTATTGAGTCATCCTCACTCGGATCAAGCGATTGAATCGCCACGAAATGCTGATTCGGCAACTCCACGACAAAGGTCTGACCAGATTCGGCACATTCATTCAACGTCGTCGCCAGGTCCGCTTCCAGGCGGCTCAGCGGGATGGTCTTGATGGCCATGAAACTCCTCACCTTCCACAATCAACTTGTTGCCGACCTTTCGGCCGACGACGATGATTACAACCTCGTCCCTCTGGATATTATACAGCGCACGCAGGTCTCCGACACGCAATTCAAACTCCGCCAGCGGATTCGGCCGCAATCGCTTGATAGCGTTCGAGACAAGGGCGGGTTGGTGCTCAAGCCGAGCGGCGACGGCCACTTCCAGAATCCGCTGATGGCGCGCAGCCAACGATCGAAATTGCCTGTAAGCGTCCTCCGTGATCGTGATCTTGAACGCCATCTATCAATTTAGATTTTCACGCGTTATCAAACCAATGCGTGCCCATTTGGGCCAAGAACGCTGTGCCGATTGGATAACCGGAGTTTGATCGAATTACCGAATCGATGCCACATTTCGGGCAGAGCGCCGTTTGGCTGATTCCATCTATTGTATCGACCCACTCTTTGAATTCGCTCGGTAGAAAAACCGCGAGGCAAAAGAAACAACCGCACGCTTCGCTTGCCAGAATTTCATCGCGATGGCGAATTGAGTGGTAATGTGCGTTAACGATGTCCATTCAGTTCCGTTGCGGCGCACCCAGTCGTACGATGCTTTCTAGGAGGCAGCCAAGTTTGTTCACCGAGTCCAAAACCCCTCAAAGGACAAAGGAGACACATTGCTCCCAGGAAAATTCGTCGACTTAATCTTGTCCGCTTCGTCGCGAAGATAGTTTTGAATCGCGATGTAATCATCTCTTGTCTTTACGGAGCCCATGCCTCCGCGCGGCATTACAAAGTGTGGCAACTCACCATTATCGATCAAGGAGCCAACACCGCCAAGAACTTTCTCGTCGAGTGGAACGTGAAGAGAATGCCGAAGTTGTGGATTGCTCGCCGGCGGATACTGGATGTCTAGCTTATTGGGCCGCCGACGAAAACACCAATGAGTATGCGCGAGATTCAGTACCTTGCAATAAGATCCATAGGCGAACCCGTGAAACCTTCCCTGGGCGCGCCTGAACGACAACGTCGGAGCGATATTTACGCAGAAATTCATATAAAGCTTCGACTTCGTCATTATGGAAATCGTCGAAAGCAGCACGCGTAACGTTTGGCGTTGCTTGCAAAAATGCCTCAAGATGTTTCGATAAAAAATCGAAGGCCGTGCGTAGCGCATCGCTCGGAATGTAGGGCGTCTTCGGAATCGAATTAAAACCTCGCCAAGTATTGCTATCGATGTAGTTCTTCGATGATGCTTCTTCATTGCACCTCCGAAAGAAGTATTCTCGCTCCATCTTATTCAGCGTGCCAGCGAGGGTCATTGGTATCGTTTGTGTGGTGGTCATAGTTGGCTCTCGTTTGTTACTTTGCCACCACTTGTTCCAGCGGCTTCTCTGCCGCCATAGCACGGATGTCTTCGGTGATTTTCATCGAGCAGTACTTCGGCCCGCACATGCTGCAGAAGTGGGCGCTTTTGAAGGTGTCGGCGGGGAGGGTTGCGTCGTGGTAGGCTTGTGCCGTTTCAGGGTCGAGGGAGAGGCGGAACTGCTCATTCCAGTCGAAGGCGAAGCGGGCGCGGGATAGGGCGTCGTCGCGATCTTGTGCACCGGGGCGTTTGCGGGCAACGTCGGCGGCGTGGGCTGCGATTTTGTAGGCGATCATGCCTTGCTTCACGTCCTCCCGCTCGGGCAAGCCGAGATGTTCCTTCGGCGTTACGTAGCAGAGCATGGCGGCACCATGCCATCCCGCGAGTGCGGCGCCGATGCAGCTTGTGATGTGGTCATAGCCGGGGGCGATGTCGGTCACGAGCGGCCCAAGCAAGTAGAACGGCGCGCCGTTGCAAATTTCGATCTGCTTCTCGACGTTCATCTGGATCTGGTCCATCGGAATGTGGCCGGGGCCCTCGACCATGACTTGCGTGCCGCGTTCCTGGCCGCGGCGAGTTAACTCGCCGAGCGTTTCGAGCTCGGCGAACTGCGCGGCGTCGCTGGCATCGGCGATCGAGCCGGGGCGCAGACCGTCGCCTAAACTCCAGGTGACATCGTATTGCCGCATGATGTCGCAGAGATCGTCGAAGTGCGTGTAGAGCGGATTTTGCTGGCGGTGGGTCATCATCCATTTGGCGATGAGCGATCCGCCGCGGCTTACGATGCCGGTGACGCGATTCATCGTGAGATGCAGATGCTCGAGCAACACGCCGCAATGGACGGTCATGTAGTCGACGCCCTGTTTGGCCTGGTGCTCGACCATGTCCAAAAAGTGCTGCGGGCGCATGTCTTCGATTTCGCCGCCCAGCTCTTCGAGCATTTGGTAAATTGGCACCGTACCGATCGGAACGGGCGACGCGGCGATGATTGCTTCGCGGATTTCGTCGATACCCTTGCCCGTCGACAAGTCCATGACCGTGTCGGCACCGTAGTGGACGGCGTAGTGGAGCTTGTCGAGTTCACCGTCGAGGCTGCTCGTGACGGCCGAGTTGCCAATGTTGGCGTTCACTTTGCACTTAGCGGCGACGCCGATGCACATTGGTTCGAGGCGTTTCGTCAGATGCACTGTGTTGGCGGGGATCACCATTCGGCCAGCGGCAACTTCAGCGCGAATCTGTTCGGCCTCCAGCCGCTCGCGCTCGGCGACAAATTCCATTTCACGCGTCACGTGGCCCGCGCGGGCATGTTCAAGCTGGGTGATTGGTGCGGGCATCGCGTTCTGAGCCTCCGTAAGAAAAGTTCAAGCAAATCTGCATAAATCGTAACTCTTTGGCCGCGACAGTGTCAACGAACAGCCTTTGACTAATGGCGGAGAGATAATGCTATGATTGAGGGGCTTATGGCTGATTCTCGGTCGCTGCGCCGCGTCAAACTGGAAAGCCAATGGGAATGCCGCAACGCGTGATAGCTATTGGAGATGTTCATGGTTGTGCGGAAGCGTTGCGCGCGATCGTGAACGTTATCGAGCCGCAATTGGTTGACACGATCGTTATGCTCGGAGATTGCGTCGACCGCGGGCCGGACTCCAGGCAAGTCATTGACGAACTGCTGAAGCTTCGCGAACGATGCCATCTGGTGGCGCTGCTTGGCAATCACGAAGAGATGATGCTCAACTTTTTGGATGGCAAACCGCAGCCGGATGATTGGCTGGAAGTGGGCGGCAAGGCGACGATGAAATCTTACGGTGCGACGATGAGCTCCGCAGATATTCCTTCATCGCATGAAGAATTCATCCGTTCGTGGGGTGACTACTACGAAACCAGTTCGTATTTCTTCGCGCACGGAAGCTATGAGGCAGATCGTCCGCTCGGTCAGCAGCATTGGCAAACGATGCGGTGGCAGTCGCTGAAGTATGGGATTCCGGAGCCGCACGTATCGGGGAAAACGGCGGTCGTCGGACACACGTCTCAAAAGAGCGGCGAGGTTCTAAATGTCGGTCATCTGGTGTGCATCGACACGTTTTGTTGGGGGGGTGGCTGGCTGACAGCGTTGGATACCGTGACTGGCCAAATCTGGCAAGTGAACCACGATGGCCAGCGGCGGAGTGACAAGAAGACGTCGCAGCCGCTAAAACCGGTCTAAACCGACCGATTCGTTGTCGATCCGGTCCTTCGTTGGTACTATAAAGGCGTTAGGTTTTATCGCCGGTGGGCCCATAAAGCTTGCAACTTTTTGAGGTTCCGGCGACTCTTCTCCGGAACAGTACATTCTTAAATTGTCAACTCTGGCGTCGGGCCGGAGATCAGCGATGCTCAAGCGCGCATTTCTTTTGGCAGCACTTTGTTTGGTAAATACTGCCGCGTGCGCGGCAGCGAGTTTAGACGCGCTGCTCTTTCCTTTGACGGGCGAAGTTCAGCTGCGTAACAACAGCGCTTCGACCGTGCCGTTTGAATTCTATTCGATCAAGTCCGCCAGTGGCGCTCTTAATCCCAATTCGGCAGTGTGGAAATCGATTACTGGCAATTACGATCTAAGTGGCAATGGACTCATCGACCCACTGGTGAATTGGACGAAGATCTCGGCAACGTCAATTGAGTTGACGGAAGGCGCTTTTATGGGAACCAGCGGCGGCTTGCCAGCGTTTCGCTCAGTGACGCTGGGCCAAATTTGGAGCCCAACGCTTTTTCCCGCCAACGATCTGGTGTTTTCCGTACTTCAAGCAGATACCACGCCGGTCACCGTGACGACCCATTATGCTTTGGCGGGCGACTATAACGCGGATGGCACCGTCAACGGGTTGGATTACGTAGTGTGGCGTGCGAATTTGGGATCGACGACGAGTCTTGCCGCTGATGCTAGCTTGAACGGACTTGTGGATGTGGCCGACTACATGGTGTGGCGAAGTAATTTCGGGCTGTCGTTACCGCCTGGGGCCGGATCGTCGATTTCCAGTGGATCTTTGTTATCGACAGGCGGTGTGGCAGTTCCTGAACCGAAGACGGTACTGCTAATTGCGACTGGCACTATAGCGACGCTCAATGCACGCGTTCGAGCACGACGTGCTGCACGCCGCGGATCAAATCGTTCGTAGCGGCGCCCGTAACGGCCAAGTGGCCGAACGGCATGGTGAGCGTATCGGGCACGCCCGCTAGTGTGCCGCGCTTTACGGCCACAATTCCGTCTCCCTTGCCTTCGACCAGTTCGTCGATATCAGCAAGGATGGCATCCAAATCCTTGGCCTCTTTCGCGCCGCCGGGCATTTTCACGAGGCTCTCGTAAACGCAGTGGCGGATCCACTCGACTTGAGCATCTTTGAGCTGCGCCGGTGCCGAGCAAGATGGTGTATTGAATGCGCGGGTTAGGTGGCCGAGAGTTAAGGTCTTTGAGGAAATCGGAGTCGGGGCAAAGATCGTTTGCGGCTTCGCCGAGGCCGTCGACGATCGAGTCTCGCATCCGCTGCCAAGGCCAGCCATTCGCGCGAGAGAGCCAATGCTCCCACAGGTCCGTGCCGACCGCGAAGTGGGCGATGAACGTGCCGTGGGTCGGTGGGGCGATCATGATGAGCCGAGCGACGTTGCCAGGATCATAAAGCGGATTTTCAACGCAGGCTCGCGCCACCAAGCCGCCCATCGAATGGCAAACGAGGATGACTCGCCGATGCGGGTTCTGCATAGCGAGATTCCTTAACTCGCTGGAAAGCAGTTGAGCCGAACTGCGGATGAAGTAATCGTTAGGGTAGGCGAATGTGGCGCAAGGAAAGCCGGCGGCACGGATGGGGAGCATGAGCGATACGTTTTGCTCCGGTGTGGAATTAAAGCCGTGAATCATGATCACGAGCGGCTTATTCAGGTCCGAGCGATCCCAGCCATCTTCAAGTCGCAAGCCGTATTTCGCGAGATCGGATTCGCGAACCACTTTGCGGCGGAGCCAGGCGCGGTATCCCTGTTCTTGGCATTCGCCGGGGGCGGCGGCGTTGAGCAAACACTGCGCTGCGGTCTGTGGCGTTTCGAGCAGCGGAGAGGTGGCGTGCGCCACGAGCGCATTCAGCGCGGAAACAATCGCCAAGCAAGCGCTGAACGTTCGCCTAAATACGCGCAGAATGGGGGCACGTTGCGTGCCTCATGGGGTGTGTGAAGTCGTGCCGAACACGACCTAAATTATTATAGCGGTACTATGGTGCATGCGGCTATTGTTTGGCGGCTGGTTCTTGTGATTGTGTGACAGCAAAATCACCATGCACAGCCGCGGTACTTGAGTACGGCGGCTGTGCATGGCTTGTTCGTCTTATTCATCGGCGGCCGCGGCATCGTCATCGCTAGCAGTTTTTGTTGCGAAGTTAGCAACGTGGCCACCAGCGGCCATGACCTTTTGCTTAATCTCTTCCGTGATCTTTGGATTTTCCTTAAGGAATATCCGCGACTTTTCTTTGCCTTGGCCAAGTTGCATATCACCGTAGCGGAACCAGGCGCCGGTGCGACCGAGAACCTTCTGTTCAACGCCGAGGTCGAGCAGGTCGCCCTCGTAGCTGATGCCGTCGGTATGCATCATATCGAACTCCGCGACGCGGAACGGCGGGGCGACCTTGTTCTTGACGACTTTGGCCCGCACCCGTTGGCCAATCACCACTTCACCTTCTTTGAGCTGGCCGATGCGACGGACATCGACTCGGCAGGAGGCGTAAAACTTGAGTGCGCGGCCGCCCGGCGTGGTTTCGGGGCTGCCGAACATGACGCCGATCTTTTCGCGGATCTGGTTGATGAAGATCACCACTGTGCGACTCTTGGCAATTGCGGCCGTGAGCTTACGTAGCGATTGGCTCATGAGCCGGGCTTGCAGGCCGACGTGCGAATCGCCGATTTCGCCATCGAGTTCTTTTCTGGGAACCAAGGCGGCGACCGAGTCGATTACGATCACGTCGACGGCATTTGATTTGACGAGCATTTCGGCGATCTGCATCGCTTCTTCGCCGCTGCTCGGTTGGCTGACGAGCAGCATCTCGAGGTCGACGCCGAGCTTTTTGGCCCAACTTGGGTCGAAGGCATGCTCGGCATCGATCATGGCCGCAATGCCGCCCGATTTTTGGGCTTCGGCGGCCACGTGGAGAGCGAGCGTGGTTTTGCCGCTCGATTCGGGGCCGAAGACTTCGACGATGCGACCTCGGGGAAAACCCCGGCCGCCGAGGGCGATATCAAGCGACAGGCTACCGGTCCCAATACCTTGGATCGGCTTGAGCTGGTCGCCGGCGAGCGACATGATCGAACCTTCGCCGAATTGCTTTTCGATCGCAGCGACCGTGTTGCGAAGGTCGGAGCTCATTTCAAGTTTGCCGGTCGGCTTATCAGCGCTCTTTTTCGGGGCAGGCTTCTTGGCGGGTTTTTCAGCTTTGGCCATACGATTATTCGGAGTGGAAGGACTCACTGGGCGATGATTGGTGGCAGTAGCGACCATGAACGGACCCCTTTTATCTAACGAATTTGAAAGATCAGCAAGTAGTGACTGGGTAAACTTAGCGACGGGGCAAACTCTGACGCTGGCGGTCCTGCATTCTCTCGTGAGAAAGAGGGGGCCAGGCCCAGACGAGCGGCCGAGTGACAGTCGGCGGCTCGCAAGGCCCGGCCCCACAGGGCTGTACAAAAACGTGGGGAGTGCAAGTGCGTTGGTGAACGCTTGTGTACTATATCGGCCTGTACAGATGGATACAAGAGGAGGCCGACAGGCCGGGGCAATTTGTGGCGTGTGACCGTCCAAAGCCCTAGGGATAGTGGGTCAGACTGGCAGCTTGGTGGGTGCGGCGGACATGTCACTTGTTCCTTGGGCGGGACAGTTCTTTTTTCACCACGAAGGCACGAAGGGCACGAAGAATAGGTGCAAAGTCGTAAACTCGTGTGTCCCGTCCTTTGTGAGGCCTTCGGGGGCCACAGACTCCGGCTGAGCCTCAGAAGGAGCTTGGCCATTTTTGTTGCGGGCGCTGAAGTCGATTTTTTAATACAATAATCGGTGGTTTTGGGACGCCGGGGGCGGGCACGGTGCTGAGAAACACGGGGGTTTTCAGGTTTGGGTGTTCCAATATTCACCGAATATTGTATTCGGGCGTTGCTCGCGCTTGCGGCCGTGTTGGTGCGAGTCTCGGAGAGACTCGCCTACGTGGGTGCGCATTTTTAGCGTGGCCGCTGGGTGTGGGGCTTGGCCGAACTATGCGAGTTTTCAAAGAGCGGACGCTTGCGCGGTGAAGCGTGGAGAGAAGTTATCACAGGTGGTGGCCAAAAACAATAATTATTCTATGTTGTTGCAAGGATAATTTGCGCTGGCTTAATCGTCTTACATGCGGCGGTAGAAGAATTTTTCACCACGAAGGCACGAAGAGAGGGAAGACGAACTAGAGGAGATGATGAGGAGAGGATCTGGACCGCAAATGATTCCCGTCCCCCTTAAGTTCGTCCGAGCGTGCCGAGTTGCTCAATCACGCGCTCGCGCGGTTCGATGACCGAACAAAGTCGGGGAAGTTCGAAGTCAACTTGGCGGACTTAGTGATTGAACTGGCGCACATTCGCCGCGGCCGCGCGATATTGCAGTTGATTATCGCGATTGAGCCCCGCCAGACCGAAGGCATCAGCGCAATTCTCGGCGACGGAGCCGGTTCGCTGGCCGAAGTGGCGTACGCGTTCGGCGTGAGCGAGTCGACCATGAATGAACAATGGATCCCCGCAGGTATGCCGATGCGGGTTGAAACTGAGACAATTTGCAGCCGCTAGACGGCGACGGCCATGGGGCCGTGTTGTTTGACAACTTAAACTAGCCCGCCGGAAGTCGCGAGCCGGCGGGCGCAGAGTAGTGAACCTGAGACGTAACGTTACGACGGTATCGAGCGAGATTGACGAATGGGTAGAGCTATGGTCAACCATCCTACACACAACAGCAGCAGTGACCCCGGCTCTGGCACCGATACGCTCGTGCCAATACTCGAACTGATGCTAGGAGTGCTGCCGAAGTTATCGCGCCATACCCCAAAATCGGCCATGGTGACGAGACCATCGCCATCTCCATCGGCGCCCTCGTTAGGAATAGAGCTGGTACCATTCGCGCGTCGCCACGCAACGTAGTCGGCTGCGTCCACTTTATGATCGCGATTGTAATCGCCCTTGAGCGGAACCAGTCCCGGGCGCATCGGGTAGACCAGCCCCGGCAATTCGTTGCTGACGATCCGCAGGTTGTAGGGGTTCTCGCTTAAGATGTGTCCCGCTGCATCGTTCAACGTGAAATAGAACTGGTGATAGTCAAAATTGATCCATCCTTCGGCAAAGGCATTGGACGGACCATAGTTAATACCAACTGACGCATCGATGAACAAATCGGTCCCCTGAGCCAGAGTTTGCTGTTGTGCTGCGACCGGCTCAAGAAAATTGGTTCCTAGCCAATGCGAATTACCCGGAAAGGACATCCGCTGCGTCAACCCGTTGAAACCGATTTGGATGTCGGCACCACCGTCAGTCGGTACTTTCGCGTCAACCACGACATGGAGACCTAAGTACAAATTGGCCAGGTACCCAGCGGGCAAGAGATCGAGAGTGGTCGGGTCGCCGCCGTCATCAAGGCGCACAAAATCACCCCACGTGGCCTGACTACCGGCTGATGCCCAACTCAAGGGGCCATTTCCTCTTTGGATATAAGCGTACAGGATGGGCCCCGTGCCGTGCGCATAGGAAATCGTGCTGCCGTCCGCAGTATCGTTCCCAGAATAGTAGGCACTTCCAGACCACCCTCCATCGTCGGAAACCGCGCTGGTTGCAAAAAGACTCTCTTGGTCTGTGTCGACATTTCCGGACGCCTCGCCAAAACTGCCCCCCACTTCGGTCCTCGCTTCTGCCCATGCTCGATTGTTCGATCCGAAGGCGATCACTGCGACAATCGCCGACACCACAAAGAATCTCATGTGCATTATTAAAGCCTTACACAAATGAGTAGTTCGAGCCACTTTACGGGCAGTTTATGGCGGGGTCACGCTGTTTTCAAGTCTAAGACCCAGAGGCAGTGGAGATCGTTCGACTAGCGCAGCCACATGATCAGCCCCAGCCCAACGGCAACGAGCGTCGTGGCGATTAGCAGAGTGCGGAGCGTTTCCTAATTTGAACCGACAAGAACTAAGAGCCTGTCTTCAAATTGCATGAAAGTATAGAAACCGCTACGACTCCGCTTCTTGTTTTCTCAGGTCAAGGAAGACGGAGCCGTAACGATGAGCGGACAATATCCCAGCGATTTGACGGACGGGCAATGGCAGGTTATTCGAGGGCTGCTGCCTCGGCGGCAAAGACGGGGGCGTCGGCCGATTTGTCGGCGTTTGATTCTCAATGCGATTCTGTACCTCAATCGAACAGGTTGCCAATGGCGACTCGTTGCCGCACGATTTCCCCAATTGGAAAACCGTCTACACCATTTTCTGGCGTTGGCGTCGAGCGGGCGTGTGGCGGAAAGTTCATGATGCCTTGTGCCGGCGAGTTCGCCGGCAGAGCGGCAAACAGCCAACTCCCAGCGTGGCCATCGTCGACAGCCAGTCGATCCGCACGGCCGAAGGGGGCGAAGAACGAGGCTACGACGCGGGCAAAAAGATCACGGGCCGCAAGCGACATGTGGCCGTCGACACGCTGGGATTAGTGTGGGCAGTCGTCGTGCACGGCGCCTACTGGCAGGATCACGACGGGGCCTGTTTGGTGCTGATGCGGCTCCGACAACTGGGGCGCCTACGAGTGGTGTTTGGCGATTCGGCCTACGGCCGTAACGGCTTGCCGGCGTGGGTCCAGGAAACGTTCGGCTGGGTACTGCAAACGGTGCTGCGGCCCGTCGGCGTTAAAGGCTTCGTCGTCTTGCCCAAACGCTGGATCGTCGAACGCACCTTCGCCTGGCTGGCACGTTGCCGCAGACACAGTAAAGATTACGAACGCAACACCGATACTAGCGAAGCCATGATCCACATCAGCATGATCGCCTTGATGTCACGCCGACTCGATCGACTAAAATCATTTTGAAGACACGCTCTAAGAGGATTACGGCCAGAATTACGGTCGCGATAAGCAGTTGGCGGAGGTTGAATCTCAGCCCGGTGTTTTATGTGATGCGGGTGGTTCAATCTTCGCCGAGAGTTACGCATCTATTGAGATGCCTTTTCACTTGAATCCAGGTATTTATCTACTTGATCCTCTGTAACCGTAAAATATTGGTCAACTGTGCTCCAAGCAAACGACACGTCGATTCCTTCGTACCATTGATACTTGGCGTCATCTTTGTTCCGTTTGGCAACGTATCCTGTGCCATGTATGAAGTAGCGATCTCCCACTTTGCTGAGTGTGGCGTCCTTGATCATCTGAGAAGTTTGGGTGGCCTGCATTCCGCCTCCGACTACCAAATTCAGCATTAGGATTTTTGGGCCGAAATGTACTTCGTTCGGATTGTTTGCTGATGGGTCGCTTGCAGGTGCATATCGCGATTCAAGAGCCAATATTGCGACAAGTGCCACGCCCGCAGAAATGACCAATGAAGTTCGCCTCATAATGGACTCCCGTAGAAAAGAACTGCGTATAACTTGCGATAACTACGATTTTAGCAACGGGAACGAGCCATTTCTCTAGTGGTCCAAGGATCAGCAGCACCGCCACCACACCCCACAACACCGACCACGCGATTCGCAGCTTGCGGTATTTCATTCTTTATCTCGTGAGCCACACGATCAGCCCCGACCCAACTGCCACTAGCGTTGTGGCGATTAGCGAAGTGAGAATCGGAACTCAAAATACCTTTCGGCATCCGACGTGGTCTAAGAGCCATGTCCTTAGTATCGCCACGGTATCAACGAGCAAAACTTCCTTGTCTCGGAAACTCGCCACTCTCCCTTGAATCTCAGACGTCGGGGCAGCGAGTACTCCTTCGCCAGTCGAGTTCTCAAAATATAAATTCGCTGACTCCCCCATTTCGAGCACTATGGCTAGCGATTTGTCTGAAATAATCTTTCCCACCAAATCGATAGAAGCTCCTCCAAACGGTTCGCCACTAATATTGACGTTAGGGATGTATATCTCTGTGCCGTCAGCTTCGCCGCTATAAGTAAACTCAGCATCGTCAAATTTGATGCCGTATCGATCAAGAACTGCTTCGAGCGCTTTACACTCATCGAGAGTAGCAGTTGAATTGTAGAATCGAACAACTTCTCCCGTAATAGGATTCTTGCCTTCTCGGAACGTCACCCCACGGTGCGAAGTAAGCATGCCGAAAGAGAACTCATCGCGGGTTGGTTTAGCCATTCGATACTCACTTGATAGATCCATCGGCGCGCTGCACAGCTACGCACACACACCCAATTCCCCACGCCACCGACCACGCGATTCGCAGCTTGCGGTGTTTCATCGGTCCTACTAATGCGGTGAGGGGGGAATATTTAGGAAACAAACAATCACCCCGAGGCCCACCGCAATAAGCATCCACACAAACAAAGTGCGGAGACGGAATCGGTTTGACCAGGGCAACCATGGAACGGCGGATGCGACGACCGATATAGCAATCAAAAACCAATCGGGAAATGTGGTGATTGGCGGCCCCACATTCATATGAATAAACCGTCCCCAATTGTCTGGGAAGGCCGCAACCGCATCCGAATCTCGCCGGAAGTCATCTATTGATTCCGTGTCGATTACCCAGCCGCTGGCATTTTGTTTATAGATTACAACACCAAGCGAACCGGGGGGTGAACCTACGACAAAATACCAAGAATGAGAAAGCGGAGCGGCAACAATGTCTGCCCTAGAGCAACTCCTCACCCACAACGCGATAAGCAGCACCGCCACAAGGCCCCATCCCACCGACCACGCGATTCGCAGCTTGCGGTGTTTCATCGGTGCTACTGGTGCGCTGATGGGGAATTAATTTGCTCGCGATCTTTCCGCATTTGTCGCGTTAGGTTAAGCAACCTACCGAAATTGGCGACAGCCACGAGCACAGCAATCACTCGCATGCTGCCGTCAAACGTGAAGCCAATGGCAATGCAGCAAATGCCCGACGCCAGCGCGATGAAATAGTCGAATTCCGGCGTAGTGACTTGTCTGGATAGTAATTTCATGCCCGCCATCCTACCGCGCACGTGATTAAAGAGTGGAACAGTCCCGCACCGCTAAAGGCGACGCAAGCAATCTGCGTCGACCTCCGCTGAATTGGTAAAAGAGCCGTCCGGTTGACGGTCTACTTGACCATCGAACGACACCCAATAGGCACCTTCGGATCGAAGGTCTTTGCAGCCTTTGTGCGCTGGAATTATGGTGCCTGTCGCACCCCTAAGTTCGGCTACGAACCAAGTTTCTGAAACCTGGACTCGATCGCCTTCCTTGAATTGCGGTTTTGTGTGTTCGTCGCTGGACATGCCCTTATTCTACCGCGCACGAAAAAGCCCGCTACGTGGGGTGGCTGGTAACCAAGTGATGGAGAATTTAATTCTCGCGATTAGCCGTATGGTGACGTAGGCTCTTGGAATGGGCATTGGTGAGTCGCGTAAACCGGCGAAGCGTCATGCGAACGGTCAGATTGAACCGCTCGATATGGCTAGTGCTTATCCGGTCCTCTTCCGGCTCGCCGAAGATCGGCAGCTCTTCGATGTTGATTATCGTGGCCGGGCTGTTAGATGCCACCAATGTGCCGCATAAACCCATATAGGAGCAAGACGAGTCCGATAACAACAATGACCAACCCGGATATGCGAACGCCCATAACATTATCGCCGAAACTAAATCCCGGAACGGGAAATACTCGTGTTATCGCTTCGGACATTCGGACCATACGCTCTGGGAAAAGCAAATTGATCAGCCCGATTAGCATCCAAAGTACAATTGCAATTACATCAATTCTGTTCACACTTGGTTAACTTCCATAGCCATTTTATTTATTGTTGCCAAAGAACTAAAGGGGACGGGAATCGATTCGACCACGAATGATTTCCGTCCAACTAATTTTCGTCGCAATTTTCGCCGGCAGGTATGAAGCTTGTGTGATGGGTTTATTGCGTGGCAGAAACCCGTCGCTGCGGCGGAAGGCTTGCGGTGAGAATAGATGGGTTGCCGCTGCGCGGCCAATCCATCCTACTTTGCTCGTTTGCGGGCGGGGGTGCCGCCTACGGCGCCGCCGGTGAAACCGGACATTGGCGTGCGGTCGTCGGTGCGGTCGTCTTCGATGTCGAAGCTGCCGTTGGCGGTTGCTTCGTCGACTTCGACTACGACTGGGTCGCCGTTGCCTTCGTTGCTGCCGGCGAGGCCGCCGACGGCGGTGCCGCCGCCTGCTGTGCCGGCGGCGTGGACGTCGCCGTGCCGCAAGCGCTCAGCGGGGAACTCGAGCGAATCAACGCGTGATAGGCGGTCCTCCTCCATTTCGCCTTCGGGAGCGAGGGTATCGGAGGGCGAATGGGGACGGCCCTCTTCCAAGCTCACTTCGGGCGTTTCGTTGAGCGTTTCCGCACACTGCACACAGTAACGGGTGTAGGGAATCGCTTCGAGCCGAGCCGGTGCAATTGCCTTGCCGCACGATTCGCATTTGCCGAACGTGCCGTTTTCGAGCCGGGTGAGGGCGTCTCGAACTTCCGTCACGATGAACTGTTCGTTCGCGAGCAGCGTGGCGTTCATATCGTACATGAACTCATCTGTTCCCATGTCGCCGAGGTGGAGGGGCGCGTTGGAGAGGTCGCTTCCTCCATTGCCACCGCTGCCGCTGTGAACTTGGGCGGAAATGCCGTCGGTATCGGCCCCTACGCGACTAGCAAGTTGCTCGAGAATTGCGCGATATTTTTGCGCACAGAGGATTTCGCAGACATGATCGCAACCTTTACTTCTATCGGCCGATAAAATCTCGACCAACCGATTCGTGCCAATGTGCCGCACGCAACGTGCTGAGGCCAGTTTAGCACTTTGACCAATGCGCAAAAGTATGTGCAAACTATGCGCCAAGCATTTCGTAAGACTCGCTCGGTCTGCACCGTCAGTGGCGCACCAGTTGCACGATAAATTAGTGAATAAAAGAATACTCAAAAGACCTCACTCGATGGAGGCTCTCAAAATGATTCGAAAACTGGCAAGTGGCGAGTATCGACTGTATTCTCGGAAAAAGAACGCCAGGACTGGAAAACGGAGGAACCTCGGCACGTTCAAGACTCGCGCGGCTGCTGAAAAGCATGAGAGGGACGTTCAGTATTTCAAGCACCATTAGATGCGGATTGGGGGCAGGAGTCTGGGGGCTGGGGACTGGTTGTGGCGGAGCAATAAGTGGTAGTTTTGGGTCGAATAGATCGTTACCTAAGTGCAAGACAAGCCCGGCCAAGATGGCCGGACTATGTAGTTTTGCCTCTGGGCCGAAATGCGATAGGATGAATTCGGGCTTGTCGCGGACTAAATCTAATTCGGGACCGCTATTCTGATGGCAACTTCCACCGCCCACCCTCCCAAGCGGTCGGACTGGCTGAGAGACGCTACGTCGATGCTCGTGTCGGCCGCGTTTCACTTTACAGCACTGATCGTGATCGGCCTCATTGCGGTGGGCGGCTCGCGGGGTTTGCAAGGGTCGAAGATCACACTTGATCTCACCAAGACTGGTGATCGATCTCAATCTGAAGTGGTCGATGCTACGCCGCTCGACGACGGCGCGGCCAGCGGAAGTAAACTGCCTGATGCCGCGGTTACCAGTGCGGCGGATGCTGCGCCGATTGCTGCTTCTCAAACAACGCTTAATCTACCGGGCAGTGAAATGACGGGCGCGGGGCTCGACATTCAAGCGCCGGACGTAGGCGCGATCCCAGCTTCAAGTGCCGTTTTCGGTGGCTCGGCGGTTGATGCGGAACTGTTTGGCAAAGGTGGAGGCGGGGGTGTAAAGGGGCATGGCGCGGGTGGGGGCGGCAGTGGTAGTTCATCGAAGGCCGCGACTGAATTCTTCGGCATCGGCGGTTATGGGCAGACATTTGTGTACGTCGTCGATTGCTCGGGCAGCATGAATGAGAACGACAAGTTCGAACGGGCTAAATACGAACTGCTAAAGTCGATCGAGCAGCTCGGTAAGGATCAGCAGTATTTTGTGATCTTCTATAACCATCAGACGTATCCGATGCCGTCGGAAAAGCCGTTGATGGCGACGCAGGATAACCTGGCGAAGACGACGGATTGGATCAATCATGCGGAAGCGATGGGCGGGACGGTTCCCATGCCCGCCTTGACGCTCGCGTTGTCGATGAAGCCGGATGCGATTTACTTTCTAACCGATGGCCAATTCGATCCCGCAGTGATGGTGGAGCTACGAAACCGGAACCGTACGAATTTGAAACTGCATACCCACGTCGTGCCGATTCACACGATTTGCTTCTACGATCGCAGCGCGGAAGGGACAATGAAGATGATCGCGCGGAATTCGGGCGGTGAATATCGGTACGTGAATTAAGCGGGAGGTTGGTGTGCGACCGTGCGAATGCAAGGAGGGAATGGCGATTCCGCTATATTCTTCGACTGATTCGGCAAAGATTGCCATTTGCGGGCAAGAAAAAAACGCCGTCACGAATTCGATTCTTCTCAACGCTAGCATTGCCGTTTAAGATAGGGTTCGTCTGGCCCCCGAGCGTAAATCGGCCGCTTGGGGAAACAAATTCTTGCGGCCCCAGCACCGCGCGTAGAGGAAGGACGTTGCCATGAGTGTTACTTTGGTGGCGGAGGCGCCCGCGGTCCAACCGACGACTGAGGATTTTATGAGCGGCGTGTTTGAAGTTCAGCATCCGCTGATCGCTTGTCATCTCACTCGGTTGCGCGATAAATCGACGCCGCCGGCCGAGTTTCGGCAACTGGTGAATCGGTTGGCGTCGCTGCTGGCGTATGAGGCGACGAAGGATTTGCGGACCGAGAAAGTCTCGGTGCAGACGCCGATTACGAAAACTGAGGGTCAGCAACTCGCGCAGCGAATTGGGTTGATTCCGATTTTGCGTGCCGGGACTGGGCATGATCGATCCGGTGTTGGAACTGATTCCGACGGCGGAAGTTTGGCATCTAGGTCTTTATCGTGACGAAGAGACGGCCCAACCGGTTAAGTATTATTCGAAGCTGCCGCCGGAACGGCCCGTGGATATCGCTCTCATTCTTGACCCGATGCTCGCGACCGGTGGTTCGGCAGTAGACGCACTCACCACGCTCCGTGACTGGGGTGTGCCACATGTGAAGTTGCTGTCGCTCATTGCGGCGGAAGAGGGTGTGAAGCGGGTCGAGTGTGAGTTCCCGAATTCGCAAATCTATGTGTGCCAAATCGACCCGGATTTGAACGACCGCAAGTTCATTGTTCCGGGGTTGGGCGATGCGGGGGACCGGATCTTTAATACGAGTGGCCATTAGTTCTTGGCCTTCTACAATCGTCTTAACTACGAAGGCACGAAGAGCACGAAGGAACTCGAACAAACCGGGGGCTAGCCACCCAGAGGGTACCCGCCGGCTAATCAAGGAATTGTGATTCGTTATGAAGACACTGCTTAGCAAGGAAGATTTGCACGACGGCGTGACTCGGATGGCGGATGAGATTTCGGCCTGCTACGCGAATCGGCAACTCACGATTGTTGGCGTGCTGACAGGCAGCGTCGTGCTGATGGCCGATTTGATTCGGCTAATCGATTTGCCGATGCGCGTCGGTGTGCTGCAGGCGAGCAGCTACCGCGGGGCGACGACGACGCGGGGCCAGCTCGTTATCAATTCTGAGTTGATGCTTGATATTTCGGGCCGCGATGTGCTCTTGGTCGACGACATTTTCGACACGGGCCACACGTTGGTGCGCACGCTGGAAAAGATGCAGGATTTCGGGCCGACGTCAATTAAATCGGCCGTACTGCTACGCAAAAATGGGCGACAGGAAATCGATTACAAGCCGGATTTCGTGGCGTTCGATATTCCGGATGAGTTTGTTGTCGGCTACGGCCTTGATTACGAGGATATGTATCGGAATCTGCCGTTTCTGGCGGCGCTCGAGCCAGATGATATTGCTTGGCACAAGGAAGTGATGGCGGCGAGCGAAGTGTGAGGGCGCGGCGAGTTGCTTCCCCCCGGCCATTGGCCGGGGGCTAAATCGCATGTCGCGGTTATACCGGGCCTTCGAAGCGACCAGGAAGTAGTTGCTCGAGCGTTGCGTGATGGATCTCTGTTGGCTTGAGCGAATCGACCATCACGATCTCGAGCTTTGGTGCGAATTCGGCGAGCACCTGACGACAAGCACCGCAGGGCGTAACACCGGTACGGCTGACGACGGCGATTGCCGTGAATTCTTTCTCGCCGGCCGCCACGGCGGTGCCGATCGCCACGCGCTCGGCACAGTTGGTTAGGCCGAACGAAGCGTTTTCGACGTTTACGCCCTGATAGATTTTGCCGCTTGCCCCGCGAAGCGCGGCGCCGACCGGGAAATTTGAATAGACGCAATAGGCGCGGCTTTGGGCCTGGAGGGCAGCTTGGACGAGTTCGGTTTGTTCGGCGTCGGTCATTTTAAATCAATCAAGAAAGGCTTTTGTCCGCAGATGTCACAGATGTTCGCAGATAAAAGAAATAACTGATCATGCATCTTTAATATCTGCGACATCTGTGGACAAAACTGCTATGCAATACGCTCAACAATGAGCGGCGGTCCTTTAATTGGGTCGTCGCCGATCGTAATCGCCGCTAACAGATCTCTTTTCACGTATACGACAGCGTCCAGCTCGGCGAAGATCCGTGCGAGTGGTTGTTTCGGTTCGATCCTGTCGCCGACGCGGACGAGCATTTCGAAACCGACGGAGAGGTCGAGCTTGTCACCCAATTGTCGGCGTCCTCCGCCGAGATTGATGACGACGTAGCCGAGGCGTTCGGTATCGATCGCCGTGACGTAACCACTTTCGGGACTTAGTATTTCGTGTGCCGGAGCGACTGGCCGCGGGGCATCGAAGTCGCCCCCTTGGGCGGTGACCATTTCACGGAATTTTTCGAGGCCGGCACCGGAGGAAATTGCTTTTTCTAGGCGTTTGCGGGCGGCAACTGTCGAAGATTCCCGTTTGGCCAGCACTAGCAGCTCGGCTCCGAGCGCGAGAGTTACTTCCATCAAATCGGCCGGGCCCTTGCCGACCAGTGCGTCGACTGATTCGTTTACTTCGTTCGCATTGCCGGCCATCCGGCCGAGCGGTTGGTTCATATCCGTGAGGAGCGCCACGGTCGGGACGCCCATGCGTTTGCCGGTGTCGACCATCGATCGAGCGAGCACGCGGGCGTCGTCGAGTGTTTTCATGAACGCGCCGGTGCCGTGTTTCACGTCGAGCACGAGGGCGTCGAGTCCTTCGGCCAGCTTTTTACTCATGATGCTGGCCGTGATGAGGGGAATTGAGGGCACGGTACCGGTTACATCGCGCAGCGCGTACAGCTTGCGGTCGGCGGGTACGAGATCGGCGGTTGCGCCGCTGATTACGCAGCCGACGTCGCGGCAGACTTGTTGGAACTCCGTCGTGTTGAGATTCGTGCGGAAGCCGGGGATCGCTTCGAGCTTATCGAGCGTGCCGCCTGTGGCGCCAAGACCGCGGCCGGAAATCATTGGCACTTGCAGGTCGCAGCAGGCGAGCAGCGGCGCGAGGGGCAGCGAGACTTTGTCGCCGATGCCGCCGGTTGAATGTTTATCGACTTTGGGTGATTCACCGGCCGGCCATTCGAACGTGACGCCGGAGTAAAGCATGTGCTCGGTGAGAGCAGCGATTTCGGCGACCGTCATGCCGCGCAAGTAAACGGCCATCGCCCAGGATGCCATTTGGTAGTCAGGGACATCGCCGCGGACGTAACCGGTAATGAGTTGGCCGATTTCGTCTTCGGTGAGCTCGCCGCCGTCGCGCTTTTTCGAAATGAGTGAGACAACGTTCATGGAGAGATTAGCGTGCGAGGAACGCGACCAGCGGTCGCGGCTTTATGGATTGAATTCTTCTTTGATAACGCCCGTGACGATTGCCAGCAATTTGTCGCGGGCAGTTTCGGCGGTGGCGATGACTTCGTGGCCGCTGGTGGTGACTTGTTTGTCGGGCGAGCAAATGTTGGTGATCGTCGACAAACCGAGCACTCGCAGGCCAGCGTGGACCGCGACGATGGCCTCGGGAACGGTCGACATGCCGACCGCGTCGCCGTCGAAATATCGCAGCATGCGGATTTCGGCGCGGGTTTCGTAGGTTGGGCCGAGCATGGCGGCATAGACGCCGCGGTGGCAGGTGAAATCGTGTTTTCGGGCGATCGCGAGTGCGCGATCGCCAAGACGGCGGTCGTAGGGGCGCCCATATCGGGGAAGCGCGGGCCGAGCTCATCATCGTTGACGCCGACGAGCGGATTGCGATTGAGCAGGTTGATGTGGTCGTCGATCACCATGACATCGCCGCGAGCGAAATTCGGATTCAGGCCGCCAGCGGCATTCGAAACGATGAGAAGTTCGATGCCGAGTGCTTTCATCAGGCGAACTGGGAACGTTGCTCGTTCGGCGGAATATCCCTCGTAGCAATGGAATCGGCCCTGCATGGCGACGACGGGAACGCCGCCGAGCTTGCCGCAGAGGAGGCGGCCTTTGTGGCCGACTGCGGTGGACTTCAAGAAGTTTGGGATTTCGCCGTAGTCGATTGCAGTGTCGAGCGCGATCGATTCGCCGACCGATCCTAGGCCAGAACCCAAAATGATGCCGCAACGGGGTTTTTCGTTCCAGTGGCTGCGAACGTACGAGGCGGATTCGGCGATTTGGGGCCGCAGATGTTGCATTCGATTATTTATTTACCACGGAGACACAGAGAGCACGGAGGAAGACAGAAGATAGATATCGAAACTGGTGATGGCGCAACTGGTCGCTGAAGCGACCAGTCCGACGCCGATCTGACTCTGTGTCTCTGTGGTTTAATTCTTTCGCTTAGAAGCGTCATATTTTAGTACGCCGCAGACCATGGCTCTTAATTTGGGGGCGGCGGCGTTGGCGGTGGCGATGATTTGTTCGACGTTCACCGGCTCGGCGTGGTCGGGGTAACACATATCGGTGACCACCGAGAGGCCGAATGTGCGGAGGCCGCAGTGGACGGCGACGATCGCTTCGGGGATTGTGCTCATACCGACGACATCGGCTCCGATGCGTCGCAGGAAGCGATATTCGGCGCGCGTTTCGAGATTGGGGCCGGTGACGGCGACCGTCACGCCGCGGTGTGCGACGAAGTTTTCTTTGCGTGCGATTTCGAGACCGGCGTCGATCAGTTCCTGATCGTACGGCTGCGACATATCGGGGAACCGCGGGCCGAGGCGGTCATCGTTCACACCGACCAGCGGGTTGTCGCCCATGAGGTTGATCTGATCGTCGATGATCATTACATCGCCGGCGCGATACATCGTGTTTAGACCACCGACCGCTTGCGATACGATCATTAGCTTTGCGCCAAGGCGCTTGAAGACTCGCACGGGGAGCGTAATTTTTTTAAGCGGGTAGCCTTCGTACTGATGGAAGCGACCTTCCATGACGACGACTGGAACGCCTTCGAGGCGGCCGCAAACCAAGCGGCCACGGTGACTGGTCGCGGTGGATTTTGGGAAATTCGGGATCGTCTCGTAGTCGAGCGTGGCGGCGATTTCGATTTTTTCGACGAGGCCTCCGAGGCCAGTGCCGAGGATGATGCCGGCGTGGGGCGGTTCATTGAATTTGGCCTGAATTGCAGCGGCCGCGGCTTCGATTTGGTCGTAGAGGTCGAGCATCCAACTAACTTATCGAGTGTCGTTGGAAACGGCAACCAGCGGTTGCGTAGGGGAAACCGACGGCTTCCGCCGTCGACTAAGCTTATTTCAGACTACGTCGACTGAATCTACGATGCCGACGACGACGGAGCGGATTGGCGCCTTCGAGTTGCCGAGGATTTGGCGGGCGCCGGTGCCTTCGTCGAGAACTAGGACGCGGTCGCCGACGCCGGCGTCGGTCGCTGCGACGGCGAGAAGATAGCCGCCTGAGGGCTGGCCGGTGGGATCGAGACGATCGACTACAAGCAACCGCCGATTCATGTAATCGGGGTGGTTGATCGTGGAAGTAATGTCGCCGGTGACTTGGCCGATGAACATGATTCTTCGTAGATCAGGCTGTGCCTGACGGAGTTTGGTTGGGCGTCAGGCACAGCCTGACCTACTGTAAATGGACATCGTCGACGATGCCTACGATGGCGTGGTCGACGGGCACAAATGTTTCGTGGAGCGTCATGGCGGCTTCGCGGCCACCTTCGTAGTACACGAGCTCGCCGGGGCCAGCCTGGTGCGTGGAATCGGCACAAACGATCGGGTCGCCCTTTGCTTCCTGCGTTTTGGTGAGTGGTTGGACGACGAGCATGGGCACGCCTTCGAGTCCTTGATACAACTCGCAAGCTACTAACGTTCCGATGACTTTGCCAAGGAGCATGGCGATTACTTCCCGTGAAAGAATCGTGTTGTGTTGGCCACGTGACCGGCAAACTGTTCGTGAACATTCGAGACGATCGAATGGCACAGCGTGACGTTGCGGCCGCTCAGCACGCGGCCGGCAATTTCGGCTGCGACTTCGACATTCGTCAGGTCGCCCGTGAGCACGGCCAATCCCCGACCATTAAGACCGTTGCCGACACGCAATTCAGCTACGTCGACGGCCGCGCCTTTGACCACGGCATCCGTCGATCGGAGGATTGCGGCAATTGTCGATGTTTCCAAGACAACCATTGAGTCGAAGTCATGGAACCGGCGTTCGCCATCGAGCGCTTTGACCACGCGCTTATGTACATCCGGCAGCAACACGTCATCCAAGATTTCATTCGGCGCGGCTCGCATTCCGGCCTGATGCGCTTTCCTGCACCTCCGCCGTACCACCGCCAACGAGGATGAGGTACTTGCCGGGCTGCACGGTACCGGCGTGGAGTAATTCGACCGGCGCACGCTTTACCATTTTGTCGGCTGCGAACATGCCGGCCGCGATGCTGCCGAATTCTATGAGCGCGATGGCGGGTAGGTTGCTCATACGATTCGGAAGTGGTCGAACATCACGCAGCGGCGGAGGCGCGAAAAAGTGCGGGCATCGGTCATGCCTTCGCCGGTGGGCGAGGCAATGGTGAACGACGTGCTCCCTTCGCCCCCCTGCCCTAGCCCGGCGTAGCAAGGTGCATTCTTTACGAAGATGCTGCAGTTGATCCGCTTCGCCATGCGCGAGAGGTTGGTGATATTCTTGGAGTGCATGACGGCGGTGTGACGCCGGCCGCCTTCGGCTTCTACCGCCAGGTCGATCGCTTCATTGGCATCGGCCACGCGAACGACTGGCATGATAGGCATCATTTGCTCGGTCCACACGAGCGGGTGATTCACGCCGACATCGATGATGCCGAGGCGCAAATCCTCTGGCACGTTCATGCCGATTTTTTGGAGAATGTAGCCGGCGTTTTTGCCGATGAACTCGCGGCTCACTTTGGCAGCTTGCCGTGGACCGCGGACTTCTTTGAAGATCAGATTTTCGAGCTGGCGGGTTTGCGACTGCGTCAGCACGACCGCATTGTTTTTCGCCGCGGCGGCCAGCACTTTATCGGCGACGCTGGCCACGATGAAGGCTTCTTTTTCGTCTGTGCAGATAACGTTGTTGTCGAACGATGCCCCCAGCACGATGTCGCGGCCGGCTTGCTCGATGTCGCACGTTTCATCGACGACGATCGGCGGATTGCCGGGCCCGGCGCAGATCGCGCGTTTGCCGCTTTTCATCGCTGCATCCACTACGCCAGCGCCGCCCGTGACGACGACCAACCGAATTCCTTTGTGAACCATCAGCGCTTGAGCCGACTCTTGCGTCGGCTCAGCCATCGTCACGATGAGATTCTCTGGGCCGCCCACCTCAACGATCGCACGGTTGATAATATCGACGCAACGAAGCGAGCATTCTTTGGCTGAAGGATGGACGTTGAACACAACTGCGTTGCCGGCGGCGACCATCGAAATCGTGTTGTTGATGATCGTGGCGGTGGGGTTCGTCGAAGGCGTGATTGAGCCGATGACGCCGAATGGGGCGTACTCGAAGAGTGAGAGGCCGCCGTCACCGGTTTTTGCTTGCGCCTGCAACACTTCCATGCCGGGGGTTTTATTGGCGACGAGGCGGTTTTTGATGATTTTGTCTTCGTATCGGCCGAAGCCCGTTTCCTTGTGGGCGGCAAAGGCCAGAGATTCGCTTTCGCGAAGCGAGGCTTTACGGATCGCGGCGATGATCTCGTCGCGTTTGACGAGCTTCATGCCGTCTAGCGCTTCGAAGGCTGCGCGGGCGGCCGTGACGGCGGCATCAAGGTCGTTGAATGCGCCGAGACGCTTGGGGCCGCTGCCGTGTGATTGGGGTGTCGCGCCAGATTTTTCCGTGTTCGCCGGCACGGCATCACGGCTGCCCAATTGCCGCAGGACTTGTTGGGCGATGACGTCGACTTGTTGGTCAGAGAGGCGCGTCACGAAAGATTCCCTAAGAACCGGCCGGCCATTGGCCGGCGGCTAATTAAACATTTTTTCAGTCGTCGCTTTTGCGGTACTTTGTGTCGCCGCCGACTTCCCAGTGGTCGACGATCGCCATGACGACTGCGTCGACTGGGCGGTTTTGCGTGGCAACGGTTTGCCGGGCGGAACTGCCCGTAGCATAGAGGATCACTTCGCCCACGCCCGCACCTACGGCATCGGCCGCTACAACCGCTGCTCCAGCTTTGTCGCCTTCGGCATTCAGCGGTTGGCACATGAGGAGGCGCAGTCCGTCGAGCGTCGGCTCTTTTTGAGTCGATACGACGGTTCCAATAACGCGAGCGATCAGCATGGTGAATCTCCGGCGAGCATAGCCCAGCCATCTTGGCTGGGAGTCGTCGAGCCAAGATGGCTCGGCTATCTATGCGATTACTCTTTCTTTTCGCTGCGGCCGAGCGGGATGATCGAATCGACGTTGGCGTGTGGGCGAGCGATGATGTGCGTCGAGACGACTTCGCCGACGCGCGAGGCGGCAGCTTGGCCGGCGTCGCAGGCCGCCTTTACAGCCGCAACGTCGCCGCGGATGACGGCTGTCACGTAGCCGCCGCCCGTCTTTTCATAGGACACGAGTTCGACTTTGGCCGCTTTGACCATAGCGTCGGCCGCTTCCACCATGGTGGGGAAACTGCGGCATTCGATCATTCCAAGCGCTTCAGACATGATGAGGTTACTCCGAGCTGAAAAATGGTTTTGATTTTAAGAGCGACGATCAACCGCCGCGTTTTTGTGGTGTTTTGCCGGTGACGCCTTCGATTGCCGCGATCGCCGCTTTGTAGGCGACATCCATATCTCGTTCTTCACCGCCGAGGTACACGCGGCCAAAGCTACCGAATGTGCGGACTTCCAAGATATTGATATCCGCGGCCTTTTCGGCTTCGTTCGCAGCGAGCGCGGCGTAACCCGCTGGTTCGAGCTCCATGATGTACAGCGTTTGGCCAGCCAGGATCATGTTGCCGTGTCGCATGCGGTTGATGAGTTGCGTTTGGTGATCGTCGACGCGGCGAATCACCTGGCTAGAGGCGATCGTGGGCTTCGTGCGATCTTCCAATTTAAGCCCCAACGCACTCAGAATCGCTTCCCCGGCGCCGCGGACTTCGGCCTGCGATTCCGAGTGGATTTCGAGCATGCCGAATACGCGCTCGACGATTTGCATACCTGGCTTCACCAGGTTGCTTTTGAGGGCGATATCTGTGACGCGATTGATTTCAATGCCGGGCGAGATTTCGACATAGAGGCTCGCCATGCCTTGAGTCGGCAAAAAGCCCTGGGCAATGGTCGCCATGAACGAGGCGAACTGCGGCTGCATGTTGTCGATGAAGACGTATGTTCTTAGATCAACTTCTGCCACGGTTCAGTCTCGCTTGCTAGTTCTTGTTGCTTCGTAAGTTTGCCACAGAGATCACAGAGGACACAGAGAGGGAAGAGATTTGGCTAATACTTTCCGCCGCCGCTGTCGCTGAACGTTGCGCCTTGGGATTCTTTCACGATTCGGACGCCAGCGCTTGCTCCGATGCGGGTCGCCCCGGCGCGAATCATTTGCTCGGCGTCTTGCCAATTGCGGATGCCGCCGGAGGCTTTGACTCCCATCTTTGTGCCTGACACGGCTCGGCTCATTAGGGCTACGTCTTCGGCGGTTGCGCCGCCGGGGCCGAAGCCGGTTGCCGTTTTGACGAAATCGGCTCGCGCGGCGAGCTGCAAGGCAGCCGCGCGTTTTCTCATCGTCGTTGAGCAGCGATGTTTCGAGAATCACTTTGCAGATCGCGCCGCCGTCCATTGCGGCGTCGACGACGGCTCGGATGTCGCGATAGACGACGTCATCCTGGCCGCTCTTGAGCGCGCCGATGTTGATGACCATGTCGACTTCGGTCGCGCCATCGCGAATCGCACGGCGCGCTTCGAGCGCTTTGGTTTCGCTCATGTTCGCCCCGAGTGGAAAGCCGATTACCGTGCAAACTTTGACCGAGGAACCGCGGAGCAGACTCGCGCAGTGCCGCACGTGGTATGGATTGACGCACACGGAAGCGAAGCCGAACTCTTTTGCTTCCTGGCACAGCTTGGTGACCTGATCGACAGTTGCATCGGGACGCAGGAGCGTGTGGTCGATGTATTTTGCGATTTCCTTGGGCACGGCCGCCCCGCCGCCACGATGCGTGATGCGATCGGCACCGAGGTCGATGAAGCTTTTGACGAGCGTGGGATTGATGTCCGCGCAGCTTTTGCAGAAACCGCACGCCTCGGTGCAAGCGTGTTCGCCATGGCTGCCGGCGCCGCCCATCAACTGCGTGATGCGGTCGGCTACGCGCTTCAGATCTGCTTCGGATAAGTCGGGCAAGGAAGTTTTAGGGGCTGGGGGTTGGGGGCTGGGGGCTGTCGTCGGCGGCTTGGCACTAATTTTCAGCTCGCCGGTTTTTAGTTTCTTCTCGATCTCATCAATCATGGCCGCTCGGCGGAGGTGCCGGTCGGCCGTACATTCCGTATCCAAAAACGTGTCGACGATCTGTTTCGCCAGGCCCGCTCCGATAAGCGAAGCCCCCAGCGTCAGTACGTTGGCGTTATTGTGTTCGCGGCTGTTGCGGGCAGACGACAAGTCGTAACATAGGGCGGCCCGCACGCCTGGAAACTTGTTGGCCGTCATCGACGAGCCGATTCCCGCCCCATCGATAATCACGCCGATCTTGGCGCGGCCGTCGGCCACCCGCTGGGCGACTTCGGCCGCGATCTTCGGGTAATCCACCGCCTCGGTGCTGTGGGTGCCGCAGTCTTCGACCGCGAAACCCCGCGAGCGAATGTGCTCGGCCAGCTGCTGTTTCAGCTCGAAACCACCGTGATCAGCGCCTATCGCGAGGGTTTGCATCGGGTGGAAAAGAGGAGCCGCAACCGCCTGAGAACCGCTGGAGTACCGGTTTTCATCGTAATTGGGGGGAGCTAGGTCGTCAAACGGGTTTGTGACGTATAGCTAAGCCGCATAACCGCTTACGCGTCTTATGGAGGCAAAGATTCGCCTTGCTCGGCTAGACCCAGGGAAGACAGAACCTAAAAGGAGGATGCCGGGGCAGCACCCCAGCATCCCCCCTGTATATACGAGGCAGCCCGATCAAGCCCGGCGTACCTAGCTAGTTCGTCTGGGCGATGTCGTCTGCGCCACGCGTGAACATCGAGATGAACGCATCGGCGTCGACGTTTTCGGTCACGAACGACACGCTTCCGTCACCGTAGGCAACATTGCTGCCGCCCGAGTGAAAGCTGTACACGCCCTTGTAATTGTCGCAGTTCATGATTGTCGACAGGGGGCAGCGAGTCGCGATATCGGTCGGCATTGGCGGGGTCGTCGCGCCCCAAATGGCTCGCAATCCATCGCTGCCGTCGGCCAGCGTACCGCCGTCTGCCCATTGGTAATCGGTTGGGCCACCGTTGCCAGGCTGCTTTAGAAGCGTGTTTTCTTCCCACATCTCGTTCTTCAACGAGCGGTTGCTAACATAATGGTGAGGCCGACCGGCCGACTCGAACAGCATGAGCGTCTTTGACATGCCGTCCGATACCTTACGGATCGTGCTCGCGTTGTCGGAGATCATGCCCACTAGCTTGTCGACTGACCGCTTCGATTTGGCCAGGTTCTTGTTCTCGATATCGGTGCAATACGATGCCGGTACGATTGCCATTACCACGTTGTAGTCGGTCGTGTAGCTGCCGGGCCGAGCTTCGGTCGAGGGACACAACAGATCGTCGATATCCTTGGCCGTGACCGTGCGGTTGATCGATCCTTTGGTGGGCGAGGCCGTGGGGTAGTCCCAATTGTATCTCAGGTCGATCTGGTCATAGAGCGACTGCTGCTCGACGTACGGCAGGATGTACGTGAAGAACGAATGATGGGCGAGGCCGTTCGTCGGCGGAGGCGTAATGGCAGTGCCGGTGCATGGCCCCATGTAAGCAAGTTGGGTCGTCGTATTATTTGGTGTATTAGCAGGAGGCAAAACCTTCTTTGCCGATTCGTAGTTCAATGCCGCCAAGCTGATCTGCTTCATGCGATTGACGCACTGGGATCGGCGGGCGGCTTCGCGGGCAGCTTGAATTGCCGGCAGCAACAGGGCCACCAAGATTCCAATAATGGCAATGACGACGAGCAATTCCACGAGCGTAAAACCACGCGAACGATCAGACTTCGACGACATACAAGTTCCTCTTCTTGGTTGCGTAATTGGCGGGTTGATAAAAACACTTGCAGGGAGCGGTATGGCACGGGAGTGCATACCTCGACCGGGGAAGGCATTTGGGCGGGAGGTACTTCGCTGCGCTTAAACACTGGTCGGAGCGCAGCAAATTACAGCCAGGCAGCGTTAATGCGGGGGCCGCACAGAAAATCCAAACGTTGCGGCGGTTCGAAACTCACGGCGTGCAGGCCACAGAGGTGGCGGAGTGTTACAGCGCGCGCGTGGCGAAACACTATTCCGAGTGCGATGCATCTTCTCTAGCTCCTGTTCCACACCGGCCGCGATAGCCTGAGTTGTTCCGCGCGGATTCCGGTTTGTCAGTCGCCAGTTTATGACTTGCTAGTTAAGCTGTCGATGGCCCCCGATGGTGGTACGCGCGTTGTCCATCAGCCCGCAGGCGCAACGCTCGTCGTTGCTCGATGCAGCAAGTTCAAGTCAAAAAAAGAGCCGCCTCCCGATTCGGAGGCGGCTCGTAGATTTACGCACTTGATATCTTAAGTAACTGCACTAAAGGCTACCGATGTCGTCGGCAGCACGCGTGTAGAGCGAGACGAACGTGTCCAAGTCGACGTTTTCGTTGACAAACGCCACGCTGCCGTCGCCAAACAATTCGTTACCGCCACCTGGATGAAAACTATAGGGCGCTTGGTAATTGTTACAGTTCATCACTGTCGTAATTGGGCAATTGGGATCTGAAGGAACGCCATTTCCCCATACCGAATAAACGCCGTCGTCAGCCCATTGATAATCCTTAATCATCTCGCTATTTGCATCAAGTCCTGTGGTACTTGGTCCGGTACTTCCTTTCATAATCCGATTTTTGTTCCGATCGAAATTGTACGGTCGGCCGGACGATTCAAAAAACATAAACGTCTTGGATAGGCCGTCGGTGCACTTTTTGAGCGTGGTTGGCGTATCTTGAAGTAGCCCCATTAAACGCTCGACCGGCCGCTTTTGCCTTTCAAGACCGGTCCCGGCTATGACGGCACAGTAGCCATAAGCTGTGTCGGGCCTGATGGTGACCATCGTGAAGTAGTCGGTGGTGTATTTACCGGGCCGACTCTCCACGGAGGGACATATAAAATCGGGGATATCGACCTTCACGACATTGGCATTGATCGTATGTTTCGTAGCGCTTTGAGTTGTACTGTCCCAATTCTGAGTTAGCGTATCAATCTGATCGTACAGTGCTTGATATTCGAGATACGGCAAGATGAAAGTCAAAACGAAATGATGCGGCAAGCCGTTGTCTGCGGGAGCTGACTGTCCCACGTGTGTGATGCCGGGACACAGACCCGCGTACGGCACTCCGGTATAGTTCGGTGTATACGCCAGGGGCAATTGCCTCTTCGCCGATTCATAGTTCAGGATCGCCAATCCGAGTTGCTTCTCCTTATTTACGCACTGCGTACGCCGGGCGGCCTCACGGGCTGCCTGAATGGCGGGCAATAGCAGCGCGACTAAAATACCGATAATGGCAATGACGACGAGCAGCTCGACGAGCGTGAAGCCGCGCAGACGAGAACGAATTGCAAACATCAATTACTCCTCAAAACCCCGGCCCGTATGAAAAGAATTAATTCCGAGTGCGTTGATAAATCAAGTTCCAACCGTAGTTAACGCCTGACGCGATTTACTACGCAATTACTTCGATCTTCACCTCGAACGGCGGAAGGTCGTTCGTACCCGGCTTGATCTCGACCTTGAAAGGCGTTTTCTCCAAATTCATGTACCGGCCTCGCAGGCGGTCTTCGCCGTTGCTCGCGGGCCATTGGACGAGGACCTTATAATTCGCCGCCGGAGCGCCGTCGTTTGGCGTCACGGAAATCAATTGAAACGTGCCATCCGCTCCCGTCGTACCCGACGGACGCATCCTTTGCACTTCCGGTGACCCATCGACGGGACAAAAAATGACCATCACCCCGGCAGTCGGCTTGCCATCGATATTAACGCTGCCGTGGACGGGTTGCCGCGCAGGTTTTCCGTCGCCGCCGCCGCAACCAGCCACCGCGAGCGCGGCGGCCATTGCTAACCAGGACATGACCCGCCGCTTGCGTCGACACACTGTTGCTGAATGCATCCTGCCGTCTCTCGCCACTATATCGCGAGCATAACCCGGGATACTTCGCCGGGATTAGCTTCGTTTATTCAATAATCCGCCAGACTCCAGTAATGATAGCGTGCCGTCAGGGGGTCCGTCCATTTCCTGGCAGCCGATTTTCCGCGGAATTTTGTAAAATCAGCGGCATCGAGCGGAAGTTTGACGTTTGGGGCGAGCTCCTTCACATCGGCGATCGGGCCGCAGCCTCCGAAGTACCGCGCAAAAAAAGATCGCCGCGCCCCGTCGAGGCTCGGCGATCTTGGCAATTCGATCTGTATAACTTTCTAGCGTCGGCGGGCGAGGCCAAATCCGGCCATGCCGCACAATACGAGCAGCAACGAACAAGGTTCGGGAACATTGATGCTAGCCAACTAATCACGTTGTCCACCCGATCGGTCCCGCCGGTACGCAACGGTACCTGTTCCGTTGGCTGACAGACGTTGACGTGTCAACTAGCCGCAGGTACACGGAGGCTTGATTGTTGAGGGCCGTGATCGAGCTGAGGTCGACGAATTGGTAGCCAGCCGGGACTGGATGTAGCTGCCGTTCCACGCAGGTTTGGAGACGCATTCGCTAGCTACCATATAGCTAAAGCCGGCATCAGTAAACGTTGACCCGTCCGTGCTGTATTGCATCTTCGAAATCCCGCGGGCCCGGTGCCGCTGCTCGTCTGATCGAACAACAGCCCGATCTGCGATTCGCCGGTGGTATCTGACTTGGAATTGGTAATAATCACCAATCTGCCACTGGTTTGAGCTGAACGAATGCGGCGGATCCATTACCAGCTGGAGAACTGTAGGTACTCGCAGCGGCATGAGAACCGGTCGCGGATCCCGCCCCAACTTCTGGCGAATAAGGTCCGGCGGTGGACGGTATACTTGTCTCGAAAGTCCAATCCGCAATAGTGCCAGCCATTGCGCTCGATGCGGCGTATGAAACCGCGACCGCGGCCACTGCCGCGAGATAAATTCTCATTGTGCTCAACCTCATTAGACGCTCCTTTTGCTACCGCCAACGGTGAAACTTCGCCTGAAAACCCGCGCTGACAATCATCGAACGTATGCGTTCAAATGCAAACCCAGCGACTGTACTAGTTGCTTATCTTACACCGATTGTATGAATTTGCCATGAATTGAGCGAGGAAATCTGAAAAAAACGCCTCTGACATGCTGTCGGGGGGGTGCCGATTGACTAGGCGCTAGTTCAATCCTGTTTCAATACTGAAAATGCTTGATCATTTCGCCCTTTTCGCCAATTTCGGTGAGCGAGTCGATGCCGATCGAAAGATGCACATCCGACCAATCGCGGTTAACCCGGGCGTCGCTTTCACTCGTTTTGACCCCATCTGGCGCCAGCGGCTTATCGGAAACCAGCAATAACGCCCCGCGGGCAATTTGGTTCTTGTGGCCGACGACGAAGATCGTGGCGGTCTCCATATCGATGCCTATCGGCGTGTATTCCTGGAGCTGCTCGCGGAACTTTTGGTCGTGCTCCCAAACGCGGCGATTGGTGGTGTAGATGACGCCGGTGCGGTAATCGAGGCCACGCTCGACGAGCTTTTGGGACACGAATTTGTGAAGCTTGAATGAGGGAAGCGCGGGCACGAGTGGAGGCAAATAGTCGTCCGAAGTTCCTTCGCCACGAATCGCACCGATCGGCAGGATGAAATGGCCGATGTCGGTCGCGTGCTTCAGGCCGCCGCATTTTCCTAGCAGCAACACGGCTGCCGGGTGATACGCCGTGAGCAAATCCATGATCGTGGCGGCGTTTGGCGAACCGATGCCGAAGTTGATAATCGTGAGGCCGGAATCGTTCGTAGCGGCCTGCATCGGGCGGTTGTCGCCGTAAATATCGCAAGCAAAGCGGCGGCGAAACGCTGCACATAATCGCGAAAATTCGTCAGCAGCACGTAGTTGCCGAAGCGGTCGAGCGGCATTCCCGTGTACCGGGTCAACCAATCAGCGGCGATTTCGATCTTGGTAAGCAAGGGAAGAGACTGGGGGCTGGGGATTGGCGACTGTAAGTTTGAGACCTTCTATCGGTTTGTTTGCTCGAGGCGGGAGCGCAAGGCTTTTGTGAGGTTTCGCAACTGTTTGCCCAGGACGTCTAATCTGTTGGAGAGTTCCAGCGAAGCTGGCCGCTGAACAAATCTAAGTTCGGTCGCCAAATACAATTGTGTCTCCAACTCAGCTAAAGAGCCAAGTGCAATGGATACGAATCGCAAGTACTCACGAGTGGAGAGTCTTGCATGCCCCTCCGCGAGGTTCGACGGTATTGAAATTGCGCAACGCCGCATTTGGCTCGTTAGCCCAAATCGCTCCCCATCTGGAAACCCAGCGGAAAGCTTGTAAACAGCAAGCGAAAGCTGAACTCCTTCCTTCCAAACTTCAAGATCTCGATAACTTGCAATCGACACAATCGATGTGCTCCCCTGTCCCCTAGGCCCCAGTCCCCAGCCCCTAGTAAGCCACCCTTTTCGGGTTGTTTTTCCATTCCGCAAACAGTTGCTTGCATTCTTCCGGTAGGAGCTGCGGGACGAGCTTGAGTTTGCTGCCGCCGATTCGCAGGAGTTCGGCTGCTGGCAATTGCAGCTCATTAAAGCCCGCCGTATCGGCATCGGCGATTGTGGCGCCGTAATAGACTGTGTCGACTCGCGCCCAATGAAGGGCAGACATGCACATCGGACAGGGCTCGCACGTGGTCGCCACGACAGCGCCGTCGAGGAAGATATCGCCGATATGATGGCATGCCTCGCGAATCGCATTCACTTCGGCGTGGGCCGTGATATCGGTCGTCATTACGACGGTGTTGTGCGAGCAGGAGATCACTTCACCCCCACGCTCGATCGCACACCCGAACGGGCTTTGTCCTGCCGCGATCCCTTCGCGACATTTTTCAATTGCCAATTGCATTAATTCGGAGGGATTCATGGCTTTACCGCCGCTCGATTAATCGTAAACCCGCTTAGTGTATTACTTTACGCCAAACCGCCAGCACTCACAAGATGGTTTTGCACAACGGCGGCATGTTGCACGCAGCGTCACAGCATCGTGCGCCCTTTCAAACTATGACGAGGTGATGCAGACTAACACGAATCTCGGCGCACTAACGATACTTATTGCCCCGCTTGGGGTTAAACCACTGGGCGAATGTGCGGACCGACGGTGCGACACTCATATTCGGGCAGCCGCTCGCTTTTCAAAAAGGGATCAATTCGATGAACGCTCGAATTCGCCTCGTTTCATTGGTAATCGGTGCTGCCGTGTGTTCGTGGTCCGCGAGCCTAGCGCAGCCACCGGGCCCGCCGCCGGGCGGCGGACCGGGAGGTCCTGGCGGTTTTGGCGGACCATTTGGGGGCGGCGGGTTGCTCGGATTGGCGATGCGTGATGAAGTTCAACAAGAACTGCAGCTAGTTGACGAACAAAAAGATAAGGTCCGCGCCATTTCCGATGACATGCGGAGCAAGGTTCGCGACGAAATGGGCGGGATGTTCCAGCAACTGCGTGACGCGAGTGACGAAGAGCGCCGCGCCAAGTTCGACGAAATCCGTAAGAAGTTCGAAACGATTAACACTGACATGGAAAAGAAGTTAGACGGCGTGCTGCTGCCTCACCAACTCGAGCGACTCAAACAAATTGACCTGCAGACCAAAATACGCCAGCGTGGCGCTAGTGCATTAACTGGAGGCGATGTCGCCGAAGCGCTGAACCTGAGCGACGATCAGCGGGAAAAGCTGGAAAAGCGGGCCGCCGAGGTGCAAGAAGAACTACAAACGAAAATTCGTGAGCTACAAGCCGACGCACGCAAGAAAATGATCGATGTCCTTACGCCCGAGCAGCAAGCTCAGTTGCAAAAGATGATGGGTGACCAATTTGATCTGCCTGACCAAGGCGGCGGGTTCCGCGGGCGCTTTGGGCGCGGCGGTCCGAATGGCCAAGGTGGCGGCCGCAACCGCGATCAGCAATCGACAAAAAATGGAAAAGATGCCGCCTGATGGCGTCTTACTAAGGGAGGCAACTCGGGAAGGATTCGCAACGTAGGAATTGGAACGGCAGGACGCGCCGAACAGTCGGCGCACACGAAGCGTTCGCATCGGCAACTCCGCCGATCATGCCATCGACATCCCCGTCGATGAAAACGGCCGAATTTGCGGCGATTTAGCGCCGTCTCTGGGTTGTTTGCTGCGACGCATCGCGAGCCGCATAATGGAATCAACGATCGGCACGATCCAGGAACAACGGATATTCGATGGAAGCAGGCGCAATTCTCGTAAAACGCGGGTTAATATCGCCGCAGCAGTTAAGCCAGCTGCGCATCGATCGCCCTGATGCGACGCGGCTGGATGTGGCGGCCGTCGATTTGGGACTCGTCAGCGAAGAAGCTGCGCTCAAAGCGCTTGGCGACGAAGTGGGAATCCCCTTTGTCGACTTGGAGCAACACCAAATCGACCTTTCACTGCTGCAAAACTTTCCGCTTAAGCTAATTCATCGCCATTCGCTGTTCCCGTTGCAGCGGCACAACGGAACTTTGCAAGTCGCAACGAGCGATCCGTTCGATCTCTACCCGCTCGATGAGCTCAGCGCCACGACCGGGCTAACGATTGAACCCGTGCTGGCCCAACGCGAGCAAATCGCGCGGCGCATCAAAGCGCACCTCGGCGTCGGCAGCGAAACGATCGACGACCTGATGGCGCTGCAAGAAGAAGAGGATATTCAGCTCCTCGACGGCATCGACGTCGATGGCGAGCTTTCGGACGAGGCCCAAGAGGCGTCTGTCATCCGGCTCGTGAATGAAATCCTCATCGAAGCAATCGAGTCGCGAGCCAGTGATGTGCATATCGAATCGCAGGCCGCCGGCATCAAGGTCCGCTACCGCATCGATGGCTTGCTCCATCCGCAGCCGGTGCCGCCCGAGATCAATCGATTTCAGGCCGCCATTATCAGCCGCCTGAAAATCATGGCCCGGCTGAACATCGCGGAAAAGCGATTACCTCAAGACGGCCGCATCAAGCTCCGCGTTTCCGGCCGCGAAATCGATGTTCGCGTGTCGGTTATCCCGATGCTCCACGGCGAGGGCATCGTTATGCGTTTGCTCGACAAGGGCCGCATGAAGCTGTCGCTGGAAGGCATCGGCATGGAGCCTGAACTGGGCAAGCTGTACGGCGAGTTGATTCGTATTCCGCACGGAATCATCCTCGTCACGGGCCCGACTGGCTCCGGTAAGACGACGACGCTTTACAGTTCGCTCATGGAGATTAAGGACGAGGAAACAAAGATTATTACGACCGAAGACCCGGTCGAATATCAGCTTGAAGGCATCAATCAGATTCAAGTGCACGCGAAGATCGGTCTGACGTTTGCGGCTTCGCTACGTTCGATTTTGCGTCACGATCCAGACATCGTGCTTGTCGGCGAAATTCGCGATATGGAAACCGCGGAGAATGCCATTCAGGCATCGCTCACTGGTCACTTGGTGTTCAGTACGCTCCACACGAACGATGCGCCGATGCCTACACGCGGCTCATCGATATGGGCGTCGAAACGTTCCTCGTCGCGAGCACGGTCGAAGCGGTGATGGCTCAACGCCTTGTACGGTCGTTGTGCAAGAATTGCCGGGAACCATTCGAGCCTAAACAAGACGATCTACCGACTGATTTTCCGTGGGATGAATTCAAAAAGCGCGGCAATCCGTTGTTCCGGCCTAAGGGTTGCCGTAGCTGCAAGCAATTAGGATTCGTCGGCCGACAGGGCATTTTTGAGCTTTGCACAACCAACGACGCGATTCGCCAACTTACTCACGATCGCGCCAGCAGTTGGGAAATCCGCAAGGCCGCTCGAGCGAATGGAATGCGCACCCTGCGGGAAGACGCCTGGCTCAAGGTTCTCAATGGCATCACGACGATCGATGAAGTTCTTCGTGTGACAAAGGGAGACAGACTATAAATGACGAATTTCTGAATGACAAATGTCGAATGATTCATTCGTCATTCGGGCTTCGTCATTCGTCATTAACACTCCTATGCCCGAATTCACTTACATCGCGCGCGACCTGGCCGGCAAGAAGGTGGAAGGTACGCTCGCGGCCGGCAGCGAACGCGAGGCGGTAGCGACGCTTTCGGGCAAGGATCTTTTTCCGCTTAAGGTGACATCCGCGGATGGCCGCCCAACCGCGGCAAAATTGTCGCCGAAGGTGCGGGCCCGGATTATGGCCGGCACCTATGGACAGCTTTCGGCTCTATTGGGCAGCGGCGTGCCCCTGCTGCGTTCGCTCGAGTTATTGCGTGAGCAAACGCCGCACAAAAACTTGGCGGTTGTGCTGGAAGATGTTCACTCACGCGTGCAAGAAGGCGCCACGCTCGCAGACGCCATGCTGCGGCACCCCAAAGCGTTCGGCGAATTGGCAACCAGCATTGTTCGCGCTGGCGGCGAAGGCGGCTTTCTCGAAGAAGCGCTCGACCGCCTGGCAAAATTCACCGAGCAACAAGACGAGCTGCGCGGCAAAGTTGTCGGTGCCCTGGCTTACCCGACGATCCTGTTCGTGTTGGGCACGGTGGTTGTCAACGTGCTCATCATCTTCTTCGTACCGAAGTTCGAGCGGTTGTTCACTCGGCTGCGCGAGCGCGGCGAACTGCCGGCTGTCACCGATTGGCTGCTCTGGCTCAGTGGCGTGATGCAGTCATACGGCATTTTCATCGCGGCCGCCCTCGTGGTGCTGGGACTGGTCATCCACAGCCGATCGAAAACGGAAGAAGGTCGCATCCTGCTCGATAAGCTCCGCTTAAAAGTTCCGATTGTCAGCGGAATTTACTTGAGCATGGCGGTGTCCCGCTTTTGCCGCGTGCTTGGCACGCTACTGACCAATGGTGTACCGATCGTGCGGTCGCTTGAAATCAGCGCGGATTCGACCGGCAACCGAGTGCTTTCGACGGCAGTTCGTGAAGCGGCCGAGAATATCTCCGCCGGCGAGTCACTAGCGACGCCGCTGGCCGCCAGCGGGCAATTTCCGGCAGATGTCGTTGAAATGATCGCGGTCGGCGAGCAGTCGAATAACCTGGAAAACGTGCTACCCCATATTGCCGACACCCTGGAACGCGATACCTGGCGGCGACTCGACTTGTTCGTCCGGCTGCTCGAGCCATTGATGCTGGTAATGCTCGCCGGCGTTGTGCTAATTGTCGTTATCGCACTACTTGTCCCGGTCCTAAAGATGAGCACGGCGGTTTAATAACTGTGTATAATTTACGACGGAAGTTATCCGGCCGCTAAAATTGGGCCGGTATTAAATAGGTCATAAGCAAAATATTCGGCGAAGAACGAACTAGGAGATCGTCATGTTTACAGCATTCAACAATCGCGAGCGCGGCAAGGCCAACCGCCAGCGGCGCGATCGGACCGGCTTTACCCTTATCGAATTGCTCCTCGTGCTGGCGATCCTCGTCGTGCTCGCGTCGATGGTCGTCACCATGTTCAGCGGCACGCAAGAAAAAGCACTAAAGGATGCTGCCAAGGGTCAAGTCGGCATCTTCAAGAGCGCAGTCAATCTCTACAAGTTCCATACGCGCAACTACCCCTCCGATTTGAGCGGCCTCACCGCGAAGCCTAGCGACGCAAACGTTGCCAGCCGCTGGGCTGGCCCGTATCTCGACTCTGGTAAAGTGCCGCTTGATCCTTGGGATCGCGATTACCGCTTCGTGGCCCCCGGCAAACATAATCCCGATACCTTCGACGTGTGGTCCGTTGGGCCGGATGGCCAGGATGGCACCGACGATGATATCGGCAATTGGGAATAACGAGCGCGGACTCGAACTATGTTCGTTGCTGCACGACGTCCTCTGACTCGGCCCAGCGGGTTGACGCTCGTCGAGGTGATTCTCGTGCTCTCGTTGCTGGTAATCGTTGCATCGGTTTCGATGCCCTACCTGAACAGCTCGTTTTCGCGCGCGCATTTGAACGGGGCAACGGACATTCTGCGCGATGCCTTAACGCGCGGTCGGCTTACTGCCATGCAATCGGGCGAAATTCAGGCTTTTCGCTGCGAACCCAAGGGTGCGCGATTTCAATTGGTCGCGCTGGACAAGCTTAGTCTGCCGGAAAGCAGCGTTCCGCCTCCCGATAACACGGACGGTGAGCATTCGGTCCACGATGTTCTGCGACTCGCCCCTCCCCGACTTCCGGACAATGTGATTTTCGCCGATGCCCAGATCGCTGCCTCAAATCAGGTGGGAGCGCTGCTAGGCGACGCCAAAGATGACGCGTGGTCGAAGCCGATCTTATTTAATCCAGATGGCACAACATCCGATGCCTCGATTTTGCTGCAAAACGATATCGGGCAAACGGTCCGCGTTACGCTCCGCGGCATAACCGGCCTCATCAGCTCCGGCGAAGTCGGCAATGAGGCGTCGCCATGAACCAATCCAAGTATCCACGATTTGCACTATTTGGCCGCAAACGACCAAGGCGAGCGGTGGCAAAGCGGCGTGGCACGATTCCGAGTGGCTTCACGCTGCTTGAAATCATTCTTGCGCTGGCAATTCTCGCCGGCTCGTTGACGGCGCTAGGCGAAGTCATGCGGCTTGCCGACCAATCGGCTTCGCTCACCGAAGGCGAGTCGCAGGCCCAAATCCTGGCGGCTTCCGTCATGGACGAGCTCCTCAGCGGGGCACGCCAACTCGAAACTGTCAGCCAAGCGACCCTCGTCTCCGATGCCGACCCGCCATGGCTGTATTCGATCGAAACCGACAAGACGAATTTAGATGCGATCATTTCTGTTCGCATTACTATCGAACAGAAACTCGACACGCGGTTGCAGCCCGCTCATTTTGACCTGACGCGGTACATGCCAAATCCGGATTACACGCCCCCGAATGCGAATACTCAGTCAAGTTCATCGAGCACTTCCTCGACTTCTTCTTCGGGATCGTCCTCCAACTCGTCTGGAGGAAGTGCGAAATGAGATCGTCACGGGCCGGCTTTACACTGTTCGAGCTAATCCTTGCCATCGCACTGTCCGCGATTTTGCTAACACTGATTGGCACCGCAATCAATTTGTACCTGATGCGCATCGACGCCGACCGAACGCGCGTCGAGGAAGCGCAACTCGCGCGCAGCGTCCTCTCGATGATTGCGGACGACATCCGCGCGGCCAGCATCTATAAACCGCAAGACACAACGCAGCTCGCCCAACTAATGCTTGCGAGTACGCCGTTCGACGTGGATTCTATTGACCAGGCGCGAAGCACTGGTTCAAGCTCGAACGGAATGAGCACAACGAACAGCCCCACGACCGCCACCAAAGTCGCCGCCTTAACGAGCAGCTCCTCTTCGACAACGGGGTCTAACGCCACTGCTTCTTCGGGAACCGGCAGCTCGTCGTCTTCCTCCTCGAATGGCTCTTCGACCAACCCGTCGGATAGCACGACAATGCCGCTAGGGCTCAGTGGGAGCAATGCCGAACTCTACGTAGACGTGACCCGCATTCCACGCCAGGAAGAACTGTTTTCTACGACGACCGGATACACGAACGCCGAATCTCCTGCTTCGCAGGGCGCCGGCGGTATGACCTCCAGCACCTCTTCGACTGATGGAAACGTAGATCCGCCGGCCGACCTGAAGACCGTCCATTATTATGTGCGGCCTGGAAATGTCGTCGAACCGGGTAGTCTGGCGGCTACGTCGCTTTCACCCGCGGCACAGGCTAGCGCTGGCGGCCTCGTACGGGAAGAAGTCCCACGGCAAACGCGACTATTTACTGAACAGCAGGGAAATATCGCATCAGAGAGTACGGGTGGTACGTTAATCGCGCCCGAAGTCGTGCAAATTCAGTTTCGCTACTTCGACGGAAGCCAGACCGCCGACGAGTGGGACATGCTGCAAACGCCGCAACTTCCCGCCGCGGTCGAGGTCAGCGTGTGGTTGAAATCTGCCCGAGCCAATACGAACTCCGCGGAAAACAGTTCGGCCGACTCGCTCAGCGGCACACGCGAATACAAACAAGTGGTGTTTTTGCCCAATGCAGCTCTTTCTGCGGCCAACGCCGCCGCGGCAAGTACGACGAGTTCCACCGACTCATCGACCGATAGCTCAACATCGTCATCAAATTCAAGTTCCAGTAATTCGAACTCGGGCAACGGCTCCGCATTTGAAAACTGAAATCACCTCGTGTCACCCGAGCCGTACCAAATATCGTTGTAATCTCCGCATGGATCATCCTCGAAAAACTCGATCCCGCATCGGCAGCGCTCTCGTGCTGACGCTGATTGTCGTGGCGATGTTAACCCTCGGCGCGGCAGCGTTCTTCGAGCGGATGTTCGCCGAGCACCAGGCCGAGCGAGCCCACGGCCGGCAGTTGCAAGCGAATAATCTGGCAGAGTCGGGGGTCGAATACGCGAAAGCGTTATTGATGCAAGATCCGAGCACGACCCAGCAAGCCGGCGGGTTATTCTCGAACCCGAACTTGTTTCAGGCCGTCCTCGTGAACGACGATCCGCTTGCCCACTTTCGCGGCCGGTTCACGATTCTTTCGCCCGATCTTACGACCGATGGCTATTTCGGCGGCACGCGTTACGGTTTAGAGAGTGAGTCCGGCCGCCTGAACCTGAACACGATATTACTTGCCGATCAATCGAGCCAAAACGGCGGCCGCACGCTGCTGATGACACTTCCGGGCATGACCGAGCAAATTGCGGACGCCATCCTCGACTGGATCGACCCCGATGACGACGCCCGCGAACAGGGGGCCGAACGTGACTATTACGCCGCCCTGCCCCACCCCTACGCTCCACGGAATGGCCCGCTGGCGTCGATCGATGAATTACTGCTCGTCCGCGGCGTGACGCCCGCTCTGCTCTATGGCGCTGACCTTAATCGCAACAACGCGATCGACGGCAACGAACAGAATCTCACGACAATCGACAACGCCGACAATTCGAACGGCGATCTGAATCGTGGCTGGGCCGCGTACCTAACGCTCGATAGCGCTGAGGCGAATATTCGCTCCGACGGCACGCCGAAAATCGACGTGAACATGGACGATCTCAACGCGTTGCAGCAGCAGTTGTCGCAAGTTTTCACGACCGATGAAACAAATTTCATCATCGCTTACCGCCAGGGCGGAGCGTACACCGGCAGCGACGCTGGTGCTAAGGACATTTCGTCTGTGCAAGTCGACACGAAGCAGAAGGGGAGCGTACGACTCAACACGGTACTCGATTTAATTGGAGCCAAAACGCGGATCGCCAAGTCGGGACAGGGGGGGTCCTCGAATGCACAGCAGCAACAGCAGACGCCATCGACCCCGTCGACTTCGTCCGCCGCTTCCAAAGGTAAAACTGGCAGCCATACCGGCGCGGGCAACGGCAGTGGCGGTAATGACAACAGCCGGGTGGTGATCAAGCCTGCTTTTCCGAGCGACACGTCGTCGATGCAAACCTATTTGCCGAAACTGATGGAAAACTTGGCCGTCAATGCCGCGCCTTCCATTCCGGGTCGGCTCAACATTAATCAGGCGCCGCGAGCACTGCTCCTTGGCATTCCTAATCTTACACCCACGCAAGTCGATCAAATCATTTCGACTCGCGACGTGACCGGCGGCCAACAGCACCCGGAGCAAATGTACGAAACCTGGCTGCTACAAAACAACGTGGTGGACCTTGCAACAATGAAGAAGCTAATGCCCCTTGTGACGGCCAAGGGCAGCGTCTACCGGGCTCAAATCGTCGGATTTTTTGACGAGGAAGGCCCCGCCGACCGGATTGAAGTTGTCATCGACGGGACCCAAACTCCGCCAGTCGTCCGCCGCAGAACAAGCCTGCGGCATCTCGGAGCTGGCTACACGCCCGAGGTTTTAGGGGTTCCGGTATCCGACACCGCATACTGAACTACTACCGGCTGGAAGCCGGTAGGTTCGGGGATTCGTGAGCTACGGACTGAAGTCCTTCGCTCACGAAGGAGTAACCTGAAAATTGTCATCGCCGTCACTTGGTTCCGTCCCGTCCTGGCTGCGGATGTATTCCGCGATCACTTCGTCGGTGACGTTGCCGCTGGAGGCCGCGAAGTAGCCCCTGGCCCACAGGTGACGACCCCAATACTGTTTTTCGATATGCTTGAACTCCATCATCAGCTTACGCGAGGTTTTGCCTTTGATGTACTGCATGATTTTGCTGGGCGACAACGTCGGCGGACACGACAGCAGCACGTGGACATGGTCGGCAGACACTGCTCCTTGCAAGATTTCGATCTCGTTCGTGCGGCACACCTCGCGGACCACATCACGAACCCGCGTGCCCACGGCACCCGTCAACACCTTTTTCCGGTACTTCGTCACCCACACAAAATGGTACTTCAGGTCAAACCGGCTATGCGCTCCAGTGCGGTAGTTTTCCATCCCTCCAATATAAAAACCTAAAGGCTTCGCCTGAAGGCGAGGGATTTAGACCCATCGTGGAAACATTAAATCGGGTGAGTACAATAAAAGTGGCCCTTCCGCGTCAGGCCGGGAAGCCACCCAATTCGCCCCGCTGACCTCGCAAACCTGCCGATATAACATGCCCCGCATTCTCGCCATCGACTGGGACCGCCATGAAGTTCGCGGCGTGCTCATTTCGTCTGGTCCGACCGGGATGTCGGTCGCCGGTGCTTGGGCTGCGTCACTTACGACGGCAGACCCGGCGGGCCTGAGCGGCAAACAGATCGGCACCCGGCTGGCGGCCGCCATGGGGGGCGGCGTTTCGGGCAAGGTAACGACACTCGTCGGCGTTGGTCGCGATAACGTCCAAATGAAGCTGATGACGTTGCCGCCCGCTCCGCTTGATGAGCTCCCGGAGATGGTCCGCTTTCAAGCCGAGCGCGAATTCACAGCACTGGGTACGGAAGCCGCACTAGATTTCATCCCGCTCGCCGGCGGCGCTGACGTTTCTCATCAGGTTCTCGCGGTTGCCCTCAATCAAGCCGGCAAGGAAGAAGCGCGAGAAGTATGTCAGGCAATCGGGGCCGAGCTCGATCGCATTCCGATTCGTGGTTGTGCGGCCGCATCGATGGTGAATCGGGCCGGGTTGATCGACGGCGAACATCTATCGCTCGTCGTCAATCCGCTCACGGATGAAGCCGATCTTGTCGTGCAGACGGGCGATACGGTCGTTCTCCTCCGTACGGTACGGCTGCCTGACCCAACCCAAGTTGAGGGACGGCAACGGGCGCTCGTCGGCGAAATCCGCCGCACCATGGCTGCCGTTCGACAGCAGTCCGCCGACCAGCAAGTTGGTCAGATTATTGTGTGCGGCATCGATCCGCTGGCCGGCAAGGCCGCCACGCTCAGCACCGATCTGGAAGTGCCTGTAAGCGTTTTCGATCCCACGGCCAACGCGCCTAGCGGCTTATCAGCGAAGGGCGTCGCGGCTGAAAGTTTAGGCCGGTTTTCGTCCGTGCTCGGCATGGCGCTCAATGAAGCCGATCGCCGAGCGCCAATCGTCGATTTCGCGAACGTTCGCCGCAAGTCCGAGTCTCGTCGGTTCACTCGCGTGCACGCCCTGGCTGCCGGCGTTGCCGCGTTGGTGGTGCTCTGGTTCGGCGGCCATGTCTGGCATCAGCTTTCCGATCCGGCCCAAAAACTGGCCGAGATTCAAGGCCGAATCCGCGATGTACAGGCCCAAACGCAACTTTACAAAAACGTGACGGCCCAAGCGGCGGCGGTCGATCACTGGCTTCAAACCGATGTAAATTGGCTTGATGAACTCGACGAGTTCGCCAAGCGGGTGCGACCGCAACCGCTTGCCGCGAAAGACTTTCCAGTGGCCAACGACGCGGTAATTACCCAACTCACACTGATACGCCCACCCGGCGCAAATCCCGTGGGTGGCCGAATGGACGTACAGGCAGTCGCCAAGAGCCCGGCGGCAGTTGCATCGCTCGAGCAACGACTACGCGATCCGCAGCACACCGTTTCGACTGGCGGCGGCAAACTCGAAAAGGGCTTTCCCGGCTACGATTGGTCTTTCGGGCTCGATGTTCGCGTTCCTGCCTCATCCGATCAGCCGGCGGAGGCACCCAAGAAATGAACAAGCGCGAACGCATAATGGCCGCGGTCGTAATGACGCTCGTTGCCTTGTGGGGCGGACGATCACTGTATAAGCGCTATCGGGCTGCGGTCGACGCGCGGATCGCGCAAGTCACCGATGCACAAACTCGGCTGCAGGATGCAAATCTATTGCTCGCTAAGGGGCGCAGCGCCGTCCAGCAGATGGAAGGGCTCCAACAGCGGTCTCTTCCGAACGATCGGGAAAGGGCGCTTTCGTTATACAAAGCCTGGCTGCTTGCCAAAGCCAAGGCATCCAATTTGGTCGTGAACGACATCAAGCTTGCGGCGCGCACAACGACGTCGACTTCGTTCGAGGCGATTGGTTACCAAATGGAAGCGACTGGCAATCTCAATTCGCTGGTCGCCATGCTGTACGAAATTTACCACAGCCCGCAGTTACAACAGATTACACGGCTACACTTGCAGCGACCGCCCGGAGCAACCCAGCTGCAGGTTTCGCTCGAAGTCGAAGCGCTATGCTTGCCCGGCGCGATTGCGACCGACGCCCTCCCCGAAGGTGAATCAAAACGGCTGAAGCTCGCGAGCGCCGCAGAATATCAAAAGAGCATCGGTGAACGCGATATTGCGACAGTATATACGCCTCCACGGCCGCCGGGCCCACCCCCGAGTGAACATAAGGATCGGCCAGCGCCGCCAAAGTTTGATGATTCCGAGTTTGCCGTGTTCACGGGTACTGTCGGTAGCGACCGCGGTACGCAGGCATGGATCAAAGTGCAAACCACGGGAGACTCGCTGCACGTGATCGCCGGCGACCCTATCAAAGTTGGCGCCCTCGACGGAACGATCGAGTCGATCGAACCGCGTTCACTTGTGCTAAAAACGGGCGATAAAAAATTCCGTGTCCCACTCGGCGCATCGCTCCGCAAAGGCAAAGAGCTAGACGCCAGCGGTAACGCAAAGCCCGACACGGTAAGCGAACCGCCCAAGAAAAGCTAAACTCGCGATATTTGACGGCTTTAAACCGCCAAGCCGGCCGCCTTCGCTTGTTGCACGCCCACGAACGACATCTGCGCTTTGATACAAGTATGCCGGAAAGTCTCAGGCCGCGGCACACCCCAAATGCGAAATGTTTCGACCTTGCCGAGGCGAAACACCAAATCGCCCGCCTTATACCACGCCTGCCCTGGTTCGATCACTGTTTCGATTGAATCGAACCGATCGAGTGCAACCGCCTTCAATTCTTTGCCGAACGGATTCTCGACGATCACCCGCCGATTAGTGAGCCGGTAGGTCCAGCACCACGGGTTTGCGATCCCCAGGATCACTCCCGGAAACCGCGGCAACCGCATCAAAAAGTAGAGTGCGACCATGAACGGAATCGATGCCAGCGCGAACAGCCGGCCCAGCGTGATCGGCACGCCAAACAAGGCGAAGCCAAACTCCATGGCGTACAGGCGACCCCAAAATCGGCCGAAACCGGTGGCGCACAGCGACGGCCAAACCGTCATCACAGTAACTTCCTGTAGTTGCGTGGGAGCAACGCCTGCGACCGCTTGTTTCATTTGCTAACAGTTGAAGGTGGAGGGTTGAGGGTTTAGAGTCCGAAACTTAACCGCGAACCTAACAAAACTCGCTCCGTTTGGATAGGTCCAGCGGTTCGTGTATGCTTCAGCAGAGATGCTTTATCTGCTTTTGGCGATAGTCTCTCAACCCGCAACTCTCGATCTTCAGCCTGTCTCCATGCACATTTGCCTCTTGGACATCGACGGCACGCTCGTCCTGACGGGCGGCGCGGGTCAAACGGCCTTTTCCCAAACATTGACCGCCGATTTCGGCATCGCTGACCTCAATACGAAGGTTGCTTTTGCTGGGCGCAGCGACCGAGCCATCGTCGCCGACCTCTTTCGCGACCATGGGATCGAAGCTTCTGACGAAAATTGGTTGCTGTTTTGCGAGGGGTACTTAAGCCGGTTGGACGCCGCATTGGCTTCCCATCAAGGCCATGTTCTTCCCGGTGTGGTAAACTTGCTTAGTGCGTTGGCAATGCGCGGCGATGTGGCGATCGGCCTGGTGACCGGCAACGTGCGCGAGGGGGCACGCCGCAAGCTGCAGCACTTCAACCTTTGGCAGTGGTTTCCGTTCGGTGGTTTCGGCGATGAGCACGTCGATCGCTGCGACATTGCCGCTGCCGCTTTGGCCTCCGCGCATCAGCACCTCGGCGCTTTGGCCAACGGTCACGCCAGCGCGAATGGTTCGAACTTTGATCGCGAAGTCGTCGTGATTGGCGACACATTGCACGATATCCGCTGCGCACGTTCCATTAATGCGCGCTGCGTAGCAGTTGCCACCGGCCAATCCACCGCGGCCGAACTGCAAACTGGCGAGCCGGACATCGTTCTTCGCAACTTAATCGATGTCGGGCCGGTCCTAAAACTTTTCGATTAAGACAAACATATCGGGCACCCAATTTGCGCCGGCGTGCAACATTCGCACGATCAATCGATACAACCGAATTAATCGCTCCATTCTTGCCATTCGCCAATCGATTGAACTCCTCCCATACGTTCAATCCCGGCCATTTTCGCCTGCCTGCGTTGTGAATCACCTACGCTTTCCTAATGCCGCGGAAAGCGTTGCTTTTGGCACTTCGGCCGATACCCCTCCGCGCACTGGCTTCAATTGGAATTCCCCTATGCGGTATGACCTGGTTGTTGTAGGCAGTGGACCGGCCGGCCAAAAGGCAGCGATCGCGGCCGCCAAACAAAATTGGCGTGTAGCCCTCGTCGAGCGGCGGCGCGAGTTGATAGGTGGCGTTTCGTTGCACACGGGCACAATCCCCTCGAAAACGATTCGCGAAGCGATCATGCACCTCACCGGTTATCGTCACCGCGACGTTTACGATGGAAATTACCGCCGCAAACGGGAAATCACCATGGACACGCTACGGATGATGATCCGCGACGTCGGCCAATCGGAGTGGCAGGTCATTCAAGATCAATTCGCCCGCAATCGCGTGCAAGTGTTATGTGGCGAAGCTTCGTTCCTCGATCCAAATTCAATCGAAGTTGCCGGCTTCGGTGAAAAGCAAGTACTCGATACCCGCCACGTCCTGTTGGCGCCGGGAACACGTCCGTCACGGCCTAGCCACATTCCGTTCAACGGCACAACCGTCTTCGATTCAGATGAAGTTCTCAGTCTCGCGAATGTGCCACGCTCGATGATTGTCGTCGGTGGCGGCGTGATTGGTTTAGAATACGCAATCATGTTCGCGGTGCTCGGCGTGCAAGTAACCGTCATCGACGGGCGCTCGCAGTTGCTTGAGTTCTGTGATCGTGAAATTATCGAAACGCTGCTGCACCATGCTCGTTCGCTGGGTATGATCTTTCGCCTCGGTGAAAGCGTTGTTTCCATTAAAGAGCCGAAACCAGGGCGTGTGGCCGTCGAACTTGAAAGCGGAAAACGACTCCTCAGCGAGACCGTGTTATTTAGCGTCGGCCGCGTGGGAGACACTTCAGCGCTTCGGCTCGCAGCTGGCGGGCTCGACGTCGATAACCGCGGCCGCATTCGTTGCAATGACCACTTCCAGACAGCCGTGCCGCACATTTACGCGGTGGGCGACGTCGTCGGGTTCCCCGCCTTGGCCAGCACCGCAATGGAACAAGGCCGCCGCGCCGCTTGTCACATGATGGGCAGCGAATTCGATCCCTGCGAACACATGCCCTATGGGCTGTTCACAATTCCCGAAATTTCGATGGTCGGTCAAAACGAGGAGCAGCTAACTGCCGCACGCGTTCCGTACGAAATCGGCATGGCGCGCTTCAGCGAAATCGCGCGCGGCCACATCGCCGGCGATACCGAAGGCATGCTCAAGCTGTTGTTCCATCGTGAGACGCGCAAACTGCTCGGCGTTCACGCGATTGGCGAATCGGCGACAGAAATCGTGCACATCGGCCAGGCTGTGATGGCATTGGGGGGAACGATTGAGTACTTCCGTGACACGGTATTCAACTATCCCACGATGGCCGAATGCTACAAAGTGGCTGCTCTCGATGGGCTCAACAAGCTGTCACTGTGGGCCGAAGCCGAAGGCCTAACTGTCGACCCACTGCCATCGCTTGAACTTGCCGAGAACGCTGTTGCGGACGCGATCTCGGTGTGATGCGTGTATCGCTCGCCGAATCTGCATCGGCGATACGGCCAGATGCTCGTTGGCACGCTCGGTTGTCCCGCTAAAATGGCGGAATGAACAACCGTGATATTGGCACAGCTCTCGATGAGATTGCCGACCTTCTCGAATTCCAGAACGCGAACCCGTTTCGCGTGCGAGCCTACCGCAATGCTGCCCGGCGGGTGAAAGATTTATCTGAGCCACTCGCGGCGATCGCGGCCGATCCGAACCGCGAGTTGACCGAGATCGAAGGCATCGGCAAAGATCTTGCTCAAAAAATCGCCGAGTTGCTTTCAACCGGCGAAATCGAAATGCTCACGCAGCTTCGCGAGGAGATTCCCGGCGGCGTGCTAGCCATGGTTCGGATTCCCGGCATGGGCCCAAAAAAGGCAGCCCTCTTACGCAAGGAATTAGGAATCAATTCGCTCGATGAGCTGCGCATCGCCTGCGAAACCGATCGCGTTCAGGCACTGAAAGGTTTCGGCAAAAAGACACAGGAAAAAATCCTCGCCGGCATCGACCTTGCCGCTCGCGCGCACGAGCGTATCTATTGGGCCCACGCGGATGAAATCGTGCAGCAACTGCTCGCCCACATGCGCGAGCTCAAGGGAATTCGCCAGATGGAGGTCGCCGGCAGCTATCGCCGCGGCCGCGAAACGATTGGCGATATCGATTTGCTCGTCGATGCCGACGATCCCCACGCCGTCATGGACCAACTCGGCCGGTTCGAAGAATTGGCCACTGTGATCGGTCGCGGTGATACCAAAATGTCGATCCGTTTAGGTCGCGGCTTACAAATCGACTGCCGAGTCGTGCCCGCCAAATCATTCGGTGCGGCGCTCCAATACTTTACCGGCTCGAAGGATCATAACGTCGTCCTCCGCGGAATGGCTAAGGACCTTGGCCTACGAGTCAACGAATATGGCGTGTTTCGCGCCCCGAAAAACGAACCCGCTGACCAGGAAGGGACTGAGCCGAGTTTTAAGGACGTCGATTCGCCTCGTTACGTTGCCGGGCGCACCGAAGAAGAGGTCTACGAATCGTTGGGACTCCCCTGGTTTCCGCCGGAAATACGCGAAGCGCGCGAGGAATTCGCGTGGGCTGCCACCGGCAAAATCCCCGAGCTGCTCGAGGTTACCGACCTCGTCGGCGATTTGCACATGCACACCACCGCGAGCGATGGCAAAGCCTCGCTTCGCGAAATGGTCGTCGCGGCGATCGACCGTGGTCTGAAATATGTGGCGATCACCGATCACTCGCCGCGCGTTAGCATGGCCAACGGCCTGAGCCCCGAGCGGCTACGGCAACAGTGGAGAGAGATCGATAAACTAAGCCGCGATTTCGACGACTTCACGATCCTCAAGGGCATCGAGTGTGACATCCTCGAAAAAGGAGGCATGGACCTGCCAGACGATGTGCTCGCCGAAGCCGATTGGGTGATCGCCAGCGTTCACTACGGGCAGCAACAATCGCGCGAACAAATCACCGATCGAATCCTGGGCGCGATTGAAAACCCGCACGTATCGATCATTGCGCATCCGACAGGACGCCTCATCGGCCGCCGCGAGCCATATGCCGTCGATCTTGAGGTCGTTTTCGCAGCAGCCGCCAAACATGGCAAAATGATGGAAATCAACGCCAACCCGGCACGACTGGATCTCGACGACGTCGCCGCCACGGCCGCCAAACGCCACGGCATTCCGGTCGTCATCAGCAGCGACGCCCACAGCACGATGGGCCTGGATGTTCTCCGCTATGGTGTCCTGCAAGCCCGTCGCGCAGGTTTAACTGCTGCGGACGTAGCGAATACGCAGCCGTGGAGTGCGATTAAGAATCGGCTGATGCAATCGAAAAAAAAGTGACTCATCGCAAGAGACTGTGGCGCGCAACTCACTGCTGATCGTTCTTACTTCCAAGCATTACGCTGAGTTGCTTCGTGGTGCTTTGCTTCGAGTTTGCATCAGCGCGCACGATCTCGATATCCACTTTGTCGCCCGGCTGGTGCTGTGCAATGTGTGCGGTTAGACGATCGAAGTCGGGCAGTTTGTGGCCTTCAAACTTAGAGATAATGTCCGACTGTTGAATGCCGGCTTTATCGGCCGCAGTTCCTTTTACCACGGCCCTTACGCTAACACCCGCGATAGTATTCTCCGCCGATACGCCCAAAAGCGCTTGATTCCGAAGGTAGATGATCGCGTCCGGGTGTTTTTCTTTAAGCGCGTCGACAGCAGCTACTGAAACTTTGGTATCAAACAATTGCAGGACTGCGAGCTTTTCTTTGTCGGCGAAGAATTTCGCCACCTCATCATTGATCGCTTGTCCTTCCAGCCGGAAATACTGTTGCTGCTTAAGCTCGGCCACCTGACGCAAATCTTCCGTCTTGCCGTGCCAACGATCACCCAACCGCAGCGTGAATACTTGTGCAACATTCGGCGGATCGATTGGTCCGACCTGGATATTTATGTCGGCGCCAAGCGGCACCAACTTCGCTTCGCACGCCGCTACGCTGCGCTCGGCGAGTTCCGCTTGCGCTTTGGCGACCACCGTGGGCTGATTTTCGACTTGCGTGAGATGCTCAAGTGCCGCCATGGCCAATTCGCCATTTCGCGAACGACTAAACCGCCGCATGATCCACACGGCCCGATCCGCCGGTTCCGGCCGATCACCATTCGCCACGGAAAGTAGAGGATCAAGAGATGCGGCCTCGGCGTCGGTCAAATACTGCGTCGCTTCTTCCCGCACTTGGTAGAGCGGATCGTCGAGCTTTTTGATCCATTCGCGGATTTGATCCGCCGACGGCGGCGTTTTCCCACTATCTTGCTGTTTGGGATCGAAATGCCGCGGTGAATCCAAATCGCCAGTGTTCGTCGATTTCACCGTTGGCGAGGGATCCTCATCCGCGCATACCCAAGAATTGCTCGAATACGCGAGCAGAAAACCAGCCCACAGAATGGTGAGACCGAAGCGTTTCATCACATACTAACTGCCGAAAACAGAATCGGTTTGACGACTTCTTAGCGGCGAACCGTCTCCCGCAATCTTACACCAAAGGTCGATTCGGGTGATAATCCAATTTAGGACATGGCGCGAATGCCGGACCTGCAATAGTGCATTTTCGCCGCCACGAAGAACTTCCGCGCTATTCGATGAAGCTCGCAATTTTAGGTACTGATTTCCACATTCTCCAGTTGGCGACCGCCGCCCGAGCCGCCGGACATGAGTTCGTCTGGGTTGGAGACGTACGACCAAGCGATGCGAGCGCTATCGGTCGACTCGCCGCCGATTCGACAGATCGCACAAACACCTGGGAGCTGTTGCTCGATCGTGGCACAGTCGACGGCATTCTCGTCGGACATGGTGCAGCAACCGCGGATCTTCGTGCCGAGCAATTGAAGCGGATTGCGGCGGAAGGCGTTCCAATGCTCGTCGTACATCCGATCCTCGAATCCGTGCTGCCGTACTACGAAATTGATATGGCGCGGCGCGAATCGCGCGGGATCGTTCAACACTACAACCCGCTCTTTGAATTCCCCGCGGCACCACGCCTGTCGGAATGGGTTCGCGACGGTCACCCGACCATTGGCACGATTCATCAGCTCACGTGCGAGAGACGCGTGTCGAGCGGCGACCGCGGTACCGTGCTTGCCGCGGTGGCACGAGATGTCGAATTGGTGGCAGCTGTCGCCGAAAGCATCAAACGCGTCAGCGCTATCGGGCCGAGCACTCCGGACTCGTCATTCGCCTCGCTGCAGATTCAAATGACCACCACCAATGTGGCGTCGGTTCGCTGGTCCGTGGGCGCAATGGCAACCAATCGCACAGGTTTAACTTTGACGTTGCTCGGCGAGCAAGGATCAGTATCGCTGCGCGTCGATGACAACTCGTCAAGAGCCGCTTCCACCTGGCAGCTCGCATCCGCAGTCGACGGTCGCGAAGATTCCGAATCTGAACAAACCTTCGATCCAGCAGCTTCCGCCATCCAGCGATTCACGTCGGCGATCTCGACACCAACATCAGCCGACGCTCCCGAGCAGTCTACGTGGCAAGCGGCGACGCGCGCCATGGAAGTCGTCGACGCGGTCGAACTAAGCCTGCAGAAAGGCCGCACTATCGAGGTCTTTCAGCAACAGCTTACGGAGCGGCTCGCGTTCCGCGGCACGATGGCTGCTTTCGGTTGCGGACTGCTTCTTCTCGCTTTCTTGGCGATCGTCGTGATCGCAATTTTGGGCGGCGCAGAAGGTATGGTTCGCGAGAAGATGGCACCCGCGTGGCCACTTCTACTACTAGCAGTCCTTGCCTTTTTCCTATTATTGCAGGCGATACCACTGCTAGCGCAGAAGCGGCACGACCAAGAGCCGCCGTCTTAGCATGCGTTGCCGACCTCGCCCTGCTGCCACTGCCCGTATCGTTTGGGCAAACGTTGCCGGTCGCACAAAAGTTCCTAGTGCATGCCGACGATAGATGAATGAGACGCGCGACTGCTTGCAGGAACTAGTTGCACGTCGAATTCAAGCAGATGTCGATGCCTACGCAACGTTCAACGATCGTTCATCGAACCATCGCGCGAAGACTCTTCGCAGCGACGTTGCTCGTCATTTGCTTCCGCGGCGCGATCTGCACAGCGAGCGATCGCGTCTCGTGCGCCATGCCCATTGAGCAGTGCGAGTCGCCGGACGGTTGTTCGTGTGGCCAATGCTGCGAGTGTCGGCCCGGCATCTGCAATCGCTGTTTCATTGCGGGCAAAAACTGCTGCTGCCAAATCTGGCGGCCGATCGGAAACTGCGTCGAGTCCATCGTCTGCTGGCCCGCTCACAAAATTTGCCACCTCGTGAACTTCTGTGCTCCGGACGGCTTCGTCGGACCTCCCGACGTCATGGGTCCGGGTAGGTTCCACCCCGTCCCTACGCACCCGGTCTTCGATCCCGGTCCGCGGCCGATGTTGTACCCGCCGCAGTCCCCAGCCGAGTGAATTCGGCGGCAACTTTTCTTTTGCCTGCTGTCATCGGCATCTCGGCTAGCGATACGCGCTTACTGCATTGCTACGCAAAACATGGCCGCGCGAAACTAGGCCGACTCTGCGTGCGGTTTTCGTACGGTTTAAGACGTTGGTAGCGGTGGGTCGATCTTGCCTGCATGGCGTCCCCTAGCCTCGGTCGAGACCGTTCGACTCGCACTAGGCAGTTGGGAACGACCGTGCTCACGATGCTGACCCGGCTCGCCCTGCATAGAGCCACACGATCGAACCCGCTCGGCACCGCCGCTGATGATCCACTCCCCGCGCGCAGCCGCCGACGCCTCCGCTCTCGCTTCGCACTTGCGGCAATTGCGTCACTTGTCGGTGCCTTTCATCCGCTTGTAACAGTTGAGCGAGCGACAGCGCACGAGATTACACCCGAGCGAATGACGCCGGTGGTGCTGGCGGTACGCCAAGCCCGCACGGCCGTTGTTAGCATTCGCGGACAAAAGACGGTGCTCGAACCGGCCACCGGCGATTCGGCCTCGACAACCGAAACCCCACGCCAAGTGAATGGCATGGGCACCGGCACAATCATCGACGAGCGTGGATACATTCTCACGAATTACCATGTCGTGTCCGACGTCCGCCGCATCGAAGTCACGCTCGACGATGGCCGCAGCTTCGTCGGTGACACCGTGGCCTTCGACGCCGCCGCGGACCTGGCAATCGTCAAAATTCCGGCGGCCAAGCCGCTAAGCACGATCCACATCGGCACATCGTCTGACCTCATGGTCGGCGAATCAGTGATCGCACTCGGCAATGCCTTTGGTTACGAGCAAACAGTCACGCGCGGCATTATTAGCGCGCTTGGTCGGGACGTACAAGTCAGCGATACCCAGTCGTACGACGACCTCATTCAAACCGATGCCAGCATCAATCCAGGCAACTCTGGTGGTCCGTTGCTCAACATCGATGGCGAAATGATCGGTGTGAACGTCGCGGTGCGTGCCGGTGCCCAAGGCATCGGCTTCGCCATTCCGATCGACAACGCCTTGCAAGTCGCGTCACGACTGCTTAACGTTGAACGCCTTCGCGGCCGCTCACATGGCCTCGTGACCCAAGCCGAGACGGGTGCCGATGGCCCGATCCGTGTATCGAAAGTCGAAAACGCCAGCCCCGCCGAAAAGCTTGGAATCCAACCGGGCGACGAGATCGTACGGGTTGGTTCGCAAACGGTCACGCGACCGATTGATTTGGAGTGCGCATTTCCTCGATCGCGCAACGGGCGAAGCCGTGGCGGTCGAAGTACGTCGTGGCGGTCAGATTCTCAAACTGGACCTGGCCCTCGCCGAAGCACCAACCCGCCCTGTGGCCACGCCTGCCGGACTTAATGGCGACGACGCCCGCGTGTGGGAGGTCTTCGGCCTCAACTTGAGCCAGGAGCCACAAACCACGTTTGAGCATCGCAGCACGCGTTACCGCGGCGGCATGCACGTGAACGCCGTGCGACCGAACAGCCCGGCTTCCCAGGAAGGCATTCTGCCTGGCGACATTCTGGTGGGCATGCAGAAATGGTCAACTGAGTCGGACCAGGACATTCAGTACATCATCACGCGGCCCAACCTCGACCAAATGGGCAAGCTAAAGTTCTACGTCCTGCGAGGCCAGAACACGCTGTACGGCCATCTCAATGTGGCCAGCAAACCAGCAGCCGGCGATCAAGTCACTCGCCACTAGACGCCTGCTGCGGTTACCAGCAGTTGTGGCCGAGCCGGGTTCTACCGCTTAAATTAGAGCGGATGGAACTAGAGTTCATTCAATGGCTTCGCTCGCAAGTACCGCTCGACCCGCGAGCAAAACTCGGCCTTACTGATGATGCTGCGCTCGTTTCCCTGGCAGGCCAAAGCGAAGTCGTGGTCACGACGGATTTGTTAACGGATGCCGTCGATTTCGAACTCGGCAAACATGAGCCACAGCGCATCGGCCGACAGGCGCTGGCCGCGAATTTGAGCGATCTTGCTGCGATGGCCGCCCGACCTCTGGCAGCGTTTGTCTCAATTGCTCTGCCGCGAACCGGCGGCACAAATCTTTCAGCTCTCAACTTGGCGATTAAACTTTACGAAGGCCTCTTGCCCCTCGCCGCCGAATTTGACATCTGCCTCGCTGGCGGGGACACGAACACCTACGATGGCCCTCTCGTCCTGAGCGTCACTGCGCTCGGCACGGCGACCGGTCGAGGGACTTTAACACGCTCCGGTGGCAAGGTGGGCGATCGGCTCCTCGTCACTGGGTCACTTGGCGGCAGCATCCTCGGCCACATGCTCGACTTCACGCCGCGAGTGCGTGAAGCGATCCAACTTCACGAAAAGTACGAACTGCGGGCCGGTATCGATATCAGCGATGGTTTGGCACTCGACGCTTCACGCCTCGCCGCCGCGAGCAATTGCGGCGCGGTGATCTACATGGACAAAATCCCCGTCGCCCGCGACGCTGTTCGCCTCGCCGAACAGGAACGCGCCGCCGATACGCATGCCGCCGCTCTTAATCACGCACTCAGCGACGGCCAAGACTTTGAGCTCCTCATTGCCGCTTCGCCCGAAGCCACACAACAAATCTTGGACCAGAAGCCGACTAAGTGTTCCATCACCGTCGTCGGTGAGCTCATCGCGGAAAAAGGCTTATGGCAGCAAACGGGAACCGCCGGCCGTACTCCCCTCGAAGTAACAGGCTGGCAACATCAGTCCGCATAACCTCCCCCCCGACATGTTCACCTTTTCCGCGCAAAACGAAGCCGATACCGATCGCCTCGGCACCGCTCTCGCGAGCGTGCTACCACCCGGCACTGTGATCGCGCTAATCGGAACACTCGGTGCCGGAAAAACACGGCTTGTTCAAGCCGTCGCCGCCGCGGTCGGCGTGCCGCGCGCGAACGTCACCAGCCCTACGTTTCTCCTCGTGAACGAATACACGTCCGGGCGGTTGCCGATTTATCACTTCGATACGTACCGGCTCAAGGATGACGACGAATTCCTGAACCTCGGGCCGGATGAATACTTTGATTCAAACGGCCTCACGTTCGTCGAATGGGCGGATCACGTCGAAGATTTGCTCCCCACCGATCGAGTGGAGATCTCAATCGACGTTTTAGGGGAAACGGCGCGTAGGTTCCAGATCCGCGGCACCACACCGCCAATGGAACACGTGACTAAACGCATTCAATCCGCGTCCGAAATCTAACCATTTCGATCTGCGAGATGAATCTGCCCTCGTGAAGCGGGCGCTTACTCTACTTCTTCCCAGCTCTCCGCGCCTTCAGCACCGGATCCGATTTCAGCGGCAACTTAACCGGCTTTCCCGTCTCCGCCGCTTTGTATACTCCTAAAATGATTTCAACCGAGCGTCGACCCTCGAGCCCATCAACGGCCGGCCGCCGATTCTTCTTCACTGCGTCGAGAAAATCTTGAAACTGCATTGCGTGTCCGTGGTGGCCAATCGCCGCTGGATCGCTTGCCCCACCGCCGGTGCTCTTGAGCTGTTTCATCTGATCGAGAATCGCTTTATCTTCCTTGCGCGACTTCGCGAAATCCCAGGCCTTTAAATCTTCCTCTTCAAGCAGTGCAGAGCCTTCGGATCCGTGAATTTCGATTCGTTTCAAATAGCCTGGAAAAGCCGCGGTCGTCGCCTCGAGCACTCCCAGTGCTCCATTCGCAAATCGTAATGTGGCCACCGCGGCATCCTCCACTTCAATCCGCTCGTGGGCCAGCGTTGCCGTATTCGCTTGAATTTCGACGACGGGTCCCATGAGCCACGTTAGTAAATCGACACTGTGGATCGCCTGATTCATGAGCGCCCCGCCACCATCGAGCGCCACGTTCCGCGCCATGCACCGCTATCGTAGTACTGTTGGGTGCGATACCACTTCACATAAGAATCACCCAGCGTAAGCCTGCCAAATCGCCCCCCTTCGATCGCCTTCTTCAACTTCACGCTCGAATCGTGAAATCGCGATGGAAAAATCGCGCCGCATTGCACGCCCGCCTTTTCGCAGGCATCAATAATCTGATCGCATCTTTTGAGCGTAATCTCCAAAGGCTTTTCAATGATCACGTGCTTGCCGGCTTTCGCCGCGGCCACGGCCGGCTCCATGTGCGCGCCACTCGGCGTCGCAATCGTCACGATCTCGACTTTCGAGTTGGCCAGCATATTCTTCAAATCGGTATAGGCTTGGCAGCCGTTCGAGGCAGCAAACTTTTCAGCGGATTCAGCTCGAGTATCGAAGCAAGCGACCAGCTTCGCACCCCGAACATCGGCGATCGCCCGCGCGTGAAAATTGCTGATCATGCCGCAGCCCACAATGCCGAAGCCAATGGTCATTCGATGTCCTTTCAAAGCAATGCTTGCGACTCGTCACTAGATGCTAGATGCTAAATAAAAGATCCGAGGTTATCTAGCGTCCGAAAGTGAATCACAGCATGGTTTCCACGCATAATGAGTAAGGAAAATCCTCCCTACGACCCGGTCCTGCACATCGTCCTCCACCAGCCGGAGATTCCGTACAACACGGGCAGCGTAGGGCGAACCTGCGTTGCCGTTGGTGCCAAGCTGTGGCTCGTACGACCACTCGGCTTTCGAGTCGACGACTACTACCTGCGTCGTGCCGGGCTCGATTACTGGGAACGCCTGTCGTGGGAGGTGGTTGATAACTGGGCCGAACTTCAAGCCGCCCTACCCCACCAACAATTCTGGTTTTTTACGAAGAAAGCTCGGCAATCGTATCTCAACGCGACCTTTTCGTGTGGAGATGTTCTGGTCTTCGGCAGTGAATCGGCCGGTCTTCCAGACACCCTCCTCGCCGAGCACGCCGCCGCCCAACTTCGCATACCGACGCGACCAGATGTCCGCAGCCTAAATTTATCGAACGCCGTGGCCGTCGCATCTTACGAGGCGCTCCGCCAATGGGACAGTGCCCCGAATTCCTAGTCGCCACTTGACTGCCAGAAAATCTGCAGAAACGGCCGGAATTCGCGGCCCTCGACCGCTCGTTTCTCGATTGACGCTTGGCCCTAGAGCCGTCAACATTGAAGACGCATCCCGAGGTCTTTATGGCAACTTTGAGTGGAATTAACTGCGTCCGAGAAAATGTCCCGCTCGCCGAGCGAGCCTGGTTAAAGGTTGGCGGCGCGGCTCAGTTTTTCGCCGAGCCAAACTCGATCGACGAGTTGCAGGCAGTGATCACCCGCTGTCACAATGAAGGGCTAAATGCTCGACTTCTCGGCGGCGGCTCGAACGTTCTCGTCCGCGATGAAGGCGTGAAGGGTATTATTATCAGCCTTGTCGCCGATGTATTCACAAAGATTCAAATCACAGGGCGGCGGGCGACCGTAGGCGGCGGCGCGAATTTGGCAAATGCGATCACTGTCACGGTGGGCGTGGGCCTCGCAGGATTAGAACCGCTCGTCGGAATTCCTGGCACAGTCGGCGGCGCGCTGCACGGCAATGCCGGATCCCACGGTGGCGACATCGGCCAATGGGTTTGTGCCGCGACAGTAATTTCTCGCAGCGGCGAAATACTGCAGCGCGATCGTGGCGATCTTGTCTTCGCATACCGCCAAAGCAGCCTTGATGAGCTCGTCATCCTCAGCGCCGAATTCGAATTGGAAGAAGAAGACCCCGTCGAAGTCACCAAGCGGTTACAAAAGCAATGGATCGTCAAAAAGGCGAACCTGCCGATGGCCCACGAAAACACCGGCTGCATCTTCAAGAACCCACGCGGTATGAGCGCGGGTATGCTCATCGATCAATGCGGGCTCAAGGGGGAAAGTGTCGGCGGCGTGGAAGTGAGCCAACGGCACGCGAATTTTTTCGTCGCGAAAGCTGGGGCTACGGCCAAAGATGTGCTGCAGTTGATCGACGTTGTACGGAACCGCGTTGCCGAACGAATGGGTGTCGAGTTAGAAACCGAAATCGAAATCTGGTAGGAGCCGTTGCACGGCATTCCCATTTAGCCTCCGGTCAATGACCGGAGGACAGTACGCCACGATTGCGACACAAGGAGGTGTCACGTGAGTCCGCGAATAAAATCTGATTCGCCGCCGCTGCCAGCGGCGAAGAAGCGACAGCCGTTATTTCGCCGTTCGGCCTGGATCAGTATCTTCCTAATAATAAGCCTCGCAATCGGCGCGCAATTGGCTTGGAATCGCAGCAAACCGCAAATAGCGCACGACGCTCACTATCTGTTGACGATCGACAGAATCCACATTCCACCCACGCCGCCTTGGATCCGGTCGGATGTCAAAACACAGGCGCTCCGCGATGCGAACCTCGTCGGCACACTCTCAGTGCTCGACGATTGGGACGTTTTGTCTGCCCGTGTCAAACAAGCCTTCGAATTCCATCCTTGGGTCGCTTCCGTCAGTCGCATTACACGCCGGCTGCCGGGCACGCTGGAAGTCGACCTCGTCTACCGTAAGCCGGTTGCGGCAGTTGAGTCGAGCGACTCGAGTGGTGTCATGTTCCTCCCCGTCGACGAACAAGCGGTGCGCCTTCCTGAAAGCGACTTCACGGATGCCGAACGCCGCTATTTGCCCCGTATCTCCGGCGTTACTGGTCGACCACTTGTCGGCGACCACTGGAATGACCCGCGCGTTATTGGCGGAGCGCGACTTGCCGCCCAACTGGCCGACGTTTGGCAAAAACTGCGGCTCGTCGAGATAACTGCCAACCTTGATCCCTCGGCCCGCGACCAGCGCCAGGTTTATCGCTACGAAATCGTCACAACAGGCAGCACGCGGATCGTGTGGGGAGTGTCACCCGGCGATGAATCAGCGTTCGGTGAGTCGCCGTTCGATCTAAAACGTAAACGACTGATCGACTATGCCGATAAGCAGGGCAAGTTGGAGTCAATCGACGGCCCGGCCGTACTCGATGTTCGCAGTGAGTTGGTCGTCACGCCGCGCACCGCGCGACGCAACAAATTAGTACCGAAAGTGGATCAGTTGCAATCCAAATAGCGTAGATCGCGAGCGGGTCACTCAACCATCGACTCAGTTTGATCAGAGGCCAGCGCCTGTTCCGCACGCTTCAGTTCTTCGGCCAATTCTTCGCGCACGACGGCCAACTCGGGCGGCGCTTCGATACCAATGCGTACGCCGCCGTGGCCAATCTTGACCACCGTCACGCTGATCTTATCGCCGATCAGAATGCGTTCGCCAGGTTTTCTGCTGAGTACGAGCACGTCCTTGCCTCACCGCGCGATGAAAATTAAAGAGCGCGATGCAACAAAGCTAGCTGCCTCAAATCAAGAATGCAAGCATTCATTTGGGCAAAACTATCATTTCCAACATCGCAATGGCGTCAAGATACGGCGACTACGGTGCCATGGCAAGACACGCAATGGCCGTATTACTTGCTATTCTTCGAATAGCAGTCGTTCGCTGCGGCAATCGCCGCTCCGCGATCGAAGCGATGCCCGTGCTCCGCCAACAATTGGTCCAGCGCCGCCAGTAACACCAATACACTTGTTTGGCGGCTAGAATGGCCCATCAGCCCGATTCGCCAAACTTTACCTTTAAACGCCCCCAAGCCAGCGCCAATTTCGATCCCAAAGCGCTCCAGCAGCGCTTTCCGAACCGTTACATCATCAACGCCATTCGGAATTCGCACTGCATTCAGCTGTGGCAATTCGCGACCTGATTGTGTGGCGTACTCCATACCCATCGCCGCTAGCCCTGCTTTTAGGGCCAGGTGATTTTGCTTGTGCCGCGCAAACGACGCGTCGAGCCCTTCTTCGAGCAGCAATCGCAATGATTCGTGAAGCGCGTACGTCATATTGATCGGTGCCGTGTGATGGTAAACACGATCGCTGCCCCAGTAGTTGGCAAGCATCGAAATATCCAGGTACCAGCTGCGCACTTTTTCGCGTCGCTTCATGATCTTATCGACCGCTCGGTCGCTGAACGACACCGGAGCCAATCCCGGCGGACATCCCAAGCATTTCTGCGTGCCCGAATACACGGCATCGACTTGCCACTTGTCGATCTCGACGGGGATTCCGCCGAGCGCCGTGACTGTATCGAGAATCAGCATCGCACCCGCATCGCGCACCGAGGCCGCAATCTCTTCAATCGGCTGCCAGGCACCGGTCGAAGTTTCGGCCATAACAATCGCCACAACCTTCGGCTTCACACGCGCGAGCGATTCCTTAATTTCAGCAACGTCGAAGACTTCGCCCCAAGGTCGCTCGATCTTCGAAACTTCGCCGCCAGCGCGCTCGGCCATATCGAAGAGTCGATTTCCAAACACGCCATTGATGCAAATCAGCACGCGCTCGCCCGGCTCGACAAGGTTAAGAATAGTCGCTTCCTGCCCCGCAGACCCGGTGCCGCTGATCGCCATCGTCAAACGATTCTTCGTGCGAAAGACCTCGCGGAGCATCGACTGCAGCTCATCCATGATCCGCAAATAATACGGGTCGAGATGACCTACCGTCGGCTGCGCCAGCGCTGCCAACACGCGTGGATGAACGTCGCTCGGCCCCGGTCCCAACAGTGTTCTGAGCGGGGCGTTCAAAGGCGAAGGCAAAGCCGCCATATTTGCTTCCGTGTTCAAGGTATATTGAATCAGAGTTATTAAATCGCAGTTGTGCCGCGCTGTCCAAGCCCAGGCACGCAATTGCTATTACAGCGTTCGCAATGCCTCAAGCAAATCGAGCCGCGCCGCACGATCGGCTGGGAACCAGGCGGCACAAGCCACGACCGCCAATCCAGCTGCGAAGCCACCGAGCAAGAGCGCCGGATGGAATGTGAACGCGACGGGATGCCCGATCACTGGCATCATCGCGACATTGATAATGTACGCCACCGAAACACCCGCCAAAATACCCGGCACGAGGGCCAAAAGCGCCATAATCACCGCCTGGGTGAAAATGGTTTTCCGCACCTGATTCTGTGTCATTGCCACAATTCGCAATAATCCCAGTTCGCGTGTTTGCTCAAGCACATTGATTGTGAGCGTATTGGTTACGCCAACGGCAGAGACCATCAGCCCCAGCACAACCATCGCCCACAAACTGGCCACAACACCGGACATCATGCGATCGACTTTGTTTCGGATGTCGGCCGAAGTCTCCAACACGACACCATTCTTTTCCGCGATATCTAGCAGCTGAGCGCGAACTTCAGGCAACTTGTCCTGTTCGGCCTTAATCACGTACGAGCTGATTCCCTCGTAGCCCAATTCCAGGCGTGCCACGGACCGTTCCATGTGAATCGTAAGTCCACCGCTTTGGTAATCGTTAATGATCGCCGCGATGGGAAAGCTTTTTTTCCCTTTGTCGGTGTCCAATTCGATTTTATCGCCAACTTTTAGCTTCAAACGCTGAGCGAGCACCGACCCGATACCCACGGCGCCGTTTTTGAAACTCTCTTTCAGCGTCTCAGGATCGCCGCTCACGATATCCAAATCGGGCACACCCGACTCGGTATGATCGCGAGCCAGTAGATTAGCCGTCTGGCCTTCCAATTTGATCCGGCCCAGCCGCAGCGCATCAATGCTTTTAATGCCCGGTACTTTTTTGATTTCATCGCCCACGCCATCCGGCAAATCGGGCGAGGTGCCCGTCGCCATACTCGGCTCACTCGCACGGAGGTAGAAATCCGCGACAATCGCCTTGTGGTACCAATCACGCACGTTGTTCACGTTGTCCATCACCGAATTAGCGAGACCAATCCCGGTCGCGGCCGCGATGAAAACTACGCCGACGGTCAGAGTCGTCCGCGACCGATGACGCAACAACTGCAACTGCGCCAACTTCCCCTCAACGGGCATCAGTCGCCGTAAGAAGAACATGACGATCGCTGAAAGTGGCTTGAGTGCGATGGGCATTAACAACACGAACCCGGCCAGCATCAGTATCGCCGACCATACGGTATGGAGCATCGAGATGTACCCCGTGACGCTCAGCGTCATCATCACCGCACAAATGGCCACGATCGCAATGCCCGAACCCGTCAGCCACCACTGCACGCCTTCGATTTCCTCCGGCAAGACGTCTCGCATCGCTTCTAACGGAGATAAATGGCTCGCCTTGCGTGAAGGCAAGATCGCAGCCACCAGGGAAATCCCTAACCCGCACGCGGCCCCGACCAAAAACGGCCACACTGTTAGCTGGATCGGCGGCAAATCCGATTGGTACAGCGTCCCCATCGCCAGCGTCAAAAAATGGGCTGCGGCGATCCCAAGTAACGATCCTAAAATCGTACCGACGACGCCCATTAGAAGCGCTTCGCGATACATCATTCCCGAAATTTGAGAGCGAGTCGCGCCAATCGCACGCATGATCCCAATTTGCCGGCGGCGCTGCGTAACGTTGATCAAAAACGTGTTGGTAATAATGAAGACCGCAACGAGCAGCGAGAACCCGCGCGCCATCCGCATCCCCTGCTCCGTTGACAGCGAAGTCTCCTCTGCCATTGCGCTGCGAGTCGGCGGCGGCTCGACGGATACCCCCGACGGCAGCAACGCGGAAATCGCTTTCTCGACATCCTTGGGATCGGCGTTCGCGTCAGTTTTCACTTGGGCAGAATTAATCAGCCCCGGATAATGCCAATATCCTTGTACTGCCAATAACGGTAGATACATTGGCGCGCCGACTCCGCCAGACGCAATATCGTTGGAGGAGTACAACCCAATTACCGTTGTATCGACGAACGGCTGCTCTCGAGAACTGAACGTAACGCTATCGCCAACTTGAATGCCCTTGCTCTTGGCAAAGTTCGCTTCGAGCAAAACACCGGACTTTTCCTTTTTGGATGTGGGCAGCGGTTTTCCATCTTTAATCTCGTAGCTGCGAATTTTTCGATCGACGGCCGGATCAACCCCCACCGCCGAGATGGTAAATATCTTTTCCTTTTCCCCCTCTTTCGGCACACGTAATTTGGTCGACATTTCCAGGGTCGGTGCCACTGCGGCCACCCCAGGAACTTCTGCAACTTGGTTCACGATCCGTTGGTCAAACGTCGTCCCGACTGCAGTGGAAATCTGCAGCGACGCTTGCCCCGCCACCGTCTTAAAAATCTGATCGAATGCGCGATGTGCTGTACCCGCTGAAATCGTCACCGCGACGACGGCGCCGACCCCGATCACGATGCTCAGCAACGTGAGAATCGGGCGACTAGGCCGCTGACGCAGCTCGCGCCACGCAAATCGCCAATAGAGCATCATTTCCAGCTCGCAGCCCGGCCAACTGGCGGGTAATAGACAGGACCTTTCGACCGAGAACCGAGCGGTAGCTCTTCGAGATGGCCGTCACGCACACGTACCGTGCGGTCGGCCTGGGCCGCGATATCGTTGTCGTGAGTGACGATAACCACTGTTTGTCCGCGAGTGTCTGTCAAATCGCGGAGCAGCCGCATCACTTGCGCTATTCACGCTGTCCAGATTGCCCGTCGGCTCATCGCCGAGCACGAGTGCTGGCTCGATCACCAGCGCGCGGGCCACCGCCACACGTTGCTGCTCGCCGCCGCTCATCATGCTTGGAAAATGGTTTGCGCGATCGGCGATATCGACCAATTCGAGCGACGCCATCGCGCGTTCGCGGGCTTCCTTCTCAGATACGCCGTCGAGTTCCAGCGGCAACGCCGCGTTTTCGACCGCTGTCAGCGTCGGAAGCAAGTTAAACGCCTGAAAAATGAAACCAATTCGCTTTCGCCGCAGCAGCGTCCGCTCGTTGTCGCCCAGAGTGGCCAAATCCGTGCCTTCAAACAACACGTGGCCGGTGGTGGGTGTTTCGATCGCTCCCAACAAATTGAGCAACGTGCTCTTGCCCGAACCCGAGGGCCCGATGATCGCTAGCATCTCGCCTTGCCGAACGCTCATGTCGATGCCGCGGACGGCGTCCACATACATCGCGCCATTGGCGAACGACTTCGTTACGCCAACCGCTTCAATGATATCCATGTAAAAAACTCGTCTGGAGTTTCTGCTCGTCGCCGGCAGGGCACGCTCCGTCATTTTGCCCACGGCAGTTTCTAAGCTGGCTATTCTAATGCAGTTGAGAGCGTTTTCCCATGCCCAAATTCGTACCCGAAGCGTATCTACCACGCACGTCGAGGCTTACGCAATTCACAAACTGGGCTATCTGCGTAGCATTTGCCGCCTTCGGATACCGTATTTCAGCTTGGCGGATGTTCTTTGGCCAGCGCGCTAATCTGCTTGAATTCCGGCGCTTCAGATGTGCGGCACCACTCGAACATCGCGGTCTCGGTGGTCGTCAGGATCACGCCCGCCGCCTCCATTCTGCGAAGGGCGGTTTCGTGATCGATCGAATTTCGCGCACCGACTGCATCCACCGCCGCATACGTTTGAAAGCCTGCTGCCGCCAAATCGAGTGCGGTTTGCAACACACACACATGCGTTTCGATGCCAACTAGCAAGACACGGTATCGACTGTCGTTTTTCCAGCGCTCGAAGATCTCGCCGCACACACCTGCACTGAAACAGAGTTTATCGGGAGCGGTTCCGAGCCGTTCTTTGATCTCGGGCACGGTGGCACTTAGCCTCTCCGGATACTGCTCTGTACCGGCGACAGGCACACCCAGCACCGCAGAAGCGTCGAGCAATCGGCGTGCATTCCAAATCAGCCGGGCTCGGTTCGGAACCACGGCGAGCAACTTCTCCTGCATGTCGATCACTAGGAGCGCCGAATCCTCGCGATTCATGAGTTCCGGACTACGCGGAAGCGCTTCGCATTTCCCAGTCTTTTCCGCAGGCTGCGTTCCCATGACGCCAACCTAACCCCTGGCCGCGAGTGTCACAATGGGAGAGAATGTCCACAGTTTCCCGATGAATACGGCAGGCGCGATCATGCAATCCGACGACAAGAAATTCCGCTCCACCACAATTCTCACGGTTCGGCACAAGGGCCGCGTGGCAATCGGTGGCGACGGTCAGGTGAGTCTGGGCAACACCGTCATGAAGTCAGACGCGGTAAAAATCCGCCCGCTTGCCGATGGCCGCGTCATCGCCGGATTCGCCGGCGGGGCGGCCGACGCCTTCGCGCTGCTCGAACGATTTGAAGCCAAACTCAAAGACTACCCCGCCAACATGCCGCGGGCCGCAACTGAATTAGCAAAGGAATGGCGCACCGACCGCGCGCTCCGCCGGCTCGAAGCCATGATCGCCGTTGTCGACGCCCAACACACGCTGCTCGTCTCCGGCACCGGCGACGTCATCCAGCCCACCGACGGCATCCTCGGCATCGGCTCCGGCGGCAACTACGCCCTTTCGGCCGCTCGTGCCCTAGTTGCCCATTCCAACCTATCCGCCGCCGAAATCGTCCGCGCCGCCCTCGAAATTGCTGCCGACATCTGCGTCTATTCAAATCGAAATATCATGGTTGAAGAGTTAGCCGCAACATAATTCAATCGAAACTCGCCACAGAGATCACAGAGTCCACAGAGAGCTACTATCTCCTCGGTGATCTCTGTGTCCTCTGTGGCTAAATCAAAACGAGAATCACCGTGAAGGAACTAACTCCCCGCCAAATCGTCGCCGAACTCGACCGCCACATCGTCGGCCAGCACGACGCCAAGCGCGCCGTCGCGATCGCGATCCGCAATCGTTGGCGTCGGCAACGCGTTGCGGAAGACATGCGCAACGAAGTCGCGCCGAAAAACATTCTCATGATCGGCCCAACCGGCGTCGGCAAAACCGAAATCGCCCGCCGGCTCGCCACGCTCACGGGCGCACCGTTCATCAAGGTCGAAGCCACCAAATACACCGAAGTCGGCTACTACGGTCGCGACGTCGAGAGCATGGTTCGTGAGCTGGTGGAAAACGCCATTGGGTTGGTACGCGAAAAAGAACTTGAACGGGTAAAACCTGAAGCGGAACGCCGTGTCGAAGAGAGGCTCCTCGACTTGCTCGCCCCGCACCCGACAAGTTTCGATGTCGGCGTCGATTCGCCGAACTCGCCAGAGCGCTTCGAGCGCACCCGTGAAAAAATGCGGCAAATGCTGGCTAGTGGCGAAATGGAGAACCGCACCGTCGAAGTCACGATCGAGCAAAAAGCCCACGCCATGATGATTCCCGGCATGGGCGGCGGCAACGACTCCATGGAATTCGACTTCCAAGGCATGCTCGAAAAGGTGCTGCCGAAAAATGTCTCTCGCCGCCAAATGACTGTCACCGAAGCTCGTCGCGTGCTGTTCGAGCAGGAAACGGAATCATTGATCAGCGCCGAAAAAGTAAACGCCCAGGCGATCGAACTGGCCGAGAACGTGGGCATCATCTTCGTTGACGAAATGGACAAAGTCGTCGCCAGTGAAGGGGGCCGCGGGGCGGATGTTTCGCGCCAAGGCGTGCAGCGCGATCTGCTGCCGATCGTCGAAGGCACGACCGTCAACACCCGCTACGGCTACGTGCGGACCGATCACGTCCTCTTCGTCGCCGCCGGCGCGTTCCACAAAACAAAACCCAGCGACCTGATGCCCGAGCTCCAGGGCCGCTTCCCGATCCGTGTGGAACTAAAGGACCTCACGAAAGACGATTTCATCCGCATTCTTACCGAACCGAAAAGCTCACTCACGAAGCAGTACACCGCGCTGCTTAAGACCGAAGGCGTCGACGTCGAGTTCAAACCCGACGCCGTCGACGCGCTCGCAACCTACGCCTTCGATGTCAACCAGCGAACCCAGAACATCGGCGCCCGCCGGCTCTACACAATCCTCGAACGCCTGCTCGAAGAGTTATCATTCGAAGCCCCCGACATGCAAATGGGGCACGTCGAAATCAATGCCGCGTACGTCAAGGAACGGCTCGAAGAAGTCTCGAAGGACGAGGATTTGAGCAAGTTTATTTTGTAGGCAAACCACGAGGCCAATCTGTGTGCCGTAGGAATACCCTAATAATTCTTTCAGTTGCGTGCGTTGCGCTGACCGCGTTCTTGGCAGTGCAGATTCCCCGTCAACGTCGCTTAGTGAGAGAGTCAATCGCAAGAAACGAGCACGACCGGGCGGTTAGATATTTTTCCGAATTGAAGCGCGGCGAGACAAAGTACCCCACGATTAACTCGCCCGAGTTAATGTCGATGATCGCGAACGATAAGGATCTCGTGAGTCAACTTACTTACGTGCACTTCGATAACACGGACCTCAATGCCCCAGAATTTCGGCGATTCCAAGAATTTCCCAATATCAAGGTAATCAGTTTCTATGACTGCGAGAGTGAGGAAACGCTGTTAGGATATGCCTCGAAGATGCCTTCCGTGAACGAAGTCTGCCTCTACTACGCGAGACCGACCGACGATTTGCTGAAACAACTAAAATCAATTCCGAATCTGGAAACCATTAAGTACAACGACATTGATAACCTCGACGAATTCAAACTCGCCCTGCCAAATGTGCGTTTTGAAGTGAATGAATAGGTGAACGGCGCAGCAGTAATCATCAAGCGTCTCGGCCTGCAACCGCTTACCATCGAAGGCGGTTACTTTCGCGAAACGTACCGCGCACCGCTGATGATTTCGGCGGCGGCGTATGCCGGCGACCGCACCGCCTCGACCTGCATCTACTACCTGCTCACGCCCGAAACCTTCTCCGCCATTCACATCGTCAAGAGCGATGAAATCTTCCACTTCTACGCCGGCGACGCCGTGGAAATGCTGCAACTCTGGCCAAGCGGGGAAACACGTGTCGTCACGATTCACAACGACCTCGCGGCCGGGCACGAACCGCAGCACATTGTGCCCGCCGGCGTCTGGCAAGGTTGCCGCCTCGTCCCCGGCGGTAGTTGGGCGCTCATGGGCTGCACCGTCGCGCCAGGTTTTGATTACGCTGATTTCCAACTCGGCGACGGCGATGTACTGCGTACTAAGTACCCGCAGCACTCCGACCTGATCACAGCTCTCACCAAATAAAAAACCCAGATGCGCCTCACGGCACATCTGGGTTCGATTGTTTCATTATCCGAATTGGTTCGGCTTAATAACGGCCGCGACCACCACCGCCGCCGCCACCACCGCCGTAGCCACCGCGACCACCGCCGCCGCGACCACCACCGCCGCCGCCACCGCCACGCTCTTCACGCGGGCGAGCTTCGTTGACGGTCAACGTCCGGCCATCGTGCTCTTTACCATTGATGCCTTCGATGGCAGCCATGGCTTCTTGATCGCTATTCATTTCCACAAAGCCGAAGCCCTTGCTGCGACCGGTGTCACGATCCATGATCACGTCGGCGCTCTTCACCGTGCCGTACTCGCCAAACATTTGGTCGAGGTCTGAGCTCGTCGTGTTATAGCTCAGGTTGCCACAGTACAACTTCTTTCCCATCATGCTTCTCCAGCAAACAAAAAACACAGCCCTGTTTTACTTTCCGGGGCTGACAGAAAGGGGCCTGGAATGGCGGCCCGCCAGGAGGCACGGCAGAAAGAGTGCAGAGGCAGCCGACTTTGGAACGGCTAACAGAGACATTTTCGCTGAACCCACCCGCCACATTATGGGGGTAAGTGCTGGCAAAAGTCCATACTAGTTTCTGACAAAATACGGATGCAAGCGCTTTCAGCCCCCGCAACGTTTAGACTCTCACCGGACGACCTCCGCTTATGAACGAAATCCCCGCCTCTGAGTTGCACATTCGCCCGCAGCTTACCTTGTGGGATGCTGTCAGCATCATCGTTGGCATCGTCGTAGGTACTTCCATCTACCGTGCTACCGCGCCCGTGTTCGATAACGCAGGTGGAACATGGACGACGCTCGCTCTGTGGCTCGTCGGCGGCATGTTGGCATGGTGCGGTGCGGTTTGCTACGCCGAGTTAGCTACCACATACCCGCGAGATGGGGGCGACTACGAGTATTTGAACCGCGCTTTCGGTTCCTGGTGTGGCTTTCTATTCGCTTGGGCCCAAATCACCACCGTAATCAGCGGCAACATCGGCATCATGGCGTTCGCATTTGCAGATTACTGCAGCCGCGTTTGGCCGGCGGCGGCTGAGTACGCGCTGTGGCTAGCGCTCGCCGCTACACTCGCATTATCGGCACTCAACGCCTTCGGTGTCGTCGCAGGAAAACGGACGCAAAATGTTCTCACACTCATCAAGCTTGTAGGTCTTACGGGCATTATGTTGGCGGCGGTCTTCGCGCCACTGCCGGAAGGCGCGGCCCGAATTGCAGACGTCTCGCCGCACGCCCCGACTGCTCCCAACATCGGGCTCGCACTAGTTTTCGTTCTCTACGCATTCGGCGGGTGGACACACGCCGTGTACGTCGCCGCCGAAGTTCGCGAACAGCGCCGCAATCTGCCGCGAGCGCTCGTCGGTGGCATCGTTGGAATCACGTTCATCTACCTGCTAATCAACATCGCTTACTTGCACACGCTGGGGTTCGAGGCCGCCCGTCACAGTTCGACTCCCGCCGCTGATGTCCTGGAAATTGTTTGCGGACCATGGGCCGGGCGCATCATCAGCCTGCTCGTCATCCTATCGGCGCTCGGAGCGATCAACGGCATGATTTTAACGGGCACCCGAATCTACGCCGTGTGGGGAGCCGATTACCCGGCGCTGTCGTGGATCGGAAAATGGAACGAACGTCGCGCTGCGCCGGTCGCAGCAATCGCGCTCCAAGCGGTGATCGCAACACTGTTAATTCTCTTGGTGGGAAGTGCAGCGGGCCGCGATCTATTCGATGCGGGGCTTACCCGAATCGGCTTTGCCCCGCTCTCTTGGGACGAGCATTCGCGAGGATTCGAAACATTGGTGGCGGGGTCCACGCCCGTTTACTGGGGATTGTGTCTGCTCACGACCGTGGCAGTGATCGTCCTGCGTATCAGGAATCGCGACCGCCAGCGGCCTTTTTCGACGCCACTTTATCCCCTGCCGGTAATTTTGTTCTCGGCAACCTGCGTCTACATGCTGTACGCGAGCATTGACTATGCTCGTGGCCTCTCCATGCTCGGGATCGCCCCGCTAGTCATTGGATTCGCGCTTTGGTGCGTTCTGCGTCTCATCACACCCAGCAACTCCATCGCACACGTGGAATGAAACTTGCAGTTTTCTCCAGGTTGCGTCTAACAACATCATCTGGAGATCAAATCATGGCAAACAAATCCATTAAAGGTAAGCGAATCGCGTTCTTGGCAACCTGCGGCGTCGAACAGGTCGAATTGACGGAGCCATGGAAAGCCGTAAAGGCCGCCGGCGGAACGCCCGAATTGGTCTCAATCAAGTCCGGCGAGATTCAGGGCTACAACCACGACAAGAAGGCGGACACGTTTCGCGTCGATAAAACAGTCGGCAACGTCAGCGCCAAAGACTATGACGGCCTCGTGCTGCCGGGCGGCGTCGCCAATCCCGATACGCTCCGCACGAATGAGGACGCCGTTGATTTCGTCCGCGACTTTTTCAAACAAGGCAAACCGGTCGCCGCAATTTGTCACGGCCCCTGGATGCTCATCGAAGCAGACGTAGTCGAGAGTCGCACGCTGACATCGTACCCCAGCATAAAGACCGACATCCGCAACGCTGGCGGTCACTGGGTCGACGAAGAGGTCGTTGTCGACGAGGGCTTGGTGACAAGCCGCAGCCCCGATGACTTACCCGCATTCTGTGCAAAAGCAGTCGAGGAATTTGCCGAAGGCCGGCACGCAGAACAGCACGCTTAATACGTAGCTGAATTCGCAAGAATTCGGGACTTCGTGATAGCACGATCCCATTCGAGCTGTCGTTAAACCGAATCCCTCTTCCGCGAAATCAATTGGCTGTGCAACAATCCTTAGCAATGTGGCGCACAGCAATTGATTTCACGGTCTACCTAATCATCCGCATGCTAATAGCGGCCGTTCAAGCATTGCCGCTGCCAGCGTGCGAGCGGGGCGCTGAAATCCTCGCTACCTTCTTCGCTCGCATACTGCGTCTTCGCGGCAACGTCGTTGACAAGAACTTACGGATCGCTTTTCCCGGCATGACTGCCGAAGAACGCGACGCTGTCACCTGGGAAATGTGGCGGCACCTCGTCTTGATGATTGCCGAAATCGCTCAAACTCCACGCAAGGTTCACGAGACCAACTGGCGCGAGCATTCGAACATCGTCCACCAAGAACAGTTCGTCCGCACGCTCCTTAGCGGTCGGCCACTCGTCCTCATTTCCGGCCACTTCGGCAACTTCGAGCTCGGCGGCTACTTGATGGGCCTGTTTGGCTTCCCTACCTACACTGTCGCCCGCGCGCTCGATAACCGTTTCCTCGACCGATTCGTGAACGATTTCCGCGGCCGCACGGGCCAGTACATGCTGCCGAAGAAAGGAAGCGGCGCGGATATCCAACGCATTCTCGAAAACAATGGCATCCTTACGCTGCTGGGCGATCAAGCCGCCGGCGACCGCCAATGCTGGGTAAATTTTTTTGGCAAGCCGGCTTCTACGCACAAAGCGGTTTCGGTCTTCTCACTCGCGAACAACGCGCCGACGATGGTCAGCTACGCCCGCCGTGTCGGAAAAGCGTTGCATTACGAAGTAGGCCCCGCCGCGATTTGCGATCCGGTCGACCCGAACTTCGCCTACGGCAGCGTACCGCTGCTCGCCCAGTGGTACACCGATCAGCTCGAACAACTCGTCCGCGAATCGCCAGAACAATACTGGTGGGTTCACCGCCGTTGGAAAGGCGAACCCAATAGCCGCAAAAAACGCGAGGCCGAACCACAACGCGAAGTAGCGTAGAGTAGTCATCTCGCGGAGCGAGAGGACCACATTCCAGCGAAATGCTCCTCCACCCCTGTCCCTTTCTCCTTGTCTCCCCATCCATCCGCGGCATACGATAGCGGGTCACTACTCCTCGGTCCTTGCTTTCGCCCGTTCCGCAGCCGTGTATCAATTCCGCTCGTTTCGCAATACCGACCCGCCGCGCATCGCGGAAATCTGGCGCGACCAACCGTCGCAGCGCGGTATCGCACAGCCCATAACGGCCGGCATTCTCGAACAATTCATTTTTTCGAAGCCCTACTTCGATCCGGCGGGGCTGATTGTCGCGCTCGAAAACAATATCCCGATCGGTTTCGCCCACGCCGGCTTCGGCGCGAACGACGATCATACACGCCTCTCTACAGAAATCGGCACAACCTACCAATTGATGCTCCGCGCGACGCATCGGCAAGTAAACCTTGCCAAAGAGTTGCTCGCCCTGAGCGAAGCGTACCTTCGCCAGCGCGGCGCTCACGTTATTTACGCCGGCGGCATTCGTCCGCTCAATGCTTTCTATTTGGGACTTTACGGCGGCAGCGAATTACCAGGTATCCTTGCGGGCGATCTTGTATTCAACGACGCCTGTCGCGAGTCGGGCTATCGCGAAATCGATCGCGTCGTCGTCATGCTGCTCGAGCTAGCCAGTTTTCGACCACCGATAGCTCGCAACCTTCGACAACTGCGTCGCGAAGTGGTTTGCCAAGAAAAACAGGCGCCCCTGCGCGATTGGTGGGATTGCTGCACGACAGGCGCATTCGAGCGTATCCGCTTCTACCTCACTCGCTCAGCCGGCGCCTCGCCCATCGCCGATGTGTGGTTCTGGGACGTCGAACCTCTCTCCAGTTCGTGGGGCGCACCCGCCGCCGGCATGTTCGATCTCGAAATATCCGTTTCCGAACGCCGCAATGGCTTGGCCACCTATCTCCTCGGCGAAGCATTCGAACGGCTACGAACACGCGGCGTGCTCCTGGTGGAGGCGCAAACAATGCAGCACAACGCTCCCGCCCTCGCGCTGTACCAAAAACTCGGCTTTCGCAAAGTCGACGAAGGCATCGTCTACCGCAAAGACGCTTAGCGAGCAATTTCAGTCGGGTTCGAAGCCGCAATTAGCGCGGCGACCCGTCTTTCTTCAGCGTAGCGATGTACTTAATCAGCGGCCCCTCCGCGTCGGCATTCGCCGCCGCGAGTCGCGCTGAAATGGGTTCGGCCGATCCCTTCGCTCGTAAATCCGCCAGGTATCCCGTCAGAATCTGCCGACGCTCGGGCGGCGAATTCAACAAGAAGTAAACCCACGACCACGACTCCGCGTATTCGCGCTGTCCCATTTGCGATGAATCTGTAAGCGATTCCAACCGCTTCAGGTCGGGCTTCCAATTGTCGCGCTCGATCGAATCCGAAAGCAATTCGACGTGCGGTTGATTTAAACCGAGATAGCCTCGCGGAACTTCAAAGTACTCTGCGAGCCCTTCATCGATCCACAGCGGCATATTTGGAATCGCGGCATGCATGTACCCATGCGCCGTTTCATGCCGCAGATCTTCGCCCACGCGATCGCTCCAATGCGCGTACACTGAAAGCTGCATGTCAGTTTCCAAAAAGAACGCTCGCCGCGATGGCACGCTCGGGAAGTTTCGCAACAGGTATTCGCTGTACCGTTCCTTATCGCGGAATAGGTACACATGAATCTGCTCGTGTGTCGCCGCCAAACCGAGCGTATTGCTGACATATTCCCGCTCATCCACCAACTCGCGAACGAGGCGATGGTCGGCCGGCAATTCGAAGTCGCTATGGAACACCAACTGCCCAACCGGCGTTTCGTGACCGTTTGGCAGCGGTGCCAACGGCGCATGCGGCAACCCACGACAACCAGCCAGCACGCATATTGCGACAAAGACAGCGAACCGCAACCAAGACATCCAGCGACCTCCAGGAAGCCGCGGATTCTAGCGAAGGCAGCTGCTAGCTCGTAGATCAGATATGTGGGCCAGAAGTCGCACTATGCGACCCATCCTCGCGCGTTTGCCTCGCCGGCGTGCCCGCTTTCACTGGCTTTCGTTTACGACTCAGCCGGCGCAACGCCTTACGACGCAGCGCGACCAAACAAATCTCTTGCCCACCGGTTACGAGTTGCCGCGTGCGGACATCACGATATCCCCACCCGCGCACGCGCTCGACAAACTCCGGAATCCGACTCGCAACGCCCCACTCAGAAAACTTCAGCGTAAGAACCAAGCCACGAATCGAGACCTGCGGATTCGTGACGATCGACTCGACTTCGCTGAGCGTATCCTCAGGCGCGATATTCATATCCGCGACCAACCAGCGCACGCCGACGAATTCCTGCCGCCGCACATCCGAGCCGCGCTTTTTCAAATGCCTAAACCGTGGATGTCCCTTCACCGCCGCATCAACATCCGCCGGATCGATCCCTGTAACAAACAGCCCGCGATCGAGCAGCGCCTGACTCGCCCCGCCCGGCGCAGCCAACCTCAACACATTCATCTTCGCCCGCGAGCGGAAGATCGCTCCACTGCAATGCCTCTTCCAATTTCGCATACGCCCGGGACACGGCATGCGGCGGCAACCGAACCGGAATCACACCGCCCGGCCAACGCTCATTGCGGCGGACAGCGCGATGGTAACCGACCCACCATTCGCCCGGCTCCACAAGCACGACATCGAGCACCAAACTATTGCGAAGCGACGCGCGTCGCGGTGCAGGCGCTTCGCGTTCTATGTGTACTGACTCTGGAGCCGCCGTCCGAATCGCCGCTTCAATCTCCAAACTCAGCGGCGTGCCGAACGTTCCCTCGCCATCTTCATCGAGCACCGGCTCGCGCTGCCACACGTGAAGGTCGATCGCCGCTTTGTCATCAGTTGGCATAATGTCCACAGCAAGCCGCCAAACTTCCTGTGCCATAGGCGCCAGCTCGGCGCCCAACAGTTTCCCTAGCGAAATCCCAACGCTGTGCGCAAATGTCCAGTGCAGCTGCGCAAGTTCTTTATCACCAAGGGTTTTCCCGTCGGCGCACTTGAACGTCACGAAACCGGGCCGGGAGTACGCAACTCGCCATGCAGGCATAGCGCGCGCAACCTCCTGCTTAAGCGCGGCCTCAGCCCCCACTCGGCAAGTCATGAAAATGAACTGCGATTCCGATTTCGACATGGCGAACTCAAATTACTACAATGCAAAATACACCAGCCACCGAGAACACAGAGGCCACAGAGAAAGTTATGAAGCCATCAGTTCAAAAACTCTTCTCGGTGAGCTCTGTGTGCTCTGTGGCAAAATACGCCTTCGTGCTCTCAATCCCACTCTGCCTATTAGTTTACGCGTTGGCAATGCCGAACAAACCAGCCATGACCAATAAAACCGAAACCAAAACCGAAAAACCGAACGTCGACCTCCGCGCACGCCTCACTCCCGAACAATTCTACGTAACCCAGGAAAAAGGCACCGAACCGGCTTTTACCGGGAAATACTGGAATACGAAGGACCCCGGCAAGTACTACTGCGTCGTCTGCGGGGCCGAATTGTTTACCTCGGACTCAAAGTTTGACAGCGGCTGCGGCTGGCCGAGCTTCGACAAAGCCGCCAGCGATAAGGTCGTCGACACCAACGTCGATAAGACCCACGGCATGGTCCGCGACGAAATCATCTGCCACAAATGCGGCGCACACCTTGGACACGTCTTCAACGACGGCCCAACCGCGACCGGCCTGCGGTATTGCGTGAACAGCGCCTCGCTCGATTTCAAACCGAAGACGGATGCTGCCGACAAATCCGACAAGAAGTAAATGGCGGAATGAGGTGGAACTCGCCGCCGCCACTTTTCTTTTGTATGACGCGTAGCAAATAGATGCCCGCTATGCCCGCGACATCTCCTCTCCAACGCCCGCTTACGCAGCTCACGATCGAGATTGAGCACTTGGAGCGAGAAGTCGCTCGCCTCGAAAACGAACGCTCTGGTATCGCCCGCGACGTCCGCAAAGCTGCTCGCCGTCTACGTTACCTCCGTATGGCGACGGCAATTCGCAAGCCCACAGCCCAGTTCAACCTCTGGCCGCTCGCAGTAATGCTCTTCGGCCCGATGGCAATCGGCATCGTCGCGCTAGTTTTCGTCAATCTAATTACCGGTTCGTACCCTCTCGCATTTTTCGCTTTTCTGCTCGCAGTCGTCGCTGGCGTCGGTTTGTTCGCATCGTTCATATATCACCCCGCCGATACGCTCCTCCCCTCCGCGTATAGGGAGGCCGAATCGCAGTCCAGCCTTGCCACCGCTCGCCTCAATGAAAAAACCGAACGGCTGACCGAAACGAAAACGCAATTGCAAAAACTGCTCGACGAACGCCGCGACCAAATCGCATCGGGCAAGCTCCAAAAGGCGGCCCTCTTGCAGCGCGATTGGAAGCACATGTGCGATCCCGAATGGGAGGACTTCGTCGTCGAAGTATCCCGCACCTTGGGGGCGAAAGCCGAGCGTACCGGCCGAGCCGGCGATGACGCCAACCTGATCGTCGACTTCGGCAATCGGCGTGTCGCCGTCCTCACTCAGGGAGAAGGCCACACCGTTTCGAGTGAAACGATTCAACAAGCCATCGCCGCGAAAAACCGGGCAGAATGCGACTCTTGCGCCGTAATTATTAACCGCCGATTTACCGGTGCCGCTCAAGATTTTGCGAAGCGCAACGGCTGCACGGCGATCGGGTCCGCCGAGTTCCCCGATTTTGCCATGGGGAAAATCGTCCTCTAACTTCCCGTTCGTGGCGTCCTCCGCTACTCGTACGTACACGGCTCGAACTTGCTGGACGGATCTAAATATCCTTTCTGAGTTTTCCCCTAGCTGGTAGACTTTTAGGTTGGGTTCACTTCTCTCTTTGTTGCGCATGTTCAGGGAAACGCATGTCTGTGGCCAGCCTACATAAAATCGGTTCGCTCGTTCGCGAACACCAGCACATTTTGCTCGCACGCTGGCGGCGTCAGGTCCGCCAACTTCCGTCCGCGCAGGGTCTCGACACGCCGTCCCTCAACGATCACATGCCGATCCTCATTAAAGAGTTGGCGGATGCGCTCGAATCGCAGCCCGATGAAGTCGCTGAAGATGCAATTCTCCGGGGCAGCCCACCTGCGCACGGTCGCCAGCGCCTACACGACGGTTTTAACGTCGAAGAGGTTGTCGCCGAATATAACGTCCTTCGGAGTTGCGTCCACGATGTTGCCGAAGAGCAGGGTATTGTCATTCACGGCAACGATCTGCGCGTGGTCAATCGAATAATCGATGAAGCAATTGGTTTGGCAGTTCAAACCTACGCCACACAGCTCTCGCTAGAAATCAAAAAGCACCGCGACGAGCACATCGCCTTCGTCGCCCACGATTTGCGCACGCCCCTGCAAGCGGTGTCACTCACCGCCCGTATCATCGAACGTACGCTCACCTCTCCGGGATCGGGTGATCGCGCGGAAAAACTGCTTGCCGTGCTGCGTCGCAACATCGAGCAACTCGAAAAATCGGTAATCGACGTCATCAAAACCAACGGCGGATCATCGAGCGCCGATCAGAAACTGGAATGTCGCGAATTCGACCTCTGGCCGCTCGTTGAAAAGATCGTCGGCGATCTTCAGCCCGTGATCTCCGCTTCCAGCGTCGAATTGGTGAACGATGTTCCCGCGGACTTGCGCGTCTTTGCCGATGCAGGTTTGCTGTCGCATGCGCTCGAAAACGCAATCGCGTATGCCGTAAACAGTGCGCCGCGCGGAGTCGTGCGAGTCGAAACGATCGACGATGCTGGATCCGGAGTAAGATGCCGCGTCCAACACAACGGCCCGCCCTTATCTTCCGAGGCAATATCCGCCCTTTTTGACGACGGCGCGTCGCGCGAACACACAGAGAACGATATCGGCCTCAGCTTGGCACTCGTTAAGCAAGTGGTCGAAGCTCACCACGGCGGGATTCGTGCATACAACAGCGACGGCCAGGGCGTGACCATCGAGTTTCATTTACCGCCCGCCGAAAAAGCGTCCTAGTCGTATCGGATGCGTGAGAATCCGGCCGGCGTCTCCGCGTGTGAGCTTCTAGTAGCGACTATATGTGCTGTCGTCGCCGAGTAATTCCCAATCAAAGCGAGTCATCTCGGCTTTCGCCTGCAAGCGCTCGGCATTGGTAGTACGATACAAGCTAGCCAATTCTCTCTTCCCTTCGACTCTTCGCATGAAACAACGCTCGTCACCGCTGTTCGTTCTCGTGGCAATGATCACGGCCGTGGCTTCGCTTTATGTCGCGAAGTCGATACTACTGCCCGTGTCGTTGGCGATCCTCATCAGTTTCTTGTTGACGCCGCTGGCCGATCGACTCGAGCGCTGGCGAATCCCGCGCGTCGTGGCCGTCGTTTCACTCGTCGCCATTTCGTTCGCCGTGATGGGAGCGCTGGGCTGGGTCGTCACCAATCAACTGGTGCAAGTTAGCGATGAGCTGCAGGGAACGCAGCGACAAAAGGAGCTTATCAATAAGTTGAAATCGCTACAGCCTCATTCGCCCACGATCGACATGATGTCAAAGACATTTACTGATATCCGCAACGCTGTAATGCAGGGCGCTGTCCCAAATGACGGAAACGGCCAAAACGGCAAAAACTCCAATGATGCCGCACCGAGCACAGATTCAGGCGATAACACCCCGCCCAAAAAAGAAACCGTAAAAGTTGAAACGAACCATCCTCCCGCCAACTCCAAAGACGGAAAGACTACGGTTGCCAAAAGCTCGCCTAATGCGGGCGACAAAAAAGATTCCGTCGAAGTCACCGTCGTCGATCAATCGACCTCGACTTTTGAGCAAGTTCAAGAGTGGCTCGCCCGACTCATCGAGCCACTCACCACCAGCGGCATGGTAATCGTCCTCGTGCTGTTTCTGCTCCTCGACCGCGAAAGCCAACGCAGCAGACTCATCCAACTCTTCGGCCGCTCGCACATGCACGCGACGAGCGAAGCTGTGCACGACGTCGCCGGCCGCGTGGGAAAATACCTCCGCACGCTTTTTTTGATTAACGCCGGCTACGGCTTGGTTATTGCAATCGGGCTCCTAATCATCGGCGTCCCGGGCGCCATTACCTGGGGTGTGCTCGGCTTCGCGCTGCGCTTCATTCCCTACATCGGCACCTGGATTTCGGCGACACTTCCGATCATCGTTTCTGTCGCCTTGTCTCCCGGATGGACGCAGCCGCTGTTGGTCGTCGGTTGGTATCTTCTTGTTGAACTTGTCTGCAATAACGTGGTGGAGCCTCTCGTATACGGAAGCAATACCGGCGTTTCCACTGTCGGCGTCATGATCGCGGCGATTTTTTGGACGTGGCTCTGGGGACCGGTCGGGCTGATTCTTTCCATTCCCATGACCGTCTGCCTGCTAGTTGCCGCTCGATATGTGCCCCAGCTCCGGTTTCTCGAAATCCTTCTCGGCGACCAATCACCCACTTCACACGCCGAGCGTACATACCAGCGACTCCTGGCGTTTGACTACCACGAACCGCTCAAACTGGCTCAAAAACAACTAAGGGAGACATCACTCGTCGCGTATTACGACTCGGTGCTCGTGCCCGCCCTGGCGCTCGCCGAGCAAGACCGTCACTCCGAGTTGCTGAATGACGACCAGGCCGCATTCGTCCTCGAGGCGACTGAAGATATGATCTCCGAGTTGGGCGAAGAATCCGATCGATTGCGGGCCAAAGTCCTCGCGGAGGCAGCCGAGGAATCGCCGACGAATGCCAACGAACTTGCCGCAGGCCCGGCGACCGAGCCAGTACGCATTCTATGCATTCCTCTCCGCGGTGAAGCCGACGAAATGGCCTCGCGCATGTTGGCGCAACTCCTCATTGCCGAAGGCTTCCAAGCCGAATTCGGCGCCGCGAAGTCACTCAATAGCGAATTGGTCGATAGCGTGGCCAAAACCGAAAGTGACATCGTCGTAATCTCGGTTCTTCCACCCATCACCCCGCGTGACAGCCGCCTGCTTTGGCGCCGCCTCCGCAGCCGCTATCCAGACTTGCCCATCGTCGTCGGATTCTGGACATCCGCAGCACAGAAAGAGATGCTCGCTGAACCTGTTGAAGACGCCGCCAGCAGAGTCGTCACCACCTTCGCCGAGGCAATTTCCGTCGTCCGGGGCATAGCCGCGCAAGTAAAAACGACTGCGAAAACTGCGTGAGCTACTGGTTCTAACGATGTAGCAGGCGACAATTGCGGATGCGGCACACCACTCCTACGCCGTTCGCGGCGTGCTTAGTTGCGCGGTTACGGCTACGAGCCCGACGGGCGCTCAGAGTCCGATGCTCAACTATCAGCGGATTGAAGTAGGTGATTAACGGCTGGGATTGTTCGCCATTTCATCGCCGAACACGACCAGCATTATCAGCGAATTATCACGCGGCACTCGCACGAAGCTGGCGTAGACTTTGGACTTGCCCAACGTAAAGCTAACCCAACTTCCCCAACGTTTGACGTAAGTCCTTGCGCCGCAACGGCAGGTGCCCCGGTTTTTCCACTACAACTCGGCTTTTTGCAGACGGCCAGGGAGTTCCAGGCCGAGGCGTTCGAGGAGGATTTTCTGGTGATCGCTCGGTTGCGTGACGCAGCGGGTGCGGATTTCATGACCGTCTTGGGTGGGTAACACAACGTCGACCGCGCGGAGTTCGCTCAGTTCGTCCAGCACGCGTCGCGGTTCGTTGCCGAGGCCGGCTTGCTGGCAGAGTTGGCCGAGGAACTTCCAGAGCACGTAGGCCAGAAAGCAGACCAGAATGTGGGCCAGCACGCGGTTCTCTTTTTGATGCCAGACAGGACGCAGTGAGAGGTCGCTCTTCTGGATGCGGAAGGCCGTCTCGGCGTCGGTCAATTGGATGTACGCCCGCCACAAGTCTTCGTCGCTCCAGCCGCTGACGTTGGTCCGCAAGACGTAGGCACCTTCGCTGAGTTGGGCCCAGGCCCGCCACTTCTCGATCTTCTGCCAGGCGATCTGCGCGGCACCGTTTTCCGCAGCGTGAATCTGCACATCGAACAAGCCCGCGGCCCGGGTGTTCTGTCCCAGCAAGCGTCCCACGCGGCGCTCGATCGGCCCCACTTCGTGACGACGCTTGGTGCAAGCGGCCGCAATCTTGGTCAGCCCGTCTTCGATGCGTTTCTCGAAACGCTCATGCATGGCCTGCTCTTTCTGGCGACGATCGCGGCTGCGGCAAAGGATATAGGTTTCGGTCGTGCCGTCTGGGCAGGGACACAACTTGACCTCCAGTCCGTCGCGGATGGCATGCCAATCCTGCGTGGCCAACTGCTGCTCGAACCGCTTAAGTTGGCACTTGGGCGTCCCCACGATGTACTGTCGCTCTCCCGCCTTCAGAAAGTCGAGCCTCTCTTCCGAGACCATGCCGCGATCGAGTGCCCAGATCCGCTGGGCCCGCCCGTAACGGGCCTCCATCGTCTCGACAATCTCTTCCAGGGTGGTCGAGTCGTGCCGGTTTCCCGCGAACACTTCGTAGCCCAATGGCAGGCCGCCACGCGTCACCACCAGGCCGATGCAGACTTGCTTGCAGTCCGGCCGATGGTCGCGAGAGTAGCCGCGTTGCGCCAGGGGATTGGCGGCGGCCTGCCCCTCGAAGTACGTGCTGGTCACGTCGTACAGCAAGAGGTCGTACTCGATGGCGAACAACTCGCCGAACCGCTCCTTGAGGAACGCCTCAAACGCCCGCTTGTGCGGCAGCAGTTGGTCCAGCCCGCGATACAGTCGGTTGTCGTCCACCTTGTCGAGCGGCACACCCAACAGGTCGGCTAAAGCGCTCTGCCGGTAAAAGTGTTCGGCGATGTGCAGTTCGCTCGACGGCTCGCACAGCCGACCAATCACCAGAATCAATGCCGTCAGCGACCACGGAACATGCTCCTGTCCCGGCGGCATCGTGCGTTTGAGGAACTCAGGCAGGCGGAGCTTCTTGACCAACTCCAGCGCCAGCCAAGGGCCACCGAACTGCCGGCAGTTCTCGACCCGCACTCCCGTGCGGTCGATCTCGACGAATCGCGGCTCGGTTTGGTCCTCCAGAAAGAGTTCCTGTTGCGGCGAAGCCGACTGCGGCTCGGCCGCCTGCCCCACGCCCAACCGGCCCGCCTCGTCCATCAGCCCCAGATAAGCCACCGTCCGTTGCCGCGGACCACGTTCGGTGCGATACGACTCGACGAGCGCCCAATACGCTTCGCGCTGGCCGTTGCGACGACGAAAATGGGGCCGCAGGAACATGCCCACATGTTAGTGGCCATTCCCAACGCTTTTTTCCACTACACGCCCTCGCTAACAAAATACCTCCACGGACTCCGGACGCATCGCCACCACGTCACGACTTACGTCAAAAAAACTTCCCCAAAAATCGCCGCCCGAGGGATTTTGTCGAAACGTTGGGGAAGTTCGGCTA
>CAVTEJ010000035.1:0-63746 GCA_963733705.1 uncultured Planctomycetota bacterium | reverse complement strand
GGTGTAACAGTCGGGTTTTTGTCCGTTAGAGAGTGAGGCAGAGGCTGCGTTTGCGGCCGCCGTTTTTCATGGGACGCCTCCGGTGGCCGTCCTTTACCTCACATTTATGGAGACCCGAAAATGAGCACTGCAACTGTTGTTTCACCGTCACTTACTCCCGAACTAATTGAGTCAGCTTCCGAGTCGGTTTTGGCCGAGATTACGAAACCGCGCAGACCGCGTGTATGGACTGCGTTTGCCACGTTGCTGCTCGCGGTGATCGCGGGGCAGTTGGCGGTATTTATCGCGGCGGTTGCCTTGGGATTTGTCAGCGGTGTTGTCATGGGGGCGATGGGTATGGATCAAGCTGCGATCCAGTCGCAGATCCAATCGATCTTTCAGAACCCGGTGGTGAGCCTGATTGTGACGCTGCTGCCGTTTCAATTGGTGATGGCGGTAGTCGTCGTACTTGCGGCGCGGCGTTCGAAGGAGCCGTTCAAGAAGCGCCTGGGGTTGTTGCCGCCCTCGGGCCGTAAGTTCGGCATCGTGAAGCTGACGGCACTGGCTGCCTTCACGCTTGCGGCAGCGCTTACAATTTCCATCCTATCGGTGGTGTTCGCAGGTCTGGCCATGCCTTCGAGCCCCGTTTCGGCCGTGGTGGAAGGGGGTTCGGTGTGGGGGATTTTGTTGCTGAGCCTGCTGATAAGCATCGTACCGGCTTTGGTCGAAGAGACGCTTATCCGCGGGTACGTGCAGCGGCGGTTCCTCGAGCGCTGGTCGCCGACGGTGGCAATCGGTGTCTCGACGCTGCTGTTTGCGGTGATGCACTTGGACTCGCTTACGCACATTGTGTCGGTCATTCCGCTGGGTATCGTCACGGGCCTGCTCGCCTACCGGACGAATTCGGTGAAGCCGGGAATGGTGGTTCACGCCTTACACAACGTGGGGACTGTAAAGTTTTCAGCCCTGGTGATGATGTTCGGACCGATGGTCGCCGCGGAGACGCTGGGTTATATCGTCATCGGCACGCTGATCGTACTTGGGCTGGTCGGCCTGCCGGCGGTCATTTCGCTGCTGCGACGTGGAAAGCAGGCTGCCGCGACTGATTCCGTGTTGGCAACGGCCACAGAGGCGCCAACCGTGAGTCGCCGCGATGCGATTGAACCAGGCTTCGCGTTCGACTCGCAATTGGCGAGCGCCGTGTGAGTTTTGCAGGCGACAAAGGGACGCGACTCGATGCTTGATTCGAGTCGCGTCCGAGTCGCGACTGGCACTAGACGTAATCGATCTGGAATTGTGGAGGGCGACGACGACGATTGACGGTGTGCGATCGATTCGATTGTAATAGTCTGAAAGCAGGCCACGGTGTTTTCCAGTCCGAGGAGATGCGATGGATGCGATGTACAAAGAAGGCGACCGAGTTCATGTCACATCGTGGGAACTTGACCTGCAACGTACGGAAGTGCTGACGGGCACCGTGCAAAGTGTCGGGGAGAATAATGAGGTTACTGTCTTGATGGACAACGGCGAAAGCAGGCGTTTCCACGCCGACGAAATCGAGAAGAGCAAGTCGTGAGCCGTACGTTGGCCCGAATTTAGATATGGGGTGGGCGTGACCGCTCGTCGATTAGAGAGACAAAAGGAAAGGCAGAAGAGTCAGAACTGATTCTGGATCGTTCTGAATCCTTTACTGTCCACGCATTATTGCCCCCGCCATGGTTTGAGCTCTTGAAACGAGGCAAGGCGGTTGGTGTATTCGACACGCCGAAATTCTGGAGCAATCGCGATCGCTTTCTTCTGGTACTCGATCGCGTGATCGAAGTCGCCAAGTTCGGCGTAGGTGGTCGCCAGCGCGGATAACGCAAAATAGCACTTGTAATCGGTGCTGACACAAGCCTGCGAGGCCAGTTGGAAGGCGCGCTTGCCATCGCGCTTTGATTCGTCACGATTTGTGGCGAGCAGATAGGCGGTGTCGCTTTTGGCGGATGCCTCTCTCAATTTCTCGCTGAGAGCTTTCTGACGCTGAGACTCTTTAAGGTTTTTATTTACCGCGTAGTAGAGGTTAAGGCTCCATTTCACGCGATAGTCGGAAGGGGAAATGGAATCGGCTTTCTGCAAATAGGCCAACGAATCCGGCGTGTAGCCCATGCCATTGGCGCGAACGCGGTAGGCATAAATGCGATTATTCGGAACGACGCTGGAGTCGTTGATTATTTTATCGGCGAGTTGGACCGCTTCGGTTGATCCAACACGCTTGGCAGACGCGGGATTGGAAATGTTTGCCAGATTGCAATTGGCCGTGGCGACTTCCAGGTAGTAGTCGGTATTGGAAGGATCGAGTTGCACAGCTTTGTTCTCATCCTCCAAGGCTGATTGAAGATACTGGCGCATTTTTGGATCATGAGGTTTGAAGGTCAGCCCGGCGATATCGAGATACATGTTGCCGCGGCAACCGTACACCGCGGCGTAGTAGGGCATTTCTTTAGCCGCTTCATTGCATTTATCGAGGGCGGCTTGATAGCGGGAAAACTTCAGATCGATTCTGGCGTCGATGAGGAGTTGGTCTACTTTTTGGAGCTGCTCCACCACTGGGTCGGGTTGTGAGAAGCGGGTAATGTCGACAGCGGCGGCTTCCGGTGGCACGTTTACTTTGTCGAGAAGATTATTGGCTTTGAGTAATTCCCAAAGGCAGTCCGCCCGGATGCCCCAGGCGAGCGTCGTTGATAGCCCATTTTGAGTGAAGGTGCCGCCGGAGTTATTGAGGGCCACGACATGGCCGTTGGGTAGAAAAATAGGGGAACCACTGAACCCAAACCAATTGGCCATGGAGTGCTGGAGATATTGCTGCCGGTCGGGATTAGCGCCTGCATCGTTGGCGAAATCGGCAACACGATTGATCACTCCCTCACGGAAAGAGGCCTCGGCTTTTTGACCCGGCGTGGGCAGACTCCCAGTGTCCAAGGCGGGGTAGCCGAGCATGCCGACCGGTTGGGCGAAGAGATCGTAGACTTCTTCCCGCGAGGCAAGCGGCAGTTCTTCGGGAAGCTCAGGGCCATCGGCCAGTTGCAATACGGCGACATCGGGAGAACGGCAAAAGACAGTTCCGGTACTCGGATTAGCCGTTCGGACCACAACCCCCTGAGACGTGCGCATGACGCCGGGGTGATAGTAAACCTTAAGAACTTTGAAGGCGTTCGCAGTGCCGTTTTGGTAGGCGAGCATTTCGCCCGATCCTTTATTGAAGATGTCGGCGACATGGGCGTTCGTAGCCAACAAGCGATTCTTTTTGGAAATCAAAAATGCTGTGCCTGTGCCGACATCGCTCTTCCCGACCAGGAAAATGGCGGATGAGTCGCGGCGAACGATTTGCGCAAGACTTGAGGCCGCGGAGGAATCTGGCTTGGTCCAGAGTGGTAGCGATTTGGAGTCGGGGGTCAGCTTCAAGGATTCGGCCAGTGGATCGGCGGGCTTGCTAGGTACGGCAGGTGCAGGGTGCGAGTCGTTAGCTGGCGCTGAAGCTTCCGCGAGGAGCCCTGCGGCTCGTGCGTCGTTCGGAGGAATACTACTCTGAGCGCTGGCAAACGGATTTAGGACACCGACGAGGATGCCGAAGGCGACCGGTACGACTTTGCGAGAACGCATGAATGGCCTTGAAATTCGATGAGAACAAGTGGACCCAACAAGCATTTTTCATCGTGCCCAAAAACGGCCGTGAAATCCAGCGGGAATTGCGCGACTTTCAATATTCTTACGATCCGCTGTTCGCTTTATGCCGAGGCGAGCAGTTATTCCAACCTGGTCGGAAGAGATTCAAATCCTGGTTCCTGAGCTGGGAGGAGAATTAAGTGAGAATTAAAGCTAATTTCGCTTTCTTTGGGGCGGCCATGGGGGCGGAAGGTGTGTTGCAGGCCAAGTTGCTTGGTGACTTTCGTCCGCCGCGCGTCGCCGCTAGCGGGCTGACCGCGCTTAAGGCTGCGTCGAATGGCGATGGACATCAAGCAATGACTCCCCTTCTCCTGACATAAGTTGGACCATCTGCTCGACGATTTGCGGTAGCGAGTAGGTGAGCTTCCAACTTGGGAAGTGCGACTGCAGTTTACGCAGGTCGGAATAGCAGCAGATGTGATCGCCGATGCGGTTTTGATCTTGGTACGAAAGCTTCGGCTTTTTGCCAGATGCCTAACTGCCAAAAGGCGTTGATGACGTCGTGGCTATGGATCTGGTCGCGAACCTGCTTCCCCTTATAGCCAAAAATGGTGTAGGGCTTTTCCTTGAGGGCGGTCATCACCAAATAGTTCAGAAAGCCGTGAAGCTCTACGCCGGCATGATGCGGGCCGGTGAGACAGCCGCCGCGAAAGATGCCCGTCTTCATGCCGAAATATTTGCCGTATTCTTGCGCTAGCACATCGCCGGCTAATTTCGACGCACCGAACAGCGAGTGGAGGGTGTGATCCACGGAAAAAGTTTCCGCGATTCCGTTTTCATATTGTGGGTCGGCGTAGTCCCAGCGCGTCTCGAGTTCGCGGAGGGGGATGTGATTCGGACCGTCGCCGTACACCTTGTTGGTGCTCATGAGGAGGAACACCGCCGCAGGCGTGTGGCGCCGGCAGGCTTCGAGCAGGTTTAGCGTGCCACCGGCGTTGACGTCGAAATCGTCGAACGGGCGCTTCGCCGCGAGGTCGTGGCTCGGTTGGGCGGCGGCGTGGATGATGAGTTCGAAACGGCCAGTTTCAAACAGTTGGTCGACTTTTTGTCGGTCTCGAATATCCAACTCGATGTGTTTGAAGTTGGGGCATCGCATCTGCAAGCGGCGGCGATTTTCGGTAGTATCTCCCTGCGGGCCGAAGAAATCAGCCCGCATGTTGTTGTCGATTCCGGTCACCGGAAAGCCTAGTTCATCGAAAAACGCGACGGCTTCGGAACCAATTAAGCCGCTACTTCCGGTTACCAATACACGCATTTTTACAATCCACCCACGGATTTCTTAGCAATGCCCTGATGCGCGCAATCGCTTGTGGCGTTAGCGTCACTGCCTCTTGCCGCCGTTGGCGGCCCAGGTTCGAAGAACCGGGATACCCTGTTACGATTGCGGGGTGAGCGGGCGAGCGTTGGTTAGTATTTCGTGGGAGTAAGGTTGGGCGAGATCGTTTGTGGGGGTGCTAGGCGGTAGAGTGGTGGGAAGGTTGGGCGTGGCGCACAGGCGGACGTGGTCCGCCGTCTATTGGAATTCTGTCGGTGCGCTTAGACTTGCGTTGGAGCGAAATGGCGTGCAGGTTGGGTCGATGAGGGGACGCGCACTTTTCTCGTGAGGTGACGATGCCTAGGCGGAATGAAGGCGGGACGGATTACCGTGGCGGCGCGGTCGAAGAGGCGCTGATGCGCTGGTTTTGGGTCGGGCGGCCAGCGGCGAGTACGGTTGGTGAGCGGACGCGTCGGCGGGTGTGGGTACACTTGCTGCCAATTCTATTCTTCCTCTACATCCTGGCGTACATCGATCGCTCAAATATCTCGGTCGCGAAGTTTGGGATGAATCGGTTGCCGGGGGATGGGGGCTTGGGATTCGACGACAAGATCGTCGGGTTTGGGAGCGGGATTTTCTTTTGGGGGTATTGGATTCTGGAGATCCCGAGCACGCTGACCGTTGAAGGGCGCGGGCGCGGTGGGTGTTCTTGCGGATTCTGATTTTGTGGGGTTTATGCGCGGCGCTCATGGGATTTATGGGGATGCCGCTGATGCATACGTTGTTTGGGTGGTTGCCGCAGTTGCCCGAAGCCGCGAGTTGGCCGTGGATTGGCGCTGTCGCTCGGCATTGGAACGGTTTGGCAACGAACTCGGAGAGCCAGTTTTATTTTCTGCGGTTCATGCTGGGATTTTTCGAAGGGGGATTTTTTCCTGCGGTCGTGATGTATTTGTCGCTGTGGTTCAACCCGGAACATCGCGGGAAGGCGATGGCGAGTTTCATGGCGGCGATGCCGTTGTCGAATGCGCTGGGGACGCCGCTGTCGCAGTGGATTAGCGACCATGTACACTGGGGCGACTTGGCGGGTTGGCGGTGGATTTATATTTTGGAAGGTGGGGCCGCGGTGCTTGCGGGTTTCGGCGTGCTGTTTTGTCTGCCGGATCGGCCGCAGGCGGTGCGTTGGTTGCCGGCTGAGGAGAAGGAGTGGCTGTCGCAGCAGTTGGAGGAGGAGCATCACGGTCGAGCGAGTCGGGAACAAGGGAGTTGGCAAAAGCACTTGGGTTTGGTGGCGCTGCTAACGGTGGTGTACTTTTGCCAGAATCTCGTGTCGTATGCGATGTCGACGTTTATGCCGAGCATTGTGAAAGCCGGCGTGCGTGGTAGTGAATGGCAGGCGGCTTGGATTACGGCGTTCTTTTATGTGATGGCGTTTATCGGGATGCAGTTCAACGGCTGGCATTCGGATCGACGACAGGAGCGGATTTGGCACACTGCTGTGCCGATGATTGCGGTTGGTTGCGGATTGGTAGTGGTGAGTTACTATCAGCAGACGCCGCTGCTCGGGGCGTTTGCTTTGATCTTTGTTGTGGGCGGTGCGCTCTATACGAACATGCCGACGTTCTGGGCGATCCCGACGCTGTTTCTGGGGTCGGGCGCGGCGGCGTCGGCGATTGGGTTTATCAATATGGTTGGAAATCTGGGCGGGACGGTGGGGCCGGTGATTGTGGGTGACGCCGCGAAGAATCACGATTTCGCGACGGGGTTGTGGCGGATTGCGATTTTTCCGTTGATTGGCGCGGGGACAGTTTTGTTGGTGGGGTATTTGCGAAGGCGTGGTGAACCGCACTCGAAAGCCTTTGGGTTATCTGAAAATGCTTGATTTTCTTCCTTTTCCATCGCGTGCGTGTTAGGCTGGGGCTACGCGGCGGGATTTAAATCAACCTCCACATTCGAGCCGATTGCCCCGACTCTGAGCCGAACCGGTGTTTCGGATTGAGGCCCGGGTAAAGCGGCCACGAAAGCGCGTTGGTGAGACGCTCCTCTATTCTTTGGGCTGGGCTTGGGCTGATTTTGTTTTTGTGGTCGCGGTGCGCGCTGGCGCAGTTTACGACGATCATCGATTCGCCACCGCAGTTTGTTCCGAGTTCGATCGACTCGAACACGCAATTGAATGTTTCCGCCGGCGGTGGATCGAGCGCGACCGATTTTCTGGCCGGCGCATACCAGGCTCATAAGATCAACATTGAAGTGAACATGAGTGGTGGCAGCTTCTCGAATAATTTTCGAGCGCTGTAAGGCAGCACGCTCAATATGTCTGGCGGCTCGATTGGCGATGCAATCGGCGAAGTGCTCGAAGGTTTGGACGGCAGCGTGCTCAACATTTCTGGCGGCAAAGTGAATGAGTTGGCAACGAACGCCGGCACGCATGTAAACATTAGTGGTGGGTATATCGGGCTGTTCAGCGAATTCCAGGCCGGAACCGTAGACGTGGTTTCCGGCGGTCGAATCGCTCCGGGCCTTTACATTCACAGTGGGAGTGACGTATCGCTAGTCGGCGGCGAATTTTCACTCAACGGGGGAGCGCCACCGGGTTCGACGGTTACGCTGGGAACCACCGACATCCTGACGGGAACGTATCAGGATGGGACGCCGTTCATCTTCGTCCCAGACGCGGCCGGCAGGTTCGAGGGCGTGAAGTTGGTGTCGGCCGCGCTACCGGCGATTGACACGACACCGATGACCATTAGCACTGACAGTAACTTAAATGGATTGCGACCAGGTCAAAGTGCGACGCTGGTGTCAGGTGGCGTACTGCACGATGCGCTCAATTCCGTGGGGGCATCGCTCAATGTCACTGGTGGCACGGTCGGCAATTATTTTCAGATTGCGGGCACGCAGTTGACCATGAGTTCGGGCACGATGGGTCAGGAGCCTGCGATTCTGGCTGGAAGTACTGCGACTATTTCTGGGGGCACGTTCGGAAAGTTTTTTCATGTTGGATCGAATGCTACCGCAAACATTTCGGGCGGCACGTTCGACGAATCGTTTACGGCGGGTGGCTCGCAAGTGCATTCATCCAATGTGCAAGTCAACGTATCGGGCGGAACGTTTGGCAGCAGGTTTGGAGCGTTCGACGGTAGCGCGGTGAATATTACTGGCGGAAGTTTTGGCGCGCAGTTTTACGCCGGTGCAGGCAGTCACATGAATATTTCGGGGCCGTTTGTGAGCGCTGCCACTTTCGGCGATTTCGAGGCCGGTAGCGGCTCGAATGTGACAATTTCCAGTGGACTTTTCTCGCCCACATTCGTGGCCGACGTCGGCAGCAATGTTGCAATCAGCGGCGGGTCATTCGCAACCGGGTTTAGCGCACCAACGGGGGCGAATGTCGGCGTGTCAGGCGGGGAGTTTCGTTTAAACGGCGCGCCGTTCGCCGGATCGACGGTTAATCTCGGCGCGACGGACGTGCTTTCCGGCACGTTGGCTGACGGATCGCCTTTTATCTTCACGCCACAGATGGGAGATGATCTTGGCGGCGTGACGTTCACTCCAGTAGCGCTACCGGCGATCGATACGACGCCGATTGTAGTGACCAATGCGAGCGTCGCCGATGGTTTGCGACAAGGGCAAAGTCTCACGCTTCAGAGCGGCGGCTCGTTGAATAGAAACTTCCAGACGGTTGGTGCGACTCTGCAGATCGACGGCGGAACGATGGGCAATGGTTTCGAGGCGTCCGAATCGCAGGTGAATATCGCGGGTGGACAGATTGGGCAGTTCGGCAGCGTATATAAATCAACGGTCAATATTTCGGGGGGCAGTATTGGCACCCATTTCTTGGCGGGCAACGGTAGCACGGTGAATATTATACGCTTTCTAACAAAAAGCAGCGCGCTTCCTGCGCAGGCCCTTGCGCATTCCCAGTTCGCGCAATACACCTAGAGCTTCATCCTTTTTTTAGGAGTAGCTCATGGATGTGTCGAGTCGGCATTCAATCGGCGAGTTGCAAGAGCGGCAGAAGCAGACCAACGACGCCTATCTCTTTCGCAATCTGCGGATCATCATCTTAGCCCAGCAGGGCTGGACGGCTCCCAGCATTGGGATGGCGCTGGACCTCTCGCGTCGTGTGGTGCAGCAGCGGGTCTACGACTACAACGAGCAAGGCTTGTCGGCCTTGGAAGAGCAACGGGGCACGCCGCCGCGACCGCTATTAACGCCGGATCAAGAGCAAGTTTTGGCGGCGCGGATCGAGGCTGGCCCCCGCCCCGAGGATCAAGTCTGCAGTCTACGTGGCAAGGACTTTCAACGCATCTTGCAGGTCGAGTTCGGCCAGCGGCGTTCGCTGCCGACGATCTACAACCTGCTGCACAAGCTGAACTATTCGTACCTGCGTCCGCGGCCCCGGCATGACCTGGCCGATCCGCTCAAGCAGCAGGCCTTCCTGGCAACGTTGCCGCACCAGTTGGAGCAGATCGCCCTGGCGCATCCGGGCAAACGCCTGCGGATTTACTTTCAAGATGAAGCCCGCTTCGGCCAGCAAGGGACGACGACCAACGTCTGGGCCAAGACCGGCTCGCGGCCCTCGGCCGTGCGGCAGACGGCCTATCAGTACGTGTGGGTGATGGCGGCGGTGTGTCCCGAAACGGGCCACAGCGACGGCCTGCTCGCGCCGCGGTTGGACACCCGCTACATCAACACGTTCTTAAGTCAATTCTCACAAACCCTAGCTCCGGATGAGCACGCCGTCATGCTCTGGGACGGGGCCGGCTTCCATCGCGGCAAGCAACTTGTGATGCCGGCCAACATCACGGCGATTCAACTGCCGGCGTACAGCCCAGAGTTCAACCCGATCGAGAATCTGTGGCATTACCTCAAGAGCCACCACTGGTCAAACCGGGCCTACCGGGACGCCGAGGCTCTCGAACAAGCCGTAATGCAGGCCTGGCGAATCAGCGTCATGAACACCGAACTGATGCAAACCGTCTGCTCAGCAAAAATCTATGAACGCGCTGTTATTTAATAGGATGCGTATTACTGGCGGGCAAGTGGGCCGGAATCTTACGGTAAAGGGCGGTCAGGTGACTCTGGCCGGAGGTTCGATCAGTGATAGTGCGGCAGTTTTCAGTGATAACAGCATGCACGTGTATGACCAGGGCACGGTGACGATTATGGGTGGTTATGTAGGACCATTCATTACGGCGGAGTCGGGTGCCGTGCTCAACGTTTCGAACGGCACGTTAGGTGGGCAAATTGAGCTGAAATCGGGCAGCCAATCTTCGATTTCGGGCGGATCGTTTGGTTCTTTTTTCACCGCTCGCTCAGGAAGCAAGTTGAATGTGTCGGGCGGAGTGTTTGGCAACGGTTTTATCGCAGCATCTGGAAGTGATGTGACGTTCGTCGGTGGCGAGTTCTTATTCAACGGGGCGGCCGCTGGTTCGACCGTAACGATGAGCGGAACCTCGGTCTTGAGCGGCACGCTCAGTGATGGATCGGTGTTCATTATGGGAAATCAGGCCGGCGACAGCGCGAGCGGACTGAAGCTAAGCAACGTATCGCTGCCGCCGATCGACACGACGCCGATATCGCTCAGCTCGGCAAGTGCGCCGCGCGGGTTGCGGCAAGGCCAATCAATGACGGTCGTCGCGGGCGGCGTGGTGCCGGATCATTTTGCAGCTGTCGGAGCGACACTCAATATTGCCGGCGGAACAGTCGGCACAGAACTTCAGGTTGCCAATACAGCGGTCAACGTGACTGGTGGAACAATTGCCACAAGCTTCGGCGCTTTTGCCGGTAGTGTGGTGAATATGTCTGGGGGCTCGCTCACCGGAACGCTGTTCGCTTATTCCGGATCGCAGGTGAACATTTTGCCTGGGAGCAGTCTTTTCAACGCGGTGGCGTACCCAGGCGGCCAGATCAATATATCGGGCGGCTCCGTGTTAGGCGGTCCCGTGGGAAGTAACAATAGCACGATTGCTCTTACTGGTCGGGAGTTTACCGTGGGAGGCGTTACGCTCAGCTCACTAACCAACGGGCAGCCATTCACTGTGACAAATCGCAACGTCACGCTGGCGGGCATCTTGGCGGATGGGACGCCGTTCGCGTATAGCTTATCGTCTACGAATTTCCCAACGGGTTCGGTACTTACCGTCACACAAGTCGACACTCCGCTACCTGGTGATTACAACGCAGATAACGTCGTTGACATGCGCGACTACGTCGTGTGGCGAAACACTACGAATAGTCAGACATACCTGGCTGCCGACGGAAACCGCAGCGGCAAGATTGACGCGGGGGACTACACGGTGTGGCGCTCGCATTTTGGAATGGCGATTGGGAGCGGTGCGGCAAGTCTGTTGGCCGAACCGGAGCCGACTAGTTGTTCTTTCGTGCTCCTTGCATTGGCAATTGCAGGTGGCGGCGGTTGCACGGGTCGGATGGTCGGTTTAGGAAATCGCGAGCCGCGAGCTAATCGCGGGTAACGCACAAGACGGCCGTACTTGCTGACGAGAAATACAAGGGGGGTCAGAACGTATTGCATCCGTGCAAGGTTCTGCCCCCTTTTTCTTTGCCGTGTTAGTTACGTTTCCGGCGGCTGACGAGGAGCGAGAACAGGCCGAGAGCGGTTAACGCAATCGTTGATGGTTCGGGGACTGCGAGCTCTGCAAAGTAGTAGCCGACGCCGTCGCCAACGTTATTTCCCGACAGCGGACCCAAATTTCCGTACACGTTAATCAATTTTGTATTGGCCGGAATCCCTTTCCAGAATAGCGCATTCGTATGAATCCCAATTCCACCATTGATCGTGGCGCCGGCCGAAATATCGCCAGTAAGCGGATTCAATACCATCTGGTGCCTTCCATTCACTCCGGCAGAGCCCGTGTTGTCGCCCGTTCCAATTTGGGTCAAGAAGCTGACATTTGTTATCACGTTGTTACTGGTATCAACGAATTCAATCCGATACGCGGGCTGCGCCACTTCATCGGTCGTGTTCCACATTCCAAACGCTGTATCGGGCGTAATCGTGTAAGTGGGGAATAATGTAAAGGTTACTTTCGAATTGGCGCCGTACTGGGTTTGAGCCAGGTGTCCCTGCACAGGACCAACCCCTGTAAATACTGGAACCGTCGAGAAATCCGAAGGAATAATCGCGCTGTTGATGTTATCTTGAGGGCCATTTCCACCGGCTGAAAATTGGTGCGACACCGAAATCGTGCCGTTTGCGCCGCTAAACTGGCTGAATGCACCATTGCCCGGCACGTTGTTGCCCGAAACAGTTAGAAAACTGTAAGCGGCATGCGAAACCGAAACCGTAGCGAACAGAACCGCTGCCGTAACAACAGCGAGGCAAATCTTTGCAACGGACTGCGTTTTGGAAGCAAGATGAGCGATACAATTTGAAAGAAGTGTACGCATGTGAAACCTTTCTAGTAATTCAGGAAAACAGAAAACAAATCGAACGCGACTCCCGGTGCCGTGCGCCGGACTACAAAAAATCAACTGACAGGTCGAGTCACTCGCGATTGTGTCCTATTACTTGGTCCTGAATCCCCAGAAACGCCTCACATGGCGGCCGCCCCGCCAGTCAACGAAAAAGGCGTTACAATTCCCCTCCGATGAAGGGAGTTGCAACGCCTTTTTGGTCGAGTCATTTAAAGCGAAACTTGCTGCGCTAATATTCCTTCAAATTGCACCAGGGATCGGCACTACGTCAACTTGTACCACAGGCTGAATCGATTGCAAGGATATTCGACGAAAAATTCCCGAATAGCTTTCATTTTGCGGACGTTAGATTTGAACTTGGTTCTGTTTGTCTTGTCGCGCTAAAGTCTTAAGCTGACACTGAGCGATAGCTAACGGCGGATCATTTCGGAGCTTAGGCCGCCGGCGGCGACCAGGTAGCACTTGCGGACGTAGTCGGTGACCATGCGGTGGGCGCTGAAGCGAGGGGCTAGCGTGGCGATGGATTCGACCATCATTTCGATCCAGCGGCGTGGCAGACCATCGGCGTCACGGTCGTAGTAGAGCGGAATGACCTCATCGCGCAGCGCGTTGATGAGGTTTTGCGCATCGCGAGCGTCGGTGATTTCGTCGTCGACATGTTGCCGGCCATCGCCGATCGCGAAGCCATTCTTGCCGTTGTAGGCTTCGGCCCACCAACCGTCGAGAATCGACAAGTTGAGACCGCCATTGAGGACGGCCTTCATGCCGCTGGTGCCGGAGGCTTCCTTCGGGCGGCGCGGCGTGTTGAGCCAGACATCGACACCTTGCACCAAGTGGCGAGCGACGTTGATATCGTAGTCTTCGATGAAGATCATGCGACCGACGAAGCGGCTATCATGGCGGAGATTCTCGATCTTCTTGATGAGATGCTTGCCTGGCTCGTCGGCCGGGTGAGCCTTGCCCGAGAAGATGAGCTGCACGGGGCGCTGCGGGTCGTTGACCAGTTCGGCCAGAGTATCGAGTTGACGGAAGAACAGGTCGGCCCGCTTATACGTGGCGAAGCGGCGGGCGAAGCCGATCGTGAGGGCGTTGGGGTCGAGGACGTTACGAGCGGCTTCGATGATTTCATCGGGCTCGTTGCGACGGCGCGTTTGGCGGCCGACGCGGCGGCGAACGAAATCGAGAAGGCGATTCTTGAGGTCGCAGTGTGTTTCCCAAAGCTCGCCCGGGTCGACGTTGTACAGCGCTTGCCACACCTTGGTGTCGCCCATCCACTCTTGCCAATCGCTGCGGAGCACGCGGTCGTAGAGCAGGTGCATGGGGTAAGCGAGCCAGGTCGGAATGTGGACGCCGTTCGTGATGTGGCCGATGGGGATTTCTTCCTCGACACGCCACGGCCAGAGATGGGCCCACATGCGGCGGGAGACGTCGCCGTGCAAAGCGCTGACGGCATTGGCGCGGCGCGAGAGTTTGAGGCCGATGACCGTCATACAGAACGGCTCATGTTCATTTTGCGGTTCGACGCGGCCGAGGCCCATAAGCTGGGCGGGCGAGATGCCAAGCTTGTCGCGGAGCGGGCCAAGGTGTTCTTCAACTAAGTTCGAGGGGAAGCGGTCGTGGCCGGCGGGCACGGGCGTGTGGGTCGTGAAAACGGTGTGATGGGCAACTTCGCGGAGAGCTTCATCAAACGTGTGACCATCGTCTGCCATGCGCTGGCGAATGACCTCGAGCGGGGCGAACGCGCTGTGGCCTTCGTTGAGATGATAGACGCCCGGCATAATGCCGAGGGCGCGAAGCGCCTTTACGCCGCCGACACCGAGCACCAGCTCCTGGCGGATGCGGGTGCGCATGTCGCCGCCGTAGAGGCGCGAGGTGAGGTCGCGGTCTTGCAGGCTGTTGCCTTCGACATCGCAATCGAGTAGGTACAACGGCACGCGGCCGACTTGCATCCGCCAGACTTTCGCCATCAGGCCGCCATCGCGCGTTTCGATGGTGACGATAATTTGCTTGCCATCGACGCCGATGGCGGGCTCCATCGGCAGATTTTCAACGCGGGTGTCCTTATATTCTTCCTGTTGGAAGCCGCTGCCATCGAGCTGTTGCTTGAAATAGCCTTGGTCGTAGAACAGACCGACGGCCACCAGCGGCACGGCGAGGCTGCTCGCGCTCTTTATATGATCGCCGGAAAGAACGCCGAGGCCGCCGGAGTAAATCGGAACTGATTCGTGAAGGCCGAACTCGGCGGAGAAATAAGCGACAGGCCGCGAGCCGAGGACGCCCGTTTCGCGCGAACCCCAGGTAGCGCGAGTGTCGTTCATGTAGTCTTTGAGTCGCCGATGAGCCTGATTGATGCGGGTGTAGAGCACCATTTCGGCGGCGCGCTCGGCGAGCTGCTCGGGTGTCATTTCGGCGAGCAGGACGATCGGGTTATGGTCGATCTTGCGCCACTTGATGGGGTCCAGGTCGCGAAACAAGTTCACGACCTCGGGATGCCAGCTCCACCACAAGTTTTTGGCAAGTGCCTGGCACTTGTCGTACAGAGCTTGCGGGGTGATTTCCGTCCAGTTTCGCCGCTCGATCGTTTGTTTGCGTGGTCCCACCGCTAGTTGACTCATGTGGTTTAATTCCTTCGCCCAGACATAACGCAATCGGCCGATCCGCCAGATGCCGTGCGTAACCTCGTAAGTCTGCGCCAAAGCTAGCTATTCGGGCAAGGCCGATTTGACGCAGACTTTGGGAACATGGGCAAAGAGGGCGCTCAAGAGCGAAGTGTGGGCGCGACTATCGAAGGTCAGCCATGGACCGCCAAAGATAGCTGGAAGCCCGCTATGCGGGTGGGGCCATTGGCGTCGGCTCGTCGCTTTGGCTGCGTTTTTCGAGATAGCGACGTAGCTCTTTGCAGGTTTCGGCGAGTGTCGTGGAAATCGATTCACGCTGCAAGTAGTCGCCGAATTCGAGCGCGGAGTCGTCGACAGCAGGATCGGCGTGCGGTTTCGTGGCGTCGGGCGAGTTAATGAATTCGACCAAGCGTGTGGCCTGCGGTGGGACCTCGACGGAGCGGCCATCGGCGTTGCGACAGGTGACGCCGTCGTGGACGAACGAGCAGTTTCTACCGGCAGCTTTGGCTGCGTACAACGCTGCGTCAGCGCGCTGGATCAGCGAGTCGACTTGCTCATTTAATTGGATTGTCGCGAGGCCACCGCTGACGGTGATCACAATCCGGTGCCCATTGTGTTGGATGACGAGTTGGCTGGCAGCCTCGCGCACTTTCCGGCCGACGAGCGCTGCCTGCTCGAGCGAGGTGTTGGGGAGCAGAATCGCGAACTCTTCGCCGCCGTAGCGGGCGGCGGCATCCTCGCGGCGAATTGCGGTACGCAACGTATTTCCTAAAGCTGCCAACACCTGGTCGCCGGCGAGATGCCCGTGCACGTCGTTCAACTTCTTGAAATGGTCGACATCCAAAAGCAACAACGAAAATGCTTCGCGTCGACGACTCCAGGCGCTCATCCGCTCTTCCAATCGCTCATTAAATTCGCGGCGATTGGGGAGACCCGTGAGAGGGTCGGTGAGCGATCGGGAAATGTGGGCTTCGATTTCAACGGCTTGCTCTTGCAAGCGGCTCTCGGCCGTATCGAGTTTAGACTGCAGGCTTTGGTTGCTGTGCACAATGTTGCCGACGACGTTCATCACCAAATCGGCGATCGCGTCTCCGGCGGGATGACCCTCGACCTTCAGCAAATTACTCGCTTCTTCGAGCTCCGTGCAATGCTCGCCGACGACGGACACCATTTCGTTCGCTAAGGTTTGCAATCGCTTGGCGATCGCCCCCGCCTCTTGGAAGTCTTCCTGACCGCGGCGAGCGGCTTTCGTGTCGGTTCGTCGGATCCAAATTCCAATGGCGACTCCCAATGTCAATTGGAGGGCGCCGATCAGGCAACCACCCAGGACGAGTAGGAGCGTACCGCTAACCATGGAGATATCCGCAATGCTGCCGGCCGGCCTTATTGGTCGGTGAAACTACTGAGGAAAACTGTTCGTGAAAGCTTAGCTTGCCACTAGTTTTGAGAGCTCCGAAAGCGCCGCTTTAGTCGGCATTACCGCCATAACCGGACCGCGCTCCAATCGGTGCCCGATGTAGGGGTTATGCGTTGCGGACTGCGTCGCTTGTGCCACGGTGGCGTTCGTTGGCGTGACGATTCCCACTACCGACAAATAGCCCCTCTGCTAAACTGGCAGCATCCCCTCTGACTTGCGATGAAATCACTCCATGACGCTTTCCGCCGCATATGGGCCGGGCAAATTCGGCCTTTCGTTTGAGCTCTTTCCGCCCAAAACGCCGCAGAGTGTGGCGAATCTATTTCAGCACGTTGGGCGGCTGATCGATTTCGAGCCCAGCTTCATTACTTGCACTTATGGGGCGGGCGGTTCGACGCAAGAGTTAACGCTCGAGATCGTTGCCCGCGTGCATCGGGAATTCAAGATCCCCGTTGCGACGCACCTGACATGCGTGGGGCGCACCGTCGACGAATTGCGCACGTATTTGCGATCGGCGCACGAGCAAGGGGTGCAAAATGTAGTGGCGTTGCGTGGCGACCCGCCGAAAGGCGATACGGCGTTTACGGCGATTGCGGGGGGGCTGCGTTATGCGAATGAGTTAGTGACGCTCATTCACCAAGAGTTTCCGGAGTTTGGCATTGCGGTGGCGGGCTATCCTGAGAAACACCAAGAGGCACCCAGCCACGATGTCGATCTGGCGAACCTCAAGCGTAAGGTCGACTCTGGGGCGGATGTCGTTGTCACGCAGTTGTTTTACAACAACGAAGACTTTTTTAGGTTTCGAGATCGTTGCCAGGCGCTGGGAATCCGCTTGCCGATCGTACCGGGGTTGTTGCCAGTTACGAATTTCGCGCAGATCAAGCGGATTACCTCGCTGTGTGGAGCACAATTGCCGGCGCCCTTCGTGCAGCAGTTAGAAGCCGCGGGCGACGACGTGGACACGCAGTTCAACATTGGCGTCGAATTCGCGACGCGGCAAACGAAAGAATTGCTAGATGCCGGCGTGCCGGGGATTCACTATTACGTTCTGAATCGTTCGGAAGCTGCGGCGGCGGTGCTGGAAAATGTCGGGATGCAGCGGTAGTGCCAGCTGTCTATAATGACTGGCATGGAAATCCAAGGTCGCTACGAAAACGGCATGATTGTACCCAACAACAGCCTGTCGCTTCCTGACGGCACCGAGGTTACGATCGTTGTCCGTGAGCAGACGGAGCCCAGCTCGGATGTTATGACGACGGAGCAACTGCGCCGATATCATGAGGCTCTTGCCCGGATCGACGCGGTTCCGGATGAAAATCCTGGCGATACGTTCAGCGGCGCCGATCACGACCGCGTGTTGTACGGGGATGGTAAATGATCTTTGCTGACACGGGCGTCTGGTTCGCACGCTTCGTGACACGCGATCCAAATCACGACCGCATCACGGCTTGGTTTGCAGCCAATTCTCAACCGCTGCTCACGTCCGATTATTGCATCGACGAAACCTTGACGCTGATTTCAGTGCGAGAACGGCCCCACTTGGCAATCGATGCCGGGCGTGAACTGTTTGATCAGACGATCGCGCATATTCAGTATCTGAGCGCCAACCAAATCAGGCGGGCATGGATTACTTTTCGACAGCACGTCGCCGCCGGTTGGAGTTTCACAGATTGTACGAGTAAGGTGCTGGTCGACAATTTGAAGATAACGAGCGCAGCTTCGTTCGATCAACACTTTTACCAATTCGGAATAATCGTCGTCCCATAAGCGTCCGTAGTTTTTCGCACTGCATTTCAATGGCTGACCTCGTTGGCAAAAACTTAAAGGATTTCTTTGTCCTTCGCCGGCTCGGTCGCGGCGCGATGGCCGAGGTGTATTTGGCGCAGCAAACGTCACTTGGTCGGCAAATTGCACTGAAGGTGCTCAATGCCGACCTGGCGCGCGACCCGAATTACGTCCGCCGCTTTGATCACGAAGCGCGGGCGGCGGCGGCGCTAGTACATGGCTCGATTGTGCAAATCTATGAGGTCGGCCAGCACGACGGAGTGCATTACATTGCTCAGGAGTACGTCCCGGGCCGTAATCTCGGCGAAGTGATTCGCAGCAGCGGATCGCTATCGCCGCAAATGGCGCTCGATATACTTCGCCAAGTGACAGGGGCACTAGTAAAAGCGGCAAGCGAAGGGATCGTGCATCGCGACATCAAACCAGAAAACATTATGCTGGCCCGCAGCGGTGAGGTGAAAGTTGCCGACTTCGGGCTGGCTCGCGTGCAGGGCGACGGCGGGGCGAATCTCACGCAAGTGGGTGTGACAATGGGGACGCCGCTGTATATGAGTCCCGAGCAGATCGAGGGGCGGCCACTCGATTCGCGAAGCGATATTTATTCGCTTGGGGTGACGGCGTATTACATGCTGGCCGGCGAGCCGCCGTTCAGTGGTGATTCGCCGCTATCCGTCGCGGTGCAACATCTCAATCAAACTGCGACTCCGCTCGCAACACGCCGGCCAGGGGTACCGCGAAAACTAGCCGCGTTGGTTGAGCGGATGATGGGCAAAAAGCCCGACGATCGCTTTAGCGACCCCTCGGCACTGCTGATGGAACTGCACACGCTGGCGGGCGAGGGCGCCGCAGAAGGTTGGGCCACAACGCCCGATCCGACATCGCTCACGCAAATCCTGATGGCCGCCGATCATCGCTCGGCCGCCACTTCGCGGCTTGATGAGCTAATGCGAACCATGGCGATTACACGGCCGAAACGGCCGTCGCGCCGATGGTGGATTGCCGGGATTGTGGGCTGTGCCTTGCTCGGGGCCGCACTTGCAATTGCTACGGGACCACGTTCGTTGTGGGCGGGCGCCAAGGTGGGGCCGCCGAAGGAAGATAGCGTGTGGGGGCAGCTCTACCAGGCGAAGGACGTCGACACGGAGACAGCCTGGCGAGCCGTCAATGATTATTTTCCGGATGCGCCGGAATACGCCCGCAATCTCGCGAAGCAAGGCTTAGCTTACCATTTCATCCACACGCAGGAATACAATAAAGCCATCAAGCCGCTGCAGGAGCTGGTGGCAACGCCGGAGTTTCATTCGTTCGCCATCGCGGGGCTGGTCGTTGTATATGTCAATCTGGGTGACAACTACCGTGCGGACGAAGAAAATCAGCGGCTCAACAGCGACATGCGTGTCGCCTTGGAGAAGCAATCACCGACGATGGCGTTGTTGTTAAAGGACGCGACCGACGAACTTGCCGATCGCGCTAGTGGCTCAGCATTTTAGTTTGCTCGAGCGTTCGTTCGTCGTGCGCCGTACTTCGCCACGGCACACACTAAGACGCTAAGCGGACCGAGCGGTGTCTTGCGCGATTACCCTTCGATTGCCGTGCCATCGAATGCGGACCGCGTGAAATCGGACTGGGGAGCCTTGCAATATCGGAATCAACTTCGCGCTGCGCGGCGAGGTGACTATCGCGGATCATCATGCCGCCGATGAACGCCCAGATCAAAAAGAAACATACGCCGAGCGCAGAGGGAATAAGAAAGAATGGCATGGAACTACCTCGCATTGCGAGCCGCCTGACCTAAGAAGGCCAAGACGCGGCAACCGACACTTCGGGCGGCGCACTCCGTACGCCCAGTCGGCACTCCATGCCTTAGTTACGTCTATCGACGCCCGGGCGTTCCCAACATCAGCCCTTCTTGCGGCCGAAATTGCGGGATTCATGGCAATATAGCTTTGCCGGTAGCGCAAGCTTTGCCGCGTTGCAACGGCAGCATGGGAACCGTGCGACCGGCTTATTAGCTCTAAACGAATCGGCTGGGCTGTGCGTCGGACGACTTTCTGACGCCGTATCACCAAGCGATTTTCACGGGTATTTCAGGCTCTCCGCATAAAACCCACATAATACTGAACATACGTATAGTATTTGGCCGCCGATTGTGTTACTTTTCTGCGCGGTGCTGGCAGCGGCGTTGTCTGCTGTCATTCCTGGCCAGCGATGAAAGACACACCATGCAACGACAAATTGAACCGCGAGACGATGACGACCGGCATTCGCAGAACGCCGAGATCGAGAATGAGGATGAAGCAAATGAGGACAGCGAACTAGATGAGATCGATCCTGACGATGAGCGGTGGGATGCGTTCATCGCTGATGACGACGAATGGGACCCACAACCTGAGCACGGGGATTTTTAGGCGCTCGACTAAGCGAGTTACCGTAACCAATCCACAACAAACCGGGGGCTAGCCACCCAGAGGGTACCCGGCGGCTGATCAATCAAACAACGCACTTATGCATACGACAGAACTCATTCGAGAAATCGATCGATTGCTGCAGACAGGCGAACTATCGCACCGCAAGATAGCGGACCAGCTTGGCGTGAGCCGAGGAACAGTGAGCGCGATCGCCAATGGTCGACGCGGATTGCATGGCCGCGAGGCGCTTGGAAAGTATTCGCCGCTGACGCCGAATTCGCCGCCGGTACGGTGCCGGCGTTGTGGGTATCGCGTTTATTTGCCTTGCATCATTTGCAGAGTGCGCGATCACAAGCTGCGTCAGCAGGTTCTGCAGATATTGGCAGCGGAGAATCGACAAGCTGGACGTAACACTCGTCGACGGCGTGGGCGCTCGCGTCCGCGAGATGCCGCGTAGTGGTTCTACTTGCGGGCTTCGTACACGAGATGGCCGATTTCGGGAACGATGAGCTTTTCCATTGCCAATTTGACGGCGGCCACGGAGCCGGGCATTGTGAACACGACGACTTTGTTAAGCACACCGCCGACGGCGCGGCTGAGCATAGCGGCAGGGCCGATGTCTTCGTAGCTCAACATGCGAAATAGTTCGCCGTAGCCAGGCATCGGTTTCGTCAAAAGACTGCTGACGGTTTCGAACGTCCGGTCGCGGGCGGCGATGCCGGTGCCGCCGGTCATTAGGATGGCGTCAGTGGCTGCGACATCAGCCAGTTTTAATAGCAGAGGTTCGATTTCGCGGGGATCATCGCGGACGATGTGCCGCGACGTAATTTCGTGGCCAACCGCGGTCATCAACTCGACGATCAATTGGCCGCCGCGATCGGTTTCCAGCGTGCGGGTATCGCTGATCGTAATGACGGCAGACCGAATCGTTTTCGGCGATTCACAGCGATGCTGCTTGGTGGATTCGCTCATTTTTAACGATGTTTGTTGGTAATAAGGCGGGAAACGATCGCCATTCATTTGGCTGGCGCTGCAGTATAATAGAGGGTGGGTCGCATGGCATTCCAAAACCTGGCAGTCGCGTGCGCGGACAAACGATGAATCGGGATCAGCTTCTAAATTTTTCGCGGCCGCTTTTAGCGATTGTGGCACTTTGCGCTGTCGGTCACGCCGATCCGGGCAGACGTCGTCGATCTCGCCGGCGGGGGCCGCGTTGAAGGAAAAGTTCAACCCCCTGAAGGCGGCGATAAATCGACGTTTGTCATTGATCTGACTGATGGTGGACGGTTGACGCTTCCCCGGTCGCAAGTCACGCGGATTGATTCTACCTCGGACGCAGAAGCCCAGTATCAAAAACTGGCGCTCACGTCGCCAGACACCGTGGAAGGTCATGAGAAAATGGCGGAGTGGTGTCGTCAGCACAAGCTGCAACACGAGTATCAGGCCCATCTCGAGCGGATTCTGGAATTGAATCCGAATCATGCGGAGGCTCGCGCGGCACTTGGCTTCCGTCAACAAGATGGCCAGTGGATGAACCGCGATGACGTGATGGCCTCGCGGGGGATGGTGATGTACGAGGGGAAGTACGTCACGCCGCAACAGGTTGAGATCATGGAGAGGCAGAAAAAGTCGCGGCTGACGCAGGCGGATTGGAATAAGCGCATCGAGCAGCTTCGCAGCAGACTAACGGGGCGACGGCAAGATCCGAAGGCCCTGACGGAAATTGAGGCGCTGAACGATCCGGCTGCCGCGGATGCGGTCGTGGCCGTGCTGCGACGCGAGAACAATCTGGATCTTAAACGGCTATGGATCGAAACGGCAGGGCGACTTAATAGTCAGGCCGCAATCAGTGCGCTGGTCGACCTTTCACTCAACGACCCAGACGATGAGATTCGTCACCTAAGTCTCGAAAGCTTGATCAAGTCGGGGCGGCCAGGTATTTCGTCGCCGTACGTGCGAGCGCTCAAGGATAAGAACAACGAAACCGTTAATCGGGCAGCCGCGGCGCTGGGTCAAATTAAAGACCACGATACGATTGGTCCGCTCATCGAGGCGCTAATCACGAAGCATCGCGTGAAAGTCAGCGATCAGAACCCCGATCAGCACGCCTACACATTTTCGAAGGATAGCAACGCGTTCAGCTTTGGCGGCAACGGGCCGCAGTTTGTCAATCAATCGCTGAGAAATCGAGCGGTGCTGGATGCGCTGATCGGCATGTCCGGCGGCACGAGCTTCGACTTCGACCAGGATCAGTGGCGCGGCTGGCTGGCCGCGCAGGCGAAGGCGAATGCGGTGGATGTGCGGCGGGATCAGTAGGATTAAAGATTGGGAGAGTGGGAGACAAGGAGGTCAAAGCTTTTGGATGGTCCATGTATTCGGCGAATTGATCATCGCCACGAGCATTCGCAGGACTTCATCGTATGCTTGATACAGTGACGCCCCACTTTCGCGATCTAAGAAACCAAATTTAACTGCGAATTCGATCCACACTTGCGTCTCTGCAGCTTCGCTTTCTGAATCTGAGAGCTTGGCAATAAATGCAGCTTCATAACGCCGTTTTCTCCAAGCCTCAGCCAAATTCGCGCAGACCGATCTAGAAGACCTTCGGATTTGGTCGGTTAAAGAATACATTTCTTCGCGCGGAAACGACTTCGAATCTTCGAAAATGGCCGTCGCCGCGTCGAAAGCCTTCTTGTACACCTCCAACTCATTGTGACATTGGATTCGTATTCCCCTCCCCCCTCTCCTTGCCTCCGTGTCTCCCCTTCTTTTATCTAACAACTGCCACCGCGACGCGGTCTTCCAGGTTTGGTCGGAAGATTGTCAGGATTAGCAGCGGCAGATACCACGCGAGCGCCAAGCCGCCGCTGTGGGCGTACCAGAACTGCGTGCCCAGCATCATGGCTGCGGAGTAGGCGATCAGGGTGCCCAGGTTCTTTTGGGCGGGCCACAAAACGAGACTTATGCTGAGGCCGACGTGTGCGGCGATGAGAGGGTAGCGGTAGACGGGCCGCCAGAATTGGGCCCACACGCCGGATAAATCGGTGGCGGCTGGCATGCCGAAATTAAAGATCTGCTGCAGGTGAGCCAGAAACACTTCCATGTTTTCGGCCGTGAATGCGTCGGCGACTAGCACGGCCGCGAGCGATATGCAGATGCCGAACACGAATCGGACAAGTCCCCGTTGCCAGTAGAAGCTGAACCACAGCGGCAGTAGAAAAATAGGATAGTAAATCGTGCCGACAGCGAGGCCGATCATCGCACCCGCCATGAATGGCCAGCGGTAGAAAACGATGGCCCACACGAGTAACGCGCCCGGCAGTGCGTGCGTGACGCTGCCGGTCCACATCGCGGTGTAAGGCAGTAGCAGGTAGAGCGTGGCGGCGGCGATTCCTGTTTTGATGTTGTCGAAATGGCGGACACCGACGAGCACCAAGCCGATCAAGATTGCCAACTGCGAGAGGATGGCCATCACACGCGCGGTGACGACGTGTACCCGCGAAACAACTTCGGCTTTCGTTTGCTCCTCGTTAGTTACGACGGTCGCCTTTTGGGCGCTGTCGCCCAGCATCGATTGGGTCGAAATCTCCGGGAGCAAGAATATTAATGGGAAACCGGGGCCATGTGTGCGCAGGCTGTTCATCTCTTTTTCGCTGGCTTCGCGTTGTCGCAGGCCTGCCGCACGCTCGGAACCGGCGACGTCGGTCAAATTGGGCTTGCCGGTGATCACGTTCGCCATGAGAAAGACGAACAGCGAGATCCCGAGAAACGTGAGACCGCCCGCCGATAAGTTGGGCTCTAACAATGGCCGCCGAACCATCAGCGCATCGAGCAACAAGCGGAGCATGAAGAGTGCGCTTACTACAAAGAGCCAAATGTAGCCGGCGTGAACGACCGCCGAGCTCGCGGCATGTTGTTGGCCGAACTGAATCATCAGCAGCGCGGGGGCCAACGAGATCAACCCGATCAAATCCAAATTGCGGATGCTGAAAAAGCGATTGAACTTGAAATACAGCGCGATCATCAACAACGACGAGAGATAGGCCCACGTCGTGGGGTTAACCTGTTCGTAGTTGATAAGTATCTCACGCATTACTTATTAGCCTTCGGCAATTCGATCGCGGGCTTCATCAGCCCAGGGACTCGCCGGCGCCAGGCTGACAAACAATCGCCAATGGCAGATTGCTTCGTTCGAGCGGTGGGCACGATCGAGCAGTCGGGCGAGGTGGTAGTGGGCGTCGGCATAATCGGGATGATATTCGAGTGCCCCGCGAAAAGCAGCCTCAGCCAGGCCAAGTTCACCCAATTCGGCCAACACGCAGCCGAGGTTCGCTCGCGCCTCGACAAAGTCCTCTTCCAGCTCGATCGCCATATAATACCGCTCGCGGGCGGCAGGCAGGTCCGATTGCTCGTACAGCAATTCAGCGACCGCGAAATGATCTTCGGCCGTAGCATCGCCCGAAAAAAGGACCGCCCGGTAGGCTTCGATCGCCTGCTCGGGGTGGCCGCTACCGCATAATTCTGCAGCGAGAGCCCGCAAGTCCTCAGCCAGGTAAGGATGTGATGCGCCTGGTCGTGCGGACGGTTTGTGAAGCACATCGGCCGCAGACATGGGAATTGTAGCCGGGGCATCGGAGGCGACGTCGCTCGTGGGACTCGGCTCATGGCCAGCAAAGTGAATCAGGAATTGTCCGTTAGGCTCGGCCAGATTGTCGCCCTGCCGCACGAGCAAAGTTCGTCCTTGGACGATGACCGCGGGATCGGTGAGCGGCCGTTGTGTGCCCGGCAGTAGTCGCGCCAGGTTTTGGAGCTGTCGATCAATCGCGTTCAAGCTGCTGCCCTCCCGCCAGAGCTGAGCCAACTTGCGAGCAATGCCGACTTCTTCAAAATCGAAATAGGGCAGTCGTTGGACTTCGCGCTTAGCGACGATCACTTTCCGGCGGTGCCATTGTCGAATAGCTGCGATGGGAACTTGAACGAGCTCGGCCAACATGGCCGGCGTGTAGAGACGCTGAACGCCCTGCCCTGAATCGACCAAACCTAATTGCGACCAGAGTGCCGATTCGCCCAGCACTTCGACCTCGCCGGCGGCGACGCGGGCACGCAGGTCGTCGTCGAAGAGATCGCGATTGGTTCGGAAGGATTTGGGGTCGGAAGACTCGTCGCTGACGATGACGACTTCCGAATCCTCGTGGTGCTCGACGAGCTTGCCCCCGTGCTCGCAAATAAGCTGCTCGGCGTTACGGCGAGGCATACTCGCCAATTTGCCAATGAGCGTGACACGACGCCCGGCGATCACACTTTCTGATTGCTGATTAGACCGACCGCTCACGGCGCGTCCTGCTGCCTTGCTGACGTGGAGACTCGACTCGCCACGGAATCAAGTCTCACTGCCACGATGCCAAGTGTCAACTTGGTCCTTGCTAACACGGTATGCGCCGCGGCATGCGTTCCAATGATCAACCGTCGCAGGCGTTGACGGGTACGCGGACCGTGATCGTCCGCGGCACTTTTACCGTGTAAGTAACGGGCACCTGCTTCTGCACCACGTGCGGCACCTGGATGGTTTGCTTCTCGCAAACCCATTTGCACACGCGCACCTGGTACGGTTCGACCTTTTCTTCTTCGACCATACGGCAGGTCGTGACTGGCACCTGGCGGACCATTTCCTCGGTCACCATGCGGCACACTTGTGTCGCTTCCTGTCGCGGCACACGCTCGACAACTTGTCGGCAAGTTTGCACTGGTACTTTTCGCACGACTTCTTCTTGCGTCATGCGAATGGTTTGCACAGGTACCTGACGAACCTGCTCCTCGGCCACCATTTTGCAAACCTGCACCGGCACCTGTTCGGTGACCTGCTCAGGGCAATAGCTCACGGTGTTAAATTGCTGTGCGACGACATTCGGTCGCCATACTCGTTGCACAACCTGCTGCGGCGGAACGTAACCGCTCGTCCACGTCAAACCGCCGCGCTGTGTTTGTACGATGCCGGTGAGTGGATCAACCACTTGCTGAGCGGGAGCCCAAGCCAAACCTGGCAGCGTTTGCGCGGCGGGCGTGCAGGCAACTTGGTCAACGTAGCAACCTTGATCAACGTAGCGTGTCTGGCACTGCGTCACGGGGCGCATCACGGTGCGAACTTGTGGCTGATAGGCCGTCTCGGTGACGGGCCGCTGCACAACGTAGCGCTCTTCCCGCATCGCGGTTTCGCAAACTGGTTTCTGCACCATGTAGCGTTCTTCGCGCTCGCTGGTCTCGACGATGTTCCGTACGACATTGTAGCTCGTGTCGCGCATGACGGTTTCATACGTGGGGCGCTGCACCGTGTAGCGCTCTTCGCGCATCGCCGTTTCTTGAACGGGCCGCAACACTTTGAAGCGCCGTTCGCGCATTTCGGTTTCGTACGTCGGCACTTGCCGCGTGATTTCGCGGGCTTCCATCACGGTTTCGCACTCTTGGCGATAGTACGTGACTTGCCGGTCCTCACACACCGTTTTGCAGACCATGCGGTAGCACGTATCGCAGCACTGCGCACGCGCATGCTCGACGTGCATAGCGCACAGAATGAGTAAACAAACGCCGATACCGAGACGAGTTCGAATAGTCATGACCCAGCGATCTCACGCAAGATAAGTGTATATCGCGTCCGTGCGTCGACCCTTGGGACCACCCTGTCGCCGGAAATTCCTCCATGATAAGCATGGCTAACGAACGGCTGCCAGGCAAACGGCAGCACTGCTTCGCTGCGCCGCTATCAAAAGATGAACTACTCTCCGGACAATGCTTTACGAATCTTGAAAAATTTCGAAGCCTACGTCATTCTCTGACGACATGGTGAGCAAAAGCAACGGAACATCTTCACATCGTTGCTTTTTCGAACAGGCTCTGCACGGCACAGCCGGCACAATCCGCAGAGTCGGAATATTGAGTAGCAGAAAGGTGCGAGGAGCGCGTCGCTACTCTTTCTTGAGCACGTTCAGTAGATGCTCAGCATCGGAGACGATTCGCGTCGGGATGTGAGCGTCTTTGAGTTTTTGCGGATCGGTTTTGCTGAACTGCTGAATTGCTTCCGTCACGACAGATAGATCGGCCTGTGGATTTTGGCGAGCCAGCGCGTGGGAAGCATCGAGCGCACTCGCGACTATCACGGCCGCCTTGAGATTGGTGTCGTTGTCATCCGTTTTCGCGTCGTCCTCGACTTTCTGTGTGGTCTTCGTGAGTTCGGAAACATCCAACATTTCGGCGAGGGTTTCCATCGACTTCGTATTACCGCGGTGCGCTAGCGCGATGGCTGCATTGTAACGCGTATCGGGATCTGGGTCGTTCACGAGCACTTCGAGCCGTTTAATCGAGTCCGGACTTCCGAGCTGCCCCAATGCGTAAGTGGCAACGGAGCGAATGTTGGCGTCCTCGTCGCCGCTAAGACGAATCAAGGTCGGCTCGACTTCAGGAAGTGAAAGTTGTTCGGTCGGATCTAGCTGTTGTAAATCGTAAGCACGAACCGCAATGGCCTCGATCGCGCCGTGCCGAACAAGCTCGTCATCCGCTGTCCGTTTTGTCTCGGCCGCCTTTAGCAGCGTCTCGGTGCCTTCCGGCACCTCGAACTCGCCAAGTGCGCGGGCCAGGAAGTAACGTAATGTGGCGGACTGCTGCCCATCGCGGCCATCTTTGGAATCATCGATTTCACGATCCAAGATTTGCGCTAAATGTTTGGCTGCTTCGTGATCGTGCTTCAGATTGGCGTAGCGCTTGTTGTGAAGCATGTCGGCCAGCTCGCTGGCGCGCTGCCACCGGGCGACGCTTGGCCCCTTGTCGATGCCTTCGATCAATTTGTCGGGCCCGATCGTCGTGCTCCGGACAAGCCAGCTAAACGAAAGCCAAACACCGACGATCACCAGCACGATTAGCGCGGGCACGACAAATAATTGGATAATGAACCTCGCAGAAGGCTGTTCCACGGGCGGGAGCAGTTCTGTACCGAGTGGTGGGCGCGAAGGGCCGCCGAGCCGTTCATCGCCGAGAGGGGAGCTTTCGTTCATGCCCTCATTCTACGCCGCAGGGGACGCGCATTGTAGGCGTTTTCTGGGCCAGGCCTACGTCCTTGTGTAGTCGTCGGCGTCGAGACTGCTGGCAACGTCTTGCGACTGCAGTATTGGTTATGCGACAACGAAGCGATGCAGAGCGTCAATGTTACGTTGCCAACCGCCGCTGAAAACGTTGCGCTGGATGAAGCGCTGTTGGATTTGGCAGAAGCTGGACCTGGCCACGATGAGTTTTTTCGAATCTGGGAATCGCCAGAACCGTGCGTCGTGGTAGGTCGATCTTCTCAGATTGACCAGGAGGTCAATGGGGCCGAATGCCGCTCGCGATCGATCCCGATCGTGCGTCGCTCGAGCGGCGGGGCAGCGATTGTCGCTGGCCCCGGCTGTTTAATGTATGCGGTTGTGCTGAGTCACCGCGAGCGGCCGGAGTTGCTGGATATTACACGGGCTCATCGATTCGTGCTGGGCCGCATTATCGACGCGATTCGGCCGGTATCTACACTTTCGTCAGATGCGAAAATTGCGGGTACGAGTGACCTCGTTTTATGCGATCCGAAAAACGCCGAGTCGCCACGCAAGTTTTCCGGCAATAGCTTGCGCGTAAAGCGGACCCACTTCCTGTACCACGGCACCATTCTCTACAACTTTGATTTGTCATTGATCGCACGCTGCCTATTGTCGCCACCGCGGCAGCCAGAATACCGCAACGGGCGAGATCATCGCGTGTTCGTGACGAATCTTTCTGCAACTCGCGCGCAGTTAGTCGACGCAATGACGGCCGCATGGCCGACGACGAATGCCCTAGCCGCCATTCCACGGGCGCAAGTTAAGGAACTGGTCGCAACTCGATTTGGTCAGGATAGTTGGACCTTCGAGCGACGTTAGCAACCTCGTTATGAGCTGGATTTACGGCGACCCTTTTTGCGACGATCGACCTGCTTTCGCCGCTCAGGTTTTTTCTCCGCGGCGCTTTCCGTGGAATACTGGCCGCGTTTACGTCGCTCGGCGCTGCGGCGATCTTTCGCATCGTCACGCTTCTCGATCAGATGCTCAAGCTCGTCGGGAACTGGCAGTCGTTTGCTCATTGCTTGGTCTGGTTAGTGGTCGCTGATGATTTCGCCGCCGCTGGCCGATTCGGCCCCTGGCGGCGTCGGCAGGGCTTCTTCTGGATATGCTCCGCCTGCGGGCAGCGGGGCGAGCACGCAGGGGCTCTCGCACAGTTCCTCACGCGGCAACGGCGTCGGCGGAATTTCGTAGCGCGGTCCGAGATCGTGGAAGTATCCGAACGGCCGCTCGGTCCGCCTTTGCGGCACAAGCGGGTAACTGATTCGTTTGCCGTCGGGAAGAATCGCGTCCCACGGCCGGTCGGTGCGGCACAACGGTCCGTGGAACAGTGGGACGCCCGCTTTCACGAGTTCGCCTTGCTCAAAATCGTGGTATTGCTTGTCGTACGGCTGAATGCGGGGCACGAGCGCGACGATGATTTCCGACCGCGTTTTGGACACTTCCGAATGACGGAACAAGAAGCCGATTCCTCGCACGTTGCCCAAATAAGGGACCTTGGATTGCTTCGTGCTGTCGCTCTCTTTGATCAAGCCGCCGATGACCATGCCTTGGTTGTCGTTGAGCATGACATCGGTTTCGAGTTCGGCGGTATCCGACTCGGGCAGGCCCGTTTCCGGGTTCACATCGCCTTTGGAGACTTCGGGCTTCACGTGCAGCAGTACCCGATTGTCGCGGGTAATGCGCGGCACGATCCGCAGCACGACACCGACATCGAGGAACTGCACGTTTTGGAGCGTGCTAGTTTCTGTGGTTGTGGTCACCTTAAAACCGAGATGCTGGCCAACTTGCAAGCGTGCTTCTTGCTCATTGAGCACCAACAACTTGGGCGAGCCGAGCGTTTTCGCGTCGGTCGTCGTTTCCAACGCTTCGATCACGCCGCCGACATCACCGCCCGAGAGCGTGGCCAAAAACGCTTGCGAGGCGTTTTGATCGGCGAAGCCGGTCGTAGTCAGGTTCAATTTCGAACCCGAAATCCGAATCAGGTTGTTAAGATCGACGCCGCATTTCGTGGTATCATCCAAGTCGACCTGCAACACGTGCGTTTCGATGAGCACTTGCCGTGGAGCTTGATCGACTTGGGCGATGTAATCTGCGATCCGCGCGAGCGACTCGGGCAAATCTTCCACAACGAGCCGTTCTTGCGTGAGGCGATTGTTCGACGGGCTGCTCGAGCCGATTGTGACTTTACCAACGGGCGACAGAAAGTTCTTCACCGTCTCGGAAATCGCCGTGGCGGAGGTAAAATCCAGATCGAACACTTGGATCTGGCGCCCTTGAACATCGGCCGAGAGATTGGCCGAATCTGTCAGCGAAGTGATGAGGATGATGTTGTTGCGCTTCACCCAAGTATAATTCGCGACGGATAGAATCGCCGTTAGCGCCTCTTCGATGGGCACGTCGCGGAGCGTGATCGATATCAATGCATCGATATCGTTCGACGCCACGATGTTCAAATTCTGTGTTTGAGCGATCAGCGCGAGGACCTGGCTCAAAGACTTGTCACGAACGACCAGCGTGATCAGGCCTTTGTCGTTCTTGGTCAGTTGCAAACCAGTGCCGACGTCGCTGCCTGCGAGCGGAATGCTTCCGGTCGTCGGCGGAACAGGCAAGGCCTCAACCGATGAATCGGTTGGAGTCACTGGATGTGGGCGTGGCGTTTGCTTGGGTCGAGTCGTTGCGGCGCCGCTTTTTTGCGCGACGGGTTTTGCGGCGGGCTTCGAAGTTGTTTTAGCTGGCGGCTTCGGTGTCGAGGCGACCCGCACCTCGGGTGTCGATTGCGAAGCATCGTTCACCATCTTGTCGTGCACATCATTAAAAGCCGCGTGTAATTCGAGCGACTGAGCGCTGACCCAGGACGTCGAGCACGTCAAGATAACGGACGCTAACAGCGTGCAACGGTACCATCGACCGGCGCTGCTGCCCGTCGAGGTGGCCCCCTCCGTTCGCGCGTGTAGCACGTACATTTTCATTGCGTCGACTTCCTCTCGACGCGCACGCCGCTGGTAGGATCGATTACCGTGACAGTGAAGCCATCGATCTCATCGCCGACGTGTACAACGCGATCGCCGATCATTGCCGCGTATTGATCGCGCTCGCGCACGATCACTTGAACACCGCGTTGCTCGAGCTCGCGTAGCTGCATTTGCAACTGGGCGACTGCCTCGGCCATCTTTTTGGCATCATCGGCTTCGGCGGCTTCAACTAACGCTCCACCCTTGCCATTTTTTTCGATCGGTTTCGGTTTGGGGAATGTATCTGGAACCGCTAGCGGATCGAAAGCAGCGACTTCTATTAAAGGAGGCGACTTCCACTTGGCCGCGTCGACAACGGCCGGCATTTCTGCCAACGGTGCATTCTCGGTTTTTTTCTTTTTCGCGACGTTCGTCGCTGCAGCCGGCTTTACTGGCGCAACGGCGGTCGGATGTCGACGCGCAGCGCCGGGCTTCGTCAAAGCGGTGGTCGCTGCAGATGTCCCAAACTGCCAATACAAGACGCCGACTAACGTGAGCGCAAGCACGGCGATCAAAATCCCTTTGCCGGTCGTCAATCCGCCGGTTTTGGCTTGTTTTGGATTAGCCATTGCGCGCCTCCTGCACAGGTTCGGCGTCGTCGCCCGTCAAAGCAAAATAAATCACCAGCGTCGCCGTCATCGGGTATTCGGTGGCGTTGTCTTCCGCCGAAAGTGTCAATTCCTTGATTTTCGATAGCCGCGACAGCTTGTTCAGGCCATCCACGAATGCACAGATACTGCGGAAGCTGCCAATGCCTTGCACCGATACTTGCATCTCCGCGTATCCGTTTTTCGTTTCCGGCTGCTCGTGATGAAAATCGTTAATCGCCAGCTTTTCGTTCTGCGCGAGCTGGGTTACTTGCTTCAAAAACTCGCCGTCTTCAGCGGCCCGCGGCACACGTCGCTGCATATTTGCAATGCGGGTTGTTACTTCGTGTAGCTTGACGGAGACAAGGCGGTGCTGCTCGCGAATCACAGGCGCATTCTGGACTGATTGGACGACTTCATCGATCTGGGCAGATGTTTCCGCGATCGCGTCCACCGCCGGCGCGTGCAAAAACGAGTAGCCTGCGGCTGCGCAGACGACCGTCACTAGCACGCCCGCATAATGGAGCAAGCGGCCAAATCGTCGACTTTCTTCGTCAATGACGCTCATGGATTCGTAAGCACCAATTCACTTAAAACTCACAGCGAACTTCGTAATCTCTTAACGCGGATGATTTGTCTTCCCGTTCTTTCAGCTTGAGCAATTCCACGCGACTAAATATGCCGGCGTGTTGCAACCCATCTAACAATTCGGCAACGGAAGGGTTGTCGAGCGAAACACCTGTCAATTTCAGGCCGCTTTGGGACGCCGCCCCCGTTTTTTGAGGTGTGCCGGCGTCTTGAAAATTGGTTAATTCCAACCTCGTGACTCGCACGCGTCCCTTGGTCTGCTGCGTCGTCTTGCTAATGACTCCCAGCAGGGCGAGCGCGTTGCGTTGTGTCTCGAGCACTTTGGCAACGCTCTCTTGTTCTTGCAGCTCCTTGAGTTGCCTTCGCATATCGACAACTTGTTTGAGCATGGTTTGAGTCGGTGCATGCTCGCGCGAAAGAACTTCCAATTCCTGGGTCAGTCGCACTTGCTCGCGCATTTCCACCCAGTGCCAGCACCAACCGACGGATAGCACGACGACAATGATGGACGTCCACTGCACGCCGCGCTTGTAAGCAATTTGTTGCCGCCGGTACGATGCCGGCAGAATATTGATCATCGTTTTCATGCCGCCCTCCAGGCCAATGCCGAAAGGGCCGCAGCACCGCCGAACACCGCCGAGCGCGTGCCTGCCGCGCATGCAATCGTTTCTTCCGCCGGTTCGAGCGAGATGATTTTCACAGGAAGCGGGAGTGCCTGCGATAAATACGATCCGATGTTTTTCAGCGACGCGCCGCCCCCCATCAGCCACACCGATTCTGGCTGTAGATGCCGGCGCTGACTCTCGGTGAACTGCAGGGTACGGCTGATCTGCCGCACGAGCTCGTCGAGCGCCGGCGTCGCCGCAATCGTGATCGCTGTTGCAATATCTGCTGTCGTGCGGACTCTTCCCGCCTCGGCGGTCAGGCCCTCGGTTTCGGCAAGGTGTTGAGCATCGTCGAGCGAAACTTCAAACCGCTCAGAGATCGAGTCCAAGACTCGTCCGAACGCACAATCTTGAATTCGCCGGCTGTATAGCGGCCTCTCGTTGCTCACGATGCACAAAGTCGTATTCGAATATCCCCAATCAACCACGAGCGCACGGCGGCCGCCCATCACCCCGCCCACCATTCCAACCGCCCTAGCCATCGTGAGCGGTATGCCATCGATACCCCAGCAGTCGATTCCCGCACGCCGGCAATCGCGCCACACTTGACCAATCCATTGTCGAGACGCCGCCAGTACGCTCACGTTGAACGAATCGCCATTCTTCTCACCGGGCGACGGCTCCATTTCCCAGAAATCAAACTCCATGGGAGTCTGGTATGCAGCCCAATCTTCCGACAGTTCGTCGGAGATAATCGTTCGACGCTCTTCGTTGCTGCCCGGCGGAATGCTTAGGTAGCGCAACTGGCAAATGTTCATCGGCAATGAACAGACTGCATTGCGCCCGTTGAATCCACCGCACTCCAATGCGGCTTTGATCTCGGGCTGCGAAGTAATCGGCTGCCCTTGGGCCAACGAATCCTCGCCGCTCCAACTTGCTGGACGCTGAATCACCGCAGCTCGGTGGAGACGCACGCCGCCGCCATCGCGCACAACCTGCGCGAGCTTGACCGTGTGCGTCCCCACATCGACGCCAATCCACCCCATTCGCTGCGACAATCCCACGTACCACTCCTTCCTACGGTTTCCAATCGCTCCCGGAATCTACTGCGTTGCTTCAGTGTCGTCCGGGGCGACGGCTCGCGGCGAATTCTGCACCTTTTGTGCTACTGATTCCAACCGGCCCACACGGCCGTCGATTTGGTGCAGCGTCGCAGCAATATCGCGCAAGATCGGCAGCGCCAATTGATCGCCCTTTTGATAGGCTGGTGGCTCGGGCGTGCCGCGCACTTCGCCGTGCGCCACGTTGGTCGTGGGAAGATTCGCGCCCACCAGCACACCGCCAGCGGCCAGCGCGAGGGCTGTCAAAATGCGTTGCGTTTTTTGTCGGTCCATCGACAATCTCCTTCTCGTTTCTACTTTGCCATCGTTGCGATATCGAACATTGGTAGCATCACCGCCATCACGATCGTCGCCACGATGACGCCCATGACGACGATAATGAGCGGCTCCAACAGCGTCGCTAATTCGCGCAGCTTGGATTCGCCCTCTTCCTCGTAGTGCTCGCCCATCAGCTCGGTCACCATGCCGAGCGTTCCCGTTCGCTCGGCCGTCAGCACCATTTCGGCCGCGACACCCGGCACGAAGCCGGCGTTGATGAGCGACGCCGCCAATCCGCGGCCATTCAAGATCGATTCTTCAAGCTCGTCAAAGAGCTTCCGATAAAGCATGTTCCGCACGCTGTTACGCGTGAGCTTCAATCCTTCGAGCAGTGGCACGCCGCTTTCGATCATCAAACCGAGCAACCGAAACGTGCGTCCGATATAGAAGGCACGCGTAATCTCTCGCAGCACCGGCGTGTTGAGCATCGCGTAATCCCATTTGCGGCGGCCCCCTTCGGTTGTGCGCGAGAACATGAGGCCACCGATAGCCGCGAGCACCAGCGGAGCCCACAGCAGAATATGCCGTCGTACTACGTCTGAAATCGCGACGATCACCTGGGTAATCATGGGCAAGCTGACATCGAATTGCCCGAAAATATCCACGAACTTTGGCAGCACGAATGTAACGAGCCCGATGACGACCATCATTGAAACGCTCGACAGCAGGATCGGATACGCGAGCAATGTTCGCACCGTTGCCCGCACGCGCATTTCACTCCGTTGAAACTGAGCCAGCCGTCCGAGCACCTCGGGTAGCTTGCCAGCGGCTTCACCCGCGGCCACACTCGCCACGTAGGCATCACCGAATACAGCGGCTTGCGCGTTCATCGTGTCAGAAATGCTTTTGCCGCCCGTTATGTCTTTGTGGATTTGTCCGAGAATGCTTCGCAGCGTTGGATTACTGCATTGCTGTGACAACGAATGAAACGACGACGCGAGGTCGACGCCAGACCGTGTCATGATGGCCAATTGTGTAGTCATGCTGAGTAAGTCGCGCTTGGACAGTGCCCCTCGTTCACGTCCCCCGAAGAGGGCCTTAAACGGCGACTTAGCCGTTTTGCCGCTAATGTCGATCGGGAACAAGCTTTGTTCGCGAAGCGCGCGCTTGGCCGCCTCGATATCCGCGGCAGTAATGTGTCCGCTTTGGATATCTCCCAATTTCGATTTGGCGGTATATACGAATTGCATATCTAACTGGTTGCTGCGCTTATTCGAAATACGCTACGCGCATCACTTCTTCGAGGCTCGTTTGTTCCTTTTCCGCCAGGCGAATTCCCTGTTCCAACAGCGTCTTTCCACCGGCGCGGCGATAACAGTCGCGAATTTCGTCCGTGCTGGCGCGGCCAGAAATCAATCCGCGAATTTCACGGTCGATGGTCATGACTTCGTAGATACCGGTGCGGCCCACATAACCGGTGTCATGGCACTTGGGACACCCTTCGCCGCGAATAAAACTTCGCCGCCGATCGCCTTGGAAATGGATCGTTTCCAGCAGTTCGGCGGATGCATACACAAAGGTTTTGCACGACTGACATACCGTACGGATGAGTCGCTGAGCGACGACGCCGACGAGCGCTGCCGCAATTTTGAACGGCTCGATTCCCATGTCCGTCAAACGGTGAATGGCGCCCGCGCAGTCGTTCGTGTGCAGCGTGCTGAGCACCAAGTGCCCGGTAAGCGCGGCCTGAACGGCGATCTGTGCCGTGGCCACGTCGCGGATCTCACCGATCATGATGATGTCCGGGTCTTGCCGCAGAATCGACCGCAGCGCCGCGCTAAACGATAGTTGCCGCGTTTCGTCGACCTGCACCTGGTTAACAAGCTCGACCTGGTACTCAACCGGGTCTTCGACCGACACCACATTGCTGTGTACGCTCTTGATCAGCTCAAGCGCGGAGTAAAGGGTGGTCGTCTTGCCGCTACCAGTCGGCCCCGTCACAAGCAACAGGCCGTACGGTTTCGCGAGCAGCCCCTTGAGCTGCTTCAGCATATCGGGCGGGAAGCCGAGCAGATCCAAACTGAACGTGAGATTTTCCTTATCGAGAATTCGCATCACGATCTTTTCGCCAAGCACCGTCGGCAACGTCGATACGCGAAAATCGACTTCGCGGCCTTCGACCGTCACCTGAAACCGCCCGTCTTGCGGTTTGTTGTGCTCCGCAATGTCCATCTTGGCCATAACTTTGATGCGCGACACGAGCGCTGGATGCATATCTCGTCGCGGACGCAAAGCTTCGTACATCTGGCCATCAACGCGGAACCGTACGATCGAAAACTTGCGGCTCGGTTCGATGTGGATGTCGCTCGCCCCCGCACGAATCGCTTGCACGAGCAAATAATTCACCAGATTGATGATCGGGCTGCCGTCAACCATCGATTCGACGTTCGTCAAATCGACTTCGGCCGCATCGACTTGAAGTTGAACGGCCGACTCGTCGAGGTCGGCAGTCACGGTATCAACTTCGAAGCCTTCCTCGTAGCACCGCGGCAGTGTGCGCAGTATGCCGCCTCGAAACGCGAACACTGGCCGCACACGCAAGTCGGTGACGCGCTCGATCTCGTCTAACTGCTCAAGGTTCTGCGGGTCCGCCATCGCGACGCAAATCGTGTCGCGGACCTTAAACAAGGCGATGGCGTCGACACGCTCAGCAACCTTGCGTGGTAATAGCCGCACTGCGATCGGATCGATCATGCCGTCGCGCAATCGCACGGCCGGGACACCCAGATGGCTTTCGATGAACGGCAGGATCGCATCCTCCTGCACCATGCCCATTTCGACGAGTGCCTCGCCGAGCCGCAAGCCTTTTTGCGAGCCCTCGGCGAGGGCCAAGTCCAGCTGGGCCGGCGTAATGATATCGGCCCCGACCAACTGTTGACCGAGCGAAGCCCGGGCAACTCGCGGCGCAGCAGCAGCGGAAGCGTCTTTGCGAGACGCTACTGGCGAGTCCTTAATCGGCTCGCCGACGTGTTGGTCACTCGTCGCCGATAGGGTCATTGCACAAAACTCCGCACTGCGCCGCCCGAATCACGAAACATTTCAAAGCGGGCGCCCACGCCGGTCGCCTTTAGCACTTCGCGGCATAAGGCGTTCGCGTTTGCCAACTTCATGGCGCCGCCCATCCGTTGGCACTTCTCCTGAAAATCAAGCAGCAGCTCCAATCCCGAGCTATCAATAAGTGCCACGCTCTGCAAATCGAGCACAATCTGCGGCTGTCCATGGCCAAGTCGCGTATCCAACACGGTCGACAGCTCTGCCACATGTTCGCCGGAGATACGATCTCCGCCGCCGATGACGTCTACCGCGCCTTGTTGTTTGTGAATAAACATTTTTTGTTAGTTGATAGTCGTTAGTCGTTAGTTGGTTTGACTTCGGTTCCGACAACTATCTACTATCCACGATCAACTATCTAACTACGCCAACGGCAGCAGCACCGTAAACGTGCTGCCCTTGTTGATTTCGCTCTCGATTTCGATCTTGCCGCCGTGTAATCGCACGACTTCGTGCGCCAGCGCCAGACCCAAGCCGGTGCCTGTTTGCTCTTGCACGCGCGGGTCCTGGCTGCGGAAGAACTTCTCGAAGACTTTCGGCAGTTCGTCCGGAGCAATGCCCACGCCTGTATCTTCGATGCTGAGTTCGATTTGTTTGTCGGTGATATTGACGCGGAATATCACGCGTCCCTTCTTCCGGCGTGTACTTGACTGCGTTGCCGAGCAAATTCACTAACACCGCTGAGATCTTGTCCTTGTCGAGTTCCGGCTCCGGCATTTTCTCGGGGAACGCCACTTCGAACGTCGAGCCCCTTCTCGGTCATTTGTGGCCGGACCTTGGCCAGCACTTCGTTGAGCATCCGCGTCAAATCGGTCACTTGCTTATTGAGCGAAAGCGATCCCAGCTCCATGCTGCTCACGCTGAGCAAGTCATCCACGAAGCGAGCGAGCCGCGTCGCTTCGGAATTGATCGTGTTGAGAAACTGCTTCTGCTGTTCGATATCGATCACGTCCGCCAGCGCGAGCGTTTCTGCATACGCCTTGATGTTGGCGAGCGGCGTTCGCAGCTCATGAGTCGCCGTGTCGACGAACTGATCGCGCATCTCTTCCGCGAGCTTTTGCTGTGTTACGTCGCGAATCATCCAAACGTGTGCTTCTTGCTTGCCGCTGCCCCCGTTCACGGGGTGGCGGGCAACTCGCACAATGCGTTTTTGACCGTTTTCCTCTCGAGTTATTTCGGTAACGACAGGGCGGTCGCGATTTTCGTCCGCCAGCAGCCTGTCTGATGCGGGAAGTTGCCAACGCTGCGTTAGCTGCTCGGTCATTGTCGGCGGCACGTAATCCGGATCCGCCGCATTTTCGCTAGGGAGCGAATTTTTGAGTCCCAAAATCACCGTCATCGGCACATTCGTGTAGGTCAGCCGACCCGCTGCGTCAGTTGTCGCGATACCATCCGGAATGTTATTGAGCACTACCTCCCAGCGTCCCTGGGTGGCATGCTCCAGCGATTGGCGAATGCGTTGCTGCAGCGATTCGGAAGCGCCAACGTTGAGTTTCTGTTGCACCACGCGGTTCCAGCCGATCGCCGCCGCACCGATATTTGGCACTTCGTGCCATTTGCAGCTTTCAAGTGACGGACTGGTAGCAACTTGGTGCAATTGCTGTTCGATATCAGCCACCGGCCGCACCATTCGATTCAGAAGCACCGCGCCCGCCACCATGCAGCAGGCTGGCCCGAAAAAAGCGAGTGGAATGAACTCTACGCTCGCGCTGAGAAAACTCCACACATCGCGGCGGGCTATTCCCATTCGCAGCACGCCGAATGTTTGGTCGCCGCTCTTGAGCGGGCAACGATATTCGTGAATCGCTACGCCATTGTCGTTGATGTATTCCACGCGCTGGATCTCGCCCCAGCGCTCGGTCACGCTACCCAATTCAGTCGCTGTTTTGCCTTTTTGATCGACGTTGGAATGCGCCAGGTACTCGCCGGTCGGCGCGACAATCGCGCAATAATCTGCCCCGCTCTGCGAGCGGAGCTCCGCTAGTACCTGCTGCAAGTCCACAGCCTTATTGCGAAGGTATGCGAGCGTAATGCGGTCGCTGCCACGTCCAAGGGAGCGTAGCGAAGCGCTTTCTGAGCGGCCGTCCGTGACCGAAGAAGCCACGTAGATTGCGCCGAGCCCAAGCGACAGCAATGCCGCGAGCCCGAACAGCAGAAAGTACGCCGTGATGCGGCGTGGCAATTGAATTTGGAAGTTCTTGGCAAACATCGGAATCCGTTCCGTGTTTGTGAGCAGGTGAATAGCTTAAGCAGGAGCTGGCGTTTTTGCACTCGGTTCGTGCCAACGTCGCCAGTTGTTGTCAGTTCGCTCGACAACCGACTGCGAGAGTTTCTTCGATTAGATTGACAAGCTCACTCGGGCTGAATGGTTTCGGCAACGCCGCCGAAATATTCAGCCGCTTCTGAAGTTGTGGGAAATCGATCTCCATACATTTGGCGGTCAGCAGGATAAACGGCGTGTGGCGATGCATCGGCAGTTGCCGCGTGTTTTCGCACAATTGGATGCCGGTCATCATGGGCATCTGCTGGTCCGACAGGATCAAGTCGAACGGGCCTTTTTCGAGTGCATCCAGCGCCAGTTTGCCATTGCCAAAGCTCGTTACGTCAAAACCAGCCCGCACCAGGTTGAAGCAAATGACGCCCGACAGGGCCACGTTGTCCTCACACACGAGGATTCTTGCTTTTTCGTTTTCCATAGCCGTTCCAGTCTCTGCGACCGCCACTCAATCGAAACTACGCGCGCCCTCGCGCATCATCTGATCTCAATTTCGTTATCGACCGACCGCCAGCCCGATCTTTGTTGCGATCGGAACATTCTCCTCAATCCGCAAGCTGCCCTTGGTTCCCGTCAAATCGCCATTTTCTCCATCTATTCACTGCCATCGTGGCTAGCACGGCATCCTGCCGGTGTTGTATCCATCACCGCGAAAATCCTGCCGTGCTAGCGATTCCGCCAACACGGCAGGATTTCGATATGAAGCTACCGAGTCCACAAGCTCCACGTCCTAGAACTTATCGTAGGTCGTGGTAGGATCGCTCTTGGACGCACCAGATGAATTGCAGATGAACGTGCCATCCGCCGTGCTGTACATCCACGAGAAACTAGCGTCATCGTTGGGCGTCAGCGGACCGGCAGTAACAACGGGCTTTACAGCGTTATTGCCACCTGCCACGGGGCAGATTGGGAGATCCGTACCACGAAGGTAGTGACCATTGGTTATCAGGTCAGCCTTAAGATCGGTCGGCACCGCGCCGTTATGTTCTGCCGCATAACCGCTCAATCGCATCGCGCATGACACCCAGCGTTTGCTTCAAACCATTATCAGCGGCAGTGCTCGAGGTGTTGAGCAACTTCGGCGCGGCAACCGCGGCCAAAATGCCCAAGATCATCACGACGACCACAAGTTCGATCAACGTAAAACCTTTTTGCTTTCGCATGTGACAGTCTCCCAACTACCAAAGTGACTCTTGTAGACCCGGACAGGCGCCCTCATCGAGGCCACCTGAGCCCTTCGATTGAGACGTTGTTGCAAACTGGCGCATCCGACACCCGGTGGCCGCTGCTACCAAAAGCCTAGGGCGCAGTCTGCAACGTGCAGCCGCCCATTCAAAAAATCCGGGCTATGCGGCAATTGGTCGCGAAGAGGCCACTACAGCCGTCACAAATCGCACCATTGCCACTCCGCCTCCCCCCACCAGCAGGCCCGTAATTCGCCGCTACAGATGTATTTGTCGCACGCGCATGTCGACAGCACCGTCTTCCGGGCAGGTATTCATGGCGAGCTATCTTTTGAATGAGTTATTCATCCAATTCGGCATGGCTGTCATTTACTACATGCAATCCGTTGCACTACGTTTCGAGATTCGCGGAACGCACGAGCTAAACGTGCGCGCGGGCAAAAGAACGCGCTGTGCCTTTTCGATGATCGAGCTGGTCATCGTCGTTCTTATTATGAGTATCTTTGGCGCCGTGGCCGCGCCGAAGTTTATGGATTCCCTTCTCTTCCATCGGGTTGAATCCGCCGTCCGACGCGTGAAAGCCGACATCGACTATGCGCGGCAGCGAGCGCGACTAACGAGCACCACCCAGACCGTGACGTTTAGCGGTTCGACTTACACCGTGTCGGGCATCAAGAGTTTGGATCTGAATTCGAGCACCTACACGGTAAACCTTACCCGCACGCCGTACAGCCTCGATTCGGCGACAGCGAACTTTGGCGGATCGCAAGTTCTGTCTTTCGATGGCTACGGCTCTCCGACGAGCGGCGGCACAGTGGTGCTCACTGCGAAATCGCACCAATGCACGATCACGGTCGACGGCGTCACCGGCAACACAACATTCACGAGCAGTCACCCGGGCGGCGGTTCTGCTGTCGAAACAGGCGGCTGAGAATCATGACGAGCTTGCCCATCAACACGTTTCGCGCGCGGCGGGGCCATACGCTCATCGAGCTGATGGCGGCGACGATCGCCAGCGCATTTTTGCTAGCCGGCTTGGGCTCGGTAATGTACATCGCCCGGCAAGTCGCCTATACACCGTCGGATTCCATCCAGCGTTCGTCGGCCGCGATGGTCGTGAACCAAATCTGCGACGAGCTCCGCTATGCCACGCTCGTGCTGCAGCAAACGCCGCAAATCCTGGAATTCGTCGTAGCAGATCGCAATTCCGACGGCACCGCGGAAAAAATTCGCTACCAGTGGTCCGGCACACCTGGAGATCCGCTCGTCAAAACCATCAACGGCGGCACGGGCGTCAATGTCCTGCCGTCGGTGCAATTCCTTCGTCGTTACCTTGCAGCAAACTCCAAAAATAACGACCTTCACCACCACGAACGACTCGGCGGAAACGGTTCTGCTTGCCAACACCACCGTTCAGAGCGCATCGTATCCGCGATATCGACGTAAACAACTTCATGGCACAGGCGATCGATCCAACTGCGTTCACCGGAGTCCCTGCGAACGCGATTTCCTGGAACGCGACGAAGATCGATTTCTACGGCGACAAAAACGGCTCCGCTACCGATACCCTCACGGTACAAATTCGGCATTCGGGCGATCCCGAACGATCAGCCCACCAGTAATGTGCTGGGCACAGCGGCGATAGCCGAGATCTGCGATCGCCAGCGGTTGGAATACCGTTACGTTTGCCAGCCCGATTACGTGGCCTTCTGTTCAACCGCAAATACGACATGGTCTTTTGCCAATCAAGCGGGCCGGCAAGGCGGCCAAAATCGCATACAACGATAGCTTCGCGACCGGCATCACCGATTCGACCGATGCCGGCGCTTCCTGGCAGTCCATGACCGACCCGGCAAATGTGGGGCCGGCTGTACGGCACGTACACCACGCCGGGAACGTCCTACGACGTCACTCGAAATTACGTTTCCAGCATTCGCCTCGCGCTTCAGTCGGGAAGCCAGGCGACCTCACGCATCGACGCCAGCGCCCGTTGCGAAATACGCCCGAACTGCTGTCAGCTTACTGGCGCACCGATTTCGATCGCGACCCCACTGCAACGAACGGCAACGGCGATACCGTTGCTGACTGGGCGTTGACCGGCGGCGGGACTTTCGATTCGACGAAGTTGTCGAACGGCATCTGGACCGCCACCGGCGCGATCGAATCGCGGCCGCTCGCCGATTTTACGACCACCACGAGCGTCGAGGTTCGCTGCCGCAACACGAGCACTGGCGGCAACGGCGCCGTGATGTGCATCAACGCCGATCGCCAAGGCGGCCAGTACGCACCGCTCCTGGTGTATGTGCAGCTGCAATCGGACGGCACGCAAACTCTCACCCTCAACGGCAAGACGGACGACAGCGACGTTCAAACAGCTATATCAGCCGTTCGAAACTATCGAGCGGTTTCGTCCGCTACAAAGTCACCATCCTACCGGCCAACAACTTGGTCAATCTGACCATCAACGACGAAGACCAAGGCACGTACACGTATCCCACGTACGTCCCCACTGGCGCCACCGATCGCTACCTGACGGTGTACGCCAACGGCAGCACCGCTCAGTTCGACTACGTCGATGCTCGGGTATCAACCAATTAAGCCGTCGATTCCATGAACAGTATTCAGCCTAAAGACCGTCGCGGCATGTCGCTGATCGAGGTCGTCGCCTCGACGATGATCGTCGGCATGATGGCCGTCGCCACGCTCAACGCCCTCGGCGCGGCAACCAAGTCGTCCAATTCCATTGGCAACCGCGCGATCGCCCTCGGGCTCGCCGATGAATTGATGGCCGAAATCGTCCAACAGCCCTACAGCGATCCCGACGGTTCGAACACGTTCGGCCGCGAAAGTGGTGAGGCCTCGTCACCACGCTCGGCATTCGACGACGTCGACGACTACAACGGTTGGAACGTATCGCCCCCGCAATATCGAGACGGCACGGCCATTCCCAACCGCACCGGTTGGCGGCAGCATGTGGCCGTGACGCTCGTTTCCCCGACGAATCCGACTCAAGTCGTCGGCGCCGACCAGGGAGTCAAACGAATTCGCGTCTACATCGATTACCAAGGTCAAATCCTCGCCGACCAATCGGCCCTTCGCACCAACACCGATACGAATTGACCATGAGCACGCCCCATAAATCACGACAGCGTTCGGGCGGTATTTATATCGCGGTGCTCGGCACTGCGCTCGTCGTGTCGTTGCTGGGCATGTCTGCACTGATCGGCCAACGCCTTCAGAACCGCATGATTTCCACGTCCGCCGACGTGCGGCAAGCACAGCTCAACGCGAACACGGCCATCGAGCTCGGCCTACTGGCCATGAAGTCGGATACCAATTGGCGTACGACTTATTCCAACGGCAACGTCTTCACCAATCGCGCTACAAATGTCGGCACATGCACGCTAACGGTCAGAAACGTTCCCGATCCGGGCACCCCGATTTCAACCAATAGCGATGATCCGGTCATCCTGACGGGCGTCGGATACAAGGGCGACGCGATCCAGCGTGCGAAAGTAACCATCGATCCTCGCAAAGATCCGCTCTCGAGCCTTCGTTACGCAGTAGCCACGGGCGGCACGATCACGCTCCAAAGCGACACGCTTCGCACCGGCGGCGTTATCAGTGCAAACACCGTTTCAGCAACCTCTTCGCAAGTTTACGGCAAAGTCGAGGCCACTTCTGCGAGCGGGTCTACCTATAACAGCGGCACCACAATCGTCACGGCGGCCAAGCGACCTACAATGCCCGACTGGACGTCGGTCTTCAGCTATTACCGCACTAACGGCACGCAAATCGATATCAACAGTTTGCCGACGCAAACGCCAAACCTCGGCACCAACGTGGGAATGGAAAGCGGCACGACCGGCTGGACTGGCCAACCGACCGGCATCACGGCTGCTACGATCGATATTCGCACCGATCACGTCCACAGCGGCACCAATAGCCTGCGGGTTAAGAATCGCAGCGATTGGTACTCAGGCGCTGCCCAGTATATTGATGGCTTCGTCAAACCGGGCCAAAGCTACACGATGGACGCCTGGGTCTACATGCCTTCGGGATTCGCCAATGCGTTTTACTTTACCTTGTACACCAAAGGCACCGGGGGCTCAGCTCAATTCAATACAGGTTCTAGCGTCCTGGGAATCGTCGGCAACTGGGTCAACGTTTCGGCGACGATTACCGCACCCAGTTGGAGCGGCAACCTCGAATATGCGTTCGTCAAAATTGCGGGCGCAAATGGTTTCAGTACTGCCGATTTTTATTTGGATGATTTCACCATCCGTGAAAACACCGCGGGCAGTTTTATCTACCGCCAAGTCTTGAGCCCGAGCCTCAATCCATTTGGCACGCAGCAAACCAATTCCCAAGGCATCTACTGGATCAACTGCAACAATAGCAAACTCGTCATCGAGCGGTCCCGCATCTTGGGCACGCTGCTCGTGGTGAACCCGGGCACGGGTTCGTGCGTTAATAACGGGCCAATTCAATGGAGCCCCGCGGTCGCTGGCTATCCTGCGCTCCTGGTGGATGCCGACACCGCGTCGAACGCGAATTTCAACATCTATGCGACCAACCGCGTTCTCAGCGAAAAAGAAAATGCTACCAACTACAATCCCGTCGGCGCACCGCACGACGAGTTCGGCCAAGACGCCGACACGAACGACAATTATCGCTCATCCATCAAGGGATTAATCGCGGTCCGCAATAATCTGACATTTCAAAATCGAGCCCTGGTGCGCGGCGAAATCCTCGTCGGCGGCACAATCAACAACTCGAGCGGCGAGCTCGAAATCGAGTACCTGCCCGATGCGCTTCTCAATCCGCCCCCCGGCTTCACCGCGCCCTATTCGTACTTCCGCCGCACCAACTCCCTCCAAAAAGCGGTGGCGCCGTGATGGATAGTTGCTAGTCGATAGTGGATAGTTGTCGCTCGTTGCAAAAACTCGATAATGCAACTAACGCCTTTCGACTCTCCACTATCAACTCTCAACCCTTCCATGTCGCGCTGGCCGCTGCTCGAAATGCTCTCTCGCTACCGCGAGGCCTTCCCCCAGGAAGCCGGCGTCGCCGATCGCATCGTGGCGCTCGTCGAAACGAACACCAACTGCTTCGACCGCGCCTGCCGGCCCGGCCACATCACGGCCGCCGCCTGGATTCTTTCCGCCGATCGTCGCCGTGTGCTGCTCACGCACCACCGCAAGCTCAACCGCTGGCTGCAGCTGGGCGGCCATGCCGACGGCCAGTGGCACGTCGAGGAAGTCGCCCTCCGCGAAGCTCGCGAAGAGTCGGGCTTATCGCATTTCGAGTTCGTGCCGATCAACGGCGTCATCATGCCATTCGATCTCGACGTGCATGAAATCCCGGCACGATACGATGCCAAAGGCATGCTGCTGGAGGACGCCCACGAGCATCACGACATTCGCTTCCTCCTCGTCGCATTGAGCGATACATTCCAAGTCAGCGACGAATCGCACGACCTCAGATGGTGTACGCCAGAAGAAGTCAGGCAGCTATCGGACGAAGAGAGCATCTTGCGGATGCTACAGAAGGCACTCGAGCTAATCGAATAACCACCGCCTGGAGTCCCGCCACTTTAGACTCCGTACTTTTTTCATTTACCGCTCGTCGAACAGCTCTCCAAGCCCGCAGCTTTCCTGCCGTACTAGATGATCGCCCCGCGTCGTGATAAGTTACTCGGGTCGAACGCAGGTCTCCGTAGGAACGAATACGATGTCAACAGTTCTCGTCGCACCGAAGCCACGCCGCAAAGAAGTACCGAAGGACAAGGTGCTCTGCGAATACTGCCCGGCCAAGTGCTGCCGCTATTTCGCACTCCCCTTCGATGCGCCGGAAGAATTCGCGGATTTCGAATTCATTCGCTGGTTTTTGCTGCACGAGCGGGCAACAGTGTTCAAAGAAGGCGAAGATTGGTACATCCTCGTCCACACCACCTGCCGGCATCTGCAGCCCGATAACCGCTGCGGCATTTACGAAACGCGCCCGCAAATTTGTCGCGACTATTCCACGAAAGACTGCGAGTACGAAGACGATTGGACGTACGATTTCTACCTCGAACGGCCAGAACAGGTCTCCGAATACATCGAGGCCACGCTGCAAGAAGAAGGCCAAAGTATCCGCAGCAAAAAACCTCCCCTATTGCCGATCTTGGTGTGAACCTGGCGAGTAAGGAACGACTCAAGAATAAGCATTTAACCACGGAGACACGGAGGGCACGGAGAAGAAAAAATCATCTGTCTTCCTCCGTGCACTCCGTGTCTCCGTGGTTAACCTTCTGCCGAATTTATTTTTGAGCAATACCTAAGTGAGTAGGCCCGACCCAATCACATGCCCAGCCCCCCGATCCAACCGCGTACTCTCAAGGGCTTCCGCGACTATTTGCCGCCTGCAATGCTCGCTCGCGAAGCGATCATGGACACCGCCCGCCGCGTGTTCCGCTCCTACGGCTTCAGCCCCATAGATACTCCCGCACTCGAATATCTCGATATCCTCCTCGGCAAAGGCAGCGCCGAAACCGACAAGCAACTCTACCGCTTCCAAGACCACGGCGGCCGCGACGTCGGCCTGCGCTTCGATCTGACCGTTCCGCTCGCTCGCTTTGCCGCCCAACACATCGGCGAACTCGGCACACCATTCAAACGCTACCACATTGCGACCGTCTGGCGCGGCGAAAACACGCAGCGCGGCCGTTATCGCGAATTCATGCAGTGCGATTTCGACACGATCGGCACCAAAAGCGCCGCCGCCGACGCCGAAACCGTCCTCGTCGCCCATGACCTGCTCCACGCAATCGGCTTCGAGCGTTTCACGATCCACGTCAACAATCGCCTCGTTCTCACAGGCTTGCTCGAATCGCTCGGCTTGCAAGCAGCCGCGACCGAGGTCCTCCGCGGACTCGACAAGCTGGCGAAAATCGGCCCCGAAAAAGTCGTCGCAGAAATCTGCCAAACCGCCGGCGCGTCCGCCGATCAAGCCCAGCACATCGTCGGCATGGTGCAAGTCTCGGGAACGAACCAAGAAATCCTCGATCAACTCCGCCCGCTCGTCGTCGGCACCAGCGAGCGCGGCCTCGAAGGCATCACGCGCCTCACCGAACTCTGGAACGCCGTCCGCGCCGCCGGCATTCCCGAGCACCGCGTAAAAATCGACGTCTCAATCGCCCGCGGCCTCGACTACTACACCGGCACCGTCCTCGAAACAACACTCGACGACAAACCAGAAATGGGCAGCGTCTGCAGCGGCGGTCGATACGACAACCTCGCTGAGCTTTATACCAATCAACAGCTTCCCGGCATTGGCGCTTCGTTAGGTCTCGATCGCCTGCTCGCCGCGATGGAAGAGTTGGAAATGTTGCCCGCGCGGCAAACTCCGGCTCAAGTCTTTATCCCTTACTTCGACGCCGCCCACCTGGGCGATTATTTCCAACTCGCAGGCGTGCTGCGCGCCGCCGGCTTCGGCGTCGAAGTATTTTGTGATCCAACCAAACTCGGCAAGCAGCTCCAATACGCCGATCGCAAAGGTTTCCGCGTCGCCATCATCGCCGGCGAACGCGAATTCGCCGCCGGCAATTGCCAAGTGAAAAACCTGTCCACGACGGAAAGCACGACTGTCTCTCTAGCCGACAACGCCGCGGAATTAGTCCGCGAAGTCAAAAGGCTCTTGGATAACTGTACAGATTAGTGTACAAGAGTAGCAATTAGCCGTTAGCGATTAGCTCTTATGAGCAGCTCAAAAGTAGCGTCGGAAGATGCAATTAACCACGGAGACACAGAGGGTACGAAGGAAGACAATTAATTTCCAGACAGGATTAACAGGATCGACAGGATGTATCTCGATTGGATTTCTTAATCTTGTGAATCCTGTAAATCCTGTCCAAGTATTTCTTCTCCGTGTACTCCGTGCCTCCGTGGTCATTTCAAATTCCGGAAATTGCCAATCCTTCTGGCTAAAAGCTAACGGCTAAGAGCTAACAGCTTCCCCCATGGCCAATCGCGATAACCATTACGAAGCCGCCTTCGAAGAATTCCTTCGCTCGCGCCGCTTGCCGTACATCGCCGTTGACGAAGCCCGCCGCAGCTTAATCGCCGGTGGCTCGCTCAAGAGCCTCGACTTCATCGTCTCACCGCCCGGCCAAATGTCGTGGCTGGTCGATGTAAAGGGTCGCCGCTTTCCCTCAGGCGACGAGCATCACCAGTATTGGAAGAATTGGTCCACGCGCGATGACCTCCGCAGCCTCGCCGCTTGGCAAACCCACTTCGGGCCCAACTTCTGCCCGCTGCTGGTGTTCGCCTACCACTTGGTAGCTGGCCGGTCGCCGCTGCCGCCCGAGCAGCTCTTCGAATTCCGCGGCGAACATTTTGGGTTTTTAGGCGTTCGCCTGGCCGACTATCTGCCGCACGCGCGCCCCCTCTCCGACAGTTGGGACACCGTCGCCATGCCAACTGGCCTTTTCCGCCGTGCCGCTCGCCCGCTCGATTCGTGGCTCAACGGCGAACTGTTCGCCGCCCCGGTCGTCTCCGCAGATTGGCAGGAGCTTCCCGCCGATCTACAATGGGAAGCGTAGCCACGCCGGCCGATACGGCCGGACTATATAGCCGAGCCATCTTGGCTCGTCGCCCAACCGCACTTCGCAAAGAGCCCCGCGATGCATCTTCTGAACACACTTCTCCTGGCCGCGCATTCCACCGGCCCAACTGGACCCGAAGAAAAAGGGCTCAGCCTGTCGTGGGCCGTGGTGCTCATCGGCTTGATTGTCGGCTTGCTCGTAACGCTTTCCCCGCCGAAGCGCACAACCGAAATCAAGAAGGTCGAAGAATAGGCGTTGAGCGAATGCTCACGCGTGCCGCTTAAGCAGCCGCGCGACCCTGCCCTTGGCAGAACTCTGAAACGGCGTTGATCACCGCGCCCTGCTCCGCCCCGGTCAGCTCCGGATACACGGGCAGCGACAACACTTCGTGGCAGGCTTGCTCAGTCACCGGCAGACTACCTTCTTCGTAACCGAGCGCGGCGAAACACTTCTGCAAGTGGAGCGGCACCGGATAATAAATGGCTGCGCCGATCTTCTTCTCCGCCAAATGCTTTTGCAACGCATCGCGCCGCCCGTTCTTCACCCGAATCGTGTACTGATTCCACACATGGTAACAATTCTCCGCCGTCACTGGCGTGACAACTTCAGCATTCAAGCCACGCTGCGCGAACTCCGTTCGATAGCGGTCCGCATGTCGCTTCCGCGCAGCCGCCCAATGATCTAAGTTGGGCAACTTCACGCTCAGCACCGCAGCCTGAATCGCGTCCAGTCGGCTATTGATACCGACATAATGATGGTAGTACCGCGGTTGCTGACCATGATCACGCATCACCTTCATCTGGGCGGCCAAATTGCCATCGTTCGTCGTAATCATCCCGCCGTCACCGAAGCCGCCCAAATTCTTGGTCGGGTAGAAGCTGAAGCAAGCCGCCGTTCCCAGCGAACCAGTCCGCACGCCGTTAAATTCCGAACCGATCGCCTGGCAAGAATCTTCAATGATCGGAATACCGCGAGCGGCAGACGCGATCTGGCGAATCTCATCCATCTCGGCGCATTGGCCAAACAGGTGTACTGGAATAATCGCCTTCGTGGCGGTGCTCATTTTGTACAGCACGTCGGCCGGATCGAGATTGAACGTATCCGGCTTGATATCCGCGAAGACCGGCTTCGCGCCGAGCCGCCAAACGGCACTCGCCGTCGCAAAGAACGTAAAGCTCGGCACGATGACTTCGTCGCCCGGCCCGATGCCAAGTGCTAGCAACACGAGCAACAACGCATCGCTACCCGACGCACAACCAATCGCATGTTCCGCGCCGCAGTACTTCGCCATTTCCGCTTCAAACTTGTGGCACGCGTGGCCATGCACAAACGCACCCGAGCGCGCAACCTCGGCCATCGCCGTGTTCAATTCATTCGCGAGCCGCGAGTTCTCCCGGCAAACATCCAACATCGGAACGGCTTGTGGCGAGGCTGCTTGCGGAGACGAAGTATGCGACGAAGTCGCGATCTTGGCAGTGTGCATCAATAAACCCTCAGCAGAAAAGTGTTTGGCGAGGGCCAGAGATTAGTTCCATCCACTACACCGGTCAACCTCAGAGCCCGGCATGCTTGCAGCGGTCGCCCGAACACCGAATAATTCGGTTCACCAGCGATTCCTGGTGGTATCGATCGCAGCCCGCAGCGCAAGCAAGGGTATTGGAACCGTCAACACCGTCAACCGACTTTTAGAAAGCCCGAACATGTCCCCACTCGATGGCAAAGTCGTACTCGTCACCGGCGGAAGCCGCGGAATCGGCGCCGCAATCGCCAAACGCCTCGCCGCGCATGGTGCCGATGTCGCCATCACCTACGTCAGCTCACCCGATAAGGCCAAACAAGTCGTCGCCGAGATCGAAAAATTCGGCCGGCGAGGCCTCGCGATTCAAGCCGACAGCGCTAACTCGGACGCAGTCACGGCCGCAGTCGAGAAAACCGCAGCCGACCTAAAAGGCTTGGATATTCTCGTCAACAACGCTGGTATTTTCATCGCAGCCATGACCGCCGATACTTCCGCCCAAGATTTAGAGCGCCTGTGGCAAATCAATGTCCGCGCGCCAATCGTCGCCATCCAGGCAGCCGTCAAGCACATGCAAAAGGGTGGCCGCATCATCACGATCGGCAGTTGCCTCGGCGAACGAGTAGCCGGACCGGGCGTCACCCTCTACTCAATGACCAAGGCCGCCGTCGTCGGCCTCACGCGCGGCCTCGCCCGCGAGCTGGGCCCGAAGGGCATCTGCGTGAATGTCGTCGAGCCGGGGCCGATCGACACTGACATGAACCCTTCTGAAGCAGAAGGCGCCGACCAGCAACGTGCCGCAACCGCGCTCGGCCATTACGGTCATCCAGACGACATCGCCGCAATGGTCGCACACCTCGCCGGCGAGTCGGGGCGATACTCGACAGGTGCTGCGTTCCTAGTAGATGGCGGCTACGCCGCGTAGAATTGTATTCGCCGTAGCTGGATTCGCAAGAATCCGGCCGAATCCGAAGTCTTGCGACTTCAGCTACAACGTTTTTGCAACCGGCTCTAGAAAACGCAATTCAGGCAATCACACTTGCGATCGCAATAAACGCCGGATCATCGCGCAGCGAATTGAAATCCGCCTCTTCCGCGATCATCTCGCGAAAGTTGCCATCGATCTCGAGCGCACGCTGCAAGCAACGTAGCGCGAGGTGTCGATTCCGCGCCAGGCTCCAATAGCACGCCAGGTTGTAGTGCAACACGCCTTCGCTAGGATCGACTTTCACCGCACGCTCGAGTGCGTCAATCGCCTTTGCCAACTGTCCGGTCCGCTTGTAACACCAACCGAGCGCGAGCCAAACGCGAATGTCATCCGGAAATAAGTCGGCACTCCGCTCGAGCGGCAATAGTGCTTCCTCATAACGCGACAATTCCCGCAGCGCCTCGCCTAACAAGTAGCAGGCCCGGCCATCCCCATGCACCAAAGCGCCACGCCGCTGCAACGCGCGCAGCGCGTGTTCCAACATGCCGAGTTCGAAATAACCCTCGGCCTCTTCGATCGCCCGGCCCAGAATGATGCGATTGCGTGTCACGCTAAAAAGTCCGTCGAATTGCACGCCTGAAGAGAAAACAGCGCACGCGGCGCTGTCTATCTGAATTGTACTCAGTCGCTCCGCAACGCCAAATGATTCGCGCCAAAAACGCGCTGAAATTTGAGTGGCGCACGCCTACCGGCGACTGTCAGGAAAGCCGCGCCGCGCAATCCGGTGGGACCATTCGCGGAGACTATACCGTGCGAATTGCCACGCAATAGCGTGGTTTCCAATCCGTATAGACAGTTGATTTCACACAACATCGCGGTCCGCCCCCTGTGGCATTTCCGCATCACGCCGGGGCGCTCCCAGTTCACCGGTGGTTGGCAAATCCCACGAAATCTAGGCGTTCCTTTGCTATTAGCACACGTTGGCCGGGCGGCGGCACCCACGTTGCGTAACCGTCGCTCGACCAGTCGACCTGGTCGCAATTCTCATCATCGTCCCGTCGCGCAACCCACCTCGTGCGTGGGTTGCGCACTTCTCAAGCCAGAACCGTTCACCTCGCCCCCTCTTTTCCATGCGCTCGATTTTTGGCATTACGTTGCTGCTGCTCTGCATTGGCGTGACTTCGTGTCGCGTTGAAGGAACAGTCGCGACGAGTCCGAATATGCTGACTTCGATGAAGTGGGTTCGCACCGCCAACGGATGGGAACGCCCCGCCTCCTGGACATCAGTGCCGATAGCGCGTCCGACCCTCCACCCCCTGGTTGTAGCGGTCACAGAATGCCTGATTTCCTGCTTGGGCCTCTTGGCGTTTCGTCGCGACAACTAGTCGTGTTTCGGACCCAAATCGAACGATTTCGCAACGCGGGCTAGCACCGCTTAGCCCGCCAATATCCGGCTGATTTCGACAAAATCGGCCCTCTGCGAATTTTCTTGCACGGCCGCCGCCAGTCCGCGCCACTATTAAGTATGGACAACGTTTCATGCCTCGATCCGCAATGCTTTGACCAGGTTTATTCCTATGCGATTAACACTCCGCACCCTGCTCGCCTATCTCGACGACGTTCTCGACCCCGTCGATAAGGAAGAGCTCGCTCAAAAGATCCAATCCAGCGAATTCGCAGAAGACCTGGTCCACCGCACGCGCGATACCGTCCGCCGCTTGCGGCTCAGCGCACCGCAAGTCGTCGGTACCGGCATGGGCCTCGATCCCAACACCGTGGCCGAGTATCTCGACAACGTCATGCCGCCCGAACAGGTCGGCGACTTCGAACGCATTTGCTTGGAGTCCGACGTCCACCTCGCTGAAGCGACCGCTTGCCATCATGTGCTCACCATGGTTTTAGGTGAGCCCGCGGATGTCGACCCGATCGCTAAGCAGCGGATGTTTTCGATTGCGACGGAAGCCGCCGATCGCAAACGCCTTCGCATAGAGCCAGCCCACATGGGACCAGCCGCTGTGACCCCAGCGGCTGCTGCGCTTTCCGCGACACCGAACCCGATGCCTGAACTGCCGAGCTCGCTGCGGCCGCGAGCAGTGGAAGTTCCCGATTATCTCCGTGCCGGAAGTTGGTGGCGATCGACGGGCGCAGTGGTCGCACTCGCGGCAATCGTCCTCATCGGAATCACGGTCCTCTTCGCGAGCGGATTGCGAGGCTGGTTCGGTAACAAACCGGCGGCACTCCCGCCCATATCGCAGAATACACCCCCGCCCAAGACACAACGGCCACGATCGTGCCGCCGACCGAAGCGCCGCCAATGGAAGCCACGGACAGCGCGGCCGCGAAATCCGATTCGACCACTCCCAAAGCACTGGCCAGCCCACCTCAGCCGATGACTCCGGGCCTGCCTCCCGTCGCCGCTGCGTCCTCGCCAAACGCACCTGCGTCCGAACCAGATCGCTATGCGGTGACACACCCCACCGGCCGCTGCCCCACTGGCAAATCCCAACGATGCCACCCAACCCGCCGCGAATCCTCCCACGACTTTGCCTTTGCCGCCTGCGAACCGGTACAGCAAGCATTTCCGTTCCGCAAACTGAAATCGCAACGCCTGCGGCTCCTACCACAACGGTTACCGCGCCACCGCTTTCACCGCCGCCCACAACCGTTGCAAACGACGCCGGAAGTTTACCGACCGACAAACTAGCGGCTTCGAATCCGGTGCCGCCAGCCGTTGCTCCTTTGGAACCGGCTGCCTCTGCACCGGTAACCGGCGATGTTGCAGCCTGAGACAAAGTCGCCAGCCGCTACCGCCCCGCCCGATTGCGGCACCTACATGGGTGGCAAAACCGTCTTGCTCCGGTACGACGACAAAGCCGCGGGTTGGTTCCGTGTTGATCCGCGCGCTGCCGTTGTTCCCGGTGAGCGCGTGCTGGCTCTTCCTGAGTTCCGTCCCAAAATCGCGCTCGTATCTGGCGTGCATCTCGACCTTTCCGGCGGCACACAAGTCGTGATGGGCGGCGGCGAAGGTAGCGCTTCTGCGAAACAGGCCGAAGCGGAATTCATTCCGACCATCGAATTGGTTTACGGGCGGGCCGTATTGATCAATCCGACCAACGGCGAAAAACAAATTCGCCTGCGACTTGGCCCCACGACTGGTATCGCCAAGCTTGCGCGAAATGCCACGCTCGCCGCGGAAGTGGAACGCAAACATGTCGCCGGGCTCGATCCGCGGCAGACGGCCTCGCCGGTCGATATCCGATTGTTCGCGCCCGATGGTGGCGTCGTTTGGCAGGATGCAGCCGGCGAGAAGACTGCCGAAAAACCGTCACGCTGGACTTTGACCGATTCCGGCGCCTCGGATCTATCGCCCGATCCGGCCCCGCCCGAGTGGATCGATCACGAACCGATCGTCCAACTCAGCGAACAGCGCTACGGCGCGCCGGTGATCGAAAGCACGCTCGCTTCGAATGCGCCGGCCGAAACGCAACTGCTCGAACTCTTCCAAGGCAGCAGCCGCAAGGAAGTGAAGTCGCTCGTCGCCCGCAGCAGCATTTACGTCGGTGTCTTCCAACCGTTCGTCGAAGCGCTGCGCGACTCCGAACAAAAAGCCAGTTGGAAAACGAACATCGAGACGCTCCGCACCGCCATGGCGCTCAATCCAGATTCGGCCAACAAGGTATATCAGGCGCTCGTCGACCAGCGTGGCAAACCGGCTGCGGCCGATTTGTTCGAAATGCTGTGCGGCTACAACGCCGACCAGGTCGGCCACTCGCCCGATCAAATGAAAACCGGGGCCATCCCCAAGCTCATCAATTGGCTAGAGGACGACAGCCTGGATTACCGCGTGCTCGCCGTTCAGGACCTGTGGGAAATCACAGGCAAGCGGCTGATGCTGAACCCGGCGGCCAAACTCCCCGAGCGGACGCAAAACGTCAAGCGTTGGCGTTCGCAGCTGGAGTCGGGCGACTTGAAGGTCGTTGCACCGGCAAGTTGAGCTGACGGCGGGACGTCAGGCACAGCCTGACCTACGAGCTTCACCGATTTTTGTCGCCGGCGCGTGAACACGATTTTTTAATACAATAATCGTGTGATATTGGAACGTGCTGCCGCATCGACGGCGTCTGCAAAACGCGGCGATTTCTCGCACGCGAGCGTTCCAAAATTCGTCGATTATTGAGACGGCGGCGTGCGCTGAGCGTACGGGCGATCACAATATTCGTTCCGGGACCGTTCCAGCGCCGATGCGCAAGTCTTGCGCAGTCCGCAGATTGTCGGATGGGTGTGGTGAGTGAATTGCCAAAGAACGAACGACGCAATTAGGCGTGGTTCGAACTTAGCATTTTCGAAAAGCGATTTCTACAACGATTTTTGGCCGCGCGGCAGAATTTTCAGAGTGCTACAAATGGCTCTAACGCTGACCTTTTTCGCGGGCCGCGGTCAACGAGGATGACTCCCGTCACCTTTAATTCTCCTTAATTCTCCTGATCTAGCATCACAATCTGGCGTTCTTCCTTGACACGATGAAAAGAGTGCGTCATTACTATCCGAGTTGGCACTTTCGGTAAATTCCGACAAGACTTTCTCCAACAAGCTAAAGAAAGCGAATAAAACCGGACCGGCGAGAAATTGCCTGCGGGTTTCAAGTACAAGATTATTATGAGCAAACAAATCACGACTATTGCTCGGCTTAAAGCTAAGCCGGGAGCCGAAGCGCGGCTTGAAGAATTGTTAAAAAGTTTGATTGAGCCGACCAGAGCGGAAAGCGGCTGCATTGACTACACTATGCACCGCGATTTGGAAGAGCCGGGCGCTTATTACTTTTATGATAATTGGCGCTCACAGGAGGATTTGGATGCACATTTTGAAACGCCGCACATCAAGCGCGTACTTGAAATCGCGCCCGACGTTTTAGCCGAACCGCTCAAACTTATTCGCCTCGAAAAGCTCGGCTAAAAAGCGTAAGATTTTAGCAACGAGAATGACTCCCGTCACCTTAAATTCTCCCGCTAACGCGAATGACAATTGACTCCGGGTTCTCCAACATAGAAGCAATCTCCATACCACGGATGTTGCGTTCCTCGCCTCGAAATATTGCGATGACCATGCAGCGCTCAAAATCGATTTCCAAATGAGGACGGTAAGCATCGTCTTTCATCTTCCCCAAGTGGCTGCACCACATGCGGGTCCATTCTTCGAAATTGTCGATTCGTGAACACGACGGCTTCGTCACATGGCTATCGGTTCCGCTAAGCAACATTAGCGGTTTAGGCGCGGGTATTGGCTGAGCGTTTTCCGCCCCGCAACAAGCAATGCTGAAGCTGATCAAAAGCGCAGAAATCATTCCCAGCGTGGCTATCGTCTTCATCGCGATTTCTCGATTAAACGGAGGTCATTTAGTGTACCACCCACACAATCAGCCCCAGCCCAACGGCAACGAGCGCCGTGGCGATTAGGAGAGTGCGGAGGGAGAATTTCGATGGCAAATATACCCAGGGGACAGCGACGACCGCCGCGAAGATAGGCACTAGGAACCAGTATGGGAGAATAACTGCCAACTTACCCGGCGAGTGTTCAATGTAAAAGTGGAGGAATGAATGCTCTGGGAATTGCTCGTCGTCGTCGGGCGGATAAGTTTCAAATTTCCAATCGCGGACTCCAACTTGTGACACCAACGGATCGCACCCAAATCCAAGCGCTCCTCTACCCGATGCTATTACCCAAATCGATGGCGACTTTCGGGTTTCGATTGAGTCAACCGCCCAATAGCTCCGCACCCACAACACGCATAACAGCACCGCCACGATTCCCCACGCCACCGACCACGTGATTCGGAATTTACGGCTCATTCGTTTGCTGCTAAGAACCTACAACGAACCCGAATGCCAACAAAGCCACGAGCATCGCCAGCGTGATATACGCTACCAAGCCATCAACGTGACCATTGGCTTCTCTTAATCCAAAACGTGGTCCTAGACCGTGCCAAAGCCAAATGCCAGGCGGAACTGTGATTGCTCCAAACAAACATAGTTGCCATGGCTGTGAGCCGTGTCGCAGCATCTCTCCGCAGTCGCCCACCCAGTTATACGAACCGACACCGATATATAGTCCGTTTGCAACTAGGCAAAAGCCGGCGAAGAATCGCAATACGTATACTCCTCGCAGACGAACCGCTGAGGCCACGGACCATAGCAGTAACGGGGCAGCGATACCGACCAACGGACCCGCCCACACGACGACCAGTGGGTATGGATTGTCCGCCAAATCGGTTCGTGAAATCGAGAGCGGATTTAATGCTACGTGTCGAACGCTGCCACCCGTTAGCCTCGCCCCGAGAACGTGCCCAAATTCGTGGACAATCTGCATACCGAGCCACGACGCTAAAATCACTGATGCAATCAGCATGATTTGATGTAGACGTCGCATCCCATCTCCAACGCGCACCATCACCTATCTCAGAATAGCCGCAATATACCGGTCAGACGACGCGATTCGCAGGTGATGGAGGAACGCATACGGAACCTGTCTCTCAATCGCCCTCATTGCGGATTCTAACTTCCTCCTACGGATGGGTCGTTTCCGCAAATCGAAGAAAGTGCCTCATGCAAATCCCGTGAGATATTATCTGTGTTGAGAGCGGTAACCCAGCGTCCATCTAATACGCATCCTATTAAATAACAGCGCGTTCATAGATTTTTGCTGAGCAGACGGTTTGCATCAGTTCGGTGTTCATGACGCTGATTCGCCAGGCCTGCATTACGGCTTGTTCGAGAGCCTCGGCGTCCCGGTAGGCCCGGTTTGACCAGTGGTGGCTCTTGAGGTAATGCCACAGATTCTCGATCGGGTTGAACTCTGGGCTGTACGCCGGCAGTTGAATCGCCGTGATGTTGGCCGGCATCACAAGTTGCTTGCCGCGATGGAAGCCGGCCCCGTCCCAGAGCATGACGGCGTGCTCATCCGGAGCTAGGGTTTGTGAGAATTGACTTAAGAACGTGTTGATGTAGCGGGTGTCCAACCGCGGCGCGAGCAGGCCGTCGCTGTGGCCCGTTTCGGGACACACCGCCGCCATCACCCACACGTACTGATAGGCCGTCTGCCGCACGGCCGAGGGCCGCGAGCCGGTCTTGGCCCAGACGTTGGTCGTCGTCCCTTGCTGGCCGAAGCGGGCTTCATCTTGAAAGTAAATCCGCAGGCGTTTGCCCGGATGCGCCAGGGCGATCTGCTCCAACTGGTGCGGCAACGTTGCCAGGAAGGCCTGCTGCTTGAGCGGATCGGCCAGGTCATGCCGGGGCCGCGGACGCAGGTACGAATAGTTCAGCTTGTGCAGCAGGTTGTAGATCGTCGGCAGCGAACGCCGCTGGCCGAACTCGACCTGCAAGATGCGTTGAAAGTCCTTGCCACGTAGACTGCAGACTTGATCCTCGGGGCGGGGGCCAGCCTCGATCCGCGCCGCCAAAACTTGCTCTTGATCCGGCGTTAATAGCGGTCGCGGCGGCGTGCCCCGTTGCTCTTCCAAGGCCGACAAGCCTTGCTCGTTGTAGTCGTAGACCCGCTGCTGCACCACACGACGCGAGAGGTCCAGCGCCATCCCAATGCTGGGAGCCGTCCAGCCCTGCTGGGCTAAGATGATGATCCGCAGATTGCGAAAGAGATAGGCGTCGTTGGTCTGCTTCTGCCGCTCTTGCAACTCGCCGATTGAATGCCGACTCGACACATCCATGAGCTACTCCTAAAAAAAGGATGAAGCTCTAGGTGTATTGCGCGAACTGGGAATGCGCAAGGGCCTGCGCAGGAAGCGCGCTGCTTTTTGTTAGAAAGCGTATAACATGATAACTGCAATTTCCATATCGAAACAAAAGTAGATGTCCAGGACTCGCCCATCACCACTTTTACATTTCAAGAGCAGCGTGGGATTAAAAAGCCAGTCTTTGACAAACGGCCCGACGAAGTTCTGCGGCTCGCTCAAAAGATCGAGCAATCGCCTCAACTCCTTGCCCTGGACGGTTCCGCAGCGAGCGGTAGTCATGCGTGGAAAGTTGATGTCGATAGCGAGGTTGGGAGCTTCCTGTTCTAGGTGCACACGGTAAACTTCGAAACTTCGGCTGCCACAAAGCAACTGATAAACGTCATCGTTGCGATAGATGCGTGTGAGCAATTCACGACGCTGCCATCTTACGGCTAGCAAATATGCACTCAAGCACAAGGAAATAAACAGAAAAGCCAGCAAGAGATGCTTGAGTTTGAATCGGAATCGGTTCATTTGCATCCAAACCTACGACGCCACCCCGCACACTGCCGACCACGCGATTCGCAGCTTGCGGTGTTTCATCGGGCCTATTGGTCGCTGACGGGGAAATAATTTGGTTCGTGGTGACGTTAGGGGGCAAGTGTGATCTTTCTCGCATCTTTATAGAAGGTGGCGTTTCTAACTTTGCTCACTGGCTCGAAAGGCCATTCGGGGCCGACCAGCACAGCAGAGCCATTGCCTAGGTCAAATTCAAAATACTGAACCCCGCTGCCGCGCACCCTGCTATAGTTGCCGACGCGATCAACAACCTGCTGGAGAGTAGTATCACTCGTAATAAAGGAAAACTGTTCGGGCAGTTCCTTAGAGATACAGTTAAAGACAAATGGATCAGGATCGGACACAAGTTCTGGCTTTGCATTGGTTGTAGTGCTGGACTCGCAACCTGTGGCGATGGCGCTCAGGCCCAGCGCAATGGCTACAAAGAACCGCTGAATTGACCAGTGTGCCATAAGTTGTCCTCCGCCCGCCATCCTACCGCGCACGTGTTGCCCACACGATCAGCCCCAGCCCAACGGCAACGAGTGTCGTGGCGACCATAAGTGTGCGAACGCCAAACCACAGCTTTCCTTGGCGGCTCACAGCCATCGCATACGGCGCACGTATGCCTGCGACAATCCAGAAGAGAAACGCAATGGCCACTTGCTGTAAGTCGCTCATAGCCCTGATTCTACCGCGCACGAAAAAGCCCGCCACGCGGGCGGTTCATAGGTTCATCTGCTTAATGCGATGATAGTTCCCAACACCACGGCTATCAGCGTCATCGTGATTAGAAGAGTCCGGAGCGAGAATCGGCTGGAGCCCTGCAGCCAAGGGCGAACAATAATCGCGAACACCATGATACCTATTCCTGCCCAGCCTATGATGAGCGACTCGTCATGCCACGAGTGTCGAATATCAATCGGCGATGTGACAATTCCAACTATCGCCGCTAAAGCGATCCCCACCCCGACGAGTAGTAGTATTCGAAACATCCCCAGCAATTAACTCCGCATGCATGGATGAATCAGCAGAGGAACAAAGGTGTCATGGAACCAAAAACATTCATTCCTGACACCTTTGTTCCTTCACCTTTGTTCCTTCACCTTTGTTCCTTCACCTTTGTTCCTTCACCTTTGTTCCTTCACCTTTGTTCCTTCTTTGTTCCTTCAAGAGCCAGTCGCGTCCCTCTTTTAACCCTTATTCCTGGCGTACAACGTTAATCCTTATTCCTGGGCGTAGAACGGATAGACCGTCAATTTGCCGGTGCTGATGCGCGTTGTGACGCAGCAAATATGTTGGGCTTGTGGTGGTGTCAGCCACATTCTTGGTGTGGGCCGCGCACGACCACGCCACTTAAGTGTACACGGGTACCTTAACTCACAAACGAGCGCTAGCGAGTAAACGGACAAAACTTGACGATACGTTTTGAACCGTGGTAGGCTCGGCCTAGATTGGGATGAAACTTTCACCCGTATCAGCTATTCGAGTTGTTGTTGCTGTTGTTCACCAGTTCACCCCACGCGAAAAGGGGGCGTCGCAGACGGAGGGTCTGGCAAAATTATTCTTCCGAGAGGAATAAAATGTATGATCACTTGGAATGCAAGCGCAGCGTGAATCCGCTTCTTAGATCCCGTCACGGGAGCGCCGGCGCACTTGCGGTGGTGCTGATCGCGGCTTATTGCGGTGTGGCCGACGCGCAGCAAAATGCCAGCAGTGTAGCCTACCAGATTGGTGCTTTCCTCAGGGGCAATCCCAACAACGACCCCGGTGGGCCCATAATGGTCAACGGCGCCGATTCTGCGTTAGCCACTAACAGCGAAGGCATGGTCAGTCTCGCCAAGTCGCTCAACGGGCACCGCGATGCCGTTGGATCAGGTGGCGCACTCCATGGTAGGCATGAACGTGGCGGCCAGCGCGGGCCTCGGTTCCACCCACGTGAGTTTCAACGCTATTGCGAACACATCATCAGCCAACGACGCTCAGGTAGCCACGCTAAGCCTGGGGGGCAGCGTCAACGCGATATGGGCGGACACCGTCACCGTGATTGACGGAAATCCGAACGACCCAGTAACCATTCGCTGCCGATTGGATCTGCACGGCGCCCTGACCGACAGTTTCGGCAGCAGCGGGCCGGGCGCCTCCGGCGAAACGGGAATGAGCATGACGCTGATTACCGATCCCACATCCGGCCAATTTCCGGAGCCTCCGTATTGCACTTTGCCGGGTGGCACATGCCAACCAACGGCGGCTGCGTGGGCCATTCTTAATGACGTCGGGGGTGAGGTGACGACAGAAGATCTGCCGCCCAGCTCGGTTGTCTATACCGAGACGTTCATACCCTATAAACCGACATTGTTGGAATATGGGATCAATATCGGTATCCATGGGGAATTGGCTGCCTCGCACACGGACCATGTGGAGCTGGCCCTTGATGCGGACTTTTCTCACACGCTGTCCTGGGGCGGAATCCTAAGTGTCACCGATGCCGTGACCGGCGAGCCCGTCGACGACTGGGCGATTGCTTCCGCCAACGGCTTTGATTATTCCGCGGTACCCGAGCCCAGCAGTGGGCTGTTGCTACTACTAGGGCTTTGTCCATTGGTCATCTGGTACCGGATTAACTAAGAAACTCTAACAAAAAACCGATTTTGGAAACCGGACGCTAGCCACCCAGAGGGTACCTGCCGGCTGATTTGATTAGCCGCCCAGCGCTAGCCCCCGGTTTTGTTAGAATTTCTAAAGGCGATTTAGCGGGAGTCATTAACTTGACGCTGGGCGCAGAGCGGGATGCATCGCTGGAAGCCCATCGCTAACGGCTTTGTGTGCTAGGTTGCCAAAGAACAAATTGCTGTAATGCAGCGTGGTTCGAGCCTAGCACTTTCGGAAAGCGAGTTCTACAACGATTTTTGGCCGCGCAATAGAATCTGGACTCGCAGGCCGGGTGGAACAAAGCTGACAGGAACCAACAAGCTAATTCGT
>CAVTEJ010000034.1:0-166597 GCA_963733705.1 uncultured Planctomycetota bacterium | reverse complement strand
CGCGAGTGGAGACGTAAATCGTTGACCCAGGGTCAACAAATCGGAATAGGTAGACATCAAGCTCCGTGCCGAGCGGAAGGCTGGGTCGATTCTTTCGTCTATGGCGTTGCATGGTGGAGACAGAAAATCAAAAGGCCATCGTGGCCTTTTGATTTTAGACTCGCTTGGTATAACCAACCACCAATCGCACCGCTGGCAACGACTGGCGGCTATCCCCGATGTCCTGATCGTGGCGACGACCATCTCTGTGCTCGACCGCGAGGCCACATTACCTGCCCCGTACCTGATCGTGCGGCTGATCTTCTACATGCTCGCGGCGAGCATCTGCGGGGCTGTTCACCACGCCATATCACCATTAAGAGCCAGAGCACAGGATTGCTGACGGATGCTCTATCCGGCGGTGTAGACTACACCCGCGATGTGAGAGAGAATGGATTATTCAGCGGTTTTGAGCGTTTTTTGTCGCGGGTGTAGAAACCCGACTGAGGCTGAAAAAACCACTGTTTTTGCAGAGTGAAAGCCGCTTTTTCAGTCCTGTGCTCTACCAACTGAGCTACCTGTCCAGTAGCCTCCATAATAAGGAAAACGGCCCGACTGTAAATGGCCGTAAAGAGGCAATGCATCCCGTTTTTTCCAAGCAATTGGGCTACCAGCGACTAGCACGTCTCAGCACTTTCTGCGCGCCGTAGCGCTGCAATTGGCATTCGCCGCCTCCGGCCTCGCCGGCGTCACTCCGGAAAGCCCCGAGGTGCAAAAGCTCGTCAACGCGGGCTTAGCATTTCTCGAACAACCCACCGAAGATGCGAACGCCAACAAACTTGGCGGAAAGTGCTTGATGGCGCTCGCGTTTCTCAAGGCAGGCAAGGGCGATCACGCGATGATCGCTCGTGCCGTCGAAGCTTGCGACAACACAATTAAAACCAACCCGCCCGAGGGCACGCTCGACAATTACAGCAACGGCCTGGCAATCATCTTCCTCTGCGAACTATCGCCGCATAAATATGCACGCGAAATCGAGTGGTACCTCGACCATCTTAAAAAAATGCAAAAGGACAACGGCGGTTGGGGCTACTTCGGCGTCCCTAGCGGCGATACATCGCAGACGCAGTACGGCACACTTTCGTATTGGGAGGCCAACCGCCGCGGATTCAGTGTCGATGGCACCTCGGTCGACAATCTCGCGACATGGCTCCTCAGGACCCAAGATCCCAACGGCTGTTGGGGATACCAAGGCATTCTCCCCACAAATGACACTCCCGTCCCGCAATCGGAAACAAACTGCTCGATGTTGGCTGCCGGGCTGGGCAGCATGTACATTTGCGCCGATCTCTTCGGCATGCGTACCCTAGCGCCAGTTGAAAAGACCGAGTCAACACCGCTGCCTACTGCACTTCGGCCAGTTACGGAGACAGGCCATGTTGGCGAAGCAAAACATTTTCGGCCGGTTCACGCAAGCCCGGCGAAAATCTCACAAGCCATCCTGCACGCCCAAGCTTGGATGGATAAGAACTATTCAGTCGACATGCAACAGAAAAGCTTTTATTACCTCTATGGGCTCGAACGCTATAAAAGCTTCCAAGAATCCTTCGCACAAACGGCCGACCCGTCACCGCAATGGTACAACGATGGTTACAACTACCTAGTTTCCAAGCAAAACTCCAACGGTAGCTGGAACGGCTACTGCGGTGCAAACTGCGATACGGCCTTCGCGATTTTATTTCTATTGCGGTCCACCCAAAAAAGCATTCACGCCAAGCTCGGCGAAGGCATGCTGCTCGCCGGCCGCGGCCTGCCAACCAATCTCTCTCGTGCGAAACTCCACAATGGCCAGTTGATCGTCGAGCAAGTCCACACAAAAGTCGACGAACTGCTATCGATGATCGATGATGGAGATGAGGCCCAGCTTGACGACCTCGCACGTGACCCCAGTCAGCTGGTTGTCGATCAGGTCGACGAGAAAAGTGCGCGACGGCTTCAACAGCTTGTGCGCGGCGGCGAGCCGGGCGTGCGCTTGCTCGCTGTCCGTGCGCTTGGCCGAACCGGCAATCTCGATTACGTCCCTACGCTGCTTTACGCGCTCACCGACCCCGATCGCCGTATCGTGCTCGAAGCTCGCAATGAGCTGCGTTTCATCAGCCGGAATTTCGATGGTATCGGCCCGCCGGACGATTACAACGAACAACAGCGCTACCAAGCGATCGACACTTGGAAAAAGTGGTATCAGTCAATTCGCCCCTCCGCAGTCCTCGAAAAGTAATCGCCCATGGCCGTCGAACGTTCGCGCGCTAAGAACCAACTGCGAGTAAGTTCTTATGATCGCGTGTCAACGTGGATTATCTCCATGCTTGTCGTCGCGTGTGTCACGGTCACAGCGCTCTGCATGATTTACTTTTCGCGAAAATTTATCGTCGCGCAATTCGCTGTGCCTGTTTCGCCCGTCGCCTCTGGCGGCGGCGGAACTGGCGGCAACGGCGGTTCACCCGGCGGCGGCGACCTCGAACCCCCGGCGGCCGAAGATGTCGCCGCCGAAGAAACACAATTCGAAGATACCCTGTCGGCGGTCACGTCAGCCGTCGCAAGCCGCACGGCCGTTCTCGCGGACGAGTCCATCGACCTCGACGAAACGACTCAGGCCAAAGGGGATGGCCGAACTCCCGGTTCCGGCGGCGGCCGTGGCGGCGGTGCGGGCGGCGGCATAGGTTCCGGTTTTGGCCCTGGGCATGGTGGAACCGAACCCCGTCGCGAAATTCGTTTCGAGCCCGCCTCGCTTCTCGAATACGCCCAGTGGCTCGATTTCTTCAAAATCGAACTTGGCGTGCTGGGTCAGGACAACAAGGTCTACTACGCTTATAATTTAAGTCATGCAAAGCCCGACGTCCGCGTCGGCGATCCGGCGCAAGAAACTCGGCTGTACATGAATCCGACAGACAGTCAGTTCGCCGCGCTCGATCGTCAGCTGGCCGAAAAAGCCGGCATCGCTACGAAAGGCCCGATCATCCTGCAGTTCTACCCACCAGAGGCGCAGGCGATCTTGATCAATTTGGAACAGAAGCAAGCCGGGACGCGAAAGCCCGAGACCATTCGTGGCACAGTCTTTCGCGTTACCCACACGGGAACAAATTTCGAATTCAGCGTTGCCGATCAAACCTATCGGTGACGCCTGTGATCGGCGCAGTTCACAACGGTTTTAATCGTTGCCACGAGCGCGTCGAAGTGATCGAGTTGCCTCGTTCACCCCACATTCGATCCAAAGTTCCGCGACCGAGTGAGTGCCGTACCGCGCATGTCTGCAAAAAGTTTCATCGCCGAGCTGGATCGACGCAAACTGCTCTCCGATCGGCTTATGGCGAAGCTTCAAGCCTCCGTCGCCGAAATCCGCAAACCGCTATCGGCCGATGCTCTCGCAAACTTTCTCGTCCAAAAGAATCTGCTCACACGCGACCAGGCAAACGACGTTCTCGGCGGCCTCACGCTAAGCGGCGTGAATCTCGATCAAGCAGACCTCGATAGCCCGATCTCCAGCGACACAAACGAGGGCAGCTTCGTACTTTCGTCGCACATCGGCGGAGCGCCGACACCTAATCCTCCGCAAAGGTCCGACGTCGAAGTCGACGACGAAATAGGCTTAGCGCCGATTGAAGAGCCCGAAGAAGGTGAAGAGGTTCGACTGGTCCCGCTAAAGGACGAATTCCTCTCCGTCCAGCAAAAGCCGCTCGAGCAACTCGATTCGGAAGACGATTTTTCGCTCGTTGGCTCCGGCGAGGAACTTGAACTCGCCCCTGCTGCGGAAGAACCTCTTCCAACATCGTCCCGCGGTCGTTCCGCGCGCACACTGTCGAAGAGCCGAACCCACTTTTTGAGGATCGGTCGTCCGCTCGCGATCCCGACTTGGGCGTTCCGGCTGCTGCGACAGCTCCCACTGTTAAGCAAAAGACATCAATCCGCCACATCTCGGATCGGAAAAAACGACGTAAACTCAGAAAGGGGAAGAAAAGCTGGGATTCGCCGCTCATTCTCTTTGGCGGCGGCTCGCTCGTATTTCTGCTGCTCGCCGCCGGCACGATTTGGTTTTTAATGTTCCGCGAATCGGGCGATCAAATGCTCACCCAAGCTCGCGACGCACTCAAAGCCGGGGCCTATCCGCAAGCAATCCAGCGGTTTCAAGATTTTCTCACCACCGCGCCAAGTCATCCCGAACACAGTGCTGCCAAAGTTCAATTGTCGATGACCCGCATCCGCCAGGCAACGGAGGCGCATGACTACGAGCAAGCGCTCTCGATCGCTCAAACTGAGCTAAAAAGCGTCGAGGACGAGCCCGCCTTCGACACCGCGCATGAAGAATCCGCCGCGCTGTTACCGCAAATCGCCGATGGTTTAGCTAAGCAAGCCGAACAAGCGGCGCCCACCTCAGACGATTCGAAAAAATTCGTCGCGTTGGCCAACAAAGCGCTCGAACTCTGCAGCAATGTCACGTACATCCCAAAAACCATTCGTGACGAAACGAAACTTGCCAACGTCCGCGACGCCCTCGTGCGAGTCGAGCGCCGCCAACAATCGCAGCTCGCACTTGCTGAAGGCATCAAAGCCATGGAGAGCGCGATCGGCGCAGGCAAGCCAATCGATTCTTATGCGGCCCAAATGAAGTTGATCCAAGAGCATCCCGAGCTAGCCACGGAAGCGACGCTGCTCGATGCCATCAAAAAAACCACGTCCGCTGAACAGGCCACGATAAAATACGTCGCCGAAGCGAAACCGGCCGAAACCACCGAACGTCCAGTGCCCTGGCTGGCCGCGCTTGCGGTCGCCGATCATCGTGTCGTCGGAACAGCGCCGAACACCGCAGGCACGGCATGCGTCCGCATTGATGGCGCGCTCTACGGCATCGACGCCGCCTCGGGCCGCCTTCTTTGGCGTCGCTACATCGGCTACAAGATCGCAGGCTGGCCAATTCCGATCGGTCCCGATGTCCTCGTCGCTGACAGCGAGCGGCACGAACTGCTGCGGCTCGACGCAACATCTGGCAAGCTCCTCTGGCGCCAATCCATCGGCGATGCCTTTGCGGAACCGCTCATCATCGATGACCGCGCATTCGTCGCGGCTGACTCCGGCCGCCTCTACACCCTCGATTTGAAAACGGGGGCACGCACTGGCTACCTCCAGTGTCCTCAACCTCTACGAGTTACGCCTTCAGTCGATCGCACCAAAACCCGCCTTTACCTCACCGGCGATCGTGCGAGCATTTATTCGCTTTCGCTCCCCGATCTCAAATGCAACGGCATTTATTTTCTTGGTCATGCTCCCGGCGCAATCCAAGTTTCGCCCGTCGTCGTCATGGATAAGCTCGCCGTGGTCGAAAACAACGGTGTCGAAACGAGTCATCTCCATTTGCTTGCAGCCGACGGGAAAGGCGTTCTCACCAAACAACAGGCCAAACGCCGTTTAACGGGTCTCGTGACATCGCCTCCCATCACCACTGGCCGCGGGTTGATCGTCACCACTGACCGCGGTCAAATCGAGGTCTACGATATCGCCGCCGGCAACGAGGGCGAAGCGCTTACCCCCGTAGCCACGCGTGATGCATCCGGAACGCAACCGGTAACGCGGCACGTAGCGGTCGTCGGCAGAAATATCTGGGTAGCAGATAATCAGCTCACGAAATACAACATCGTGCCCACCGGCAATCGCTTGCCGGTCGAAGAGATCGAAAACAACTTTGCCGGCGCTACGTTCGACCATCCGCTACTTACATTTGGCAGCACGCTCATCGAGGTTCACCGTCCAAAGGACCAGCCGGGCGCTGTCGTCGCCGCCTTGGATACCAAAAATGGTCATACCCTGTGGGAAGACCAGGTAGCAATGCCGCCTGCCGGCCCGCCGGTCGTCGATGCGGCAAGCAAAGCCCTTACGATCGCGAACGCAGCTGGCTTCGCGTTCCGCTTCGATGAAGCCGCGATCCGTGGCCGCGTGCTGGATCAGCCATTGCCCGCTCCCCTCGCGCCCCCGCGTCTGCCCAGGTTGAACGGCAGCGTTGATTTGGGGCAGGGCAGGGCGGCTTTCTTTGCGCTCGGCTCCGATTCATTGTTGCTCTACAACCCGGCCGCAGGCGCCGCAGCCCAATGGCTTCAACTCGATAGCCCCCTCATTTGTTCACCTACACTGTTGGGTCAAGGCTTCCTTGCCCCCCTGAAAATTGGCCAGGTCTACTTTCTAAATTCGCTTGATGGCGCCCGGTTGGCAGCGCCGTTTCAACCCCGCATCGATCCTCAAACGCCACCAGTCTATAAACCCGCGACGCCCGTCGGGCCGAATAGTCAACAATTCGTAATCGCTGATGGCGTCAAAAAGCTGTACTTGGTGGCGCTCGTCAATCAACCGCAGCCCCATTTGGAACTTGTCAAAGAAGGCGACGCAGGCCCTCGCCCAATCAGCACGCCGTTTGTCGTCCTCGGCGACACCGCACTTGCCGTCGCTGGCGATTCGCGCTTGGTCCGCTTCCATATTCCCGCGCTCGACTCGGCCGGCGAATCCGATTTGCCTTCACCCGCCGAGTGGGGTCCATATCAAGCAGGCGACTCCGCGCTCATCGCGACGGTCGATCAAAAGCTGTTGTCTCTCAATGCTGGCGGCGAAACTCGCTGGCAGACGCCACTCGAGCACGGCCAACTCGCCGGCCCGCCACTCGTGCTGGCCGACAGCGTCGTCCTAGCCTACCGCAAAGGCATCATTGAACGCCGCGCGCTCGCCGATGGCAAACCGCTCGGTACATTAAACGTCGAACAGCCATTGGCCACCGGACCGGTTCCATTTTTACAGAAACTCGCGCTCGCCGGAAACGACGGAACGATCCTCTTCGTTGATCAACCGTAAACTCTGTGGTTAGCAAATCGCTATGCGCCGCATTTACGCACACCACCTGATGGTAGCTGAATTTGCAAAAATTCGGCCGCGTAACCGCAAGGTCCAATTTCTTGCACGTTCGGCAGCAGTCACGACGTTAATATTTGCATCGCAGCTAGCGGCCACGTGCTGTTATGCGGCCGATCCCAAACCACCTGCCCCACAACGCCTACTCGACCGAACTCCGTTCGATCAAGTAATCCTCAATCAAGCCAACGGCGGCAAAGTTCTTGAAGCGCTCCCACTCACGCTGCCGCAGCGCCCCTTGACGGCGATCCCCACATCCGGCTCACTCAAGATGCGGCTGCTCGATCGGCCGACCGAAGAATTCGAAGTCGCTTGGTCAAGCGTCGCGCAAGTTCGCGTGTTCGAACAAGTGCTCCTGGCCGAGGCTGAGCGACTCACCGCTGCCGGCAAATTCGACGAAGCATACGACTATTACGCCCGGCTAGGCTCCGAGTTCCCGTCTCTTGCCAATCTAAACGAATCGATTTGCAATTATCTGCGGCTCAACGCACTGGCCCTCTACCGCGACAAGCAATACGACCGCGCTCTTGCGCTATTAATCACGCTTCATCAGCGCAATCCGGCCGATGCCGGTTTGCCCGGCGCCGTTGAAGCCGTTGCAGGAGCGATCATTCAGAAGTATTTGCATGACGGCGACTACGCTTCCGCCCGTCGGGTCCTCGGTGTTTGGGAAACGCAATTTGAAAACATTGCTCCGCAATCATTAACCGCCTGGCAAACCCGCTTTCAAGCAGCCGCCAGCAAGCAAGTTGAAGAAGCCAATGCGCTCCTTGGGCAGAAGCAGTACATTCCGGCCCGCAAAGCAATCGGTCGCGCCCTCGCAATTTGGCCCAATCTCCCCGCCGCCGATCAAACCATGGCTCGGCTCGCTCGCGAGTTCCCGGCCGTCACCGTCGGCGTGTTTGAAGCGTCCCCGCGTAACCCGACGCGCCGAATCGACGACTGGGCCTCCCTCCGCACGCGCTCCCTCGTACAACCGCTGCTAGCCGAGGAAACCAACTTCGGTGCCGAAGGTGGTACCTACCATTCACCGTTTGGCGAATGGAGTCTGGATGAAACTGGCCAGGTGCTAACTCTAAAAGTAAATGGGACAGTGCCCGCGGACGTTGTCGGTCGCTTTCTCCTATCCCTTTCGACCCCCGGCAATCCTCACTTCAGTGCCGAGGTTGCTGGTTTGCTCGCCAGCGTTTCGCTCGCATCCGATAATGCGGTCGTTTTGCATCTCAAGCGCGTGCATGTCCGACCGGAATCACTCTTGCAGCTTCCACTCCCAGCGGCTGCTGCCGGCGCCTTCGCAATCACCGAATACGCGCCCACCCAAGTAGTCTTTGCAACGACAAAAGCCGCACCTGCTACATATCGTGGTCCACGCGCAATCGTCGAGCAAACACTTCCAGATGACGACGCAGCCATCAATGCACTTCGCAATGGCGATATTGATGTCCTCGATCGCGTTCCACCGTGGCAAGTTGAGCGGCTGCGCGCGATCAACGAAATCCGCGTCGGCACCTACAAACTGCCAACGGTACACGTCCTGATTCCAAATATGCAGCACCCGCTGCTCGCCAAACGCGAGTTCCGCCGCGCACTTTGTTACGGGATCGACCGCAAGTGGATTCTCGATCGCGTGCTGCTCGGCGGAAATCCGCAGCCCGGCTTCGATCTACTCAGCGGCCCGTTCCCCGCCGGAATCTCACTGAGCGATCCAATCCGTTACGCTTATAACAATCAAGTGCAGCCCCGCTCCTTCGAGCCACGGCTCGCGGCAATTCTTTCCACCGTGGCCTGGGCGAGCGTGCAGAATCCGCACCCAAAAGACGCCAAAGACAAACCCGACGAAAAGCAAGTCGACTCCAAACTACCCGATCTCTTACTCGTGCATCCAAGCGATCCGGTGGCTCGCGTCGCCTGCCAGTCGATCCAGGCCCAACTCGCACGCGAAGGTCTGACGGTCAAGCTTCGCGAGCTAACCGCCGACGAGCTCCTGTCCGACAAAGTCGACTATGATCTAAGATATGCTGAGCTCGCCGTTTGGGAACCCGTGGCCGACGCGCGCAAATCTTCGGCACGAAAGGCTTGCTAGGAAATCTCCAAAATTCGTATATCCAAGCCGCGCTCGATAACTTAGACACTGCGACGAATTGGAAAGATGTACGAGCCCGACTTGCCGAGCTTCACCAACTCTCCGACCACGAACTTCCAATTATTCCGCTGTGGCAAACTGTCAATTACTTCGCCTACCGCGCATCCACTCAAGGCATCGGCGACGCGCCCATGACGCTCTACCAGAACATCAGCGAGTGGTCCGCCGCTCCCACCACCAACGTCGCCCGCAACACCAATTAGCGCCAATCCAAATTGGGAACTTGTACCCTCACATTATTGAACCGCAGAGCGCATCGCCCCGCGCCACACCGACGCTTGCGGTTTAGCTGCACCGCCATTGCCACTACCTGGATCCTCTTAACTCTCCCCCCTCAAATCGCCCGCGCTGAAAACGGCGGTTGGGAATACCAACCCTACCGCATCCAAGCAATCCTTGCCCTCGACCTCCCCGGCGGTTTATTCGAACCACTGCAAAAAGAACTCCCACGCTACATCGAACAGCGCGCCACTGCTGCTCTCTCGCCAATCTGGACGTTCAACATCAAACTCGCGACAGGCGCCGAATTACCACAGGTCTTGGACGCGATCCAGGCCGACAATCCGGCCAAACCAACATCGCTCGCAGCGGAGCACGACAAGTTATTGCTGCTCAGCATCCACTCAACGGGCGATCGTTTCGATCTAACCTCCCGCGAGTACGATGCGTTCGTCGAGCGTTGGAGCATGCCACTCCACAACGACTGCCGCCAACTATCGGCCCTCCCCGAACAAGCATTCGCACTCTTGTGGCGCACGTTTGCGCCGCTCGCCCAATTCGAAACCGAACCCGAGCACCCGCTATCCGTCACTTTGCAACCACGCGGCGCCGCGTTGCCCCGCGGCCCTGATGCACCACACTGGGCCAAGCCGGGTGACGTTTTCGTCCCGTTCATCAGGCATACCTCCCGCAGCGGCAAACTTATTGAAAACGGTGTCATCTCCGTCCCGTGGACTTACATCGAGACCATTGCCGGAAAAGGTGCCGCCCTATCGTTCCACGCTCAAAGTGGCTCCCGACGGCCATTCCCGACACGCAAGCAAGCCCGCACCGAACAAATCGCAATCGCGTTACGAGGTGACGCAGAACCGACGACGTTGTACTTGCACTCGCGAAAGAACGAATCGAAACCTCTCTCAGGTTATGACGTCTTTGCACTTAAAAACGCCAACGATCAACCGGAACTACTCGCAACGAGTGACGCCGCCGGAAAAGTGACCGTCGTCCCGACCGATTCCCCGATCGAGATGCTGCTCATCAAACACGGGAGCCAACTTTTGGCAAAGTTGCCAGTTGCATTTCGCGCTGATCCGCAAATCAACGTGCCCCTGCCGGACGACAACGCCCGGCTCGTAGCAGAAGAGCGCTTGACTGCCTTGCGGGAAAACTTGATTGATATCGTCGTACGCCGAAATATCCTGATCTCGCGAGCGCGGCAAAAAATCGAGAAGAAAGATTTCGCGGCCGCCGAAACGCTCGTGCGATCGCTCGATGAGCTCCCAGACAGAAACCAGTTCAATCTAACGCTCTCCACATCCGCTCAATTGATCCACAGCGACGATCCGCGAATTCAGCGGCGCATCAAGCAGATGTTCGACGCAACACAAACGCTTGCTACCCAATTCCTGGATATCAAGCCCATCAATCAACTGCGAGACGAACTGCGCGAGGCTCAACAAAAGGCGGTGCCCAAAGCAGATAAATCATAGCCGCGCCTCGCACGCCGCTTAGAAAACGTGCCAATACCATGCGGCCAATGCCGCCAGCGCTGCAACAACGACGATCGCAGCCACAACCTTCGGCCAGAGATGGGACGACGCCTGCGGTGCTTCAACGACGGGTGTTACGGGTCGCGCCGCCGAAACGCGGCGAACTGTTGGCACACCTGGAAGCGTGTCTTCCAATTCCGATGCGACCGACACGGTCCCTTGCGAAATCTGGCTCGGGCTTTCGACCTGGCCGGATACAGAATCCATGTCATCTAATACGTACGAAGCTGTTTCATCCAACTGACCGGCAGCTGGCGGCGCCGGCGCGCTTCCGCGCTTGAAAATGCCAGACCCAGGCGATGATTCGGCCAAGTGCCGCATCGCTGCTTCGTCGCACCACGGCCGCAATAGTTCCACGACGGCCGCGGCGGTCGGCGTGCGCGTGTCCGCATTCTTGTCCATCATCGCGGCGATCGCGTCGCAGAAACCGATCGGCAGATCCGGATTGAAGTGCAGTGGATTGAGCGGCGTCTCGTCGAGATGCCGCCGAATTTTGTCAGGCGTGTTGCCGCCGGGAAATGGAACCTTTCCCGTGACCGCGTAGTACAGCGTGCAACCGAGCGCATACACATCGCTCACGGGCAGAATCTTGTCCGGCTGCCGAATCGATTCCGGGGCCAAATAATCGGCGGTTCCAACGAGCGTTTTCGCGCGGCCAGCCGCACCCTTGCCGCCCTCGAGTTCTTCCATCAAGAACCACGCCAGCCCGAGATCAGTAATCTTCGTGCGACCATCGGGCGTGACTAATAAGTTGCCAGGTTTCACATCGCGATGCACGAGCCCGCGCCGATGCGCGTAGTGTAACCCTTCCGCCGCTTGCGACACGATTGTCGCCGCCGTTGCGTAAGACAGTGGACCATTCCTGCGGACGAGCTTCCGCAAATCGGTCCCGGGAACATATTCGGTAACGAAAAAATACGTGTCCCCTTCAAAGTCTGCATAAGACACGCGCACGAGATTCGGATGGTCGAGCTGCGCCTGCGCCCGAATCTCGCGTTGAAACGCCGCGACCGCTTCCGGCGTGCTGCGACTTTTCGGCAGCACCTTGATCGCTTCGATCCGCCCTAGCAATTTGTGCTCGGCTTTGAACACGTGCCCCATGCCGCCTTGGCCGATTGCGTTGACGATGCGATACGGGCCAAGCGTGAACTTCGTGCGACCTTCTTTTAATTGCTCAACCTGCCAGCGGTTGAGATAACCGAGGTCAACCAGTCGTTGACCGAGCAGCTCATCGGAAATCGCTTCGGCGGCAACGGGAATACCTGCGCCGGCTGCCTCCTTCGCGAGGCCGGCGAGAGCGTCGTCCAGCTGCTGCTGCGAGAGGAGCCCGCTCGCGAGCGCGGCATTACGAAAGACAGAATGTGACGCGGATAACGTCATAAATGCAACCGAGTGCTCTAAATCTATCGCTTCGCGAGCGTTTGCGCCAAGCAGTCGTACGCCAATACGCCAATTAATCTAAACCTCCAAAAAGCGTTGCCAGGATCGGGGCGGCTCCGCTTCAAACGCTATTTGCATCTTACTCACCGGATGTTCAACGACTAGCCGCCGGGAATGCAGGGCAATTCCCGGCGAAAACGGCCGGGTGCTGGCATATTTGCGGTCTCCCAAGATCGGAAAACCGGCGTGCGAAAGCTGGACACGAATCTGGTGCTTGCGGCCAGTCTTCGGCGAAACTTCGAGGAGAGAAATGTCGGACCCTTGCTTCAATCTCGGCTCGCCCAGTAAACGATAGCTCAGCTCGGCAAGCTGAGCGTCTGGGGCGTTCTTTCCCGCGATGTGCATCCGCCGGTGCCGCTCGTCTTTTCGCATGTAGTCGGTTAGCGACCCTGAGTTAGAGGCTGGGCGTCCCTCGACAATCGCCCAGTAAGTCTTCTCGACAAGCCGGTCGCGAAACTGTTCTGCCAGGCGACCGGCCGCTTTTGAGGTGCGGGCAATGAGGACTACTCCCGTCACGGGCGCGTCCAAGCGGCTGACAATTCCTAAATAAACGTTTCCCGGCTTCTGGTATTTTTCGCGAATGTATTCTTTCGCTACGGCGAGCAGGGAATTGCGATCTTCCGTCACGCCCATGGTGGGCAACAGGGCGGGTTTATTAACGACGAGCAAATGATTGTCTTCGTACAGCACTTCGAGCATGTTTGCATTGTAACTGGCTGAATGGCGGCCGACTTCGGTAGAATTCTTAGGCATGAATTCTCCTTCCCCAGCCAATCGCCTGAATTGTCCGCCTCTGATACTGGCCAGTGGTTCGCCGCGGCGGCGTGAGCTGCTCGAGGAGGCGGGATATGAGTTCACGGTAATTCCGGCGAGTGAGGATGTGGAGTGTGGCGTCTGCAGCGAGTCGGGCCCGGCGGGGTTGGTGACGGACTTGGCATTTCGCAAGGCGTCGGCTGTTCGGCAGCAGCTTCTGGCCGACGGAAACTCGGCGTCGCTCGATGCTCGTGCCGTGATTGTGGCGGCCGACACGGTAGCGGATCTCGACGGATTCGTGCTCGGCAAACCTCGTGATGAAGCCCACGCCCGGGCGATACTTTCGCAGCTCAGCGGGCGGGACCACCGGGTGCTGACGGGTGTGTGCCTGTGGCCGCTCCGTGGGACGACACCTCTCATTAAGCTGGCGGTTACGAAACTTCGCATGGATTTGCTTACCGACGAGCAGTTGGATGAATACCTCGATGGTGGCCAATGGGAAGGCAAAGCGGGGGCTTTCGGGTTTCAGGATCGGCTGGGATGGGTACATATCGTCGAAGGAAGCGCTTCGAATGTTGTGGGGCTGCCCATGGAACTTCTGACCGAAATGCTGGCGGAGATTAACGGCTAGGCGAATTCGGCTGTTAGGCAGCGTACAATTCATCTTGATAGTTGGTCCTTTACAGACGAAAGTTGTAGAGGGTTCTGTCCTCGGCCTTTAACTGCTGATCGGTTGCTTTGAAACTTCGCGTTGGTGTCGTTGGTCTGGGCCAAGCGTGGGAAACTCGCCATGCGCCGGCGCTGCGTGCGCTGGCAGACCGGTTCGAGGTTCGTGCCTTCTGTGATCCGGTGGCGCATCGGGCGGCGGAAATCGCCCAGCGTTGGCCGGCTCGAATGTGTGACGGGTTTCGGTCGCTGGCGTGTAGTAACGACATTGATGCGGTAATGCTCCTTTCGGCTCGGTGGTATGGGGCGCTCCCGATTCTGGCGGCCTGTGAGGCGGGTAAGGCCATCTACTGCTCGGCGGCGCTCGACCTGGAAACGCACGAGGCGGACGAAGTTCGCCGGCGGGTGCGGGATGCGGGCGTGGCGTTCATGGCCGAGTTCCCGTGCCGGTTAGCGCCGGCGACGCTACGGCTTAAGGAACTGATGGCCACGCGGCTGGGTTTGCCACGGCTGTTGTTCTGCAATCGTCGGTTTACTTCGCGGCCGGATAATGGGCGGTCGTTTTATACGAACGACATGCGGCAGCTGACTGAAATGGTCGACTGGTGCCGCGATGTCATTGGTGCGGAAGCTTCTAGCGTGGTGGGCGCAAGCCATAGCTCGGCTCCGTGCGGGGCCGCGGCGCGGCATGAGCCTAAACCGAATGACTACCAGGTAATGACGCTCGACTTTTCGCCGGCGGGCGAAGTGGGGACTGGGCCGGTGGCGCAAATCGCTTGCGGCAGTTATGTCGCGCCGCAGTGGCATGAGGCGGCGGCGTTTCGTCGGCCGGCGGATTTGCAGATCGTTTGTCAGCGCGGGATCGCGTTTCTCGACCTGCCGCATACGCTCGTGTGGTTCGACGAAGCTGGGCAGCATTCGGAAATGCTTGACACTGACCGGCCGGTCGGGGAGCAGCTTCTCATGCACTTCCATCGGCACGTCGGCAGCCTTGTGCAAAAGACCTCCAGCCTCGAAGACGCCTATCGCGCCCTGGCAATCGTCAACAAAGCTCAAGAGAGCTACGCCAAAGGCTGCCGGTTGGAGATCGATTGACGGTTTGCGCGAACCAGGCAACGCGCCGACCGAGGTCGACCGCTAAATGGGTTGCTTTCTTGCGTTGCGCGTGAAGTCGATTTTTTAATACAAAATTCCATGGTTTTGGAATTCTGGGCGCGTGAAAAACGCTTGTTTTTTCGACTTACGCGGTGTGGCTGCGTTCCAATATCCATCGCTTTTTGGATTTCTTACGCGCCGTTGCGCTGGAGAGCGATTCAAAATTCGCGTGGCACGATTTCACAGTGCGCGCAGGACGAACCCAGCGGTCGGAGGCCGTTGGTGCTTGGTTAAGTTTTCAAAGAGCGAGCGCAGGGGAGTTGCGCGGCTCGTGAACATACATCATTTGCGATCGCGGTTCTACAATTATTTTTAGCCACTGCGCGGAATTGCGGAGTGGGGCGATTGCGAGACGGATGAAGATGGAGAGGGCTCTCGCAGAGGCGCTGAGGACGCGGAGGGTTTTGTGATGGGCTTGGGCCTCGGCGTTCTCTGCGCCTCTGCGAGAAAATTCTTAAAGGCTGTGTCGAATTTGAAATGGCGCGCTAGGTGGTGGTGGCCGGCGTTCGGTGGATGCCCCCGGTCATTGACCGGGGGCTAAATAGATGCGGAAGAGGGGGGGTCAGAGCGGGAATGGGGCTCGCGTTGACCTCGCGGGATTGGGGCCGGTAAAATCGTCGGTTCGGCGTAATGTCGAGGCAAGTTTTTTAGTGCCAAGGACTTTGGACGCCGGAAGGAAACGACTATGGCTACCGTCGCACAAGATATTGGGCAACTTTCTATCAACACGATTCGCACGCTGGCGATGGATGCCGTCGAGAAGGCGAATAGCGGGCATCCGGGGACGCCGATGGCGCTGGCGCCCGTGGCCTATCAATTGTGGACGGAGCATTTGCGGTATGACCCGGCGAATCCGGTTTGGCCGAATCGGGATCGGTTCGTGCTGTCGTGCGGGCATGCTTCGATGCTGTTGTATTCGCTAATCCATTTGGCGGGGATCAAAGACCTTTCGGAGGATGGACAGAAGGTTTTGGATCGGCTGTCGCTGACGCTGAAGGATCTTGAGGAGTTTCGGCAGTGGGGGAGCAAGACGCCGGGGCATCCGGAGGTTAAGCACACGGCGGGTGTAGAGACGACGACTGGGCCGTTGGGGCAGGGATGCGGGAACAGTGTGGGAATGGCGATTGCTTCGAATTGGCTTGCCGCACGGTACAACAAGCCGGGGTTCGAGCTGTTCAACTTCAACGTGTGGGTGCAGTGCAGCGATGGCGACCTCATGGAGGGCGTCGCGAATGAGGCGGCGTCGATCGCCGGGCATTTGAAGCTCTCGAACTTGTGTTGGATTTACGACAACAACAGCATCACGATCGAAGGGCGGACACCGCTCGCGTTTGATGAGGATGTGGCTACGCGGTTCCGCGGGTTAGGTTGGCATGTGCTGGCGGTGCAAGATGCGAACGATCTCTCGGCCCTGGAGAAGGCGTACAAGGGTTTCTTGTCGCACGAGGGAAGCCCGACACTCATTATCGTGAAGAGCATTATTGGATACGGCGCGCCGACGAAGCAGGACACGAATAAGGCGCATGGTGAGCCGCTCGGCGATGAGGAGATCGCGAAGGCGAAGGAGTTTTATGGGTGGCCGGATAAGAAGTTTTATGTGCCGCCCGAGGTGCCGAAGCATTTTCAGGAGACGCTTGGGAAGCGCGGGGCTCAACTGCACAAAGATTGGGTAAAGCTGTTTGGCGAGTATGAGAAGAAGTATGCGGAACTTGCGTCCGAGCTGAAGATGATTCAGAAGAGCGAGTTGCCGAAGGGTTGGGATAAGGATTTGCCGGTGTTCCCGGCGGATGCGAAGGGGATGGCAAGCCGTGTTTCGGGCGGGAAGGCTGAGAATGCGATTGCGAAGAATGTGCCTTGGATGTTGGGAGGTTCGGCGGATTTGGCGCCGTCGACGAAGACGCTGCTGACGTTCCCCGAGGCTGGGGGCGATTTGGAGCCGAACAATCCGGGCGGCCGCAACATGCACTTTGGCATTCGCGAGCATGGCATGGTCGCGGCGGTGAACGGCATGGTGTTGTGCGGGCTGCGGGCGTTCGGGGCGACGTTCTTTGTGTTCAGTGATTACTGCCGGCCGAGTATTCGGTTGGCGGCGATCATGAAAATTCCGACGATCATTGTGTTCACGCATGATTCGATTGGCGTGGGCGAAGATGGGCCGACGCATGAACCGGTTGAGCAGCTCTCGGCTTGCCGGGCGATTCCGCGATTGATCGTGATGCGGCCGGCGGATGCGAATGAGGTGTCGCAGGCGTGGAAGGTCGCGATGGAGCAGACAGAGCGGCCGACGGCGATGATTCTTACGCGGCAAGATTTGCCGACCGTGGATCGGACGAAGTACGGAGCGGCGACGGGCGTGGCGAAGGGTGGGTATGTGCTTGCGGACAGTGGTAAGGGGGAGCCGGACGTCATTCTCATGTCGGCCGGTAGTGAAGTGCAGTACGCGGTTGCTGCGCATGAAAAGTTGGTGACAGATGGCGTGAAGAGTCGCGTCGTGAGTTTGCCGTCGTTTGAGTTGTTCAATGAGCAACCGGCTAAGTATCGCGACGAGGTGTTGCCGCCGAAGGTGACGAAGCGTGTGGCGATTGAAGCCGGTGTGAAGCAGTGTTGGGATCAGTACCTCGGCTTCGAGGGTGTGTTTGTGGGTCTTGATACGTATGGGGCTTCGGCGCCGTATCAGGAGATTTACAAGCACCGGGGGATAACGGCGGAGGCGGTTGTCGCGGCAGCGAAGAAGCTTTTGAAGTAATGCAAGGTCGGAAGGCCTGCACACAAATGGGCAAATATCGCGATTGAAAACGCGTTTCTTGCCTGGACTTTTCCTGGGTCGGATAATGGAGTCAGTGGCTGATCTGCCCTTACACCCTTGGCAAACGCGCACGATGCAACGCCATTCGATTGTTTCGCTTAGTGTCGTCGTCACTTTCTTTGCGACATGCGGACTGTGGGCCGCGGATCTAATTGACGAAGTTCCTAACGACGCGTTGGGATTTGTTTATGCTCACAATCTTGCCGCGGTCGATGCGAAGATCGGGCGGCTTTCGGCGACCATCCAGCACAACTTGCCACGGCCGCTCGAATTGACGCGGCAAATTACTGGCGTGCGGGAGGGAATAAAGAGCGACGGCGATTTTTTGGTGGTGCTGTTTCCGGAGTCGGGGGACAACGGCGGGCCGATACGGTTCTGCGTGTGGGTGCCTGTCGCGGATTACGATCGGTTCCTGGCGTCGATTCATGCCAAGCCGGTTGAGGGAATTGCCGTGGTGACGATCGCGGGCGAGGACTTGATCGTAGCGCGGCGGGGCGAGTGGGCACTCTTGATGGATCCAGATCAGCGGGATCGGCTCGCGGAGTTGGTGGCGGCTGCGCCGTCGCCGCTGGCGATGCCGGCGTGGAAGCCGTGGATCAATTCGAATGATGTGACGATGGCGGCGTTCGCGCCGGGCGTGCGGGCGATCATGAATTGGATTGATGAAGATAGCGAAGCGAACGACGGCAGCAATGGCTCGGCGCGGGCGGGTGATATTTTTGGGCCGGGCGGTGGCAATGGCCAGAGTGCGGGGCGCGGGAACCGCCGAGAGGCGAGTGGGATTGAGGCGGCGAAGGTTGAATTTCGCAAATGGAGCGCGGCGGCGCCGGAGTTACAGCAGGCGCTGCAACAAGTGACGGTGACGGCGGTCGGATTGCGATTGGACGACAGCGGCAACGCGATTGGCGGAGTTCGTATCGCGCTCAGCAAGGAATTTACGGACGAAATGGTCGGGACGGCTGGAAAGAAAGACGTTGCGTTACCGCCTTCGGCTTATGACGGCGGAGGATTTGCAGTGCAGGGGGGCGGGCATGTGCCGGCGCCGATGCTGGCGGCGATGGCGGATGCGTATGTGCGGCGGACGGCGTCTGATTTGGTGACGGAGGAAAAAACTGAGTTGGATCCTGAGTCGCTGAAACAGTTGCAAGAGGCACTGGATAAGGCGACGGCGGGCATTCAATCGGTGGCTGTATTGAGTCAACCGGGTGAAGAGGCACAGCCGGTCTATACGAATAACTTTTTTGTGCTGCGGGTCGAATCTGCGGCGAAGTTTGTGGAGCAGGCGAAGGAAGTGATGCGGCTGTGGAATAAAGCGAACCGCGACGCCAAGGGCGGGACGCACATGTTGTTCGACAGCGAAGACACGAAAGTGGGCGAAATTGCTGCAACCCAGTATTCGATGGACGTGGCAGCGCTCGATGGCGGGGCCGTGGCGCCGGAAGTTCGGCAAGCGATGGAGAGACTATTTGGGCCTGGTGGGAAATTGCGGATTTGGATTGTGCCGACGGATGATACGACGGTGCTGCTGGCCGGAGCAACGAGTGATCAAGTGACGGCGGCGGTGAAGGTTTTGGAAAAGAAGCAGGCGATTGATTGGCAGCAGGGAGAGTTGGGGACGGTGAATGCGCTATTGCCAGCTGAATCGGATTGGCGGGCGTTTGTTGATCCGCATCGTTACAACGATTGGGTGCGGCGGGAGTCGCTGGCGATGATCGGCGTGCCGATAATTGGTGGGCCGCTGGGGCGTGATTTTCCGCCGTCGCCGCCCGTGGGGATCGCGGGGAGAATCAAGGAAGGTGAAGTTTGGGTCGATGCTGCAGTGCCCGCTCAGACGATTAGAGCCGCAGATGTTTTCCTCGCTCGCAGCCGGATGCGGAACTCAGTGCAAATTCGCGGGCGGATCATCGGTCCCAGACAGCCGCCGGCCATTCGACCAAACTGACGATGGGGCGCGATCTGTCGCGAGTAGAGCGGCCAACATTTCTGTAGGCGAGACGTTCGATTCGTTTGCCGGCCAAATCGCCACTAAATTGGCGAGTTTTCCGGCGGTGATGCTGCCGATTTCGGATTCGCGGCCAAGGGCCTCTGCGCCGGCGAGCGTTCCCATTCGCAGGATTTCGTGTGGATCAAGATCTGGGTGTACGCGCGACACTTGCTGCATCTCGTCTAACAAGCTGAGATCGGGGTTGGAGGCCCGGCTATCTGTTCCGAGCGCGACTCGCACGCCGTGTTTCAGCGCGGTGGCGAGCGGGTAGGGGCCGTGCTGAAAATAAGCGTGGGTGCGGGGGCAGTAGACGAGCGACATTCGATCGCGATGCGTGCCTAAGAAGTCGAGTTCGTCGTCGACTAGATAGTTGCCATGGATGACAAGGGCCCGCGGGGCGTCGGCGAGGGTGCGGAGGTAATCGTGGGGTGTCGAACCTCGGGGGACGGCTTGAGGATCCCACATGCTGCGCTCCTCCAACAATTCTTGAAACGGCCCGACGCCGGCCTGCAGAAATCGCAGTTCTTCGCGACTTTCGGCCAAGTGCATGGCGACGGGCATGTTGAGGCGATGGGCCAGCGTTACCAGGGGTCGCAGCAAAAGTGGCGACACCGTATACGGTGCGTGTGGGCTGATACCTTGTATCGGCGGTTCAATATCTGCTGCTGCGTACGCTGCGGTGGCGAATTCGAGGCGTTGGATGAGAGCGTTCAAACTTGACTCGGCCCGGGCGCGGGAGAAGCCGATGACCTCATGAAAAAACGTGGCATCGATCCCGGTGATACAGGTTGCGCCGGGGTTCGTGACAATGTCACCGAGTGTCGTCACGCCTGCGGCGAGGCTTTCCTGTTGGCCGAGCATTATTGGTTCGGCTCGCCATTTGTCGCCTCGGGCGCGTTCGGCGATGATCAAGCGAATCCAATCGACGATTCCGATGCCAGGGTGGCCGAGCGGTTGGCGTAGGTCGCTGAATTCGAGATGGGTGTGGGCGTTTATGAGGCCGGGCAGGAGGGCGACGTCGCCCAGGTCGATTGCGTTTGCTTCGGCGCGATGGGGGCCGACGGCGACGATTCGCTCGCCTTCGATTGTGACGATGCCGCCTTCGATTGGGGGCTGATCGACGGGGTATACAATGCGGGCGCGGAGCGAGGTGGGCATCGCCTCATCGTAGCGGAAATTGCGGCGATTCGGCTACGTGACGCTGCTCACTCGGCACCGCCTTGAGCGCCGGCGGGCAGTGGGTGGTGCGGCTGGCGTGCGCGGGCGTCGCTGATTTGTTCTTCGCGCGTGGCTTGGTAGGGAAGGCGATGGAGCCACAGCAAGAGGAACGCGGCGGGGATCAGGCAGCCGATCATTACGGGCCACGTGAAAAGATACTGGCCGGGAGCGAATTCGTTTACCAGGTTGCCGAGCATCGGGCGTTGTTCAATGAGGCGCGGCAATGATTCGGTTGTGAATCCTAGTGTGTTCCAGGTCACGTGGAACAGCATGCACGGGATGAGGCTGCCGGTTTGCACGGCGACATAGCCGATGACCATACCGAGGATCGCGGCGGACAACGACTGTTGCACGATACCGTGGGCGATGCCGAAGAATGCGGCGGCGAGGCCGATCGCCCACCATTTGCTGCCGAGGTGGCGCAGGCCGGAGAGGATGAAACCGCGGAATGCCAACTCTTCGCACAGGGCGGGTAGGAGCGCGACGAAGACGTATGGTAGCCACGGGTATGGCGCGGACTTCAACATTTGTTGGATCAGGCCGAGCTTGTCGTGGAGCGTATCGCTAATCGGATAGAGCTGTTGGATCCAGACGGTTAGCTGTAGCCCGAGCGGATGCAGTGACACGGCTAGCAGGACGGCTGCGGCACACATGCTGAGCGTCGGCATGCGTGAGAGGAGCAGCGTTTTGAAGGGGCGGTCGGTGAGGATTAAGGCCATCAGCAGGACGGGGAGCGCGAAGCATACGACCTGGCTTATGAAAAGGGAGAGCGCCAGGAAGCCGAAGCTTGGTTCGGTGGGGGCGTTGGCTGAGATCGCCAGTTGCATGAAGAACTGGATGACGAAAATTAGCACAACGGCGAAAAATGCTTCGGGCAACGAGGGTGTATCGCGGCGTTCGCGGATGAGTTGCAGGATCCAGCGGCGCGGATCGAGGCGTTCGCTTTCGCGGAATAGCACCGATTCTTGGTTGAATTGGTAGACGGCCCAGCGGATGGCCCAGTGGCAGCAAATGAGCGTGACGGCGCAGACTGGGATGAAGTAGCGGAGGGATTCGGCGTAGTCACCTTGAACGAGACTCATCACGAGCAACACGACGCCGGTGATTGGAATGAGGCTGTTGCCGAGGTTTAGTTCGGTGCCGGGAGCGAGGGGGAGCATCATCAGCGGCATGCTGATGAGGAACAGCGGCATTAAGTAGTACTGGCCTTCTTTGGTACTGCGGGCGAACGCGGCGCACGCGAGGCACAGTGCGCTGAACAAAGCGGACATGGGTATCAGTGCGACCACGAGCCACAAAAGAGATGGCAGGGGCGGAAGTTTCATCCCTTCGCCGAGGTCGCCGATGGGCATCATGCTCAGTTGGGCCATGACGTAGCGGGCAGTTAATCCGAGGCTGGACAGGTTGAGCAGAGCGGTTGCGCCGCTGAAGGTCATAACGGTTAGGAGTTTGCCCCAGACGATTTCGGTGCGGGCTGCCGGGCTGGAAAGGAGCGTTTCGAGTGTGCCGCGTTCTTTTTCGCCGGCGCAGAGGTCGACCGCGGGATAAAAGGCACCGGTGAGAGCCCAGATGAACAGTACGAAGGGGAGGACCTTCGACCACATGAGCGCTTCTTGAGCGCGGCGTTCGGCGACGTCGTGGGGTTGCAGTTCAAACGGGTGTGACACGTTTGCCGGCACGTGGCTGGCGACCAGGTTATCGTGGACGATTTCCGACTTCCAGGTGTCGACAATTTGCTCGACTTGCATGTGGGCGACGCGTGATTTCTCTTTGCCGGAGTTAAATATCAGTTCGGGTTTTTCGACGGCTGCTGCGGATTCGGCGGTCGCCGCCGGTTTTTTCGCGCCTTCGGCGCGAGCCTTGATCTGCGTTTGCAGATCGCGCAGGCGTTTGCCGAAATCGGGCGGAAAATTCAGGACGACCTGAATGTCACCGGACTTCAGACGCTCTTCGGCACGCTTCAGCTCTGGATCGGTTGGTTCGTCGGCCGCGGAGTCATCGGATTTGTCATCTGCGGCGTTCTTGGCTGGCGGCGCTGGCGAATCGGTGCGGGAGTGGGCGAATTCTACGTGGAGCCAATCGGCTACTTTCGGGTCGCCGGTGAGTTTTGTGGCGAAATGGCCATCGTCGAATAGTTTGGGCAAATCGTCCGCCAACTTGAGTTGCTCGGCTCCGACCACGAGCACGATCGGCTCGCTTTTGCGGACGAACTGTGAGAGTTGGAAAACGCTCATGCCTAGCAGCGGGTAGAGCAACAGCGGCAACACGGCGATCATGAATAGCGTCCGCCGATCGCGAAGTTGATCGCGAATCTCGCGGGCGTAGATCAGACGTATGTTGCGCCAGTTCATGTGAGAGCGGACACGAATCAGGATACGGGGGAAAGGGGATGAGACTGGTTATGTCGCGAAATCAGTTGGAAGAAGAGTTCTTCCAGGTCGCGTTCTTCGTGTTGGTCGCGGAGTTCGTCGAGCGTGCCTTCGGCGAGGATGTTGCCGCGGTGCATGATGGCGATGCGGTCGCAGAGGCGCTCGGCCTCGCGCATGATGTGCGTTGAAAACAGGATGCACTTTCCCTGGTCGCGAAGCTCGGCGACGGTATTGAGCAGTGCGCGGGCGACGAGGACATCGAGGCCGGTCGTGGCCTCGTCGAAGATCAAAACAGGTGGATCGTGGATGATCGCGCGGGCGATCGACGTTTTTTGCTTCATGCCGGTCGACATTTTGGCGCCGAGCAAGTCGCGAATTTCCTGCATTTGGAGACGTTCGAAGATCAGCTCCATGCGATCGCGGAGTTCGACGTCGTCCATGCCGTACAGTCGGCCGAAGTACTGGACCATTTCCCAGGCGGTCATGCGGTCGTAGACGGCGGTGTTGGCGGAAATGAAGCCGATTTGGTGGCGGACCATTTCCGGCTGCGTGACGCAATCGAATCCGCCGACGATGGCGGTGCCGCTGGTGGGCTGCAGCACGGTGCTGAGGATGCGGAGCGCGGTGGTTTTGCCCGCGCCGTTCGGGCCGAGGAGGCCGTAGATTTGGCCGGGCTTCGCGGCGAACGTGATGCTCGAAAGTGCGAGGACTTCACCGCGCAGCAGGTCGGAATATGCCTTGGTAAGTGACCTGACATCGATCATCGGCCACGAATCTCCGCTCGCGCGATGCTGGACCCCAAAAGAAACGCCCGAGCGACCTCTTCAGGCGATAACCCTATACTGGAATTTAGCTTATAACGGCCGGATTGGGCAGGGATTGCGAGGTACAATTGCAGAGGCACGTCAGATGGTCGCGATTAGGCGGTGCTGTCACCCGGCACAATCGTTAGAGGCACCACGTCTCGCATGCGAGCGGGCGTGGAGTGCGCTGTGCGCCTCGCGAATTCTTTCGTAGTGCGCGTGGTTCGCTTCGATCGCTCGCTGTTCACGTTCGGTGTCGAAAAGCTGATAGTGAACGTTGCGCTGGCGCGGCGTGAAGCCGAGTTCCGAGATTGCGCCGCGGATTTCGTCGAGCGAAAGATGGTGAACTGTGCCGGCTTCGGCGACGACGTTCTCTTCGATCATGAGGCTGCCCATGTCGTTCGCACCGTAGAGCAAGGCGAGTTGGCCGACCTTTAGGCCTTGCGTCACCCAGCTGGATTGGATGTTGGGGAAGTTATCTAAGTACAGGCGGGCGACGGCGTTGGTTTTTAGATATTCGAACGCGCCGGCGGGCGGGACGTCGGCCATGTCGGTGTGATCGGGTTGGAACGTCCAGCAGATGAAGGCGGTGAAGCCGCCGGTTTCGTCTTGCACCTGACGGAGGCGTTCGAGGTGTTCGATGCGTTCGGCGAGCGTTTCGACGTGGCCGAACATCATGGTCGCGGTGCTGTGGCCGCCGAGCTGATGCCAGACGCGGTTTACTTCGAGCCAGTCATCGGTCATGACTTTGCCGCGCGTGATTGCGCTGCGGACGCGATCGACGAGGATTTCGGCACCGCCGCCGGGGAGGCTGCCGAGGCCGGCGGCTTTGAGGCGTTCGAGGACCGTGCGAAGTGGCAGCTTTGAGACTTTCGTGAAGTGGTAGATTTCCGGCGGGCTGAAGCCGTGGATGTTGAGCGTGGGGAAGCGCTCTTTGATATCGCGGAGCAGCTGTTCGTACCACTCGAGCTTGAACTCGGGGTGGAGGCCGCCTTGCATTAGGATTTGGTCGCCGCCGAGGTCGAGCGTTTCTTGGATTTTTTGATAGAGCTCATCACGGTCGAGAACGTAGCCTTCTTTTGATTTCGGTGCGCGGTAGAAGGCGCAGAAGTCGCAGACCGCGGTGCAGACGTTTGTGTAGTTAATGTTGCGGTCGATGTTGTAGGTGCGGTAGTTCTCGGGGTGGAAGCGGCGCGTGACGGCGTCGGCGGCGCGGCCGAGGGCGGCGAGGTCGTGTGACTCGAGAAGCTGGAGGCCTTCGGCGGGGGTTAATCGCTCGCCGGCGATGGCTTTGTTTAGTAGTTCGCGATGGGTTTCGAGTGCAACCATGGTGGCAGTTGAGTTAGTAGGTTCTCACGCAAAAGGCGCGAAGGAAAGAAGATAAAAGCTATTAGCGCTCTGGTGTGGTTAATGTTTTGTTGTGGGCGGATTTTGTGAGTGCGGCTTCGCGGCCTGACGGTGCTTGGTTGTGTTTTACGCACAAGTCGTAGAAGCGGCGAAGGCCGGCTTGTTCGTGGGGGCCGAGTTCGAAGTGGAGGTTGTTGCGGAGATAGGATTCGGCGAGGCCGACCGGGATATCGAGCAAGCGAGCTTCGTGGGCGGCGATTTCTGAGATGTGGCTAACGCCGCAGTCTCGGGCAGCGTTTAAGACTTCTGTGAGTTCCGCTGAGGTAGAGTCATCGCGTGCGATCCACATGGCGAAGACGAATGGGAGGCCGGTCCACTGGTACCATTTATTGCCGAGGTCCCATTCTTCACAAATCTTGATTTCGGTTTCGGATTGCTGGGCGTGCGTGATTGCGCGGTCGCCGATCAAGAGGACGGCGTCGGCGGTCGACGTTTCGGGGCCGCAGCCGATGGGGAGCGATTCCAACGCGGGACGCACGCCGCACATTTCGGCGAGCAGGATTTGGCTTAATGCGGCGCTGGTACGGGAGCCTTCGTCGAGGGCGAGGCGACGGACCTGCGCGGGTGGGACACGAAATTGGACTTTTACGCTGAGAACTGGGCCACGGCAGGCGACGCAGGCGTTTGAGACAATGCGATGGCCGGGGGAGCGGAAGAACTCGACTGAGGGAATCAACGCCGCATCCAAGCGTTTGGCCACGAGGGAATCGGCGAGGCGGCTGGGGAGGTCGTAGCTAATCGTGGCGGCAGGCGCAGCGCCGGCAAGTCGTGAACGAGCGGCTTGCTATTCAGATAGTTGACGGCACCAATACGCATGACTGTATGGATTATATGCGAAGTCGTGGTCGCGGGTCAGGCGTGTCGGCGGCGGGCTTTCAGAGGTCCTGGGAAAAATCTTTGGAACTTCGGGCGACCTGGGTCGTCTAACCTTCGGATGCGGGTTACCGTCCTCGCTTTTGAAGGTGAAAGTTATGTGGACTACTGACATTGGCAACTGCGGCACCGGGCGTTGCAGGTGCGCGATCGTAATAGGTGTGATCGCGGCCACTGTGCTGCTAGCGGGTCGCGAGGCAACGGCGCGGGTCAAGCTCATTACGCTGCCAGTGCGGGAGCGAGTTGAGATTCAGCTTGATAATCCGAACGCTACGCTGGTCGAGGAAGAGCGGATCGTGCCGCTCGTGAAGGGGGACAATCAAGTTGACTTTTCGTGGGCGAAGACGCAGATCGACCCGAACACGATCGTGTTCCGGGTCGTGGGGCCAGCGGACAAGGAGAAGCTCGAAATCAATGTGGTTGCCGTAAGCTATCCGCCGAATGAGTCATCGCTGGTGTGGACGATTGGGGCGAGCGACTCGGGATCTGCACGAGTGCGGATCAGCTATTTGCTCGGCAGTCTTACGAAGAGTTTCAATTACCGAGCAGTGGCGTCGCACGACGAAAAGAAGCTGGTGCTCGCGCAGTACATGCGTGTCGAAAATTTGGCCAACGAGGAGTTTCTGAGCAGCGACGTGTACGCGGGTTTTGGTCCGGTGTTTCAGAAGCCGATCGGGCTTAATGAGACGAAGGAAATACTCGTTCAGAAATTTGAAGGCGTGCCGATTCAAAAAACTTATTCGTGCAATCCGCAGGAGTTCGATTATTTGGATCGGGGGCAGAACAAGCTGCGCGTGCCGATGCACTACGTGCTTAAGAACGACGCCGAGCATGGGCTTGGCACGGCCGCACTTCCTTATGGGAAGGTTCGCCTGTTTATCGAAGGGGCGGGCGAGAACGCTGCGGCGTCGACTGCATTTCTGGGTGAGGATTGGGGCAAGTTTACGCCGAAGGATGGCGAAATGCGGCTGTACTTGGGTGTGGCGCAGGATGTCGTTGTCAAACGGACGATCGATAAGAACGAGATTAAGCGAGTGACCGGAAATTTGTTCAATCACGAGGTGGTTATCAAGTACGAGATTGAGAATTTCAAGAAAGAGGCTGTGACGCTCGACGTTACCGAGAATCTGCTCTATTTGCGTAATGAAGTGCGTGGAAATACGAATCGTGAAGTGGACTACGAACTGCACGATGACACGACGTTTGAGGGCGGGCCGGATGCGGAGCGTAGCCGAGCGGATCACCTTGTGTTCCATGCAAAACTGCCGGCGGCGAATGCGGAGGGGAAAGCGGAGAAGATTGTGCACAAGCTGCACCTGACGCTTAAGAACGAGTGGTGAGTTGGAAGAAGAAGATTTACCACAGAGACACGGAGGGCACGGAGAAAACGTATTGACGTTGGTAATCTCCGTTTTTTTGCGTCAGTAATTGTAAAAGACTTTTGCCTGCGAGCAGTTTATGAAACTTCAATTATGTGTCGTTATTGCAACAGCTATTTTGTCTACCCTCTCCTCTCGCACTTGGGCTGAGAATGTCGACCTTTCGACGGTTCCCAAGCGGGACTCAGTGCAGCTCACGATTTACAACAGCGAAGACATTACGCTCGTGCGGGAAACGCGCGTCGTCACCTTCAAGAAGGGGATTAATCCGCTGCAGTTTTCGTGGGCAAACACACTGATTGATCCATCCTCGGTCGAGTTGAGGTTTGTCAGCTCGGCGGACAAGCTCGATGTGGAGGACACGACGTTTCCGCACGATAAGCCGCAGATGCTGTACTGGAATGTTCGGAGCGAGCTCGACGGCGAAGCTACGATCCAGATCACGTACTTTACGAGCGGTATCACGTGGAGTTCGGACTATATTGCGATTGCGGATAAGGATGAAGGGAAGCTGGATATCGACGGGTTCGTTCGTGTCACGAACAACAGTGGCGAGGAATATGAGAACGCTCAGATTCGGCTTGTGGTTGGGACGATCAACCTCGTTGAGAAAATAGCGCAGTTGGCAAAGGTGCCGATGGATGAAGTCAAGCTGATGAATAGAGACAAGCTGGGTAGCGCACGGCGCGAGGTGATGTCAGAGAGCTTGGATCGGGCGGCTCTCGGTGGCGCAATGAGCCCCGCGGGTGCACCGGCCCCAGCGGAAAAGGAGATCATTAAGGAGGGGCTCAGCGAATACTTTATCTACTCGGTCGAAGGGACGGAGACGATTCCAAATGGCTGGTCGAAACGGATGCGAAGCTTTAAAGGGAAAAGCGTGCCGCTGAAGGTGGAGTATCGATATCGGCCGAAGGAGTATGGGGATCAGTTGGTGCGGCTGTACTTGATGACGAACAATACGGAATCGAAATTGGGAACGACGCCGCTGCCGGATGGAATGGTGCGGGTGTTTCGCAACAATGGGCGGGATGGGCTTTCCTATCTCACACAGCAGTCGATCAAGTATGTGCCAATTGGCGACAAGATTGAACTGAATTTGGGAGTTGACGAGAACGTGGTTTTCGAGCTGAAGAAGGTGCGGGCGTCACGCGATAAGGTGTGGATGCAATTGCACGGGAAGAATAAGTTTCAGGAGGTTGGAGTCGACACGGTGGAAACGGAGCCCAACAGCGCGGTTGTGGGATGGGATGACCATGGGGTGTATCAGCAGGAGATTCGCAATTACACGGCGCGGCCGATTGACGTAGAAATTCGGCGGAGCTTTGACGGAGATATTGTGTTTCGCAGTCAACTGGAGCCAACGGCCTTCGATTTTCAGACGGCTCAGTTTTCGACGCTCGTACCTGTCGGAGGGAAGCGTGAATTGCGGTACGAAATCGTGCAGCATCAGGGGCACAATGCTAAGCAAACTCATGTGACGCTAGAGAGCGCTGACGTGAAGTAAGACACCTGCACTGTGAGCGCGTGCCAGTCGGGGGCTGAAAAACCTTCATTCCGACGATATACTCCAACCACGCTGGGTTTTATCGGGTTGGAGTTCGGCATGGTCAGAAAACTTGTTTGTAGCGGCGCTTTCTTTGTGGCGCTCGCTTTTGCCTTATCGTGTATCGCCGACGTCGATGTTCCGACGGCGCTGCCGACATTAAAGGTGCCGGAGGGGTTTAGCATCGAGTTGGCGGCGGGACCGCCGTTGGTTGAGCGGCCGATTGTAGCGACGTTCGACGACGAGGGACGGCTGTATGTGGCGGAGTCGTCGGGGTCGAACGATCCGGTTCAGAAGCAGCTAGCAGATAAGCCGCATCGGATCGTACGGCTTGAAGATACGGATGGTGACGGCAAGTTCGACAAGCGGACGATCTTCGCCGATCACATGATGTTCCCAGAAGGGGCGATGTTTCTGGATGGGTCGCTGTATGTTTCTGCGCCACCGAGTATTTGGAAGCTCACGGATACGGACGGCGACGGCGTGGCGGACGAGCGAGTGGAATGGTTTAAGGGCGGCACGCTTACTGGCTGCGCGAATGACTTGCATGGGCCGTATGCGGGGCCCGATGGTTGGATTTACTGGTGCAAAGGTGCGTTTGGGGAGCAGACGCACGAAGTAAATGGGCATGAATGGACGACGAAGGCTTCGCATATTTTTCGGTGCCGGCCAGATGGGAGTGGGTTTGAGCCGGTAATCACATGCGGGATGGATAATCCCGTCGATGTCGCGTTTATGGCGGACGGTGAGCGGATTCTTTCGGGCACGTACTTCGCCGATGGTCCTCGGCATGATGGGTTGGCGCATGCGGTGTATGGAGGCACGTATGGGAAGAAGAACGCGGTGCTGGCGGGGCATCCGCGGACGGGCGAGCTGATGCCACTGCTCGTGACGATGAGCGCGGCCGCGTGCTGCGGATTGGAACGGTATGAGTACGGTACGTTCGGTCCGGGCTATCGCGACAACTTGTTTCTGTGCCAGTTCAACATGCGAAAAGTTTCGCGGCATGTACTGCAGCAAGCTGGAAGTACGTTCAGTAGTGAGGACAGTGACTTTGTGTGGTCGGATTTTGTGGACTTTCACCCGACGGATGTTGTGGTGGATGCGGACGGGAGTTTGCTCGTGGTTGATACGGGGGGATGGTACAAGCTGTGTTGCCCGACGTCGCAGCTTTGGAAGCCGGACGTGTTAGGGGGGATTTATCGCGTGAGGAAGAATGGGGCAGGGGGCGCTGCAGATCCGCGAGGAACGAAGATTGACTGGAAGAATGCAACGGTTCATGAATTGTGGACATTACTTGGCGATGAGCGACCCGCGGTTCAACAGCGGGCAAAGACCGCACTAACGCAGCAAAAGGAAAGTAAATTATTTCAGACGCTGCTAAAGAAATTAGCGATTGAGAAGTGGCCGTCGCAAGAGCTGCGAGAATCGAAGTCTCATCGAGCGGTTATCCGGCGCGAATGGTTATTGTCGCAGGTTGAGTCGGAACCGTCGCGCCAAGTTGTGCGCGAGTGTTTGGCGAGTGAGGACCAAGAAGTGCGGCATGTGGCTCTGCAGTCTATGAGTCTGCACCGCAATACAGAGGCCGTTCCGAGAATTATTGAGCTGCTTGGGCGCGATACTGCGGCAAATCGGCGAATCGCGGCTGAGGCGCTCGGGCGTTGTGGCGACCGATCTGCGGTGCCTCACTTGCTGGCGGCAGCGGACAAAGCCGACGATCGAATCCTGCAGCATTCGATCGTGTACGCGTTGATCGAGTTAGCAGACCGAGACGCCACACGAAAGGGGTTGGCGAGTCATTCGCCGAAGACGACAGCGGCGGCGCTACTCGCATTGGACCAAATGCCGAATGGAAAAATTGCAGCTGACGAGGTGATACCTCAATTGAGCGCGACGGATGAAACATTGCGGCAAGCGGCAGGTTGGATTGTGCGTCAGCATGCAGAATGGGGAGGCGAGCTAGCGGGGTCGCTCGAAAAGCAATTGCGGTCGGCGGCGGATACAAAGGGGAATGAAGGGGCCGAAAAACAAGAAGCAGGTTTGATTGAGTTACTGGCGTTTTTTGGAAGCGATTCGGCGGTTCAGAAGGTCTTGGCGGACGCTTGCACCGATCGCGAAGTTAGCTCTGCATCGAGACGGATTGCGCTGCGGGCGATGGCGGATGTGACGCTGCAGGGACCACCCGACGCTTGGAAGCCGGCGATCGCTAAGGCGCTTGCTAATGCGAGCAAAGAAGAATTGCCGATCGCGATTGCCACGGCCCGGCGATTCCCGATCGTATCGGCAACTGATCTGGGGATCTCGGCGACGTTGCAAAATGTCGCAGGTAGTGATCGTTACCCCATTGAGGACCGAATCGATGCGCTATCGATCATTGCAGGTAAGGCGTCGAAAATTAGCAACGAGCAATTTGAGCTGTTAATGCGATCGCTTTCGGGTGATACGCCGGTGGCGGTCCGATCAGCGGCGGCGGATGCGATCTCGAAATCGCATCTTGATTCGGCGCAGCTAGAACGACTCTGCGACGCGGTTCAATTGGCGAGTCCGCTGGAAATGAATCGGCTGTTTAAGCCGTTTGGGTCTTCTAAGGATGATGCTGCCGCGTTGAAGCTTATCGTGGCGCTTAAGAAATCGCCGTCGGTGGCGTCGGTGCGAATGGATTTGTTGCGTGAGGCTTTGGCGAAATACGGTCCGGGCGTGCAACAGGGGATTGGTGAGGTCGAGGCGATCGTTAACGTTGATGCGGCAGCACAGCGGAAGCGGATCGAAGACATGCTGCCGCTGGCGTTGAAGGGGGACGTGCGGCGCGGGCATGCGGTGTTTTACAGTGCGAAAGCATCGTGCTCATCATGTCATCGCATGGGTTACGCGGGGGGAACAACCGGGCCGGAGCTGTCGCACGTTGGGCAGACTCGTACGGAGCGCGATATTTTGGAGTCAATTCTTTTTCCGAGCTTGAGTTTCGTGCGCAGTTATGAGCCGATGTCCATCACGACACAGGATGGGAAGATAATTAACGGCATTATTAAGGAGGAGAATGCTCAGGGATATGTGATTGCGACGGGGCCGGATCAACTCGTTCGGCTCGCGCAGGCTGATGTCGATGAGATTCAGCCGAGTAAGGTTTCGATCATGCCGGCGGGGTTGGATAAGCAACTGACGCCGCAGGAAGTGGGCGATTTGGTGGCGTTTTTGAAGAATCCGACGGGGAAGGAGAAAGCTAAACCGCAAGCGGCACATGGCGCGACGAGTAAGTGACAGTCGCGACGTTACTTACGGGAGACTAGGAATTCGACGACATCTAAGAACTCGGTGGGGGAGAGTGTGCTTGCCAGGTTTTCGGGCATGCTGCTTTGGTTGGTGGTGTGGGTTTCGTCGATGTCGTCGTTGGGGATGGTCGCCTGTTTGCCTTCGGCCATTAGGAGCGTGACGGAATCTTTTTCTTTCTTGACGATGAAACCGACGAGGGTTTTGCCCTCGTCGGTGATGATTGTGGTGGTTACGTATTTAGGATCAACTTTCTTGCTCGGTTCGATGATCGACTCGACGATATCGTGGCGCTTGAGCCGTTTGCCGACTTCGCTGAGGTCGGGGCCGAACGTGTAGCCGGTGTTGCCGACTTTGTGGCAACTAACGCAGAGGCGGCTGAAGACGGAGTGGCCATTGTTGACGTCGCCGGGCATTTTTTCGATCGCGGCGTAGGCTTTCGCGCGATTTTTTTCGGATGTTTGCGGGTTGATTAGTTTCTTGAGCTCGCCTTGGACTGCGGCACCGGGAGCGCGACGCTTGATGTAGGTGTCGACGAAATCTTTGGCGCGGTCGTTGTCGATGGCTAGTTTGCCGGCTTGGTAGGCGTCTTTCCACTGCGGCTCAAGAGCGATGAGGGTGTGTTCGAGCGTGTAATCGATGAAAGAATCCGAAGGTGAATTTAGAACGGCGAGCGCGGCAGAGACGGCGGTTGGCGACTGGAAAAAGCTCAGGCCGCGGATCGCTTCCAAGCGGACTCGCGGATTTTCGTCCTTTACGCCAGCGGCGAGTAGGTCCAGCGCGTTCGGTAGGTAGTCACGCTCATCGGCGACGACGTGCATTGCAGCGGCGCGGGCGTTGAAGGTGTCTGCCGCCAGCACTTCGTTCAACAGTTTTGGATCGACGGCGTGTTGGCTTTGCAGCGCCCAGAGCGCTTCACAACGGAGGCGATCGAAATCAGGGTCGTTTCTGTCGAGGCCGGCGACCCACTTGTTGACGGCGGCAACGACGACATCCTTCGGTCTATCGCGGAGCTCGCGGCGGGCGCGGTAGCGCGTGCGGAGCTCATACGCGCGGAGCTGGTCGAGGAGTTCGGCTTCGGTTTTGCCATATTGCGTGATGGGTTCGAGCAACTTGTTCTTGGTGTAGACGAGTCGATAGATGCGACCGCGGGTGTGGTCGCGGTTGGGGTCGCGCTGCGAGTACTGCATGTGACCGATGAGGGCGTTACACCAGTCGCCGAACCAGAGGGCGCCGTCGGGGCCGATTTGCGGATCGACGGGGCGAAAGTTTTTGTCAGTGCTGCGGATCAGGTCGTCGGGAATTTGTTTGCCGCTAGCATCTTTTTCGTCAGACATAATTCGCTCACCGGTGTAGCCGGCCGACTGGTCGCGGATGTTGAATCGCGGCATGCCGTTCATGTTGATGACGCAGGCATAGATAAACTGACCTTGGACATCCTTCGGGAATTGACGCGTGAAGAGGAACTCGTTGCCGACGCAGGGGCGCATGCCTTGGTTGTTGAAGACGGGGTCCATGCCGCGGCGGCCAGCGACTTCGGCGCCGGAGAGGGGCGAGTCCCAATGTTGCTGGGCGGAGGTGCCGTCGCCGACGAAACCTTGGCCCCACCCGTCGAAGACGTAGCACCAGGGGTTGCCGTAGCCAGGCGTGACGAAGTGGTTGATTTTCATTGTGCGCAGGTCGATAACGTGGGAGCCGGGCGCATCGTGCGTGCGGTGCGGACCCCACGATGTTTCGACCGTGGTGCTCATCGAGATGCCTTCGAGGTTGTGGAGCAGGCCGCCGTTGGAGAATTCGAACTTGCCGGCGACGTGATGGGTGTCGTCGCTGGCCCAGCCGTCGTAAAGGTCTTCGACAACGTCGGCTTTGCCGTCGCCGTTGGTATCTTTCAAAAAGAGGTAGCGCGGTTGATCGACGACGAGGACGCCGCCGTTCCAGAATTCGAAACCGGTGGGGCAGGTTAGTTTGTCGTAGAAGACGGTACACTTATCCGCGCGGCCATCGTGATTGGTGTCTTCGAGAATGAGGAGGCGATCGCTCGGCCGCGGGTCGCCAGGTTTCCACATTGGGTAAGTAGGCATGCAGCAAACCCACAGGCGGCCGCGGTCGTCGAAGTTTAGTTGATCGGGTTTGGCGAGTTCGGGGAACTCGCGCTCGCTAGCGAAGAGTTTGACTTCGAAGTCCTTGGGGACCTTCATTGTTTTGATGCATTCTTCGGGCGAGAGGTATTCGAGCTTTTCAGGCTCGGAATAGTGTTGGGCTGGGTTGCCAAAGCGCGTCTCTGGAACGATTAGATCGCCGGTGTGGCTGTCGTCGGGCGGTCCCGGGTTCTTTCCTTGGGCGAGGTCCCATACGTAGCGATCGCGAACGGCAACCATGGCGCGGATTTTGGCGATTTCGCGGGGGAAGGTTTCGGTGTCCCATGTGCGGCGGCCGCCGTAGACGTACCAGCCGTTCAGCATGCGGTAATCCTGGAGGTGGATCCAGGACTTGTCGTTGACAGCCGCGCGGAGTTTTTGGAAGGTGTCTGAGTTCATATCTTCAGCGGCGGTTTCGCTGAAAAGTTGTCGATCTAGTTCCGCAGCAATGACACGATCGCCGGCTTCGTTCAAATGGCAACCGTTGATGGTGTATTGCATGCCGGGTTGCTTGGCGAAGACCTCTTTCGTCGGCGTGAAAAGGTCGATGTAGGCGAGTCCGCGGGCTTTGGCGATATCGGCGACGATTTTCGAATAGTTGGCAAGTTGTTCATTGCGTTCGTCGGCATTCGGCCAAAGTGGGTTGCCTGTCGGTTCCCAGGCAGTGGGCGAGACTAGGACGAAGCGGGGCGCGGTTCCATCGGCACGCGCGTATTGCTTCGCCATCGAGTCGAGATATTTGCCGTAGGATTCGCGAAAGTGGGCTTCGCCTTCTTTGCCGGCGAACGCTTCGTTGAAGCCGAAGAAGCAGATGAACGTGTCGGGCGCGAAAACTTTCAGCGGGTCGTCGAGTGCTGTGTAGTCGTTCGGTCGCTGGCGGTCGTCGACGGCATCGCACGGTCGGGCGAAATTGCGGACGACGAGTTCGAGTTTCGGAAAGCGAGTGTGGAGTAACGCTTCGAAGTTGCCGAACAGGTTCATACGTTCGGCGAGAGAGTTACCGACAAGGGCGATGTGTTCGTGTTCGACGAACCTGAGGGCTAGTGCGCTGGGTGGGATTTTAGTGCCGGCGACTGTGGCGGCTATCTTGGGAACCGATTTGTCGGCGGTGCCGGCAGCGCGAAGCTCAGCAGCGAAAAGCGTGGTAATAGAAAGCGTGAGCAAAACGAGCGTGGATCGTTTCATGGATTGTTGGTCTCGTCTGCCGAGGTGCGCGGATAAGCAAAGGCGAGAAACCGGCGGCTTCCGCCGTCGGCTATGAGCCGTTCGGTGAGAGGTCCGCCTTAATAGGCGATTATGCCAGGACTTCGTGGACGACGCGAGCAGGGATGACCCCGGTCAGTTTTTGATCGAGGCCCTGGAATTTGTACGTGAAGCGCTCGTGGTCGAAACCCAGCTGGTTCAAAACCGTGGCATGGAAGTCGCGGACGTGGACGGGGTCTTTGGCGATGTTGTAAGAGAAGTCGTCGGTTTCGCCGAAGATCGTGCCGCGTTTGAAGCCGCCGCCGGTCATCCACATGGTGAAGCAGCGTGGGTGATGGTCGCGGCCATAGTTTTGATGGGAGAGGCCACCTTGCGAATAAACGGTGCGGCCGAATTCGCCGCCCCAGATGACGAGCGTTTCATCGAGCAGGCCGCGCTGCTTCAGGTCCTGGATCAGGGCAAAGCAGGGTTGGTCTACATCGGCGCATTGCATCGGCAGCCGTCCCGCGACATTGGCGTGCGTGTCCCAATTGTTGTGGTAGATTTGCACGAAGCGGACGCCGCGCTCGACCATGCGGCGGGCGAGGAGTGCCGTGTTTGCGAAGGTGCCTGGCTGTTTGGCGGCGTCACCATACATTTTGATGGTCGACTCCGATTCGCTGGCGAGATCGGTGAGATCCGGCACGCTGGATTGCATGCGATAGGCGAGCTCATACTGCTGGATGCGTGTTTCCGTCTGCGGGTCGTGCAGCCGCTCGAAGTTCATTTGGTCGAGGGCGCTGACGCCATCGAGACTCGCGCGGCGAATTTCGCTCGGCACGCCCGGCGGGTTATTGATGTATAGGATCGGATCGCCGGCCGTGCGGAAACTGACGCCGGCGTGTTGACCGGGCAGGAAGCCGGAGGACCAGAGGCGGGCGGAAATCGCCTGGACTTGCTCGGTGTTCGTACTTTTGGCGACCATGACGACGAACGTCGGCAGGTTTTGATTGAGCGCGCCGAGGCCGTAGGAAGTCCAAGCGCCGAGGCAGGGCCGACCAGTGATTTGGTTGCCGGTTTGCATGAGCGTGATGGCGGGCTCATGGTTGATGGCGTCGGTGTGCATGCTACGAATGAAGACGAGGTCATCGACCATTTTCTTCATGTATGGCAGGACTTCGCTAACCCACATGCCGGACTGGCCGCAACGTTCGAAATTGTATTTTGAGGGGGCGATTGGAAAGCGAGCCTGACCGCTGGTCATGGTGGTGAGACGTTGGCCCATGCGGACTGATTCGGGAAGGTCTTTGTCGAACCAGCCGTCCATCGTGGGCTTGTAGTCGTAGAGATCTTGTTGCGGCGGCCCGCCGACCATGTGGAGGTATATGACTTGCTTAGCTTTGGGTGCGAAGTAGGTGAGGGCGTGAGGGAGTGCGCCGGGCTTTGCGGCGCTGCCGGCTGCTGACGCGAGCGCCTGGGGGGCGAGCGACGCGAGCGCGGCGGTGCCTAGCAGGTGGGAGCCGGCCGACAGGAAGTGGCGGCGAGTGAATTGTTGGCGGAATTCTTCGAAGGGAGTCATCGCATTTTCCGACTCATAATGGGGCAGTTGTCTAGTTTCCGACCCAAGATGGGTCGGCTATTTATTGAGGACTTCGTCGAGATTCATCAGTTCGTTGGTGACCATTGTCCAGGCGGCTAGTTGCGGGACCGGGACTTTTGGGTCGTTCTTCGATTCGCCGTCAGTGACGAGTTTACTGGCGTCGTCGGTGGCCTGCGTGTAATGCTGTTCGAACTTTTCAAGCGTATTGTGAACAATGGCGAGCTCGGCTGGTGTTAGAGGTCGGGCTAGCAAGCGGTCCGCGATAAAGTTGATGCGGCGATCCGTGTTTTGGCGGGTTTCGATCGCTTGCTGCGCAAGGTGGCGGGCGGCCTCGACGAACTGCGGATCGTTGAGCGTCACGAGGGCTTGGAGCGGCGTATTGGTCCGCTCGCGGACCATCGTGCAGACTTCGCGCGTGGGGGCGTTGAAGACCTCCATGGAGGCCGGGGGGGCAGCGCGCTTCCAGAAGGTGTACATGCTGCGGCGGTAGAGGGCGGGGCCAGTATCTTGCTTGTAGTCGCGAGTGTTGCTGCCGATCATTGCGACGGCTTCCCACACGCCGGGCGGTTGATATGGTTTAACGCTGGGGCCGCCGATTTTTTCGTTCAGCAGGCCGCTGGCTGCCAGAGCATAATCGCGGACCATTTCGGCATCCATGCGGAACCGCGGTCCACGCGACAGGAGCCGGTTTTCGCCGTCTTTCTCGAGCTTCTCCGGCGTGACGATCGAGCTTTGCCGGTAAGTGGCGGACATCACGATAAGTTTGAAGAGCCGCTTTACGTTCCAACCGGATTCGCGGAAGTCGACAGCGAGCCAATCGAGCAATTGTTGATCGGATGGTAGCTCGCCAGAAACGCCGAAGTCGTCGGCCGTTTTTACAAGGCCGGTACCGAAGACTTCGCTCCAGAATCGGTTGACGGTGACGCGTGCCGTGAGCGGATTTTCGGGCGCAGCAACCACTTGGCGAATCCGAGGCGATTGCGGGGCAGGTCGGCGGGGAAGGGCGGGAGAAACGCAGGCGTGGCCGCGGACACTTTGTCCTTGCGTTGGTCATACTCGCCGCGATTCAAGATGTACGCGACCGGCGCTTGGGGCTTCTCCTGCATGACGTAGCCGGACGTGGCGCGGGCCTGCATATCGGCCTGTTCGCGGACTAGAGCTTCGTGCTTTTTCGCGAGGCCGCGATAAGGCTCGTCGAGGGTCGTCAGCCACCAATCAAACAGGCTATTGAGGTCGGCCGCGGTTCGCTTTTCAGGCGGAGCAGCGACGACTGCCGAGAGGGATAATTTGGCGAGCGAAGCGACTTCGCTTTCGGCGAGTTGTCGCGAGTAGAGCCTTACGTCTTCGATCGTGGCACCTGACAGCGGCGAGGTCGTATTGCGCTGGCCGATTTTGAATGGCACATTCGCGCGGAGTGTGCCGGTGAGAGAATCGGCAATTACGTTCGTTGGTTGTGGTTGGCCGTTGATGTAGACGTGTACGCCCGCCGCTTTGCTGCCGCCATCGTAAGTAATTGCGACATGGACCCATTGATCGGCCGGGAGCTGTTCGCGGGTGATGACTTTGATCGCATTTTGGGGCCAACGATCGATGAGGTGGCCGCCGATACGGCGACCTTCGACCCACATATCCCAGCCGCGATAGTCGCGGCGATCGTCCATGCGAGCGAGGACGGAGCCGGAAGCATCGTTCGCTGGCAACTTCACCCAGGCCGCATACGAGAATGGCTGCTTGGCGTCGAAATCGCCGGCGGTTTTGTCGGTGAGAACAGCACCTTGATTGAGATACGCGGCTTTCGCCGAGACATGGCCTGCACGCCATTCGACCGTTTTTGGAAGTTTCGCCTTTTTTGGCTTACCTTGAAGCGTGTAATGGATGGTACTTCCGTCGTCATCGAGCGGCGCGAAAAGCTCGAGATCGGACGTCGGCACTTCGGCAGCGACTTCTTCGGGAGTAGCGTGTGCGAGCCATGCATCAAACTCGGGCCGGGCGTCGCGGCGGCGGCCGTCAAGCAATGCTTTAGCGGCTGGGATTTCTTTGGCGATTTCGGTCCAACGCTTGGTGTCGGACGCGAGCGGTACGATGACGATGGGCGGCGTGTCTTTGATGTTGCCGTCCATCGGCGATTGCGTCGTGTTATTAAAAAACGCAGAAAGCTGATAGAACTCTCGCTGCGAAAGCGGATCGAATTTGTGATCGTGGCAAACCGCACAGCCGGCGGTTAGGCCCATCCACACTTTGGATGTCGTTTCGACTCGATCGCGAGTGTAGAGAACAGCGTACTCTTCCGGGATCGCGCCGCCCTCGTTGGTTGTGATATTGCAGCGATTGAAACCGGAGCCGAGTTTTTGATCCAGGGTCGCGTTGGGAAGCAGATCGCCAGCAAGGTTTTCGATGGTAAATTCATCGAATGGCATGTTTTGATTGAAGGCCCGAATGACCCAATCGCGGTACGACCATATTTCGCGGTAGTTATCGAAGTGGATGCCGTGGGTATCGGCGTAGCGGGCGGCGTCGAGCCAGTAGCGACCACGATGCTCGCCCCACTTCGTCGACGCGAGCAGCTTATCGACGAGGTGTTCGTAGGCATCTGGATCATTATCGTTGACGAACTCTTCGACGAGTTCGGGCTTGGGCGGCAAACCAGTAAGGTCGAGGCTGACTCGGCGGATGAGCGTGCGGCGATCGGCTTCTGGGGCAGGTGAGAGTCCGGCCTGTTCGAGACGAGCTGCGACGAAGCTATCGATTGGATTGCGCACCCACCAACTGTTACCGATTTTTGGGATCTCGGCTCGGACGGGTGCGATGAGCGACCACAACGGTTGGTATTCAGCACCCGACTTGATCCAGCGGGCGAGCGTTTGCTTTTCGGAATCGGTGAGCTTCTTCTTGGTTACCGGCGGGGGCATTTGCTCGTCCGGATCGTCGGACATAATGCGGCGGATCATTTCGCTGGCATCGGGGTCGCCGGGCTGGATGGCTTTCTTATCGACGGCAACTTCGCGACGATCGAGTCGCAATTCAGCTTGGCGCGACGCGCTATCTGGGCCGTGGCAAGAGAAGCAATTTTCGGAGAGGATTGGCCGGATGTCGCGATTGTACTGGGGCTTGTCGTCGGCCGTGGCCCGCCCAGCGCAGAGAGCGATCGCGGCAATGCCGACGGCTAATCGCTTAAAACTCCTCGCGAATTTCATGACCCGTGGTTGCCGCAAGTGGTTAAGGTGGGATGTTTGGAACTGCCGACAGCGAGCTAGAGAGCAACGCCGCGACGGTTCCCGCAGGCAAACCATCACATTCGCTATGATAACCGGGAATTGGGGCGGAGCCAAGCGAATCGGATGTGGTTCGGGAACATTAACCCGGCGTTTCCGGCAGGATGGGAACGGCGATCGCGGTGGATTTGGTGCTTGGATATAAATGTCGCATGCGACCGACATTTGACATTCGCGTTGGAGATTTTCGCATACGAACCGTGATTTTCGCTTTTTGTAACGCTGGATACGGCACGGAGGAATTCACATCTGAAAGAGATAAAGCTGGGTCGATCGTGAAATTCACGGTTGTGCGGCTGGCAATCAATTCGATATTGAATCGAACGGAAATCGTGACTCGAATGCACGTCAAGGCACCGTGAGCATCTTCCTTCGACTGGTCCCACGATCAACGCGCACCAGTAAGAAAGACCGAATGGGTTTGGCGGCATAGCCCCTATTTCAAAGCGCACCCTCGGAGTATAGAGATGGAATGGCGGCAGTGTCGAAAGCGACGATTTCGGACCCCGCTGGTTAAGGTGAGTTATTATCGTATGAAGCTAATTTTCACGTTGGTCCTCGTGTTTTCCGCTGGTGCCGTGCGAGCGGCGGACGAAGTCCGGGCAACTGTGATTGTCGTCGGGCGTGTGTGGACAGGCGTTACTCAGCATCCGTTCGCGGAGGCGGTGGGTATTCGCGATGAAAAGATCGTTGCGGTAGGTTCGCGTGATGAGGTCGAGAAGTATCGCGACGCAAAGACCCAGGTGATCAATGCTGGCAACGGCCTGATCGTGCCAGGGCTGTTCGATTCGCACATTCATTTGATCGACGGCGGGCTGCGGCTGGCCTCGGTGCAGTTGCGAGATGCGAAGTCACGCGAGGAATTTGTGAATCGGATCGCTGATTTTGCGAGGAAACAAGAGACGGGAGCCTGGATTACCGGAGGCGACTGGGATCACACGCTATGGGGTGGAGAGTTGCCTTCGCGGGAATGGATCGATTCGGTGACCCCGGATAACCCTGTCTGGATCAATCGGCTAGATGGTCACATGGCGCTCGCCAACTCGGCGGCGATCCGAGCGGCAAAGGTCGCCGATGACGTGAAAGATGTCGCGGGCGGCGAGATTGTGCGCGATTCGTCGGGGCGTCCGACAGGCGTCTTCAAAGACAACGCGATGTCGCTGATTGATCGTGTGCAGCCTGATCCGACTATGCAGCAACAACTCGACGCCACATTGGCGGCGATGGATTATCTGGCGGCGCGGGGGGTGACGTCTGTGCACCACCTTGGCACATGGCCGCAATTGGAAGTTTTTCGCGTCGTCGAGCGACGCGGTTTGATGAAAACGCGAATCTACGCATGTACGCCGCTTAGCCAATGGGAACGATTGGCTAAGGAGGTGAGTGAACGAGGGCGGGGGACCGATTGGTTACGAATCGGTGGGCTGAAAGGGTTTGTGGATGGATCGCTGGGATCTCACACTGCCGCATTTTTAGAGCCGTACGCTGATGCGCCCGGAGATCGCGGATTATTGGTCAATACACCCGAGGATCTCGAAAAATGGACGATGGGCGCTGATAAGGCAGGACTGCAGGTTGTGGTACACGCCATCGGCGATCGAGCGATTCGGACGCAGCTCGACATTTATGAACGAGTGGCAAGAATGAATGGTCCACGAGACCGGCGATTCCGCATTGAGCACGCACAACATATCGCGCCGGACGATTTACCGCGGTTCGCGAAGCTAAATGTGATCGCCAGCATGCAACCGTATCATTGTATTGATGATGGGCGTTGGGCAGAGCGATCCATCGGCGCGAAACGGAGCGAGACAACCTACGCTTTTCGCTCGCTGCTCGATAGCGGTGCTCGGTTAGCGTTTGGGAGCGATTGGTTTGTCGCGCCGCCGACGCCTATCGAAGGAATCTACGCAGCGGTGACGCGGCGGACGCTCGATGGCAAGCATCCGGACGGTTGGGTTCCAAAACAGAAAATCAAAGTTGAAGAAGCGCTAACTGCATATACAATCGGCGCAGCGTATGCTGGATTCGGCGAGGCGAAGTTGGGATCTCTCGAGCCCGGTAAACTAGCCGATCTCGTCATTCTTGGCCGCAATCTTTTTGAAACGCCGCCGGCTGAATTAAATGAGGTGCCGATACGGATGACCATCGTGGGTGGCAAAGTTGTTTTTGACAGCAGCATGAAGCAGGGAGCCAAAGAAAACTGAGTATCGATGCTCTGAAGATCGCGACGCAGAATTGAGGAAACAAATGTTTAGAAACTCGCTTTGTTTGGCCTTTGTTGTTTTTCTTGCAAAGCTTGCAATCGCCGAACCGGTGCCGGCTGTTAGTGATTCGTGGAAGGCAGGCGTTACCAAGGTGGATATTACTCCGGAGTTGCCAATCTGGCTTTCTGGTTATGCATCGCGAAATAAACCGGCCAACTCGATACATGATCATCTTTGGGCGAAGGCCCTAGTGATCGAGGATGCCAACAGACGCCGGGCGGCCCTGGTCACGATGGATCTGGTGGGCATTCCGCGCGAGATTTCGCAAAGTGTTTGCAAGCAAGTCGAGGAGCGCTACAAGATTCCTCGCGCGGCGATTGCGCTCAATGTATCGCATACGCACAGCGGACCTGTAGTGCGCGGCAATTTAATGGCGATGTATTCGCTCGATGAAGATCAAAGCCGCCGAATCAACGAGTATCGCGCATCGCTCATTGACAAGCTGGTGAACGTCGTCGGGGACGCGATCAAAACAATCAAACCAGCCAAGCTTTCGTGGGGAGTCGGAGAGGCGGACTTTGCAGTGAATCGCCGCAACAACAAGGAAGGTCAGGTACCGAAACTTCGCGAGGAGAATAAACTGGTCGGCCCGATTGACCATCAACTGCCAGTGCTGGCCGTGACTGGCGACGACGGCGAGTTGAGGGCAGTCGTTGCGGGGTATGCATGCCACGCCACGGTAATGGGCGATTACTTTGTAACTGGAGATTGGCCAGGTGCGGGACAAAACGAATTGCAGAAACGGCACCCGGGCGCGATCGCGATGTTTGTTAACGGATGCAGTGGTGATCAGAACCCCCTTCCACGTCACTCGATGGCGCTTGTGCAAAAATATGGTGTTGAGTTTGCCGACGGAGTAGATGCGGCAATCAAAGCTGGGCTGAAGCCAATCGCGCCGATGCTGCACACCGCTTATACTGAGATCGATTTGCCGTTTGACAAGTTACCGACGCGTGCGGAATTGGAGGCCATAACGACTGCCGCGAGGCCGCAGGGTCCCTGGGCAAAGTATATGCTCGCCGAATGGGATCGCGACGGTGGTTTGCCTGCGACGTATCCGTACCCAATCCAAACTTGGGAATTGGGAGATCAATTGACTTGGGTCTTTTTAGGCGGTGAAGTCGTGGTCGACTATTCTCTGCGGCTTAAATCGGAATTGGGCGCGGACCGGACGTGGATCTCCGGATATTCGAACGATGTGATGGCGTACATTCCCTCGAGACGTGTTTTGGGCGAAGGAGGTTACGAGGGGGGGCTTGCGCGATTCCCGTATGGACTGCCGGCAGTGTGGGATGGTTCGGTCGAGCAGAAAATTATTGACGGCGTTCACAAAGCCGTCGACGTCGTGAAAGAGCATTGAGCTTCCGTGCCTTACGCTGTTATTTGAGCGGAATGCGGAAAACGTTTGCGCTGTACGGCGGAACGGTGAGGCCTCCGTCGACGGCAACATCGCTCGACTCGGCGATTTTGACGCTTTGTTTATCGGCGGTGTTCGTCGCGTCGGGGCTGTCGGCGGTGATCCGCCAGACCGTGGCTTTAGGCTCGAGATTTGCCCCTTTGACGTCGACTTTAATCTTCCGCGAATCCTTCTGCGGATTCACAACGCCAATCGTAATTGCGGTGCCATCGGCCGTCTTGGCGGCAGCAATATCCAGCGCTTTCTCATCTGGATTCCCAGATACGGTTAATGGTTCGCTGCCGAATTCGCGGCGATAGAGCAGCAGCGGCAACGCGGTGGTATCGAAGAAGGCCGCGGTCTTCGTTGTTTTGATGCAACCGATCACGTTTACCGTTTGCGCATACTCGGCCATGTGGATGATATCGCTGTTGCGGAAGTATTCGTGCAACCCGGCCGCGATGCCGAGTGCGTCGGCGAGGTTGTACTGGCAGCCGAGTTCGCCGTAGACGTAGTCACGGTGCCAATAGTTCCATTCGTCCATGGCGATTGGGATGTACTTATCCGGTTTGCGGCCAAGCTTGGCTTGCAGTTCGCGATGACTGGCGGCCTTATTGCGGATTTGCTCGCGGAGCAAACCGACGTGCTGATCGATGGGGATTTCGCCGTCTTTCGTCCAGGGAAGCCGACCCGCGTAAAAGTGCTCGGAGACGAAATCCATGTTGTCAGCGCATTTTTCCAGCATGCCTTCTGACCAGCCGACATGCTTCGCGTTCGCGCCATCGCCGAGGCTGTCTTGCGTGCCCAGGTCGCAGGAGCCGACGAGAACCACTTCGGGATCGACCTTGCGCATCGCTTCGGCGACGAGATTGTGTTTTTGTACGTACTGCTTGAGGGGAATGTGGCCGAGTTGCCAATTCCCCCACATTTCGTTTCCGACGCACCAGTACTTCACATCGTAGGGATCTTCGTGGCCGTTTTGAACACGCCATGAGCCGCCGATCGAATCTTCGGGGCCGTTGGCGTACTCGACTTCCTGCGAAGCAGAATATTCGTCACCGAAACCAGTGTTAACGGCGATCATTGGTTCGGCACCGATCGTGCGGCACAAGCGAACAAACTCGTCGATGCCAAAATCGTTGTGCTCCACGCCGGTCCAGGCAGGATTGCGGCGTGGCGCACGTTCGTCGCGAGGACCCGTGCCGTCGCGCCAGTTATAGCCGCTCACAAAGTTGCCGCCGGGCCAGCGATAGATCGTACCGTGCAGCTCTTTGAGCAGGTTTAATGTATCGGCGCGCATGCCGCAAACATTGTCAGCGGGCATCAGCGAGACTGCGCCGATCTGGCAGGGGCCGTCCGTCACCTCGATGCTTAACTTGGCACGATCGGTTGTGTGTTGTGGCGTGAAACTGAAAGCGAAGCGAGTAAACTCATCGCCGTCGACCGTTGTGGTTACTGAATTGTGTTTTTCTTTCGCATCACCGGACGACAAAGTGATGCGAACTTTGGATTTCTCTTCCGCGGCGCGCAGCCAAACGTAACCGTCGTATTCCTTACCGGCGATAACGCCTAGGTCGTTCTGGCGGATTCCGCTGCTCTTAGCGATTTGGGGTGAATGCTCGCCGACGAACGCATCATCTTTGATCATTGCGACAGATTTAGCCGGCCCGATTACTTGCCAGGGAGACGCACTGACGACAGGGAATTCCGTTTTCTTTTCGTCTCGATAGGGTCGATACTCATCCGAGACGGGATAGTAGAATTTGCGGTCTTCGAGCATTTCGGCCCAAATGCCGCCATAAATACACCGGCCCAAGTGCTCGATGAATTGTCCATAAATGAACGGATTGATTGGTGGGCCCGTTTTTGTCGCATCGATCTTGATCTCGACCGGTTGATTGGGCTGGCTCGGCGCAGCTTCTACAAAATGAGGCACGACCGCGATCAAAACTGCCAAAATGAGACTTGATATCCGCATCATCGCGTCCGAAAACGGTAACCAGAGGGGTGTTTCACCGCGTCGATGGTATTCGAGATATTAGCCGCTAGCAAGCAGTGGCGGCGGTTTGAGCTAGGCTGCCGAACCCGGCGCGTGCTACCATCTTCGACAGATCAACAGCGATAACGTAGGTATCGAATTTGGCCGCCATGCGCCTTGGCGTTTTTCTTCCGAATTGGGTCGGCGACGTAATTATGGCGACGCCGGCGCTGTGCGCTCTGCGCCGGCATATCGGGAGTGAAGGAGAGTTGGTCGGCATCATGCGGCCCTATGTAGCGGGCGTTTTAGCAGGCACGCCGTGGCTCGACGAGAAAATCGTCTACGACAAATCATTGAACCGATTTGGCTTTCCGGGCCGGCAAGTCATCCGCGACTTGCAAGGCGCTCGACTCGATTCGGTCCTGCTACTGACGAATTCTTTGAGAACGGCTTGGATGAGTTGGAGAAGTGGCGCGCGGGAGCGAATCGGCTTCCGCAATGAAGCAAGATCATTCTTGCTTACAAAACCGATCCGACAGCCGCTCGCTCCGGATGGTGGTCCAGCGCCAACGGTGGAAGGATACCTGCACCTCACTTCAATTATGGGTTGCGCCGAAGAACCCGCTACTCTCGAGTTAACGACAGTTGAAGAAGATGAGCGAGCGGCGGATGCCGTTTGGCAAAGATTTGGTTTGCCATCCGGCGATCGCGTGATTGTGCTGAATTCCGGCGGTGCCTTTGGAGCAGCGAAGCTGTGGCCGGCAGAATACTTTGCCGAACTGGCGCAACGTCTTGTCGGCGCCGGACAATTCTCGGTACTTGTAAATTGTGGGCCTTCCGAGCGTGAGATTGCCAGGATGATTGCAACGACGGCGAATCATCCGCGAGTGGTAACACTTGCCGACTGTGCAAAACTTCCGGTCGGATTGACGAAAGCCTGCATCCGCCGATCGCGCCTTCTGGTTACTACGGATAGTGGTCCGAGATATTTCGGAATTGCGTTTAAGAGACCGGTCGTGACTTTATTTGGGCCGACCGATCCGTTGCGGACGCTACTCCCATATCAGCACGAAACATCGCTGGCTTTGGGGCTCGACTGTCAGCCGTGCATGAAGCGAACGTGTCCGCTGAAACACCATCGCTGCATGCGGGATCTGACGGTCGAAAAGGTGTACGGAGCCGTGAATCAATTGCTAGCGCGGGTCGAAGCAGAGTTCGCCGCGTGATGCACAGGGGTGCAACTCTCGATCGGCTAGTAGGTACGCCGGTCGTCGAGGGAGCGCCTTGCGATAACTCGCTGTGGTTTTGAAGTGTCGGATACCGTCGCACGTAGCGGACGGATCACGCGGCCGAGTACAACTGACAATGCCGTAGGCGTATTCGGCTGACGATCGGGCGAAATCGCCACGATCTCTTCCCATTCGAACGGCAAAGTGCCGGCGATCGTGCGCCAAGTTCGCCCGCGGCCCGTGAAGTGTGCTTCGGCCGTATCATTCCAGTGCCGCACGAAGCAGAAGTAGTCTATATTGGGCGGCAGGTCGTCTACCGTCTTGGGCCACGCGATTTGGGGAATTGGCGTTCCGTAGTAGTACGCAAAGCGATGTTCAATTTCGTTCAGGCTTACAAGCCGAGAGCCATCTGGAATATGGGTGGCGAAGTCGGCGATCGCCGCCGTGGGATCGTGCCATCGAGCGGAATTGATGTTCAGCATGAGACCAGCTGCGCCGACGCCCGCGACACTCGTAATCGCAAATACGGCGCACAGCGGGCTTGATGACTGCTTCGTTCGAGACGCCTGCCAAATGGTAACAGCAGCTGCGAGCGAAAAAATGGAACACAGCACTGCAAACCACGTGGGTTGAAACAGGTTCACTGAAACGCCCTTAGGCAACAAACTGTTGATGCCAAGGAACAGGGCACAGAACCCGATCAACGGCGCCCAGAGCAGTAGAAATCGATTCCAACCACGCCGCGCCACGGTATCCGACGCCGCTTGTGAGCAACATTCGACGAGCAGGCCGCAAAGAATTGCGATGAGCGGGTAGAGCGGCATGAAATATCGACCGCGAGCGCCCGCGGCCAACCACACGGTGGGATAAGCAACCAAAATCGCCGTATATAAAAAGGTGGTAATGTCGCGGTATTTGTGCATCGACGTGCGAACGTCCTGATACGCCAAGCCGATTAACATCGGCGACCAGGGCAAAAGGCATGTGAACGTTTCGAACGGATAGGATACGGAGTGAAGTAGCACACCGCTTAAACGAAACCGGTCGCCGGCGAGCCCGGCCCAGGTCGCGCGGACGCTCGACCAATCGGTCGCCAAGTAGAAGGGCACTTGCCAGGCGGCAATGATCGCAACGAAAGTGCCCGCGCCCGCGACTGCCTGCCAGCGCAGTAGAAATCGCCAGTCCCGAACGAGGATTAGATACGTTCCTATAATCGCCACGAAATAGGCTGGTGCCTGCGGACCTTTTACGAGCGCCGCAATCGCAGCAAACCCGCAACTCAATACCCAAACAACGAGCGGTCGCCAGCGGCGAACGTAGCCTAAATGCCAGAGTAATAACGACGCCGCAAGAAACAACGTAAAGACCGCTTCGGACTCGCCCAATCGACCAATCTGCAAAACTTGCCCAACCGTTGGATAAATCAAGGCCGCGATTAGTGCGGTCGTCGAACTAGCGAACGCGCGTGTGTAACCATAGATCAACACGGCAGTAAGAATCGTAGCGACCACACTTGGCAGGCGTGTGGCGACTGCGTCGACATCTCCACGAAACCAGCCCCCGATCGCCATGAGCCACATCGTCATTGGCGGGCGTTCTGGAAACACCTCGCCCTGCTGACGCGGCACGATCCAGTCGCCGGTTTGGAGCATTTCCCGGGCGGCTGAGGCCCAGCGGGTTTCTTCGCCGACCATCGGCTCGACTGTGAGCCTGACTCCGTAGATCAGCGACACGCCAACCACGATGAGTGCGATCATGCGAACGTCTGTCCAGCGGCTGCCAGCCGACGTCCGCGAAGCAATAGTATTAGCCGGCACGCGCATTGCCTAGAACGCGGTTGCTTGAGGAGAGCAGGGTGGGCGGAGAAATTAGCGAATTGACGGAAGGAACACAACGCCAGGAAATGGCGTTGGGGGAGCCCGCCATCGCTGTTGCCAGCAGCGGTACAACGCCGTATTGTCCACCTTTCTCGGAATCTTCCGTATCTGCGTTTACCCTCATGAAATCTCCTGGTTTGAAATCGTCGCCGCAGACCATCGTGGTGGTACCGTGTTACAACGAAGCGCGGCGATTCGGCATTCGTGCGTTCGATCGATTTCTGACTGAGTGTGATGAAGTACTACTACTGTTCGTGGATGATGGCAGTACGGACGATACGCCACTGATGCTGGAGCGACTGCGGCAGCTGCACCCGAGGAAAGTATCGACGCTGCGATTGAGCACAAACGGCGGAAAGGCTGAAGCTGTACGTCGCGGCATTCAAATTGCGTTGCGACGCCGACCAGAGTTTATTGGCTATTGGGACGCAGATATTGCGACTCCGCTACAGGCCATACCTCAATTTCGTGAGGTGCTGCAGGCGCGATCGAAATTACAGCTGGTAATGGGGTGCCGAGTAGCAATGTTGGGGCGTCAAATTGTTCGAAACACGTGGCGACACCTGCTTGGACGCGCATTTGCTACTGCGGCCTCAATCGTATTACGGCTACCGGTGTACGACACACAATGCGGCGCCAAACTGTTTCGCGTGAGTCCGGATGTCGTCGAGGTTTTCTCGCAGCCGTTTGCGGCACGATGGGTATTTGACGTGGAAATCATAGCACGGATCGAAACCATCGCGAGCAATCAACACAGCGCTCAATCGGCAAATCAACTTGTATACGAATACCCGTTAGAGGAATGGCACGATGTGCAAGGCTCGCATTTGAGAGTTCTGGACTTTGCGCTGGCCTTCAAAGATTTATGCTCCATTTACTTGAGGTATATTCGTCGGCAAGAACGAGCTGAGCGACCGATGACGATACGGATCGAAGACGCACTCGGGTACGAGCAAGAGAAACGCTCTGCCGCGTGAGCAATACGGTCAAATCTGCATTACAAGCTGATTGATGGAAAAAGCCCTCTACGAAGAACTGCATCGAGTCGAGCGAGACCATTGGTGGTTTCGTGCGCGACGTCGAATTGTGTGGTCGCTAGTAGAGCGCTTTATGGAAGACGAGGCGCGAAAGCGCCTCAAAGTCTGCGAACTCGGCTGCGGAACCGGTGGTAATTTGGCGCCGATTGCTGATCGCCACGACGTCGTAGGCGTCGAATGCGCTCCCGAAGGCTTAGAGTTGGCGAAGCATGCCCTTGGGAATCGAGTGCACTACGGAAGGTTGCCAAATGGAGTGAACCTGCCGGCAGAAAGCTTTGACGTTGTGCTGCTAACTGATGTGCTTGAGCATATCGAGCAGGACGCTGCTTCGGCCGAGAACGCAATGAGATTATTGCGACCGGGCGGAATTGTTGTTGCAACGGTGCCCGCATACCAGTGGCTGTATTCGCCGCGGGATGCGCATCACCATCATTTTCGGCGTTACGGTAAACAGCAATTCTCGGACTTGTGGCGCTCGGCGAATGTCGAAACGCTTTTGCTCAGCCACTACAATGCTTTTTTGTTTCCACTTGCCGCGACGCAACGGCTATTGAGTAAGTTCCTTGACCGCAATAAAGCGCAGGGCGACCTTAAAACGCCTAATGTAATTCTCAACTCCCTTTTAAGTAATGTGATGGGCAGTGAGGCCAATTTACTCGGGCGCGTTACCGTGCCTTTCGGCTTGTCCTTAATCGCCGTCGTGCGCAAGCGGAAATCGGACGCAATGACTCCAGCAGCGGCGGCTTAGTTCGATTGACGTGGCTGGCCAACAATCGACATTAGAGATACGTGTTGATCAAATTCTCGATCATCTCTTGCCGGCCGCTGCGGTTGGGGACCGCGTCGCCTTTTTCGAGCATGATTTTTTCGAGCGATTTGAAGCTGTGTTTGCCGGACTCGATTTCTTTGCCGAGGCCAGTGTCCCAGCTCGAGTAGCGCTCTTTAAGTAGACCTTCGAGCTTGCCATCAGCCATCATCGCATGGGCGATTTTGAGGCCGCGGGCGAAGGCGTCCATTCCACCAATGTGGGCGTGGAACAAATCGACTGGTTCGAAGCTTTCGCGGCGAACCTTGGCGTCGAAATTGACGCCGCCCGTTGTGAAACCGCCGTATTTTAGGACGGAATACATGCACTGGGAGGTCAAATAGATATCTGTCGGGAATTGGTCGGTATCCCAACCGAGTAGCATGTCGCCGGTGTTGGCATCGATGGAACCGAGCACGCCGGAGCTGCCGGCGACCTCCATTTCGTGGTGCATCGTATGGCCGGCGAGCGTGGCATGATTTGTTTCGAGATTCAATTTTAAGTGATCGATAAGTCCATACTCTCGCAAAAAGTTGCAGCAGGCGGCGGCATCGGAGTCGTATTGATGCTTGGTAGGTTCCTTTGGCTTCGGCTCGATATAGAACTGACCGGTGAATCCGATTTCCTTGGCATAATCGACGGCCATGTGAAGAAATGTCGCGAGGTGTTCGAGCTCGCGCTTCATGTTTGTGTTCCACAGATTCTGGTAACCTTCGCGACCGCCCCAGAATGTGTAACCTTGACCGCCGAGTTCTTTCGTCACCTCGAGCGCTTTCTTAACTTGCGAGGCGGCAAACGCGAAGGCTTCGCAGTTCGGGCTGGTTGCCGCACCGTGCATGTAGCGGCGATTGCTGAAGAGGTTCGCGGTGCCCCAGAGCAACTTGATGCCCGTGCGCTGCTGCTCCTCTTTGAGCACTCTTACGATGGCGTCCAGATTACGATTTGATTCGGCAAGATTTGCACCTTCGGGCGCGACATCGCGGTCGTGGAATGCGTAAAATGGATTGCCGAGCTTTTCCATGAATTCGAAAGCGACGCGAGCTCGGTTTTGGGCGTTTTCGACCGAGTCGGATCCATCCTCCCAAGGGCGTACGGCAGTCCCGGGACCAAACGGATCGGAAAGCGGATTTCGAAACGTGTGCCAATAGACAACGCTGAACCGCAAGTGATCGCGCATCGTTTTTCCGCCCACCTTTTCGTCCGCGTTGTAGTGGCGGAACGCGAGCGGGTTTTTGGAACCGACACCTTCGAAGGGGATGCGGTCGATTTCTGGAAATGCGGATTTCATCAATCACCTAGCGGGTTGGAAATACAAGTTTTTGAGACTGACTTTTTTAGACACTGGCTGGCAACTAGCGGGCGTAAGCATTGAAACGGTCTATTCGCCCATTAAAAAAGCAAAATGTCCGACCACAGTTCAAACGAGTGAAGGGACAAAAGTGCTTATTCTACCGAATATTAGGGCCCCGCAGGGAGGGGTTTGTTGGACAGTTTTGCAAGCGACGAGTAGGCTGAAAAGATACGCGTTCGCCGGCGCGGCTGGGACACCGATGGCGGCGTAAGAGGAATCGATGAGAATAGGCATTCTTTCGCGGGGCAATCGCCCCATATCGGCGATCGCGCTACGGCCCCTTTGCACATCGGCCGCCATCAAGAAACGCAGTTGTGCAATCTTATTGCGCTATGGCTATTGGTATTGCTGGGCGCGATATCTGCGATTGCTCCTTTGGCAGCAAAGGCGAGTCAATATGTTGAGTTGGACTACAATTTGACGCTCGCCGGCCGCGCCCGAAACTCGGTATTCCTCGAACTGTTTGACGACAAGCCGCTCACTGAAACGAATTTCCTTCAATACGTTAACAACACGGGCGTCGCGCATGGAAGTTACAGCGGTTCCTTTATGCACCGCCTCGCGCGTGGATTCGTGATCCAGGGGGGCGGTTTCTATCCAAGCTTCGTTCAGGAGCCGGCGCCCCTCAACGTTTCGCTCGATCCGAATGCTCAAATCGATTTGGACGGAAACTTGGCCACGGCTAATCCGACGATCGTCAATGAGCACAATACGGCTCCAGTGCGGTCGAATACGCGCGGGACCATCGCAATGGCCCGAATCAATGGGCAGCCGAACAGCGCGAGCAACCAATGGTTTGTGAATTTGGCCGACAATTCCTCGTCGTTGGATGCGCTGGACGGAGGTTTCACCGTGTTCGGTCAGGTGGCCGGCGATGGAATGACCATGTTCGACGCTTTCAACACACTTTCGATCACAAATCTCAATCCAGACACGAATGACGACGGCACGCGTGATGGTGGTCCGTTCTTCAATTACAACGCCGCAACCGACAGCAGCGGCAATCCGACTGATGGCGTCCCGTATTTACACGGGACTTCGCAGGACATTTTAGTGGTGATCAATCAGGCGAAACAAGTTGATTATCTTGGCGCTAACGTGGTAACGAACTTAACGTCAAACCTTTCGTTTCGCGACCGGGACGCATTCATTGATACTGGAACCACATTTACGGGAAATGCAATTTATGGGTTGGGGATCGGAGTGGGACGAACGTTAGGTATTCGCGAAGGATTTTCGCTCGGTCGCGACCTAACGAACGACGGCACACTCGCACCCGGCGAACAACTTGGCTCGATTACTGTGCAGAACTACGTTCAGTTTATTGATGGCACATTAAAAATACAGCTCGCGGGAACGACGGCAGATACGCTATACGACCGTGTTGTGGCGACAGGCACTGCGGCGGTCAATGGCACGTTAGATGTTTCATTTCTAAGTGGCTTCAACCCAAGTGTTGGCAACACGTTTACGTTTCTAACCGCATCTCAGATTACGGGCACGTTTTTGTACTACGACTTGCCGAATCTTGCATCGGGTTTGGTATGGCATATCAGCAAGACGCCAACCGCGTATACACTGTCGATCGTAGCGGCGGACTTCGATCGAGACGGTGTCGTCGACACGAGCGACTACATTCTCTGGCGTAACACGCGTAATACGAGCGTCACGCCCTATTCCGGCGCCGACGCGAATGGCGACGGCTTTATCAATGACACCGACTATGCGATTTGGCGATCGAGCTTCGGCGACGTTCGGGGAACTGCAAGCGGCGCGGGGTCCGGGAGCTTGGTTTCCGGGGGGGTGCCAGAGCCTTCTAGTGAATTTCTTGTCACTCTCGGCGCAATGTTGCTGGCGTTCATCCGGCGTCGCACGTTTTGATTGTTGAACCGCGGTCTGCGATGGTTTCCCTCACAACAGGCAATTCCTAGAATGGAACTCGAAACCAACTCACGCTATTAAATTCTCGGAATTTCGGTCACGCCTCGCTGGACGGTCGCGGCAAAAACCTCTGACGAACCTAGTGGTTCCTCTTTCTATGTTAAAACGCATTTGCTTTGTTGTAGCAGTGCCATTGTTGTCATTTCTCAACGTTATTACGCAATGCCAGCGAGTTGCAGCCACGGTAGTGCGTTTCCAAACGTCATCGGGGAATATCGACGTACGGCTGTATAATTCCGCGACGCCGTCAAGCGTTGCAAATTTCCTCAACTACGTCACCAGCAATCGGTATAACGGGACTTTCATTCATCGTGTTCCTCAATTGTCGACGGGCGGTACGGCAAACTTCGTCGTTCAAGGTGGAGGATTCTTGTTGAACAATTCGATATTTGCTGCGACCGGAATTGTGACTGACGCACCCATTGGAAACGAGCCGAAATTCAGTAATATTCGCGGCACTCTCTCGTTTGCAAAAAACTCGCTAGGGGCAACGAGCCAATGGTTCTTCAATGTCGGTGATAATTCCTCGCTAGATGCCCAATCATTTACCGTGTTCGGCCGAGTGGTCGGAACAGGAATGACTGTCGTAGACACAATCAATAATCTTCCAGTTGTAAACGCGTCGGCCGCAGAGAACGCGCCCGGCGAGGATTTCGATGAAGTACCAGTAAGAGATCTCAACAAAGTAATTAGTCAGCAAGATATCACGAGTAACGAAGCCGTGATGGTCAATGTGTCCGTGCTGAATTATCGGGCGGGTGATTATGACTTCAACGGCGTCGTGAATGCCGCCGACTACTCGGTGTGGCGCAGCTCTTTCGGTTCGACAACCAATGCCGCGGCGGATGGGAACGGCGATGGTAAGGTCGATATGCGTGATTACGTCGTTTGGCGGGACACCCTTGGCCAATCCGGTGGGCCGGGTGCCGGGGCTGGCAGCCTTTTAAATGGTGGCAGCGTTCCGGAGCCATCCAGCATCCTACTGAGTTTGGGTGGATGCATGTTTCTGTCTCGGCGGTCACGGCGTCGGCGAAACGAATGGGGATGCCGCTCAGAAGTTTAGATTGGTTCACTTGCGAATCGCCAAATCTTCTGTCACTATTTGACTGGGTTCGAGTCAAATCAAGGTGACGTGTAGCGCAGTACGCGGTAGACGCGTGCGGGTCGTCGTGGTGAATGCAATGTCTAGCTTAATCATGGATCGTCTGCGGGCCGGTAAAATCGTCCGCACCATGCATGTGGTCGGTTATGCCACGCCGCGAATTATTGAAATGCTCGGCGTGCATGGCAACTTTCATGGGTACTGGTTTGATCAAGAACATTCGGCCATTCCGCATAAGGAACTGGAAGTTTTGTTGATCGCATGTCGGGCAGCGGGCAAGGATGCGTTCTCCCGCGTGCCGCCAACCGACTACGCGACAGTTATGCGCCCCATGGAAGTAGGTTGCAGCGGCGTAATGATCGCTCAAGTTCGGACACTCGATGAAGTGAAGCAGAGCGTGCAGTGGGCTAAATACCCGCCTGTGGGAACTGCGCGGTGCGTTCACTGGCAATGCCGAAACGCGCTACGGCAAAATAGGGTTGGCCACCCACGTTGTTAATGCGAATCGTGATCGCTGGCTGAGTGTGCAGATTGAAACGCCTGAGGCCGTCGACATCGTCGATAAGATTGCCGCGACGAACGGCGTTGACTGGCTGTTCGTAGGTCCGGCGGATTTATCGGTCACGCTTGGTGTGCCGGGCGAATTCATGCATCCCAAATGCATTGATGCGCTCAAAAAGGTTTCGGCCGGTGCAAAAAAGGCTGGCAAAGCTTGGGGGATTTTGTCGCGAGACATCGAACACGCAAGGATGTGTCGCGAGCTGGGATGCCAACTTTTCAGCGTCATGGGCGATGGCGAATGTTTGCGGGTAGGGCTGGAAACGCTTGAACAGCGTTTCGCAGAACTAGACGACTAATCTGCATTCCGACAAGCCAGATTCGGCGAGATCCACCTTAAAAATGGTCCTCGAAATCGCAAACTACTCTGCGCAATTGGTCTGCTCGTGTTATATTAGGCGCTTTCAATTTTGGACCGATTACGGGCAGGTAAGGCAGATACGATGACTAAGAAAGCTGAAACGAAGAATCTCGTAGAAGTAAAGACGGCGCTTGCGGACAAATACGATCGGTTGGCGCGTGTTCGCAGCAGCAAGCCGGCGAAACGGCGGTTGCAGCGCCACGCCGAACGGTTTCGTAGCCAGGCTGAGAATATTGCGAAGAGCCATTCGTAATGAATCCATTTGGCGTTCGCTCCAACTCGGCTGAAGGGGAAGAGTCGTGCGCCAAGAAGTTCACCGAGTCGATGGACTCGGTCGACGTGCTGCAGCTTACGCCCTCGACCGAGGTGCTGCAGCCACCAGAACACCAGAGTTTCTGGCTCTGGGTCATGTGCCTGACCGGCGTCGATTATTTCAGCACGCTCGGGTATCAGCCATCCATCGCGTTCGAAGCCGTCGGCCTGCTTGCTCCGATCGCCACCGTAGTGCTCATCGCGGTGACATTGGGATGCGCGCTTCCAGTCTACTCGCGCGTGGCCGAAGAATCACCGCTCGGGCACGGGTCGATCTCGATGCTCGAGCGATTGCTACGCGGCTGGACTGCAAAGTTCCTGGTGCTAGTGCTCCTCGGATTCGCCGCCACCGACTTCATCATTACCCAAACGCTCTCGGCGGCCGATGCGGCTGAGCATCTTATCCACAACCCATTCTGGGCTGGCGCGCCACCGTTTCTGCAGAGCCAAATGCTGCTGACCATCGGCATGCTGCTCCTACTAGGCGCAATGTTCTTGCGCGGCTTCAAGGAAGTGATCTTAATCGCAGTCGTCATCGTCGGGTTTTACTTGGCACTGAACGTGATTGTGCTGCTCAGCGGGATCGGCTACCTCGCTTTTCATCCAAACCTAGTAACCGCTTGGTATGGGGCGGTGCTCAGCGGCGATTGGCACATGGAACATGGAGGCACCGGCGTGTGGGCTGCGGTTCTCACATGCTTGATTTTCTTCCCTAAACTTGCGCTGGGGCTGAGCGGTTTCGAAACGGGCGTGGCCGTGATGCCGCTGGTGCGCGGCGAACATGCAGATGATCCTCACCGCCCGCGTGGCCGAATTAAAAACACTCGGAAGTTACTGGCGACGGCTGCCCTGATTATGTCGTGCATGCTCTTAGGATCGAGCATCGTGACGGCGACGCTCATCAATCCGAAGGCACTGTTCACTGAAGGGCAGGCGGCAAACCGAGCTTTGGCGTTCGTCGCACATGGCGAGACGGCAATCAAAATTAACCCACTGTTTGGGCCCGTTTTTGGAACTATTTACGACATAAGCACGGTCGCGATCCTGTGGTTCGCTGGTGCAAGCGCGATGAGCGGGCTTCTCAATCTCGTTCCACGCTACTTGCCCCGTTTTGGTATGGCGCCACGGTGGGCTGAAGCAGTGCGGTGGCTTGTGATTCATTTCACGATTATCAACATTATTGTCACATTGATTTTTAACGCCAGCGTCGTAGCCCAAGGGGGCGCGTACGCGACCGGCGTCATGGTGTTGATGTCGAGCGGTGCTATCGCCGTCGTGATCGACATGTGGCTAAAGGCCAGCGGATCTTGGTGGCGGCGACTTCATTGGGGCTATCTCGCTACTTCGGCCGTATTTTTTTACACGACCGTCTGCATCATCTTTGAGAAACCCGACGGCATCAAAATCGCCGGCGCATTTATCTTTGCTGTACTCGTGTTTTCAATCATTTCCCGGACGCGCCGTAGCACCGAGTTGCGATTCGAGAAATTTGAGTTTGTCGATGACATGTCCCGGTTCATGTGGGATTCGTTGCGGCACTTGGAGTTCCCCGTGCTTGTACCCCACCGACCCGGCCATCACACGATAGCCGAAAAGGATGAAAAAATTCGGCGGGTCCATCGACTCGGTCGCAATGTGCCGATCGTGTTCGTCGAGGCAACCGTCGGCGACCCCAGCGAATTTGCTCATAATCCGATGATCGAGATAACGGAGCAAGACGAGCGGTTCTTGCTGAAATTGACACGCTGCGTTTCTGTGGCGCACGCGGTCGCGACGGTCGCGCTTGAGCTTTCGAAAACGGGCAAGCCACCCGAAATTCATTTTGGCTGGTCCGGCGAAAGCCCACTGGCGGCGAACGTCGGCTTCCTGCTGTTTGGCGAAGGGAACGTCCCTTGGCTGGTTCGAGAGCTGATCCTCAAAGCCGAGCCAGATCCTAAAAAACAGCCGCGTGTAATCATTGGTTGATCGCGTGACGCCTACGCAACTGTGGCGCGGCCTGTTAGAATACCGGCACGCGATTTCCTCCCATGCGTTTCCAGCGCGCTTCAGACAGCCCCGCCATGGCAAATTCTCACCGGCTGACGATCACCCAATGGCTCGTGTGCATCATCGCGGCGATCGGTTTTGCGTTTGATACTTATGAGCTGCTAATGATGCCGCTCATTTTGCGGCCCGCAATGCTGGAAATGCTTGGGGCTGCACCGAACACTCCCGCCTTCAATATGTGGCGCGGCTTGTTGTTCTTTGTGCCGGCCGTTGTGGGGGGAATTTTCGGTTTGCTGGGCGGATACTTAACGGACCGCCTGGGCCGCAGACGGGTGCTAACTTGGAGCATTCTGCTATACGCACTGTCTGCATTTGCGGCCGGGTATTCGACATCAATCTGGATGCTGCTCATTTTGCGCTGCACGACGTTCATCGGAGTCTCCGTGGAATTTGTCGCCGCAGTCGCGTGGCTGGCAGAGCTATTTCCCGAGCCCAAGCAGCGGGAACATGTCCTCGGATACACTCAGTTTTGTTCGTCGTTCGGGGGCATCCTTGTCGCGACGGCGAACCATTGGCTCGTGCAACACGCTGCGAGTTTTCCTACGATCGAATTGCCCCATTGGCTCGCAACGCTCGGAACAATCAAAGATTCACACGCGGCATGGCGCTACACGCTAATGTCAGGCTTGGTTCCGGCGTTGCCGCTGATTTTGGTACGCCCGTTTCTTCCTGAATCACCCGCCTGGCATGCGAAACGCGTGGCCGGCACGTTGCAACGACCAAGACTTCGCGAATTGTTTGCGCCCGAGTTACGGCGAACCACGATTGTAACTACGCTCATGATGGCTTGCGGCTATGGCGCCGCGTTTGGCGCGATTCAACAGATTCCGCAAATCGTACCTGCGGTTCCCGAAGTTCACGCTCATGTCGTTGCAGCAACGAAGGGTCTACAAGGATCGGAAACGGGGCAAAAGACAGGCACCATTGTGCAGGGAGCTGCAGCGCATGTTTCGCAAATGCAGGAATGGGGCGGCCTCGCAGGGCGACTAGCTCTGGCCATTCTCGTTACTATTATTATTAGCCGCCGGTCGTTGATCCGCGTCTTTCTGGTTCCTGGGTTATTCATTTTGCCGATCGTGTTTGGGTACGCCGCGCATCAAAGCCTGATGGCGTTACAAGTTGGAATCTTTTTGGCCGGGTTCTTTACGGTCGCCCAATTTAGCTTTTGGGGGAATTATTTACCGCGGGTTTATCCACTTCACTTGCGGGGTACAGGTGAAAGCTTTGCCGCAAACATCGGTGGGAGGATGATCGGTACCTCATTCGCGCTCGTCACCAGTGAGTTGGCGTTGCTCATGCCCGGCGGCACCGATGCAGTAAAGATGGCGTCCGCTGCTGCCGTGGTCGGGACAAGCGTCTACGTGATCAATTTAATTCTATCGTTCTGGTTACCCGAACCGCAGCAAGCACAACTTCTCAGATGAGACGTAACCAACCATGACCGTGGAACGGCAACGCTGGACGCACGAGCTGACCGGCTACCACTGGTTTGTGTTTTTGGTTGCCAGCGCAGCATGGTTTTTTGATTGCCTCGATCAGCGGCTGTTTTCGTTAGCCCGCAATCCGGCGCTCAACGAATTGATGAAGGGGGGCGATGCGCAATCGGTTGGGAAGGTCGTTACGGCGCTCTTCCTCATTGGCTGGGGCGTGGGTGGTCTTGTCTTCGGACCGCTTGGGGATCGTTACGGTCGTTCCAAGATGCTGACTGCCTCGGTGTTGATCTATTCCGCCTGCACGGGCCTGACATTCTTTAGTCGAACCTACGTCGACTTCGCACTGTTTCGCTTTTTAACGGGCCTTGGAGTCGGCGGCGTGTTCGGGCTTGCCGTCGCACTGATCGCTGAGAGTTTACCGGATACAGCACGCGCCGGTGCGCTTGGCATGTTGCAGATTCTCTCGACGATCGGCAATATCGCGGCGGCCGGCTTCAAACTGTTGTTCGATCAATTGCAGGCGTCGCATGTCATTGAGGGAGGGACGGGCTGGCGTTGGATGTTTCTCGTCGGTGCTCTGCCGGCATTGTTGGTCGTGCTGACGATGAAATACCTGCGCGAGCCTGAGCCGTGGTTGCGACTAAAAGCAGAAGGGCGGTTACCGAAGAATGTTTTTGCGCCGTACCGCGGCTTATTTGCCGAAACGCTTTGGCGTAAGAATTTGATCGTCGGATCGCTCATTGCGTCGACCGGCGTAATTGGCTTATGGGCCATCGGCGAGTATGCGACCGATCTGCAAACATTCGTATTCAAACAACACTACGCGGCGGCCGGCCTATCGCCAGACGCGATCGCGCCCGCAGTTGAGAACGCACGAACGATTTCCTACGTGCTGCAGATGCTGGGGGCCGGCGTCGGAATGTGGATCTTTACGAAAATCGCGATCTCGTTCGGCCGGAGACAGGCTTTCGCGCTAGGCTTTACCGCGGCTCTACTGTGTACGCTGCTTGTGTATTGGAAAATGAGTACGCCGACCGACGCCTATTGGATGATGCCCCTGATGAGCGCCGCACAGCTTTCGGTATTTGCAGGCTTCGCCATTTATTTGCCGGAGCTTTTTCCAAGTCGCTTGCGAAGCACCGGCACGTCGTTTTGCTACAACTTAGGCCGTTTCGCTGCTGCCGGCGGCAGTTTTTTCTCGGCTGCTCTGGCGACGCAGGTGTTTGGAAACTTCGGCTCGCCGTTAAAGGAACGATATTCAGCGATGGCCATGTGCAGCATCTTCCTAATCGGATTGCTGACGCTGCCGTTCGCACCCGAGACGAAAGACAAACCGTTGCCGGAGTAGTGTCAAAAGCAGATCGCGAGGAACAGTACAAATGACTGGAGTTCCGTCGCATCGCGTTGTGATCGTTGGGGGCGGCTTTGGCGGCCTAAACGCCGCGCTCGCCTTGCGCCGTGTCCCCGTTAGTGTAACGCTCATCGATCGCCGCAACTTTCACTTATTTCAGCCGCTGCTGTATCAAGTGGCGACAGGCGGCTTGTCTCCCGCCAATATAGCCGCGCCGCTTAGGTCGATCGTCGAGCGGCAGCGCAATTGCGAGGTGTTGCTCGGCGACGTCTGTGGGTTCGACTTGAGCAACCGGTTTGTGCATTTTGATGACCGGCAGATAGTATACGATACCTTGATCGTGGCTGCTGGTGCGAGACACAGCTACTTCGGACATCCGAATTGGGAAGCACTTGCTCCCGGTCTGAAAACGATCGAAGATGCCACGCGTATTCGCCGCCGGCTGTTGATGGCCTTCGAGAATTCGGAGCGCGAGGCCGACCTGGAACGTCGCCGCCAATTGCTCACGATCGTAATCGTGGGGGGCGGGCCGACCGGCGTTGAGCTTGCCGGCACGATGTCGGAGATCGCTCGTCATACGCTTGCTCGCGAATTTCGCCACATCGATCCCTCCGATGCGCAAATCATTTTGATCGAAGCTGGCGATCGAATTCTGCCTGCTTACCCGCCCGACTTATCGGCAAAGGCGCAGCGATCATTGGAGCGGCTAGGCGTTGTCGTTCGTGCTAAAACAATGGTCGCCGACATCGAGCCGGATCACCTTCTCCTGAAATTCGGCGGCGCAGACGAAAAATTAGCAACGCACACCGTTTTTTGGGCGGCAGGAGTTGAGGCCTCGCCACTGGCGAAAATGCTCGCGGAAGCGACCGGAGCGCAACTCGATCGTGCCGGCCGGATCAATGTTGAGCCGGACCTCACGCTCGTCAATCATCCAGAAATCATCGTCCTCGGTGATATGGCGAACTTTCCGCATCAAGATGGCAAACCGCTGCCAGGAGTCGCCCCCGTCGCCATTCAGCAAGGAAAGTACGCGGCCAAATTGATTCAGGCCCGACTTCGCGGTGAACAGGTGCCGGCATTCCAATACCATGATCTCGGCAGTCTGGCGACCATTGGCAGATCTGCCGCTGTGGCCGATTTCGGCAAATTGCACGTTAGCGGCCTGTTGGCTTGGATCATGTGGCTGGTCATTCACTTACTGAAAATAGTGACCTTTCGCAACCGTTTGCTCGTACTAATCCAGTGGGCTTGGTGCTATTTCACTTACGATCGTTCGGCGCGGCTGATCACAGGGTCAGAAGAAGAGCGCGACTTGCGCGGCGACAATCCGTTGGTATAATGCCCAATGAGGGAGCAAACCGTCTACGATTCCCGTCAGGTTGGAGCTGAAATGACAAATCAATCGCGCCGGGTGTTCTTGAAAAATGCTTTGGGAGCTGCAGCGGCCTGTAGCGTGCTGCCCAGAAGTGCCCGTGCCGATGTGAATAGCAAGGTGCGCATGGCAGTTGTCGGGCTCAATGGGCGTGGAAAGAGCCATATGGAAGGGTTCAACCAACAATTGGTTGCCCTCTGCGATTGCGATTCGCGTGTGCTCGGCAAAGCGGCCGAAGCATTCGACAAGCAATACGGCCGGAAGCTCGATCAGATATCAGACTTTCGCCAGTTGCTCGATCGCAAGGACATTGACGCGATCTCGGTCGCCACGCCTAACCATTTGCACTCGTTAATAGCGATCTTGGCAGCGCAAGTTGGGAAGGACGTTTACTGCGAGAAGCCGGTCAGCCATCACGTGTGGGAAGGGGAGCAACTGGTAAAGGCCGCGGAACGTTACCAGCGAATCATCCAAACCGGTACGCAATCGCGATCGAACCAATCGCTGCGCGGAGCGGTGGAGTTCGTTCAGAATGGCAAGCTCGGCAAAATCCTGTACATCGTCGGTACTTGTTACAAGCCGCGGATGTCGATCGGCAAGCTGGATAAACCACTCGTCATTCCAAAAGAAGTCGACTACGACTTGTGGTGTGGCCCGGCGGCAAAGGTCGACTTGTATCGGCCAAAGCTGCATTACGATTGGCATTGGGATTACAATACCGGCAACGGCGATATGGGAAACCAAGGCATCCATCAAATGGATATTGCTCGTTGGTTTCTCGGTGTCGAAGAACTGTCGCCGCGAATTGTGAGCTTCGGCGGTCGGCTGGGCTACGACGACGCCGGCAACACTGCGAATACTCAAGTGGTGTTACACGACTACGCCAAAGCCCCGATTATTTTCGAAACACGCGGGCTCCCTAAATCGAAGGAGGCGCAAAAAGATCGCGATACGTGGGAACGGGGAATGGATACGTACCGCGGGTCGCAGGTTGGCGTGGTCGTTCAATGCGAGCACGGTTCGGTGCTCTCGACGGCGAAATATGATCTCACGCAAGCCTTCGGACCCGATGGCGAAGAAATTCAAACTTGGCACGGCGCGGGAAATCACTTTGCGAATTTCTTGGACGCCGTCCATTCACGGAAACGAAGCGACCTGCACGCCGATATTCGCGAGGGGCATCTTTCGAGCGCGTTATGCCACACGGGGAACATTTCGCATCAATTGGGCGAACCGCATCCGGCGGACGAAATCCTGCAGTCGGTTGCTAAAAACGAACGGCTCCAAGACTCACTCGAACGGATGTTTGCCCATCTGCGGGCGAACGATGTAAACATCGACAAGCCCGTCGTAATGGTTGGCGCCGATCTGCAGATGGATCCCGCAACCGAAAGATTCACGAACAACACGGCCGCCAACGACTTGCTGCGGCGCGCGGATCGCAAGCCCTTTGAAGTACCGGAAATTACTTAGAGACAGTCTCGGGTAACAGGTCAGACATGAAATTGTCGTTCATTGTTCTGCTCTTAACATCAGCCATTTCGCCGGGTAGCCGCGCAACCGCCGGCGAGATTACCGTGGAAAAATCGGAGCATGGTGCAATCGTCAAAATCGACGGCCAGTTATTTACGGAGTATCGCACGCAGGCAGGTCACGAGCCGTCGCTCTATCCGATCATCGGCCCAACTGGGAAGCCGGTAACTCGCTCCTACCCGTTTACACCACCAGGGGAAACAAAAGATCATCCCCATCACCAATCGTTTTGGTTCACTCATGGCGCAGTGAACGGCGTGGATTTCTGGCGGACGAACGTGAATGACGACAAAGGCGACACGGTACCGCGCATCGTGCACCGAGAGTTTGCAAAAACAGGCGTTGAAAACGGACTGGGACGTATTGTAACTCGCAACGATTGGATGAATGGCGACAAAAAGGTTTGCACGGATAAGCGGGACATGTCCTTCGGCAGCAGCAGCGACGGCAATCGGTGGATTGACTCTGCGATCACGATTACTGCCCCAGACGGTGACGTGACTTTCGGCGATACGAAGGAAGGCGCGTTTGCGCTGCGGGTTGTCGATTCGATGCGAGTCGATGCAAAGACGGGCGGCCACATTGTAAACAGCGAAGGGCAAACAAATGAGGTTGCCTGGGGAATGCCGGCTCGCTGGGTCGACTACACCGGGCTCGTCGACGGCGAGACAGTTGGGATCACGATGATGAGCCACCCGCAGAGTTTTCGGCCGAAACCGCGCTGGCATGTCCGAACGTACGGCTTGTTTGCCGCCAATCCGTTCGGACAAAAGGAGTTTCCGCACCCTGAAGCGGCAGTGCAGGAGGCGGTAACAATTAAAGCAGGTGATTCGCTTACATTAAAGTATCGCGTTTGGATACATCGCGGGAATACAGATGTTCCGGCCATTGAAAAAGTGTTTGCAGATTACTCAGCCAATTAGTACACCCAACAATACTTTGCCACGTTGCCGGCCCAATCGATATTTGGAGAAGAGGTTATGCCCAACCAAGACATCCACGCTTCACGGCGGGAATTTCTGAAGACATCCACTGGCGTTGCCGTCGGCACTGCGATAGCCGCAACAATGGCGATTCCGCGTTCGGTCCACGCGGGAGTAAGTGAGACCATGAAGATTGGGCTCGTCGGCTGCGGCGGACGCGGAACCGGCGCGGCTCAAAACGCCCTCAATGCCAGCCCCGATAACGTGCTCGTCGCGGTTGCGGATACGTTCCCTGATTTCGCGAAGACGAGCTTAGGAACGTTAAAACGGAACGAAAAAACGAAGGACCGAGTGCAAGTTCCACACGACCGTGTCTATGTCGGGTTCGACGCTTACAAACAATTGATCGACAGCGACGTCGACGTTGTTCTACTCGCCACGCCGCCCCATTTTCGGCCCCAACATTTGGCGTACGCGGTTGAAAAAGGCAAACACACGTTTGTCGAGAAGCCAGTTGCTGTTGATGCCCCCGGCGTACGGAGTGTCATTGAAACCTGCAAAAAAGCGAAAGAGAAAAACCTGGTGGTCGTGTCGGGGTTGTGCTGGCGGTATCATCCGGCGGTGAAAGAAACGGTGCGTCGCATCGTCGAAGATAAAGCGATCGGGGACATCGTCGCGATCCAGTCGACGTATAATGCCGGCACGTTGTGGCACCGCGGCGACGACCCGAAATGGAGCCGCATGGAATACCAGGTTCGCAACTGGTTGTATTTCCATTGGTTGTCCGGTGATCATATCTGCGAGCAGGCCGTTCACAGCCTCGATAAGACGGCTTGGCTGCAAGGAGATATTTCGCCAACAAAGGCGTTCGGTCTCGGCGGCCGGCAACAACGCGTGCAGCCCGAGTATGGCGATATCTTCGACCACCATACTGTGTTTTATGAATACCCGACTGGCGTTCACGTTTACTTCACTTGCCGGCAGCAAAGTGATACTAGTGCGTTGACGGATGAACTCGTGCTCGGCACCGAGGGACATGCGAATATCCTGCAATATCACATCGAGGGCGAGCGCCCATGGACCTATGAAGGACCAGACCGTAAGAACACAGCCAAAATGTACGATTTGGAACACGAGGCGCTGTTCAACAGCATCCGAGACGGGAAGCCGGTTAACAACGGGCAATACATGGCAAATAGCACGATGCTGGCGGTAATGGGTCGAATGTGCACTTACACTGGACAGGCGCTAACTTGGGATGAGTGCTTCAATAGCAAAGAGCGATTGGGGCCGACTGAGTATTCTTGGACGGATGACGTTCCGGCCGTCCAAGTTGCGATTCCAGGCCGTACGAAATTCGCGTAATCAATTCGCTCCAGAGAGTCGGCGTGGAACTTCATTGACGCCCGTTTTGACCCAGTCAACCTTTCCGTTTGATGGCCGATTCGCTGCAAATCACAACGACCGCCGGACCTATCCATGGACGAATCCGACCTCCCGGCTCGAAAAGCATTACGAATCGAGCTTTGGTGTGTGCAGCGCTAGCGAACGGTACTTCAACTCTAACGGGCGCGCTCGACAGCGAAGATACTCGAGTAATGATTGAGAGTCTCGGTCGACTTGGGATAGAAGTTGAAGCCTCGCATGAGCGCGAAACGCTGGTTGTTTCCGGCACAAATGGACAAGTGCCGGCGCTGGAGGCGGATCTGTTTTGCGCAAATAGCGGCACGACGTTCCGCTTCTTGACTGCCGTAACGACGTTGGGGCACGGTTCCTATCGCCTGGACGGTGTTGCTCGCATGCGCGAGCGACCGATCGCCGACCTGAGTGACGCTCTCGGCCAGTTAGGCGCACGGGTCGTCAGCGAGTTGGAAAGTGGTTGCCCGCCGGTTGTTATCCACGCAAATGGTCTGCCGGGCGGCTCGGCAAAAATCCGTGGCGATATTTCGAGCCAATTCCTGAGCGCGATTGTGCTCGCCGCTCCGGCCGCTCGATCTTCGATCGAGTTGGTCATCGAAGGACCACTGGTTTCGAAACCGTACGTAAGAATGACGATCGAAGTCATGAAGTCGTTTGGGATAGAGGTACACTACGACGATTCATTCTCGAAATTTACAATCGATGCGCCGCAGACTTACCAGCCGCTAAAGTATGAGATTGAGCCGGACGCCTCGGCCGCCAGTTATTTTTGGACGGCCGCGGCTATTTGCGGTGGAGCGGTTACTGTCGACGGTCTATCTGACCGTAGCTTGCAAGGCGACGTCGAATTCGTGTCGTGCCTAGAAAAAATGGGCTGCGAGGTTCAACGCGGTCCGAACTCAATCACAGTGATTGGACGGCCGCTGCACGGCGTAGAACTCGATATGAACGGGATCAGCGATACCGTGCAAACGCTGGCGGCTGTCGCGTTGTTTAGCGACGGTCCCACGACGATCAAAAACGTTGCCCATATCCGCCACAAGGAAACCGATCGCATCGCCGCAGTCGCAATAGAGCTTCGGAAGCTTGGCGCCGAGGTGACAGAGTACTCCGATGGCCTCAGCATCACTCCGAAAAAATTGCGAGCGGCGTCGATCGATACCTACCGAGATCATCGCATGGCAATGAGTTTTGCCCTGGCCGGCCTTCGCATTCCCGGCGTGCGAATCAATGATCCCGGTTGCGTCGATAAGACGTACCCCCGGTATTTCGAGGATCTGGCCAAGCTTACCCAGCAAACGTAATAGCGGGTCATGCGAAGCTATTTAGGCCGTGCAGGCACGACATCCGTGGCCAGCGCGCCATCTACAGGCATCCCAAGTTGGGACGATGTTGCAGATTGCAACAGTTGCTCCGCTCTTTCCAGCAACGAAAGACTGGATGTTGGCGGAGGATAAGCGGCCGAACTCGCGTCGTAGGCTTCAAACCGCGCACTGCAATGCTGACAAACGACCTGTTTACCCAGGTATTGGACGCGGATCTGAAGGTTCCGACCGCAAGTCGGGCATTCCTGCACAAAATAGGTGCTACGCGACATAAAGGGCATCTCCTACTACCAACTACCCCGCGCTTGTTCGCCAATCCGTCCGATTGGCGATTTAGTATAAGCAAGGGGGCCTGAAATTTCAATAATCCGAGGTCTCAATGGGTGCCGAAGGATACTGATGCAGGCGTGCTAAACTTTTACTGAAGGCCGACTTGGGTAGCCGAGGCTATTCCAGATTAATTGTTCATCCCACAAAAGATGTTTTTTCCTGCGCGTAGATATGATCAATCCGCCGTACGGCTCCCCCGCGATCCGACGAATTGCTGTCTCAGACCCTGCAATTGCTGAGCCGGTTCGCGCCACACTAAGCGAAAAACTTTTCGTGCTTGTCGCAATTAGCCTAGCTATGCTTCTGACCGGAGAGTGCGGGGCCGCGCCACAATCTGCCACGCCAGATTTTCCAACCGTCGCACACGCGATTGAGGGCTGGTTTGCCGCGCAAGAGGACTACCAACCTGGCGACGTCATCACTCGAGCTCAGGTCGAGACGGTGCTGAAAAAACTCGACGACGCTGGCGTTCACGTGTCCAATGCGAAAGCCGTCGCGGAACTCGCTCTAGCAAATGATTCATTTCTTGTGCGCGAACTTACAACTTCGAACGGGCGAAAGTTCATGCGAAAGTTGGCTCGCAACCCGGGAACCTTCGGTCGCTTGGATCGCCTCAGTACGTTGCCGCGTGGCGAGAAAATAATCAGCGATCTGATTCGCGAAAAAGACGGCGATAAAATGATCGAATATATGGCGACTACCAAAGGCGGCCAAAAAATGGGTGGAATGATGGCCGGTGTCTCGGGTGGCGTCGACCTAAATAAGCCGACAGGCCGCATCTACACGCTCGCCGATTTTGAAACGGTCCTACAGCAGGCGTTAGCGAACCCACAGCCGTGATTACCGCATGCTTGCGCGGGGACGAAACCCGTCGGCCGACGCCATTTCGGGAGTTTCGTAACCGGGAACGCGGACTCTCGGCATCGGATCGCCCGGTTGAGGTGGCGAGGCTACCGGCGCAAATCGACCGCCATCGGATTCGTCGGCAATGTGATCGGCGCCTGGGCCATTGGATACGAAGCGGCAGTCGACATGCTTGGTTGTGGCGAAATCGGTGGTACCAAACCCGCTTGTTGCGGGTAGCCCGATGTCGGCGTGATGCCATTATACTGTGGCGTCCGCCACGGGAAGTTTGGGTTCGCCGGCGCCGCAGTCGGAACCGATGAAGCATTGCTCGCTGGTACGTTGTAAGACGCGAGCATCACGCCTTGATTAGGCACGGCTGCGGTATTGATTGAGGTCGGCGCCTGTTGTGACGGACCAACCGCAATTTGCGATGTCGGAGTTGGCTGCACGGTGGGTTGCATCGGGAACCGCAGCGATGCCGTATCGGCTGGCACGGAAACAGCATTCTCAGGTGCACAGGCGATTGGCGCAGGCGATTGAGTGACAGGTGGCCATGGCGATACCTGAGCCGGCTGCGCGGCAACGCTCGCGGACTGCGGCGTTGAAGCCGGTGAATTCCACGCCAATGTTTTGCCTGTGGCCGTTCGAGCGGCGGCGCTATCACCGGTGAGAAGCGAGTTTGGCGTTGGAGCCGCGGCACTTTGCATCACAGGCAGGGGATCGCCTTGGTAATACGGCTGCGCCTGTCCGGCGCGAGCGCACGCGTCGACGGCGGCGCGACACGATCGGGCGCAAGAAACGGATTGTTGACGCCGCTTGAAGTCGACCGGCACCCTGTCGCAAGTATTGCGACCAAGAGTGCGCAGATCGCTGCGGCATTCGCTTTCGGATGAATTCCGTTCATCCGTATCGTTCCTTGTGTGATGGGCAATTGCGCCGCACGAGTAGAAGAGTTTCGGGCTGGAAGCATAGCGAGACGCGATACCCTGTCCAGGCCGATTGCACCACGCTAGCGTTAACGCCGGCCGAAGCAGCAGAGAATTCGCCACTAAAAACGATAGCCCCGGCCGTGAAGCCGGGGCTATTACTGCGGAAGCTCCTCCGCGCACTGAAAGGTGTACTGCTAGCTATTTCTCGTTCTGAGCCACGGAAGATTGCTGAGTGACATACGGGTTCATGACAACCAATGGCTGTACACTCGGAACCGCTTCGGCCGACCGGTCTGGATTGGAATCAATCGGCGAGGCTACAGGCTTAGTCGCCGGGGCGTACGGATTGTTGATCGTAAGCGGCTGCGCAGGGCAAACGACCTCTGGCGTCATAACGCCGGGTGGATAGGCGAACGGGCTGTAGCCGTACGTGCGTGGCACGGGCTCACTGTAATAGACTGGCGGAAATGCGGCGAAGTGTGGCACTTCTTCGCGAAGAATATCGTACAGGTAACCGAGACCGTAGTCGCCGCAGCCACCATAGCCCCCGTAACCGCCGAATCCCGCTCCGCCGATTGCACCAATGGAAAGCCCGCCGCCGCAAGATGCTCGGTGCGAGCCAAATCCGCCGCCACCATGGCCACCGCCACCTTTGGCCTCGGCGAACGCAGCAATTGTCGTCGCAGCAGCAACCGCGACCATTGCAATGAATATCTGTCGCTTCATCGTGTGTTCCTTAGAAAGAAAAGTCGTAGGCGATTGGTTTCAAAGTGAGTGCCAGATCTATCTTCCAGGCTAATCAGTCGCCCGACGCGATTCAAATTTTCGTGCGGAAATGCCTGTATTTACTGCATCAACGGTTTCCGCGGCACTCCCAAAACTCGCTAAAATATGGGGATGGATGAGGGCCAACTTACTCGCGATTTAAAGCAGCAAGCCACCGAATTGGGGTTTGCGCTTTGCGGAGTTTGCCCGGCTGTGGCCCCGCCGGGAGTCGCGCGTTTGGATGAGTGGCTTGCCGCGGGATACGCGGGCCAAATGGAATACCTGCCGAACCGTCGCGATGCCTACAACGACCCCAACTTGGTCCTCAACGGCGCACGCAGCGTCGTCATGCTGGCGATGAATTATCGAACTTCAGAGCCGACGCTGTGCCGCGAAGGACAGGGGCGTGTATCCCGATATGCTTGGGGCGAGTTGGATTATCACGACCTCATTCGCGAGCGGCTCGAATCGTTAATATTGTTTATTAAGTCGCGTGTGCCGCACGCCTCCGCACGTGGCGTTGTCGACACGGCCCCCTTGCTTGAGCGCGAGTTCGCACAATTAGCGGGCTTGGGTTGGATCGGCAAGAACACACTGCTGCTAAATCGCCACGCGGGAAGCTGGTTCTTCCTAGCCGCGATTTTGACCGACCTGGAGTTAGAGTTCGACTCTCGTCACGAGATCGACCACTGCGGATCGTGCCGTGCCTGTTTGGACGCCTGCCCAACAGACGCATTCCCGCAACCGTACGTCCTCGACGCATCGCGGTGTATAAGCTATCTCACCATTGAGTTAAAAAGCTTTATACCGCGCGAGTTGCGGCCGGGAGTAGGTGAATGGATATTCGGTTGCGATGTCTGCCAAGATGTTTGTCCGTGGAATTCCAAAAGTTCGCTGAGTCTGGAGCCAGGCTTCGCACCGCGGGAATACAATAACCCAATGGAATTGGCAGTGCTGTTTTCTTTAGATGATGCCGCCTTTCGCGCGCGATTCCGCAACACACCGCTGTGGCGACCGCGACGGCGCGGCTTGCTTCGCAATGCAGCAATTGCACTGGGAAATCGCCCGGCTTCGACCGCTGTTCCAGCTCTTGTCAGAGGGCTAAACGACGCCGAACCTTTGGTGCGCGGAGCTTGCGCTTGGGCACTGGGAGAATATGCGGAACGAGAAGGATCTAAAGCACTAATCAAGCGCCGGGAAATTGAGGAAGATCGGGACGTCATTCGAGAAATCGAAGACGCGATCTTGCACGCGGTTGACTCCGCCGCAAAGAGCAGCGGAGAATCAGTCGCATGACTTACTCACTCGGCGAGCTAAGACTGGGAAACGTCCGCCTTGACTTTCCCGTCGTACAAGCAGCACTTTCCGGTTACAGCGACGCGCCGATGCGCTTGCTCGCACGTAGGCATGGAGCTCCGTACACCTTATGCGAAGTGATGCTCGACAAATTCATCCTCGCCCTGAAGCCGAGACGTCGCAATCGCCATTACCTGCACGTTGCGGACGAAGAACATCCCACTGGCGGCCAACTGATGGGGGCGGATCCGTGCGATTTTGCGCCGGCCGCATTGCGCCTGGTAGAACACGGCTTCGATGTCATCGACATCAATTTCGGTTGCCCCGTAAAGAAAGTGCTGGGTCGCTGTCGTGGCGGTTTTCATTTGAGTCAGCCCCAAATTGCGCTTGAAATTGTGCGCCGCGTGCGCGACGCGGTTCCCGCGAACATTCCCGTCACAGTGAAAATGCGGCGCGGAATTGATGACTTGGCCGAAAGCCGTGACAAGTTTTACGAGATATTTGACGGAGCGTTCGCGTTAGGAGTCGCCGCCATCACGGTACACGGTCGATCCGTCTTGCAGCGATACGTTGGCCCATCGAGTTGGGAATTCCTGCGGGAGTTAAAAGAGTACGCTGGCGATCGAGTGGTCCTCGGAAGTGGCGACCTTTTTAACGCGCAAGCGTGTCTAGACATGATGCGCTATACGGGCGTCGATGGCGTAACCATCGCCCGTGGTGCGATTGGCAATCCCTGGATTTTTCGAGAGGTTCGAGCTCTGGCTTCGGGATACCCGCTGCCATACCCACCCACGGTCTACGAGCAACGTGAAGTGATTCGTGAGCATTACCGACTCGCCGAAGAATTGTATGGTGAAGAAAGATGTTTGCCGGACATGCGAAAATTCGCGATTAAGTACGCCCAGCTCCATCCGCAGCACGAAGCGGTGCGGGCCGATTTCTGTACAGTGAAGCACGCCGGTGGATGGCGCGACGTGCTGGATCGATGGTACTCGATCGATGCAGCGGGCATTCATCCGGCGGTTGAAATCCCGAATCCAATGTCAACCGAGGCCGCGCTGGCAGGCCAGTCTAATTGACGCGATTCGGTTGGTCGTCGGTTAGCCAGACTGGCGCGCTTTGAGCGGCCCTACCTTCCAATTTGCCGCGAGGATTGGTATTCGCACACACATTATCCCCCTTAGCGGCTGACTTACGCCTAAAGCAGCCAAGCATTTCCTCGCGACCCCATATTCGGAACGCGGATTGCTATGTAAATGTGTCGGTCGGCAAAAATGTCGGCTAGACAACTTCTTATCGTTCGTAACAACAGAGAATATGAGGGGTATCATGTCACGAAAACTTCTCGCATTAGCCATATTCGCAGTTGTAGCGATCTACAACATTGATGTGATCACTTTAGCCCAGGACGCGCAAGCCGAAGCCACCGCGCGAGCCGCTCGCCGCCAAGCGAACTCTGATTCAACTCGGCCCGCATTGGAGATCACAACTCCGACAGATGTCGCCGCGCCGAGGCGCGATGTTTCCTCATCGAGCCCCCAATCCGAGCAACTAAAACGCCGCGCCGGCGAACAGGTAGGGCCAGACGCCCAAGGGCGCACTCTGATCCTTGGCATGAAAGTTCAAGAAGCGGACGATGGCGGGGTGAAAGTCGTCGACGTCGGGGTAGCAACGCCCGCTTACGAAGGTGGGATACGCAAAGGTGACCGAATCGTGTCGTTTCAAAACTTCAAAGCAAACGACTACCGCAAATGGATCGACGGAATGCGCCGGGTAGCGACTGAGGCAAAGGATGGTGACATCCTCACCGTTGTTGTTATGCGCGATGGCAATCCTGTTACGACCAAAATTCAAGTTCCGGAAAGTCACGTCGGCCCGGTGCAGCTTCCGTTGGGTCCCCCTCCCGGTCAGCAGCAGGCAGCCGGCTCGCCTCCGCCAGCCACGACCGGCGGCGATACCGTAGGCGTTGCGAACACAAATGTTGCAATCGAAAACTCTGGCCCGTTCGCTAATTTCTTCGGCGACCAAAACAGTGCCGCTACCGAACGAGCAGTGGCTGAGTTATATCGCGTCGCGATCGGCAAAGTTGAGCAGAACGACGGTAATCAAACTTCGCCAGTCCCAAATCCCCGTGGTGCTCGAATCGGCCTGGCCGGGTTCCGTAATGATCCCAACGGGATGGTCGTGATGGTTGATGTCGGAGGACTCCCGCCAGGAAATTATTCCATCGGAATTGGTGACCCTACTGCCGCCACGAGTCACCAGCCGACAAATGCGGGAAACATAAATGGCACACCGCTGCCTGCGCCCACGCAGCCTCAGAGTAGTTCACAACCAATCGAGATCTCGCACACGGTTTTAGCAAATGTTGCGCCGAGCGCTGATACCGCAGCAGGTGTAACGGCCCCCGCGACCGGTCAGGTTAATCCGACAAATACCACACCGATCGGTCAATCTACCGTGAGTAATGCCCAGCTTCGGGAACGTAGCGATCAGAATGCAAAACCCGCCGGTGCTCCGGGAATCAACGAAATAGGTACATTGACGATCGATCAGAGTGGAACCGGTCGGATGCAGCATGTTGTCGAGGGTATTCGTGTACGAAATGTAGTGGGCCAAACGCTCTTAATTTCGACGTCGACGACGCCCGCGGCGAAGACACTTCCTCCGAACTTGGATTCGACAGTCGATCCTGCTCACAACAAAACAGAGAATCCGACAGCCTCGCCCGCGGCTACGCCTGGCAGTTCACTTCCGGTAGCAGCGGGGATCATCCGATTGATTTCAGACCGCGGTCCGGCCCCGCCCATCGGCGGCCAACCGGCTACCCCCGGTGCCCCGCTAAATCCGGCAAATCAATCGATCCCAGCGCCTGCCGGACCACAACGATGAGCGGAGGCAAGGGATCAACGTCGGAAACTACCTCAGCACAGGCACAATGTGTTTGATGCGTTCGCCCAGACCGGGGGCAGGTGTTTCGCCTATGTCGCTCGTAGTCGCTGATTTAGGTGGTACGATTTCGGGCTTGCTCGGCTCTGCCGCCAATGCGATAGCAGGCGCACCAGTGGTCATATAGGCCATGATAAATCGGGGCCAATAGTCGTCTAGAAGCCGTAAGCAATCGCTAAGTTGACCGGCATCGTAGGCGCCTTGGATATCGTGTGTTTGTTGCAGGAGTTTCACTATTTCAGCGGACGAATTTGGATAAACTTTTGTGAGAGGCCACAAAATATCATTGAGTTTGATGTTATCTAGCCAGTAGTCGCCCGCACCTGCGAATTCGAATCGAATTCTCATCTTTCCTTGCGAATCGAGCGGCAAATTTGAATCGAGGATCGCAAGCGGCGGACCCCACTGCTGCTTATCGCGCTCTGCTTCACTCGCGTTGACACTCGCAGTTTGCTGCCAAATAAGTCCCTTTGATTCGGCTTCGAAAAGGAGTCGTATTTTTGCCTCTGGCGCCGCACCGACGCTACGTGCGAACACGGTCATGGCCAATTGCCCCGTCGCCGGAATTGGAAATGGGTCGCTTTCGACAGCAACGATCTGTCCGGTACTTCGAATATGAAGGCTGGTTCGTCCATCTTGCGGCGACAAGGGGTCGAGAGAAACTGACGCGGTGACCGAGTTCCGCACAAGGTGCCAACCTGGCACTGTGCCACCGCCACCCGCCGGCTCAAAACTTGGATTCGAAAGTCCACGATAAACATGCACTGCGGATAAATCTCGGCTAGCCAAGTCCTCCAAGCCGCGTTTTAATTCGTCATTCGCGGGCTTGTCGAGTGAAGCTTTGACGTCGACGACCTTTACGCCTGTTGCTGAAACTTGAAATGCTTTAACCGAGTAAGATTCCAACGACACACTCTTCAACTGCTGTCCTATCGTTAAGTTTTCACTCGCTATTTTTACGCCGTCCGCCGCTGGAAAGGGGGTCATCGTCACCGACGCCGGCGCATCCAAAGTTATTTGCGCATCCACGTGCCATGGAGCCGTGTTTATCACGACAATGGTTGACTGATTTTGCTCGCGATACGTACGAACGATGACCGGCTGCTTTGCGACTTCCTCAATCCGCGCGTTCGTTGGAAGCTGGGAGAGTAAGTTTCGTAAGCCGCGCGTTGCCTCCTCCTGCGTCGGCGGTAAATAATCGCCGCCGTCAATGAAAATGCTGGGGTTGCCGTCGGCCAGCGACTGCACGTAAGGTTTCCGCGCAGCCACGGCGCTAGGCACGAATTCGCTCATGAACCGCGTGTCGCCCGCAACACGCGGTGACCCACCGAAATCCAAGCTTGCGAACCTAACTGGGGACGCATGATGGTAGAGCAACACTGACGGCTCGCTAGTTCGCTTAGTCGCGCGATTCAGATTCGAAAACGATGCGTTTAGCTCTAGGTCGATCGCGTGATCGGGTAGCGGCATCGCCGAACCGACAAAGCGTGTCGGACATACGATGAGGCCCGGAACTTGATTCAACCGTGTGAAGTCGACTCCCATCTCGAGCAATGTTTGTGCAACACGGTTGTCCGCCATCAAATCGGGCCGCACTCTTTGTTGCAGTACGGGGTGATCGAACAGCTTCTCTGTCGTCAGGATCAGTTTGTGATTTCCATTCTTTGCGACAACAGATGCCATTCGGTGGTAGAAGTCGGCAATTTGATTTGATCGCCATACTCGCCAGACGTCCGCATTTGCGCCCGTTAGTGCCGCGCGACGAGCCGCGAATCGGTTGTCGCCGGCCATCGGCATTTGAATTCCCGTGTCGTGGGAAAATCGACCCATGGTGGAATCGTCCAGCGCCCATTCCAGTGGTGGAAGTTGCGTATAGCCGTTGCTATTGAGCTGGACGGCGAGGCCACCGAACGCAGAATTTGCGCCGTATCGATCGGCAATCTCCCGCACTACATTGAGCATCTCTTGCTGAACAACGGGATTCAAAATGTTGTAGTACGGCGCAACCCCCCCCTGAGTACCGTACGTATCCAACCAAGTTTGCCCCTCCGGACCAACCAGTTCGATTCCCGAGTTCAGGGGGTTCGCTCTACGCAATGCTTCCAACTTAGGGATTGGTGTAGCAAAGTCGATCGCAGGAATTAGCGTAATTCCCTCTCGATCAAAGACGTGAAGCATAATCGACAAACCGTCTGCTTCCCGACAGCGATCGACGGTTTGTCCTGCATCATTTTCTAGTGTCGCTGTCAATTTTGCACACGGCAGCGTCGCAGCTCCTTCTCCCATCACATTCACAACCGCACTGTTATAGCCAGCAAATCGAATGTATCCACTGAGTCGCGTCGCGTATTCATACGCAGCTTCGTAGTCGTCAATACTGTTGATCGCACTTTGTCCACCCGACAACTCTTGTGCGGATGCATTCCCATAATCAACCAAAGCAGGCTTGCCGATATAAGCGGCAATCAACCGCTTTTGCCGCCCCGGTGAAGCAGCGTTCGCGTTGAGCGGTCCGATCCTTTTAAATACTCGAATTTGCCCGAAGTGAGCCGCGGCCTGGGGATGCTGATTGCTGACAAGGAGCAGCGGCACTTGTGTTTTCGGCCAAAAGATTAGCCGCTGAACTTGTTTTTGTTTTTCCTCGACGCGACCTAAACCTTCGACATACACACACGAGCCGAGTCGAACACCTTCAATTGTGCCATTCGCGCCTGCCTCAACAATATTCAGCCCCAAGCTCTGTTCTTCATCTGCCGGATAGTCAATCTCCAACAAGTGAGGCGCTCCAGTTGCCTCCAACGGCAGCGAATATGCCTGCCAATGGGCCTCCGAGCCACCGCTCGTGAATGGCAACTCCACGAATCGACCCAACGTCAGATTCACAGCCCCGACACGGACATCGCCAAGTGGCCCATGATAAAGTCCGGGGATGCGCCTAAGCTGCGACCACTCCGGCAATCGCCCTACCCAACGGGGATTCGTCGGGTCGATTTCGAGCACGGATTCCCAGCGTCCGACCGATGTTTCAGCGATCGGTTGCGGATTCATTACCACAATTTGAAAGCTTTGCTCGGCGATGGGCGCAGACGCGCCTGCAAAGAATTTATCGCGCAGATATCCAGAAGCTCGCGATATTGAGATGTGAACCGTGTAAACGCCTTCGGGCACACTCAGCGGAACGGATAGTGTGGTTCTCGCGTCCCCCGTCACAGGAACTGAAAGTTTCTGACTGAAACTCGATCCGCCATCCTTCCGCCTGCCTGGTGCGAGCGTCGTTTGGACGTCTACAGTCGTGCCGTGCAAGGGGGCGGGTAACGCAGCCGCAAGCTCCAACGAAAGCTCAGATCCCGGCGCAAAAATTAGGGCGTTGCCCCCTGGATCGTTCTTAATCGTAACGTGCAGCGTAGGGCTCGTTACGGCGCGAATCTCAAGCGTGTTGCCCCGATCATCGAGTCTCATTAGATACGGACGACGCATCACTTCAGCCAGTGACACTTGGGCCTGAACTACCGCCGCGTTGGATCGTGCTGCTAATTGAACCGCCAGATTCGTATCGCCGTCGGTATTCGCGACAACTTCAAAGCTATCACGCTTGTGCGCACTCAGAGAATGAACTTGCACACCCGTCGAATCGAGCCAAATCGATCCGGCAGCATCAGGATCGGATCCGAGCAGCTTAAGGTCGGCGAGTGAGCCCTGCTCAAGCCGCAGCTGGCCCACCCACGGATTGGCATCACCCCCACCCCATGAAACGCAGAGACGGATTGGCTCCTTTGGCATAGAGCCCACCTCCTGCGCATGCGCTGCGGCCCCGAACATTGCGCATATCACCAGCCCACTGCGCACAGCGCAATCGCGAAGCGAGACGGACTTCCGTGTCCGACCATAGTTAAAAGTGGAGAGAGAAAGATCGACTGAGTCGAGATGGCTAGACCTCGACTGAGGTGGCTAACTTCAATGTTGGTAATGCTTTGCCACCGCAAACGCGCGAGGATTGTACGAGCGGTCAGCGCAGCTCACTAGATCAGGTTTGACTGTAAATCACGGAGAATCCGCGCGCGTCGACGCTAGCATCGATTCGTGGCGGCAAATCATCCGCTGGCGACGCTGCAACATTCACGGGTGCGGCACGCGTACTGACTCAACTGACACGAAACTGCGGGCTGCCGTTTTGGCGAGCTGCTCAAGTTCCTCGACTACATCGGGGCACAATTTCGACACGTCGTTCGCCTCCCAACGATCATCTGGTCGAACGAAAAGCATCGGGCCAGTAGCCGCGTCGTTTCTGTCGCGCTCCGCGTTCATCTTCGCCCGCAAGCACCAACTTGGTGTTCGAATCGCGATCGGCCCATCGCCATTTGCAGCCAGCAACCACTCTCGCAGATGCGACTTCATACCATCTGCATCCAGGGCGAAGCTACGACCATCCATCGGACATTCGCAGTCGGATGACATTTCTGCGACTTCGAGCAGCGTTGGAAAAATATCAATGTGGGACGTGAGCGCCGCCGAACGCGCGAGTTTGCCTCGTCCATCAGCAAATCGGATCATGCACGGCACATGCAGCTGCTCGACTGGGAGCGCGCGATCAATGCTGCCAATTATGCCATGCTCGCCAAGCGGCAAACCACGGCCTCCCAGTAGAACGATGCTCCACTCCTCGTGCGGTTCCATCGCATCCACCATGTCAACCAACAACTGCCAGCCCGCATCAAGCGCAAGCACTTGAGCCGCATAGGCAGCGCCGTATCGAAAAGCGATGTCCGGATCGTCATCGTTCACTAGCACTCCATCGGAAGGGGGCGCCGCACGAACTACCGACGACTCGCCTTCCAATAACGATTCTTGTACGTCGAACGGCGCGTCCCACGGGGCGTACATTCCGCGGGAATGTGCCCAAATCAAGCGTGGCGAATCATTGGTACGGTTACAATTTGCGCGGGTGTCGGGATCTACATAAAGGCGCTCGCCCACCGCAGCTAAAAACAGTCCCAGGTTCGTAGATGAAAGATCGGCGGCGCGAGCCGGCTCAGGCGCGACTACTTCACACTCTTGAAAATCGCCCGCGCCGGGCACGTCGATAAGTTGATAGTCATCCGTAACGAGTTCAGTGCGAAAACCCATCTGTGCGAAAACTGAGCCAATGGGACGCGGACTACCAGTACCCGGATTCCTGGCATACTCAAACGCTGGCCTCGCCGGATGGTGCGAATACCATAGTGCGCGGTAGATCGCCGTTAGGTCAGACGAGTCCGCGTAGCATTCATCAAAGAGCAGCGATTGCGTGGCAAAATGATCAAGGCCGGGCGTGGAATACGTCGTATTGCCGTACGCTCCTAACGCAGAAGCCCGAAGCCCGTCGACCACCACAACCAAAATATTTGAAGGATGCATGCAGCCGAATATAACGACCAACCACTGTCGGCGAATAGCTTATTGGCAAGATGCGCGATGCCATTCGCGCCACAGCAGCTGAGGGAAGACCCATGCGTCCCGCCCATAGCGCCGTACGAGCCGTCGTGGCTCGCTGCACATGCGATGAAACCATTCGAGACCAAGACGACGCATCCAAACAGGCGAACGACGTCGATTACCGGCCAGGAAATCGATGGTAGCTCCAGCGCATATCGCGACTTTGCCAGGCAATCGCAAGCAATGGCGATGGACCCAAATCTCCTGCCGTGGCGCACCTAATCCGACGATGAGAAGGTCATGTTCGACCGCCGTGAGTGCGGCAAGAACGGCGCGATTTTCCTGTTCGTCGTATTCGAAGTTTTTGGGAGGCGAATGCGTACCAACAACCCGCACGTTCAGCCACTGCTCCTCAATTCGTGCGGCAGCGGTATCGGCCACGCCCGGCGCTGCCCCTAATAAAAATACTCGCAACGCGTGCGATTCAGTCGCTCTTGAAAACATTGCCGGGACAATATCACTACCGGCCACACGCTCCGGCAATTTCTGGCCGAACAACCGTGAAGATATTACGAGCGGAAGCCCATCGGCCAACACCAGCGACGCAGCTCCGTACGCTGCCCTTAACTCCGAACGCTCTTGAAACATTACGGCGTGGTCGACATTCGGCGTAACGATAATCCGACAAGAGTCACCGCGCGGCGAGTTACACCATTCCATTAAAGTAGCGATCGCTTGCGACATCGATACGCGAGAAATTCGCATACCGAACAATGTTACATCGTCGATGGCGCTTTGATCACTCATTGTTAAATGACGCTTTTTAATATCGATCCGCGCTCGGTTCGGGACGTTACAAACCCGCCTTCATCGCGGACAATGCAAACACTGGTCGCGCCGACGAAACCGAGGTCCGGACGATGGAGCATACCTGATTTAAATTGACAGTCACCGCAACGAACACGAACAACAATAACTCTTGCGAAGGAAGAAGCGTCAGGTCATGAAAGACGGCCGACGACAAATAGTTCGCCAGCAGCGCGAGCGTGAGCACACCCTGAGCGCGAATCCAACCTGGTAATTCGACAGTCGTCGCCAGCGACCAAGCGGTCCGACCCCACGCAACAAGCACCGCCAAAAACGCCGCGAGACCAACGAGTCCCGTTTCCACCAACACGCTTAGCAACGTATTGTGGTGATGAAGATTCCGAATCGATTCAAGCTCGACGACCTGTCGGCGATCGGAAAGATACGGAAGTTTTTGATCGAAGAAGCGGCCAAAACCGACGCCCAAAATAGGGTGATCACAAAACATCTGCCACGACACATATGCGAACGATTCGCGCTGATCGACCGAGTGCTCGGAGTCCCCAGTGCTACCCTCACGCTTGATGTCGAGCAGATTGCTCCACGAAAACGCAACAAGCAGCAAAGCGATGAAAGCTCCCGCGCCGAACGCAGGATACCTCCACCGCCGCGAAATTTGAAACGCCGCTACTACCAGCGCGCTGGCAATCAGACCGATCCACGTCGAACGGGTATACGTCAGCAGAATGCTGAAGCCGATCAGCGGAATGACAACAATGAGTGTCAATTGCTGCCATCGTCGACGTGCCTCGGGGAGTAACATCCAGGCGCACAGACCGCAAGCGGTAAGGTACAGGCCCAGGCTCACCGAATTTAACTCCGGCCCACGGGCACGCCCAAAGTGAATTCCAAGAGTTGGATCAGCGATGTACCGAGGAAACACGAACGACCAAAGATGGCCGGCTTCGCAGATCGCCGTGAACACCAGGTAAACGCCCATCGTGACCAGGATTACGAGCAGATGTGTCCAGTTGTGCCGCGTAATCGAGAATTGTCGCACGGCAGTATAGAGGACCACCGGAAGAAGAAAGCTTGCAAACAATCGGCCCCATTTCGAAGTCACGCCGTCGGTCACCTCGGGATGCCCACTGAAAACAGTGCTCACGGTCAACACAATCAACAATGCAGCGAGTAACCAATCGCAGCCGGTCATCGCACGAATCGCAAAATCCCCTCGGCGCCATTGGTACGCGAGTGCACCAAGCAACGCGACCAGCAACAGCCGATCGAGTGTAATCGGCAGCGGCCCAACGTGTACGTTCCAGAACTCATGCCCGAGCGCGTAACTAACAACGACTACTAAACCGCAACCGACCATCAACGATACCCGCTTGGCGACGACCGCACCCCAGGTGAGCCCAACCGCGGCAAAGATTAGGACAATGATTGGCATGAGCGTTGGTATTCCTAGCCGACGAACTGACCAATCTAATTATGGGCCATGTTTTCGAAACGCGACGTGGCTTATCGGCAACGTCGTTGCACCGCGTGTACGGCCTCTTGTAAAGAAAGGCCACGGAACATCCCGAAGACTTCATTCGCCGAACGAGGTGTGACGCCGCCGTTCGTAACAGTGCTCTCGATATTCCGCTTTAGCGTGGAAACGCCAATTGAGACTGGGGATGACTGCGGAGTCGCGAATAAGAATACGAATCCGAACCCAACTAGCAATCCACCCAACCCACCGGCAGCGGCGACCGTCTTTCTAGCCGGGCCAGCTGGGCGAATTCCGGCTTCGACGCCGTCAATTCGGCTGATTACGCTTGCGCTGTGGGCGGCCGCACTGCGAGCACGAGCATCGGCGAGGTTTTTCTGTGCCGCTTCCACCAATCGAGAATGGTTTTGGACCGAGGCGACAAGATTTGTATATTCCGCACGCGATTCGGCAAGTTGCGATACTCGCTCGCGGGCCGCTGTTTTGCGGGCCACGAGCGTCTTCTCGCGATCACCACAGAGTTGCAATTCCACTTGCAAGCCGCGGATCGCTACTGAAATCTCGTTATTAAGTTGATTGCGAATCAAGTTCTCCGATTCTCGCGCGGCGACGACGAACGGATGGTTTTCGCTCCGGCTGCCCAGCAACTCCGAGGTACGCAATTGTGCACTCACAAGTGCATTCTTTAACTGGCTAAGCGCTGGCTGTGAAACTAGCAAGCTGTTCGGAGTGGCAAGCAACTGAGCAGTATCGTTCTTTGCCGCGATAAGAACTGTGAGTAGCCGCTCGTGCTCAATTCGGGCCGCTTCGTTCGACCGGCGTTCTGCTTCAATTCCAGTGATCTCCTGGGAAACTCCGCTTTGGCTTCCCGCATCAGCGTTGAGGCTTCGCAACTCGCCAAGATCCGCACCAATTCGAGCTTCAAACGCGGAGAGCTTATTTGTTTGGGCTGAAAGATCATCGTTTGCCATCGCCACCGTCCGCTCTAGCTCCGAGATCATGCCACGCGCGCTTTGGACGCGAAGATCTTGCATGCGGTGTTGGAGCTGGTTGCACAGTGCGACCACCAGGCCACTCGATCGATCGCGGTCCGAGTCGCTAACAGTCAGATAAAACACCTCGGTCTTGCCGAATTCCGCCCCCCCTGGCGGCCGCATATCCACGTGATCGCGAAATGTTTCCACATCAAGTGCCGTCGGCCAGGCATCGGGGTAGCGATACCCACTCGGCGGTCCGACTTCACGTAACGCAGCCTGAATCACATTTTGACTTTTCGCGAGTTCCAGCACGGTTTCTTGCGACGTCTTCATCTCCGAGAGATCGGCAAATTTTCCCAATCGCTCTTCCGACACACTCGCAACTTCAGGGCGAACAACTAATGCCTGCGTCGCTTTCCATTCCCGTGGTGTAACCAGTGAGTACACTCCAGCGATGACCGCACACACAACCGTCGGCACTGCCCACCACGTGATGTGCGTGCGAAGCAATCGAACGAAATCTACCAGTTGTAGGGCGCTTCCATTGTGTGTGTCGGACGAATCAGTGTAAGCACGTGCCATGGATAAATTCCCTTGGTTGTCGTTCTGGCTTTCCGTTTCGGTCGTTGTGAGGCACCGGTAAGGCAAAGTCCGTGCCCCAACCGTCGCACGGTCGCGCTCGCTAACCTTCCGACTCGTGAAAAGGGGCGAAAAACGCGAGCTTTCCACGTTCGGAACCGACTAATCACCGCAAGCCCGGGAGCCCGGACGGTGTCAATTCCATGTTGATTGCAGACATCGTGTGGCGAGAACTCAACGCCACGCGCATGCGTCGCAATTCATATAACCCGTCGCGCAAACCAATTCGCTCGAGCCGCAAGTTGCTTTCTCCACCGTTTACGGCAGAGTTTTATTACGCCCAGTTCTTAGCGCCGCCATTATCGGGGCAGGGCACTGCGTTTGCAGAACTCATTCGCGGCGGCGTCGGGTCTTATCACTTGCGGGCAATTACGATGAGTGCTAATCGCATTACAACTTGGGAAGAACTTTGCGCTCTGCAAAGCGATTGGAATGCGTTGGCAAGAGATTCGCCATTCCACTCGTGGGATTGGCTCGCAACTTGGTGGAAGCACTATGGGGCCAGCTCCGATGACGACACAACGCACAGCGAGTCATCGCGGCGGAGGCTTTATGTACTCGCTGTTTACAAGGACGCATGCTCCACCGCCAACAATGAGCGCCGGTTGATCGGTATCGCACCGTGGTACGTCGAGCGATCAGTAATCAAAGGTCGAATCATCAGCTGGCTCGGCGACGGCGAAGTCTGCACCGATCACTCGTCGTTAATATGCGCTCCTGAAGATACCGCCGAAGTCGTGACCTCGATCGCGCAAACGCTCAGCGAAAGTGACGACTGGGACGCGCTAGATTTGAACGCCGTTGACGATGCCAATGCTGCACTCACGAGTCTCGTCAGCGTTTTTCGAGATCGCGATTGCTCGATTACCCGTGAGTCGGCTGATTCATGTTGGGCTTTGGATCTTCCCCCCTCGTGGGACGATTATCTGGCAGCATTGTCGAAATCGCACCGCAAACAATTGCGGCAACTCGAACGCCGCGTTCTCGAATCGAACCGCATCGAGTGGCGTCGCGTTGAAAACGCGACGGATTTAGAAAAAGGCTGGCGCATCCTCGTCGACCTTCACCAACGACGCCGAATAAGCCTGGGGGAACCCGGCTGCTTCGCCTCGACCGCATTCCATAGCTTTCATCGCGAAGTCGCAGAGCGCATGCTTCAACGCGGTCAGCTGCGAATCTCCTGGCTCGAGCTCGATGGCCAACCCGCCGCTGCCGAATATCATTTCGCCGATGCCACAGCGACATACGCATACCAAGGAGGCGTCGACCCCGGCCGTCTTGAAGAAGAACCGGGTCGGCTGTCGACGATTCTGTGCTTGAAACACGCCATCGGCGAAGGCCACACGTGCTTCGATTTCCTGCGCGGAGATGAACCCTACAAGGCACATTGGCGCGCAACTCCGCGGGCAACTTGGAACTACCGAGTTATTCCCAAGCGACGTCTCGCAAGAATTCGCGGTCACGTCCTGAACGTGGCCGACACGCTCGGCGACTGGGCGCGCCAAGCGGTCGAACTAAGCACTTTGGCAAGCAAAAGTTAACGCCGCCGCCAATGTGACTGTAACGCCTTAAGAACGCAGAAATCAGAATCACATGCCGTCGCTACGCGAAATTGCACTGGCCAGTTATTACGTGACAACACGCGGCGCGCGGTGCCGCGCAGCCGCTGAACGCGCCGCGCAATTCCGCGAACCAGTACGAATACTGTTTTATCATCGAGTGGCAGACCATTCGCCCAATCCTTGGACGATGTCTTGCAAATCGTTCGCGCGTCAAATGGACTGGCTGCACACTCGCTACGATCTCGTGAGCTTAGCCGAGGCCCAATCGCGAATCGCCTCGGGTCGCAATAGCCGGCCGACAGCGTGCATCACGTTCGATGACGGTTACTCGGAAAATCATCGGTTTGCGATTCCGCTACTCCTCAAGAATCACATTCCGTTCACGTATTACGTAGCGACGGACTTCATCACGCGAAATGTTCCGTTTCCGCACGATGCCGCCCTCGGTCGTCCTCTCGCGGTCAATACCTGGTCGCAACTGCGGGAATTGGCGGCAGCCGGCGTTGAAATCGGCGCCCACACTCGAACACACGCCGACCTAGGCGCCGATTTATCTGACGACGAGATTGTCGACGAGGTCGTCGGTTCAAAACACGAACTGGAACGTGAGCTTGACCGCTCCGTCCATTACTTCGCCTTCCCCTACGGTCAGCACAAGAACCTATCAGCAGGCGCGTTTCGAATTGCTGCAAACGCCGGATTTGACGGCGTTTGCTCTGCCTACGGCGGCTACAACTTTCCCGGCGACGATGCGTTCCACCTGCGTCGCTTCCACGCCGACGAACAGTTTATTCGCTTTGTGAATTGGATGACCGTCGACCATCGCAAACTTCGGCTTCACACGGATTTCGATCCAGGCAACTACCAACAGAGCACGGCCGCTTCCTTACCCATGATGGAAGCGTCTTCGCAAACAGCACTTTGCGGCCCGTGCGTATCCGTAAGCCTGCTGAGTTAGTACACGAATATGGCTGAACTGAAATCACCAGAAAAACGACATCTGGCGCCTGACACATTTGTGGCGAGCGTCACAATATTGCTGCTGGCGAACCTTATTCAGCGCAGCATTGGCTTCGGAAGAGGCCTGTTGTTTTGCCGTTGGCTTTCGGAAGAGGAGCTCGGCAAGTGGGAGCTGGCCTACAGCTTTTTGCTGCTTGCCGCCCCAGTGATTGTTCTTGGGTTACCCGGTTCATTCGGTCGTTACTTAGAACGATATCGCCAACGAGGTCAGCTACGCACCTTCCTGCGACGAGCAACGATTTGGTCTGCGATACTAACCATTGCCGGATGCGGGCTGATCATTGTTGAAGCACCGCGCTTCTCCAAGGTTATATTTGACAATTGGAACCAAACGACGCTCGTCACGGTATTGTCGATAAACCTGGCCGCGGTGATCTTGCACCATTATTTGGAAGCGCTCTTTTCGGCGTTTCGCAAGTTCAGCATCGTATCGACGATGCACTTTTGCCAAAGCATTTCGTTCGCCCTCATTTCCCTCACTCTCTTGTGCTGGTGGCGAACGGCCGCCGAAAGCATCATTATTGGCTATGGAAGTGCTTGCCTAATTTCAGTGATGGCGATTGGCCTCTGGAAAGTCAGGGCCGTTCTGGCAGACGCGCCGCCTGATAACGGCATACCGCATCGCGATTTCGTGCCCTATCTCCGCTTTGCCTTTTGGGTGTGGCTGATCAACTTGTTCTGCCATCTCTTCGGTGTCGTCGATAAGTACATGTTCGTGCACTACAGCGGGCTCAATAACAACGAGTCCCTTAAACTCTTGGGCGACTACCATGCCAGCCGGGTCATCCCGATTCTATTCCTTTCTGTCGCCGATCTGCTCGGCGGCGCCGTCATGCCCTACTTGAGTCACGATTGGGAACTTGGGCTCCGACAAAAAGTCTCTGACATGGTGAACAGTGTCCTAAAGGTTGCCGCATTCGTCATGCTTGCCGGCGGCGTCACAGTTCTCTGGATCGCACCCTTACTGTTCCATTATGTCTTTCAAGGCCGTCTGGATCGCGGCCTCGTGGTGATGCCTTGGACCATGACGTACTGCGTCTGGTATTCGCTCCTCCTCGTCGCCCAAAATTACGCGTGGTGCGCAGAAAAAGCCAAACTCGCGATTCTGCCGCTCATAGCTGGGCTACTCGTAAACGTGGGAATCGACCTATTCCTCATTCCGACCTGGGGACTATTAGGTGCGGTCGTCGGAACGACAGTCGCCACCGGCATCGCGACGGCAACGCTGTATTGGATCAATCACGCGTCAGGAATGCAGCTCCAGCGCGGCATGCTTTTGTTATCGTTTGCGCCCTGGCTCTATGTGGCGGCGCGTTGTGCGGCACAGTTGCCCTACTACTCGTAACCGCCGCGTTGCCATTTTCCAAGACTCTAGTAACACCCGCGGAGCGAGTCGAAATCCACCAGCTTATCGGCCGATTGCTCGATCGCTGGAACTCGTACTGGTCGCGATCAATCGAGCCGCAGGAGACAATTCATGCCATTTGAAAATGCGACAACTTCCAGCGATAGCGTCGCTATATCCGACCACCAAGGTATTTGCATACGAATCCCAGACTTCGGACCCGTCGCCTCAGTAAACGAGACGACAACAAATGGGCCAAATCGTCCGCTAAGCCGCAGCGAGTCGAGGAACCTGCGCCTTCACGTTGAGAGACCACTGCGCGTCATGTTCATGCAAACCGACATGCGCATAGGCGGCGCCGAAATGCTAACTGCCAACATAATTCGCCGCTTGAACCGAGATCGCATTTCGCCAGAACTCTGCTGCTTGAAAGAGCGCGGCGAGCTGGGCGAAGCACTCGCCAGCGAAATCGCCGTGCACGACCACATTCTGGCGAACAAATATGACTTGCGGGTTTGGCCCCGGCTAACGCACCTTCTCCGTGAACGCGCGGTAGACGCTGTCATCACCGTTGGCGCGGGAGATAAGATGTTCTGGGGCCGCCTCGCGGCTCGAAGAGTTGGCGTTCCCGTGATCCTCTCTGCGCTCCACAGTACCGGTTGGCCAGACGGGGTTGGCCGACTCAATCGTATGTTAACGCCGATCACCGACTCCTTCATCGCAGTCGCTGATTCGCATGGCCAATTCCTGGCAAAAAACTTGCGCATTCCCGAAGACCGCGTGGCGGTGATCCCGAACGGCGTCGACACGAATCGCTACGCACCGACGCCTGAAGTCGCTCAAATCCGCCGCGAATTCGGTATCGGCCCAACCGACCCGGTCCTCGGCATTGTGGCGGCCTTGCGACCCGAGAAAAACCATGAGCTTTTTCTCGATGTCGCCGCCCGAGTCGTCCGTAAACTTCCCGCAGCACGATTCCTAATCGTCGGCGATGGGCCCTGCCGCCCGCAGATCGAGCAGCGTGCCCAACAGCTGGGAATCACTTCACAAGTGATCCTCACCGGATCACGCCCCGACGTTCCACGCCTCCTCGCTGCGATGGACCTCTTCGGTCTTACGTCGCGGATGGAAGCCAACCCGCTTTCGATCCTCGAAGCAATGAGCGTCGGTCGGCCCGTCGTCGCAACCAACGTCGGCTCGATCCACGAAGCGGTCATCGAAGGCCAGACTGGCTTCTTGGTCGAACCAGGCAACGCCGATCAATTTGCCGACCGGGTGATTGGCATTCTGAACGCCCCGGTCATGGGACATGTAATGGGCGCCGCCGCTCGCGAAATCGTTGTCGCCCGCTGGTCGTTAGAAGCAATGGTCGCCGGTTACGAACGGCTGATCGAAACCACATACGCACGAAAAACGCAAGTCGTATACAATTAGTAACGAATGAAAGCCGGGAATCCCGGTTCGAACCCGAGGTGCAATTGCGAAGAAGCCGAGCGGCAGCCAATAATTAGCTCTGCACAACGGTTCACTGGCGCAGAGTGTCGCACACGCATGTTTACGGAGCTTATCCTCACAACGCTTGCTCGATTTCTCAGCGGAGCAAGCGTGCGCTGGATCGACTGCCAGCCAGATACCTGCCAGCGCGTGTACTTCGCCAATCATACCAGCCATCTGGATATGATCCTCATTTGGTCGGCCTTGCCGCAGGATGTACGCCGGCTCACCCGACCCGTCGCCGCCAAGGATTACTGGGACCGAGGCCCGATCCGGCGATACATGGCGAAAACTTACAACGCTCTCCTCGTCGACCGCAAGGAAATTAAGGTCCACCAAAGCCCCGTCGACGTCATGCTCCGCGAGATCGGCTCGACCGATTCGCTGATTATTTTCCCAGAAGGGGGCAGAACTGCCGGCGAGACGGTGGGCGAATTCAAAAGCGGTTTGTATTATCTGAGCAAGAAAAGGCCCGACCTCGAACTCGTGCCCGTTCACATTGATAATATGAATCGAGTCCTGCCCCGCGGCGAGTTTTTGCCAGTGCCGCTATTGTCGTGCATTACCTTCGGCCCACCGATGTGGCTCGAAGCCGGCGAGTCGAAGAATGACTTCCTGACACGAGCCCGCGACGCAGTTCGGCGACTGAAAGAAGTAGAGTAGAAATGACGGTTCGCGATTGGTTACTGGCTGCAGTGGTCGTCGGGTTGCTCGGCACAGCAACCGTCGTCGGCCAGATCGTGCAGCGTCAACCCCACCTCGGCCTCAACGCCGCCGCACTGACCACGTTCAACCGCCGGGTGAGAGTGTGGTGGATCTTCTACGCACTTTTGCTAGTCGCATTCTTCAGCCCGGCTTTAACCGTCGCCATTTTCGGCCTGATGAGTTTTGAAGCGCTCCGCGAGTTCATCACGCTGACTCCGACTCGCAGGGCCGACCACCGCGCACTATTCTGGACGCTGATTTTCTTCACGCCCATGCAATACATCTTCGTGGCATACAATTACTACGCCCTGTACAGCATTTTCATCCCCGTATACGCGTTCTTATTCATTCCCGCACGCGTCGCGATGGCCGGGGACTATAAGCGATTCTTGGAACGCGTCGCGAAAATCCAATCGGGACTGCTGATCTGCGTATATTGCCTAAGCTTTGCGCCGGCGCTACTGTACTTGGACATCGCCGATGCAACCGTAGGTGCAAAAGCTCGCTTACTATTCTTCTTCGTAACGATGGCCCTTTTGTCGGAGGCGTTCCAATTCATCTGGAGCCAACTCTATGGGCGCCACGTAATTGCGCCGACCATCAACGCCACTCGCACGTGGGAAGGACTCGTCGGCGGTTCCGCCAGCACGGCTCTTGCCGGCATGGTGCTTTGGTGGGCGACGCCGTTCCCACAGCTTTGGCAAGCCGCGTTTATGGCGATGGTCGTCGCCATCATGGGATTTGCTGGTGCAATGACGATGTCCGCCATCAAACGCGATCGCGGCGTCCGCGATTACGGCACCCTAGTTGAAGGCCACGGCGGCGTCCTGGACCGCATCGATGCCATCTGTTTTGCCGCGCCAGTGTTCTACCACATCACGCGCCAAATCTTCGGCATCAAGTAGCATCCGCTACCGCCGCAACGTCGCACCGCCTTGAGAAGCGTCATATACGCTGGCGTTCGACGCAATCGCCGCATCCGCCGCCGTGCGAACAGGATTCCGGCGTTCCCGCTCCGCCCGTTCGGCCGCCGCTGCATACACCGAACCACTTCCAGATGCGACCGTCACAGCGGTGGCTCGCGTCACATCATTCTGCGAAGTCGCAACAATAGGCATCACCGGATCAGGACTTTGAAGTCTCAACACACCCGGCGTAGCTGCCGTTGCAACAGATCCACTGGCACTATGAACGTTCGACACCAACTGGCCAATCGGCGAAGTCGCAGGCGTTAGCGGAGGGCGTCCTTGCTTGACCCATTCGTTCCAACTGGTTTGCATCATCAGTAAATTGTCAAACCCGTAATGATCGCGAATTGCACGCTGCCAATTCTCGTCTTTCATACCATCTGCCAAAAAGCTCAAGAATTCTTTGCGACCCCGGCTTTCGATTAGCCACTCCGAAAGCGAGTGCCCTTGCGCATACAGCGGCATCACGTCTTGCGGGTATTCCTTCATCGCGAACATTTGGCTAAACGGAATGCCGCGGCCGCTGTGCAGGTAGTTGATGAGGTTGTGTTCCTGCTTCGCGATTTCGCTCCGATCCTCCATCGTCGTGCAGGCACCTTCGTCCGCCCAACGCGGCAATGGCTGGCGGAAGTACGACGCAAAGATCGTGTGTGTAACTTCATGCGGCAGCACCGAGTCCAGAATCCGTTCGTGGGACCCTTGAATGTTCATCTTCCAGCCATACACTTCGCCCCGGTCGAAGACAAAGCTCGTCGCGCCACCGGCCCCCAGCAATTGATCGACCTTCGCGTTAATGGGGCAAGGTTTCGACCAGGTGGGCAACTCTTGTCCGATCCATTCGATCGCCAGGTCGCGGCGATAGATCTCGGCTTGGTCGCCAATCTCTTTTGCCAATTGCGGGGTCGGCGCAGAAACCACGAAGTTCGTCGTCTTGTAGCCTGCCGCCTCAGTGCGCAATCGTCAGCAACAAGCAACCAACGAACAGGGTCGAGAACGATACGACTCGAGCGATACGAGCTTCCATGCTCTGCTTTCTCCGTGCTACGTCCTTGTGGCACGCAACTCATCGCCGACATTCCATGCCGACGAGGTCGTGCGTTTCGCGGATGCGGGTCCGCGTTCGCGGCATTCATGCCGCTGTCTGGAGCCGGCCCAAGCAAACTTTGGACCAACTCCGCTGCCGTCTCGAATCTCAAACAGCCTTAGCTCAAATCAATCGTTAGTTTTGGCCGTTATGTTTGTACGCGGCGAGTTCGGTGCTTGGTTCGCGCCAACAATCGCTTTTGTAAACTTTGCATACTCTAGCATGCGATGTCACTTAAAACCTAGGCCGATTCAGCGATCCACAAGTTCATGCTAGCGGCAACCATGCGACAATTTAGCGCTACGCGCAGTCCCGCATTAAAGAATCGATCAGGAGACGCGAGCCGCCTTGACTTGGTCGAGCATCCGACCCGGCGAACCCATGATGTTGTATCCCCCATCCAGATGCATGATCTCGCCCGTAATTCCTGACGACATTTCCGAGAGCAAAAACGCACCGCACTTACCCGCCTCTTCATGCGTCACATTCCGACCCAGCGGTGCCATGGCTTCGTATAAGCCGAGCATCTCATCGACGCCCGCGCCGCGTCCAGAAATGGTTTGAAGTGGTCCAGGGCTGAGAGCATTCACGCGAACCCCTTTCGGACCGAGATCATACGCCAAGTATTTGACGATCGAATCCAACGCCGCCTTGCAAATCCCCATTACGTTGTAACCCGGCACCGGCCGCTCCCCACCATAGTAGGTTAGCGTCAAAATACTTGCACCCGGATTCAGAATGTCGCGCGCCGCATGCGCAAGCGCGATGAGACTATACGCACTAATTTCCATCGCCAACTTGAATCCCGCCCGACTCGTTTCGATCGTGTCCCGCTTCAAATCATCCGGCAATGCAAACGCAATCGAGTGCAGCAGGAAGTCGAGTCCGCCAAGCTTTTCCTTGGCTACTCGCATTAGATCTGCAATATGCTCGTCGTTCGTCACATCCATCGGATGCGCAAACGCCGCCTGCGGGTTGCCTTCGATCAGCTTTGTAACGCGTCCCAAGTTCTTCTTCCGCTCGTCATCCGGTTTGTCCGGCATGTACGAAAACCCGCACGTGCCGCCCCCCGTCAGAATCTGATCCGCAATCGCCCAGGCAATCGACTGCTTGTTGAATACGCCCGTAATCAGGCCTTTTTTGTTCTCGAATAGTGATGCCATCGTTTCCGCTCCCGGCTGTTACTAAATCAGTGTGTCGCGATATTGGCACACGCGAGTGTTGTATAATTGAGTACAGCCAATATAATCTTCTGCACCCTGTCGCGGCATCCCTCTGCGATCGCACTTTTCTGCCACGCTTCCGCCAATGCCAGACATCGTACCGAACCTGCTCCACCTGTCTAGCGAGGTTACGGAAACCCACGACCTCTGGGACCCCGCATTAGACGTGATTTTGCCGGCGGCCTCGGCGAATGCAGGTGCAATTGTTCTCGCAAGTCCACCGAGCTGGTCCGTCCAGGCGCTGCGGGGCGTGGCGAAATCAGATCTTCCCTTCGACCTCGCGGCAGAATCGATCGAGCAAAACAACGCTGTCAGCGAACGTGGTTGGTTGGCCGCGCCACTAAATGGTGCTTCTCACCTGCCCGTCGCGGCCGAACCAAGCTACGTGGTCCTAGTACGTTCGAAATGCGATATCGCGACGCTCTCCGTCCTCGCGAATCGATTGTCGACGGCTCTTTCGATCATCGACCGCCAGGCGCAATCAAATGCTCGCGTCGGGCGACTGCAAGAGATCCTCGCGATTACACACGAGTGGCATCAAACCAATGAGATGGAGAAATTGCTCGTCCGCATGGCCAAGGCGGCAACTCGCTTGCTTGAGGCGGACCGTGCCAGCATCTTCTTATGGGACAAACCCAACAAGACAATCGTCGGCCGCCCCGCTTTGGGAATGGACAAAGACGAACTGCGCCTGCCAGACGACGCCGGCATTGTTGGTCAAGTAATTCGCACGGGCGAACCAAGACGCGTAAGCGGAGAACATGGCGCCGACGAAGTCGATCGCGCTGTCGACCGACAAACCGGCTACCGTACTCGCACAATCCTCTGCGTTCCGCTCGTTTCACCCCACGGCGAGCGATTAGGCGCGTTCGAAGTGCTCAACAAAAATCGGGGGGCCTTTACGACCGAGGACCAGCGCGCACTCATCGAATTGGCCTCTTACGCCGCTGTCGCTCTCGAAAATGTAAAACACTTTTCCGACCTGTTCGAACGCCACGAACAGATGGTCGAGCAGGTCGCCAAAGACACCATGCTTGTCGGCGAAAGTCCCGCGATTCAGGCGGTGCGTTCCACCGTCAAGCGAATCGCAGACACCGATTTATCGGTCCTCCTCCTCGGCGAAAATGGCACCGGCAAAGAAGTCGTCGCCCGTGCGATCCACTTCGGTAGTCGCCGACGAAAGCATCCTTTCATCGCGGTGAACTGTGCAGCCCTGACAGAAACGCTTCTTGAAAGTGAACTTTTCGGCCACGAAAAAGGCGCCTTCACCGACGCCCACGAATCGCGTGCCGGCAAATTCGAATTGGCCTCGGGCGGCACACTTTTCCTCGATGAGATTGGCGACATGAGCCTCGCCGGCCAGGCCAAGCTGCTGCGTGTGCTCGAAGATAAAACCATTGTCCGCGTCGGCGGCAGCCGTCCCATCCACACCGATGTCCGCGTCGTCGCCGCGACGAATCAGAAACTTGTGGAGCTTGTCCAGGCAAAACGCTTTCGCCAAGACCTGTACTTCCGGCTCAATGTCGTGTCGATCGAGTTGCCGCCGCTCCGCGACCGGGGCGGCGACGTGATGCTTCTCGCTGAACACTTTTTGCGCCTGTTCTGCCAGAGAGCTGGCCGCCGCACCCCGAAGTTCAGCGCTGCCGCCCGCAAACGCCTCGAGTCCCACACCTGGCCCGGCAACGTGCGCGAGTTGCGCAATTTAATGGAGCGACTCGCGTACCTTTCAAGCGGCGAACGCATCGAAGTCGAAGACCTCGCGTTCATATCATCGCCGACTTCCGGCGGGTCATCCGCAATTTCGATGGACCGCGAACTGAACGACGCAACCCACGAATTCCAGCGGCACTACATCCAACAAGCGATCGAACGAGCCCGCGGCAACGTTAGCCTTGCGGCGAAAACTTTAGGAGTTCATCGCTCAAACCTCTATCGCAAAATGCGGCAGCTTGGCATGGAAACTGACGACGACGCAGACCCGGACGAGTAGGCTTCAATTACCTATTGGCCTATCCGAAGACGTGCGCCACGAATCGGCGCAACAGAGAATTCGCTTCCGGCGTCTCTCGCACTCGCATAACAAACTCATCGTACGTGAGTCGAGCAATTCGCTCGACATACGCAGGGTAAGCGATCACCCGCTCCAACATCGCCGCGCGGTCGAGCTCCGGATGAAACTGCGTGCAGTAGATCGGCTTTCCCCGAAATCGAAACGCTTGCTCCGCGACTTTGCCGGAAGAAGCCAGTAGTTCAGCATTCTTCGGCAGCACCGTCACATGATCTTCGTGGCCAGCTTGCGCGAAAAACTTACTTGGCAACGCTCCAAAGATTGGATCTTTCTCACCTTCGGCGGTGAGTTTTAGTTCGATCGTTCCCAATTCGGCGTTCGGCAAATCATTGAGACAAGTGCCTCCCATCGCCCGCGCCATCGCCTGAAACCCCCAGCAAGATGCAAAAGTGGGCCGCGATCGTTCGTGAACTTCCCGCAGGCAATTGAGTGCCCTCATCAGCCATTCTGCGGGCGAAGACGCCTCATTTGGCTCCACCGCCGCAGAATACTCGCCACTCCCACCCAACAAGATCATATCCGCCTGTTTCAACCTTGCGGCCGAAGGCGCGCACTTTAGCAAACTGACGACCTCGATTACAGAAGTATCACAGTCCAGCGACCGGGCGAAGCAGCGTACTTCCTGCGCCGCCATCGGATCCTCATCCTTACGCGTTTGCAGCAAAAGGTAACGCAGGCGTTGGTTCATTCAGTGACTTTGTCGATCGCGGCCACAAGCGTATTCATGACTATATCCATCTCGTCTATCGAAATTGCAAGTGGCGGCATCACATACAACGTATTCGCCAGCGGCCGCAACCAGACTCCTTGCGATAAAGTTTCACGGCACACGCGCCACGCACACCGTTCTAGCGCAGGGTAGGGGAGGCCGCTCGATTTATCGGGCGTAAGTTCCAACGCTCCAATCAATCCCCGCTGCCGCGTCGACGCCACATGCGGATGTTCGCCCAGTCGACAAAGATGATCCGCCAGCCGAGTAATTTTTTCCGGCAACTTGCCCAGCGTTTGTTCCTCCCGAAACACCTCGAGAGACGCAAGCGACGCTGCCGCCGCCAGCGGATTTCCGCTAAACGTGTGGCCATGGTGCAGCGTGCGACCTGTCGAAAAATCACCCAGAAACGCACGATAGACGGCGTCGTGCGTGATCGTCGCGGACATCGGCAAATAACCGCCCGACAGCCCTTTGCCCAGGCACAGGAAGTCGGGCACTACACCTTCTTGTTCGCAGGCGAACATCGTACCGAGTCGACCGAACCCCACCGCGACTTCATCCGCAATCAGCAGTACGTCGTACGCTTTCGTGAGCTCGCGCAACCCGCGCAGAAATCCGGGCGGATGCATCACCATGCCCGCCGCGCATTGCACAATCGGCTCTATCACAAGCGCGGCGACCTCGCCCTCGTGCGTAATTAGAAGCGACTCGACCTCGCTCAGAAACTGCGTTACAGCTTCGGCATCCAAAGTTCCCTGCGGCAACCGCCGAACATCAGGAAGCGGCGCACGCACGACATCAAACAGTAAGGGCTTGAACAACGCATGAAACCGAGCGATACCACTCACGCTCGCGCTTCCCAAAGTATCGCCATGATACGCTTCCCCAAACGCCAGAAACTTCGTTCGCGCCGGCTGTGGATTGTTGCATTGCAGCCAATACTGAAACGCCATTTTGAGCGCGACCTCAATCGCCGAAGAACCGTCGCTCGCGAAAAACACGCGTTCCAAATTGCCTGGTGCAACTTCCGCCAGCTCTTTCGCGAGCCGTGCCGCCACATCGCCCCCCATTCCTAAGGCCGTGCAGTGGGCAACGCGGTCGAGTTGCGCGAATCGCGGCGTTAATCCGCGGATGGTTGTGGCCATGAACGTTGCACCACATGCTGCTCGCGCCATCAATGTACGACCGACCGTCGATATCGATCAGCCGGCAGCCTTCGGCACGCTCGATCACGAGCGGCTCGTATTCGGCCATTTGCGTAAAGGCATGCCAGTGATGTTGGCAATCCCAAGTGCGAATTTCGTTGCGAGCAGCTTCGTCGTACATCCAACCCCGGCAGATCTACCAAGAGACGCGGACCGCGCGCCGACCGTTACACCTAACATCGCCGCGGCATTCTCGTCCACGATCGCGAGTTCCAACCGGTCGGTTGAGCCCACGTGAGCCATAAACGTCATCGGCGGCTGGTCGCTGAACGTCGCAAAGATACCAACCGTCTCGTGCTCATCGCAACTAATAACGACCGAATCGCCACTGGGCACTCCCTCGAGCATCGCACGCGTGATATTCGTAATCAGATTGCCGAACGAATCGACTTCGATGACTTCACCTTCGATGCGATTTGGCACTTGGTGCACCTCCGCCCACGGCAGTTCCACGAGTTGCGTCATCGGCGTGCCAAGCTCCCCGGGTGCCAGCCCAAGGCTTAGCCGCGCCGCCACGGGCGCCATAATATCGCGACCATGAAACGTACGCGACACTTCCGGCATCCAATGAGTCGGCTTTTCAACGGAGAATATCTTAGACGGCCGATTCTTTGCCGCCAAGCAACTTAATAGTCCGTTATCGGGCGCTACGAATCGCTGCCCGCCAATTTCGGCGTAAATCACCCGCCGTTTGCTTCCAACTCCGGGATCAACCACCGCCACATGAATCGTCCCTGGTGGGAACCAATTCGCCGTTTCCGCGAGCACGATAGCGCCGGCCCGTATGTCCCGGGGCGTTACGGCGTGCGAAATATCTACAATGTTAGCCGCGCCATTAATCGAAAGTATCACGCCCTTCATCGCCGCCACATAGCGGCTACCCACGCCGAAGTCGGTCGTAAGCGTAATGATCGCGTTAGAATGCTGCGCATCGGACATGGCGATCGATAAAGCCAATGAATGCTAGGGAGCAGCCGCAATCAATTCTAAACAAATCTCCCGGACACGTGTTGGATCAACGTTTGGATTTCTTTTTTTTGCTTGTCCTATCAGCGCGGCGACGGCCTGGACCTTTCCGGCTTTTACATCCAAAACTGTCTTTGGATTTGCCGCGACTAACTCTTCGCAAAGGGCGGTCAGGTCAACATCGGACACCGTACCGATTTGAAGTACGGTTAGAGCCTTAGTCGGATCGTTCGACCCTGATTCGACCAAATATTGATAAACATCTGGAAATCGAGGACTTGGGATTACGCCGGAATCAACCATTCCAAGAGTATTGCAAAGGGTGCCACTTGTTATCGGAAAGTTATCAATAGTCAAGTCCTTACGCTCGTTCAACGTGCCGAGCACGAATTGCGTTACCACATTGGCGACTTTCTTTGGGGCAAGCGAAGGGCCAGTGCCAGTCGCCTCAATAAAATATCGCACCGTAGCACTCCCTTGGTTGACCAACACGTCCGCATCATACGCAGGTAGCTGGTAGTCCGTTTGTAACCTATCCCGGAGCGCCGCCGGCAACTCGCCCAACGATTGGCGGATCTCATCGATCTCGGCTTTCGACGCCTGGACCGGCGCCAAATCCGGATCCGGAAAGTATCTGTAGTCGCTCGACTCCTCTTTGCTGCGCTGCCCCCGCGTAATGCCGGCAACGTCGTCCCACCCACGCGTTTGCTTCGGCGCGTCGCCCATTTTACGACCAGTCTCTTGCCACTCGCGCCACTGCCGCTGCGCTTCATATTCGAGCGCGCGCTCCACGCCTCGAAAGCTGTTCATATTCTTGATTTCGACTATCGGCGTCTCGACTTTCCCCGCCGCCGTCTCAATGTGCAGATTGACGTTCGCGTCGACGCGAAGGCTCCCTTCCTGCATGTTGCAGTCGGATACGCCAATGTACGTCAGCAACAACCGCAGATCCGTCAGAAATGTTTTCGCCTCGAGCGCGCTCCGCATATCCGGCTCAGACACGATCTCCAACAGCGGCGTGCCCGTGCGATTGAGATCGATCAAACTATCGCCCTTACCTGCAATCTCATCATGCAGACTCTTGCCGGCGTCTTCTTCCAAATGCGCTCGTAAAATTCTTACACGCTTCGACTCGAATGCCCCTTTCGCGTCGCTGATGTCCAAGTACCCATGCTGCGACATAGGTAGATCGTACTGGCTGATTTGATAGTTCTTCGGCAAATCGGGGTAGTAGTACTGTTTCCGGTCCCACTTCGTGAACTCCGGAATCTCACAGTTGAGCGCGATCGCCGTCTTCAGCGCCAACTGAAACGCATTCCGATTCATTACCGGCAGTGTGCCCGGCAGCCCAATGCACACCTGGCAAGTCTGCGTATTCGGCTCGGCGCCAAACTTCGTGCTGCATCCGCAAAACAGCTTAGTAGCCGTCGCAAGTTGGACATGTACCTCAAGCCCAACGACTGTCGTGTACTCGGTTTTGACCGGCGTCTGGCTCATAGCTGTGCGTGCCTTTTGTGCCAGTCCGTCGCCTGCTCATACATCCAAGCGCCGCGCAACAGCCGATCCTCCTCCAATGCCGGCGCCTGCAATTGCAAACCGATCGGCAGCCCCGATTTCGACAGGCCGCACGGCAAACACAACCCCGGTATGCCAGCTAAATTCGCGCTAACCGTGTAAATGTCGACCAGATACATCGCCAGCGGATCGCCCGACATTTCGCCAATCTTAAACGCCGGCTCGGGCGTAATCGGCCCCGCAATCAAATCCACTTTCGCAAAAGCTTCATCGAAGTCTCGCCGAATCAACCGCCGCACTTTGAGCGCTTTAAGATAATAGGCGTCGTAGTAACCCGCGCTCAGCGCATACGTGCCGAGCATGATCCGCCGCTTGACTTCCGCGCCAAATCCTTCCGCGCGGGTCCGCCGATACATCCGCACCAGCGCGGAATCCAAACGATCGAGACCGATTTTGTCGCCCGCTGCTTCTAGTTGCTTCCGATCCGCGGCCAACTCCGCGAGCATCTCTTTTTCGTCCGTCCGGTATCCGAAATGCGCGCCATCATAGCGCGCCAAATTGCTCGACGCCTCGCTTGGCGCAATCACGTAATAAGTGGCAACCGCGTATTTGCTGTGCAGTAATGAAATCTCTTGCAGCGTCGCGCCTAGCGACTTGTACACATCTAGCGCCGCTCGCACCGTCGATTCAACTTCCGCGTTCAAACCAAGTCCGAAATGCTCGCGAACCCAACCGATCCGCAACCCTTTCAATGGCTCGTTAACGCTGCGCGAGTACGCCGGCACCGGCACGTCGAGCGAAGTCGCATCGCGAGGATCGTGGCCCGCAATTGTTTCGAGCAGCAACGCCGCATCGCTGACGGTCCGGCCAAACGGCCCAACCTGATCAAGACTGCTCGCATAGGCAATCACACCATAGCGGCTTACACGGCCGTACGTCGGTTTCATGCCAACGACACCGCACAGCCCTGCGGGTTGGCGAATCGAACCGCCCGTATCCGTTCCAATCGCGAGCGGAGCCATTCCAGCCGCAACCGCCGCTGCCGAACCGCCGCTCGACCCACCGGGCGACCGTTCGCGATCCCAAGGATTTCGCGTCACGTGGAAGGCCGAATTCTCGGTCGATCCACCCATGGCGAACTCATCCAAGTTCGTCCGCCCCACCAACACGGCATCCGCTTCACGTAGCTTGGCAATCACCGTCGAATCGTATGGTGGCCGAAATCGCTCCAACATCCGCGAACCACACGTCACGGTTTGGCCCCGCTCACACAGGATGTCCTTCACCGCGACTGGCAGTCCCGCCAACCGCCCGATCACCTGCCTGCCGGCGCGACGCTTATCGATTTCGGCGGCACGCTCGAGCGCCCGTTCGCCATCGACCTGTAAAAAAGCCCCGATTTCGCTGTCGACCGCCTTGATGCGATCCAAATAAGCCCGCGTTAGCTCGACCGAAGTGACCTCGCCCGACTCGAGCCTTTGCAGATGTTCGCTCGCAGATTGTTCGAAGATGCTCATAGCAGGCGCACTTGAGTTCCACTTAGCCGTGCTCTGTTTTACCACGCCGAGAAGATCGGCAAAGCCACGGACCGCACAAAATCGGTCTTCTCAATCGCCCAGGACGGCAGGCACCAGATATCCGCGGCCGTCATGATGCGGGGCATTCGAAAGCGCTTCATCGCGAGGAAGGCTCGGCGTTACTTCGTCGGCTCGAAAAACATTGACCACCTCGATCGCGTGGGCCATCGGCTCAATACCTTCGGTGTTAACCTCAGATAACTGATCGACGTAGCCGACAATTTGCGCCAGCTCGCTAGTGATCGTCGAAAGCTCAGCTTCAGTAAGCTGGAGCCGCCCGAGCAAGGCAACCTTTTCAACATCCGTACGAGAAATGCTCATCGCGCACTAATTGGCCCAAACTACCAAGAATAGTAGCAAATTCGAAAGTGCCAGCGCGCTGGCATTACTTCTTCGTTTTCGTCGTCGCCTTAGTCTTCGAAGGGTCGTGCGGCACCTTGAAAGGAGCAGCTCGCACAACCTTGGTAACACCACCGCTGCGAATGCACTGCACGCAAACCAATACGGCTTTGTGGCCACCCGTTGCCGTGGTCACCTTCACACGCTGCAAGTTCGGCTTAAATTCCCGACGCGTAATGCCGGTAATCTTCGTACCAACGCCGCCCAAGTACTTTTTCTTACCGCGGGTCGTAACTTGATTCCCAAGCTGGCGGCCTTTGCCACAAACACTACATTGTCGAGCCATCGCTCACCTCAAATCCACATGCACTTATTCGATTTCGAAGAATTCGTAAGTATAACGGATTCCAATACTTCGGCAACCGGCAATTCAGTGTGAAATGTTCCCTATTGAGGCCCGTTTTCACGCCTCAACGGTCGCACGTCTAGGCCTCGCGAAGTACCTTCAGCACTTCCTCCGTCACGCACCCATTCGTCGCGACTGCCTCTCCCGCATGAACTGTCGACTTTCCTTTCCAATCAGTGAATTGCCCCCCCGCCTCGTCGATAACGGTCTGAAGTGGCGCCGCATCCCAAATGTTGACGATCGGATCAATCATGATTTCCGCCCGCCCTATCGCAACCATCATGTAGCCATAACCATCTCCCCAAGTCCGGCTCAAGCGAGCTGCGCTTTGAAGCTGTAAAAATGCCTCAACCGCGTCTTTCTTACGATGCTTCGTAAAACTCGCAATCTCAGTCGTTAGCAACAAGCTTTCACGCAGATCCTTGACGCCGGAAACCCGCGCCGCACGCGGTCCATCGCCCGCCTTTCCCAAATACCAACACCCCGCACCCTTCGCCGCATAAACCATTTCCCCAACTGCCGGTGCGTGAATCACACCCGCGATCGGTTCGCCATCTCGAAGAACGGCCACGAGCGTCGTATAAAGCGGCACGCCGTGAATATACGACTTTGTGCCATCGATGGGATCAAGTATCCACTGGTACCCAGAGTTTCCACTTTCCTCCCCAAATTCCTCGCCAATGATTCCGTCACCCGAAAAGTGTTTTGCAATTCGAGCGCGGAGCAGCTCTTCGGCAGATCGATCGGCAATCGTCACCGGCGATTCGTCCGCCTTGCGATCCACCTGCAAATCCTCGCGGCGAAAATATTTCAGCGTTAAATTGCCTGCCTCGCGCGCAATTTCCACGGCAAATTTGAGCCGATCTTCCTGTTCTATGCCGCGTTCAGCCATGTGCCCCAAACCTGTTTTTCGACCGAAACTCCGAAAAGACAACGCTTTTTTGCCACGGAAGGGTCATCGCCCCGACTAATCCGCCATTGCTGGCCGTACCGCCCGACTCTAAACTCCCCGCCCGGCCGATCGCACGTAACCGCCGAACTGGCCGTAGCTTAACGACGATCGCCGCTGGCCGAAAGCGACCCGCCGCAAACTACCGGCACAATCGTAATCCACCTGCAGAGACCGCACCATCGACACAGACCGTTCCGGGTGTTCTAAACACTGGCCTGCGACGGATTTAGCTTGAATCGGGATACGCCGCTTTTAGAATAGGTCTAGAGGCGTCGGATTCCTCGACCTACCGCCGATTGCTCGGCGCAATGGAGGAATTTTATGCAACGTTCATTCGTGGGCGCCTTGTTGGGAGCAAGTCTGGTGATTGCGGTTTTGGCCGGTCGGAGTTCCTCCGAACCTACCAACGCTCCACCGATCGATACGCCGGTGCACGGCAGCGAATTGTTCACCACGGTCACGGCGACTGAAGGTCAGCCGCTAACCGTTACGGTGATCGATCCGCGGCAGCGTGTAATGGCTATCTATCACGTGGATCGTGGCTCGGGCGAAATCACGCCCAAGAGTATCCGCAATATCACTTGGGACTTGCAAATGATTGAATACAACAGCGGCAAACCAATGCCGCAAGATATCCGCAACGGCCTGAAGCACTAGCTCGCGGCAGCGAATTCCTCGCCTGTCCAAGCCGCTTCCCGCACCGCGGCGGATTGGGGCAACGAGGAATTCGATGGCACAGAAGTTCACCAGCCTGGAAGATGCGGCCGACCAACTCGGCGTTTCGAAAGATCGTCTCACGCAGCTTCGCGAAGCTGGAAAAGTGCGCGCTTATCGCGACGGCGCAAGCTGGAAATTTCGTAGCGAAGACATCGACAAACTCGTCGCCGAAGGTCTTCCGAATATCGATCCCGGCGCTAGCGATTTATCGCTCGATGTTGACGATCTCGAACTCTCTTCCTCAGTCGGCGACAAAGCGGCAGGTTCCGAAATCGGCCAGGCCGACGCTAAATCCGCCAAGCCGAAGACCGATAGCGATCTCGATTTGGCAAGTGAAGAAGAAGCCCTCGAACCCGCCAGCGATCTAAATCTCGACGACGTCGACGAGCCTACCGTAGCCGGCATGGACGATGATTCCGATGATGCCCTCGCCCTCGATAACGACGACACCATCGACGTCAACAAAGACTCAATTCTCCTCAGCGAAGCCGAGCTAGGTGGCATGCAAGGCCGTCCGCCTAGCACGATCATCGGCAAAGCAGATTTAGATCTCGACGCTGACCTCGACCTTTCGCCGCTCGATAAAGGCGCCGGTCCCGTCAGCGATGTTAAGCTTGCGCCAGAATCCGGTATTCTGCCAATCGACGATGACGATCTAAAGCTCGATCTACCCAGCCCCTCGTCCGGCAACTTCGAAGGTCTCGACGAACTCGAGGTCGACCTCGAAGCCGAGTCGAGCCGCATCCTTTCGCCCGAAGATGTCGCAAAGGCCCAGCAGGCATCGAAGTCGTCTGCGAAAGCAAAAACCTCAGGCCTTAGCGATCTCGGATTGGCCCCACTCGATAGCAGCCCGGCCGTCGGCGCATCCGATGTCAATCTCGGCAGCAGCGCCAACCTCTCCGGCCTATCAGCGCTCGAACTCGACGACGATGATGACCAGGTTCTCGGCGAGGGCAGTGGCAGCGACGTCACACTCTCCGGCGAAAGCAGCGGCATCAATATTATTTCGCCCTCGGATAGCGGCCTCGCGCTCGACGAAGTTCCCCTCGATCTCAGCGGCTCGGCCCCGATCGGTTCTTCACTCGACCTCGGCTCGGCGGCAGAACTATCGGGTATTGCGGGCAGCGCGTTGGGACTCGGCGGCGCCGAATCGAGAATCGGCGAAGACTTCCAACTCACGCCACTCGGCGAAGACGATGGCGATGATGAGAAAGACAGCTCGCAAGTTATTGCCTTGGATGAACTGTCTGAGGAAACAGCCGGAGCGCCCCTCGCCAGCGGCTTCGGCGAGGGCGGCGTCATTACCGAAGATTTCGGGATGGGCGGCCTAACCCCCGGCGCAGCCCCCGTCGGCGTCGTCACTGCCACCGAAATGCCATTTTCAATTTGGAACGTCATGGGCCTCGCCAGTTGCATGTTGCTCTTGGCCTTCTGCGGCATGATGACGTTCGACCTCCTCCGCAACATGTGGAGTTGGAACGAAGTGAGCACCATCAACAGCTCGCTGCTCGAAGTGCTGAACCCGTTCCTCGGCCGCTAGTTTTCCCCGCGATTGGCCGTAACAATTTGCCGTACGTCACCACCGGCAGATTTTTGCGCTCACCACGCGATGGTAGTCGGTCGGTTTGCGGTAATAATGTACTTCTCTCGCTCCGCGAGAGGAAAATTCGTCTCGCGGAGCGAGGCGATTACTTTAAATTGACCCATTACCCACGCAATTCCCGCGTTACCTTACCACCGCGAACCCGCTATAATTGGCAGTAGCGGCCCGTTTCATCCTTCGCATGAAACATGCGAAGTTGGGGCCCCTCCCGCCCCAATTCCTCTCTTTCTCTGCGGCCAAAACGCCGCTGCGGTTGCATGGCTGTTTCATTCCAACTGCGTCGAATCTCATACTTATTCGTCGCCCTGATCGTTACCGCCGCTGGTTGCGGCGAAACCGACCAAATTCGCACATACTCCGCGCCGAAAGAAATAAAGCCGGTTGCGAAAAATTCCTCTCCCGATACCAAGCCAGGCGATGTCACCGACCGCATGCTCGCCGCAATTTTGCCGGTCGGCGAACAGGCGTACTTCTTCAAACTCGTCGGGCCGATCGCCGATGTCGACGCCCACGCTAAGGAAGTAAACGACTTCTTTGAAAAAATACAAGTCAGTAGCAACGATAAACCCAAATGGCAAATTCCCGATGATTGGAAGGAACAGCCTGCAAGTGCCATGCGCCTCGCAACAATCACCATTCCGACCAGCGCAAAGCCCCTCGAAATCTCCGTCACCGCGCTCCCCTGGACTGGCGGCGACGACAGCTTGCTACAAAACGTGAATCGATGGCGCGGCCAGTTGCAACTGCCACCCATTAAATCGCCTCAACTCGCCGAAAACGTTCGCGATGTGAAAATCGGCGATCACACCATGTCGATCGTCGATCTACGCGGCCACTTCGCGAGTTCGGGAATGACGCCTCCGTTCGCGGGTGCGGCAGGGCAGGGCAGCACAAATGCCGCGCACGGTCCCATGAATTCTTCGGCGTCGAACCTGCCCCCCGGCCATCCACCGATCGATTTGTCCGCACAATCCAACTTGCCTCCCGCGCACCCTCCGATCGAAACGGCCGCGGCAGAAGTACCGAAATTCGATGTCCCGGCCGATTGGAAGTCCCTCCCCGCCGGCGGAATGCGCAAGGCGGCCTTCGCCATCGGCGACAGCGAACATGGCGCTCTCGTCACGCTTATCAGCTTCCCCGCCACAGAAGGCCCGATGATCGCCGACCCTCTCCAAAACGTAAATCGTTGGCGCCGCGAAGTCGGACTAGATGAAGTAAAGCAAGACGAACTGAGCAAAGCCACCGAGTCGATTCAAATCGACGGCCAACCGGCCACATACGTTCACGCCCTCGCCGAAGCATCGCAAGCCGACCAGTTAAAAGCCAAGCTCGGCACGCTCGCCGCCATGTTAAAATCCGGCGATCAAATCTGGTTTATCAAACTCACTGGCGATCGTTCCGTCGTCGCCGCTCAAGAAGACGCATTCAAAAACTTCCTCAAATCGTTGCGGTTCGCCGCCGATCGTGGAGCAACTGATGGCCACAAGTGATCAGGCGCCGCCGCACGATCTTTTGCAAGCGACTCACCAGCGGGCGCACGTCGCTGCCCAACCTTTCGCCCTTAAGCGCATACTCTTAGCGCTCGCCTCTCTGCGATTCACGGTCGTGCTGTTTGCGCTCTCCATCATCCTGATCTTCCTCGGCACCCTGGCTCAAAAAGACAACGACGTTTGGAAGGTAGTTAACGATACCTATTTTCGCGTCTGGTTTGCCCACGTCGATTTCCAAGTTTTCGAACGTCTCGCGCAGCTCTTTTTCAAAACAATCAAATGGGACCTCACTGGGTGGTTCCCGTTCTTCGGCGGTAAGACGCTCGGCCTGTGCCTGCTCGTCAATCTGCTTTCCGCCCACGCGATCCGCTTCAAAGTTGCCGCCCAAGGTCGCCGCCTTTGGATCGGTCTCACAACGTTGATCGTTGGCATCGTCGTCACGTATTTCGCCATCAGCACCGGCTCGAACCAAGGCATCGCCAGCGAACTGTCGGCCGAGTTCTGCGATTATCTTTGGCAAGGCTTTCGCGGGCTGCTCGCCCTCACGGTGCTCGGTTGCGCTTATCTGCTCTTCTTTTGGGGCCGAACCCCGAAGCTCAAAATGATCGAGTGGCGCGTCCTGCTTGCCGTCGATATCCTGCTCGCGGTCCTTACTGTCTGGCTACTCGCCCACCCCGAAGCACGACTCGACAACGCCGGCATCCGCATCCTTTGGCAGCTGGCCAAGGGTTCGGCCGCCGGCCTCGCTTTGCTCGTCGGCTGCGTCATGGTCTTTCGCAAGCGTGCCGGCATCGTGCTGCTCCACAGCGGTGTCGCGCTCATCATGCTGACCGAGTTATTCACGGCCGTCGCTGCCGTTGAGTCCCAAATGGTCATCGGCGAAGGAGAAACTGCTCAGTATTCCAGCGACATTCGCACTACCGAACTCGCAGTGATCGATCACTCGCCCAAGGATCATGATCAGGTTACGGTCATTCCCAAAAAACTGCTCGAAGCAGATGTTGCCAGTGACAAGCCGATCAATAACCCCGACCTGCCTTTCATGGTCCTCGTTCATCAATGGTTGCAAAACTCCCAAGTGCGCGCGGCCACGGCCGATGAAAAGAATTCGGCGACTGCTGGTTTTGGGACAAAAGCCATTGCCGTAGCGGCCCCGCCCCTCACCGGTGTCGGCGACGATTCCGAAAAAGTCGACTCGTCCGCCGCTTATGTCGAGCTCACTTCCAAAAAAACCGGCGAGTCCCTCGGCACCTATCTGGTTGCCCAGGGACTGGTCGAGCAACCGATTGAAGTGGATGGCCATACCTACGACCTAGAGCTGCGCTTCAAGCGCCTTTACCATCCGTATGCACTCACGCTCAAAAAGTTTCGCTTTGATCGTTACGTCGGCACCGACACGCCAAAGAACTATTCGTCGCTCGTCACGTTCAGCGATCCCAGTCGTAACATCAATCGCGATGTTCTCATTTCGATGAACAATCCGTTGCGCTACGGTGGCACGACGTTCTATCAATCGAGTTACGACAAGGAAACTGAGCAGGCGACCGTTTTGCAAGTCGTATCGAATCCAAGTTGGATGACGCCCTACGTCGCATGCATGCTCGTCGCCATCGGCATGCTAGCCCATTTCGGCACGATGCTCGTCCGATTCCTCCGCCGCCGCGCCGATGAATCGGACAGTCTGGCCCCAACTGCAGACGTCGCTCCGGGTCGCCGCGCGAGCAAGCGCGCCACTACCGCGATGCCAACGGGCGTTCTCAGCGGCCCAACATTCTGGGTACCAGCCGTTACCGTCGTACTGGCAGCCGTGTATGTGTTCTCCAAAGCGACGATGCCGTCATCATCGCCGGGCGAAGCACAAATTTATCAGTTTGCTAAGCTGCCACTGGCGTACGAAGGTCGTGTCAAACCTTTCGATACTCTCGCTCGCAACACACTACAGTATCTCTCGGGCCGCCAGGAACTTGGCGTCCTGAACGACAAAGGTGAGGTCACCGCTCATCTTCCCGCCATTCGCTGGCTGCTCGATGCAATTACTGCCGCGAAGGGCGCCGGCGATGAGCGCGTATTCCGCATCGAGAATATCGACTTGCTCGATACGCTCGATTTGCCTCGCCGCCCGCAATTCTGGCGCTACTCGATCAACGAAATCCGACATAAAGAAGCGACTGATCCTGATGATCCTCAGCTTAACACTGAGTTTCAAAAGCAGATCAAGCTCGCCCTCGGCACGCCCGACAAAGAACGATCGCTTTACCAAAACAAGGTGCTCGAGCTTTACAACAAGTTTATGACTTATGCGAACCTGGTCACAGCCTTCCAGGTGCCCGAGCTTTCGACCAAGGATGGTGAAGTCAAGAATTCTTTCCAGGTCGCAATGGCGCGTGCTGCTGATTTGAATCGCGCCGGTGTTCCCCGCGCGGTCCCGCCTTCAGACGTCTCCACAAATTGGACGTTCTTGATGCAGGCGGAGCTCGATTACATCAGCAACCAAATCACTAAACAGCCGCTCGACGAAGCCACCCCCGTCCTCTACTCTATGTTCGCCGCTTATGCGAACGGTGATGTCGCTGGCTTCAATAAGGGCCTGACCGATTACCGGCATTTGCTGACCAGGTATCAGCAAACGCTCGACGACAACGCCAAGCAGTTGGCCGACTCCGGTGTCGCCAAAGCGGAAGTTATGTCGCTCCGAAAGGCTGACTTCGAAGTCTTCTTCAACCAGTTCAGCCCGTTTTACTATGCGTCGGTTCTCTACGTCTTCGCATTCATCCTCGGCATCTGTTCCTGGGTTGGCTGGACTCAGCCTCTTCGCCGCGCCTCGATTTGGCTACTCTGGTTCACATTCGCGCTCCACACATTTGCATTGGTCGCGCGCATCTACATTTCCGGTCGTCCACCTATTACCAATCTGTACTCCACCGCCATTTTCATCGGCTGGGCGGTCGTCCTCATGTCGCTGGTCTTCGAATCGATCCATCGGCTCGGCCTCGGCAACATCGTCGCCTCCGTAATCGGTTTTCTCACACTCCTTCTTGCATACAACCTCTCGCTCGATGGCGACACCTTCATCGTCCTGCGGGCCGTGCTCGATACCCAGTTCTGGCTCGCCACGCACGTCGTAACGATCAACCTTGGTTACGCCGCCACGTATGCCGCCGGCGCGTGGGGCATCGTGTACATCATGTTCTCATACGTCTTCCCAGTGCTCGAACCCGATGCTCGCCACAAGGTTCTCCGCACACTCTACGGCACGCTATGCTTCGCCATTTTCTTCAGCTTCGTCGGCACCGTCCTCGGCGGCCTGTGGGCCGATGACTCCTGGGGTCGCTTCTGGGGCTGGGACCCGAAAGAAAACGGCGCGCTCATGATCGTGCTCTGGAACGCCCTCGTGCTCCACGCGCGTTGGGCAGCACTTGTAAAGGGCCGCGGCCTCGCCATGCTCGCCGTCTTCGGCAACATCGTGACCACCTGGTCCTACTTCGGCGTCAACGAGTACGGCGTCGGCATGCACGCCTACGGCGCCTCAGAACGAAGCACCGCCATGTGGCTGCTTACGTTCGGCCTGTCGCAGCTCGCGATTATCGCCCTCGCCGCGATGCCATCCCACTGGTTCGAACGCGGCGGTCCGAAAGCCTCCGCAGCCGTGTAGTGGATTCGCAAGAATCCGGCCATCGTGTACGATTACGCCGTCCGCAGCGCCGTTTCCAACTGCCGAATCGCGTCATCAACATCGCACGTCTGATTCGCCATCCCGATTTGCGCTTGCTGCGCGATAAGTTTTTCAACGCGCTTGTGCGCCGAAATGACCGTACTGTGGCTGCTTCGCCCAAAGTACTCCCCAATCTCACTCCACGGCGCTCGCGTATACTTCCGCGCTAGCCACATCGCCAACATCCGCGGTTCCGCCAGCGATCGCCGCTTGTGATCCGACCGCAACTGTGCCGGCTCGACCCCAAATGCCGTGCAGACCACTTTTTGCACGTCATCCAACCGAACCGCCCGCGAGTTGTGCCGCAAAATCTCCGACAACCCACGCTCTGCCAACTCACGTGTAACGGGCACGCCATAAGTCGTGCTCATTGCCGACAACCGATGAATCGCCCCACGAATCTCCCGTGCACCCGTCGTAATCTGTGTCGCAATCAACTTGGCGACGTCATCCTCCAACGAAATTCCGCACTCCGCCGCAAACCGCCTCGCGATTCCAAGGCGAGTCGCAAACTCCGGAGACGTCATTTCACACGTCAGCCCACCACAGATTCGCGAAATCAACTCTTGGCCCAACGCGTGCAGCTGAGCCGGCAACCGGTCGCTGGCGAACACAATCTGCCGCCCGTCGGCGAGCAACGTGTCGATCGTGTACTGCAACTCCTCCACGGTTCGTCGCTTGCCTGGAAAAAACTGCAAGTCATCAATGACAAACAGGTCGACACGCCGGCACTTCTGCCGAAAGCTCGGTATCCCGCTGCCACGCAGCGCTTCGACAAAGCTCGTCGTGAACTGCTCCGCAGTCATGTACAGCGCGATCGCACCGCAATGATGCCGGCGATACTCCTGCACGATCGTCTTCAGCAAATGCGTCTTCCCAACGCCCGTCGGCCCACAAAACAACAACGGCGAAGCCTGCTGCCGCCCCCGCGCCGTCAATTCCGCCGACCGCAGCGCATATTCATTGCTTCCGCCCACCACAAACGTCGTGAACCCACCCATCTGCCCTGATTTCGCACTATCAACGACGGCAACAGCATCAGAACGCGAAACTTCCCGTTTCGCAGCTCGCGGAACCTCGGGCTCTAACGTCGCAACTTCCGACCCCTGCAGCGCCCCATTGACCGCCGCCTTCTCACTCGCAATCTCAAACTCAAACTTCCCGTCAGCCCCCGCCAGCGCCGCCCAACAATCACGAATGTCATCCGCAAAGTACGCCCGCATCCAATCTCGCACGAAAGCGTTCGGAGTGCGAATCGTCAGAAGCGTTCCCATCACGCGCAACTCTGCCCGCTGATGGAACCACTGGTCGAATCTCTTGCGGCCGATTCTCTCGGCCAATTGCGCGGACAACGCCGCCGCGACCTCGGAATCTTCCATGACGACTTCCTGTTGGCTCCGTCGGCGCGTATCTCGAGCGCTTCGCCGCCTTCTTGACGACGAACGACGGCGTCTGGTGCCGCCAGCCCTGGAGAAACCCTGCGCGAAATCGGAGAAAAGGCCCGGCCCGCGAGCGCCGTCGTTACCGACTGCAAACTCCGCCTAAGCCGTACCGCGATTTATTCTTGCAACCCTTGCCGAGTCGAGATCGCACGCCCTGTCACGCGTAAAACCTCAACTGCGAGTCGCCGATTTTACGCCTGCTAGCACTCCTGTCAAAGGGGCTTAATCGAGTTGTCGCGAAAGTTCGTTCGCCACAATTTTGTGAACGGCGCGAACTACCGATTCGCGTTGAGGTTGCGACGCACGCGCTTCACGAAAAAATTTTTCTCGACGTCATCCGTGCGCGTGGAAAAAATGTTGGCACGCTTTCAGTCATCGGCAACATCTCGCCAACCGCGCGAGATTTGATGCGGTTTTCCAGTGTTCCGAGCGCACGCCAATTAACTAGTGTGGAAACAACCGCTCATTTCGCGAGTGTTCGCACGTAAACCGCACGCAACTCCCAGGTTTCGAAGCCCGTACTGCGATAAACGTTCGCCGCAGGCTTATTCGACGCATCCACGGCGACCAACAACCGTCCCGCCCGCGCTCCCCGCGCCAGCCATTGCGCATAGTGCGCAATCTGCCGACCCCAACCACGGCCACGAAATTCCGGCATAATTCCCATGTACATCAACTCCAATTGTCGCGCCGCTTGGTGATCCGCCATCAGCAACACGCCGATATCCGCACCGCCATGCCGCACAAACATCCAATTCGTCGGCCGAAAGGTGCCAGTCGCCTTATATCCGTCGATAACATCATCCATGTCGCGAGCACCGTCGAGCGCCGTGCAATCGAGCGTGCCCTCGTATGTTCGCAAGATTACGTCTGCCAATCGTTCCCGCTGGTTGTCCGCGTACTCCTCGAACTCGATTTCGCACGGGTCCGGCGCAACCAGCGGAAACCGCGCCGACTCGCACGATAAATACAGTAGATCCGCCAGATGCCGAAACCCGGCCGACTGCAACACGCCAATTAACTGCTCATCCGGCGCAACGAGCAGAGATTGCGCCAAATCGACGCGATTTTCATCGAGATCGCGCACAACCGCGAGCGCTAGAATTTCGGCCGTTTTCGCATCTTCGCCCGATACCAACTGCGGCGGCCAAAAAACGGCAACATTCCCCGCCTGATTTTGCCCCCACGCGGCCCCGCAGATTCGCTCACCGCGCCGCGCAATAAACAGCGACTCGTTCCGGGCGACTGCATCACCCGATTCAAGCAGCGGCTTCGCAACTTCCCGCCGCAAACTGGGTGCGAGCTCGCACAACACCACGGCGAGCGCCTGCCCGCGCAACTCCGGCGGACACCGACCAATCTCCAAGTCATCCAAATCCATGCGCCCAATATAGCCGAGCCATCTTGGCTCGGCACCAACGCGACGAAGCCACGCGTTCACCGCCAACTCGCAACCGCCGCCAACCTACTGCGGCCAACGCTTCGACCGCAGCAGCCCATACTCATCCGGCGTCGCATACCGCACTTGGTCCCAATAATTACTCGCCGCCGACTTTACAGACGAAGAAACCCCGCTCGACGCTTCCGCATTCGCCGAAGCTTGAGCTGGCGTGGGCGGCCCCGGAACTTGCGGAATCTGTAACGGCGGATCACGCGGTGGCAATACCCGCGGCGATCCCGGCCGTGCCAGTTCCAATTCAACCGCCACGCTCTGTTGCGGCGTCGCCGAATTCAGCACCGCCTCGGGCTTCAATCGCAATTCGCTGTGCAACCCATCGCCGTCGCGAACTTCAAACACATGCTCGCCCGCCGGCGGCGGCACCTGCTGAAAGTGATACGTTTGCGTCAGCATCTGCACGAGCGGCATCGCGTCGCCCGTCTTACCGTGAAACGAAATGTGCTGCACCTGCCCGCGGTCATCGAAAAAGTACGTGAGCGACCCAACCAGCGACGTCATCTGCGTCCCCATCACTAGCGGCACACGAATCGCGAGCAGCCCGACATCCGTCGGACCCGTCGACTTTCGCGACCAATTCTGGCAAACCCACTCTTTCGTCACGTCAAACCGCAACACTTGTGCCGCCGAAGTAAACTGCGCACCATCGATCGCCGGCGCCCGGCAGTTGGCGGCGGCAGTCGCACAAAGCCTCCACTCGACAAACTTCCTGCGTTATAGCCGCTTGAAACCGGCGTCACTGCCGGCTGCATTGGCGACCACGGCTGAGATATCGCCGTGGACGACGAACTCCAAGAACTCGACGACCCAACCGAGCTCATACTGCTCGCCGAGCCGCCCCCACTTGGCGTCGCCGGCTTATGCTGCGACTGCGACGCCAAATACGGCACTCCTACCGACGCTCCCAACAGCGTTGCTATGATAAGTGGACGCGAGGCCATTTTGTGCTCACCTTCGCCACATTTTTTTGTCGCGGCCATGCGATCAAGCGTGGAAGCGTGGAACGACTCATCATCATTTTCGGCTTCCGGCCCACTTGGCCTGCGGCAGCCCAAGCAAATGAACTCTTGTAGCGAGCTTGCCGATATCCACTGGCTCACCGGCAACGAGGCTCGCACGCTTCTCGCCGAACTTGCCGATAATACCGCGCCCCTTCACTCCACAATCGCCAAGCTCCGCCGCCAACACTCCGCCACCCGAACCCACCTGCTCGTCGAACAAGCCGAACTCCGCCGCCGCGCGACGGCAAAGTTTACCCACCCCGAAGAAATGTTCTTCACCCGCGTCGGCCTAGAACAATCCACCGACGAATGGATCGCCGCCTACAAAGCGACTCGCTTTGCCCCGCTGCGAGCCGGGTCGTCCCCGACCCCGGCCATCTACGACCTCTGCTGCGGAATCGGCGGCGATCTAATCCCCCTTGCCGCCCAATCCCAAGCCATCGGATTCGACCGCGACCCCATCTCCGCCCACTTCGCCCACCTGAACGCGCGGACCGAAATCCGCCCCGACGACGTCACCACAATCGACCTTACCGATTACGACGCCTGGCACATCGACCCCGATCGCCGCCCAACCGGCAAGCGCACCACATCACTCGACCACTGCGCCCCCGACCGCGCAGCCATCGAACAAATGCTCGCACGCAACCCATGCGCCGCCATCAAACTCGCCCCCGCGACAAAACTCCCGCCCGACTGGCAAGAACGTTGCGAACTCGAATGGATCAGCCGCGACGGCGAATGCAAACAACTCGTCGCCTGGCACGGCACCCTCGCCGAGCACCCCAACACTCACCGCGCAACAATCCTATTCTCAACCCAAGCGAGCCGGGGCGTCCTCGCCCCCGGTTCACTACCGCGCACCATCATCGGCGCGCCCAATCAACTAATCCCAATCGCATCCGAACCGCACCGCTACATCTTCGACGTCGACCCCGCCATCCTCGCCGCCCACCTCACCGGCGCCCTCGCCGCCGAACACAACCTCTCCGCCCTCAGCTCAGGCCCCACGTACCTCACCGGCCCCACCCCCATCACCGACGACGCCCTCGACTGCTTCGAAGTCCGCGAGATCCTCCCCTTCCGCACCCTCGATCTCTCTCAAGCCCTACGCCAGTGCAACATCGGCCAACTGGAAATCAAAAAACGCGGCCTCGACGTAACTCCCGAAACCCTCCGCCGCGACCTAAAACTCCGCGGTAACAATGCCGCAACACTCCTCCTCTGCAGAATTGCCAACCGCCCCACCGCAATCCTCGCCGATCGCATTTCTTATCCCTCTTCCTCCTAGGGAGAGGCTAAGTGAGGGTTCTTCAGACGACCACCGTGGTTGATTCCCGCCGACCCTACAGAACCCCACCCATCTCTGATAAAATCCGAGATTCCCAATCTCACAAACTCAAAACCACCCAGGCACCAAGACCATCAAGCACGAGAAAAGAAACGACGGATCTCGATCTCCGTCTCCTCTTCTCCGTGCCCTCCGTGCCTCCGTGGTTAAAAAATCCTAACTGACTTACCGAAAGCCCCCTCATGTCCAAAACTCACAAAATCGCCGTCATCGGCGGAGACGGCACCGGCCCTGAAGTCGCCGCCGAAGGCGTCAAAGTACTGAAGGCTGTCGCCAAGCAAGAGAACATTAGCTTCGAGCTCACCGACCTCGATTGGTCCGGCAACCGCTACCTCAAAACCGGCAGCCCGCTCCCCGACGACGGCCTCGACCAGCTTCGCAAGTTCGACGCCATCCTCCTCGGCGCCGTCGGCCACCCCGATGTCGCCCCCGGCATCCTCGAACGCAAGCTCCTCCTCGACCTCCGCTTCGGCCTCGACCAGTACATCAACCTCCGCCCGGTGAAACTTTTTCCCGGCGTCGAGTCGCCCCTCAAAGACAAAGGCCCCGACGACATCGACTTCATCGTCGTCCGCGAAAACACCGAGGACCTCTACTGCGGCGTCCAAGGCTTTTTGCACAAAGGCACGCCGAACGAAGTCGCCACGCAAACCGCTCTCTACACCCGCCGCGGATGCGAGCGTTGCGTTCGTTACGCCTTCGAGCTCTGCAAGAAGCGCAACAACCCCAAAGGCAAGAAGGTCACGCTCGTCGCCAAAACGAACGTCATCCTCAGCCACGACCTCTGGTGGCGCACGTTCCAAGAGGTCGGCAAGGAATATCCCGACATCGAAAAAGACTACAACCACGTCGACGCCTGCTGCATGTGGATCGTCAAGAACCCCGAGTTCTACGACGTGATCGTCACCACGAACATGTTCGGCGACATCATCACCGACCTCAGCGGCATCATCCAAGGCGGCATGGGCGTCGCCGCCGGCGGCAACATCAACCCCGAAGGCGTCAGCATGTTCGAGCCCATGGGCGGCAGCGCGCCGAAGTACACCGGCACGGGCAAAATCAACCCGATCGCCGCCATCAACGCCGTCAGCATGATGCTCGACCAACTCGGCCACCCCAAAGCCGCCAAGCGCGTCATGGACGCCATCATGAAAGTGACCGGCACCAAGATGAAAAGCCAAGCCGCCGGCAAAATGGGCTACACCACCAGCCAAATCGGCGATTTGGTGTGCGAGGCGCTGTAGCCGTTTCTTAGCCCCAAAGGGGCGCGCTATGACAGCCCAGGGCAAGGAGCAACGAGCAAAGCGAGTTGATCCGCCGCCCTGGGTACCCAATGAATTGAACCATGAAGCCCTGTAATACGCTTTCTAACAAAAAGCAGCGCGCTTCCTGCGCAGGCCCTTGCGCATTCCCAGTTCGCCAATACACCTAGAGCTTCATCCTTTTTTTAGGAGTAGCTCATGGATGTGTCGAGTCGGCATTCAATCGGCGAGTTGCAAGAGCGGCAGAAGCAGACCAACGACGCCTATCTCTTTCGCAATCTGCGGATCATCATCTTAGCCCAGCAGGGCTGGACGGCTCCCAGCATTGGGATGGCGCTGGACCTCTCGCGTCGTGTGGTGCAGCAGCGGGTCTACGACTACAACGAGCAAGGCTTGTCGGCCTTGGAAGAGCAACGGGGCACGCCGCCGCGACCGCTATTAACGCCGGATCAAGAGCAAGTTTTGGCGGCGCGGATCGAGGCTGGCCCCCGCCCCGAGGATCAAGTCTGCAGTCTACGTGGCAAGGACTTTCAACGCATCTTGCAGGTCGAGTTCGGCCAGCGGCGTTCGCTGCCGACGATCTACAACCTGCTGCACAAGCTGAACTATTCGTACCTGCGTCCGCGGCCCCGGCATGACCTGGCCGATCCGCTCAAGCAGCAGGCCTTCCTGGCAACGTTGCCGCACCAGTTGGAGCAGATCGCCCTGGCGCATCCGGGCAAACGCCTGCGGATTTACTTTCAAGATGAAGCCCGCTTCGGCCAGCAAGGGACGACGACCAACGTCTGGGCCAAGACCGGCTCGCGGCCCTCGGCCGTGCGGCAGACGGCCTATCAGTACGTGTGGGTGATGGCGGCGGTGTGTCCCGAAACGGGCCACAGCGACGGCCTGCTCGCGCCGCGGTTGGACACCCGCTACATCAACACGTTCTTAAGTCAATTCTCACAAACCCTAGCTCCGGATGAGCACGCCGTCATGCTCTGGGACGGGGCCGGCTTCCATCGCGGCAAGCAACTTGTGATGCCGGCCAACATCACGGCGATTCAACTGCCGGCGTACAGCCCAGAGTTCAACCCGATCGAGAATCTGTGGCATTACCTCAAGAGCCACCACTGGTCAAACCGGGCCTACCGGGACGCCGAGGCTCTCGAACAAGCCGTAATGCAGGCCTGGCGAATCAGCGTCATGAACACCGAACTGATGCAAACCGTCTGCTCAGCAAAAATCTATGAACGCGCTGTTATTTAATAGGATGCGTATAAGGGCGCGCTAAACCGGCCGCCGAACCAAGCGCGCCCTTTCAGGGCTTTCACCTTTGCTTGCGCACGTTTACCCAGGGCTCCGCCCTGGGCTATCATAGCGCGGCCCTTCAGGCCGCTTCATCATCACCGCGTTATCAATCCGCGTTGCCTCACTTCTTCTGGAACGCATCCATGCCGCAATCCCTCTCCAACATCCTCCTCCACATCGTCTTCTCAACGAAACACCGCCACCCCTTCATCGACCCCGAAATCGAACCCGAACTCTTCAAATACCTCGCAACAATTTCCCAAACGCTCGATTGCCCCACCCACGCCATCGGCGGCGCCGATGACCACATCCACATCGCCTGCTCGTTGTCGCGAACGATCCCGGTAAGCAAACTCATCCAGGAACTAAAACAAGACTCCTCCAAATGGATCAAAACCAAACACGACCGTTTCACCGACTTCGCCTGGCAAAACGGCTACGGCGTCTTCTCCATCGGCCAATCCCAACTCGCTGACTTGCGCCGTACATCGCCAACCAACGTGACCACCACCGCGCGTTAACCTTCCAAGACGAGTTCCGCGAAATCTGCAAGCGCTACAACATCGACCTCGATGAGCGCTACGCCTGGGACTAATCCACCCAGGCGCTCTTCCAGCCGCAAAGCGGCGCCTACGATAGCCCAGGGCAAGGACAAACGAGCAAAGCGAGTTCGTCCGCCGCCCTGGGTCCACAACCCCACAACTAACCGCAAAGCCCTGTAAGGGCGCGCTAAAAGTCACGCCAAATTCAATACGCCGAACCATCGACCAACGGCCGAAAAACCTGTCGTAACTCCCATCCACACGAATGCCGTACAACACCACACATTTTCGCCGCCCTCGGTCCACTCCGCTCCCAGCCCCAAAGGGCCGCTGCGATAGCCCAGGGCAAGGCCAGACGAGCACCGCGAGTTTGGCCGTCGCCCTGGGTCCGCGACCCACAACAAGTCTCAAAGCCCTGTCAGGGCGCGCTAGAAGTCAAGCCAAATACAACGCGACCAACCGCACTGACCGAACGCCGACAATTCGCTCGCCGGGACTTCTCCGCCCAATCCACAACCGCCATAATCCAATGTCTATCCTCCACGACCAACTCGGCCACCCCAAAGCGGCCAAGCGCGTCATGGACGCCATCATGAAAGTCACCGGCACGAAAATGAAAAGCCAAGCCACCGGCAAAATGGGATACACCACCAGCCAAATCGGCGATTTAGTGTGCGAAACGCTGTAATCGTATTCCCGCGACTTGCACATAATCCCATCACCGCGCAGCGGTGAAATATATTAGCCGTGGGTGAAACCCACGGTTACAATCGCCCCTGCATCCAAAGCCGCGCAGCGGCGACACATTCTTGCCCCCGGATGTGGAAATCACGGGGCGAAATACCTATTCGCCAGGGGGAAGCGCAATGCCCGGCACTTACACCAAACTCTACTACCACATTGTCTTCAGCACCAAACACCGAAAACCATTTATCACCGAGGCCATCGAACCCGAACTCTATAAATACATGGGGGGAATCATCCGCAACATCGAGGGAACCAGCATCGAAATAAACGGAACCACGGACCACATCCACATCTTAACAATCATCCCGCCCAAAATCTCAATCTCCGACGCGCTACGGCCCATTAAGGCTGGCTCCTCAAAATGGATCCACGATTCGCAACCAACACTGCCATCATTCGCTTGGCAAGATGGCTACGCCGCATTCACCGTCAGCGCATCGCAAGTAGAATCCGTCCGAAACTACATCAGAAATCAAAAATCTCATCATCAATCGAGCGACTACAAAACCGAACTCATCAGCCTCCTCGACAAACACGGCGTCGAATATGACGATCGCTACTTGTGGGACTGATTTCGCCGCTGCGCGGCTTTGCGACTAATTGCCTTCGTTCCCGTGGGTTAACACCCACGGCTAAGTTATTTTGCCGCGCGCGGCAACGATTTGGTGGGCGGGTTCGCCGCGAAGCGGCGTGAGATCTTAGCCGTGGGTGTTAACCCACGGTCACCAGCTGGAACCCGATAATTCGGTGCGCCTTTACCGCCAAGCCGCCGGAAAGTGTGCGAGGCGCTGTAAATCCGCGAACGTTGCAAAAGTTGCAGTTGTCTTAAATATCACTCCACGCTGGCTGTTTAACTTGTCGCGTGCAGGATGATATCAAATGCCGTATGAAATTAAGCTTGAAAACTTGCCTGTGGGCGTTGCGGTATCGGCGGCGAAAAGTGGAGAGAAGGTAGCCGTTCAGTATCGCGGCATTGCAACTTCTGAGGACGGAGAACTGCTCGTAAGGTATCTCGGATTCGCGGACAGCCTCTTAGCCGCCATCGCACAAGTAGGCCCGCAAATCAGGGCGTCTCAAGTCGATAACCTAGCAGCCATCATTCGTACCGATAAGAGTGCGACCGTTTACGTCAATGAGTTAAAGCTCATTACGAGCTGTCGACCGGCTCGCACTGTGCGCGCTGGAGAAGCGTTAACGAAAGACGACATAATTGAATTGAGAGAAGCGGAGTTTGAGGGTGTAACAATTCCGTCAGACGCAGGTACGCTACTAATTTGTTCCTCGGGCTGGAGGAAAGGCATCTTCTTCGACTTCGGACCGCTTTGTCCGGACTTGAAGACTCCTCGCGAGTACTCGCCCTGGCAAAAACTCGGCGAGATTCTGGCTCGAATGTTCTTTCAAGAGCGCTTTGCTATAACCCACGAGGACTGGTCAGCATTGTTCGCGGCCCATTGGTTTCCGTTCGCAGGCCTACGAAACGACTCGATCGACAAATTGCTCTCTCACGTTCGCACTGGCTGGGGCGTCCAAGATCTGTTGCCGGAATTTGAGAAGGAAATCAGTTCAAAAGTCGATGGGTTCGCCGAGTCTTGGTCAAGCAACCCGACGTTTCTGGACCACATGCAGTTGCTGCGCTGTGCGGTTGATCGCTTCCAGGCTGGCGACTATGCCAGTTGCCTTTCGATCATAGTTCCTAAAATTGAAGGATTAATCCGTTCGCATCACATCCGAACCGCCTCGCCAGGTGGGCGTGGTCAGAGCGAACTCGCTGACGTCGCTGTCGCTTCGCTAATTAACGATCCGTACTCACTACTGCTTCCGCAGCGATTTCACGAATACCTGAGAACTTGCTACTTCGCATCGTTTGACGAGAGTTCAGCTCAAATCCCCTTCAGCAGAAACAGTGTTGGACACGGCGTGGCGAGGGATCAGCAGTTCAATGTTGAATCAGCACTAATCGCCATATTGGTCTGCCATCAGTTGTATTACTGCATCTCTACGCCGAAATCGCACCGTTCGAACTGACCTTTTTCGTAATCGCCTTAATTTATCGATTACATTTGCAAATCGGTTAGTTGCCAACCTTCCCATGCACCTTCGGATCCCCCGCCACATCCGGCTTCGTCCCACTCAAATAAGCCTTCCCCGCTAAATCCAAGCCCGCGATTATCAAGTTGGTCCATAAGCCAATCGCGTAGTAAAATACAAGTGGTGATAAACTGCTATACGCAGCCACGGAAATAGTCTATGTCCACTGTCCTCGACGTAACCCTGGTCCGCACCCCCGGCGTCTGCGGCGGAAATCTGCGCATCGATGGCACGCGGATGACCGTCAACCAAATCGTCACGGTACATAAACAGGGGCTTTCGGCAGAACAGATCGTCGAACAATACCCGCAGCGGACTCTGCGCGAAATCTATGCCGTGCTGGCCTGGTATTACGAGCACAAGACCGAATTCGACGAAGAACTCGCCGCCGAAGCTGCTGCAGATGGAGCGGCGGAACGCGAATATTTAAGTCGGCAATGAACAGTGAAGAAGCCCAAACTGTTCGTTGACGAGGACGCCTGCAACGACATCGTTGTCTCTGCGCTGCGCCGATTGGGCATCGACGTGCTAACCGTCCTTGAAGCCGGCCGGCTCGGAGGCGACGATAGCGATCAATTGCGCTTCGCTGCATCGCTTGAGCGTGTTTTCTATTCCCTAAACACTTGCGATTTCATGCGCATTCACAGCGAATTCCTCTCAGCCGGCGAAGAACACTGGGGAATTATTCTGATCCCTCGCCAGCGCCATTCGGTCGGCGAAAAGATTCGCAAATTGGAGCAACTACTCGACACGAAGAATGCCGATCAACTCCGAAACACAATTCACTTCCTGTAGATCGGGGCCGAACGCCAAGTTTCACATCGCCACCTTCCCATGCACCTTCGCATCCCCCGCCACATCCGGCTTCGTCCCATTCAAAAATGCCGCGCGGCCAAAAATAGTTGTGGAATCGGAATCAGAAAATTGCTAGATTCATCCCACGTTTCACCGCGCGTCCCAACACACCGCGGCCGCAACGCCCGCTCTTTGGCAACTTAGCAATCAACCCGAGAACCGATCGCACGCCGCGACTCGGCCAGAGAACGCTACGCACAATCCGCCCAACGATTGTGCGCAGCCGCGACGGTGAGATTCCCAATAATCGGTCAATTATGGAACGTCAGCCGACAACAAACGCCGCGTTTTGCAGTGCCGTCCACGCGCCCGGCGTTCCAAAATGACCGAATATTGTATTAAAAAATCGTGTCGCGCACCCGTGACAATAATCGCAAAGAGCGAAGTACCGACTCAACTACGCACCTACCGCCTTCAGCCACCAATGCGCCATCAGCGCGGCCCCGCTAGGCGTCGGATGCACGCCATCCGCCGCCCAAGTCGCCGCCGGCGCAACCTTCGCGGCCACGTCGAACATGCCTTGAAAAGGCACGAACACCGCGCCCACGTCGCTCGCAATGCGCTTCGCCGCCTCGCGATAACCGTCGAACTCCGGGAAACCAAGTGTCGTCCACCGCGCCGACTTTAAGCGTGAATGGTTCGCAAAGAATCAACCGAACCTCAGGCAACGCATCCTTCGTTCGCTTGATCAGCGCCCGATAGTCCCCCTCGTACTTTTCGAGCGTCCCGTCGTAGTTGTGCTTGTGCTTATGCCAGTAGTCATTCACGCCGATGAGAATGCTCAGCACGTTCGGCTTCAGGTCCAGGCAATCCGCCTGCCACCGCTCCGCCAGTTGGTACACCTTATTGCCGCTGACGCCGCGATTGAAAATCTTGAGCCCAGCCGCTGGCGAATCGACCAACATTTGCGAAGCCGCGAACCAAGCGATAACCAGTCCCGAGCGCGCCTTCGTTGTTCGCCTCGTCGATGCCGCGCTTGCGACCCATGTCGGTAATCGAATCACCTTGAAACAGCACCACGTCGCCGGGCTTGATCATCGGTTTCGACGGCGCGGCCACGCCCTCCGCCAACAGCTTGTCAATCGCGCCAAACGCCGCGACCCCGGCAGCTCCCAAGCCAACGCTCGCACGCACGAAGTCGCGCCGATTCGATTTCGCACCGCCCGATTCAACGAATTCCGCCATGACTATACTCCGGGTACCTTTTCGCCAACTGAAATACTACGATACGACTACCGCCGCCAAATCTCAAGCGCCGCAATATCAAACCTCCATACGAAACAATATGCAGATTGAAACCATCGACCGCCGCACGATCCAAGAAGCCGACGCCCGATCTATCGCCGAGCTATTGGTTTCCATTTGGCCGAAGCCCGGCCGCACCGTCGAAACCCGCACCGCAGAAATGATGAGCTACTGGCGCGATTACTCCGGCCCCGAAGCGCAGTACCCACGGTCGTTTGCCGTCCGCGAAAACGGCCGCGTGATCGCCCACGCAGATGCCTCGCCCAGAACAATAAAGGTTCCGGGCCGCGAAATCACCGTGCTCGCCTTCGCGCGCGTTTGCACAGCGCCGGAAGCTCGCGGAAAAAAACTAGGCCAAGGACTCGTGAAAAAAGCGTTTGAACTTGTCGACAACGGCACGTACGCCTTCTCACTTTTTCAAACCCAAGAAAGCGTTCGGCCGTTTTATGAAAAACTAGGAGCCGTCGTCGCCCCGAACCGCTTCTTCAACTCAACCGCCGAGGATCCCGAGGCGGACCCGTTTTGGGATCCCGTCATTATGTATTACCCCAACCACGGCAACTGGCCCGCCGCAGACATCGACACGGGCGGCCCAGGCTGGTGAGCAATCAACTATGCATCCGCGGCAAATCTTCACCCCGAGAAATAATCACCGCCTCCGCCGCGGCCAGCTCATCCAGCCGCGCCATGACAACATCCTCCGGAGCAAAGTGTTTGGCGAGCCGCGTGTACGTCGTATGATGCCGAGCTTCCGACTCAAACAGCGAACCGTAGAACTCCGCCAACTCCGCATCCTTCACATGTTCACTCAGCACGTGAAACCGCTCACAAGACCGTGCTTCAATCAACCCTGCCACGAGCAACCGATCCACCGCCCGCTGCGGCTCCTGCTTCCGAACCAGGTCATTCAACTCCCGCCCGTACGACGACGGCGTCAACCGCCGAAACCGAATCTCACGCTTCGCCAAGAGATCAAGCACCATGTGAAAATGCTCAAGCTCCTCGTTCACGATCTCCGTCATCTCGCGGCACAGTTCAATGTTTTCGACATAAGCGAAAATGAGATTAAGAGCTGTCCCCGCCGCTTTTTTCTCGCAGTGCGCGTGGTCAATCAAAATCGCCGGCAAATCGCGGTCGACTTGTTCCAACCAGCGGGTCGGCGTATCGCATTGCAAATGCAGCATTTCCGTTCACTCGAATCTCAATTAAGCAGTCGCCCAGTACCCGCCGCGAGCATGATCAAACTGGGCTTCCTGCCCCCGGATGTCTGTCGCAAATTGTCCGTCATTATAAACCGTCTGGCCCATCACCCAAGTTCGCACCGGCAAGCCCGTGAGTCGATCACCGTGCCAGGGACTCCAGCCGCACTTCGTCACTTGCTCTTCATTGCGGATCTCGTGCACCCGTTCCAGATCGACCAGCACCAGGTCCGCATCGTATCCAACTTGGATGCGGCCCTTTCTAACGATGTCCCACACGCGCGCCGGCGCATCGCTCATCCAGTGAACCACCTGTTCCAGCGTGCAGCGACCGTTGCGTACCTCATTCAACATCAGCGCCAGCGAATTCTCCACCGCCGGCAGACCCGATGGCGAGGCAGGGTAAGACCGCCGCTTTTCTTCGAGCGTGTGGGGCGCGTGATCGGTGGCCACAACTTTCAATCGGCCGTCGGCGAGCGCTTGCCACAGCCCAGCATTGTCTTCGCGCGTTTTGAGCGAAGGGTTCATCTGCACGAGTGTGCCGAGTCGCGCGTAATCGTCAACACTAAAAAGAAGGTGGTGGACGCAAGCTTCGCCGGTGATGAGATTGCGATGATCGCGGAGCAATTCGGTTTCGGCGCCCGTCGAGACGTGCAGCACATGGAATCGGTGGTGATGGCGAAATGCCAGATCGATCGATCGCCGCGTTGCGATGATCGCTGCCTCATGATCGCGGATCCGCGAGTGATCAGCGACATCGTGCGTGCCAGCGAGCTTGGCCGCATTCGCTCGCACCGTAGTTTCATCTTCACAATGGGCCGTGATCGGGAGCGTCGTTTCAGCGAAAATTCGCTCCAGTGCGGCTTGCTCGTCGACGAGCAAATCACCTGTGCTCGAACCAATGAATATTTTGATTCCCGGCGTGCGGTGGGCTCGTTTCAATTCGTCGACATTGTCGACGGTCGCCCCGATATAGAACCCATAGTTCACCAGCGACTTAGATGCGGCCAACGCCAACTTTTCTTCCAAGCGGGCTTGCGTCGTGGTCGCAGGCACGGTGTTCGGCATCTCCAAAAACGTCGTGATGCCACCTTTGGCGCAGGCTCGGCTGGCCGTCGCCAAGTCCTCTTTGTGCGTCAGGCCTGGCTCGCGAAAGTGGACTTGGTCGTCGACTACGCCCGGCAAGAGGTGGAGCCCCACCGCATCGATCGTCTCATCAACTCGCAATTGCCGGGCGGGGTCGATTTCGGCGATTTTTGTTCCTTCCAATACGACCGAAACCGCGTGAATGCCGTCGGGCAGCACAACGCTGGCGTTTTTTATAAGCTGTCGCATTCGCCCAGTGTAGCAAATCCGCTCGCTAGCATCGCTGGCGCGTATGTTCTTATCAGCGGTCGATTACGCAATTCGCGAAGTCCGCTTGAGCGTGCATGTCGCTTTCGTGTACTACCCCACCTTATCGCGATGCCCATAGAAGGCTCGATTGTGCCGCAAGTCACCGTATCACTTATCTCATCGCTTGGGCTGACAATGCTCCGCCCGCGGATCTCGCCGACGAACAACCGACTTATGCGCGGAACCGGTCGTGTCTGCACGACCTCGCGGTTCGTACGTAGTCGCCTGCGCATTGGCGTCTTTCTCCTTCTACCGTCAATACTTGGCGGTTGCCGGACTCCGATCTATACGACGCGCAGTCTGCCGATTGAATTTCAGGCGCCGCTAGTATCGCCGCGACCGTGCGTAGAACTCGAAGCGGGTTCTCCAGATGACGGCGCGAAATCACGAATTCGCCCGGGCGATTTGGTTGCGATAACGATTCTCACCGAGAGAACTAGGAGCGGATCGCAACCGATAACGGCAAAAGTCGCGAGCGACGGGTCGATCCTTCTTCCCGAGGTTGGCAACGTTGAGATCGGTGGGCTGGAACCCGAATTTGCCCAAGAACGAATCGCAACCGCCCTTATTACCCACCGAATTAGTTCACAACCAAGCGTCAAAATCGTGGTTACGATGCAGGCCGCGTACCATATCTCCGTCGCTGGGGCAGTTGCTCGGCCGGGCACGATTGAGCTGCCAAGCGGGTCGAGCGACCTCGTCGCGGCGCTTCAGGCAGTCGGCGGCCTGAGCGAGAATGCTGGCACTAAGGTTGAAGTGCAACATCGCAGAGGCGTGTCGCTCGCCGCAGACGCGCCCCCGCTGCGCGCCACAAACGATGTAGACAGCAAAGTACAACTTGCGTCTCTCACAGAGAATTCGCTGTCACAAGCAAAGAATTCGCCGGACAAAGTGACCATCGACTTGTCCGAAACGATTTCCAGCGGTATTGAAGACCGGTCGCTCAGCGATGGCGACACCATCACCGTCTTGCCGGCGGAAAAGCGCACGTTTCGGATAGAGGGACTGGCGGCAGCGCCTGCCGATGTTGAGTTGAAAACCGCAAAGGATACGCATATTCTGGACGCCATCGAACTCGCGGGGGGCAAAGTTTCGCGGCTTGCCGATCTGGTCTTCATCATTCGGCAGCTTCCTAAGATGGAAGAGCCGATCATCATCGAGATTAGCCTCGCGCACGCAAAACGCGATGAGGATAAGAACTTGCGTGTCGCTCCGGGAGATATCGTCTTAGTTCGCCGAACCATGCGCTCCTTGGTTGGCGGCATGTTTCACGTTTCCCGGTCGCCGTAGGCTCGACCGACGCGGCTGCTGGAGGGGGATGCGAAGGCGGTCGCGACGTTGTCAGGCTGCCCAATTGCGGCCTATTATGTAGTGCTCGGGCCTGGGGCTGCTGTCGATGGCGATGGCGGGCCGTGCCTGAACCTGCCGACAATTTGACTGTCCTTTTCTAGCGACGAGTCTCAGCTCCGTTTACTGGCTGTCACCACTCGTAGAGCGCTGCAAAACCAAACTACTTGACTGCACATACTGATAAAACCGACCTGCTCAATTCGCTTCTCTCGGAGCGAATCCTATTGCTGGATGGCGCGATGGGAACGCAAGTCCAGGCGCTCGGCTTGGACGAAAAGGGAGTCCGTGGCGAGCGATTCGCCAAGCACACCAAGGACCTCAAGAATTTTCCAGATATTCTTTGCCTGACTCATCCGGACAAGATAACGGGGATTCACCACAACTATCTGTCGGCCGGGGCGGATATCGTTGAAACGAATACGTTTGGCGCCAGCCGCGTCGGCATGGAGGAATTCGGACTGCCGAACGAGTTGGTGCGTGAGATCAATGCGGCTGCTGTCGCTTGCGCACGGCGAGCGTGCGATGAGTTTAGCGAACGCACGCCCGACCGGCCGCGATTTGTGGCGGGTTCGATTGGTCCTACGACCAAGCAGATGGCGATCAGTACGAATGTGGAAGACGCCAGCTATCGAGGCACGACGTTTGATGAGATGTCGAATTCGTACTATGAGCAAGTCGCGGCGTTGGTCGAGGCTGGGGTCGACATTCTGCTGCCGGAAACGGCGATCGACACGCTCAATTTGAAGTCGTGCTTGTTCGCGATCAGCCGATATTGTGACGAGCATAAAATTCGCGTACCGGTGATGATATCGGGGACGTTTGGCGACGGTGGCCGGACGTTTGTGTCGGGCCAGGATGTCGAGGCGTTTTGGAATGCGGTGTCGCACTTCCCGATGCTGTCGGTGGGAATGAACTGCGCGCTCGGTCCGGTGCCGATGAGGCCGCATATTGAATCGCTCCAACAGGTCGCTTCGACTTGGATCAGTTGCCACCCCAATGCCGGGTTGCCGAATGAGATGGGGCAATTCGACTTGGGCCCCGCGGATATGGCTCGCATTGTCGGCGAGTTTGCGGAGCGGGGGTGGGTAAATATCGTTGGTGGGTGCTGTGGGACGACGCCCGATCACATTCGGGCGATTGGTGAATCGATTCGCGGCCTCGCACCTCACAAGAAGACTTCGCCACCTCATTACTTGCGATTGAGTGGCTCGCTGCCGTTCACTCTGCGGCCCGAGAGCAACTTCATGATGATCGGCGAACGGACCAACGTCACTGGTTCGCGGAAATTCGCCCGGCTGATTAAGGATGAAAACTATGAGGCCGCAGTTGAAATCGCCAAACAACAGGTTGATGGCGGAGCGAACGTCGTCGACGTGAATATGGACGAAGCACTGCTCGACGGTGAAGCAGTGATGACGAAGTTCCTGCGGCTCGCTGCTGATGAACAGGAAGTGGCGGCTGTGCCGACGATGGTCGATAGCAGTAAATGGACAGTGATCGAGGCCGGCCTGAAAACGCTGCAAGGTAAATCGATCGTCAACTCGATTAGCCTCAAGGATGGCGAAGCAGAGTTCATCCGCCGGGCGACGCTGTGCCGTTGGTACGGAACTGCAGTCGTCGTGATGGCGTTCGACGAGCAAGGCCAAGCGGTTGCGCTCGAGGATAAAGTGCGCATCTGCAAGCGGGCGTACAAGCTGTTGACCGAGAAGGTTGGTTTCCCGGCCGAAGACATCATCTTCGATCCCAACATTCTCACGGTCGCAACCGGCATAGACGAGCACAACAATTATGCGGTCGATTACATTGAGTCGATTGCGAAAATAAAAGCGGCGTGCCCAGGCGTTCACATTTCGGGCGGTGTTTCAAATGTGTCGTTCTCGTTCCGGGGCAACGACGCAGTTCGCGAAGCGATTCACGCGGTGTTCTTGTACCACGCGATCCGCGCCGGGCTGGACATGGGCATCGTGAATGCCGGGCAGCTCGCGGTGTACGAAGAAATCGAGCCGCATCTAAAGGAACTGGTCGAAGACGTCATACTTAATCGTCGGCCGGACGCGACCGAGCGACTGGTCGAGCATGCCGAAAAGATCAAAGGGAAGGGCGGGCCAGCCGCGGAGGCGGATGAGGAGTGGCGCAAGGGGCCGGTCGAGGAACGCCTCAAGCATGCGCTGTTGAAGGGGATCGTCAAATATATCGACGAAGATACCGAGGAAGCGCGGCAGAAATTCCCCAGCGGACTCTCAATTATCGAAGGTCCGCTCATGGACGGCATGAGCGTCGTTGGCGATTTGTTCGGGGCGGGTAAAATGTTTCTCCCGCAGGTGGTGAAAAGCGCCCGAGTGATGAAGAAGGCGGTCGCGTATCTCACTCCCTACATGGAAGCGGAAAAAGAAGCCGCGGGCACGGCGGGGCAAGCGCGGGCGAAGGTGCTTTTGGCGACCGTTAAAGGCGACGTACACGACATCGGCAAGAATATTGTGGGCGTCGTACTCGGCTGCAATAACTTTGAAGTGATTGATCTAGGCGTGATGGTGGCGTGCGAGAAGATTCTGGAAACTGTGCGAAAAGAGAATGTGGACATCATCGGCCTTTCTGGGCTGATTACGCCAAGTCTTGATGAAATGGTTCACGTCGGCCGCGAGATGGAGCGGACGGGTGTGAAGCTGCCACTGCTCATTGGTGGCGCGACCACCAGCGCGAAGCATACCGCGGTGAAGATCGCGCCGATGTACTCGTCGGAAGTGGTGCATGTGCTAGATGCATCGCGGTCAGTGGGCGTCGTGGAAAAGCTGATCAATCCGGTGGCCCGGACGCAGCTTGCCGAAGAAAATCGAGTTCTGCAAAAACAGTTAGTCGCGTCGCACGCAAAGCGGCAAGACGTGAAGTTGCTTCCCTACGCCGAAGCGTTGTCGCGCCGCTTTGCCACGGATTGGTCCACTGTAGACGTTCCAAAACCGAAGTTTATTGGCCCGCGCGTGCTACACGACTTTTCCCTAGCGACACTGCGCGAGTACATCGATTGGTCGCCGTTCTTTATGACGTGGGAGCTCAAAGGGAAGTACCCGCGCATTTTTGACGACCCGCAGCTGGGAGAGACGGCCCGCAAACTCTTCGACGATGCGAATGAGCTCTTAGATGGGATCATCAAGCAGAAACTTCTAACAGCGCGTGGCGTATACGGTTTTTGGCCGGCAGCGAGCGAAGGTGACGACATCATCGTTTATAAGAACGACGAGCGCACGCAAGAAAAGTGCCGCTTCCATGCGCTGCGACAACAATGGGAGCGGAAGGGTCAATCGGCGTTCCATTCGCTGGCCGACTTCATTGCACCGGTCGATAGTGGCCGGCATGACTACGTGGGGGCGTTCGCGGTCACGACCGGTATCGGCGCGGATGAGCTTGCCGCCCAGTACAATCGCGAACATGACGACTACAATGCGATCCTCGTAAAGGCTCTTGCGGATCGTTTGGCGGAAGCGTTTGCCGAGTACTTGCACGCACAGGCGCGCCGCGATTGGGAATATGGCAACGACGAAAAGCTTTCGAGCGAGGAACTCATTGAGGAGAAATATCGCGGGATTCGCCCAGCACCGGGCTACCCCGCGCAGCCAGATCACACAGAAAAGCAAACATTATTTCAACTTCTCGATGCCGAGCAGGTTGCTGGAATTCATTTGACAGAGAGCTACGCAATGCATCCTGCGGCGTCCGTATCGGGTTTGTATTTTGCTCATCCGCAGGCACGCTATTTTGCCGTCGATCGGATCAGTAAAGATCAGGTCGAATCGTACGCCGCTCGCAAAAAGATGGATGTTGCAGACATTGAGCGGTGGCTTAGCCCGAATTTGGGTTATGATGCGCGGTAGAGTTCACTGGCGCTAAACTAGATGTTGAGTGGGACGCACACGATGCGGAGAAGGCGAAGTCGGTTCGATATGTGTGGAATACAGCGGCAGATCGTCATCGCGGCATTGTTCATATCGTGCAACTTTTATTGCTGTCCTTCAGGCGCCGAATCCGTGAAGTCCGTCTTCGTCATTGCGATGGAGAACCACAACTGGACACAACCTACTTCGGATACATCAGCGCCGCATCAGATTTTCAACAACGCGGATGCGCCGTTCATCAACAGCATTGTTAACTCAAATTTTAACGGCGGGGCACTCAATCCGCAGGTGACTTTGTACGGAGCGTCTACGCCGATCAGCATCAATACGGATGTATCGTATGCCACGGCATACCATAACGTGTTGGCGACAGCTTCTGGAAACAATCCACACATTCACCCATCTGAACCCAGTTATATTTGGTCTGAAGCTGGCACGAACTTTGGAGTAGCGAACGATAATACGCCGTACGGATCGAGTGGCAACAACCAGACGACCAACGCCCACTTGACGGCGTATCTTCATCGAGATGGGCACACGTGGAAGTCGTACCAGGAAGATATCGACACGGATGCGGCCGGCTATGTGCTGCCGCAAAGCCAGTGGGTTTCGCCAATCAACAATCGTTCGGGTAACTATACTACGGTTCACAACGCATACAACGGAAGCTTGCGATACGACTATGCGGTAAAGCACAATCCGCCTGCGTTTTTCACAGATACGAACGGCGGAAACAACGCGACCTCATCAAACCCGGCCGCTGTGCATTACGCTCCGCTGCAACAGTTGCAAATCGAGCTGAATAACAATAGCACGGCGGATTACAACTGGATTACGCCCAATCAGTCGAACGACATGCACACTGCGCTAACGGCTGGGTACAAAGGGCTTACCGGCGACCGAGCTGCCATTAAGCAGGGAGACGACTTTTTGGCGACGATTGTGCCAATGATCATGGCGTCACAAGCTTATCAGAATAACGGCGCGATCATCATTTGGAACGATGAAACCGAAGGCTCGAATGCTGATGACTTTAGCCACACGATCATGGAGATTGTGATCTCGCCGCTGGCGAAAGGGTATGGCTATGCAAGTTCGCTGAATTACACCCACTCATCAGACTTGAAGACGATGCAGGAGATTTTCCAAGTTGGCCCGTTATTGGGCGATGCCGCGACACCGACGACGTTCGATCTTGCGGATATGTTTCTCCCGGGCACGATTCCCACGACGGTGCCCCTAGCGGGCGATTTCGATCACAGCGGCAGCGTGGACGCGGCGGATTATATTTTGTGGCGTCATAGGTTGGGAACGAATTATTCGGCAAGCGATTATGGCGTTTGGCGGGCGAATTTTGGGCAAAGCGTAGGAGCGGGCGCTTCAGCATTTGCGTCAGTTCCCGAACCTTCATTTCTTGCGATATCATTCCATGCCGCCACTATCGGAATGACTTGGGCGAGTCGACATGGGCGTCGATCACCGCGCTTCAGCGCGCCCGTGCGTATTGATTGCGATCCGAAGCATCTGTAACTCTACTCTTGGGTTGCATAACAGTTGCGCGCTCTCCGAATCTCGCTAACTAGTTGAATGCTTGATCGGCGCATTCTTTCGCCGATGACAGTAATGAGAACGCTGCTTGGAATTGCGTATCTAGCGCCATCTTAGCGCGACTCGCGCTGCCGCAACTCAAGTAGTGGATCGAAGTTTGCGCTGAGCTTCCGAATTCCGCCCATGGCGTGCTAACAACTATCACGAATTAATCGACCGGATATCAAGACGGCGCAAAGATCGCGGCACCGTACATAAAAGGCGCATTAAGACGCGGAAGTCTTAACGCATTCTTGACAACTTGCGGTTCAACCTTGAGGCCTTTTTGACACGATCATCGTTAGTATTCAGTTGACGGCAGACGTCGGGCGATCACCAGTTGATTTCAAAGGGTTCGCCGGTCGATGTGCCGTTGAATGGAGAACACCATGAACGAGTTTATTGTGCTAGTTGCGTCCGTCGGATTAGGCGGTGTGACATGGGTCATGTTGATGTTCTCTGATTGGTTGCTACGAGACGATCAGGAACAACCGCCGCTTAAACCGGCGTTTCGGCCGAAGCGAGCAAATGCCAAGCGGTTTGGTTTCGATTACTCACTAACAAGCAGGAGCCATCGATAGATGGGCTATTTCCATGAAAAAGGTTGAAGCGATCATTCGCCACAGCAAATTGCAAAATGTCAAGGATGCGCTGGTGAAAGCGGGCGTCGAAGGGATGACGGTTACGGAGGTAATGGGGCGCGGGCACAAGAAAGGTTCGCTCCTCCAATATCGCGGCGTGACAGCCGAGCAGCCCTTTGCGCAGAATACGAAAGTCGAGGTCATCGTCGCGGACAGCGAAGCCGAGTCGGTGGTTGATGCCATTTTTCAAAGCGCGCAAACCGGGAAAGTCGGCGATGGCCGAATCGTGGTTACGCAAATTGAAAGCGTGACACGAATTCGCACCGGCGAAGTTGATGAGACGGATAAAGACTTCGTACAGCACCGTTTCGAATCGAACGTCTACGCCACTGTCTGACCTGCGGCGGCTGGGCCGGATACGGAAGCCAGGTGTTGGCAGCGTGAGAGAGAAGATGCCGAATCTTGATACTTTCTTAATACGCCCTGGCTCATTATTGACACCATCTTGATGTGGTCATCGGTATGATTAGTCGAATAGAAACTGAGGCCTCAAGGCAAACGTTCATTCGCCCGCGACGCGTAGTGACTGTTCGAATGAGCCGTGTTAGAGCGGCCCAGTCGAACGGAAGAATGTGTCAAACCGGCGCGCTTAATCGCGGTTGTGCACACTTATCCATTGATCGAACAAAAAAATTGACCGTTGAACGTTGCCGTTCGCTCGTGGTTTCATTCGGGAATAGGAAGTGCTTTGCCATGGCTGAGGGATCGAGTGTTGTTTCGAGGCAGCTCGAGAACGACTTTTCGGCCGGGTACGGACAATGGGCAATATCGAAATAGTGTTCGCGGCGCTTGTGTTGGGAGCAGTCTGGCTGTTGCTGCTCTTAACGGATTGGCTGTTCCGTGATAGCAGCCAAGATCGAAAAGTGTAATCCTACAATTTGCGGAGCTTTGCTATGAATCTCACAATTTGGATCCCTGCGATGGCAGTCCTGGCACTGGTCGCAATGGGATTGATGTTCGCGTTCCTGGCGGCGTGCGAACGCGTGTAAGAAGGAGACGCCATGATTTTGCTGACAGTCTGCGCAACGATCTTCTTATTTATCTACTTGATGGCGGCGTTATTGCGCCCCGAATGGTTTTAACGTCGAAAGGTTGAGCCGCCATGTGGACGCTCCCGGTTTTGGTTCTTGGAATAACTTTTGTACTTGCCATCCCCATTGGCCGGTACATGGCTTGGGTATTCGAGGGCAAATATGCTCTGCCAAGCTGGTTTAAGCGGATCGAAAACCGCATCGATACCGGTCCACAAAGATGGACGCAATACGCGCTGGCGTTCATGCTGTTCAATTTGCTGACGCTTGTCGTCGGCTTTTTGGTTTTGACCTTTCAGCCCCATTTGCCGCTCAACCCCGATCACAAGGGCATGCTGTCGCCGACGACGATTTTCCACACGGCGATTTCGTTCCTAACCAATACGAACCAGCAACATTATTCCGGTGAAATCCACTTCTCGTATTTCACTCAGATCTTCTTGGTTTGTTGGAAGCAGATGCTCTCGCCCGTCCTGGGCTTAGCCGTGCTGGTGGCCATCATTCGCGGCTTACGTGGCGACAAGCATATGGGGAATTTTTACCTGGATTTGTGGCGTGGCTTAATGTATTTCTACGTCCCACTATGTTTCATTGTGGCCGTGTTATTGATCGTCGGCGGTTCGCCGATGACGTTTCAGGGCAATGCGGAAGTCGCCGGCTTAGAGCAGGGCGCTATGGGTACGGGGCCAGATGGGCATCCCATCCTGCAGTCGATCGCCCGCGGTCCGGTAGCGGCGATTGTCGCAGTAAAGCAATTCGGTACGAATGGCGGCGGGTTTTTCGGGGCCAATAGCACGCATCCGTTTGAAAACCCGAACGATTGGACCAACTTGCTGTCCTGCGTCGGTATCATTCTCATTCCCGTAGCCACGCTGGTCATGTTTGGGAAGATGATCAACAGTTTCCGGCACGCTGCCGTGATCTTTGGCGTCATGCTGGTGCTCTCGGCCGCGAGCATTGTCTGGGTAGTGTACTACGACACGATGCAGCCCAATCCGGGCTTAACTGCCCACGCAGAGCGCACCTACGAAGTTCCCGATCGTACTGCTGCAGGCGGCAAAGGCGAGATTGCGCTGGCTACCGTTGTTGGCCTACCCGTCGATCAGTCGTTAGGAAATCTTGAGGGCAAGGAACTACGATTCGGAACTTCGGCCGGGGCCACCTGGGCGGCGCTAACCACGAATACTTCCAACGGGTCGGTGAACTGCATGCACGATAGCCTCAACCCGCTGGCCGGCCTAACGCCGATCACTGGTATGTGGCTCAATTGCATTTGGGGCGGCGTGGGCGTCGGCCTGATTAACTTCTTGATCTACCTGATTATTGGCGTCTTCATCGCTGGCTTGATGGTCGGCCGAACGCCCGAATACTTTGGCAAGAAGGTTGAAGCCCGCGAAATGAAACTCGCCATGCTGGCCTTTTTGATTCACCCGCTACTGATTTTGGGACCGACTGGGCTGTTTGCAGTTACCGATTGGGGAACTAAAGCTACAAACAATCCTAGTGCGCATGGTTTCTCGGAAATACTCTACGAATTTACTTCCGCCTCGGCGAACAATGGCTCTGGCTTTGAAGGCCTCGGCGACACGTACGGATTTAACAACAACCAACTCGCTCCTTATGGTCCACACTGGGACATATCATGCGGTCTGGTTATGGTATTTGGCCGCTTTATCCCGATCCTGGCCCCACTTGCATTCGCGGGTAGCTTGGCCGCCAAGAAAAAGGCACCCATGACGGCCGGAACACTTCGCACCGACACATTCACGTTCGGCTGCGTGTTGTTCGGCACGATCCTGCTGCTAGGAGCATTGACGATCCTGCCGGCTGCAGTGTTGGGACCGGTAGCCGAACACTTAGGCCCGTTGCCGTTCGGTAGTTGATTCGAGCAGGTACTAAATTCCAATCCACTCATTCAATCGATAGTTCGAGTTTCCCATGTCAACGATGACAGTTTCGCCACAGCCAATTACGCCCAATCGACCGACGGAAGCGTCGAAGAGCGCGCGCGCGCCAGTCGACGTGCGGGGTTGTTTGCGCCCGAACTTTTGCGAGCCGCATTCAAGCAGTCATTCGTCATGCTGCGGCCAGATATTCAATGGAAGAATCCGGTGATGTTCGTGGTCGAGGTCGGCACCGTGCTGACGATCGCGTTCACCATTGCGACGCTCTTTGGCTACGCAAGCCAGGTCACGATTACCTATTTACTTGCGCTCGACTTCTGGTTATTCGTGACTGTGCTGTTTGCCAACTTCGCCACCGCGCTTGCTGAAGCGCGGGGCAAAGCCCAGGCGGACTCGCTTAGGAAGACACGGCGTGAAACGCCTGCCTACCGGCTGACACGCGGCGGCAAGATCGAGGAAACGGTCTCAACGGATCTCTCGGCCGGCGATCATGTGGTTGTTGAGGCCGGTCAGCTTATTCCTGGCGATGGTGAAATCATCGAAGGGATCGCCTCGGTCGATGAATCGGCGATAACCGGCGAAAGTGCGCCGGTTATTCGCGAAGCGGGGGGAGATCGGTCGGGCGTAACGGGCGGCACGCGCGTGTTGTCGGACCGTATTGTGGTCGAAATCACGGCGGAAGCTGGCGATTCGTTTCTGGATCGAATGATTGCACTCGTCGAAGGTGCACTGCGCCAACGCACACCAAATGAAATCGCGCTGGCGCTGGTTTTAGCGGCATTCACGCTGATCTTTTTGATTGTCACGGTCGCACTTTGGCCAATGGCGCGTAACGCTGAAATCTACATGACTGATTTCCGCGGCTCGCCGGTCACGAGTTTGGGCACCGATGTGCCGACGCTTGTCGCACTTCTAGTGTGCCTCATTCCCACGACGATTGGCGCATTGCTGGCCGCGATCGGCATCGCCGGTATGGATCGAGCACTGCGAGCAAATATTCTCGCCAAGAGCGGCAAGTCGGTCGAAGTGGCGGGCGATGTCGACACGTTGCTTCTGGACAAGACCGGAACGATCACGATCGGCAATCGCAAAGCGACAAAGTTTGTACCGTTCGGAAACTGCTCGGTGGGAGAAGTGGGCAAGCTATCGGCACTCGCGTCTTCTGCCGATCAAACGCCCGAGGGCAAAAGTATTGTTGAACTGTATCACCGCCAAGATGAGAACATCGCGACAAATGGAAACGGCGCTCTAACCGCCGACATCCTGCCTCCCGACGCGCGCTTCGTTGAATTTACGGCCCAACTGCGAATGAGCGGCGTCGATCTGGCCGACGGATCGGTCATCCGCAAAGGGGCGCCGGACGCGGTTATCAAGCACATCACGAAGCTTGGCGGCGACGTGCCGAGGGGCTGCCAGGAACAAGTGGACAGTGTCGGCTCGAAGGGCGCGACTCCGCTGCTCGTATCAAAAGGAAACACGATCGCCGGTCTGATCGTGCTGCAAGACATTTTGAAGACGGGCATCCGCGAGCGGTTTGCCCGACTGCGGAAGATGGGCATCAAAACGGTGATGATCACGGGCGACAACCGGCTGACCGCGGCCGCGATTGCTGCGGACGCCGGCGTCGACGACTTTCTCGCCGAAGCCACGCCGGAAGCCAAGCTGGCCTACATTCGCAAGGAGCAGGCGGACGGCAAGCTCGTCGCGATGATGGGTGACGGCACGAACGATGCACCGGCGCTCGCGCAGGCGGATGTCGGCGTCGCGATGAACTCCGGGACGCAGGCTGCGAAAGAAGCCGGGAACATGGTCGACCTGGATAGCGATCCGACCAAGCTGATTGAAGTCGTGGAGATTGGCAAGCAGCTGCTCATCACACGTGGCGCGCTCACCACGTTTTCGATTGCTAACGATCTGGCAAAGTATTTCGCGATCATTCCTGCGATGTTCGCGGCCACACTGCCGTGGCTAAAGCCGCTGGACGTTATGAATTTACACTCGGCTGCGTCGGCAATTCTGTCGGCTGTGATTTTCAATGCGCTTATCATCCCCATGTTGATTCCCATCGCTCTCAAAGGCGTTGCGTATCGTCCCGTCGGCGCAGATGCGCTGCTGCGGCGCAATCTCCTGATTTGGGGATTGGGCGGTGTAATCGTGCCGTTCATCGGCATTAAATTGATCGACATGACGCTGGTCGGTTTGCATTTGGTTTCGTAGGAAAGGTGAAGTGAATTCCATGTCTCAACATATACGTGCAAATCTGTGGCTGTTGTCGCTCACGGTGTTGATTTGCTGTGTTCTGTATCCGCTCGTGCTGTGGGCGATCGGCCAAGGGGTGTTTCCCGACAAGGCCAACGGCAGCCTGGTACGCAATAAGGACGGAGTCGCAATCGGCTCACTGCTGATCGCCCAGCCGTTTACGGCCGACGAATATTTCCACCCACGTCCATCAGCCGCGTCGTTCAATGGGGCTGCCTCCAGCGGTTCAAACTTGGGTGCGAACAATCCTGTGTTGAGGAAGCGTGTGGAAGGAATGTTGGGCCAGGTGCTGAAATACAAAGACGGTCGACCTGTGGGACCGGATATTGCCACTTGGGCGCGCGCGAAACTTGAAAAGAATCGCGATGTGCTGACGAAATGGATGGCTGACGATTCGAGCATTGCGGACCATTGGGCGGGCTCGGATGCCGCGGTCGGTACATTTTTGACGAAGTGGCAGGCGGATCATCCGGACGATGTGGCCAAATGGAAGGCTGCGAACCCGGGCATTGAAATTGCTCCGAAAGATCTGGCGGGGCTGTTCTTAGCGAGCTACGCGAAGGGTGATGCTGCAACGTGGCCGGAAACGAATGGAGACGATCTCCAAACCGCGTTTTTCAACGTGTGGTGGGCGGCTCATTCGGACACAGCTGTTCAGCCCGTGCCGGCCGACATGGTAATGGCATCGGGCTCGGGGTTGGATCCGCACATCACGCTGGATAATGCGATGTACCAACTTGATCGTGTCGCGGCTGCTCGCGCGGCCAAAACCAAACATGAATTGCCACAGACTCGAGAGCAAATTGAAAAACTACTGAATGACAGTGCCGAAGCGCCGCTTAACGAAATGGTCGGCGTCAAGCTTGTGAACGTATTGAAAGTCAACTTAGCACTTGATGCGTTGCAATAACACATTCGTCGAAGCCCCCAAGGCGGCGCCGGACCTTCGCTGTGGTTCCCCGTAGGCTGCACATCTCGCGAGAACCTTTCGCTGGCCGGCGCCGCTTCTAAAAATGGACTTCGGAGGATTGGAGGTAAACATGATCCTTTTAATTTCGCGTGGTGGCGAAGATAAGACGTCGCGCAAGGGCGAACGGATTTCGAGTAGGTGGAAACGCCGTCTGTGGTGCCGATTTTTGGATTGGCTCACCGAGCCGATTCCGTTTCCTGGAAAATGGCCTGTAAACAGTGGTCCATCGGAAAGGTACAATAGAGAAGAACACGCGAGAGTAAATGAACGATCAGCGGCCCGACCCCGATGCGTTACTGGCACGCGTTCGCGATGAAGAGCATCGCGCTAAACGTGGTAAGCTGAGAATATTTTTTGGTTACGCGGCCGGCGTCGGGAAAACCTATGCAATGCTCAAGGCCGCCCAGGCCGAACGCGCTCGCGGCACCGACCTAGTTGTTGGCTATGTCGAGCCGCACGGCCGATCTGAAACCGAGGCGCTTCTCAAAGGGCTGGAATGCCTTCCCGTGCTCACGATAACTTATCGCGGTGCCGCACTGCGCGAGTTTGACCTCGATGCTGTTTTAGCGCGTAAGCCGGCACTCGTGCTGGTCGATGAACTCGCCCACACAAACGTGCCGGGAATGCGGCATCCGAAGCGTTGGTTGGACGTCGAAGAGCTTTTGGCGGTGGGTATCAGCGTGTGGACAACGTTGAACGTTCAGCATATCGAAAGCCTGAACGACGTTATTGCTCAGATCACGAATGTCGCGGTCAAAGAAACGCTGCCGGATACGGTTCTGGAGCGAGCCGACGAAATCGAGCTGATCGATATCACGCCTGACAACCTTATGAGCCGCCTCGCCGCCGGCAAAGTCTATCTGCCGGTACAAGCCGAGCGAGCGCTCGAGAATTTCTTCCAAAAAGGCAATCTCGTCGCGCTGCGGGAGTTGTCGCTGCGGCAGGCCGCGAGCCGCGTGAAGCAGGACGTAGAATCCGCCCGGCAAGAACGAGCGATCGATGCGCCATGGCTAACTTCCGAGCGACTGTTGGTATGCGTTGGACCCAGCCCGACCAATGTGCAAATTATTCGCGCCACAAAGCGACTAGCGAGCTCGATTGGGGCAGGCTGGCTGGCAGTTGCGGTCGACACCGGCGTCGAAGGACGCATGTCCGCCGCGATTAAGGAAGACACCGCCCGCAATTTGCGCCTGGCGGAGCAACTCGGCGCCGAAACACAAATGCTCGTCGGACTCAACGTGGCCGACGTGCTGCTCGATTTTGCGCGGTCGCGAAATGTATCGAAGATCGTCGCCGGGAAGACGGCCCAACCACGTTGGAAAAGTTGGTTCATATCGACGGTGGTCGATCAGCTACTCGCCAAAAGCGGTGACATCGACGTGTATGTTGTCTCGGGCGACGACGATGCGCCAGCGCCAACCCGCTATATCCGACCGCCGGCAGTAATTCGCTGGAATGAGTATTTAATGGCGGCGGCAGTCGTCGCGGCCTGCGGACTGTTGGGCTCGCTGGCACACGTCGCAAAACTGGCGGACGCCAATATTGTGATGATCTTCCTTGCCGGCGTAGCCTATGTATCTGCCCGCTTGGGTCGCGGCCCATCCATCGCATCCACCGTCGCGAGCGTTCTCGTTTTTGATTTCTTCTTTGTGCCGCCGCGATTGACGTTTGCGGTGGGTGACACCGAGTACCTGATTACGTTCGTGGTGATGCTCGGCATTGGCCTTGTGATCAGCGAGTTGACGACCCGGCTCAAAGCTCAGCTACGGTCTTCGCAACAGCAAGAGCGCCGCACGGCGGAACTTTTTCGGATGACGCGCCAGTTGAGCGAGCTTTCGGGCTCCGACTTTCTCGTGCGCACAGCAGGGCGACAATTGCAAGAAGTATTCGATGGGGATGTCGCCGTGTATCTGCGGGAACCGTCCGGAGAGCTATCTCTGCGTTTCGGGGAGGAGACGAGCGTCGCCAAAGATCCCGTTAATGGTGTGGTAGCGCGTTGGGTTGCCTCGAACGGCAGATTGGCGGGCGCTGGCACTGATACGCTACCTAATGCGTCGGCGTTATTTGTGCCACTGTCAGGCTCGCAACAAATCGTTGGCGCGTTGGGCGTAGCTTCGAAAGAGAAGGACCGCTTCTTTGATCCCGATCAAATTCGATTGCTCGAAACGTGCGGCAGCCTGATCGCTCTTTCGATTGAGCGTGACCAGTCCGTAATCCAAGCCCACGATGCGCAGCTGCAAGTGCAAGCCGAGCAGCTTCGCAATTCCCTCCTGAGTTCCGTGTCGCACGACCTGCGAACGCCGCTGGCCACGATCGCAGGTTCCGCGTCTGCGTTAATCGCGCATTGCCGAGACCAGGACCGGGAAATGCTGCAAAGTGTGGTGGACGAATCGAGCCGTTTGACGCGCCTCGTGGAAAACTTGCTCGACATGGCGCGGCTCGATACAGGGACGGTCTCGATCAACCGCCAGTGGCAGGTGCTAGAAGAAATCGTGGGGGTCTCGCTCGAATCCGTGAAGCGAGAACTCAGTAGCTACCGAGTTCAGGTTTCGATTCCCGCCGATTTTCCGATGCTAAATCTCGATGGTTTCTTAATGGAGCGCGTTTTCGTCAACCTGCTCGAAAATGCGTCGCGATATACGCCAATTGGCAGCCAGATCGAAATCGCTGCGGTGGCAAATGATCGTCGCGCGGAAATTCGAGTTTCCGATGACGGGCCTGGTATTCCGACGGGCAGCGAAGACAAAATATTCGATAAGTTTTTTAGAGGGTCGACCGTTGCGCCCGACGGCCGCCGCGGCGTCGGCCTAGGGTTGGCGATTTGCCGCGCGATTGTCGAGGCACATGGCGGTAAAATCTCGGTGCGGAATCGTTCGGAAGGTGGCGCACAGTTCACAATTTCACTGCCTCGCGATGAAGCACCGCCCGTTGTCGAATTGGAAGTCGAAGGTACTCCCGCCGCCATTTGATCGATGACCTCTTCTTCACCGTCAATCCTGTTGATCGAAGACGAACTCCCGATTCGGAAGTTTTTGGCGGCGTCGCTCGTGAGCGCCGGCTATCTATTGGATGAAGCTGGCACCGGGAATGAGGCACTTCGCCACGCGTCCCAAAAGCCGCCAGAGCTCGTGATTCTCGACCTGGGACTGCCCGATATGGACGGGCAAGAAGTGCTGAGGCAGCTGCGAACCTGGTTAGCCGCGCCGATCATCATTTTGTCGGCGCGAGATCAAGAACAGCAAAAGGTCACGGCCCTAGACAGCGGCGCTGATGACTATCTCACCAAACCATTCAGCACCGAGGAGTTGCTGGCCCGGGTGCGAGTTGCTCTTCGTCACGCATCACGCACCGAGGGTTCCAACTCGTCGCTGGTTGAATTGCCGAATCTAAAGATCGATCTTTCGGCACGAAAGGTTTTGGTCCAGGATAAGGAAGTGCATCTCACGCCAATCGAGTTCAAATTGCTGACGTCCCTTGTCCGGCACCCTGGCAAAGTCCTTACCCACCAACAGTTGCTCAAAGAGGTGTGGGGACCCGGCCACATCGGCGAAACGCACTACCTGCGCGTATTTATGACAAACTTGCGGCGCAAACTCGAGGCCGACCCAGCCCGACCGCAGTACCTGCTTACGGTACAGGGTGTAGGGTATCGATTTGCTGGGGAGTGACGGCCCACCGTCAGCTAACGTTATCCCTCACGGAAGATCAAGCGCACTACTCGCATCAAGTTCGCTTGCTCCGCGCGATAGACGATGAGATGCCTTGCACGCGAACCACAATCCGTCAAGTCGCGGCGACGCCCGGTAGATTCCCCGTTCATTGTCGCCACACGTTCAGGCGGGTAAACTATTGCAATCTAGAGGAGAAAGAATATGCCTACCACAGCCAAATTCCCGTTCAAACACGCCGCTGGCGGCGGCACTTCCAATCGCGACTGGTGGCCGAACCAGTTGAGGCTCGATCTGCTGCACCAACATTCTTCGAAGTCCGATCCAATGGGCGAGGACTTCGACTACGCCAAGGAGTTCAATAGCCTCGATTTGGCGGCGGTAAAGAAAGATCTCGCCGCCCTGATGACCGACTCGCAGCCTTGGTGGCCAGCCGACTTCGGCCACTACGGCCCGCTATTCATCCGCATGGCGTGGCACGCCGCCGGCACTTACCGGACAGGCGATGGCCGCGGCGGCGGTGGCCGAGGGCAGCAGCGCTTCGCACCGCTCAACAGTTGGCCAGACAATGTCAGCTTGGACAAAGCCCGCCGGCTCCTTTGGCCGATTAAGCAAAAGTACGGCCGCAAGATTTCGTGGGGCGACCTCATGATCCTCACGGGCAACGTCGCGCTCGAAACGATGGGATTCAAAACCTTCGGCTTCGGCGGCGGTCGCGAGGATGTTTGGGAGCCGGATAACGACGTCTATTGGGGCGCCGAATCCACGTGGCTCGGCGGCGACATCCGCTACAAGCACGGCTCCGAGGGCACCTACAAGAGCAAAGACGAGGCAGTCCTCGTCTCCGACGACAAAGCCGATGGCAACATTCATTCGCGCAACTTAGAGAATCCGCTGGCCGCGGTGCAGATGGGTCTGATTTATGTCAATCCCGAAGGCCCCGACGGCAACCCCGACCCGATCGCCGCTGCGAAGGACATCCGCGACACATTTAGCCGCATGGCAATGAACGACGAAGAAACCGTCGCGCTAATCGTCGGCGGTCATAGTTTCGGGAAAACCCACGGCGCAGCCCCCGCGTCCCACGTGGCAGCAGAGCCCGAAGGAGCCGGCCTCGACGAACAGGGCCTGGGCTGGAGGAACGATTTCGGCACGGGCAAAGGTGCCGACACAATTACCAGCGGCCTCGAAGTCACCTGGACCACCACTCCTACAAAGTGGAGCAACAACTTCCTCGAGAATCTGTTTGGCTACGACTGGGAGCTCACAAAGAGCCCAGCCGGTGCGCAACAATGGAAACCAAAGAACGGCGCAGGGCAGGCACGGTTCCACACGCTCACGATCCTTCCAAAAAGATCGCGCCGTCGATGCTCACCACCGATCTCGCGTTGCGATTCGACCCCGCCTATGAAAAAATCGCATGCAACTTCTTGGCGAATCCCGGGAAGCTCGCCGATGCGTTCGCTCGTGCGTGGTTCAAACTGACCCACCGCGATATGGGCCCGCGCGCTCGCTACCTTGGCCCGGAGGTTCCCGCGGAAGAACTTATCTGGCAGGACCCAATCCCCGCGGTAAATCACAAATTGATCGATGCGGCGGACATTGCTTCGCTAAAGAGCAAAATCCTGGCTTGTGGTCTTTCCGTTTCGGAGCTGGTTTCCACCGCTTGGGCCTCGGCCTCCACATTCCGCGGCTCCGACAAGCGCGGCGGTGCAAACGGCGCCCGCGTGCGGCTGGCACCGCAGAAAGACTGGGCCGTCAATCAGCCTGCCCAACTCGCGAAGGTGCTCAAAACTCTCGAAGGCATCCAAAGCGCATACAACAGCGCCGCATCTGGTGGCAAGAAAATCTCGTTCGCTGACCTAATCGTGCTAGCCGGTTGCGCCGGCATTGAGAAGGCAGCACAAAATGCCGGTCACGAGGTCACCGTTGCGTTCAAGCCGGGCCGCATGGACGCCTCGCAAGAGCAGACCGATGTGGAATCGTTCGAAGTGCTCGAACCCATCGCCGACGGCTTCCGCAACTACCTCAAAGGCCGGTACACGGTCCCCTCCGAAGCACTGCTCATCGACAAAGCGCAGCTGCTCACGCTAACCGCGCCGGAAATGACCGTTCTTATCGGCGGCATGCGCGTCCTCGGCGCCAATGCCGACAAGTCTCGCCACGGCGTATTCACCAAGCGCCCCGAAGCGCTGACCAATGATTTCTTCGTGAACCTGCTCGACATGAGCACGGAGTGGAAGCCGGCCTCGAAAGATGCAGACGTATTCGAAGGTCGCGATTGCAAAACGGGCGAACCGAAGTGGACCGGCACCCGCGTCGACCTCCTTTTTGGTTCAAACTCCCAACTCCGGGCCCTCGCCGAAGTCTACGGAAGTTCCGACGCCCAGAAAAAGTTTATCCGCGACTTCGTCGCGGCCTGGAACAAGGTAATGAACCTTGACCGCTTCGAACTCGCTTAATCGCGGCACATTTAGAATGCTGCGACGTCGGCTAGTTTTCGATGGGCGATCTCAGGTCCGGGCGAGCGGGCATTCTGGACTTGATGTGAATGCGCGCACTTAAGTAAGATTTCACGCCAATCGTCCTGCGGCAACCGCACTATTAATATCCGAGTTATGCCATGCGCCTGGTTACTGTCACGCCAGCCGGTCGGCGGCCGTATCTAGAGATTCTCGCCAACTATCTACTGCGGCGGCGGGATGTCATCAGCGAGCATCGCTGGTGGCTCAACACGCGTCGGCCACGAGACGTGGCCTACATCTACCAGTTGGCGGATCGGTATCCGGATTTCTTCCGCATAGATTCGAAGCCAGTAGGGCCGGTGGACCGGATCGGCTATTCGATCTGGCGCTACATGTGCGAATGCACGGCCCCAGACACGATATACATCCGCCTGGATGATGACATTTGCTACATGTCTGATGACGCGCTCGTACAACTTCGGGACGAAAGACTGCGTCAACGGGAGCCGCTATTGATACTCGGTAATATCGTGAACAACGCTGTTTGCTCCCACTTTCACCAGCAGGCGGAACTGTTGCCGAAATCCTGGGGCGCGGTGGCGAACGATTGTCTCGACCAGTGCGGGTGGCGGAGTGGCCCGTTTGCCCGGCGAATCCATCGCCAGTTCCTAAAAGACTTGGCGAAAGGCCGGGAGGATTTGTGGAAACAGGCAGCATTGCCGATTGACGGGACAGCGCGGTTCTCGATCAATGCGATCTGCTGGTTTGGCGAGGATTTTCAAGGCGTGCCAGAAGTGGAGAACCGGATCGCCGACGAAGAGCCGTTTTTGACATGCGAATTACCCAAACGGCTTTCGCGCCAAATATGGTGTGCCCTGAGGCGTTGTTCGCCCATTATGCGTTCTATACGCAGCGCCGCTATCTGAAGACGACATCGCCGGAAATCCTGGCCCAGTATCGGCGGATTTCGCAACGGCCCGTCCTGGACAAGGACATCGTGCTGCCAATCTGGGACCGCGGTGCGCTCAGGAGCGCAGCGTGCCTGGGGGGTTTCTGCATGGGCCGCAAAACAAACGGCGGTCAATCTTGGCCAACTCTATAGCCGTGGGAAGACTTGGGTCCGCTCGCGCCGCGCAGCGTAACACTCCCAAGCAATAAGTTAGGCGGCTTCGCGGCGCCACATCGTCGACCAGAGCGATTGAGTCCACACCTCGGTACCATCGGTAAGTAGACCTCGAATCCGTGCCGTGCCACGCAGAGTGCGCCTAAGCCGACGCCGAATGCGGAGTCCGTATTTTGCTTCTAATTCCTTATGCTCGCGTCCCGGGTCAACTCCTAACGCCGCCAATTGGGAATGCACGCCGCCGCTACAGAGTGGACGGGTATGCGCCATTGGCACCGCATCGATGACGGCAAGGTCTTTAGGCCTTAAGCGTGATGCCCACAACCAATCAATACCCCACCCCGAACGATTCGCGTTGAATGTCGGAAGCGTCTGTTGTAGCGCTGCGCGCGTAAAGAGGGGGCACATGATTTCGACAAAACGCGAATAGCGCAGGATGTAGCGCGGATCGGCGCGAAGTGTACGAAAAGTCACATCGCCGCTACCGATTCCCGGCTGGCAAATCGACAATCGATGTTCCTCGGCAAGAAGAAATAGTCGATTCACTCGATCAACGTCCGCGGCGATGTCGTCATCCGGCATCCAAACACGCTCATAGCGGAACAGTACATCGGCCAGCTCGCGCTTAGCCAGTTCATGAATGAGGCTGAACTTGATTCCTTTCCGCTCAAGATAAATCTCGGCATCGTCGGCAAAGCGTTGAAGGATATCGCCGTAATAGATGAGACATAGATCAAAGTTCCGCGGACCGGTTCCCTCTAACCAGGTCCGATGCACCGAGTTATCGCCGACGACCGAAACGACGAGATTTTTTCGCATCGCGGTAAACGACCTTGTAAAAGTAGTTATGCTGCTCGGCGAAGCTCGCTGGCGTCACCGAATGCGCGACGTGCAGCGGCGAGGGCCTGTCCGACCACTTGATGCATGTCGAAATACTGGTAGCTTCCTAGCCGTCCGCCGATGATAGTTAACGAGTTTTTAGCCAAGTGGTGGTAGCGCAGGTAGCGCTCGGTGTTTGCCGAGTCGCGTATAGGATAGAACGCTTCGCTACCGGCGGTGTAAGGCTGCGGATATTCGTAGGTTACGATAGTCTCGTCGGATTTCAGAAAGGCAAAATGTTTATGCTCTACGATTCGCGTGTGGGGCACGTCTGCGGCGCCATAGTTGACGATCGATGCGACCTGGAAATCGCCGCGTAGCCGTTTCGTTTCGAAACGGAGCGAGCGATACTCCAACTCTCCGTAGCGGTAATCGAAGAACTCGTCGATCTTACCAGTATAAACAAGCTGAGCGCCATCGCGTTCGAACTCGCGGCGGTGGGCAGCGAAGTCGACGCCCGTCTCGACACGTATGTTTGAGTGGTCGAGCATGTTCTCGAACATGCGCGTATATCCGGCGACGGGAATACCTTGGTACGCATCCTCAAAATAGCGGTCATCCCAGGAGAGCCGGACCGGTATTCGTTTTATGATCGACGACGGCAATTCGCGCGGGTCACGCCCCCACTGTTTTTTGGTGTACCCGCGAATGAACAATTCATAGAGCTCGCTCCCGATTTGGCTGATGGCCCAATCCTCCAGATTGTCCGCGCTGCTGCGAGTTCGGACCGCATCAAGATGGCGCGACGCTTCCTCGGGGGTTTGCACGCCCCAAACCTGATGTAGCGTGGCAAGATTAACTGGGAAAGAAAACAGCCGCTCGCCAATTCGTACGACGCCGCGGTGACAATAATTGTTGAAGCGTGTGAAGCGATTGAGAAATTTCCACACCCGGCGGCTGTTCGTGTGGAAAATATGGGGGCCGTAGCGATGCACTTCGATGCCGCCGACATTTTCGGAGTAGCAATTGCCCCCAATGTGAGGACGGCGATCAATCATCAGAACTTGGCGGCCAGCCTCCGCGGCGCATCGGGCGAATACGCTGCCGAACATGCCGGTGCCGACGATGATATAGTCGAACGCGGCACCTGTGCTTGCGCAATATTCGTGGATACTTCACAGGAAAGGTGCCCAACGAACCAATCGAATAGTAAGTTCTGAAGAGAAGGAAACTTATAGCTGCCGATTCCGGGGTATAGAAGTGCAATGCGCGTTGCTAGCACGTTTGGAGCCGATTCTCATCGCCCTAGCTATCAAGCGTCGAGTTTCAGTATTATCCTCACCTCCATTCGAACGCTACGCGTTCGTCCTACACTAACTAACAATTTGCGCAACGTTTCACATGCGTGGAAAACTTAAACGAGGATGGAAGAAGGCGCGCTCAATTTGGAAACATCGCAGTCTTCTAGCGGACGTCGTTCAATCGCATGTGTTCTTCTCGGAAAACCGCGACGTGACGGTTTGGGGCGGGATCTCCGAGAATGATGAGCAAGGCATTCAAGAGGCGGTCGCCCGGGCGGCAGCATTCGATGGGCCCATAGTGGAAATCGGGGCCCTGTTTGGCTGGACAACGCAACTGCTTGCCAGCCTGAAATCGCCCGAGAAAGAACTGATCGCGGTCGACAATTTCTGCTGGAATCCATTCTTCGTCCCAGCCGATGACCATCGCGTAATCTTGCGCCGCACGCTTCACTACTGCCTCAAGCATTGCCACGTGCGGATTTTCGACGGTACATCTCAAGAGTTCTACCGTTCCTACGAGGGACCAACGCCGAGCTTGGTGTTCATCGACGCAGATCACTCTTACGCGGCGACGCAAGCCGATATCGCATGGGCGTGCGACCGCGGTGTGCCGGTAATTGCCGGACACGACTATAACCCAGTGCTACACCGAGCTGTCGTGCGAGCCGTCGACGACCGATTCCCCAGCGATATCGATCTATTCGGTTCCGTATGGATTGCCGGCGGGAAGGGCAATCGATCGAGGACCGCGATAGCAGCGTGATATACGACTCATTATCGGGCCGACACATAGGACACATGTTACAAACGGTGTTAATTGCCAACTAGCGCGGAGCTTTATAACCGAGGCTAACATCGCACTACTACTCCTAAGATGAAGTATAATGTTGCGGAACCGATGATTATTCGCGCCGGTTTCGAAGCCGCATTTGATTTTTTTCAATCCGAGCGCAGTGTTACTGAAAGCGTAAACACATCCGTCACTGGCACCGTCCGCCCGCTGGTTTGCGGGCCTGAATACCACATCTCGCGTAGAAATTTGCCAATAATTCAACGCGGACGGCAAACCTTTGTAATAGCGCGAAAAAGGACATCGTGCGATTTCGCTTTCTGGCTGTTATCATGCGCCCGGCGATTCCAACTCGCCGGGCATGCCTTTCTGTTCGATTGACCAGAAATCGGTATTCTCATATCCCTCTGATGTCGGGGTGAGCCATGTCGACGATCGTATTCGTAAATCCTAAGTTCGAGACATCTTATTGGGGGCTCGAACATGCGCTACCGTTGCTTCACAAGCGAGCGAATCTGCCGACGGCTTGCCTGCCATTGTTGGCAGCACTGACACCCGCCGAGCATACGGTTACGATCCTTGATGAAAACGTCGAGCCGTTGAACTACGATCAAATCGCGCGAGCTGACATCGTTGCTTTGACCGGAATGAGCGTGCAGCGCGCTCGCATGAAAGAGATTCTGTCAGAAGTCAAAGCTCGTGGCGCCTTTACGGTTGTCGGCGGACCGTGGGTCACGGTACGCGAGGAGTATTTTGGTGAACTTGCCGATGTAATCTTCGTCGGCGAAGCCGAAGAAACCTGGCCTCGATTTCTTCGAGACTGGAAAGACGGCCGGCATGAGTCGCGTTATGAACAGGCCGACAAAACCGACATGACGACGGTGCCGGTGCCGCGCTATGACCTACTCAAGATGCAGCACTATCTATTTGGCAGCATCCAGTTCTCGCGTGGCTGCCCGTTCCAATGCGAATTCTGCGATATCATCGTCACGTTCGGCCGTCGGCCTCGGCTGAAAACGAGCGAGCAGATATTGCGAGAATTGGAAGCTCTGCTTGCCCAGGGATTGGATACGGCGTTCATAGTGGATGATAACTTGATCGGAAATAAGCAAGCAATTAAAAGCGTCTTACGCAGCGTGACCCAATGGCAACTCGATCACGGATATCCGCTGACCTTTTTCACTGAAGCGTCGCTCGATTTGGCAGACGATTCAGAGTTGCTGGGCCTCATGGTCGATGCCAATATTTCGACCGTATTTGTTGGCATTGAAAGCCCCAGCGAGGAGTCGCTGCGCGAAACTAAGAAATATCAAAATGTCCGCCAGGGAGGCACTTCGATCGAACGGGTTCACACGATACAGAACGCGGGACTCGATGTGTGGTGCGGAATGATATTAGGGTTTGACCATGACGAGGCGACAATTTTTGCCGCGCATCGAGATTACTTAAAAGAAGCGCGGGTGTTGCATGCAATGGTCGGCATGCTTACGGCCATTCCGAAGACTCCACTCCACGCACGACTGGCCGCTGAGGGGCGGCTGGATGAGGAACATGAGGAGGAATTTGGGACGAATATTGTTCCCGCCCGCATGACGCGCGAGGAATTGCGAGATGGATACCTGCAATTAATGGCGGAGCTGTATGAGCCCGCTGCTTACTTCGATCGTCTCGACGACCTATTCATTCGCGGCGATTTTCGCTTCAGCCAGACCCGCGAAGCGTATTGGCATAACCATCGCTGGTTATGGCTCAAGGAGAACGCCACAAATCTGGGCAGATCAGCGCTAGTTTATTGGCAGTTAATGCGTGGCGTGCCGGAGGCGGCACTCCGGAGCGAGTATCGCCGCCGTGTCGCTGGATTCTTGCGAAATCGGCGAGATCCCGCGGCGCTATTCGTCTATATTCTGAAGTGCGCTATCCACTATCACGTCCACACAATGGTCCAGAATATGAACGTTAAACAGGGCCGTATCGTCAATACGTTTTAGTTTCGATCTGCAGCACTTTATGTGATTGCAGTCTGATCAGCTTCCGCGCAGAGTGTCGGAGATTGGCAAATTGGCACAGCGGTACGCTGGAAATGCGGCGCCACAAAGCGCTATTCCCAGCGCTACGCAAACCCCTTCACTAATGGACAGCAGCGAGATATCTCCTTGAACCAGGCCCGACGTACGTTTCCAATAAGTCAGAAAAACTGTTACGGCGAGCCCCATCGCGACGCCTAGCCCAGCGCCCGCCATCGAGAGAATTACCGACTCGTTCAACACGAGCTGCGCCACGCGTGCCTTGCGCCAACCCATCGCTCGTAGCGAGGCGATCTCACCGCGGCGCTCATAGATTGACATCGCCATCGTGTTCATGATACCGATAGCACCGATGATGAGCGCAAACGCAGATGTGAACCAAGACACTTTGCGGGCAATCTTCAATTGGGAAAGTGAATTTACAAACGTGGCGCACGGTGTGGCTGCAACTTTGGCGTCAAGCGCTTCGATTTGCTCGCGAACTCGGCGGATTGCTGATGGGCTTTTATCGAAAACGTCCACGACAAAGCCAGTAACTTCGCCGGGGCGGTCCATTTGTCGTTGCAGCTCATCGAGCAACATGAAGACCGCGCCATTCTCATATACGCTGAAGCTTTCAAAAATGCCGACGACTTCAAAGTCCTGGCCATAGAGCTCGATGTGATCACCCGTTTTCTTTTTGAGATTGGCGGCTAGGATGCGGCCCAACATAACTTTCTGTTCGTCGCCACTTTTCAACCGATGTCCCGAGAGTAAATGCACGCGATCAAGCACGGGGCAATCGGGTTCCCAGCCATTGACAATGACCATAAACAGGTCGCTATCTGGGAAGGAGATCATATCCATCAAGCCGCCGACCACTTGGCGGACTCCTGCGATACGTCGGATTTGAACACCGAGTGCTAACTTGATTCCTTTGGATAGTTGCACTGCACCACCACGTGGTTGTACCACAAGGTCGTTACCTTGCTTGTTGTACAGATCTAAGAAGGACGTTTCGAGCGATCGGGAAACTCCGATCAAGGCGACTACGGCCCCAATCGCGACGGCCATTCCGAACGCAGTCAAAATCGAGCGTGCCGGACGTCGACGCACGTTCTTACTTGCGACCGTAAAAATCCGCATCCCTATCGCCTTTAATTTACGAGCTCTGGAGCTGCCCGTCGTGTATCCAGACTGTGCGCTGTGCCCGGGCTGCAACATGAGGATCGTGTGTAATTACGACGATCGACAGACCTTGCTCACTATGCAAGCGATCTAAGAGTTCGAGGACACTTGCACCACTGGTCGAGTCTAAATTTCCTGTCGGTTCATCGGCAAGCAGCAGTTTTGGGTCGTTCGCGAGCGCTCGCGCAATTGCCACTCGCTGGCGCTCGCCGACCGATAAACTTTTCGGCAAATGATTCGCTCGATGCTGCATTCCAACAAGTTCTAACAGACTTGCCGCCTTCGTTGCCCGTGCACGGGATGCCAACGAAGACTCAAACATCGGGATTTGGACATTTTCGATCGCTGTCAATGTAGGAAGCAAGTGAAACGACTGGAACACAAATCCGAGCGTGGAAGCGCGAAAACGATCGAGATTGGCGACCTTTGTCAGCGGCTTGCCTTCGAACAGGATCTCTCCTGACGAGGGTCGATCGAGCGCCCCAAGTAGATTGAGCAACGTTGATTTTCCGCTTCCGCTCGGGCCCATAATTGCGAGATATTCTCCTGTGAGTAAAGTCAGCGAGACATTTACCAATGCTTGTACGCGTCCATCGTCGTATGTGCGACAGACGTTAATCGCCTGCAGAATTGGCGTACGCTCAACTGGCGGGTGCTCGATAGCGTTTTCTTTCAAGTCACTACTCATAGCGCAGAGCCTCAACCGGTGGCACACTAGCGGCATAAAACGCAGGATACAACGATCCGATAATGCTGGCCACAACGGCCGCTCCGCACCCTAGCGCCGCCGCACAGGCCGAAAGCTGACGCGGAACGAATAAACCCGCGCCTGGTGATTGAGACAATACGCGACCTAACACCCAAGCTGCGACTAGCCCTGCCATCCCCGCGAGAGAACCAATTACCAAGCTCTCGCCGACAATCATTCGTACAACGCGTCGGCGTGTCCAACCAACGGCCCGCAACACCCCAAGTTCCGAGGTGCGCTCCATGACTGACATGAGCATCGTATTTAGCATCGCCAAGAATGAAAGAATGAGCACGATCGCGCTGGTCGCCCAGGCCATTGCATCGCCAAGTTGGGCCTCTGTCGCACTAGCGATAAAATCGTTCGTCGTCTGTGCTTCCAACCCAAGCGGTCGGTGAGATTCGTCCCGCAGCGACTCAATTTCGCGGCACAGATCCTTGAGCGACGATTCATTTCGCACCTCTGGCATCACGCGCAATTGAAACTCAGATACGATTCCCGGGCGTTCCATCAGTTGTTGTACGTCAGCCAGTGGGGCAATGATACTATTGATATCGAACGGATTGTTGGCCTCGAAGACGCCGGCGATTTGGAATTTTGTGCCTTCGATTTCGATTTGATCGGGCATCTCCGATTGCAGTGCGGCTGCGATACCGCTACCCAAAAGCACCTTGCAATGATCGTTTGGGCGCAGCGATTTTCCCTGCGCCGTTGTAAAGCACTTCATGGTGTCACCGCCCGGTTCGAGTCCACGGAGGGGTATCCCAACTAAGTGCAAAGCATCCAGCGATACCATTTCTGTCAAGCAGGCATCGACGCTGGCAACACCCGGCAAAGCGGCTAACCGCGGTGCGAGATCGCTGCGCAAGCTGCTGGTGAGCCGATTTGAAACACCCGTTCGCACGACGACAATATCAACGTTGCGCGCCGAGTAATACTTGTTCGACGTCTCAGCGTAACCCCATACCGTGTTCCATAGTGTCGTAATTCCCGTTACTGCAACAGCGAGTCCGGCGACCGTCATCAAAGTGCGACTCGCACGTTGCCTCAGGTTTTTGAACACGATCTCGTAAAGGAGCATGGGTTATATTCTCTGTCGCGCCCAAGATCCGCGATAGGCAGAGTACGAACGCCGCTGCCAGCAGCCTTGACATCATCGTTCCCATCGCCGACAACGCAGTTACATACGATAATCGTAGTACTTACTGCGGAGCAAGCGTTGGTGTCCTTATCGCGGCGAGATCGGCAACCGGAATTAATGGATCAGCCAGGCCTCGATCCGGTCGAACACCGACGGGCGCTGGCCGGTTTGCAAACAACTAATTCTCTTTGCCGCACGGCGCGGATCATTCTACGCGGAATAATCAGCGAGCACATTCGCCCGTCCAACGACCGGCCGTTGCGCGTACTCGATATTGCGGCGGGTGGGGGGGATGTGGTCATCGGTCTCGCAAAACTTGCGGCATCTAATGGAATTAACGTCGAGGCCCATGGCTGCGACATCAATAACACGGCCGTCGATTACGCGATGGCCGCTGCCAATCGAGCAGGAATTCCTAATGCGAAATTCTTTCGATTCGACGCTCTCGCCGATGAGTTGCCAACCGACTACGACGTTTTGATGTGTACTTTGTTCCTTCACCATTTGAGCCCGACAGATTCGGTCAAATTACTACAACGAATGGCACGGGCTACCAAACAGTGTGTGCTAGTTGACGACCTGCGGCGTACTAGATTTGGCTACGCATATGCATGGTTTGGCGGGCGATTGATTACGCGGTCCCGCATCGTTCACACGGATGGACCGCTTTCCGTACGAGCCGCGTTTACGATTGAGGAAGCTCAGCAACTTGCCCGCGATGCCGGCATGAGAAATGCAAGGTTTCGCCGCCACTGGCCGGAGCGATTTCTGATGTCATGGAAGAAGGCGTCAGCATGACGGACGAAACGAATACAATTTTGGACGACGCCACTCGTGCAATATGGGATGTAATCGTCATCGGTGCCGGACCAGCGGGCGCCGTTGCTGCGCGGCAAGCTGCTCTTGGCGGACTGCGAACTCTACTCTTGGAAGCCAAGCCCTTCCCGCGCGAAAAAGTGTGTGGTGGCTATCTCAATCCACGCGCGCTCGATGTCTTGAGATATATCGGCCTTGGCCATCTCATGGGCGGCTGCCCCGAACGGGATGTCAGCCAGCTCGAAATGATAAGGGGCAACCAGCGAACTCGTTTCGACTTGCCTCACGGCCGAATCATTTGCCGAAGTACATTTGACGCAGCACTTGTGGAGTCTGCAAGGATCGCGGGGGCAACGATTTCCACCGGCACGCCCGCTACAGTTGAATCGGGAAACAACGACGCATACCGGAGTATCTCTGCAAGCTGTGAGGGTGCCCGGCACAATTTAAAATCCCGATTCGTGATTTGCGCGGACGGACTTTCGCGGTCAAGCGTGCGGCACATATCCGAGTTTGCTTCGATCACGGATGTTAACTCCCGAGTCGGCATCGGAGCTGTGTTAGTCGGCGATATCGACATTTGCCCGGTTGGACAAATCACAATGACGGTAGCGCGGCACGGCTACGTGGGAATTTCGCACATAAATTTTCAACAATTCAATGTTGCAGCCACAGTGGATCGCGAACTTCTGTCGCACGCATCCCCGCGCGAAGTCGTATCTGCCTTACTGCGCGAATCAGGCATTGTCATGCCAGCCGACGCTCGCAACTCAAATTGGCGGGGTACGCCATTTTTGACAAGTCGTCCGAAACGAGTTGCATCCGACCGGATCATATTGATCGGCGACGCCGCAGGATACGTTGAGCCATTTACTGGCGAGGGCATGGCAGCAGCATTCGAAGCTGCCGTGGCGGCTACGCCCCTTGCAATTCAAGCGGCAAAATCGTGGACCTCATCGATCGCCGATCGGTGGGAAATGTTACACTGGCAATTAGTGCGCGAACGGCAGCGGACATGTCGGCAATTGGCTTGGATCCTGCGCCGCCCTTGGGCCTCTTTCGCTGCCATTAACTTCTGCCGCATGGCACCTGGAGTAGCCAATCGGCTAATCGCCAAAACCAGCGATCCGATTCCCGACCGAATGGCAATAGAAACGAATTCAACATGAGCTTTCGCATCGCCGGCGTAGGGACAGCTGTTCCGCGCGAGATGATTACCCAAGACGATGCTGCACAGCTCGCGATCGACCTTGCTGGTAACGGCAAGGAAGTTGCAGCGACGGTGCAGACGCTCTACCGCCGGGCTGGCGTTCGGAAGCGCCACAGCGCGCTCATCCTATCCTCCACCAATGGGAGGCCGGCCACGCAATCGTTTTTCCGCCCGGCGACCAACTCTCAGGATCGCGGGCCGACGACCGGCGACCGCATGCGTTGCTATGAGGATAGTGCATTAGAACTGGCGGCTCGCGCGGCCAATGCTGCCCTGTGCGAAAGTCAGACGCCACCCAACGAGATCGATCATCTCGTTACGGTGTCATGCACCGGTTTTCAGCGCCAGGCGTCGATGTTGGGCTGGTTGAATGCCTTGGATTGGATCGCGGCGTCACTCGAACACACGTCGGTTTTATGGGCTGCCATGGTGCGCTCAACGGGCTGCGCGTTGCCGCTGCGCTCAGTCAATCGTCGCCACAGAGCAAAGTATTGCTGTGCTGCGTCGAGCTTTGTAGCCTTCACCATCAGTATGCGGCAAACTCGCAGCAGGTCGTTGCCAACGCTCTGTTCAGCGATGGCGCAGCGGCCATCGTTGGCATTGGCAATGCGTCGACAGAGGATCGCTGGCGGCTCATCGATCAGTTCTCGTATGTGCTTCCAAACACCGAGGACCTCATGGCGTGGCGCATCGGCGACAATGGCTTTGATATGCGGCTTTCGTCGCGTGTTCCAAGCATCATCAAAGAAACAGTGCGACCCTGGCTAAGCGAACAACTCGCGCGACATGCGCTAACCATTGAAGATGCGTGTAGTTGGGCCATTCATCCGGGCGGACCAAGAATTCTGACCGCCTGCGCGGACTCACTCGGATTGAATTACGCCTGCCTTGAATTCTCACGGAGCGTGCTTGCTGATTACGGAAACATGTCGTCGCCCACAGTGCTGTTCATTCTTGAGCGGATTCGCGCTCGGGACGAATGCTTGCCATGCATTGTGATGGCGTTCGGGCCAGGATTGACCATTGAGGCGGCGTTAATCGCGTAGGGTGTGCTCGCTCGTGAAGTTGGTCGGATTCGTCTCGGTCCCAATCTGAACTCCGTCGAAAGAGATCAGGCCGCCGAGGCGAGAACGGGCACTTTGTTATTATCCGTGGAGGAGGGGACTGTATCATCCACCCGCCACTTCGCAAGCGGTCCGTAGGTAATTCCTGGGTAACCAGGCACCCTGCTTGCATATCCCCGATATTCTTTCCCCAGATAAAACGCGAGGCGTTTATCCTTGAGGTAACTGCCTAAGAATATGTATGACGTCCAAACGGTGGTCAGGACGGCATGATCCGCTGTCATTCGTGGCGTGAACCAAATCAAACCGAGAAAACTCAGGTACACCGGGTGACGCAACCATCGATAGCTGCCATGTTTGACGAATGCACGGCGCGGCAACGATTGGCCTCGCAGCCAATACACCCATTGAGTCCAACCCGTTTGATAACCGAAGCCCGTGAGTTTGAGGCTGTAAAACAATGTCGCCCAGGATAGATAAAAGCATCCGCTGACGGCAATCTTCGCGCAACCGGTGACGTCCCACAACGCGGCGGACGAAGTGCGCCAGTAGGTGAACATCAACCACAATCCGACACACGTCGCGACCGAAAATATGCTGCCGTAGAACTGGGCCGGCAGAAGCCGCGTAATCTTCGATCGCGTGCTAGGCAACAATAGCCAGCTATGAACAACCGCAAATTGCAACGCGAGAACGAGATCCACGGCCAGCCAGTTGCTTGCCTCGTGCTTGCCGCCATCACGCAAAAATGTAAACAAGTAGCAAACAGTGATCAGAAAAAAGACCTGCGTTGCCAGCCCGAACACAACGCCGGTAGCGCGCGATACTAGAGGTCGCAATTTTGAGGATCCATCCATGCTACGGTGCGCTCACGCAACGGTGGGCTTACGAGCAACGAAGCATCCGTACTTCATTGCACCCGATCGGTAGGCTGCCAGAATTGAGTCGAAGCGGTCGAGAAAGAGGACTGAATCTCGGCCAAAAGCATGTGCCAACCAGCGCACGCGCGAGCGTCGCACTCGGTCGCTGCAAATCTCCCAGGTGCGACTGACACGCGACGTCCAATCGAGGCTTTGCTCCACCTGAAGGCCCGCGTTTTTCATCCAGCTCTGGTAGTCTTCAAAGGTTCCGAGAGATGGGCAAAAAAACCCTTCACACACCTCGTGAACTTGTTGCGCGCGCTCAGCGTCAGCAGTGTCGCCAGCCAGCCAAGCGCAGATCGCCATCGTTCCGCCCGGTTTGAGCCAAGTTGCGGCGCGCTCAAAGAATCTCGGCTTGTCGAACAAATGTTCGGTACACTCAACGCTCCAAACGATGTCTTGTGACGCCGTAGGCAGCGTGATGTGTTCTGCATCAACGCGGCGAAACTCGGCCCGCCCAGCCACCCGATGCCATCGCGCCGAAAGGGTGGCCCACTTCTGTTGGAAAGGGCTGATCGTTACGCCGAGACAATGGCAATTCCGCGTCTTCGCCAAATGAATCGACGACGCACCCATTCCGCAGCCGATGTCAACCAATTGATGTCTGTCGGACACGCCGGCTAACGTTGCCAACCGTTCGGTGAGCTGCAACTGTGCAACGCGCGGAGATTCGTTGGCATCCCACAATCCGTGGTGGATATGTGGCCCCCATAACAGGCGATAAAATGGGGTCGACAGGTCGTAGTGACCCTGAATGACTCGTTTCTGAACCGTTGAGCAAGTGAGCATTTCTAATTCACATCAAAATCGGCGTGCGGTTTTCACCAACGCGTTGTGCGGTCGCCATTTATTCGAGACGCTTGCGGCGTTGCACAAGGTCAGCGTTTCACAGTGGGGATCGCAGCGACCTGACGTTGCTTTGAAATCCACAAATCGCCCCAGACGGTCAGTTGGTCTGTAACTCCGACAGCCCCAAACGCCTTCGAAAAAGGAACCATTCCAAACTGGGATTGTAGCATGGTGAATCCACCGCGCAACCGCAACCAGCCACTTTGATCCTCTGCCTCTGCATTAACTTGAATTGGCCGAGTCACACCGTGCAACGTAAAGTCGCCTTTAAGTTGATATTGGACCAGACCCTGTTTACTTGGCTGCGGAAGTTTCTCAATTTCGTGAATAACAAATCGAGCCGTCGGAAATTGCGCGATATTGAGTACGTCGGCCCCGAGCATGTTGGCGTTTACTTGCTGTTGGGTGGAGGCGTCGGTTTGACCTTCCAGACCAACAAACTTCCGTGCCTCGGGAGAATCGGCGACGAACGATTTCATGTCGATTTCGAGAGCACCTGCCTCGCGGGGTGCGGTAATATTGATCCGCCCCGGTTTCAATTTGCCGACAACTCCGTGCTCATGCCCGAACCCCGACTTACCGACGAAAACGTACACGCGGCTGCTGGGCAAGTAGATATCGCCCGCTTCGTAGATGACCTGCGCCGCCGTATTTGCAGGCGCAGTGGCAGGCGTTCCTGAGGTTGTTTGCCCGTCGCTCCAATTGGGCGATGCCAATGCAACAACAAATACGGCAATGTGTCGAATCCGCCACCGCGAGTTCGCGGCGCGAGACATTGAGCTTTCCATAGCGACCTCGGCATCCTCAACAGAGGCGCACCTTATCCAAATAATGAACCCGGTGGTGCATCTCCGGGAAGCGGCTCAGTTTATCCACGATATTTCTAGTAGACCAGATCAATCGTAGGGATGCCTTATAATACGGGTGGGAAGGTCATGGGCCGGACAGGGGACAAAACTATGCTATCAAAACGCGTTGGGTGACATCGGTCAGCGCAAATTAGTTCGCTGAGTGCGAGCGTAATCGGCGCGAATGCTGGAATGAAGAATATTTTCGACCGCAAGATTGACCTTCGGCGTTGCCGCCGCTCATGTCGCATATAGCGACATTCTTTTCATGCGTCGATATACCCCGATGTAACTATTTATTCGGGCTTTCAATCGCTAGTGACTGACCATCGATCAGAGTCTCAGGATGAACGAGTACAATCGATTGCTGTTCATCCAGTCCCCCAATGACTTCGAAATCCGGCCCGCCCCGAATTCCTAACTTAACAGCACATCGTTTCGCGGTGTCGTTTTCCACGCAGTAGCAGTACGTCACGTTGCCGTCGCGCACGATCGCCGTTGCCGGCATCGTGAGCGCATTTTCACGGTGCGCTAACTCGATCGTCGCCATTGCATACATCCCCGGCCGCAAGTGACTTCCCGCATTGGGGACATCAATCTCTACCCGCAGCGACCGATTCGCCGGATCGAGCGACCAACTGGTGCGCGTCACTTTCGCCGAAATCTCGCTCTCCGGAAGCGCCTGCACATGAAGTACACTGGGGTCGCCAACAGCAACTCCGCCGGCCTCCATTTCCGGCACATCGACGAAAATGCGAACTTCGTCCGTTCGCGCGACGGTCATAATCGGCTTCGGTCCGCTCGATGCGGGCTGAACATAGTGCCCGGTGTCCACCGACCGCGTTACGACTACGCCGTCATAAGGCGCGCGTATCTCGGAGTAAGAAAACATTGTGTTCGCGTGGGCGAGGTCCGCCTTGGCCACCGCAACGTGTGCTCCAGCAGCCGCCCGATCGGCCTCCGCTTTCACGGTGTTCGCTTGGGCCTGTCGCGACATCGCCTCTGCCGATTGAACCGCAGCCGCTGCCGCTTCGCGCGCGGCTTCAGCGGCACGAAACTGATTCAATGTCTCATCCGCCAACTTCTGCGTAACCGATCCATTTCCGGCCAACAACTTTACCCGTTCATACTCACCCTTCCAGCGTTCGTATTCGCCGGCGGCACGCGTCGTATTCGCCTGGGCTTCAGCAATTTTTGCCATGGCGGTTTCGGCCGCTGCGTTCGCGGCCGCCACAGCAGCCTCGGCCTGTTTGAACTCCGCCTCCGCCTGATTCACTAGCGCCGTATTCTGTTGCACGTCATCGGCCAATTCAGGCACGCGAAGCGTAACAAGCGATTGGTCTTTCGTCACTTTATCGCCAATATCAACGTGCACTTCGCCAACGTAGCCGGCGATTTTTGTGAACAAGGGTGTTTCCTCAAATGCCTCGATCCGCGCTGGTTGCGTTGTCTTCGCAATTAGTGTTTTACGCTGGGGTTTCCCCACAGTCACACGCGCAACGTTAACGACTTTGGCCGGATCAGCATTTGTCGAGGGAGCGTTCTCGCCCCGATTGCAACCAACCGCGGCTAGCACCACAGAACATCCGCACAGACCAGCCACGAATTTGTGAATCTTGAACTTTTGCATCGTATTTACGCGGTCGCGACAGGTTGGTACCGCGAACTCTGAGTGTCTTCCGGATCGAGTGAAGGCGACGCCGAACTCGCCCTCACTTGCACCATCGCAAAAACCGTCGGCAGCACGAATAGCGTCGCGCAAGTGGCTGCCAACAGGCCGCCGATGACGGCGCGACCAAGCGGCGCATTCTGCTGCCCCGATTCGCCAAACGCGAGCGCCATCGGCATCATGCCCGCTATCATTGCGCAGCTGGTCATCAAGATTGCCCGCAGCCGACTCGTCGCACCGGTGATCGCCGCTTCGCGCGAACTCTCGCCTTCGCGCCGCCGCTGCTCAGCAAACGTGACGAGCAAGATCGCATTCGCCATTGCGACCCCCACGGCCATAATCGCCCCGATAAACGACTGAATGTTCAGCGTCGTTCGTGTGACGAGCAGCATCAGCGCTACGCCAGCCACCACCGCAGGCACCGTGGAAACAGTAACAAACGCTAATCGTAACGATTGAAAATTCGCCGTCAGCAGCATAAACACCGCGACGATCGCCAATCCCAATCCAATCGCCAGGCCAGATTGCATCTGCTGCAGCGGTGGAATTTGTCCGCGCGTTTCCACCTGCACACCCGTCGGAGGTTTTCCCGCTCGCTGGATCGCGTGCGCGACCTCGCGCGACACACTACCCAAATCCGCGCCGGCAACATTGGCCGTCAGAGTTATTTGCCGCCGCATGTTGTACCGATCGTATTGCCCCGGCATCGTGCCGGCGTGGATATTGGAAACGTCGCCTACATGTACCTCTCCGCGGCTGGTTGCCTTCAGCGGAATCTGCGCCAGATCGTTTGCCGACCCGATCGTTTCCACGTTATCCGGCGTTCGCACGACCGGCCGCGGTATCTCCACCTGCACCTGGTACGCAATCCCGCTCTTTGGGTCCGCCCAATAATTCGGCACCGTGAATCGGCTCGACGAGGTCGCCGTCACCAGCGCCCGCGAAACATCCGCCGGCACCAGCCCCGAGAGTCCCGCCTTCTCGCGATCGACATCTACCTGAATCGTCGGGTAGTCGAGCGATTGCCCGAACTGCACATCGCGCAGCGAGGGAATCTTCTTCAACTCGGCCATCACCTTATCGGCGAACGCGCGGTCGTCCGGAAAGCTGGGTCCACTCACTGCAATCTCGACCGGCGTTGGCGAGCCAAAGCTCATCACCTCATTCACAATATCGGAAGGTTCGAACGAAAACCGCACGTCGGGCATCTCCTGCGACAGGCGCGCCCGCAATCGCTCCTTTAATGCCTCATCGCTCAACCCCAGCCGCTTGTTGAGCGCCACATACAGAATCGCTTCCTCGGGCCCGCGCGACCACTGGTACACCGCGTTGATCGGAAAGTTCGAGTGAATCATGCCGACATAGCCCAGTGACAATTGCACGCTCTCCGGCCCGAGTTCTTGCGACACAATATCAAGCGCTTGCTTCGCCAATTGCTCGGTGCGTGCGATATGCGTCCCATCCGTCGCCCGCATCCGCAGCCGAAACTGCCCTGCGTCGACGGTGGGGAAAATCCCTCGTCCCAACAGCCACCACGCGGTAGCGAGTACGAGCAGGCTCGCCGCCAGATATCCCCCAATCACTATCCACCGCGCCGCTACGGCGCGCGGCAATTGTCGCTCGTACCACGTGCGAGCTCTGTCGAACATCGTCGCGACTTTGCGAACCGGTTCGTCATGCCGTTCGTTTTCCGGCTTCAACAACCACACGCACATCACCGGCACGAACGTGCTCGACAAGAGGTACGACCCAATCATCGCGAAGCCCACCGCGAGCGACATCGGCACAAACAGCGCCCGCGCCGCCCCCTGCATGAAGAACGAAGACACGAACACAGCCAAAATGCACAGCATCGACAGCAGTCGCGGCAGGTTCGTTTCCGACGCCCCCTTCAGCACCGCTTCCGCCGGCGTCTCGCCACTTCGCAAGTGTGCGTGAATGTTCTCGATTTCTACCGTCGCCTCGTCGACCAAAATACCAATCGCCAGCGCCAGCCCGCCCAGCGTCATTAAATTGACCGTTCGCCCACAAATCCACAGTGCCAATATTGCCGTCATCAGAGCCAGCGGAATATTGAGCACCACAATCAGCACACTCCGCCAATCTCGCAAAAACAGCAGCACCATCAAACCAATCAGCGCCGCGCCGAGTACGCCCTCTATAACCACTCCAGCGACCGCTCGCGTAACATACGGCGACTGATCGAACACAAACTGCACGTCGATGCCTTTCCCATCCTGACCAAGCGCATCTTTAAACTTCGGCAACGCCGCCTTGATGTTGTTAATCACCGACAGCGTCGACGCATCAGCCCGCTTCGTCGCCAGGATGTAAACCGCCCGCCGCCCATTCGCGAGCGCGTAACCGGCCGGTGCATCAGCCGAATCCTGCACATACCCCACGTCGCGTACATACACGGGCGACTCGCCCATACGAATTGGAATCGTTCCCAGTTGTAGCGGGTCTTTCACCACGGAATTCACTGGCACGATCGGGTACTTGTCGCCGATCGGTATGTTCCCGGAGGGACTGATCGCGTTCCCCTTCACCAGCGCCGTCACCACTTCGTCCGGCGACATCGCATACGACTGCAGACGTTGCGGATCGAGTGTCACCACGATGCTTCGCGCGCTCCCGCCAAACGGCGGCGGCGCCGACACGCCCGGCAGGGTCGAAAACATCGGCCGAATGCGAAACAACGCGAGGTCTTGAATTTCCGCGATCGAACGCGTCTCGCTCGAAAGCACCAAATATCCAACCGGCACGCTCCCAGTATCAAACCGCATCACGAACGGGCTCACCGTCCCCGGCGGCATGAACGCCCGCGCACGATTCACATAGTTAATCGTCTCCGCCATCGCCTGGGCCATGTCGGTGCCCGGATGGAAGTACAACTTCATGAGCGCCATCCCCTGCACGTTCCGCGACTCCACATGATGAATGCCGCTGATATACAGGAAGTGGTACTCGTAATAATTCGTCAGAAAGCCTTCCATCTGCGCCGGGTCCATCCCGCCGTAAGGTTGGCACACATAGATCACCGGCAGGTTGAGGCTCG
>CAVTEJ010000033.1:0-85350 GCA_963733705.1 uncultured Planctomycetota bacterium | reverse complement strand
AAAAATCGTTGTAGAAATCACTTTCTGAAAGTGCTAAGTTCGAACCACGCTTTATTGCGCCGTTCGCTCTTTGATAACTTAAAACAAGGCTCCGTCCAACAAGCCGCAATCGCGCTCGTGTCTGGCCAAACGTGGCCCACGAGCCGGCGCTGATGCTCCGCGCCAGCCGGTCCGATCCCCCCTGTCATTCCCGCGCAGGCGGGAATCCAGCAGAGCCCACAAGCTCCTACGAAAGTGCGCACCGATTATTTCTTCTCGCGATGCGCAGCGAAATACAATATTCCCCGAATATTGGAACGTCCGATCGGCGGGCAACCCTTGATTTGCCGTGGTTTTAACAAACCCGGCGTCCCAAAAAGGGCGAATTTTGTATTAAAAAATCGACTTCGCGCGCAGCGCACAAAACTCACCCGCGACACCCTTGCTCATTCACTCTCCTCCTCTCCGTGTCTCCCCCTCTCCGTGCCCTCCGCGCCTCCGTGGTTAATAAATCCTGCCGCCCCCCCGGCGCATCCCGCATCACCCGCGCTGGCCGAACCGCATACCCGTTACAGCAGGTGGAACCAGCAATTCGTGGGACTTTTTGTAGCTAGCATTCGGGTGTTGACGATGACTCCCCATGACGTAAAAGCGTCGTGGCCTCGAACCGCCAAGGTCAGAGGTCCGAGGTCGGAGGACGGGGCATCACGCCCTTCCATCTCCGATCTCTCACCCTCCGGCGCCCGGAACGACGCGCCAACACTTCCCTCCCCCGTTATTGTAGGAGTCCCACCCCATGAAACGTTGTATCGCCTTCGCGACGGTCGCCGTCGCCCTTGTGCTGAGCAACGCCGGTAGCGCTAGCGCTTTCGGCTTGTTCGGCGGTTGTGGTTGTAGCCAGCCGAGCTGCTGCGAACAAAGCTGTGGTTGCGAACAGAGCTGCGCTTGCGAGCAAAGCTGCTGTGCCCCGAGCTGCGGTTCGTGCTGCTCGCACCGCTGCTGCTTGCTCGACGGTATCTGTGGCTTGTTCCGTCACCGCTCGTGCGGTTGCTGCGAACCGAGCTGCTGCTGCGAGCAAAGCTGCGGTTGCGAAAAGAGCTGCGGCTGCGAACAAAGCTGTGCTTGTGAGCAAAGCTGCTGTGCCCCGAGCTGCTGCAGCTCGTGCTGCTCGCACCGTTGCTGCTTGCTCGACGGTATCTGCGGCTTGTTCCGTCACCGCTCGTGCGGTTGCAGCAGCTGCTGCGAACCGTGCTGCGGTTGCGAACAGAGCTGCGGCTGCAACTCGGCACCAAGCTGCGGTTGTGGTAACTAAATAATTCGTGCCAAGGAGGTAACCCGCGTCTCGCGGATAGCCGAACTAAACACGAACCAAAATAAAACGACTCCTGCCCAGGCGGCAGGAGTCGTTTGTTTTATTTGGTAGAGAAAAATGTCACACAAAAAGAATCAAAACCCGTGTCGCTCCACCGTCGGCAAGCGATTGCCTTTCACTGCCCCTGCCCCCCGTATCCTGCCCCCTCCTCAAGCGATCAATTCATGCACCACCCGACCCTCAGTATCCGTGAGCCGAAAGTCGCGCCCTGCGTAACGGTACGTGAACTTTTCGTGATCGAAACCCAGGAGCCGCAAAATCGTGGCATGTAAATCGTGTACATGGACCGAGTTCTCCACGGCCTTGAAGCCGAACTCATCGGTCGCGCCGTGTACGTATCCGCCCCGCACGCCGCCACCTGCCATCCACATCGAGAAGCCATAGTGGTTATGATCACGACCATTGATCTTCCCGGCATTTGCTCCCTTTTTGGGCATTTCGACCGAGGGCGTCCGCCCAAACTCGCCGCCCCAGATAACGAGCGTATCCTCCAGCAACCCGCGCTGCTTCAGATCCACCAGAAGTGCCCCGATCGCCTGGTCGCACTGCTGGGCCAAGTTGCGATGCTGCACTTCCAAGTCGTCGTGGCTATCCCACGGTTGGCCAGCGCCGTGCCACAGTTGCACGAACCGCACACCCCGCTCAATCAGTCGCCGTGCGATCAGGAGTTGCCGGGCCTGGACGCCGGGGCCGTACATGTCGCGGATGTGCTGCGGCTCGCGGCGGACATCGAACGCTTCTGCGGCCTCCGTTTGCATGCGGAACCCCAGTTCGAACGAGCGAATGCGGGATTCGAGCGCCGCATCGTTTTGCCGCGCCTGGGCGTGCCGTTCGTTCAGGCGTTCCAACAGATCCAATTGCTCGCGTTGATCGGGCAGCGAAATGCGATCGTTGCGAATGTGCTCAATGAGCTTTTCGATCTCGGTGTGCTGCGAGTCGATGTACACGCCCTCGTACACTCCGGGCAGAAAGCCCGCTTGCCAGTTTTGCGTTTCCTGGATCGGGTACCCATTAGGGCACATGGCCACAAAGGCGGGGAGGTTTTGGTTTTCGCTACCCAAGCCATAACACGTCCAAGAACCCAGGCTGGGGCGAATTTGCCGCGCGTCGCCGCAGTTCATCAGGAGCAGCGACGGCTCGTGATTCGGCACGTCGGCGTGCATCGAACGGATGACGCAGATGTCATCAATCGAACCGGCAACGTTACGAAACAGGTCGCTGACTTCGATTCCGCTTTGTCCATATTTACGGAATTTGAACGGCGACGGGAATGCGGCGCCGGTCGGCCGCTCGGTCGGCAGCGTGCCGCCGGGGAGCAATTGGCCGGCGTACTTTTCGAGCGCCGGCTTGGGGTCGAACGTATCGACGTGCGACGGCCCACCGTTCATGAAGAGGTGTATGACTCGCTTGGCCTTCGCAGCGAACGGCGGCGCATGGGGCAGCAATGGGTCGATCGAACTGGCAGACGCCCGTTGAGCGCCGACGACCAAGTTTCCCAGCGCCAGCGCACCGAAGCCCATGCCGCAGCGCTGGAGCAGCTCGCGGCGAGTGAGGGCCAAATGTTCGACTTGCAAGGGGTTGGCCATATTCGTACCTCGTTCCTAATCCACGAATGCGAACTCGTTGCTCATGAGCAGCACTTGGGCCAGCTCTTGCCACCGTGTGAGCGGCGGATTCAGCGGCCCGTGGAATCCGGATGTCGATTCCCAGACTCGCTCAGGTGCTTTGTCGTCGGTCTTCAGACGCATGGTAACTGCCCAACTGAACGTATCGTATCCAACGCTCGCGCGCGAGTCGGTTACGAAATCGATCGTATCGCCTGGTTGTACGGCGAGTGCTGGCGTATTGGTGACGGCTTCGCTGTGGTGAACGTCCCAGGAGCCGAGCACGCCGCTGCGGCTGGCGATAATGCGGCCATGCACGCCATCACCCTGCTGTTCGGCGCTCGAGAGAAGGCCCTCGATACGGACCGTACCGGCAGCGGGGGCAGTCCAGCGGCGGATCACAGAATGGGCGGCGTCGCCGGGGTGACCGCCGGTGGCGGTGAGCACCGCCCAACCGATCGTTGGGTCGGGAAGCTTGTCGCTCCCTTGCCAAGCGGTTTTGATGAATCGCGGCAACGGTTGGAAGTGGACGGCGTGGGCGGCCTCATCAAAAGTGCCCCAGCCGAATTGCCAGGCGACTTGTTCGAGCGCTTTTTTCGTCTTCGGCCCGTCGCCGCGGTCGACGAATTCCAGGGCGTCGCTGACTTCATCGATCGAAGGTTCGCGCCCGAACGCGCAACGAAACAGGCGTTCGATCCGGCGGACGTGAGCTGTGGACGAATCGGCCTTTGCAGACACATCCGCTTTCTTACTGCGGGCCGCAAGATAGCTCGCTTGTTCGATTGTGAACGGGCTGTTCATCAGGAAGAGAGCTTGTTGCGGGACGGTCGTTTGAGCGCGATCGGGAGTGTGAGTGTTCGGATTGGCGAAATCGAACGTGCGGAAAAATGCCGGCATGTTTTGGCGTTCGATGAAGCCGTACACGCTGCGACGGTTCGAGAACGGCGGATCGGTGATCGAAACGGAGGGGCCACCCATCTTGTCGTCGAGTCGGCCGGAGACGGTCAGGAGCGAATCACGAAGAGCTTCCAGATCGAGCCGACGACGGTTGGCACGCCACAGGAGCCGGTTTTCGGGATCGGCCGCTACACATTCGGGCCGCGTCTCGCTCGATTGGCGATACGTGGCCGAGAGAACGATGCGGCGAATGAGATGTTTGGTCGACCAACTATCGTCCATGAAATCGCAGGCGAGTGTGTCGAGCAGCTCGGGATGTGTCGGCAGCGTGCCGCGGATGCCGAAGTCGCTCGGCGTATTGACCAAGCCCTTGCCGAACAGGTGGTCCCACACGCGGTTGACCCACACGCGTGCGGTGAGTGGGTTGTCGCGGCTGGCAATGTCATTCGCAAGTTCAAGCCGACCGCTGCCGTGCTCGAAAGGTTTGGGTTTGTGATCGGGCGTCAAAGCCGTGAGGAATCGACGCTGGGTGTTCGGACCTCGATTGCCGGGGCTGCCGCGCAGGAATACATAAGGATCGAATGGCTTGGCCGAGTCGACCAGTTCAGGCGGCAGATCATCGTGCGGCTTTTCTTCGCAACTCGCGAATACGCCGTAGAGGGCGTAGTAGTCGGCGGCGGGGATGGGATCGTATTTGTGATCGTGACAACGCGCACACGCGACAGTCATTCCCAGCATGCCGCGGGTAACGACGTCGATGCGGTCGTTGATGATGTCGGCCTGATTGTTGAGAAACCGACGACCGAGCGTGAGGAAGCCGGTTGCGGGCGCACACGTCGCGTCGCCGGTTTGATCGGCGGCGATTTGTGCGACCACGAACTTGTCGTAGGGGCGATCGGAGTTGAAGCTGTTGATGACCCAATCGCGGTAGGCGAAAGCACCTTTGTAATTGCGGTCCTCCTGAAAGACATAGCCTTTGGTGTCCGAGTAGCGGGCCACATCCAACCAGTAACGGCCCCAGCGTTCACCGAAACGAGGCGAAGCGAGGAGGCGGTCGACGGTCGCTTCGAAACGGGAATCGCTCGGGTCGGCGGCGAATTCGTCAAGTTCTTCGGCGGTGGGCGGCAAGCCGATCACATCGTAATAAAGTCGACGCAACAAAACCCTCGGGGGAGCCTGAGCGGAAGGAGTTAGATGCGCCGCTTCCAATTTGGCGAGAACGAAGCGATCGATGTCACCTCGTGCGGCAGCAGCATTCGCAACGCTGGGTGGGGCAAACTTTTGCGGGTGCTTGTATGCCCAGTGGTCGGCGGGATCTGGTTTCTTCGGAATTGGATCGGCATCCGCTTTTTCGGTGCGGGGGTCAGGCGCACCCATGGCGACCCATTTCACGAAATCGTTGATGACGGCATCGGGTAGTTTGCCGCTGGGCGGCATTTCGTTCGATTCATATTTCAGTGCGGAGATGAGGGGGCTGTCGTCCGGCTTATTGGGAACGATCACGGGGCCGGATTCGCCGCCAGCTCGCATCCGATCGGCGGTGTCGAGACGGAGACCGCCCTTCAAAACTTTGGCCTGGGCGGAATGGCAGCTAAAGCACTTTTCGACGAGGACGGGCCGAATGTGGGCTTCGAAGAATTCGGCGCCCTCGGGCGACACTCCGCCATCGGCCAACGCCTCAGCTACCAATTCCCACGGCAGCGATTGCGAGCACGGCGGCAGCACGCACGATTTTCTGGCAATCGAAGTGCATTGGGCACCTTTGCGCTGCGGAAGCAGGACGACAAACGGCGTCGGAGCTTTTAGTAGGTGGGAGCGAACGAGTCGACCGGTTGCGGTCCCTCGCGAGGCGATCGGCCCATAGCTTCCTACAGGCGTGTCAGGCGGGTTGGTAATCGCCTCGGTTTTCGCGAAAGTCATTCTAACCGACGGGTAGTCGAAATGCACCTCAAAAACGGCGGGCCGAACACGGCAAATGTTCAGCGTCTCATGCCTTAGATCAACTTTCCTCCCCTATTTTATGTAGATTCTGGGAATAAGGCTCGCCAATGGTTACGATTAAAGGGGAAATCCCTTCGGAGAGTTGCTATGCGCACTACGCTCCCTTCGACGATTCAATTTACCGTCGCTCTTTGTTTGGCGCTTCTACTCAGCGCCGCGTCGCGAGGTCAGGCGCCGAATCAGCCGCCGGCGCAAAAGCCGGGCAACTTTCAGAATGCTGCGATTGGGCCCGGCGGACAGAATGGGTTTTTGTTTGGGCCGGGAGCTAATCTCGGAAACAACAATAACAACGTAAATAATACGAACGGCAATGGCGCCGGGGTGCCGCGGCGAACGCCGACTTCGATACGTTGATCGATTTAATTCAGTCGACGGTGTCCACAGACACGTGGAGCGACAATGGCGGCGGGGAAGCGCAGATTCGACCATTCCCCGGCGGCGTGCTTGTGGATGCGGGCGGCATGCTGCGGTTGAAAGCGCCGACGAAAGGCGCGGCCACGGCGAGTGAGCTTGCGGCGAAGCGTGGCCAAGCACCGACGAAGTTGTTCGATGAACCACGCAAGGCGACGAAAGCCAGTGATTTGCGTTATGTATCGTTGCCGCGGCTGGATCGAGAGATTGCGCGGCGGCAAGCGGCGCACGAGCGGCTCGATCCGGCGATGCTCACGCTCGCGGGACTCGAACGAGTTGAGTATGTGTTCGTGTATCCAGAGTCGGGCGACCTAGTGCTCGCGGGGCCGGCGAGCGATTGGTATGTGAACGATGATGGCCGCATTTTGTCGAAGGTGACGAATCAGCCCGTCGTGCGGCTGGATGATTTGCTGACGCTATTGCGGCGCGGCGCCGATGCGGCGCATAGTCATTTTGGTTGCTCGATCAATCCACGGCAGGAATCGCTCGCGAAGACGCAAGCGTTCTTGGCAGTGTCAAGCCAAAAGCCGTTGGAACCAGGACAGCGCAAGAAATGGCTTGGCGATTTGCGCGATACGGTTGGCAAGCAGGATATTGAAATCTTCGGCGTGGATGGGGCAAGCCGATTGGCGGAGGTGCTCGTCGAGGCCGATTATCACATGAAGCTGATCGGCATGGGGTTGGTCGAAGGCGTCGAAGGCGTCGAGAGTTATTTGAATTCGATCCACTTGCGTACTGGTGAGCAGCCGCCCGCGATGAGTGTGCTGCGGTGGTGGTTCACGCTGAATTACGATGGTATTGCGCGATCGGACGCGAACGATGCGTATGAGCTAGTTGGCCAAGGCGTGCGCGTGCTAAGCGAAAATGAGATGCTGGCTCAGCAAGGGCAGCGCGTTCACACGGGGCAAAGCAATCCGCTCAATCGGCAATTTGCGGAGTCGTTCACCGCCCACTTCGATGAGCTGGCGAAGAAGTATCCGGTGTACGGCGAATTGCGGAACATTTTTGATCTCGCGATGGTCGTGGCGATCATTCAGAAGGACGGTTTGGCGGACAAGGTGCATTGGAAGCCGACCGTGCTGACGAGTAGCGAGAAGCTGCGTGTGCCGCATGGCAATGTGCCGCGCGAGGTGGAGACGGTCATTAATCATCGCGTCGTGAATCAACGGACGATTTTGGCGGGCGTTAGTGGTGGGGTGATAGTGGCACCGAGTGATGTGCTGGCGAGCGTTGCAAAAAGCGACAGCACCGGCGTGTCCGTCGAACGGGCGGCACCGGCGCCGAAGAGTCTGGCGGCAGAGGCTTGGTGGTGGGATGGTGCGGATTCGGCCGCGAAGTAGTTCAGGAAGAGCGTGGCTCAATTTACCTGAAACGAGCCGTGACGTTCCCGAATCAGGGGCCGGCAATCACGTTGCAGTCTTTTCGGCAATTCGTTGAAAAAAAGCTTGCATCGCTCAATTCAAACAGTTAGGTTAGTACGCAGATCGTTCATGGCGTTCGAGTTCGACGCCTCCTTTGGCAGCATTTAGCAACCATTTCTCTCAGTTTTGCTCGGTCTTCCGCGTGATTCAGACTTAATTCGCGGTTTTGCTTTCTCCGACCGAGCTTTCTTTCCGTCAACCGTGCTCCTCTGAGATTGCGCGACCAATTTCGTAGCGCACGTGCTCATCGGCGGTGCGCAATCAGACCGAACTCAACAGATTATTTAGAAAGATAGGCTCATGAAAATCAATCGAACTCCAAACCAGTCGCATCTGAAATCTTTTTGCGTCGCTGCTGTTTCGTGTTTCTCACTCGTCGGTCCGGCGACGGCCGCTCAATTCAGTATTCTCGATCCGGCGTATACGCAGCAAATCTACGCTGGGCCGAACGTTGGCCTGCCGGGGGCGTGGACTTCAACTGGCGAACTACTCGCTCGCAAAGGCAATGTGCCGGACATTCTGGAATACAACGCGACGCAAAACGCGGTCTACCAAGGAACGAATGTCCACGGCGTAAACGTTACGCACACGATCACCAACTTGGCTGCCGGCAATAATCTTGCGCGGGCGACCAACGGGCTGTTGTATCTCCCGACGCAGTCCGGTCTGCAGCGAGTCGATCCCAACAACTGGGCGCTGCCGGCGGTTACCGTGACGACGTTTAACGGCCCGGGCTACGGCGTCAACACGCTGCCGAACGGCAATGTGGTGTATGCGGCGGGCGGCGGGAGCACCGACATTCACATCTACAATCCGTCGGGAAACAGCGATTCGCTTGTCTACACATCACCTGGGCTGATCGACGACATTGAAACAAGCCTCACGGGTCTCATTGCACTTGCCGGGCAAGGTCTCAACAACATCGTGTTGCTCAATAGCTCGGGCAGCGTCATCCAAACCATACCGACCTCGAACTTCCCGGATGGTCTGGCCTTTGCAACGACGAGTTCGCCACCGTCGCTGTACAGCAATGACAACAAAGGGACGATCACGCGTTACGATTTCGGAAGTGGCTATTCAGCGGCGCCAACCAATGTTCAAGTTATCGCTTCGGGCGGATCGTACGGTGACATTGCATGCACCGGGCCGTGCAAGTTCTATGCGACTCAGTTCTTCAACAACGGCATAAATGGCTCTGCCCTGTTCGGGACGCATTGGGACAACGGCGTAACGAACAATGATCCGTCGATCATCGAGATCGGCTCAAAACAGGGCTGCCTATTCGATCCGCCGGTCGGATTCAATTTAGTGCCGGAGCCTTCGGCGGGAGCATTGTTGATGCTGGCGGTAGGCGTGTTGGGTGGCGTGCGGCGACGGATTAAATAGCGGGCATATCACTGTGAAGAGAAAATAGCCGGAGGGAAGCGTCCCTCCGGCTATCGAGTGAAATTGTGTTTAGCGTGTGCGTTGCAAGATCGCTCAGCGGACGCCGCCGGCGACGGTGAAAGCTTCGCCGGTGATCCAACTGGCAAAGGCTGAGTCGCGCGATGCGGCTCGATCGCGAGATCACAAAACGTTTTGCCAAATCGCAGCGAATACTAATCTTCGTCCCAAACTATTTCACATTCGGGTATCGCAGATTGAAGTCGAGCGACAGCGGCCGAAGTCACGCACGTTCCTTCAAGATGAACCCACTTCAGCGTTTTGATCTGTAAAAGAATTTCGAGCCCAGAATCACTGATATCAGTATTCGCGAGGTCGACATTATCCAGGAGAGGCAAATCGAGTAAGTGCTGCAAACCGGCGTCGGTTATTTTTGTTCCTTCGAGCCCCACCACATCTATCGTTTCTCGAAATGTATAAAGGTGCCGTAAGTCATCGTCAGTGACTGACCGATTCGCCATCTGAATTCCGACGACTGGTTTACCATCAATCTTTCGGTGAGAGACGTGTGCACCAAGAGCTCGGAAATGTTCAATGGATGACTCGTAGTCCAGCATGCCGCCATCCTACCACACACGAAATTGCGTGCCGCGGTAAACGAGAAAGCCCAGCCAAGATGGCTGGGCTATATAAGGGGCTGTGGTTGGCGTTTGTGGCTCAGTCCACTTCGTAGTCGACTTTGACGTCGCCCAAGATGTGGCGGAACTTGATTTTGGCTTTGAAACCGCACGGCCATTCGTAGGCCACAATGCCACGGCCAAGCAGGCCGCGGCCGCCGGAAACACTTGGTTCGCCGACGCAGCAGGCGGGAACAGTTAGCGGAATCTGATAATAGCAACCTGCCGCCGGATCTTGCGTGAGGACGACGATGCGGATTTGTCCGCTGCGAAGCATTTTGCGGGCGTCGTGGTGAGTATCATAATCGATCCGCGGCGTGGGCTTCACTTCAACGCCGCTAGGCAGCGGTGAGGATTGCGGAGCCACGTCGTCGCCGGGAGGCGGGAGCGTTGGCGTTGCGGATGGCGACGCATCGGAGGGCATCGGCATCGGTTCTTCGCCGACGAGTTTGCCGCGACCCGGTGAGCGCGGTTCGGCAGGTCGCATAAACGACTGCTTGGTCGCGGGGCGAGTTGACGACTGTTGATTGGTTTGCGGAAGGAGCAGCGGTCGCTGCGGGGGCGTAGGAAGCGCTTCTTGCGTCGGGCGCACTTTCCGATGGCGGCGGGAGCTCGACGGTGCTGCGTTGGCCAGTTGCCGTTTGGTCGTTCGGATTCTGTGGAGGCGGGAGGACTGGTCCCGTTGCCGGCTCGCTCGCGGTAGTGGCTGGCTTGCCGACTAAGACGGACTGTTCTGCCCGGGTCGCGGTCAGCAGGATTACGAATGTCGCGACGACGCTTAATGCCGTGGCAATTGCAAATTGTTTCTTGCTGGTGGCCATTGAAACCTCTCTTCTCGTGCGCAAACGCGTGGTCCGCGTCCGTACACAAGTTTAGTTTACGGGAGGGCGGCCGTAGAGAGGGAGAAGCAATAAGCGTGCCGCGGGTGCCAGCAGATGTCATAGCACCCCGTATTTAGTGGTTGAGAAGCAAAAACCCGGCTGAATCCGGCCGGGTATAGTTGCTGGGTTTAGCGGCGTTTCGCTCGCGGTGGGGACGTTTCGATCACTTCTTCTTCCTCTTCCTCATCGACTTCGTCCGCTTCGTCGTCGGCGTCTTCGTCCGAGTCCTCGGCTTCGTCTTCTTCTTCCCACTCGTCGTCCGAGGCTTCCTCTTCGGCGTCGTCGGACTCTTCTTCGTCCTCCCATTCGCCTTGGTCGTAGCCTTCTTCGTCGTCGGAGTCCGCCTCGTCGACTTCTTCTTCCTCTTCGTCTTCGAGTTCGCTTGGCTCGTCTGGCTCGGGGATGATTCTGTTTTTACGGCGCGGGGTGGTGCTGGCGTTCAATAGCTCAGTGGGCGGGATAACTGGGCGAGGTTTCGCGGAACTGCCGCCTGCGGTTGAACCGGCAGGGCCCGACGTGGCGGCAGCGTCTCCTGATTGGTTGTGGCGCGATTCCCAGTCTTCGAGCGAGATCAGCACGTCGCGAGCTTGGGAGCCGTTGTATTGGCCGACGACGCCGTCTTCGGCCATGAAGTCGATGAGGCGAGCGGCACGGCCGTAGCCAATGCCTAGTGCTCGCTGCAGCAGCGAGCAGCTGCCGCGGCGTTCTCGGACGACGATGTCGACGGCTGCGTCGTACAGATCATCGCGGCTTTGGAAGTTTCCGCCGCCGCCAGTGGCTGCGGCTTCGAGTTCGTCTTTCGTCTTGAGCTGCATGAGCTCGCCGGCGAATTGCGGGTCGTCGACACCGACGAAGTCGACCACGCGCGTGATTTCATCGTCGGAGAGGAATGTGCCTTGGCCGCGCATCATGGTGCTGGTGCCGGGCGAGAGATAGAGCATGTCGCCGTTGCCGAGCAGTTTGTCGGCGCCCATTTCGTCGAGCACGACGCGGCTATCTGTGCGGCTCGCAACTTGGAACGCGATGCGGGCGGGCAAGTTCGATTTGATGAGGCCGGTGATGACGTCGACCGTGGGCTTTTGCGTGGCGAGAATCAGGTGGATACCGACCGCTCGGCTCTTTTGGGCGAGGCGGATGATGTGCTGCTCGACATCTTTGCCGGCGGTCATCATGAGGTCGGCCATTTCGTCGGCGACGATCACGATGTACGGCAGATGGCGTGGGATCTGCCGCCATTCGTCTTCGGATTCAGGACGAATGCGGTCGCGGAGTTCGTCATCGCCGAGTTGGTTGTATACGCTCAGGTGGCGCACGCCGGCGCGTGAAAGTAGCTGGTAACGCTCTTCCATCTTGTCGACGGCCCACGCCAAGATCGCCTCGGCTTTGCGCATGTCGGTGACGACCGGGTGCATGAGGTGAGGCAGCTTGCGGTAGCCGCTGAGCTCGACCATTTTGGGGTCGATCATGAGCATGCGGACTTCGTCTGGGCCGCGGGTCATGAGCATCGACACGATGATCGAGTTCAGGCACACGCTTTTACCGGTACCGGTGCGGCCGGCGATGAGCAGGTGCGGCAGCGCGGTGAGGTCGACGACCATCGAGTTGCCGGAGACGTCTTTGCCAAGGAAGACCGGGATCTTCATCCGCTTCGCTTTGCCGTTCGTTTCCTCGATCACTTCGCGGAGGCGGACGAGCTGGCGATTTTCGTTCGGGACTTCGATGCCGACGGTGTTCTTGCCGGGGATAGGGGCGACGATGCGGACGCTCGGCACGCGGAGGGCGATGGCGAGGTCGTCGGCGAGGCCGGTGATTTTCGAGAGGCGCAGACCGGCTTCGAGCTCGACTTCGAACTGGGCGATCACGGGGCCGGTTTCGATTTCTACGACGCGGATGTTGAAACCGAAGTCCTTGAAAGTTTTTTCCAGAACCTTGGCTTTGCGGCGGACTTCTTTCTCCTGCTCCTCGTGGGCGACTTCTTCGTTCGGCAGCAGGAGTTCCAGCGGCGGCAGCTCGTAGTTGGTTTCTTCGATGTTTTGCTCGGCGGCGTCGAGTTGTTCGATGACGACTTCGCGTTCGGTTTTGGGTTTGGTGACGGGGACTGCGGGGGGGGCTTTGGCGGCGTTTTTCTTGAGGCCTAAGGCGGCTTTCAGGCCGCTGGCGAGTTTGGAGGCGGTGCCGGAGGGTTCCCCGGTCGCTGAAGCGACCTCGCTATGGGCATCGGCGGCGGGGCCTTTATTGGTATCTGCGGTGTTTCGGACTTTGACTTTGCAGGTTGCGACTTCTTCTTCGTCATCATCTACCGCTTCTTCTTCGTCTTCCTCCTCGTCCGTTTCTTCCTCGTCGGTGAGCTCTTCGACCCCTTCTAAGTCAGTCATTACGCGTGCACGTTTGCGGGCAACATGACCCACGTGCAGGAGCGAGCGGCCAGTGACGGCCGTAGTGACGGCGGCGGCACGGAACAGGAAGTAGTCGGTCGAGAGCAGCAGGCCGGCGAGTAGGACGCTGACTGTGAAGATGTATGCACCGGTCAGAGCGAAGTGAGACTCAAGCAGGCTGCGGCCCATTGCGCCGACGTAACCGCCGGCGCCGACGATCGGGCCGGGGGTCCAATTCGGGTACAGCAGTGCGAGCAGTGTCGTCAGGCCGGCGACGGAAATGGCCCAGCCAAGCGTTCGGATGATCGGTTGGTCGATCTCGCGACGACGCAGCAGGAGGAAGGTCAAAACTGCGAGCGAACCGGCGAGGTAGTAGGCACCGACGCCGACACTTTCGAACAGATAATGTGAAATGAGCGCGCCGGAACGGCCGCACGCGTTGTGAACGACGTTGGTCGCTGGCCACACGATTGTGCTGGGTGGATCGGTCGCGTCATAAGTCCACAGCGCGATCCCGAGAAAAGCAACCAGCGCCAAGAGCGCGAGCGCCACTAAATCGATCTTCAGGCTGCGATCTTCAAACATTGTGGACGTCGAGCGAAGTGGCCGCGAGACGAGCGATTGGCTGCGGGCCAAACTTCGTTGGTGCAAGTGCGATTACTTGGGCACGTCCATGCCCGACGAGCTATCCGTATCGAACGGGTGTGGTGAATTCGACGATGGTGGGGCATCATCGACACCGGTCATTGACCGGCGGCTAAATGGGCGTGCCCTGTCGGCGACTTCGGCCACACATCCTTAGTCTTCGGCCAAAACTGCTAGCACGGCCACATTAGGTTGTTGCGGCGTCATGCTTTACGCGAGGCTTACCTCAAGTATCTCCGTCGCCACCCGAAGGATCGACAGGAGCCATTGGCAAAAAGCTGGCTGGCGGTGCGGAAATCGAGGGAGCGCGACGATACGGACCGTATAAACGGTGCAGGTTATCGTCGATCAGATTATTTGAAGTTCATTCGCGGCCAGAGTTCGTCAGGGTTCTTCTCGAAGAGGATTGCGGCAAGATTCCCCGCAGCATCGACGGCGACCACTTCCGAGGCAGAATCAATCAGGCGTTCGCTACCATTGAGCCAGGCCTTCAGAATTGGCCGACCATTGCGAACCTCGATCAGTTGAGCCTCGGAAAGTGTGACTTGCGGGATTTCAGCCAGAGCCGTCATCGCAGGCTTTAGCTGTTGGGTGAGAGATTGCGGGGTGATCCCTTCTAATGTGGCCGCCTCTCCAATCCGGAAGCCTCCTATCGCCGTGCGTTCGAGGGCCGTCATAACCGCGCCGGTGCCGAGCGTTTCGCCCAGATCGCGGCCGAGCGAGCGAATGTAGGTGCCGCTCCCGCATTTAACTTCGAGCGAGAGTTCTGGGTACTCGTAACGTCGCAGTGTCAGCCGGTGAATCGTGACGATGCGCGATTGTAGTTCGACGCTGATCCCTCGGCGGGCGAGATCGTACGCGCGGCGACCGGCCACCTTTACCGCGGAGTGGGCTGGCGGCCGCTGCGCAATATCGCCGACGAATTCCAACAACGCGGCCTTGAGTTCGGCCAATGTCGGGGCGATCGCGCTTGGCACATCTTCGAGTGGAACTTCGATGTCGTCCGTCGCGCTGCGTTTGCCGAGCAGGAAAGTGGCTTGATATGTCTTCGGCATCCGCTGGACGTACTGAATCAGGCGAGTTGCCTGCCCCACGCAAACTACCAAGACGCCGGATGCTAGCGGATCGAGCGTTCCGGCGTGGCCAGCCTTTGCTGGCCGCACCAAACGCTCAACGTGGTCGACCACGTCGCGCGAAGTGAGCCCGCTGGGTTTGTTGACGTTCAGTAATTCCGAATGGCTGCATGGTGATGTCTATTGTGGGCCGCGAGCCGAACTCTGCAAACAGGCCGGAATTACTGGATTAGCGCCTCACTATTTTCGGCTTCTATGCGTCGCCGTGCGGGAGGGTATAGTAAAGCGGATATGAAATGCCCCTTCTGCCGCATGGATAACGATCGCGTGATCGACTCTCGATCGAGCCAAGACGGCTTGGCGATTCGTCGGCGGCGCCAATGCGTGAGCTGCAGCCGGCGCTTCACGACGTACGAGCGTACCGAAGAGACGACGATCAAAGTCATCAAGAAGGATGGCTCGCGAGTGCCGTTCGAGCGTGAGAAAATCAAGCGCGGCCTTGAACGGGCCTGCTGGAAGCGGCCGATCACGACGCGGCAAATTGAAGCCACGACGCTCGCAATCGAAAACGACATTTATCAGCGATTCGACAGCGAAGTGGAAAGCCGCGAGTTGGGCGAAATCGTGATGCGGCATCTCCGCGATCTGGATGCGGTCGCCTTCGTGCGGTTCGCGAGCGTGTATCGGCAATTCAACGATGCGTACGATTTCTTCGAAGAGCTGCGGCCGATGCTGAGCGATGGCCCGAAAGCGCCGAAGTGAGAGGATGCAGATGCAGGATGCGGGGATACAGGGAAGAAGCCTCGCACAAACTCGTCCTACTTCCTTGCCCCGTGCATTCCGAATCCTGCATCCTTGCTCGAAAGCTAGACAGGCTACACGGGCCTCTTTAGAATACGATGCTCAATCCCGAAGCGGCGTTACAACCGCTTCACGGGGCGGTAGCTCAGTTGGGAGAGCGCTGCGTTCGCAATGCAGAGGTCGAGGGTTCGACTCCCTTCCGCTCCACTCGTTCTAAGTCTTTTGCTGATTAGCCCTTCGAGGCGACCTACCGATGGTCGGTAGTGCAGCTGCTTTCAGGTTTTCAAGCCAAGGTACCCAAAAAAGGTACCCAAAACCTCGATTGGAGTTGCCATGCCCACCGTCCTCACCCGTGGTCCGCGCTACTGTCGCCAAAAAGAAAACGGCCGTGCTGACCGTGCTTACGTCAAGATCGACGGTAAGCGAATCCTACTCGGCACGCACGGTTCGCCAGAGAGCTACAAGCGATACGCCGAAGTTGTCAACGGCGTTGTGAAGCCGGATAAGCCGGCCGTCGTTGCACCAGTTGAGCCGACGATCGCGATGCTGATGGTGAGCTACCTCAACTATCTCATTCGCAAGCACGGCGGCGAGCGGGCGTTAGAGGTAGTGCACTGCCGGAATGCGTTTCGAATCCTGAGGCAGACGCACGGCGATACGCTGGCGAAAACGTTCGGCCCGAAAGCGTATCAAGTCATGCGGCTGGCGATGATCGAGGCGGGCTGGTCCCGTAGTTACATTCGCGACCAAACCCAGCGAATCAAGCGGTTAATCGGCTGGGGTGTCACAGAGGAAATACTTCCATGCGGTGCTCGACACGCACTGGACGCGGTGCCGGGCCTGAGTGCCGGCGAGTTCGGCGTACGAGAGACGCCCGAAGTTCTGCCCGTGTCCGATGACGTGGTAGAGGCGACGCTATTGCAGCTGCGACCGATCGTGGCGGATATGGTTCGCGTTCAACGTCTCACCGGCATGCGGCCCGGCGAGCTAATCCAGTTGTCCGACAAGTATCTCGACCGCAGTGGGCCGGTCTGGTTTTTCAAACCGCCACGGCACAAGAATCTGAAGCGTGGCAAGAAGCGGATTATTGCCATCGGCCCGAAGGCTCAAACCGTGTTGAGTAAATACCTGTTCGCCGAGCGGTGCTTTCCCTACTCGACGGCCAGCTTCCGACGGGCTATCAACCGCGCATGCGACCGGGCGTATCCTGTTCCAAAAGAGCTGAAGGGCAACGCGGCTAAAGTTGCCGAGTGGCGAAAGCAACATCGCTGGCATCCGCATCAGCTGCGGCACTCGGCCGCAACGCAGATTCGGCAGGAGTTCAGTTTGGAACATGCCCAGATGACGCTTGGACATAGCCGGGCGGACGTGACTCAGGTTTACGCGCTAGGCAACCAGCAAAAGTCTGTGGAAGTCGCCCTAAAAATTGGTTGACTTCTGTCGTTGATAGTGTTAAACCGTACGTTATTGGCAGAGTTGGTGCGGGCCGCACGGGATGTTCGGGCACCGACTTAACGCTTCCAGACATTAGTAAGGCCATTCGCCTGCCCAGGATGAGGTGCACGGGGCCTGAATAAAGACGGCTTGTCGCCGTGGAATCCCAGGGAGCGGTGCCTGCAACGATCGTCTTGCGACTCGGCTCCCAGCCTTGAATCGCATCGCTTCAGTGCGGCGGCGACGTGGCGAGTGATTGTTCTAGCGAACAAATCTCTCTCTACGTCCGCGCCGCATTATCTTTTGGTGTGGTGTGGACTCGAAACGAGCCACCAATGCCCTATCTCACTATCGCCCAAGCTGCGGCCGTTCTGCCCGCGCGCCCTCATCGAAATACTGTCGTCCGCTGGATGACCACCGGGTGCGGTGGCATCAGATTACGCAGCGTTCGCTTCGGCGGCAAGCGCTTAACGAGCGAAAAGTGGGTCGAAGAATTCATCGCGGCCGTGAGCAGTCAGTCGGCACCCGGCGAAGGCCATCATGCGGCCGAAGCGGCTCTGGACAAACTTGGCGTTTAGGAATTTTCACTACGCCGTTTGCGTCTAACAAAAAAGGCCGCAGCGTGCCACCGCTTGCGGCCGAAGGACAGAGGTTAAATGCAACCTACCCCAAAAAAACAAACGACGCCAGAGGCCCGCAAAAGGGCCGCATTCGAGCAGCTTCGCGGTGTTCCCGGAGTCACGACGGCCGCCGAGATGGCTTCCACTAACGGCAAACCTGCTACGGCCGCAACGACAACAGGAATCGTTTCGAACTACAGCACGACCACCAATGACGACGGAAAATCCGTGAACGTGCCGCTGTCGATGAGCGACATCATCGACACGATCAACGCACGAATGAGCGATTGGCCACGGCGAGTCGACAGCATGTTGTTTGTCGACGATCCAGCAACACGGTCTGGATTATTTTGATCGTCGAACAACGGCTGGTTTGTTCGGCTGGTTGCGACGGCATTGCCGAAGTGAGTTGGGCGAAGGGTGGCAATTTCGTTGCTCAATCTGAATTGTTTGCCGAACTGGAACGGACGGCGAAGCGGTATGAAGCGATTGAACTACTGCCGCATGAGCCGCCGATTGGTGGAATTTATTATCGAGGCGAAACTCCGAAGCCGGGCGACGGTTCGCACCTTCGAGAACTACTCAAAAGATTCCGACCGCAAACCACCATTGATCGAGATTTGATTCAAGCAGCGTTTATGACCGCATTCTGGGGCGGCCTGCCCGGTTGTCGACCCGCCTTTGTGGTCACGAGCGACGATGGCCGTGGTGTCGGAAAATCCAAAGTGCCGGAAGTCGTCGGTTATTTGTGCGGCGGATACATCGACGTTTCGGCGAATGACGACATTGAGGTAATCAAAACCCGCATGCTGACGCCAGCGGCGCGCACGAAACGCATCGCACTTTTGGACAACGTCAAAAGCCTCAAACTCAGTTGGGCCGAGTTGGAGTCTATGATCACTTCGCCGACGATCAGTGGCCGACAACTATACGTCGGTGAAGGGCAGCGACCGAATCTGCTGACGTGGTTCATCACCTTGAACGGCGTGAGCCTCGCAACTGACATGGCACAGCGGAGTGTCATCATCAAAGTTGTGAAGGGCAAAAATGATGGCCCATGGTGGGAGGAAACTAGGCGTTACATCGACGATCACCGCAGCGAAATCATCGGCGACATCATCGGTGCCTTACGTGCCGAGCCATTCCCGCTCAAAGAGTTTTCGCCGGTGGGCGACTTGGGAGCAACACGTCTTGCAACGACTTCCCGAACCGGCTGAAGCACAACGGGTGATTCTCGAACGGCAAGGCGAATCGAATTGCGAATTGGATGAAGCCGAGATTATTGAGCAGCACTTCGCCGAACAGTTGTCGAAGCTCTGCTACGATCCGCACACGGTCCAAGTTCGAATCCCAGTCTCGATTGCGGCCCGTTGGTACGGCCTGGGCAGTTGGCGAACCGACTCAGCACGGCGTCTGCCTCGAAGCGGTTGCATCAAATGTCGAACGAAGGTCAGACGAAGCGAATCGCACCGGACTCAACCCGCACCTACGGCCGTTGCTTTATCTGGACCGGAGCAGCGGCCGACGTCATTGGGCAGCGAATCAACAACGACCTCGAAGCCAGAATTGAACGAGCCACATAGGACACTTAGGACGCTAGTTTTGCATTGTGTCTATCACATAACCAAACCTCTCGCGTGCGCGTGACACAATAGAGAATAAGCGTCCTAAGCGTCCTCAATGTCCTCACTGAAAAAGACAAATGAACACAACGGCGAACAATAGCGGACTTGCTTGGACTTTGGTTGTAGCACCGGCGATCGCACCGGCCGACGACTCGCCTACCGAGCCGGACGAACTAAGCGGCCTGGACGCGGCGAACGTCGAGCTACAGCAAGCCGCCGACGACGCAACAAGAATACACATGGACGTTCGTTCACTCAGCCAAGCCGCACAAACCGAGCGAGACAAGTCGTAAGTCCTTATGCCATAACACATTACGGGTCCTGGGACGTTGGTAATCTGGGTAACTTCCGGCTCGAACACTCACAAAAGTCGGTAACCATTAGTTCTTTTTCCCACCTCATACGGAGAAACGTCGATGGATTCTCAAAAAAACGGTGATCCGAAACGGTCGGCCGACGGTGATCACGGTGACGACGGCAAATTCCTTCCAGGCAACCAAGCGGCAACCAAGCGTCCGCCCTATCTCGATCTTGACGTGGCCGGGAAACAGGCTGTTGCCGACGAGATCGAGGCCAGCATTGAACGGCTACGGCAGGCGTTGGACGACTTCCATCGTGGCGTGATTGGGAAGCCGCGACTGGCGGCTATCTGCCGCGACGAGAGGGCCGTCCACCAACGCCACCACACAATTTTGTACGCATGAGGCTTTCGTGCTCGTACATGAGGCGGAATTTGTGGCGGTCGTCTTTGGGAATCGAATCTTCGCCCGCGAGCGAAGATTTGCCGGGTGGACCCGGTTTCCCCTTCCCGAGCAGCACCCCAATCCGAAGCTCGCACCATGCCTGAGAAACGCAAGACACCACGAGCCAAGCCGCACACGACGCCGATCGTGTCGGTTCGAAGGCCGCGTTGTCCGCGTTGTCACGGCCTGGACTTCGAACGCAAAAAGACTCTCGAAAGTTCGGATCAGCTGATCGCGCGGCGGATGCGCTGCCGGTGCGGCTGCTGCTTCGTCATATTTTTCACCTAGTGTCCCGTTTCGGGCCTTCACCACACCGATTGCACCTAGACTCGATTGAAAGGGAACCCACCATGCAAGCCGACCTTGAAAGATTCTGTCCACCGCGCGATCGGCAATACGTGTCGGTCGGCAGCGTTTGCGGACTGCTACAGCTTATGCCGGCAGAGCTGGCCGTCCTGATGGATGGCGCACAGGTTCGGTTCGCGTTGGTCCTGGACGGCTGCGGGTACCTGTCGATCAGCGACGCCGAGTTGGTAGCGAAGCACTGCCGGGACTTTCACAAAACGGTCGGCGCCGTGATGGAATCAGCCAAAAACAACTGACGAATTGAGCAAGTTGTAAATTTCCATCTTTGCCCTAAACGCACATGACCACGCCGATCAAACTTATCGCCGATTGCGAAATCAAAGCCGCCGACGCCAAGCGGGTGCCGACGGTTGAGATTGTCGCCTACAACGGCGATCAGATGACGGTGCCGGGCTACGGTCGTGTCGTGTTGAGCCTCGCCGCTATGGAGCTGGCAACTGTTCCGCTGCTGGCGGATCACGATAACCAACTGAATTCTGTCGCCGGTAGCGGAACACCTTCGGTCGTCGGCAATCAACTCGTCGTCACCGGCACGCTTGCGAGTGGAACACCGGCGGGCGAACAAATTCTCGCATTACATCGTGCCGGCGTTCGCCTTCAGGCGAGTGTCGGTTGCGAACCGCAAGAGCAGCAGTTCGTCGCCGGCGGCGAATCTATCAATGCGAACGGCCGAACGATCGTCGCACCAAAGGGCGGCCTTACCCACGTCACAAAAAGCGTGTTGCGTGAAGTTAGTTTTGTTGCTTGCGGTGCGGATCGTCATACCAGCGTTTCAATCGCTGCCAAATTTCGAGGCAAAACAATGGATTCAACATCGCCATGCAAAGAGCTATCTGAGTTCGTAGCGACGACACTGCCGAGCGTCGATCAATCTTCACTGACCGAAAATGAGTGGGCCTCACTGAACGCAAACATGGAAGGCAGAAGCACGGCGACGCCGGCCGACTTTCAAGCCGTCGCACCGATGATCCTTGCAAGTGCCGATCCGGTTGTGAATGAACAAACCCGGCTGAACCAAATCGACCGTGCAACGAGCGGCGAGTGGGGCGAAGGTTTTTCAACACAAGTAAATCAACTGCGGGCGGCGGCAATCGGCGGTGAGCTATCGGTTGACGATTTGCTCGCACAACTTCGCCCGATCAGAGCGGAACAATTTGAAGGAAAACTCACAATGCCAAGCACAATTCACGCACCACGTAACGGCGGCATGGATTCAAAAATTATCGAAGCCGCATTCGCCATGAACGGCGGACTTTCGAACGTCGAAAAAGTCTTTGACGAAAAAACCTTGGAGTGTGCCGATCGTATTCGAGCAACGGTCAGCCTGGCACAAATTACCTTGGCGGAGGCGGCCAGAAACGGCTACCCACTGCGACCTGGTGAGGGAATTTCGCAAGGCAACTTGCGATCGGTTCTGGCCCATGCTTTCGCACCAATTCGAGGTGCGGCGAGTTTCAGTACGGTGAGTCTGCCAGAGACTTTTTCAAACGTGGCGAACCTGTACCTACGAGCAGGGTGGATGAGCGTTGACCAAACGATTCTGAGAATTTCATCCGTTCGCCCGGTGGACAATTTCAAAGAAATCAAGACCGTCAGTTTGCTCGGCGGAATGGAATTTCAGCCAGTCGGTGCCGACGGTGAGTTGCGTCACGGGCAATTGGGCGAAACCTTTTACGGCAACAAGGCCGACACCTACGGCATTTTGAGCACGATCACGAGAACGGATTTTATCAATGACGACCTGAACGCCTTGACAGCAATTCCGAAACGCATTGGTCGTGGCGGCATGCTCAAGCTCAACGACCTGGGCTGGCGTGAGTTCCTGGACAACGCGACGTTCTTTTCTGTGGCGAACAAAAACTTAACCGGGTCGGAGCTGAACGACGTCGGACTGGACTGGACGGAGAGCCGATACAACTTGTTGGAAGACCCCGACGGCCAACCACTTGGCGTTCCGGCGAAAATCCTGCTGGTGCCGCCGACCCAGAAAACCATGGCCCTGAAGTTACTCGGCAGCGTCTACGTGACTGGTATTCAAGAAATGCCAAGCGGGAACATTTGGCGGAATCGATTCGTCCTGGAAAGTTCGCCTTACATGGAAAATCCGAAATACGCAGGATCGTCAAGCCAGTGCTGGTACTTGCTGGCGTCACCGGGCGATTTGCCAGTTCTCGAAATCGTCGCACTGAACGGCCGCGTCGAGCCGACAATTGAAACCGCCGAAGCAAACTTCAACGTATTGGGCGTCGAATTGCGAGGATTTTCTGACATCGGAATCCGCCGACAAGAGCACCGCGGCGGAATCAAAGCCGACGGCACACTTTTCGACGAAGAGAGCTAAAACGAATTAACTCACCGCGTGAAACTACGCCACGCGGTGACGCACCGCCCGCCTCGTTTTCATCGGTTTGTTTTCGAGGCGGGCTTTTGAAACCTTTCCTTGACGGCGTGGCCCGTGCATTGGCTCCTATGGCGGGCCCGCCGGTTGTTTCAACCATGGCAGTAACCGCGGCAACAAACTGTTCGGGCAGCGTGTCTTTGCTCAAACCTGAGAGAGGTTATGGTTTCGTCCAGCCGGACGGCCAGAGGTCTGAATTATTTTTTCACTGCTCTGCGATGCAGGGTATTGAGTTCGAGCAGTTGCTTGTAGAGCAGCGTGTCGTGTTCGACATTGTCGAGAGCGACGGCAGAAGCCGAGCCGTCAATGTGCGACCGGAGGACATCGGCCGTGCAAAACATTGAACGACATCTGGTTGACGAACTTCCCGCCAACTGCGAGCGGGCATACGTCGTTTACAAAAGTCCGATGGACCATCCCGGAAAGCTCGTCGTTCGTGAGCAGGCGGTAGTCGGTGCCTCTCTCTACATTCTCAGGAAGCCGCACATCGTCGCCGATACCATCGACCAGGCACGGCACACAATTCCGAGCGGACTCATCGCGACGCCAAGCGATGATGCTTTGTCGGTCGTCGAAGCGTGGAGTTGAGGCAAGATGTAAATTTACAACTTGCTCCGACCGGCTGGGAAAGAATCAAAGAGGCATCGTGCCTCTTTGATTTTGAGGCGGGAAGTACCAGCAGAAAACCCTCAGAAATGCTAAATATGTGGCCGGAATGGTGCCGTTGTCCTTACGTAAGGACGTTCTATCGTTCGGCCATCACAACCTAATTGCATCCCTACCATCCGCCCAACAGAAGCGGTGGCTGGCCAAGGCTGCAAAAGACGAATGGTCTGTCGCCGAGCTACGTAAAGAACTGCGTGACGACCGAGGCTTTCATGCTCGTACATGAGGCGGAAGGCGTGTCGGTCGTGTTTAGCTACGCCCTTCAAGTTAGTTGCAACTAACTTGCTCCTGTCCCCGCCGTGCTCTGCCTTCCCGAGCAGCGCCCCGATCCGAAGCTCGTACATGAGGCGGAATTTGTGGCGGTCGTTTTTGGGAATCGAACCTTCGCCCGCGAGCGAAGGTTCCCTATCAGTCCGTTGCCCAGGCTTCACTTTCCCGAGCAGCGCCCCGATCCGAAGCTCGCACCACCGCCGAACGCCGGAGCGGCCCGTATAAGCCCGCGGCGGCCGGTCGACTGCCGAGCCGACCCTGCCCGTCGGAACGCAATACGGGCCAAACTGTGCGAACGTACACGAATGTACGAATGCTATTGGTTTGCGGTACGTCGTGGCCCGGTGCGGTGGGTATCTGAATGGTGTACGGTGGGTATCTTTGGTGCAGAATAGGACTACCCACGTGCTAGCACACAGGCTATAAAGTGTTGTGAAAGCAGTCTTTACGGCATTAGCTAGCACGTTCGCAATGCAGAGGTCGAGGGTTCGACTCCCTTCCGCTCCACTTAAAAATGTTCGCGCTGGTCGGCGCGAAGTCGTCAATCTTCTTTTGTTATTTCCCGTCGGCCGACAATCGTGCTTTCGCGGCCGCAACGGCGTCGTGCGTTCCCGCGACGGCTAGAACGTCCCCGGCTTCAAGGCGGTCGTGGCCGGCCGGAACTAGTACGGAGTGATCACCGCGCCGAATTGCCAGTACGGTGGCGCCTGTGAGACCGCGGAGGTTGATTTGAGCGAGACTTTGGCCCACGTACGGATTGCCGCTTCGGATTTCGATTGGTGTCGGCGAACCCAAACCGGCCATGAGTTCATCGAGCGGCGCGGCGTGCGATTCTTGTGACGCAACTGGCAACGTCTGCATCTGCCGAGCGAGCGTGTCGAGGATCGCCTGGGCCCCGGCACGCGTGTGGCCTTGCAGGTTCGTGGCATCTCGCCAAAACGCAATCGCGAGGAATACGACAATCAATAGAAGTGCCACAGGCAAAATATACCGTGGAATAAAGGGCTGCGTGATGGCAATCAGCGGAATGCCGACGGCAATTACGATCGTAAGCTGCAGCGTGGCCACCAGCAGCCGTCGCGGCGCGGCGGCGAGATCGACCTGCTGGGACCCACTACTCGGAAAAACGCGTCTCGCCAGTTCGAAGCCAAGGTAGCGCGCCATCCGAATCGCGCCCATCCAAAATGGCGCTGCGATGAGAATCGCGCCGCCGATCACGATGAGGCGGACATTTCTTTCAGGCAGGTGCCAGCGCTGCTCAAACCAGTCAGTAATGCGCTCCATTTCGACTGAAGCACCGATGATGATTGCCGTCGCCGCGATGACATCGGCCGCGAGCCAACGAATTGCGCGGCGAATTGGAGCAACTTCCGCCTCGGTGCGATGCGACCCAAGCCGCTCGATCCAGGATGAATACAAGGCCGCGAACGTTTGAATCGAGCGGGGGAGTTTTCGGTCGACCCAGGCGGCTGTCATTGGAGCAGCGCGAATGAGCCACGGTGTGAGAAGCGTGGTGATGGCCGAAACGGCGATCGCCATCGAGTACAGCAACGGATTGATTGCGCCGCTAGCCACGCCCAAACTCGCAATAATGAATGAGAACTCGCCGATCTGGGCGACGCTCATCCCGATTCGCGCTGAGTTTTGAATGCCCTGCCCCGTCAAGAATGCGGCCAATCCGACCGACAGGATTTTTCCGAGCACAACGGCGAGAAAGAACGCGAGCACAACAAACCAATTTGCGGCCACTTGATGCGGATCGATCAGCATGCCAACGGAAACAAAGAAGATTGCTGCGAACACATCGCGGATAGGTTGCACCAGGTGCTCGACGGTTTTCTCGACACCGGATTCGGCAATCAGCGAGCCGGCGATGAATGCTCCCAACGCGACTGAGTAGCCACACTGTGCGGCCAATAGAGAAAAGCCGAACGCGAGACCGATGCTGGACACAATCGTAGTTTCTGGTCGGTCGAGCTTCACGATTGCACGCATCAATCGTGGGACGATCAACAGACCGACAATCAGCAAGGCCGCAAGGAACGCGGCCAATCGGCCAGTAGTGCGGACGATATCAGCAGCAGCTAGGTCCTCGCCCGCGGAGAGTGCGGTCAGGATTGTGATCAGCAGAATTCCAATCAGGTCTTCGACGATTAAAATACCGAACACGACGTGCGTGAAACCGCCGCGAATACCCTGCTCTTCGAATGCCTTGACGATGATCGTCGTGCTGGAAATCGAAATGATCGCACCGGCAAACACGCTTTCGATTCGCGACCAGCCGAATAGCTGCCCGATCACGTAACCGATCCACACCATCAAGCTGCATTGCACAATAGCGACGATTCCCGCAGTGACGCCCACGCTCAGCAGCTTAGAAATGCTGAATTCCAGGCCTAGCGAAAACATCAGAAGAATAACGCCTAGTTCGGCGAGCGTGTGGACCGTGTGGGGATCGGCATCGAGCGGGATTACCACGTGTGGACCGACAATCATGCCGGCGAGGAGGTATCCCAGCACGACAGGCTGTTTCAGCCACTGGAAGACAACTGTTGTTACGGCCGCAACGCAAAGCACGATCGCCAGTGTTTGCAGAAAGTTGAGGGCGTCGTGCATGGATGCGTCTCCGGTGCCCGATCATAGCAGACGTCCTGCGGCATTCGTAGAATCGAAGGCATGGGCAGCGCATTAAATAGCGAACTTGAAACATCGCCGACTTCCTTCCGACGGCAACCAAGAGCCGCGTACATTCACGTGCCGTTCTGCCGGCATCATTGCGGATATTGCAATTTCACACTCGTGGCGGGCCGCGATGATTTGATTTCCGATTATCTGCAAGCAATTGAGATGGAATTAGCCCGGCTGGGCGAGACTCGCGAAGTTGATACGTTGTACTTTGGCGGCGGCACGCCGACACATTTGTCGCCGACTCAGTTTCGTGAACTAGGGGCGAGCGTGTTGAAATGGCATCCGCTCGCGAGCGGGTATGAGTGGACTGTTGAGGCAAACCCGGCGGATGTCGATGGGACAATGATCGACACGCTAAGGGGGCTCGGTGTAACTCGGCTCAGCCTTGGCAGCCAATCATTTCGAACCGAAAAACTCCGCTTGCTCGAACGCGACCACGAGGCTTCCGATATACGAAGGTCGGTTGAACTCGCTCGCGGAGCGGGGATGCAAGTTTCGCTCGACCTGATTTTTGCCGCGCCGGGCGAAACGTTCGCCGAATGGCGCACCGACCTTGAAATGGCGATATCGCTCGCACCCGATCATGTTTCGACGTACGGACTCACGTTCGAGCAAGGTACGCAATTCTGGAACCGCAAATCTCGAGGCGCTTTGCATGAAGCGGAAGAAGAACTTCAGCGGAACATGTATGCGCTGGCGATCGACGGGCTGAAAGCCGCCGGCTTCGAGCACTACGAGATTTCGAATTTCGCTCGGCCCGGTCGCCGATCGCGGCATAACCAAGTCTATTGGTCAGGCGATGGCTACTACGCGGCTGGCCCCGGGGTCAGCACGGTACGTAGACGGCGTTCGAGAAACGAACATTCGTAGCACGACTTCGTATTTGAAGGCCGTCCTCGACGGTAAATCGCCGGTGGCTGAACGAGAAGAACTCGCACCCGAAGCTGCCGCCCGAGAGTTTTTGGTGTTTAGCCTGCGACGAATCGAAGGCGTATCACGTCGCGCGTTTCAAAAACGCACCAACCACGTGCTTGACGCACTGATTTCCGCGCCACTCCAGAAATTCGTTGGTCTAGGGCTTTTGGCCGATGACGGCGAACGCGTGCAGCTCACGCGCGAAGGCTTGTTTGTGAGCGATGCGATCTGGCCCGAGATGCTGTAAGGCAGTAACTATAGAAACTAGAGCGGCGCCCGCGGCGTTTCGCGGCGGAATGGCGGCTCATCGTGAGGCGGTAGCGGCTGATCGTATTCCTCCGCCCACATCTTGCGCTCCATCGGCGTCGCGTAATACCGCAGCCAGATATCGGGATTCTCTTCAATGTTTGCACAATCCCAATGCAGATAGCTCGTGCGGCGCTCGAGCTTCTTTTCGTGCGACGGCATAATATCGCGGAAGATCAAACCGTAGAGCTGATAGTCGCTCAGGTGATCAGTAAAATCGAGCACGACGCGCTTTTCGAACAGCTTTTCGATCGTCGCCCGAAGCACCAGCGACAACTGATGCTGCCCCAATCGATCGGGGTGTGGCAAAACCAACGGCGGTTCGAACCAGTGGCTGATCGGAAGCATCGGCGCCCGTTCCCATTCGAGCATCGATTCGAGAAACTCGTTCTCGCTGCGCGTGCTCATAGCGGTCGGGTTCACGCGGTCGATCGACTCATCGAGCAATGGTTCCAACTCATCGCGGAGCTGCGCATTGCGAAGCAGGTGATCGACTTCATCCGACTTGGAAGATTCGGGGACAAACATGAAAGACACGAGTGACCGTTCGAATTGTGCCAGACAAGGGGGATATTGCACCTGTTGACCATCGCTTTGGTAAAGCGAATACCGCCAATCCACAGGCGTGCCTGAAACTTGACTTTAGCAACTGGCGACACCGACTAAAAGCGTTTGGTGGCCTGAGAAAACACAAGATTTCATGCTGGCAGAATCACGACCTGCAAACCCGGCAAGGTCGTGCCAAAGGGTCTGCGCAATCGTTAAAGTCGGAGGAATGCTAGCGCAAAGGCGGAAGGGGGAGTGTGGAGGGGGGAAGGCAGACGACGGGAGAATGTGCGTCAATCAGTGGGGCTTTCGTCTTTCGTAACCAGGACCCGATCGATGCGCTGGCCGTCCATATCGACGACTTCCAACTTTAGGTCTTCCCATTCGGCTTTATCGCCGATCGCGGGAATGTGGCCAAGCCGGTCTAAGATTAGCCCCGCAATCGTGCTGAAACCGCGGCCTTCCCAGGAATCATCGGGAGTAAGGTCCAGGCGATCGATGACGTCTGCCACGCTCATCGTGCCGTCGATGAGCCATGATTTATCGTCGCGCTGAAAGAACTTCTGCTCCTCATGCCGGCGATGTTCGTCGCGCATTTCACCGACAATTTCTTCGACGACATCTTCGAGCGTCACCATCCCCTCGGTGCCGCCGTATTCGTTGAGCACGATTGCGAGCTGATTGTGCTTTTCCTGGAATAACTCGAGCAATCGATCGAGCGTCATATTCTCGGGCACGAACAGCGCGGGATGCATGAGCTTTCGCAGCTCGATTGGCCAACCGAGATACGTTTGGCGAAACAAGTCTTTGATGTGCACGAAACCGATGACGTGATCGAGATCCCCTTCGTACACTGGCAGGCGTGAGAATCCCGCCATTGCCACGGTGCCGAGGATTTCATCGGCGGGGGTGTCGACATCCATCGCATCTAAGTCGATTCGCGGTCGCATGATGTCGCGCACCGTGCGATCGCCCAATCGGAGTGCCCCTAGAGCTAGTTTTTGTTCGAGCGGTTCGACGATGCCTTCCGCAGCGCCGGATTCGATCAGGTGTTCGATATCATCGAGAGAAACCGAAGGTTCGCTGCCCGCCTCAAGCCGCAGCACCCATAAAACCATGGTGCTGGAAATCCCTAGAAACCAGACAAATGGTCGCGCGACGATCGAAATCGCGTGCATGATCGGGGCTAGGAAAATGGCCAGCGTCTCCGCTCGATGCAGCGACGCCCGCTTCGGCACGAGTTCGCCGAGAATCAGCGTGAGGTACGTGTAGCAGACGACGAACAGGCCGAGCGCAAGCCCATCGGCATGGGCGATGACAATCGGCCACGACGACCGGGCAAACAGCTTGCCGATCTCTTGCACGATTTGATGGCCACCGTAGGCCGCGGCCAGCGCACCGACGAGCGTCATTCCGATCTGCGCGATCGGCAGAAACAGGTCTGGATTGCGAGCCAATTCCAGCGCTCGCCGCGCTCTGCGATCCCCCTCTTCCGCGCGCTGCTCGAGCCGGCCTTTGCGGGCTGCAATGAACGCAATCTCGGCCGCGGCGAACAGGCCGTTCGCCAGGATCAGCACGAGAATGAGTAGGATTTCCCAAATCATGTTCAGTTCGGAGACGAGTGGGTGAGCAGGTGATTGGATGAGTTCGCGAGACCAAACCTACAACTCAACTCCCATTTCACGCATCAATAGCTTCATGTCTTCCCAGGTTTCCTTCTTGAACGATGGGCTACGTAGCAGGAATGCCGGATGGTAAGTGCACACAACCTTCGCGCCGCGGAATGAATGAAGCTTCCCTCGCAGCTTTCCGATTGCCACGGTGGTCCCCAGCAAGTTCTGAGAGGCTACTGCGCCTAAACAGCAAATGTACTCGGGTTGAATCAGATCAAGCTGAGTTTCTAAATACCCACGGCAGTTGCTCAGTTCCAGCGGTAAAGGATTGCGATTCCCAGGCGGCCGACATTTGATCATGTTCAGGATATAAACGTCTTCTCGCTTCAGCTTGCAAGCTTCAATGATCTTGGTGAGCAGTTGCCCGCCGCGCCCAACGAATGGAATGCCGGTTTTGTCTTCGTCCGCGCCTGGGGCCTCGCCTAAGAAACACAGCCGGGCTTTTGGATTGCCCACGCCAAATACGGTTTGCGTGCGCGTACTCGCGAGTTCGTTGCAGCGCGTGCATGCCGCAACCTGTTGCTGGAGAATTTCAAGGGTTATGCCCGCTGCGCTGGCTGACTTGGCGGAGGGGGCCTCAAAGAGCGACGATGCCGCCGCTGGTTGCCAACTCGATTTTTTTGGCATTGATTCCGTCGCTTCCTTTGCGGCTTTTTTGTCCGCCGGCCGCTTCTCCAAATCGACTTGTGCGACTGCGTTTACGCTAGTAGTGTCTCGTAGCGGGGTTGATTGAGCGTTTGTCAACTCTTGCGGGGGGCCGGCTGCGTCGACGCTTTGTGGTGCCACACCGCGCACTTTGGGAAGCTGAAGCACCCCAGCCTGCTGCAAGCTTTCCAACCGATCGAGCACGATCTCACGCAGTTTATTTCGATCGTTCGGAATCATTTCGGAGGCATCCTCGCGACCTGCCAACGGTTTTTCGGCCTAAACCGCCAAACTTGTGCCGGAGCTAGCTAGGCCGCCTGTGCTGCCAGTGTAGGCAACTTGTCCGCGGAGCAAAGGGGCGGCAATGCAAGTTTTTCCCGGCCGCAACTGATTGCTGCGCAACCACCTTCGCTCGTCAAATTGATCGGCCTGCCGCTACACCCGGGTCGCACAGCCAAGTATGATGAGTCCAAGGAACTACGTGGGCAATTTTCCGCGGTATTCGCCCGCCGACCGTCCGATGGCTGTGGGAGGCCTTCTTCGGCCGGGATTGAACGCCGCCGTTGGACATCTTAAGAGGTGAGTCTATCACCTCGCGCCGTGTTGTCGTGTTGTTATGAGCGTACCGCAAGCTGTTATCGTCGGCAGGCCCAATGTGGGCAAAAGCAGTGTGCTGAATTGGCTCGCCGGGGTTCGCATTGCGATTGTCGACGACAAACCGGGCGTCACCCGCGATCGCGTCACCCATCTTATGTGCCACAACGATCGGTTCTTTGAGCTGGTCGATACCGGCGGCATGGGTATCGCCGACATGGACAACCTCACGCGGCACATCGAAGACCAAATCAATCTCGCGATCGACTCGGCCGACGTAATCCTGTTCGTAGTCGACACCCGCGAGGGCATGCTGCCGCTCGATCAGGATGTCGCCCGACGCTTGCGCTCCGTGACGGTACCGATCATTTTGATCGCCAATAAGTCGGATGACGATCGATTCGATCCGCAGGCGGACGAATTTTACCGGCTCGGTTCGGGCAAGCCGGTCCGCATCAGCACGCTGCAAAATCGCAACAAGGCGGTGCTGCTCAACACGATCGTTTCGAAGTTGCCAGCCGCAATGGAAGATGAGGCCAGCGAGGGCGGCACCGAACCAGATATGAAGGTGGCGATCGTTGGTCGCCGCAATGTCGGCAAGAGCACGTTTATCAACACGCTGGTGAACGCACCCCGAATGATCGTTAGCGAAGTGCCGGGCACCACGCGCGACAGCGTCGACGTGCGGTTCGAACTCGATGGCAAGCCGTTTATCGCAATCGATACGCCAGGTATTCGCCGGGCCAAAAGTCGGCAGACTGACATCGATTTCTACGGCACCCACCGCGCTCAACGCAGTATTCGCCGAGCGGATGTGGTGTTTTTGTTCTTCGATGCCACGCAGCGAATCAGCAAAGTCGACAAACAACTGTGCGAATACATTGCCCAGCAGTACAAGCCTTGTGTTCTCGTGGTGAATAAGTGGGACCAACTCGTCGATACGATGCCCACGGGCAAATGGGTGCGCTACCTGCAAGATTCGTTCGGTACGATGCGTTTCGCACCAATCGCGTTCATCACTGGCCAAACTGGTAAGAACGTAAAAGCGCTCATCAATCACGCTCAGATGTTGTTCAAACAATCGCGGGCCCGCGTCTCGACCGGTCAACTCAACCGCATGCTGCGAGATGCGCTGCGTGCAAATTCGCCGCCACCGGCCCAAAATCGCGAGCCTAAGATTTACTACGCGACACAGGTCGGCACTCAACCGCCGACGATTGTGTTATTCGTCAACGACCCGGCACTCATTTCGAAACCTTATCAGCGGTACCTGTTGAATAAGTTTCGCGACGATCTTGAGTTCAGCGAAGTGCCGATCAAGTTGTATCTGCGCCGTCGGCATCCGGCAGATGTGCGAGACGATATCGCCGCACCCGACACCACTTCAGACCCCACGAACGGCAAAGCGCATGGTCGTGTGACGGCGGAGCCGGCGTAGGCAGCCTTCGTCGGCAAATTGGCGCCAGCGCTTCGTGCGTCCTAGCGAAGCTTCGCCTGAATGCCCAATGAGTCGGTCGCAGAAGCAAAGTTGCGCGCCGTCGCGGTTTGATTATTCGGCTGCTGGGCTTGCATTGCGATTAACAGGCCTACCGCCCACGCCGATACAAAGCACACGACTTCGCCGTAAGAACAGAGCTTCTGCCAATTCCAGCGAGTTGAAACGGTCGTGCCAAACATAATTGCAAACAGATAAGTTTTGTGCCCGATCTTCTTGATCAAGCGTCGAACGCAGCAACCGTGCGAACGAGCCAAACGCGAGCCACCATGAATGTTCCGTGAAGCGCCGGTTAAATCCGATCGCTCGACAGCGCGTTTCCCGCCTGCGCGTGCCGCTTGAATCCAAGATTACATCGAAACAGCCACTCGCTTGCAAGCCCGGTTTACCAACTCGAAGTCGTTTCTGGTCAGGGAATTACGCGCCGCACGATAAAATACGGAGAATGCGCAGGCATGGCGATTGAAGAATGTATGGTCGCTCAGGAAATACCGAACCCCTGTTACGAAAACCGAGTGCTGCTATCATACAAAGCTGCCTTGCGCCTGCCGCAATCGGCCTCTCACACTCCGGCCGCCATTATCGGTGGCTGGCTTCGATGGGCGTGTAGCTCAGTTGGTTACAGCGGTCGCCGCGGCGACAGGTCTTCGATAGGAAATCCACATCGGGCGTGTAGCTCAGTTGGTTAGAGCGCTACGTTGACATCGTAGAGGTCACAGATTCGAGTTCTGTCACGCCCACTTCCAAACTGCCATGAATCTTCGCCGCTTGTTTGTTGTGGCAAGTCTTTCGCTTGCCGTTTTCATCCCGCCGCATGTCGCGATCGCGTGGAATTCACCCGGTCACATAATCGTCGCACTCATCGCGTACGACCAGCTGGATCCCGCGACGAAAGCGAAAGCGGTTGCGCTCCTGCGCGACCATCCACGCTTCAGCGCGCATTTTCAAGGCGAGATGCCGCGCGAAATTCAGCGCAAAGGCGAACGCGAGAAAGATGAGTGGGTATTCGCCCACGCCGCCACTTGGCCCGATCAAGTCCGCGATGCCAAAAACGGTGTGAACCATCAGGATGTGACCGAATTCCATCGGCCGTGGTGGCATTTCATTGACGAGCCCGTTTACTTGAACGATGAAGAGCGTCAGAAACTGCAAGGCCAGGTGCGAGTGAATCTTCGCCGTGAGCCACCCCAAGATCGCGACGACAAGGACATGAACATCCTTCAAGCGATCAAAAACGCCAAACGCATCATTGCCGACAAGAGCGAATCGAATGCGAAACGGGCGGTTGCCTTGTGCTGGCTCTTACACCTCACGGGCGATTCGCACCAGCCGCTCCACTCGGTCGGCCTCATGACGACCCACCGCTTCCGCGGCAACGATCACGGCGGCAACTATCTTGAGCTCGAGCACAAATGGGAGCTGCACGCGTTTTGGGACGAACAGATTTCCAACGACGATCCGTACGAAACCCTTCGTGTGCTAGCGACAGATTTAGACCAGAACCCGAAGCTCCAGCCGTATGGCACAGAAGCCGAGAAGACCCTCGATCCCGATAAATGGATCGACGAAAGCACGGCCCTCGCCAAAAAATACGCCTACACGCCCGAAGTACTGAATAAAGTTAGCGAGCGCGAAGGCCATTCTCATCTTGGCCCGCTCGAATTGTCGGCGCAGTACAAAGCCAATGCGGAAGAAGTCGCCGAACACCGTGCGATGGAAGCCGGCTACCGCCTGGCGAAGACGCTGCAGCAGTTGTTGCAGTAGATTCGTCGATTTCGGGAGGGCGAAGCTCCCGCTGAACGGCACGGTTGCGCAAAACGGCTCGGCAGGAGCCTCGCCCTCCCAGCCCGAATATCGCCGCGTCACTTCTTCGCCCTCGGCGTCAATTCATCGAGCGAAACCGCGGCGAAAAGGATTTCTCCGTAAAGCTTGCCACCCGCTTCGAACAGCACGCCAAATTTTTTATCGCTCAGCTTCACAAGATCGCAATACGCACTCGGTCCCGGATGCAGCACTGTTTTTTGGCCCCACGTCTTCGCTTCATCCGTGCTGGTTAATAGCGTCAAATCCCGCCGCTGTTTCGGGTCGCCCGCACCGCAGTAAACGAGCAGATTCTGTTTCCCTCCTTGATCACTTGCCGCCATCCGCACAAGCGAGTTTTGCACAACAGGCGACTTGATTGCCGGTTCGCCTACAAACGGGCGTTCGAACGTCTCACCTCCATCACGGCTGTAAGCAACCAACCGCGTCGCTGGGTCCAATCCATTCTGATCGCGGGCATTCACATACACGCGACCATCCGCAAGTTCGACCGCCACGCATTCATTCGGATGAATTGAATCCTGTTGGGTCCGTGTATCCTTCGCTCCAAGATGCCACGTCGCCCCGTGGTCGTCGCTATAAACCAGGTGTACGCCCCAGCCATTATGCTCTTCGTCCCGATGATCACATGGAATGACAAGTCGCCCCACGTGCGTGCCACGCGTGAGTTGAATTGCATGCACCGGCCCAGCCGCATACCAATTCCAATCCTTCTGGCCTGCAGTCGCTGTAATATTGCGTGGATCAGACCAAGTTTCACCGTTGTCGTCGCTCGAGATGACGAACATTTCCCGATTGCTGCGTGTGAACACCAGCCAGATTCGCCTCGGATGCGCCGAGTCCAACAAATCAACGACCGGCGTCGGGTTGCCAATCCACACTTTCGAATTCGGCGCTTGCCAATCGTCCTGCACGAGCCGTATCGGCCCCCACGTCACGCCGGCATCGGTGCTGCGCTTGAGCACGATATCGATGTCGCCATGGTCGCCCGGCCCATTCTTACGCCCCTCTGCAAACGCCAGTAAATCGCCATTCTTCGCTCGCACGATCGCCGGAATGCGATACGTGTGATAACCATCCTCGCCCGCCTTGAAGACTGTTACTTCATTTATTTTCGCGACTGCGACAGTGGTAAGAGCAAAGCCAACCGCACAGAGCGTCACCCGAACAATTGCACGTCGCCAGTGTCTATAGGTTGCATTCATGCATTCTCTTATAACCAAGCGTCTCGCCGTTGTCAGTCGTCGCCATGCAGACGACAATGAAACCGACGCCTTTTGCTTTGAAATCGAGATATAAGCACCCATACGAATGACGACTAAGCGGATTACAGTTCCTGAATTTACCGGTTTCAAGGCCGCCGGAAAAAAGATCTCGATGGTCACGGCCTACGACTATGTCATGGCCCGCCTCGTGGATACCGCCGGCATCGAAGGCATCCTTGTCGGCGACAGCATGTCGATGGTCGTTCAAGGCCACGATAGTACGCTGCCCGTCACGCTAGACGAAATGGTGTACCACGCCGAAATGGTCGGCCGAGCCGTCGAGCACGCGTTGGTCGTGGTCGACATGCCGTTCCCCAGCTTCCATCTCGGCAGCCACCGCGCAATCGAAAACGCCGGCCGCATGTTGAAGGAGGCCCGCTGCCAGGCCGTAAAGCTCGAAGGGGGCGTCGAACAGGCCGAAACGATTGCCGCCCTCGTCGGCGCTGGCATTCCCGTCATGGCTCACTGCGGCTTGCGCCCCCAAAGCATCCACACGCTCGGCGGCTACAAAGTGCAGCGCGACGAGCGCGAACTGATGGCCGACGCCCGCGCCGCCGAAGAAGCCGGCGCATTCGCGATGGTCCTGGAGTGCATTCCTCGCGACCTCGCCAAAAAAATCACGGCGAAAGTCAAAATTCCAACCATCGGCATCGGCGCCGGAGCCGATTGCGACGGCCAAGTGCTGGTGCTACACGACTTGCTCGGCATTACCAGCGGTTACATGCCAAAGTTCGTGAAGGCGTATGCTGATCTGAAAACTGAAATCACCGGCGCCGTTACCAAATATCGCGACGAAGTTCGCGGCGGCTCCTTTCCTGCCAGAGAGCATGGATACGACTGAGCCGTAAACCAGCATGAGTTACGACATGATCGAAGCCGATGTCGAACTCACCGACGAATCCATTTCGACGAGCAGGAATTCAAGTCTTCCGTCCCCTATTCGACTTGTCGTCTTCGCCTTGCTACTGCCTGCCATTGTGGTTGCGTCAAATCAGGCGCTCCAAATCTGGGCACCCGAAAATCTACTGAGCAAAGCCTTGTTCCCCTGGCTGATCCTTAGCGCGGGATGCCTTAGCTGGTGTGCTGGCCGATTTCTGCGGCCCGAATGGTTCGGTTGGTTAATCTTCGTGTGGTGCTGCACATTTTTGGATCTGCTGACAATCATTATTTGCTACGGCGTCTTAGATCGGCGCTACGCATATGGACTGGTGTCCGCGCAAATTGGTTTTCTAACGCTCTGGGCAATTTTAGGAAATTCGAGCTGGCAGTGGCGATTGCCTGCGGTCCTGGTTTTCGTGCCCGCCGTTTGCATCTTTGCGCGTTTATTAACGCACTCGTATAACTGGTTCGAACGCGAGTGGTTTGCTCTCATTATTCTGACAACGGTCGTCGTCATCGCACTTTGCGGGCTCTTAAGGGCGCTTGGCTTTTCAGCTTTAAGAATTGCGGACCAGGGCTCGACCAACGCTCAGTCGAACGTACTCCTGTCGCATCAATTCGGAATACGACACATGCTGCTCTGGGCAACCGCGCTTGTGCCGCTGCTGCTTGTTGGTAGAGGTCTCGACTTCTTTGTGTTCAAGGTTTTCGGCGATAAAGGCACGTTTCAAATTCTGGCCCTCTCGCTCGCTGTGGCCACAATTAATCTAACCGCCATTTGGGCCATGCTCGGTCGTGGGCTACTTATTCTCAGGCTCGCGATCCTGATACTTTTGCCTCTCGCTCTGGGATTGGCGGTCACGGAATACTCGAAAGTCGTCCAATCGTTTTATTACGCCAGGTCGAACCCCTACCCGCAGCTCATCCAAGATTTATTTAGACACGATTTAGGATGGACGACCTGGTTCTTCCTCAATTCGGCCCTCCTAGCTGCAATGCTGTTATTCCTACGAGCACAGGGTTATCGACTCGCGCGAACAAGCCGCAAATCACCCTGACAGCAACGCTGTCACATTGCGCCTCCGAGCTTTTCCACAGCCAACCCGCCTTTTGGCCGATTCTTAAATAGTTGTCCCTCATTGCCGGAGTCGCCCCCATGTTTTGTTCAGAATGCGGAGTCCAGGCTGAAGGCAAGTTCTGCTGGTCCTGTGGAAAGCCGCTCCTTCAAGGCGGTTTGCCGTCGATCAAGGTGGACGGCGATGTAGCGAACACGCCACCGTGCGATTGGACCGAACTCACCGATTGCCAAAGCCTCGTCGCGATTCCCGAAGTCCGCGAGCGTATCGCCCAACACGCGGCGAAAGCCAAAAAGCGTTTCACCGGGGAAGATTTCCTCGCCGTGTGCGACAAGGTTTTCGCCCCGATGTCCGGTGGCGTGCCGCTCGCGCTCATCGCGAAAATTGCTCAGCCGATCGCCGAAAGGCTCGGTTTGAAAACTGGCAAGACTCGTTCGGAACGCATGGTTGAACGCCCGGGCACCGTGATCGTCGCCGTTCTGTGTTCGCTCGCCCAAAACGCGCAGCAAATTCGCGAAGCGACCAGCGCAACCAACGGCTGCACAATCACCGCTTCAATTCCCAGCGACATGTGGTCGTTGAATGGAGACCTGGTCGTCACCGTCCGCGCCGAAGGTAAGATCACGGTCGTCGAATCAGGCCTCACGATCCCCGGCCAAATGTACGACTGGGGCAAATGCAACCGCGTGCTCGATCACCTCTTCGACGACTTGCTACAGCTGACCGCCGCGGCGTAATAGCCGATCAAGAGCGCTAGCGATGCACCGCACAAGCGCCGTCGTCACACGCTTCGCTGCCGCTCAAGCGATAACGATTGCGGGCGATCCAGCTGTAGAGCGGACGCCAAATGAGCATGCTGCCGGGAAAGTACAGCAGTGGCGCGGCCCACCATAACCGTCGGAGCCGCGTCGTCAGATATCGAATCGCCGATGGGCCCCAGTGCCGGTTGCCTTTGCGATCGACGATCACCATTTCTTGCATCATCCGATCGTGCGATAGGTCGGGCCAGCGACGCGCCACTTCCGCGTCGTGAAGCGATAAGTACGAAAGCTTGCCCTGGCAATCCCACCACGGAAGACGACGAATCTGGGCCGTGCAGATGCGGCAATGCCCGTCGTAAATGACGATATCGCTTTCGGGACGCTCGGATGGCGTCGGCAAGCGAACGGGCTCGGTGGTGGAAGCAAGAGTGGCATTCATAGCAGTTACCTCTATTGTACCTCTAAATCCGCTACCTTTCCCTGCCCCCTGCATCCCGAATCCTGCATCCTTTCCACTGAAAGTGACGCCGGGACCGCCTCGCTGTATAATTCCAGAGTTGGCGTCCATTTTCCCGGCGACACTTAGGGACCTTGTCATGGATCAGCTTCAACAGCAAGTTGCGCGTGCCCGGCGGCGGCTAATCATCGAACAGTTCTTGGGCCGCCTCGTGTGGTGTTTGCTGACGGCATTTATCTTGGCCGCGGTTGCGGTCGCTATTCCGCGTATCTTCCCGATTGCTGGCTTGCCCGAACGCTGGGATCTCATTTGGCTCGCGGGCAGCGCCGTGTGCGCGCTCGTTGCGGCGATTGGTTGGACAATCGTCTCGAATCGCAGCCCGCTCGATGCCGCGATTGAAATCGATCGCCGCTTCGATCTTCGCGAACGCATCGCCAGCAGTCTCTCGCTTTCACCAGAAGAACAATCGAGCCAGGCTGGCCGCGCGGTCGTGAATGACGCGCTGCGTGCCGTTGGCCGCATCGAAGTTGACGATAAGTTTCGGATCAATGTCGGTAAGCGTGCGCTGTGGCCGCTCGTGCCTGCGGCGATCGTGTTCGTGCTCGTCGCGTTCGTTAACAATCGGCCGGCGGCAAGCAGCATCGAAGACGCCGCGTCAGCCAAGACTGCCGAGAACACCAAGACAGCCCTCGAATCGCTCCGCAAAAAAGTCGAAGAGCAGCGGCAGAAGCTCGACAAAGAAAAAGGCTTGGATAAGGCCAATGGCCTCTTCAAGCAAATCGAAGAAGGTACGCGCGAACTGACGCAAAAAGAAAAGATGGATCCGACCAAGGCCGCTGTGAAACTCAACAACTTGGCCAAACAACTTGAAGAACGTAAACAACAACTCGGCGGCAAAGATGGGCTTAAAGAGCAGTTCCAAAAGATGAAGAACCTCGGCGCCGGCCCCGCCGATAAAGCCGCCGAGGCCATGAAGCAAGGCGATTGGAAGAAGGCACTGGAAGAAGTCGAAAAGCTCGCCAAGGATTTGCGCGAAGGCAAGATGGATGCCGCCACGAAGGAACAGCTTGAAAAGCAACTGGCGCAGATGAAGGAAAAACTCGAGGCCGCCGTCCAAGCCCACCAACAGGCGATGGAAGATCTCAAGAAGCAAATTGACCAGCAAAAAAAGCAAGGCAATCTCTCCAAAGCGAATGAATTGCAAAAGAAACTTGACCGATTGCAAAAGCAGCAGCCGGCGATGAATAAGCTGCAGCAGCTAGCGCAGCGCATGGGCGAGGCCCAACAGAGTCTGCAAAAGGGAGATTCGAAAAAAGCCAGCGAGTCCATGTCGCAAATGGCCCAACAGCTCGACAAGATGCAGCAAGAAGCGAAAGAAATGGAAAACATCGACATGGCCATGGACCAGATCGAAATGGCCAAGGATGCCATGACCTGCAAATTCTGCAACGGCGAAGGTTGCGAGCACTGCATGGGCAGCATGGCGAACAATAACAAGCCAAATATGAACGGCAAACCCGGCAAGGGGATGGGCCAAGGCAAAGGCAATGGTGTTCGGCCCGAAGAGCAAACCGCCACGAACCTCCGCGACAGCCAAGTGAAACAGCAGACTCGCAAGGGCGCGGCCACGTTCGGCGGGCTTGTTGAAGGACCGAATATCAAGGGGGACGTCAGCCAAAGCATCAAGGAAGAAATGGCCACACTGGATGCGGGTCCTGCTGATCCACTCACGAGCGAACGCCTCCCCAATAGCCGCCGCGAACAGGCGGAGCAGTACTTCCAGAAGCTTCGCGACGGGAAATAGCGCCATCTGGCAAATCGCCAATCTCGCCGTAAGTTCTTGCCACGTCATCTTTTGCTCGCATTAACGACACCTTGCTGCTGCTGGACAGGCCAGCGGCAGTTGGCGTAGATTGGTGAAACTTTGCGGGCTGAAATCCACCGGCGTGTTGCCTTGGATTTTTGCTAGCCGGAACAGGCACCGGCGTCTCCGCTCCGAATCGCGACCGCCACGGGATGGTGACGAGCGAATTCGGTTGAGCGGCAATTACTGCGACGGCCGCTTCGGAAAGGAATTTGGAATGCATTCTGGAAATTGCAGGCAGCTTCGATATCGTGCCGTGGCACGTTTTGTGTTCGCGTCGTTGTCCGCCGTTTCGCTCGTGCTCGTCGCGCAAATGGCAGCGGCCGAACAAGATCTCGTTAGCCAAATCGAAGATGCACGGCACAACTTTAAGCCCGTCACCGAGGATCAGGTTAAAGACGCCCGCGCGGAGCTGAAAAAGCGAATGAACGAGTTCGAAAACTTCGTCGAACCGTCGTCGCAAAACGGCAAACGCTGGCTGCGCTACTTGCAGTGGGATGGACTGAAAGAACACATCGCTTCCCAGGACGCCAAAGATCTCGACCCGCTCGACGTTACGCTCGGAAAGCTCAATCGAAACGTAAGCGGCTTGGAGCGCCGGCAATTTCGGCAATTGGCTCGCGCCCTGCGGCGCTATCGCAACACATTGGCGATCTCGACTTGGCCGAAGCCCGATCAACTCTACAGCCAGCAACTCGACGCGTTGCAAAAAGCGCTTGAAGCCTATCATAAAGACGCGAACGCACAAAATGCAGACGCGGTCACTCAGCAGGTGCGTATTATCGACAGTACAGGTCAGGCGCCCGAGGTGATTAAAGCGGTGCAAAAAGACCTGGCCCAACCGAATGCGTTCATTAATATCTCGACCGACTACGTTTCCGCCGGTGCGAATAGGATCGACCGTTGTGATCCAGAGAGCGATTGCATCTTGGGCACTAGCACCCATGGCACGGCGCACACGAACGGCTTCGTAAAAGTTCTCTCGATACCTTCCAGTGACAAAGCGGTACTGGAACTCCAATCGTATGGCCACATTTTCTCGCAGGACGTTGGTTTCAATGGCCCCGCTGTGATTCACAGCACAGCGGACACCGACTACACGTCGACCAAGCGGGTCGAACTCAGCGATCCGGCGTTTACGTCTGGTCCAGCGAGTGTGAGTGCCAACACGAATACGCACGTGCATTCGATTGGCAAACAGGGCGGCGGGCTGGGCAGCCGGCTGGTTTCGCGAATCGGTTGGAGAAAAGCGGGGCAAACGAAAGGGCAAGTGGATTCGATCGCGTCGCAGCACGCCGCCGGGCGAGTCGAAAGCAGGTTCGACGAGGAAGTTAGCGACCGCCTCGCGAAAACTCGGGAGCGATACGAAAACGAGTACCGGCGGCCCCTGGAGCGGACCGGCGACGTACCGGAGTTCATTCGATTCAGCTCCGATCGCAGCGGACTGGCGATAGAAGCTGTTCAGGCCAATCGCACACAGCTTGCCGCGCCCGGCGCGCCTCCCGATGCGGCCGGCAAGCATGACATGGCGATGCGGCTGCACGAAACAGCCGTCAATAACTATTCGGCAGCGCTGCTTGCCGGAGCAACGGCGACGCAAAACTCGCCGGGCGAAGAACTCAAGTTCAATGTTGACCTGCCAAGCTGGATGAATCAGTTCTGGAAACAACGCAAAGTCGAGCCGACGCACGACGCCGAGGCGAAGGCGGAACCGTTCGTGCCGTTGTCCCTCACGCTCAATGACCGGCAGCCGATTACGGTGCGCTTCGATAAGGACAAGGTCGCCCTCACGCTCCACATCGCCGATATGCAGGCCGGAGATAACCACTTCAACGATTGGCGAGTAACCGGCACTTACACGGTAGAACTCGCGGACGACCGAGCGGTGCTGCACCGCGATGGGAAGCTGGAAGTGCTGCCTGAGGATTTCAATGGGCACCTCGATTCGACGCAGACTGCCCAGCGGAATAACCTGCAAAAGGACTTCGACAAGCGGTCGGCCGAGGGAACTGGTTTTCCTGAAACTCTGGAATTCGACCCGATGAAGCCGGAGGGGGAGTTGGCGGACGCTGGAAAGCTGGGATATGAGGAGTTTTCCAGCGGTGACGGCTGGGTTGTCGTTGGCATGGATCGGCTGAAGAAGCAGATTCAGTAACGGCGGCCGGTTTTTCGTGACCTTGAATTGCGGTGCGGCTTTTCGTAAATCGCGTTGTACAATTGGGGTATGGATCCCGTTGTCGACATTGCGTTCGATTGTTTGCCGCTGCGCTCGATCGGGCGCGTGGATATCCCGCTGGATGCTTCGCCGGAGTTTCGCGCCCGGTGTGAGCGGCTGAAGCGAGAAATCGACTCCCACGCCGGCGCGAACGCGTACTTTCTCTACAGCACGCAGTGCACGTATCGGTTGGCGAATTCTGAAATCGAAAACGTACTGCGATTCACGTTCGATGGCACGGTGCTGACCGACCGGAGCGATTGCAAAGCGGATCGAGCAGAGCTCGAAATCGTGCTGGTCGCGGAAACGTGTGGCGGCGTGCCGCCAGCGGCGCTCGAGTGGTTGCGCGGTGTTGTGGAGCGCGCGGTGCTGGTGGAGTTTGATCGCTTTATTAGCGATGGGCAGCTGGCAGCGCACGTCGCGGATTTGGGTCGCGTGGAAGATGCCGGAACGCTGTGTGGCTTTGCTGGGATGGGCTTGTAAGCGCCACGCCGCACAGTGCAAGTCATTGCGCCGCAAATGAAACGCAATCTGTCTCGTTTCAGCTTGCACACCAACTCGATTTTTTAATTCAATAATCGGGAATATTGGCACGCCACAATACGCACAATCGCTGAAAAATGCGCGATTCTCTGTTGCTGGGCGTTCCATAATTCACTGATTATTGCGATTCAAATCGGTCGAGTCGTGATCGAATGTGCCAATATTCGCGCTGCCATCGAAAGGTCGACGTTGACGCGACCCAGCGGAGGATTGCGAATAGCTAGTGCGAGCCGCACGGGCGTGTAGCGTTGCCCTTTCGTCTTTTTCAGTCTCAACCGACGAAAAAACCGCTACGGTTACGTGAAACGCGCAGTAACGATTTCAAAGAACAAGCACTACTTCGATAACGCGGAAGGAATGTAGCACTTTCGCAAATCGATTTCTACAACTTTTTTTGGCCACCCTGCGATCTGCAATTTTCGCGGCGATGCTGCTGAATCATGCAGATGGGCGTGTGCTGTTCGCCACACTTCGGAAGGCCAACAGGAACAAGATGCCGAGCGCCAGGTCGATTGCTGCGAATGCACAAAGGGGCGTTGGAACACGTCCTTCCACAAATAGGACAGCGATGGCCCCGGCGAACGTGAACTTTTCGAGAGCGCTCGGGATCATGATTGGCCGATAGCGGGCTGGATCGGTGGCGATGACAAGAAATGCGATTTGCCACGCGAGGCCGATGCCCGCAAAGCCGTAGAAGTACTCGGCGTGTGTGATTGGCGGTGGATAATCGTGGCCGACACGATGTTCGAGAAAATACTGCGGGAAGACCACGATGACACCGTAGATGCCGGCGATCCAGAAGAGGCGGCTGATCCACGGTGAAGTGCGGCGACTACTAGTCGAGTGGTTGGTTTCGGACATCGGTTGGTGAAAAAGTTAATTTCAGTAGTACGGCGCGGCTTGTGATGATGTGAGGAATGGTCCGCGAACAAAGCAAAAGCAATGGACGATGCTCGGGTGCGCTGACGACAGAACGACGAACAGCGTAAATTGCCCACGTTACGCAAGGCAAGATCAGGAGTTGAATCGTCGCGATCCAATTGAGATGGCGAGATCAGGTACGTTCCACCAAAAATTGGAGGGAGGCTGTAAGTGATCCTCCAATCACCCCTGAAGGACGCCAGCAGTGCCACTATCGGCCGCGAATTTAACCGCGAAAACTTGCAGAAAAGCCTGTTTTTAAGTGGTTTTTGACTGCCAGGGGGAATTCTTGGAATTTTCTGAAAAAACGCTTTGCAACGGTGGAATTGCCGGGTATAGTGGGGGGGTACGTGGGCGGCGCACTGACGCGTTTGTCTGGGCCAAATAGAAACGAGTAGATCTGTATTGTTGAATCACCTAGGCTTTATGCCGCGTGCCACAGGGGCACGTTTTTATTCTAGGAATCGCTAATGCAGCTCTTTTAGCGTGGTATTCGTCGCTCTTATGCGAATACTCACCCGGCCAGATTTAGTTGAATCGGCTGAAAATTACCCTAATTGACCACAAGACTAAAAGAAGTACCGACGCGAAAGCGAAGGAGCTGAGATCCAATGATGTTGACACGCGCGTTTGACAATTTTTCTCGTATGCCGCGCCTGATGGCGCTTGCTACCACCCTTTCGGTTGCTGTTTTGGCAGCCGGACCTGCAGCGCACGCAGCGCTGATTAACTACGGCGATTTCCCCGTACCTGCCACGGGAATCACGTTCCAACAAGTTACAGAATCATCCGGTACAGACCCTGTGCCGTTGTATGGTCCGCCGACTCCATTTGCGATCGGTCTCGATTTCAATCCGACGTCGTTCGTCTCGAGCGCCACTGGTGGCGCGGCGGATGTGACGGACGGCCAATTGAATTTTGGTGTTTTGGGCGCAGGCCCGGGTGGCTTCGTGCCAATCAATAGCCTCACGGTCGGCGAGGCTGGTGACTTCACGCTTGTCGGTGCTGGTACCCCAGCGACAGCGGTGTTTGCGGGTGCAATCATTCGCGTGACCGTTACGCAAGTGAACGGCCTTCCGGTTGTGCCGTTCAATTTGGCCCCGAGCAGCGCCAGCGTGGGCTTCAACCTCGTGGCGAATCCGGGCATTGTTCAGCCTTGGAGCTTGAGCACATCGATCGACGTTGCATCGCAAATGCCGATCGGTCAAGTTGCTACGCGGGTGTCGGTAGCAGTTGACAACTCCCTGGTATCAACAAGCCAACCGGGCACCGTAGCTTTTATTGCCAAGAAGGATTTCCTAATTACGCTCATTCCAGGCCCGCACACCAACTTGCCTGAACCTGGAACATTTGCACTGATGGCTGTCGGTGGCGTGATCGCCCTCGTACGTCGTCAATCGCGTAGCTAATAAGGAGAAAAGGGTGGAGTACGGATTGCACGCTCAGCGCGTGTGTGTGCGACCCGAGCTGGCCCTCCCTAACTCTTAAAACTTTAGAGCGGAACGATCTGCGGATCGTTCCGCTCTTTTTTTGTGGCTACGAGTACCGCAGACCACGCGTCCTTTTCGTTGTACGGCCGCTCGCTTCGCCTCCTCCCTTCCTTGCTCCTCTCGAACACAGTCGCATTGCCGGCACCGCAAGCGACGAAGGCGCTCTGATACGCGGCGAAAACGCGGCGACTGGCGGCAGTGCTGGCGTCCCAAAGCCCGGTATCAAGTTAAACAGCCCAGTTAGGTCAAAGTTTAACGATTAAGCCGACGATACCACTTCTGCTGATTGCTTAGATTCCAGGCTCGCCGTACGCGGTGGGTCGGGCGAGCGTCGGCCCGGGGGGAAACGGGTCGAAAGTGCGGTCGCGATTGGTATCGCTGGCCGCCCGCCGAATGAGCTTCGCGTAGCTGCGCAAGCTTCGTTCGGCGCCTTACGCCGTCAGGTCAGGAAGCAACAGCATGAAGCGGGAAAGTCGCAAATACTGGTCGCTGATGCTCATTGCGTCGATGCTCGCCCCCGGGTGTGCACCGCAACAGCCATTCTACTGCCGCGAAGACGGCGACCTTTCGCACTACTTGGGTGTCGCGACGAAGATCGATTACCCGGACACGCAGGAATCGCCGTCGTGCGAGATCCAGAACACACTGCCGCCGCTGACGCTTAAAAACACAGATAACTACCAGATCTGGGATCTGACGCTCAACGAAGCGGTGCAGATTACGCTCTGCCGCAGCCAGGTAATGCGGCAACTCGGCGGCCGTGTGATCTCGACCGCGCCGGACACCATTTCGCGGACGATCGTAAATCCGGTCGCGATTACGACGACCTATGATCCGGCCTTGGTGGATACGACGACGGGCCTTTCCGTGGGTGACCCGTTCAACGGTTCGGGCACGGAAGCCGCACTAAGCGATTTCGATGCGCGGTTGGATTCGAGCGTGTTCTGGGAGAAGAATCGCCAGGCGCAGAATTCGAACAACTTTATTTCGCCAGATATTCTGTCCCAGGATTCTGGCAATTTTACTACGGGTATTACGAAGACGACCGCGACCGGCGGCACGTTCGGAATTCGTAACAACACGAATTACGTTCAGAACAACATCGCATCCGAGTTCCCGGGTGGAAATGTAGGCGCGCCGCAATTGTTCACGAGCAATTGGACGACGAACATCGAAGCGACGTTTAGCCAACCGTTATTCCAGGGCGCAGGCGCGCAGTACAACCGGATAGCAGGCCCGATTTCGTTCGAGCAGTATGCGCAGGGCCTGGGCAACCCGATTGACGGCGTAATGATCGCCCGTATTCGTACGGATGAAACGCTGGCCGACTTCGAAGGCGGCGTGCGCAACATTATGCACGACGTGGAAGACGCTTACTGGGAACTGTACTTCGCGTATCGCGATTTGGAAGCTCGTAAGATGGGCCGCGATAGCGCGCTGGAAACTTGGAAAAAGACGGCGGCCTTGTATCGCACGGGTTCGCGCGGTGGTAGTGCGGACCGCGAGGCGGAAGCCCGGTCGCAATACTTCTTATTTCGCTCGCAGGTCGAACAAGCGCTTACCGACGTGTTCCGTGATGAAAACCGTCTGCGGTACATCATGGGGCTGTCGATGTCGGACGGCAAATTAATTCGTCCAGCCGACGAACCGACGACCGCGCGGGTGGCGTTCGATTGGACTGGCATTCATTGCGAGGCGCTGACACGCCGTGTGGAAATTCGCAAGCAGAAATGGGAAATCAAGCGCCGTGAGCTGGAATTGATCGCCGCCCGTAACTTCCTGTTGCCGCGCATCGATGCAGTGGGCCGCTACCGCTGGCAAGGTTTGGGCGACGATCTCATCGCTGAGAATCGCCAGCCATTCAATACGCAAGGTTCTTCGGCGTTCGGGACGCTCACTAGTGGCGATTTCCAAGACTGGCAGTTGGGTATCGAAGCGTCGATTCCGATCGGCTTCCGGAAAGAGCTCTCGGGCGTGCGTCACGAAGAACTGTTGATGGCTCGCGAACGGGCGATTCTCACCGACCTGGAATTGGAAGTTTCGCACCAACTGGGTGACGCGATTCGCGATGTGGATTTGAACTACGGGCTGACGCAGACCAACTTCAATCGCCGTGTGGCTGCGGAGGCGGAAGTTCAGGCCGTCAATGCGTCGTACGAAGCGAATCGAGTGACGTTGGATTTGTTGCTCGATGCTCAGCGCCGCCGGGCGGAAGCCGAGAGTGCGTACTATCGGTCGCTAGTTGATTACAACCGGTCTATAATGTTCGTTCACTACCGCAAGGGCTCGCTGCTCGATTACGACGGCGTGTACCTGGCGGAAGGTGAATGGCCGGCAAAGGCGTATTTCGATGCGATGCGCCAGGCACGGAAGCGTGACGCCGGGTTGTATATGGATTATGGCTACACACGACCGAACGTCGTGAGCCGCGGACCGATCCAACAGGGCTGCTCGCCAGGATGTGAATCCGACGGATCGCCGGCAATGATGTCGCCGGGGTCGATGCCCGAGCAGGTGATGCCGAACGGCTCGCAGCCGGAGGAAATGCTGCCAGGACCGGGTTCGGCGCCACAGCGTAGCAAACCAACGCAAGGCGCGAGTGCCGACTTGTGGCACGAGATTAATGAAAGACAAGCGAATTACGCGGCTCGTCAAACTGTTGCAGATGCTGCAGGGTGGGCGGGGTCAGAATCCGGATGGGCTGGCGAAAGCTTGTGGCGTCGGACGAAGGACGATCTTTCGCGATTTGAAAACGCTGAAATTGGCTGGTATCCCGCTCACGTATAGCGAGCAGGCCAGGCGATATTCGATTGAAAGTGGATCATTTGGGCCTCCCAGCGATTTAACCGCTGAGGAGGCCCTTTCGCTTTGGGTGCTGGCGCATTCGGTCAGCAGTCAGCCACAATTTCCGTTGTATGAGTCGGCGCAAACGGCAATGGTGAAAATTCGGCGAGGCTTGCCGAAAGATGTGCGGAAAACACTGAGCAAGACCGTGCAGTCGATTGAAATCGCGCGAGCGAAAGTGGGAAGCTCGTCCATCAAGGCTGCGATGTACAAGCAATTGCTGGAAACAATTGGTCAACGGCGAGCAGTGCAGATGGAGTACGAAAGCCTGACGGAATGGGAGCGGATCGAAACCAAGCTGTACCCCTATCGCTTGCTCTTTTGCGAGCGTACATGGTACGTGATCGGGCATTCTTCGTGCCACGGAGAGGTAAGAAACTTCAATGTGTCTCGGATTCTCTCGTTAGAGCCACTCGCCGAGAGGTATTCTATTCCGAAAGGTTTCAGTGTGGATCGCCGTCGGAAAAATGCTTGGATCATGAATCCCGAGACTGGCCGAGATAGCCGCGTAGTAGTAAAGTTTGATTCGATGATGGCTCACAATGTGGCCGAGATTACTTGGCACAAGACGCAAAAAACAAAAATGATGCCAAGTGGATCGCTGATTTACCGCGCGACCGTATCAGGACTCAACGAAATTGTGTGGTGGGTACTCAGTTACGGCGATCAGGCGGAGGTAATTCAGCCGTTGAGCTTGCGGCGAATGGTGGCGCAGCGAGCGCAAAACATGGTGGACATCTATAAAGGGAAGAAGAAGATATAAAAAGGGAAGAAACGTGCTCGTTGAACGTTAGTGATTCCTTTGCGTAACCGGTGGCATTGCGGAGCGGGTAGCGATTGTTCTTTTCTTTTGATGGTATAGACGGCGTAGGAAAATCGACGCAGGTGACGCTGCTCGCCGATGCGCTGCGCGCGGGGCCGAGACGTGTTGGTTTGTCGTGATCCGGGTAGCACGCCGCTCGGGGAGCGGATTCGAGAAGTGTTGCTCGCGAATGACAGTGACACGCCGATCAGTCGCCGCAGCGAGATGCTGTTGTATATGGCGGCGCGGGCCCAGTTGGTCGAGGAGGTAGTCCGACCATCGCTAGAAGCCGGCAAAGTAGTGATCGCCGATCGATATTTGCTCGCGAACGTCGTGTATCAGGGCCATGCCGGCGGCTTGGATCCGCAAGAGATTTGGGACGTCGGGCGGATAGCGACGAGCGGACTGATGCCAGATTGCATCTTCTTGCTCGACATGGTCCCGACCAAGGCGGGAGAGCGGATCGACCGGCCGCTCGACCGCATGGAGAGCCAGGGCGACGAATTCCGCGAGCGGCTGCGGTCGGGGTTTTTGCACGAGGCGGCGGGGCGAGAGCGGATTCATATCATCGCGGCCGACCGCCCCATTGAGCAGGTCCAGGCGGACGTATGGCGGATTGTGGCGGAAATGCTGCACATTTGGTGATGTGCCTATGGTAAAGCGGCAGGCGGAGTGCCGATTTCTGAAAGCGCTTGCAGATTGGCTGGTGTTCTAAGCGCCGCGGCGTAGTTTTGTGTCGCGTGGCAGTGAGCGGCTGTCGACCGTGTGTGGGTACGACAAAGATTGACGGAATTTTTCAAGAAGATTAGAATCTCTGGCCAGCCGCCACGTGTGAGGCAGAACGTCGGACGTTGACGCGCAGGTCGCGAGCTTTTCGGTGGGTAAGGCGCCTGACGCGGGCCACAGACCACGGTGAAGAACGATTCGAGAGGCCGTGTTGCGGTGTTCGGCCGAATGCTTCCGGGAACAGTTTGGAGGACAGGCACCGAAACGATTATTGTCCGTAAATTTCTTATAAACCCACACGGTGTGAAGGATGGATCTCCGCCGAGACGCTCTCAAGCGGATCGCTCACGCACCGGCCAAGCTCAACCTTTATCTGGATTTGTTGGGCCGTCGGGCTGATGGTTTCCACCAAGTGGAAACGCTTATGGTGCCGATTCGGTTGTACGATTCGGTTTCTTTTGTGCCTTCTCGTTCTCTGGCTGGCCAAATAGCGGAAATTGAATTGGATGTTCGTGTTTGCGAGCCGTTAATGGCTTCGTCTTCGAGCGATCCAATCCCAACGGGCGCTGACAACTTAGTGGTGCGAGCACTGGAGCTGCTGCGGCAGCGGAGTGGCTGCGAGTTGGGGGCGAAGGTGGAGCTTGTTAAACGGATTCCGGCGGCGGCGGGTTTGGGTGGCGGTTCCAGTGATGCGGCGGCGGCCCTGCGGCTAGGGAATATCGGCTGGGGATTGAATTGGTCCGTTGCCCGGCTGGCTGAAGTTGCCGCAGAAATCGGCAGCGACTTGCCGTTCTTCTTACATAGTGGTGCTGCCGTTTGCCGCGGGCGCGGCGAGGTTATCGAGCCACTGCCGACTGCTGCACCGGTACATTTTGTGGTGGTGAAGCCGCCTGTGGGCCTTAACACGGGAGAAGTTTACGGTGCGATGAGCAAGTTGGCTGGTTCAGATGACGGAGAAGCGCGAACTGGCGGCGGACTCGTAGAAATTTTGCACGCATTACGAACCGGTGGCGCGAGCCAAGTGGGGCGGTGGATGCGGAACCAGTTGCAGCAAGCGGCTAGTTCGCTGTCACCTTGGGTCGAAAAGCTGCAGACCGCGTTTAGTGAGTTGGATTTTGTCGGGCATCAGCTTTCGGGCAGTGGGACTGCCTATTTTGGCGTTTGTCGCCATGCGCAGCACGCACGGCGAATGGCAAATATACTTCGAACACGGCAACTGGGTCTTGTCTACGCCACGCGCAGTTGTCAGTAGGGCCGCGCGCCGAGCGCAAGGAGAATGACCGTGGAAATCACCGAGGTCCGCATCAAGCTCATGGAAGAGCCTGGGGAGCGATTGAAGGCTTTTTGCTCAATTACCTTTGACAACTGTTTTGTCATACGAGATTTGAAAATTATTGATGGCTCGAATGGGCCGTTCGTGGCGATGCCCAGCCGTAAACTTACGGCCCATTGCCCGGGGTGTGGAATGAAGAATCACCTGCGGGCCCAGTACTGCAACCAGTGCGGCAAACGCCTGAGCGATGCGCGGCGCCGAAAGATGCCGAAGGGCGTGCGAAGTTGTACGCGGATATCGCGCACCCGATCAATTCATTTTGTCGCGAGATGATTCAAGAAGTTGTGGTGAGTGAGTATCTCGAAGAGATTGAGCGCGCGAAACAACCGGGATACGTTTCGCGGTACGATGATTTCGATTTCGAGTACACCGATGCACCGCGTAGTAAGCCGGCACGGTTCGATCAGGCGCATGGGCAACCTGGTGATCAGCGTCATGCACGCCCTGCTCCGAAAGCTGAAAATAACGTACAAAATGCAGGCAAACCTCACTTTCGGCAGAATGAGATGACTAACAGTCCTGCGCCGATGCACGCGCCGCCAGCGCCGACCGACGGATTTGGCGCGGGCATCTTTCCGGAGTGATTCTTACGCGTGAAACGTTTCACGCGCACACTACTCGCATGCGCACGTGTTTCACGCGCGAGCGCAGCGCGAAGAAGTTCGTCGTCTCGCGGCGCCGCACAAACACTTGCGCGACCTCATGAGTGATGGCGTCGTCACAAACGGCGCGCTCTTCTTCATCATGTCTTCGCAAATCTCCAAGTCGACTGAAAGTGCGCCGGTTCGCGGACCGATATATTTTGTGCGGACGGTACGGTGCGGCTATCTTTCAGGCTGGGGCCGGTATCCCCAAACGAGCGACGACGCGAATCTGGCAGGTTCCGCGGGCGCGTTCTTCACCCGGCATGGACCAGTAGGCGGATTTGACCTTGTAGTTCTTCGAGCTACGGGTGCGCGCCGAATATCCCGCAAAGGAATCATTATCGATCATCATTGAAAATTCATAAACATAAGGGCCGGGTTCCTCATGCCGACGGAAACACAGCGGCTTGATGACTTACACGCCATACGACGTTACGTAACTGAAACACTGTGCGAAAAGGATCGACTCGAAGCCAATTCATTTCCCTTACAAGAAAAAGTGCTGGTGCGAGAAGGTACGCCCTGCGGCGTTCACTTCTGCCTGTATGGTCCGCGGTCGCTGTATCTTGCGGCGATTTGGGAGACCGACAGCAATACGATTTTGTTCTACGGTTCCCGCGGCGAGCGGTTTCGGAAAACGAAATTGATAGCACCGCCCAGCATTGATGAATCGGTGGGGTCACCACAATAGTTTGCGGTCGACGTAAGGCGGAAACACAAATTATCTCGCCCCCGATATTGCCGCTCGGGGACGACTTGACCAGGATGGCGACCGGGCAGAAACTATACAAAGTTACACTGCCTGATATTTATACACGGAGGTAAGTAATGCTCGTTCTTTCCAGGAAGGAATCGCAGAGAATTCGGCTCGGCGATTCCATCGTGATTACGATCGTAAAAATCTCAGGCGATAAAGTGCGGGTGGGCATCGAGGCGCCGAGCGATGTATTAGTACTGCGAGACGAGCTAGAGGCGCACGAGTGCCGGCCGGGGCAAAGCAGCTAGCACCGGCGAGCGAGTCGGTTCCGCTGCGGCACTCTGCCTAATAATAGGAAGTGCCTAATAGCGGGAAGTGTCGGACGGGGAAGTGAGAGACGGGGCGCGGAGCGCGGTGCGGCGTGTGAAGAGCAAAAAAACAACGCCGTCGCAGCAAAGGGTAAGGCTGCGACGGCGTTAGTGCTTTTTTGGCCCGCACCGCAAGAGGTGCCTTGCGACGTTAGTCGCGCGGTCGGATTGCTCCGGTCAAACCGCTGTAATCGGCGCGGTCGTCATCGTGCCAAAGTGGTTGGCCGCGGCGCACACGATCAGCAAGAACTTCGAGCTTCTCGCGGGTGCCGGCGGGTGCTTGGGTGGCCTTGAAAGCTTCATCTTGCTTGGGGGCGAAATCCTCATCGTGGCCATATTTGAGGATCGCCTCGAAAACGTTTTTTAAAGTCGGATCGGGCATAGCGTTAAACTCCTTAAGGTTTGTAGATCGAGTCCGCAGCGTTCTGTAACGCTAGCGAGCGGGCATCCAGTCGCCGCATATCGGGGAGAGTCCTATCCTGCCGGCCAAACGAAAATACTCAGGTGGGGTGCGTCATGGTAGGCGGCCGGCCCAGGCAGCTTTTGACACAGCCTTGAACAAACGATTATTGTCGATGGGAAATCAAAGTCAAGTTTTTTAACAAGCCCAATTGAGGCATTTTCAATATTTAAACCCAAACGCCGTAAAACCTTGCGGCCTGGGCAACCAGACGCGCTCCTAACGGCGAAATCTGCCTCGAATTAGGGCGCATTTCGACCCATCGCATTACTTAGTATGCTGGTCGACGCCTGGAGGTTCGCGCAAAAGCGCGAGATTTCTTGAATTAGGGCCGGATTTGAGACATTTTTCGCCGCCGTGGGATGAAAAGCGATCATGACGTGGACTCAGCGGCAAATTGTGTTGCCCGCCGCCAGCCAAGGCTTTCACCTCATTACAGATGAGATTCTGGCCGCTCTGCCTGAGTTATTGCAGATTCGCACCGGATTACTGCACGTGTTCATTCAGCACACTTCGGCGTCGCTCACGATCAATGAGAATGCGGACCCCGACGTGCCGGCGGACCTGGAGAGCTCGTTCGCAGCGATCGCGCCAGAGGATTTTCCGTATCGGCACACATGCGAAGGGCCGGATGACATGCCGGCTCACGTGAAGGCGGCGCTGCTGGGCAGCAGCGTCTCGGTGCCGATTGCGAATGGGAAACTCTGCCTCGGCACTTGGCAGGGGATTTACCTGTGCGAGCACAGGCGCCACGGCGGCAAGCGGCGGTTAGTGCTCACCGTTTGGGGGGAAGCAGAGCATAACTAGTCCCGATTACGAAACAATGAAAAAACCGAGGGCTAGCCACCCAGAGGATACCCGGCGGCTGATTGGATCAGCCGGTGGCGCTAGCCCCCGGTTGGTTTTGCCTTTTGACGTATACGTTTAGGCAAGGCGATCGTAGTAGGAGAAGCTGCCTTGGATTTGGGCCCAAGTCATGGTGACTAAGCCGTACTGGATGCCCCACGGATTGAAGAGCGTCACTGTCTGATTGGCTGCGTTGTAGCCGACGACCGCGTACGCATGGCTACCAACGACACTGCTGGATTGCGGCGACGTCATGGAGGCGAAACCGATTTCCTTGCCTGCGTTAAAAGCATTCACGAAGGTTTGGAAGCTGTTTGTCGTCGACGTCATCGTGAACGGCGTAGTGGCCAGGCCGGTGATTTGGCCAAGCGCGGCATAGATGTAACCGCTCTCGATAGCGCCGTAGGCATTTTGGCCGTTGCCGCTGAGGCCTGGGCGAATGAAGCCCAGCTCATTTGCTTGAGCGTAGGCTTTCTCGGCGAGGTCAACCCACAATTCGTTGCTCGCGTTGTTGTACATGTTGCCCATGCCGGAATAGATCAAGTGCCCACTCGAATCAGTTGGCAAATACGAGTCGACGGTTACGTACTGGGCTTTGCCGTTGTAGTAGAACCGCGCGGTGAAGGTACCGTCGCCGTTGACGGTGAACATGCTGGTGATCACGTTCGGATTCTTTAGCGCGGTTTCAGCCAGCGATGCCATGAAATAGCAGTCGCCAAGCTGGCCCTGGTTGACGTCGGTGTACGCGACGCCGTTCACAAACAACTGCCCCGAGGCTAGCCGGTAGGTGCCGCCCGCCGTGGGGCGATCCAGGCCCAGGAACCATTTGTTGATCAGGTTCTCGAGCTGGGTGGACGAAGAATTGGCGGCCAGGTTGCCCAGCGTGCCGCCTTGGTAGTGCGCGTTGGCGATACTGCCGTTGACGATATCTGCGGCGAGCTGGTCGACGTAATCGAGCGTGCCAAAGAGCGCGGTGTTGGCGACGATGGCCTTCAAATCGGCAAATTCAGTCGCGTCGATGACGTTCCCATCTTCGGCGTTTCGCAACAACGCGATCATGTCGTTACGATCGATCAAGCCGTCCGTGTAGAGAGAGTGGCCGAGGGAGCGGAGAGCAGCATCGGTGACGTGTGTGTCAAACCAGTTGGTGGTCGGCGGAGCGGGCGGCGTTGGTGGCGCAGGGGTATTGAAGTTGAGTGTCGTGCCATTGAGCTTGACCGAGCCATCGATAGCTACAGCGAGCGTATCGGTGCTGGCGAGCGTGACGTCGTGCGCACCTTTTAGGTGAACCAAATCTGACCCGGCGCTCGGTACGATCGTGATATTCTCGGCGAGCGCCTGTCCACCGCCGGTGGATTCGCTCCAAACATTGATCACGTCGTTTCCGCCGCCGGCATCGACTGTGATCGAGTTGACACTGGTAGCGGCCCAGTAACCGGGCAAGCCCAGCAGTGAGATGTTGCCACCACTTTGCTGAATGTTGATGAAGTCTTGAACATTTGTTCCAAAAACTTTGAGTACGCCTGAATTTAGTGCGGCGACCGTACCGTTGGAACCGACCGACAATGAATCGCTGCTTCCGAGCGTTACGTCGCGAAAGCCTGAAAGGTGGATGAGATCGGAGCCGGCGCTAGGGGTAATCGTGATGTTCTTGGCGAGCGCCTGCGTTCCGCCTGTCGACTCGCTCCAAACGTTGACGACATCATTGCCGCCGCCGGCATCGACCGTGATCGAATTGACGCTGGTAGCTGCCCAAGAACCTGGCAATCCCAACAGCGAGATATTGCCGCCGCTTTGCTGGATATTGATCCAGTCCTGGTTTTTGGTTCCGTAAACTTTCAGCACGCCGCCGTTCAGTGCGGCTACCGTGCCGTTCGAGCCCATCGACAGAGAATCGCTACCGCCGAGTGTGATATCGCGGGCAGCCGGTAAATGAACCAGGTCGCTACCGTTACTGGGAACAATCGTAATGTTTTTGCCGAGCGATTGTGACCCGCCAGTCGATTCACTCCAAACGTTGATCACGTCGTTGCCGTCGCCGGCATTGATCGTGATTGAATTAACGCTGTTTGCCGCCCAAGAACCACTTACACCTAAGATCGAAATCGTATCATTTGATCGCTGAACGTTGATAAAGTCCTGAACGTTGGAGCCGTTAATGGTCAAAACGCCGGCATTCAACCCGGCGGTAATGGCCATCATCTCGCGGCCTTCCAAGTTTTCGTACTTCAAACGGCGCGGCTTACGGGCAGGCTTGCTCACAACGACCCCTCCGAATGTCGCGACTGTTAAGCAGCCGCGGCACCATACTCGGGACTCCGTGTGACACGGAGCGATAGACGAGAATCAAAGTGAGGAGCACCGTGCGACGGTGGCGGCTTCGTGCCTGTGCCTGCGAATGTCGCGAACGATGTTGGATCGCCCGCTCGGGCTCTCCAATGGCAAAGGTAGGTTAACTACCGGCGAGGTCAAACGCTGGCCGCGGCTCGTTGCGGGCGTTTCTGGAATGCCGGGCCGATTGTAACGGCTGAACCAGTTATAGCCGCGTTTCGGCGGGTAGATACTGGGCGGCTACGACCCTTCGTAACGCGATGGCCATGAGCGGAAGACTGGCGATCAGGTCGATCGCGAGGCGGACGCTCAGTGCGTGCCCAGGCATTCCTGCGGGCACGTAAAGCGTGGCGCCAATGAAAGTGGCGTAGAGGCTGAAGTACGTGGCCGCGTGCGCGAGCATGAAGGTGGGGAGCGCTGGCGAATGGCGAAAGCGAGTCAGAGTCGCTTCGGTGGCGCCGACCGTTAGAATCGCCATGGCCGAAACGGCCGGAATGGCAGGGAAAAGAATCGAGGTAAGCAGCAGCGCGAGGCCCAAAGCGATGAGGAAGGGGCCGGCGACGGGGGAAATCACCAAATTTCGAACGAGGCCGGTTGGGGAGAGCATGCGGAGCAGATGTTCATGAGGAGGCGGAGTGGATGATTCCAGTGTGATTGGAGCCTGTGAATGCGTCTAGCGCGACGAGGCATTAGAATGGCGGTTCCATTTCACCGCTTTTCGTGCGTGAGGGATTGTAATGTCGGACGTAGGTCGCCCAAGCATTGCGGGCGAAGACATAACAGACACGCGTTTCTCGGTCCGGGCGATGCTCATCATCATGGCAGTCGTTGCCGTGGTAGCTGCCGTGCTCGGTCCAATCGTCAGAAGTATCGATCCCCAAGAGCGAATGCCTTTGTTGGCCACTTGGGGTGTGTGGCTGGCCGCGAGCATTGCCTGGGTTGGATACTTAACTCACCAACGTCGCCAAGCCGAACGATTGGTCGGCGGCGCACGGCTTAAGTTACCACTTTATGACGAAAACGTGCCGCAGGCGTCATCGGTACGCCGGTGGTTTAATGTTGTGATGGCACTGTTTTTTGCGCTTTGCTTCGTCTCGATGCTGAGTGGAGAGGTTTCGTCGTTCCTACGCGGGTCGCCAAGGTCATCCAGCATCGTAAGCCACACGATCTTCGCAACCATGTGCGTTTGGTGGACGGCGAGATCAATCACGTCCATCTGGTGGCGCAACAACGTCCGTTTTGGCGAACGTGGAATACTGTGGGATCGCAGAGCACTGCTATGGGATCACATCGTAAGTTGGATCTGGGATGCTCGGAGGACGGATATCTTAGACATCCGCGGGGTCGACCAATTCAATCGCGATATGGATGTGCGAGTTCGAGTCCCAGAGAGTTTGCGGAACGAAGTCGAATCACTGGTTCAATCCCGCGTGGTTCCGAACTCCGCCGTCGATATTCAAATGCCTGGAAATATGTTGGCGCGAGTTCCGCTATCGGTTGCGATTCGGGATCCCAGGTTTCTCAAGACCATCGGATTTATTCTGCTTGTCTTCCTTGGCATGATTTTAAGCGGATACCTCTTCTCAACCGGATTTACCGGCATTCGCGAATTCGATGAGACAATTTGGTTTGGATTCATAGGTTTCGCCATTGCTCGCGCGAGGTGGCGAGCGAGCCGAGCCGCGCTGGCCGGCGTGCCGATCGTGCGGCTTCGAAGTTCACGAAAGTGGGGGTTGGCGACTATGTTCTTGGTCGCGATGGGAGCGACGTATTGGATTGGGATTACTTTCGGCGGTACATCGGAAACTATTGCCTATGCCGGTGGCTTGGGGTTCGGAGCACTCGCCAGTGTGGCTGTTAGTTACCTCTGGAAAATGCCGTTCGATTTGCGGGCAAATGGCGTTTATGCGGCCGGCAAACTATGGCGGTGGAACGAGGTTCAGGTGATGAAATGGGATGCGGTCAGCGGAAAGTTATCTCTGAGCCGAGGTATGTCGCAGATTGCCTCGAAGGTGCCAGTGGAACAGAGAGAGCTTATCGATACCGTGCTGCGCGAAAAGACATCGTCGGTAGTTGGCCATGTCAAATAAAACTAAAGCCGCCGAACCAGTTGATGCCACCGAAGTGCGATTCAGCATTCGAGCGATGCTGATTGGGACGGCGATAGCAGCCGTCGTGTTCACCTCGCTAGGCGCGTTCATTCAGCATTTTCCCGCGAATGTACAACCACGACTGCTATTGTTTTGGTCGATACAAACCGCGGCGATTACGGTTCTCATCGCATACCACATGCGCCGCCGAATTCTGGCAGAGCGAAAGGCGGGGCGGGTGCTAATGTTACTACCGTTACACAGCTATTTCCTTCCGCGAGCGCCCCAATTCGCCTGTGTGGGGACCGCGATATTTCTGCTGTTATTTGCTGTCGGGATCTGCGTTTCCGACAGTTTCGAGATCGCCGCCGCGCCGCTCGGTGGATGGTGGTTCCCCGTAAATATTTACGCCACCATCCTGGCAGGTATCGGCGTTACGCATTTGTGGTGGCGGCGAGTGCGTATTGCAGAAAACGGAATTGTGGTGCGAAGCAATTTTGTTCCTTGGCCTTCGTTCCGGCGCTGGTACTGGAACGCGTGCAACAAAGACGTCGCGGTCGTCGAACGTCTCAATGGTGGCGACGTAGCCTTCAAGGTGCCCGAGCAAGATCGTGCCGCGATCGAAGCGCTCTTCGAGCGATATGTGTACGTTCGACACGGCTACGTGCCATTTAAAGAAAAGGCTTGATCGAGCTTGCGCTCACTCGCCTTCGGCCCGTTCCATATCAGAGGCATCGATATCCTTCGCCGGCTTCGGTGGCATCGTCACGCGGCGTTTGCCGTCGACGTCTGTCCCCGGCACGAGCATCGCGCTCGGCGAGCTAGCTTCGATCAGCCGCTTGAGCACTACGGAGTCGATGACTTCTTGCTTGATCAGCTCTTCGCTGATGGCGACCAAGGCGGCCTTGCGGCTTTCGAGGATGTGCCGGGTGCGCTGCAGACCTTCATCGATAATCCGCTTCACTTCTTGGTCGATTTCACGGGCGGTATGCTCGCTGTGCGTTTGCATCCGTGATACTTCGCCTGTCACCAAGAAAGGGCTGCGATTGCTTTCGCGGTAGTTCACGCGGCCGAGCCGGCTCATGCCGTATTCCATGACCATGCCACGGGCGATTTCGGTGGCACGCTCCAGGTCGTTTTGGGCGCCGCTGGAGACGTCGTCAAAAACGATTTCTTCGGCCACGGTGCCTGCGAGCAGCGTTTGGATTCGGCTTTCGAGCTCACCTTGCGTGACCAGGAAACGGTCCTGTTCCGGGCGATACATGGTGTAGCCCAAGGCCGCGAGCCCACGCGGAATGATCGAGACTTTGTGGACAGGGTCGGTGTTCGGCAGCGAGTAAGCGACGAGCGCGTGACCGGCCTCATGGTAAGCAACGCGCATTTTTTCGTCGTCCCGCATGATGCGGCTCTTCTTTTCGAGGCCGGCGCTGAGACGCTCGACCGCCTCATTGAAGTCGGTCATGGAAACGACTTTGCTTCCCTTGCGGGCGGCTAGCAGAGCCGCCTCGTTGACCATGTTGGCAAGATCGGCACCGACGAAGCCGCTCGTGATGGCGGCGAGCGCTTTGACGTCGACATCGGTGTCGACCTTGATGTTTTCCAAGTGGACTTCGATGATTTGCTGGCGGCCGCCGACGTCGGGCCGATCCACCAACACGTGGCGATCGAAGCGGCCTGGGCGAAGGAGGGCGGCATCGAGTGTTTCCGGCCGGTTCGTGGCGCCCATGACGATGACGCCGCTGTTCGAGTTGAAGCCGTCCATTTCGACGAGCAACGCGTTGAGCGTTTGCTCGCGTTCATCGTGCCCGCCGATATTGCCGCTGCCGCGCGTTTTGCCGAGGGCGTCGAGCTCATCGATGAAGATGATGCAAGGCGCTTTTTGCTCAGCTTGTTGGAACATATCGCGGACGCGGGCCGCACCCACGCCGACGAACATTTCGACGAAGTCGGAACCGCTCAGACTGAAGAACGGCACGCCCGCTTCGCCGGCTACCGCCTTGGCGAGCAAGGTTTTGCCCGTTCCGGGAGGACCGACCAGGAGCACACCCTTCGGAATGCGGCCGCCCAGCATTTGGTATTTCTCGGGCGTCTTCAAAAACTCCACAACCTCGCGCAGCTCGTCGACGGCTTCTTCGATGCCGGCGACGTCTTCAAACGTGATCTCAATGTCTTCTTGAGCAAATAACCGGCCACGGCTGCGGCCGAACGCCATCGGCGAACCGGCCCCGCCCATACGGCGAACCATGAAGATGAACAGCATGACGAGCAGGCCGGTCATCAACAGGAGCGGGATGTAATTAAGAAGAGGGTTCGGCGGCCCAGCGATGCGGAAATCGAGCCCTTCTTTCGTGAGCAGTTCGGAGAGCTGTTTCTCTTCGGGGAGACGATCGACACGAAGCTCGACGCCTTTCTCTTTGTCTCCAACGGGCTCGTACTTGATTTCGCCGTCGGCGCCGCGAGTGGCAGAGGGCTTATATCGCTGGCGGGTGACCTTGGCTTTCACTTCGGAAGTGCCGATCTGGATATCCGACAGATCGGAAATTCGCTGCCGAGGCGCCTGCGTGTTCGATGGGTCCGCAATATCGACATAGCCGGTACCGTTTTTGGCCGAGACTTCAACGAGCTTGATCAAGTCGCTCCATCCGGGCCGAAGTTCGTTGCCGCTGTTGAAAAGGGTGACCATCAGCAATAGCAGCACGCCCAGGCCGAGCATGTACCAAACAAGATTGCCGCCGGTTTGCTGTGACGGCTTTTTCTCCGCCGGGCGATCAGTCGAAGGCTGAGGTTTTTGATCTTTGTCCATGGATGCTGGTCGCTTGAGGAACGGGGAGCGTGTGGAAAACGAGCCGATGCAGAACTCCGGCTCAACTATCCCGTGCGCTGCCCACTCGAGATGTTTGAAGATGCACTAACAATCTCTATGGTAGGTGTCTAAGGCCGAAAAAACAACGAACGGCTAAGAGACGTAGACGAGTCGCCGGGGGCCAGTTCCGCTTGCTGGCAGCGGCGGAGCCCCATAGAATGACCTGTTCGCCGTATTTTGCCGCTTTCGCACGACAGGCGAGGGGCGGGGCACCGCTACGACCATCAGTATTCCACTTTGCGGCACCGCTAAAATCGCGAGCCTGATTTGTTGGCACAGTTGTCATAATCGCGCTCAACTGCGGTAGAGTTCACCGTTTGGGTGTTTGTCGGTTCGCACTTTTTCGATACGAATTGGGCCGATGCCAGCTGCCACGAAAAACGTCGCTGTGTTCGGTTCCACAGGCAGCATCGGCACGAACGCGCTGGAAGTAATTGCGGCAAGCGAGGGAAGGCTGCGCGTTGCGGCGCTTTCGGCACATTGCAAACTGCCGCAATTGCTCGAACAAGCGAGGCGATTCAAACCCCGGTGGGTCATCGCTACCGATGAGAAGTTGGCGCGGAAGTTCGATTGGGACGAGCTGCCGGCCGGCACGGAACTCGTGGTTGGTAATGAGGCGCTCGTGAAGGTCGCATCGGCCGATGAAGTGGATATCGTGTTGGCGGCGATCGTCGGCAGCGCCGGGCTAAAAAGCACGTGGGCCGCGCTCGAATCGAAGAAAACCGTAGCTCTGGCGAATAAAGAAACACTGGTGATGGCCGGCGGGTTGGTCAAACGACTCGCCGCTGAACGTGGGGCCACCATTTTGCCAGTCGATAGCGAACATAGCGCGATTTTTCAGGCGCTCGAAGCAGGGCGGCCCGAGGAAGTTCGGCGGATCGTGCTGACGGCTAGCGGCGGGCCGTTTCGGGAGCTGTCCATCGAGCAGTTGAAACAAGTGACCGTCGATGACGCGCTCTCCCACCCGACATGGGACATGGGCCCGAAGATCACGGTCGATTCCGCGACAATGATGAACAAGGCGCTCGAGATCATCGAATCGCGGTGGCTGTTTGATTTGAACGCGGATCAAATATCGGTCGTCATTCACCCCCAATCGATGGTGCATTCGTTCGTGGAGTTCGTAGACGGCTCGGTGATCGCTCAGCTGGGTCCGCCCGATATGAAGCTGCCGATTCAGTACGCGCTCGAATATCCAAATCGCCAACCGGGCATTGCGGATCGATTGGATTGGACCAAGCGCTGGCGACTCGACTTCGAGCCGGCGGATGCCGAACGTTGCCCGGCGTTGACGCTCGGGTACGAATGCGCCCGGGCAGGCGGAACAACAGGCGCTGTTGTCAACGCGGCGAACGAGGCCGCCGTGAAGGCGTTTCTTGAGGGCGAGCTGCACTTCACGGAAATCGTGCCAGCGTGCCGCAGCGTGCTCGAGACACACCACTTTGAGTCAGATCCGACATTAGAAAAACTAGAAGAGCTCGATCGTTGGGCGCGGCAGGAGGTCACACGTTGGGTATGTGCTTGATCGGAATGTTGAGTTTGGAAACCGTCCTCTGGCTCGTGCCCGTCGTGCTAAAGGTGGCGATCGGACTGGGGATGGTCATCTTCGTCCATGAGTTGGGACATTTTCTCGTCGCCAAAGCGTGCGGCGTAAAATGCGAAAAGTTCTTTATCGGCTTCGATATCGGCGGCTACAAGCTCAGCAAGCGATTTGGTGAGACGGAGTACGGCATCGGCATTCTGCCACTCGGCGGATACGTAAAAATGCTGGGGCAAGATGATGACCCTGCTCATATCGCCGAGCAGATGAAGAAGTCGCAGGAGGATCCCACAAGCGCCGACGCCGTCCCGATCAAAGGTCCGAACGGCGAAACCTATTATGTGAATCGCCGCAGCTATTTGGCCAAGAGCGTGCCACAGCGGATGGCGATCATTTCGGCCGGCGTCATCATGAACGTCATTTTCGCGTTCATTTTCGCCGTGATTGCGTATGGCATGGGCGTGCCGTACGTACCGTCGATCGTTTCCGAAACCATCCCCGGTTCGCCGGCGTGGAAGGCAGGGATCCAGCCGGGCGACGAAATCGTGCAAATCAACGACACGGTCGACCCCACGTTCGTGCAACTAAAAGGTGGTGTCACGCTGGGCGATTTGGAACACGGCATCCAAACCCGAGTCCGCCGCGCGGCGGATGGCAAGGTGATCGATGTTCCACTGATGCCAGAACAAGACAACGGCCGACTCGCCACGATTGGGCTAGGCGGTCCGCAATCGTTGAAACTGTTCGAAATGCTGCCAGTCGTTGATAACTCGTCCGCAGCAAGTGCAAAACTTGTTGCGCCGGCTGATCTCAAAGGGGACGACGCCAAGCTCAAGGCAGGCGACGAGATCGTGCGCGTTGGCGACGTGGCGGTGAAAGACTATCGCGAACTATCGGCCGAGCTCGCGAAACACGCTTCGGACCCGCTGCAAATCACAGTGCGCCGAACCGAATCGGCCAGCGACAAGTCGGCATCCAATTCATATCGCGAGCTGACGTTTGAGCTCGCGCCGCAAGGTGAGCGGCGGTTCGATTTTGAGATGCAGATGGGACCGATCACATCGGTTCAAAACGATTCGCCGGCAGCGAAAGCAGGTTTGGTTGTAGGCGACGTTATTAAATTGGTCGACGGCCGAAAATCAGGCGAGGGGTCTCAGCGCCGCCGAGATTTGGACGCCGCAGACGCTGCCGAATTATCTGAGCCGGGCGGCAAAGGATGGCAAGGACGTAAAACTCACGGTCGCACGCGCACCACTGGACGAAAAGCCGAGTGAAGTCGAAATCGACGTGAAGCCGAGGATTCCGGCCACGTTCGATATGGTGTACCCAGCACGCTCGATGGGAATTCCGATTGCGGCGAATGAAATCGGCATCGCCTATCGAATCGGCAATGAAGTTGCCTCTGTACCCGCAACCGCGAACAAAGACTCCGATTTGGCAGCCGGCGATCAGATTACGGGTGTCAAATTGATTTTCCCGAAGGATAAAGATGGCGAGACACCGACGCCGCTCGTCGTAAAGCTTGAGACGGACAAACCGACTGGACTGGTAGCGCTTATTGGCAAGATTCTCGGCAGAAATACCGAGCCTCGCTCCGAACCCAATTGGCCAACTGTGTTGGATGCAATTCAATTTGTGCCAGAGGGCACTGAGGCCGAACTCACAGTGGTTCGCGGCAGCGAAGAACCGCACAAAGTGCAGGTTAAACCGATCGCGGCCGAGGACGCGTTCCTGGCCGCACGCGGGTTCCTGCTGCAACCCGTCGAGCGGATGCGGAAGGCGGAATCGTTCAGCGAGCAGGTGCGGTACGGCTGGAACGAAACAACCGAAGCGCTCACGATGGTCTTCCGATTTCTGCGAAAGCTCGGCACCCAAGTGCCGATGTCCGCACTGGGAGGCCCGGTAACAATCGCCAAGGCTGCTGGCTACTCAGCGGCCGAGGGCCTATCTTCGCTGTTAGTATTCCTCACGATGCTGAGCGCCAACCTCGCCGTCATCAACCTTCTGCCAATTCCACTTCTCGACGGTGGGCACCTCGTCTTTCTTGCCTACGAAGGCTTGCGCGGTCGGCCAGCGAACGAGAAATTCGTCGTGGCCCTCCACACAGCCGGATTTGTGCTAATCGTCAGCCTGATGCTGTACGTGCTCGGCCTGGATTTGAACCTGATCCCGCGGAATTTATAGCCAGAGCTAAACGTGCCTCAGCAAGACGAGCAATGAGATGGACACGATTTCTGCTATGGGCCGGTCGATCTACGTTGGTGCAGGCGAATACGACCACCGACAATATGCGCCGCTGTATTGGATGATCTTAGCCCCAGCGATTTTTATCGGGGTGATGGCCTTCGCCGCCTCGGATAATCCGAAAGGCACGTTCGTCATGCTATCGACGAGCGGCTTCTTGGTTGCCACTGCGCTCTCGTTTCGATGGCTTCGCGTAGTGGACGAAGTGACCCACCTGGCGATTCGCTTCGGGCCATTCCCGTTACTTCGCCGAAGAATTCCCTACGCGAATCTCACTGCAGCAGAACGGGACCGATCTTCCCTAGTCGATAGTTGGGGCATCCATTGGGTGCCCGGTCGAGGATGGATATTCAACCTGTGGGGCTTCGATTGCGTGCGCTTGACACTGAGAAACGGACGCACAACGCGCATAGGGACCGACGACCCAGACGGCCTCACTAGCTTTCTGCAACAGAAACTGCGTGAGGCATAGCCGACGCAATCCAGTAAAAGTAAGCCGACAAACTATCAGCTCGCTTGCGGCCGGCCCTGGCGGTTGCCGACAACGCGCTTCTGCACGTCTGTTTCCAGCACGCCGAACGCGGCTTCGTGCCGTTGAACAGACATGTGCAACGCCTGCAACATGCGCTTGGCCGTGAAGTAATTGGTCACGATCCTCTGCTTCACTTCGACCGGTTCCGTAGGAACGCCGAACGGCTGGGCGTTGAGACCGAAATCGAGGATGAGCTCCTCGGGCGTTCCGGTGACGCGGCAGAAATTTGCGTACAGGCAAACCGCGTTCTTGTCGTTCACTTCCACATGGGTGCGTTGTTGGTCTTGGGGTACCGCCTTGGCTTGATCGCCATCCGCTGCTTCCTCGTTCGCCACGATAAATCCCCTAACGTTTTGGATGTGGTGTTGGTCGCGGTACCGATTGACCGCTCGCCTATCAATGTACGACTTTTTCGGCCGGGAAACTACCCGGCCGCTATCCTTTACGCCGGATGCTGAGAATCACGCTTTCGGCTCCAGTGATTGGCGCCTGATATGTCGCGGCTTTTCTGAGTTCCAAACTTTTCATTAGCCCGCCTTGCCGGGCCGCTTCGCGCTCTTCTGTCCATGACGGCCCTTTAATCATCAGTAGCTCATCGAATGCGTCCCAATGTGGGCGAAGCCAGGTAAGCACTTTGGCAAGCGGTGCCAGCGCGGGCGACCAGGGCATCGAACGTTGTGATTTCGAGGACTTCTTCGGCTCGATTCGGAAAGACTCGCACGGGCAGTTCCAGCTCGGCGACCATCGCTTCGACCGCTCGAGCTTTTTTCTGCGTCGATTCGCAGAGACTCACCGATAAATCTGGCCGCAAGATGGAGACCACGACGCCGGGAACTCCGCCGCCGGTGCCGACATCCAACACGCGTGCACGCTCTTCGAGCAATTTGCTGAGTTCGTAGCTGTCGACGACATCGCGGCCGACGAACTTTTCGAGCGTCGTATGACGCGTTAAGTTCATCCGCTCGTTCCACAACCACAGCCGGCGGCGATAGCGATCGAGCAGTTCAACTTGCTCGGCCGTGGCGGCGATTTGGTGAGCAGCGAGCGCGGCTCCCAATTTTTCAACCATGGGCGGGAACTCTGGCTCGGGAACTTCTGACTCGGCGCTATCCACTATGGTTGACCTTGCAGGCATGGTGGCGATAATCCGGGACATTGTAGGTGCCACGAGCCGGGCGGCACAATGAGTTGACGCCGGTGTACATTTCGGAACTTTTGCTATGAATCAATTTGTTACCCTCGCACGCGACACGAACCAAGCGCGCGGTATAGCGGATTACGCGCTCGCCATGGTGAACGGTCGGCATCCCGGGCCGAGCGATTCCGTTTTGAAACGCGTCGAGCAGTTTCATTTGGACAGCGTGGCGTGCGGCGTGAGCGCGCTTGCGGCGGGCGCGAATGCGCCAACCGTTTTGCGGCAAGAGGCGCTCGAGTACCAAACCGTTCCACCCAACAGCGGCGTGCCGATGTTTGGAAGTACGAAATGCGTGGCGCCCGAAAAGGCGGTGCTGGCCTGCTCGTCCGCGGTGCGTGAGTGGGACTCGAATGGCACAAACTTCGGTTTCAATCCCGCTCGCAACGCCACAGCCGGCGAATTCGGGCACAACGATTTTTATCCGGCAGCAGTCGCCGCAGCACAACTTGCCGGACTCAACGGTCGGCAGTTGCTGGTCGCAATGGTTACGCTCGACGAGATTCGCGGCCGGCTCGCGGAAGTGTTCGCGCTCAAAAACTATAAGATCGACCATGTGGTCCACGGTGCGATTGCTTCGGCTGCCGTATATGGTGCAATGCTCGGCGCAACCGCGGAGCAGATTGAGTCCGCGATCGGTCTTGTGGTCGCCCACTACATTCCGTTCCGCGCGATCCGGCACGGCCATCAGTTATCCGATTCGAAAGGTGCTTCGGCTGCGATCAGCACCGAGGTCGCCGTCCTGAGCATGCGGCGGGCGATGCGGGGTTTCGTGGGACCGGCGGATATCATCCGTAATCCACAGGCGATTTTCTGTTTGTTCGAGAAGCAGGATCAGCCCGATACAAGTCCGTTCGACTTGGCCCTCGCCACCGAAGGGGACGACTTTGCCGTGATGGGTATGCACTTCAAGCTCGGTTTATACGAGCACCAGTCGGCCGGCGCCATTCAAGGCGTGATCGATCTGATCGCCACTGATCCGCCGCTACTCAATGATCCTGAAGAGCTGCTCGACTTGCGGATTTTGATCTACGAACCGGCGTTCAGCATCATCGGCGACCCGGCGAAACGCGACCCTCATACGCGGCAAAGTGCCGATCATTCGATGCTGTACATCGTAGCGGCGCTGCTGCGGAAAGCGTACGAAGCGCGGAAGGCCGGCTGGGATGGCAAGGATGGGTGGACGCGACTCATGCTGGCACCGGAAGATTACGCGGAGGACAAGTCGGCGCTGTTCCACCCTCTAACGCGTTCGCTCATGGAGCGAATCGACTTTCGCCACGGTGGGACAAATTACGATCGCAAGTATCCGGACGGAATTCCAACAAGTGTCGAGATTTCGCACGCCAAATTGGGGCCCCTTACAAGCGGCTTGGTCATGTATCCGCAAGGACACGCCCGGGCGGACTCAAGCAACCTGACGGCGCTGCTCGATCACAAATTCCGATTGTTGGCAGGGCCCGCGGTCAACGAATTCGACTCGCTCAAATCGCGGTTTTCGAATTTAGAGCAGAAGTCGCCGGCGGAGGTGCAAAGCCTATACGACTTCCGAATTCGTGGCGTAGGCGACTGAGTTTTCCGACTGCGCATCGCCTCGGTTGTCAACCGACCGAGCGTTTAGCGCTGGTTACTTCTCGCCCTTCGTCCAATCGCGGCGGCCGCGAGAGCTAGGAATATTCATCGCCTTGCGATACTTCGTGACCGTGCGACGGGCGACCGTGATGCCCGCCTTGCCAAGCTCTTCAACAATCGCATCATCAGAAAGCGGCGACTTCTTATCCTCGTTGTCGATGATTTCCTGCAGCTTGATCCGCACGCGATCCCAGGCAACTTCCTCGCCATCAGCCGCGGTGGTACCGCCAACGAAAAACCTCTTCAGCGGGAAAATGCCACGGGGAGTTTGCATCCACTTATCATCCACGGCACGGCTAACCGTCGTCACGTGAACGCCGACCCGATCAGCAATTTGCTGCATTTTGAGCGGTTCGATGTGGTCTGGACCGTCGTCCAAAAACTTCGTCTGGTGATCCACAATCGCTTGCGACACTCGCGTGAGCGTGCTGCGGCGCTGTTCGATCGACTCGATCAGCCACTGGGCCGAGTTAACTTTGCGCTTGATGTACTCGCGGGTTTCCGGCGTGGTGCTTTCGTCGCGCAGCAGCTTGCGGTAGTACGGGCTGATGTACAGCGACGGCAACTGGCCATCCTCCAGCCGTACTTGGTATTTGCCTTCGTCATTCCGCTCGACGAATACATCCGGCGTCACGCTGGGGGCCGTTGATGCCGTGAAATCAGCGCCCGGCTTCGGCTTGAGCTTGCGGAGCTCGTGCCAAACTTCTTGAATCTTTTCAATCGACATGCCAGTCTTTTTCGAGATTTGCGGCAGGCGATTGTTTTCCAAATCTTCGAGATGGTTCTCGATCAGCTTGCTCAGCTCATCGTAAAACGGCATGCCAGGCAGAAGTTGCAGCAACAAGCATTCTTTGAGTGTGCGAGCGCCGACGCCCGGCGGGTCGAGCCGCTGCACGACGCGGAGCGCTTCCTCGGCCAACGCCAATTGCTTCGCGCGATGAGCCTCGAGTTCGCCATTTAGCTCCGCCGAAAGCGGAGGCAGCAACTCTTCGAGCGGCGTTTTCAAATAGCCGTTCGTATCCAGGCTATAGATGATCCGATCGGCCATGCGGCGAACCGGCTCTTCGACCTCAAACCAACTCAACTGGTGATGCAAATAGTCGGTCAGCGTTTCCGGCCGGGCCAACATGTTGGCCATCGCATCGTGGCGACGATCACCTTCGGCTTCAATGCGGTTGAGCGACGGCCGGCTTCGCTCTTCGTAGTCGTCTGGCAGATTCTCTGCCATGTTGAGCAGGCGCTCGAAATCGTCTTCGTTGTTGCGATCGTCTTTGACGACCAGCTCGCGTTCGGTATCGGCAACGCTGCTGGTTGCCTCTTCATTGACCGTGTCGGATTCTGGTTCGTTCTCGTCCACTTCGACTTGATCGAGGCACGGATTATCTTCCATCTCCTGCTCGATGCGCTCCTGCAATGCCATCAGCGGCAGCTGCAGAATTTCCATCGACTGGATCATCCGCGGTGCAAGCACCTGCTTCTGAGCCATTTGCATTTGTTGGCCGAGAGATAATCGCATCAATGCAGCTCGAAGTGCGCCTGTGCGCTAAATTGACTATATTGACCCAAGACAAGTTCCGGCGAGATGGGCGAAACTCGCCCAATCTGCCAAGCGCCTTGTAGCATACCGCTCGCCTCGGAACGAGGTCAAACCGGCAGCTAGGACAGCTTCAATTGTAGTCTAGCTTCGAAAATAGACAGCGGAAAATCCGCATGGATTGCGCGGGATTCTAACTGGGAAACTCCTCACGGGGAGTTGACTTATTGGAATCGCGCTCCCCAGTCGCGGATGACTTCGCCCACGTTATGGCGACAAGAATCCGCAGTGGCAGCTACGATGGCGCGTTGCCTTCGTTTCCGCCGCCAAGCTGCATGATCGCATCCGATAAGCCCGCGATCGGCAGTTCGCCAGCGATCGCCTGCATCGCCTCGGCGTGCATTTGTTTCGCTTTGGTTTGCGCGGCGTTGATCGCGGCCGGCAACAAGTCCTCGATCATCTCGCGCTCGCCTTTTTCGACGAGCGACGGATCAATGCGCACGGCCAGCGCTTCACCCAAGCCATTTACCTCCACTTCGATGAGCCCGCCACCCGCCGCGCCAGTCGCCCGCTTCGTCTTTAGTTGTTCTTGTAACGCCTGCATGCGGCCGCTCATTTCCTGAGCTTGCTTCATCAGCGTGCCGATATTCGCCAAATTGCCGAGAGCTTTGAACAAGATGAACCTCGTTGTTTTTTCTGCCACCGAGAGCACAGAGATCACAGAGTGTCTAAGACCCGTCACCTTCCGGCGGCGTGTAGCGAAACTGGCCCGGGCCAACGTCGAACAATTCCATGGCCCGCCGCACAAATGGCTGCTCCGCGACCTTGGCCAATTGTTCGCGACGCGACGTTCGTGGTGAAGTCGTTTCTGCTCGCGCAGGCCCGCCGGCAGCCAAAGAGCGTTGGAAACGATCAAGGACAGATTCGCCCGCGCGGGTGGGCTCCGTCTCGTCGGTAGATTCCGCGAGCAGGTCATTAGCGGCTGGCGCGGCAGAATTTGCAGCCGGTTGTCGGGGCAGCGTATTCGTCGAGGTCGTCGGTGCGATCGGAGTGAACGTAGATTTTGTTGCAAAAGGATTCGGCGGCGGCGGGATCACAGAGGTCGGTTTGCTTGCCGCCGCGGAAGCGACTGCATTGTTCAGCCCATTCACAAGGGATGGAGCCGCTTCATCGTTTTTTTTTGACGGTGCAGCCGGTGGGAAAGTGCGCCCTGGCGTACCGACGGCTCGCTCCGCAGCAACCGGCCGCGAACTAGGCGACTCCATTGCACCGCCGCGAAACTGAGCGATGAGCGCGGCCAGATCATCAAGCTCGCCGAGTTGGCAAATCCTCACCACCGCCATCTCGACCAGCGTGCGGCCATGCATGCTAACTCGCATTCGCGCCGAAGTTTGGTCGAGGATTTGGCCAATCGCGAGAGTCGTAGCAACACCAAGTTGGCGGCCCATTTCCGAAATCTCTTCTGCCTGCGATGGCAACGCGTACAGAAGTTGATCCGATGTACAACCGACGGAGAGAGCCATCACATCGCGAAAATATCCGACCAGCTGATCAAGCAGCAGCCCCGCCTCGACACCACTGGCGATCGTGGCATCCAGCTCGGCCAAAGCGGCCGGAGCATTGCGATCCGCGAGCGATCGCGCCAACCCGCTCAAACGCTCGGCCGGTGCGATTCCCAGCAGTTGGTTGACATCGGCGGCCGTGATTTTTCCGCCGCCCACGGCCAGCAATTGCTCGAGCAGCGATTGGCTATCACGCATCGACCCCGCGGCCCGGCTCGCCAAAATCTGCGACGCCTCGCGGTCGAGCGAAACGCCTTCAGCAGCTGCAATTTGATTCAGCCGCTCCTGAATCGAAACCGATCGAATGCCGGCAAAATCGAATCGCTGGCACCGCGACAGAATCGTGATCGGAATTTTTTGCGGCTCAGTCGTCGCGAAAATGAACTTCACATGCTCAGGCGGCTCTTCGAGCGTCTTAAGGAGCGCGTTAAACGCCTCCTTCGTGAGCATGTGGACTTCGTCGATGATATAGATTTTGTACCGATCGCGGCTTGGTCGAACCGCTACGTTCTGGCGGAGCTGCCGAATCTCATCGATGCCACGGTTGCTAGCGCCGTCGATTTCCAGCACGTCAACATCTTCTCCCGTGCTCACCCGGCGACAAACATCACACTCATTGCACGGAGTCGGCGTCGGCCCCTGCACGCAATTGAGTGCCTTCGCAAGAATCCGGGCTGCCGACGTCTTCCCAACGCCCCGGGCACCCGTAAATAAGTAAGCATGCCCCACGCGGTTCGTGGTAATCGCCTGCTGTAGCGCCCGCGCTACATGCTCCTGCCCGACAAGATCCTCAAACGTTTGCGGCCGATATCGTCGGGCAATGACGGTGTACCGCCCGGTTCGCGTTGCATCTTCGGGAGGTGACGGAGTTTCGCTCATCGTTAGAAGCTGCGGCTATCGCTATCATAATTCGATCAAAAGTCGGCCGTCGGTGAGAGGCCTCCACACAAAGAGACGCAGACTTATGGCTGCTGTGTTTCCACCCTGACCAGATTCGTTAGGCCCCCTTTGCAGAGGCCCCTCACCAGCGGTCGCACGTGCGGCGATCGGTTTCTCAGTTGTACGCCGAGCGGCGGGCGACGTCAAAGGTTGCCGAAATCGCCGAGACATTCGCCGCTGAAGCGTGACGGCGCTAGCGAATCATTAATTTTAACGCCGCGGCACGGGGTAGCGTTTTCTCGTCCGCGCCAACAAGAATTGTGACGCGCTCTTGCTCCGCATCGCTCGACACAAGCGAACCCTGTGTGCCAATTTTCAGCCCGGCTTGCGACAAGAACCGCAAGAACTCCGACGACTGATCGATAACGCGCGCCACGCAAAACCGATCACCCACGGCGCACTCCGCGAGCGGACGGTCCGGAGCGGGTGCCACGGTGCCGTCCGCCCGGGGAATCGGGTCGCCATGCGGGTCCGTTGTCGGATGCCCCAAATACGCATCAATCCGGTCGACCAGCGAATCGCTTACCGCGTGCTCCATGTGCTCCGCTTCTTCGTGAACTTCATCCCACGAGAGATTCAGCGTCTGACTCAAAAACTGCTCGATCAGGCGATGGCGGCGCAGCACGCGCAGGGCCAGGCCCCGACCCGAGGACGTCAGCCGCACGCCTTCATATGGCGTGTATTTTGCCAGATTGCTTTCGTCGAGCGTCTTAAGCATGCTCGTCACCGTGCCCGGCAGCACACCAAGCGCCGCTGAAATCTGCCCCGTAGAAATCGCACTGTCTGCCTCGCCGTGGGCGAGTTGGTAGATTGCTTTGACGTAATTTTCAACGGTCAGGCTAGGCATGGCGGTTGGCCACAAGATGCTAGATACTTGGTTTTAGTTGTCGTGATTAGTATTCCGTATCGAGCCGTTGTTAGCCAGTACGTCCCGCCGCATGCCAACCACTGCTAGCGATAATGACGATTGGCGAACGCTTTACCCGTTCGCTTCTCACAGGGTGGAAGTGGCATCCGGCCGCATGCACTACATCGATGAGCAGCCATCGCGTGCAAGCGAAAACAATCCACCGGAAACCTGCCTCTTCGTCCACGGGAACCCCACCTGGTCATTCCATTGGCGACAGCTAGTCACCGCGCTGCGGAGCCGCTATCGCTGCATTGCCGTTGATCATGTCGGCTGCGGCCTGAGCGAAATGCCGAATCGCCTGTTCACGCTAGACGATCGGATCGACGATCTTTGTGCGCTCATCGAATCGCTGCAACTCGATCGCATCACGCTCATCGCGCAAGATTGGGGCGGGGCAATTGGCCTGGGTGCGATGCTCCGCCTGCGCGAACGACTGAACCGTATCGTGCTATTAAATACCGGCGCATTTCCGCCGCGCTATATCCCCTGGCGAATTCGCGTTTGCCGCGGTCCGCTGCTCGGCCGGTTCGCCGTGCAAGCCGGCAATTTGTTTAGCTTGGCAGCGTTAAGAATGACTCTCGCAAGGCGAGCGAACCTCGACTCCGCCGTCGCAGCCGGCTACCTCGCCCCGTACGACTCGTGGTCCAATCGTCGAGCCGTGTATGGTTTCGTGCGCGATATCCCTACGAAAACGACCGACAAAACCTGGCAAACGCTCACTCAGATTGAACACGACTTGCCGTCCCTCGCGAGCCTGCCAATTTGCCTGGTGTGGGGAATGCGCGACTGGTGCTTTCGCCCCGATTGCTTGGACCGTTTCCTCAAAGCTTGGCCACAGGCCGAAACACATCGCCTCGCTGATGTCGGCCACTGGGTGCTTGAAGACGCTCCTGTAGAATCCATCGCGATCGTCGAGAAGTTCCTGGCGTCGCAACCAGCAGCCGTTTGCTCGTGACGCATGAAGACGACCACACCGAGCACGTCGCCCATTTCCACCGGTGAGGCCGCCACTCTAGCCTGCCTCTATGAGGCAACGGCACCAAAGCCCGGCAACGTCCACCCGGGTGCCGCGTTCACCGACGTCAATTTCGAAGACTTTGAGGCAAGCGCGAAAGCGATCGGCCCGGTGATGCAGGATGCCCAATCCCACGGAGTCGGCCAAACAATTCTTAACGCAGTACAGGCAACTCGCGACGCCGTCGGCACGAATACTAACTTGGGCATGATCCTACTTTTTGCTCCGTTAGCTGCTATTTCCGACGGCCGAAACTTGTCGCAAGACGTACATAGTGTCCTCGCCAATCTCACTTTCGAAGATACGCGCCTCGCCTACCAAGCAATCCGCCTCGCCAACGCAGGTGGTCTGGGCCAAGCCGCAGAAGCCGATGTTTGCTCAGATCCCCCACCGAGTTTAAACCTCGCGGAAGCAATGCGGCTCGCCGCCGACCGCGATCTTATCGCCCGCCAATACACCAACGGCTTCGCCGATGTGTTCAGCGGCACTGCAAAGTTCATCCTCGAAGGACTAGCGGAGGATCTGGGGATTGGCCAATCGATCATCTGGGCCCACGTCCGCCAACTCGCCGCAGAGCCCGACAGCCTCATCCAACGCAAATGCGGCCCGCAGATCGCGCGACAAGCCAGGGACCGTGCAGCCACAGTTTTGTCATCCGGACCGCCCGGTGCCGCCGTCTTCGAACACGCCGTCAACGAACTTGACCTCTGGCTGCGTGCCGATGGCCACCGCCGCAATCCCGGCACCACCGCCGATCTCATCGCCGCCGGCCTGTTTGTCCTCCTCCGCGAGGGGAGGCTAGAATTGACGAAAGCCAAGTGGTAACAGGGGCTGCCGCCATGTCCGATAACTACCGAGTTCGCATCGCCAAAGCCGAGCACGTTTTTAGCGCCGGCCACTTCATCACGTTCGGCGGCATCTGCGAGCGCCTGCACGGCCACAACTATCGCGTCGCCTGTGAGCTCAGCGCGCCACTCGATGAAAACCATCTCGCAATCGACTTTTTGCTGGTCCGCGCCAAGCTGCTTGAGATCACAACATGGCTCGACCACTTTATGTTGCTGCCGTCGGATCACCCCGAGATTCGCGTCGAGGAAAACGGCCGCGACGTAACGGCCACATTCCGCGAACGGCGTTGGGTTTTCCCCAGCAGCGATTGCCGGATTCTGCCCGTCGCCAATACGACGTCCGAACTTTTGGCGGCGTACATCGGCCGACGCCTATTGGAATCGCTCGCGGTTGCTGGCAACAAAATTACGCACATCCGCGTCGAGTTGGACGAGTGCGACGGCCAACTCGGCATTTGGGAAACAGACACCGAACGCTCGATCGTCATCTAACTCGCGTGCCAGCCGCAAACTTTGCCCAAGCGGCAGTTCTTCTCAAGGCAGTGCTGGCGCTATTCCGATATATCGAGCGGCAGGACTGCGCGCCCAATATCGGCCTGCGGTGCCGCCGCCTCGTCTCGACGCTAGCACTCGTCTCCTAAACTGCCGCCATGCCAGATATTCGCCACGCCGCCGTGTTGTTGATGACGCTGCCGGAAGATGCCGCCGGCGAGCTGATGTCGAAACTCGATCCCAAGCAGGTCGAACAAGTTTCGATCGAGATTGCTCGCACCCGAACCTTCGCGGCCGAGGAGCAAGATCGTGTTATCAAGGAATTCGCAGAAGCGAACCCCACGATGGCCGGCCGCGCCGGCGGGCTCGAACTCGCTAAATCGCTGATCCAAAAAGCACTCGGCGCCAATGCAGCAGCGGCCCTATCCAACATTCGCCAGTCGATCGAAGCCGTGCCCTTCGGCTTTTTGCGCAATGTCGACAGTCAGAACTTGCTGACCTACATCATCGACGAGCACCCGCAAACGATCGCGCTCATCATGTCCCACTTGCCGGCCAGCAACAGTGCGGAAATCCTCGCCGGCTTGCCCGAGGCCCGCCGGCTCTCGGTCATTCGCCGCATCGCCAACATGGGACGCACGAACCCAGACGTCATTCGCGAGGTCGAAAAAGGCCTCGAGCGGCGGATGGCGAGTGTCATGAGTCAAAGCTTCGAAAACGCGGGCGGCGTCGAAGCCGTCGCAGAAATTCTCAACGTCTCCGACCGCGCAACCGAGCGGGCGGTCCTCGAAAGCTTAGGCGCCGAAGACACTGACCTTGTCGAAGAAATTCGCCGCTTGATGTTCGTCTTTGAGGATGTCTCCCGCTTTGCCGACAAAGACATCCAAGCCGTTCTCAAGAACGTCGACACGAGTTCCTGGGCGATGGCGCTCAAGGGCGCGAGTGAAGGCCTCAAAGAGAAGGTCCTCAAGAACATGTCGGAACGAGCGGCACAAACGCTACGCGAGGAAATGGAATACCTCGGTCCAGCCAAGCGCAGCGTCGTCGAAGCCAAGCAACAAGAAATTGTCGACGTAATCCGCAAACTCGAAGACAGCGGCGAAATCGACCTCAACGCCATGAACGAAGAAGAGGAATTGGTGCAGTAGGAATGGTTGAGGGTGGAGAGTCGAGTGCTGAGGGTCGGACGCCGGTCCTCTGGATTTTCTGCCACTCAACCCTCGACCCTCAACTCTCAACTCTGCTAGCATTAACGCGACCACAACGGAGTCGCGTCGATGCCCCCCGGTTCGCTTTCGCCCATGATGCAGCAGTACCACGAGGCCAAACGGGCCGCGGGCGATGCGCTGCTGCTATTTCGCATGGGCGACTTCTACGAGCTGTTCTTCGACGATGCGAAGATTGCCGCCCGCACGCTCGGAATCGCGCTAACGAGTCGCGACAAAGGCGAAGACCCGGTGCCGATGGCCGGCTTCCCGTACCATCAACTCGATCCCTACCTCGCCAAAATCATCGCCGCCGGCCACCGCGCTGCGATCTGCGAGCAAGTTGAAGACCCAAAGCAGGCGAAAGGAATCGTCAAACGCGAAGTGACGCGCATCGTCACGCCCGGCACGCTTACGGACGATGCCCTGCTCGACCCGCAAGCCAGCAATTACCTCGCCGCAATCGCCTTCCCTGCCACTGGCAAGCAAGACGGCTCAACGGCTGGCCTGGCCTGGGTCGATGTCTCGACCGGCCGCTTCTGCGCAGCCGCGTTCTCAGCCGATCAACTCGCCGACCAGCTCGCCCGCATCGCTCCCGCCGAATTGCTGATTGGCGACGACGTACAGGCACCGCCAATCGATTGGATCGGTCGCGAAAAGATCACTCGCCGGCCAGCTTGGACGTTCGGCCGAACCACCGCCCTCGAAACGTTGACTAAGCACTTCGGCACCCGCTCGCTCGAAGGCTTCGGATTCGACATCAGCGAAAAAAGCGGGCATGTGGCCGCCCTCCGCGCCGCCGGCGCCGTGCTCAACTACTTGGCCGAAACCCAAAAGGCATCACTCGCGCACATCGACTCGCCTAAGCCCGTACTCCTGCGACGAACGCCTCGCCATCGACCCGGCAACGCGCCGCAGCCTGGAACTCGTCGCCACAATCCGCGACGGCCGCCGCGACGGTTCGCTCCTCGGCACGCTTGATCGCACGGTAACGTGTCTCGGCGCGCGACTGCTCGCCGATTGGCTCGCCGCACCTCTCACGAATGTCGCCGACATCAACGCTCGCCTCGACGCCGTCGCCGAACTCGTACCCGATGCCAACACCTGCACGCAACTTCGCGAATCTCTGCGGCAAATCTACGACATCCAGCGCCTCCTCGCCCGCGTGATCACCGGCCGGGCCTCACCACGCGATTTAAAATACCTCGGCAACACCCTGGCCTGCCTGCCCAAGATCAAAGCCAAGCTAACCAGCCGCGCGAGTCATTTGCTGAGCGAACTCGAAGGTCGCGTCGACCTGTGCGCCGATATTCGTGCCCCGCTCGACCAAGCACTCATCGACGACTGCCCCCTCACCGCCCGCGACGGCGGTTTCATCCGTGCTGGCTATCGGGCCGATGTCGACGAGTACCGCGAGCTCATGGCCGGCGGCAAACAGTGGATGGCTGAATACCAGGCCGACGAATGCGAGCGAACCGGCATCACGAGCATGAAGGTCGGCTTCAATTCGGTGTTTGGCTATTACCTGGAAGTCACCCACACCCACCGCGAAAAAATCCCCGCCAACTACATTCGCAAGCAAACGCTCAAAAACGCCGAGCGATACATCACACCCGAGCTCAAAGAGTACGAAGAAAAAGTCCTCTCCGCCGAAGACAAGCTCAAATCCCTCGAGCTGGAAATTTTCGCCCAACTCCGCGACCTCGTCGCTGTTGCCGCCGGACGATTACAGGCAACCGCCGCCGCCCTCGCGGAAATTGATGTCCTAGCCTCACTCGCCGAACTGGCCCGCTCGCGCAATTACGTGCGGCCAACCGTCGTCGCTGATCCCGTTCTCGAAATCGAAGCCGGCCGACACCCTGTGCTCGACATCACCGAACCCGACGGGACGTTCGTACCTAATGACACGCGTTGCGCTGCCCGGGGGCTAGGGGCTAGGGACTCGGGACTGGGGAAAGACGGTACGCAACTTAGTGACGCTGCCGTCCACTCTTCAGCCCCTAGCCCCCAGTCCCCAGCCCCCGGTACCCTCCTTCTCATCACCGGCCCCAACATGGCCGGTAAGAGCACGTACATCCGCCAGACCGCGCTCCTCACGCTCATGGCCCAAATAGGCAGCTTCGTCCCCGCTCGCCGCGCAACCATCGGCGTCGCCGATCGTATCTTCGCCCGCGTCGGCGCGAGCGACGAGCTCTCCCGCGGCCAAAGCACGTTCATGGTCGAAATGACCGAGACCGCTCGCATCCTCAACACCGCCACCCCGCGCAGCCTCGTTATCCTCGACGAAATCGGACGCGGCACCAGCACCTACGACGGCCTGTCGCTCGCCTGGAGCATCGTCGAACACATTCACGACGCCATCGGCTGCCGCACCCTCTTCGCCACGCACTACCACGAGCTGACTGATCTCGAAGAACAACGCTCTGGTGTGCGGAACTATAACGTCGCCGTCAAAGAGTGGGACGACCAGGTCGTCTTCCTCCACCAAATCGTCCCCGGCGCCGCCGACAAGAGCTACGGCATCCACGTCGCCCAGTTAGCCGGCGTGCCTCGCGTGGTGAACGACCGAGCACGCGAAGTTTTGGAATGGCTCGAAGCTCAGCACGAAGCCGCCGACGGCGTTAGCGCGTCAAAATCGTTCATCGCCCCCAAACCTTCAACGAACGTCCGCAACCCTAACGGTGCCACGACGCATTGGCAGATGACCCTCTTCGGCTACGAAGAGCATCCACTCCTCGAAGAAATCCGCGCCGCCGACCTCGAAGGCCTCGAATCCGACGAAGCGCTCCGCCTCCTCCGCGACTGGCAAGAACGCCTCACCACCGGCCTCGTCCCCGCCCAACGCTAGCGTTGGCCAATCCCATTCGCCCCGGTAAGATGGTGGGCTCGCATCTGCTGTTCAGGTGCGATATCGCCCCGAATCGCGCTCTTTTCTTTCCCTGTCCCCCGTATCCCGTCCCCTGCCCCCTCCACCGATGCCCCGCTACAACCACGCCACGATCGAGCCCAAATGGCAAGCGTATTGGGACGCGCACCAAACATTCGCCACGCCGCGAATGCCGAAGCCGGGCACAAAGAAACTCTACGCCCTCGACATGTTCCCATACCCCAGCGGCGACGGCCTGCACGTGGGGCACCCCGAAGGCTACACCGCAACCGACATTGTCTGCCGCGCCGCCCGCATGCAAGGCAAGAGCGTAATCCACCCCATGGGTTTTGACGCCTTCGGCCTGCCCGCCGAAGAACACGCGATCAAAACCGGCGAGCACCCGCGCATCCGCACTGAAAAGAACATCGATACGTTTCGTCGCCAGCTCAAATCGCTCGGCTTCTCCTACGATTGGAGCCGCGAACTCGCGACCACCGACGTCGAATACGTCCGCTGGACACAGTGGATCTTCCTGCAAATCTACGACACGTGGTTCGACCACGACCAACAGCGTGGCCGCCCCATCAGTGAACTCCCCATCCCCGCCGAAGTGAAGTCGAAGGGCGAAGACGCCGTTCGCACGTATCAAGACGAACACCGCCTCGCCTACCAAACCGAAGCCCCCGTAAACTGGTGCCCTGCCCTGGGCACCGTGCTTGCCAACGAAGAAGTCATCAACGGCAAAAGCGAACGCGGCAGCCACCCCGTCGTCCGCATGCCGCTACGGCAATGGATGCTCCGCATCACCGCCTACGCCGACCGCCTCGAAAAGGATTTAGAAGCCCTCGACTGGTCCGAAGGCATCAAAGCCCTCCAGCGCAACTGGATCGGCCGCAGCACCGGCGCCGAGGTGGATTTCTATATCGGCAACACCCATTTAGCCCCCGGCGAGTCGCCGGGGGCCGCGTTCGAAGCATGGAAATCCACTCGCGCAAAATCCACCTTCCCACGCAAACCCGAAGACGACGTCCTCCGCATCTACACCACGCGCCCCGACACGCTATTCGGCGCAACCTACATGGTGATCGCCCCCGAGCACCCGTTCGTCAAACGCCTCACCACGCCCGAACAAAAATCTGCTGTCGATGCCTACCGCGAAGCCGCTGCCCGCAAGAGCGACCTCGACCGCACCGAACTCGCCAAAGAAAAAACCGGCGTCTTCACCGGCAGCTACGCCATTAACCCAGTGAACGGTGAGTCCACACCAATCTGGGTCGCCGATTACGTCCTCATCAGCTACGGCACCGGCGCGATCATGGCGGTCCCCGCCCACGACGAACGCGACTTCGAATTCGCCCAGCAATTCAACCTGCCCATCACAGCGGTGGTCGATCCGGGAAAAGCCGTGCCTCCACAAGAGCGCGAGGAAGTCCTCGCCGGCAAGCGCTGCTCCGTCGAAGATGGCGTCGCCATCAACTCCGGCAAATACAACGGCCTCAAGACCGCCGAGTTCAAACAAAAGATCGCCGCCGATCTCGCCACACAAGGCCTCGGCCGCGTCGCCGTCAATTACAAACTCCGCGACTGGCTCTTCTCACGCCAACGCTTCTGGGGCGAACCCTTCCCGATCTTGCATGAGCTCGATGCCAACGGCAAACCCACCGGCCACATCCGCCCCGTCGACGCAAAAGACCTCCCCGTCGACCTCCCCCACCTCGAAGACTTCAAACCCCACGGCCGCCCCGAGCCCCCGCTCGATAAAGCCCCGCAAGAGTGGCTCTACCCCACCATCGACGGCAAACGCTACAAGCGTGAAACCAACACGATGCCCCAGTGGGCCGGTTCCTGCTGGTACTACCTGCGGTTCCTCGACCCGACGAACACGAAAGCCCCCATCGACCCGGCCATCGAAAAAGCCTGGATGCCGATCGACCTCTACGTGGGCGGCGCCGAGCACGCCGTGCTCCATCTCCTCTACTCGCGCTTCTGGCACAAGGTCCTTTACGACCGCGGCATCGTCAGCATGCCCGAGCCGTTCCAAAAGCTCGTCAACCAAGGCATGATCCTCGGCGAAAATAACGAGAAAATGTCGAAGAGTCGCGGCAACGTCATCAACCCCGATGCCGTCGTCACTGAATACGGCGCCGACTCGCTCCGCCTCTACGAAATGTTCATGGGCCCACTCGAAGCCTCAAAACCTTGGAGCATGCAAGGTGTCAACGGCGTCTACGGTTTCCTCAACCGCGTGTGGCGGCTCATTATCGATGACCGCGCCGAGTCGATCGAACTCAACGCAGCCATCGTCGACCGCCCGCCCAATGTCGAAGAAAACCGCATCCTCCACCAAACAATCGGCACAGTCACCGAAGACATCGCCAAACTCTCGTTCAACACCGCCATCTCGCGAATGATGGAGTTCACCAACTATTTCACCGCCGCCAGCGATCGCCCCCGCGAAGCGATGGAAAAGCTCGTCCTCCTGCTATCCCCCTTCGCACCCCACATGGCCGAAGAACTGTGGCAAGCGCTCGGCCACAAAGAAACTCTCGCCTACGAGCCCTGGCCGGCATTCGACGCCTCACTCGCGAAAGAAAACTCCATCGAAATTCCTGTTCAAATCAACGGCAAGTTACGCGCGAAGCTCAATGTGGCGTCTGACGCCACTGAGGAGCAGATCAAAGCGGCGGCCCTCGCCGACCCGCGCATTGCCGAACTCCTCGCAGGCAAACAAATCGTAAAAATCGTCGTCGTGCCGGGTCGGCTGGTGAATATCGTGGTGAAAGGCTAAAGGGAGTCCCGAATGGCACTTGAAGTATTGTAAGTTGTTTAGCGGCAACTGATATGGATTGAAAAGGCCGTCCTTGCCAAGAGGGAGTTGTGATCGACACACACTCTCAGCAAGGAGGCCACAATGTTGGCAACGTTTCGCAGCGCGTTGGCAGGAGCGCGGAGGCATGGAGATTTGTATTTTGCAGCCCTCGTGGATCGAGAGACTATCACGGCTGCGCTGGGTGAGACAAGCTCGCTTTGGCAAGGTTGGATTTACACGCCAGCGGTCACAGTCTGGGTGTTCCTGTCGCAGTGCCTGAGTGCGGATCATTCGTGTCGAGAGGCCGTTTCGCGATTGTTGGCTTGGCGCGTGTCGCAAGGACTTTCGCCCTGCTCGCCCGACACAGGCGCCTATTGCACGGCCCGCGATGCGCTGCCGGAAGAGGCCTGTCGAGAGTTGGTCCGTCGCACGGGCCGAGCGGTCGAAGAGCAGACTCCGCCAGAATGGTTGTGGCGTGGACGCCGCGTGCGGGTCGTTGACGGCTCAACGATCACGATGCCCGATACGCCGGAGAACCAGGCCGAATATCCGCAGGCCAAGTCCCAAGCGCCGGGCTGCGGGCTACCCATCGCGCGGGTCACCTGGTCCGTCGCGCGATGGCTGTCGCCGCTGCGGAAGGGAAGGTTCCACCGTGGCAGATTAGTTTTAAGAACGTGTTTTAAAATCGGACGACGAGTCAAATTCGGGGTGCCACTGGCTTTGCCAGTGCTCTTCTCGTCGAAGGCTTGCGGCCGGGCGTTCTGTCAAAATTTCCAAGATTCCAAGGTTTCGTGCAAGCTGATCCAAGTTCAACCGGCCTCCTAAAGTTCTCAATGCCGCCGTTAAAACACTGGCATAGCCAGTGGCACCCCTATTTCAAAACACGTTCTAAGGGCACTGTGCAGACCCTCAACACCTTCTTGCCCGGGTTAGCTTTCTCCATGCCTCTGGACGCCGGCTGCCAAATCTTCATCGCTTGCCTCGCCGCACATCTCGTCGGCAATCGACCCGATCGGTTCGAACCTCGACGCATCAAACGCCGTCCCAAATCACACGACCTGCTTCGTAAACCACGACATGAATACAAACGACTGGCCGCCTAAGAGTTAGAGAGATTCAAGTGCCATTCGTTCCTGACCCCTTTTCTCTCCAATTGCGCTGCCCTATCTGCGGAGTGCAAATTTGCATGTTTTCAGGCGATTGATTAAAATGGTGACTCATCACACCTTCGAGTATTCTTAGATTCAATTGCGGCCAAAACGTTGTACACGTGGTCGCCAATGAGGAGGGGTCGCCAATGATGCGTGTGACGCGCCCACTTTGGGCGAGCTTATGCGTACTGCTCGTGTGCGTTGCGGCAGTGCAAGCCGGGCCTTACACAATCGTGAATGTGGCGGACAACCAGACCAACTACGCTTTCGGCAAATTCAAGTCATTCTCGTCCGTGCCGGCGGTAAGTAATGGCGTGACGGCATTCGAGGGATCGTTTGTTGGCGGCCACGGTGTTTTCACGAGTGACGGCAATTCTCTTGCGACAATCGTTAAATCGGGTCAGGCCGCGCCGACTGGCACGTTCACGGATTTCGGCGATCCCGACATCGGTGAGAGTGGGATCGTCTTTCGCGGTGAATATGGGAGTTCAGTAGGGCTGTTCCAATCGACCGGAGCTGGCCAACCTTTGCAAACGATCGTCAAAGATGGAGACGCGACGCATATCGGACCTAGCACTTATTCGAATCTCGGAAATCCCGTAATACCCGAACATGGCAGCTCTGAGCAGGCATTCATCGGCGTCAATAATTCCAACATCGAATGGGAGATCGCGAAAAATGGAACGGACTACCATGCGGTGGCGAGTGAAAGCCAAACGTTTTTGGGTGCGGGCACGCTGACGGGGTTTCTCGACCCATCGATCAGCAGTGGTCCCTCGCCGTCGATTGCATTTAGGGGGTCATTTCTTGTGCCGGGTAGCGGAATCTTCTTGGCGACCAATGGCGTGTCCCGCGTGATTATAAAAACAGGCGATTCTTCAGGATTAGGAACACTTGACGGGCTCGGGGAACCAACGGTCGAGCGAGTGGGCACGAGCGACGTCCTGGTTTTTACAGGCGACTATCCAACTGGCCCGTTCGCATTTGGCTCGGCGCTGTTCGCATACCGCGATGGGGCGCTTTCGGTGATTGCTAAGAGCGGTGGGGCGGCGCCGAATGGAACCTACACCAACTTT
>CAVTEJ010000032.1:0-38989 GCA_963733705.1 uncultured Planctomycetota bacterium | reverse complement strand
TTGTGCGTGGGGAATTGCCATCGGTTAGCCTCTTGATCGTAGTAGGTGAAAACGCACAGGCCGATACGTCCGTGTGGCGCCGTGGTATCGTGGGGGTCGTGCCAGGATGCTTGTTCCGCAATGTAAGGGAGCTCGAATGAATAGCAGTTCATACTTAAAAGTAACCTACGACTATACGAAGCATCTAACGACGCTTTCGACGGGTTCAATCGTTCTTATCGTAACGTTTGCGGAGAAGTTCGCTAAAGATACTCATTGGCGGTGGCTTCTCCCAGCGTCTTTGTGCTGTCTCTTGGGCTCGCTTCTGTGCGCTCTCGCGTGCATGTTTTTTACCGTTGGTATCGAGGGGGCATCGGACGAAACTAAGGTTACTGAATGGGAATACAATTTGGCGTCCAAGTCCTTGCTTGCGGCGATCGGTCTTTTATTTTTCGGGTTATTTGCGATCGGCCTTTTCGGTGTCTTGAATCTCTAGTTTCTAAAAAGTTTTCCAAACCGGTTAGCTAGCCAGAGCCAAATGAACTATGCCTGCCCTCGTGGCGGGCATTTCCGTGAGCTGCAGAATCAGAGCCATGCCACTATCCGAACCAATGCAGGTCGTCGTGTCCATCGTTGTCTCGATTCTTGTGGTTGCGGTCGTAGTCTCGCCATTCATCGCCATCGCCTACGTGCTGAAGTCACTTTATAAGAACCGTCGCCGAAAACCGCCTGCCTAGTCGTTCGTGCGCGGTAGAATGGCGAGCATGAAACTCGTAGTCTCACGTGCAAAACGCCGAAGGCTGCAATTCTCGCTTCGGATTCTTTTGTCGGCTTTCACACTGCTTGCCCTCACCGGGGCGATGATCACCTGGATTCGAGCGGCTAATCAACGAGCGACGGCCCAGTCTCAACGCGACTGGGCGCAGCAGATGCGCTACGACCTCGATCGGCAAATGATTCTGCGCACCACTGAGAACATAGAAAACATCCCTTGGGCCGCAAGGCATGAGAACTAATTCCCCATCAGCGCACTAATTGGCACCCATGAAACACCGTAAGCTGCGAATCGCGTGGTCGGTGGCGTGGGGAATTGTGGCGGTGCTGCTGGTCGTGCTGTGGGTGCGGAGTTGTTGGCAGTTTGACGTTGTAATGATGACACCGTACTCGATAATGGTAACGTCAAATCGAGGGCTAGTAGCGTTCGCTCTGTCGGGCGGCAATCGGAAATTGATATGGAGCACTGTTTCGATTGAAGACGTGTACGCCAGTCTGATGGCCAGGGGCAAGGTTCTGAGGGTTCCTCCTAAAAATCCGTTTTGTTTTGAAATCGGACCGGACTATATTCGAGCACACTATGTCTACCCCGTCATCTTGTTCGGCGCGGTTGCCGCATTACCTTGGCTGCGTGAGCTACTCGGGCGGCTCGCGTCTTCCGACGGGCTCTTCGAGTTGTCACGATCCGCGAGCGTCATGAGTGATGGGGTGGCCACCTAGGTTGTCAACGAGATCAAGCTCCGTAGCCTAATGGCAGACATTGTTATCGACGCCGGCAGCGTCGAGATTGTGTCTGCAATCACGCGCATGTCGGCCGAGCGGCTGGGATTAAAAGCGGGCGACAAGGTGATCGCAATCGTCAAATCGACTGCATCGGAAACGCATTCCCAAGCCAAAAAGAACTACGGGAAGGGTCAAAAGCGGCGCTGTCGGCTCCGGAACCAAGTGCAATACAAAGAGACGTTGGTAACCTGATTCGCCGTCCGGGCCATCCGGATCAAACACGCCGATTCCACTGACCCAGCCGGTGTTACTGATTCCCAGGGCCTTCGTGAGCGTCCATCCACTCGCGGGATCGATCAGCGTATTAAGATCAATCGCGACGCCATCACTTTTCCACGCCACGGCGCGCCGGCTGTTGATGCTAGGACCGGTCACAGTCCAGCCGACGGCCGTACCGCTATCGTTCACCGCAAGAGCAGTACTTCCGTAACCATCGATTCCCAACTGCCCCAATTCGGTCGCGACCGTGCCCGAGGCGTCCCATCGCACGGCGTGAGAGTTGTACCAAGCTCCATTCACGTATTTCTCCGCGCTACCCACGGCCGTGCCGCTGCCGTTGACCGCGTAGGCGAAAGAATTAGTAGAACCACCGCTTGAGGTTCCAAGATTTCCTAATTCCGTCGACGTGGAGCTCGATGGGTCCCATCGGACTGCGCGGTAGCCGTGATCAGCATCCGCGACATACTTTTTTGCCCATCCGACCGCGGTGCCTGCGTCGTTTACTGCAACAGCCTCTGAAGTGGTGGAACCGTTGCTCGTCGTTCCCAACGTGCTCGTCAATTCGGTTGCGGCTGTGCCAGATCCGGCCCAACGGACTGCGCGCTGACCTCTATCCTGTCCGGACACATATTTTTCTGCATAACCGACAGCCGTACCACTGCTGTTTACAGCGAAAGCCCGGCTAAAGGTCGCGTTCGAGCTGGTACCCAGGTTTCCCAATTCGGTCGCGGCGACGCCCGATCCATCCCATCGCACTGTGCGCTCTCCGAAATCGTTACCCGCAACATACTTTTCGGAATAGCCGACTGCCGTCCCACTATCGTTGATGGCATAGGCCGCGCCGTTCGATTCGCTGAACACCGATACACCCAGGTTGCCGAGCTCCGTGGCAGACGTTGTCGAGGCGTCCCATCGGACGGCGCGTTGACCGGCGGCCCCCGGAGCGTTTATCTCTGACCATCCGGCGGCCATGCCGTTGTTGTTCACCGCCACGGCATACGCTTGGCCTGCCAAACTGCCGAGTTCCGTAGTCGTGCTGCCGGAGCCGCCCCATCGCAACCCGTAGTAACCCAGGTCGGATCCGTTGGAAAACTTATCCACAGTGCCAACCGATGTTCCGTTATTGTTCACCAGGAGTGTCGGTGGCGAGTTGGTCAGAGGATTGATATAGCCGGTCTGTGTAGATGATTGGAACTCGGGTCCGGCAAGAATTGGTGCGAAGTCAGCAAAGGCAGCCGGCGAATAAGCGCCAACGATGGCTGCAGCGAAACAAAGTGCCCACAGAAATGCTTCAAAGTTAGTCCGCTTCATTAGGTCGCCGATACGAGGTGGTTTAAAAACGGCCTATTCAAAGTAGTATACCATGGCGCTTGAGTCCCGCGAGTTCGCAATGGAGCTTGGTATCAAGTTCCCAAAGAATATAAGCAAGGGTGAGCTGTTTGCGTCTCACCTGGACCGACGAACATTGTCGGCCGTGCGAGGAGTGCTTGAAATGGAAAGCAATCGTAATGACGAAGCTCGGAAGCGGGTGCTGACGGCAGGGCTGCGGTTGGGGGCGTTGCTGAACAGCTTGGGGAATGTGGATACGAAGCGCGAAGCGATGAAGCTTCCGTTGCGAGCAATCGCAGCTACTTTTAAAATCTCCTCCCCAGCAGCGAGACTGAATCCGCCCAATGCCGGCACTATAAACCTGTGCCAGGTAGCTCCCGCATCGACAAGTTTTGAAACGCCGGGCGAAGGCGTCGGTCGCGGTCGCCCGAGCTGACATGATCGTCGTCGGCCGACCGTGTCTTAACGGTCGGTTGTTGGTGTATCCCACACGTCAACGAGTTGTTGAGAATTTCTATTCGTTTTGGCCTCGCCGGAGATAACAACCAGCCACAGTAAACATCAGCAGGACGAGTGTTGCCGGTTCGGGAACGGCAGTATTCGCAATAGCCGCCGAGCCGCTGCCAGCCGTCTGCCCAAAGTGGGCGCGCCATTGGTTGTATTGGGCCGTGCCGATCGTGCCGCCGATAGGATCATTTGGCAGCGCATGCGTCGTGCCCTGGTTTTTTCGCCACACAACGTAGTCGGCTGCATCGACAACACCGTTACCGCTGTAGTCGCCGGCAAGACCAGCGGCTGCGACCGAAAGCACTCCGTCCGTGTAGAGTTGCGAGGTGTTCCAGGTCAATCCGCCAGTCAGCGCTGGCAGGTTGATGGCCGAAAACGTGCCGCTGAGACTGCCGGGGTTGAAATCGAGGATGTCGAACGAATTGCCGGGCTGCGGATTGAAGCCGTTGATTAACGAGACGTCGAGTGTGCCGCCAAGCGACAACTGACCGGTTACACTGATGTGATCGTAAGCGCTTCCTTGATCGATGCCGGCGAATTCGATTTGTAAAGTAGCATTCGAACCGAGCGCGACGTTACCAGCAAACTGGACGTCGGCGGGGCTGTTACCCGGTTTGAGGTCGCCTTCGAAATTGACGGTGCCGAGCCCGGTGAAAGTGCCGGCGCCGGAGACGCTGCCGAAGAAAACGGTGAAGGAGCCGGCGCTGGTGCGAATCTCGCCTTGATTGGTAACGTCGTCAAAGAATGTAGTCGGACCGCCGCCGGAGGAAATGATCTTGGCGCCGGCGGAATTGGTAATGTCGCCGACGACATTGGCTGAGCCGCTGAAATTCATGGTGCCATTGTTGGTTAGTCCATTGCCAACGATGAGCGTGCCGTTGCCGGAAATAAAGCCACCGGCGTTGTTCGTAAAACTCTGGATGGATTCAAGAAACCCGCCGTACAGGTACATCTGGCCGGAGTTCGACGTGCCCGCGCCGGTGAGAATGAGCGACTTACCGGGCTCGGCGCGAATCTCCCCGCCGACGTTATTGACGACGGTTTTGGAAACCTTCCCGTCGCCCCTTATGACGCCTGTGTTGCTGATCGCCCCTGCCCCATTAAGCGCGGCCGCGCCTCCGCTCAATACGATTTCGCCGCTGTTGGCGAAAGCTTGTGGGATATTGAGAGTGCCGGACTCGACAACCAGCGATCCTGCATTGTTGCCAAACGGGCTGGAAATCGTGCCGTGCCCGCTGATTATGCCCCCGGCGCTATTATTGAGCGTGGCGGTGCCCGCGACGATCCCACCCTCGAGATCGATGGTGCCTGTGTTCGCAAGCGTGCCCCCGGTGAGCCGCAGTTGCAGTCCGGACGGCACTTCGATGTTACCGGCGTTGGAATTCGCACCGCCTTTGGCCAGGGTGATGTTGCCGCCGCTTAGCGTGAACTGCCCGTCGTTCGTAAAGCCACCCGTGCCGTCGATAGTGCCGGTGCCCGAGATGAGGCCGCCATTCACGACCGGCCCGCTGCCTGCCAGGGTTCCGCCGACGAGGGGCAGCGAACCCTCATTGTCTAACCCGGCGCCATTGATCGTGAGCGTCTGAGTTCCGAAGAGCACCGTGGCGGAGTTGACCAGCCCGGCGGAGAAGGTGACGGGAACATCGAAACGTGCGGCGCCGGCATTGACCGTCAGCCCTCCGAAGGTGGTGGCCTGTGCGAAGATAAGCGTGGCGAGCCCGTTCTTGGTGATGTTGCCGGGATTGCTTAACGGGGCGTTCAAGGTAAGATCGAAGGCGCCGTCGACCGCAAAGCTGCCGTTGAGTACATTCGAAATCGTCCGCGCCGCGCCGTCGGCCTGGAGCGTGCCGCCGTTGGCAGTTAGAGGGCCGGTCCCAAGCGCGGAATCGTTGCCGATTAAAATCGTTCCGGCGTTGACTGTGGTTCCGCCGGCGTAGGTGTTGGGCGCGCTTAGCGACGACTCAAAAATAACTACCGCAAGTTGTTATACTCCGAGGAGGGTTATCCTTGGAGTTTGACATGAATGGATATGAAGAGCGGGTGGAAGTTCAGATGGTGAACTTTTACCGGTCGTTGTCGGAGAAGGATCGGCGACGATACGCCGCGGTCGAAGCCGGGAAGCTGGATCATGGCGGGGTGGCGTACATCGCCGAGCTATTTGGTTGTGATCCGGATACGATTCGACGCGGCATGACCGATGTCGAGCACCTTCCGCAGGACGCAGCCGCGGGGCGCGTCCGAAAAAAAGGGAGGCCGTAAGAAAGCTAGCTCGGCCGAGCCCGAGTTGGTTCCCCAACTGAAGAAGCTGGTCGAACATCACACGGCTGGTTCGGCGGTCGAGCCAGGTCGCGTGTGGACGAGTCACTCGTGTGAATCGTTTTCGGAGGAGCTGGCCGAATTCGGATTCTCGGTTTCTGCGAACACGGTCGACCGGCTGCTGCGCAATGAACTTGGTTTGTCGCGCCGCAAGATGGAGAAAACGTTGGCCATGGGAGAGAATGCGGATCGCGAAGCGCAATTCCAGCGGATGAACCAAGTGAAGCAGTACTTTCTGGTCCGCGACTGGCCGGTGCTCTCGATCGACACCAAGAAGAAAGAGCTTCTGGGGCGGTTCGAGCGCGCCGGTCAAGCCTGGACGGACGATCGCCTGCCAGCCTGGGATCATGACTTCCCTAGTTCGAGCTGGGGCAAGGTGATTCCCTACGGAGTCTATGATCTCGCGGCGAATGAAGCCCTGGTCTATCTGGCGCAAGGCGCCGACACCGGCCAGTTGGCCTGTGACGCAATTCGCCGCTGGTGGCACCGACTGGGCAAGCGGCGCTACGATCCGACGAGTCCGATCCTGTTGCTGGCCGATTGCGGCGGCAGCAATGGTTATCGCGTGCCGCTGTTTCGGCAGCAACTGCACCAATTGAGCCAGCGTCTGTGTCGCACGTTCCGCGTGTGTCATCTTCCGCCGTATTGCTCGAAATACAATCCCATCGACCACCGCCTGTTCTGCCACTTGTCACGCTCCTTGCAGGCGATTCAACTCACCAGCATCGAAGCCATCCGTCAAGCACTGCAACAAACGACTACGCGGACTGGCCTGCGCGTTGTTTGCGAACTGGCCCGCAAGGAATACGCCGCTGGTATCAAAGCGGACCCCGAATTCCTCACCGACGAACCAACGCGACGCGACTACGCCCTTTCCGCCTACAACTATAAATTCTCGCCCAACTGAAACGCCGAAGTTATTTTTGAGTCATCCCTTAGTCGTAATGTGCCGGGGCCGTTTTTGATGAGTGCGCCGTTGGTGACCAGGCCGGAGATGTCGAGGTCCGTGAGAATGGCACCATCGCCGACAGTGAGGGTACGTGCTCCGCCGTTGAGGTCGAGCGTGCAGTTGATGGCGGCCACGACGGTCGCGGCGTTGGTGGTGATGCCGCCGTTGAGCAACATCTTGCTCGAGCCATTCGATATTGCAAAACTCCCGCCTGTCATGGCCACATTCCCGAGGATCGTCAGGGTGGCGCCGACAGTGACCAGCGCGCCGCCGGGGATTCCGGTTGAAGTGATGTTCAAGTTCGTGATGGTTTCGGAAGTGGGGCCAATTTGTTGGCCGTTCATATCCCAGGCACCGGTGGAAAAGATACTGACCGTCCCGGTATCGGCGATTCTATTATTGACATCAAGGAGCACCGTATCGATGTCAGTGCCCACGCCGTCGCCAATGTTGATGGCTCCGGAAATATTGGAGGAGTTCGAACCTCCGTCCAAAATGAAGGAACCGGCATTGACCGTGGTCGTACCCGAATAGGTACCCACCTGGAGGTGCAAAGAGCCTAGACCGTTCTTGGTCAACCCGCCGCCGCCACTGAGGGGGCCATTAAAGCTCGTAAAGTTTGCCCCGTCTATCGTCAGCAAGTTGCCGCCATTATTTACCGCGACGACACTGATGCCGCCGGAAGCGGCATTCCACGTCTGCGGCGCGCGCTGAGGTCGATCTCGTAGTTGATGTTTTGGTCGAACGTGCTGTTGTCGGTGATCCCGCCCGCGCCGATGGTGAGGATGGAGTTGGTGGTCGAATCGAGAAAGAATTGGCCCGCGGTGTTGTTGAAAGTCACCGATTTGACGTTCCAATTCGCATTCATGTCGGGCGTCGGCCGGGTAAAGCCGCCGAAAATGATGTTCGCCGTGCCATCGTTCGCCGGCGTCGAAATCGGGTTCCAGTTCGGCGTGTTCGTCCAGTGGTCGTTGCCGGAGCCGCCGGTCCACGTCCAGGTGGCCGCGAAAGCAGGCGCGGCGACGACGAGCGCGGCGATGCCGGCGGCCATGATCAGCCCGGACATCGATCTCCGACAAAGGCCAACTGCAGATGAGATAAACATTGCACGCCCTTATGAAAAGGTTCCGGCGGCAACCGGCAGTCGTAAAAGGTGACTTGATTCTATCTGGTTGACTTTCCGGGCAAACTATAAATCGTCGGAAATGGGGCAAATAGCCGCCGTACGCTGTGACACGGTCAATTTCCTCGTGAGTTTCGCGAGATCGACCCCGCCCCCACCGTGTGCTGCGACCATTCGTCGGCGTGATCTGGACGCAATCGCCGGATCTATGACACCGGTCATTGTGTTCGAAATGGTTCGTTAGATGACGCGTTCTTGGGGCCCAAATGACCGCCGAATGTCAGGCCGGCTGCAGAGTTGAGTTTCCGGAACGGAAAATCTGATCCGAAAAGCTAACGAGCCGATGAGTTTAGAAATGCCCGGCGATGGCATCGGTCGCGGGCGTGGGAGCAGGCCGGATCGTCGCCCACGGAGCCGCTTCTAAATCGGTCGTTTCTTGGCGTGTCTCAAGCTGCGGGTGTCGGGACGACTTGATGGGACGGACCGGGCCCGAATTAAGCCCTCCACTGCTCTCAGCGCGCACTCTGCGCAACGCACCGACGCGAACTCGAAATACCTGAATACGCGCTCAGGCCACACCCTCGAAGCAGCACTTCGATGTTGAGTGCGATTCAGAGTGTGTAATCATAGACCATGAAGCAATTGGTGGTACACTTATGCCGGGTATAATGACCGATGAATTAGACGGTCAAATGGCGTGCACATTGGGGCGCGATGATCGCACAACGCTTTGTTCGTGAGACACTAATCTCGTTCAGCGCATGGAATGCTAAATCAAATGGGCATTCGAGCGTTAGTGCTCGTCGCGACCGGTTTCTTGGTTACCTGGTCGCTAGGAAACGACGGTGTCTTTGTTCATTTTCGACTGAGCGGATAATTGGCACACAGTATGTAGTGTTAGTTGCTGTATTCACCAAGCGAACCATTCCTTTGCAGCTTTCATCCCAATACCCACGGCGAGCGATATGGTGGCGCCGTAAGCAACTTTTGCGCTTCCGCATCGCCGACGATCTCTCCCTTAGTTGAATTCCATGTGAGCGGTCGGCCAACTGCGTGCGAGACGTACGCCAAATGTCCCGGCGTGACCGAGCGGTGGCCGATGTCCGCGGGGCAGATGCACTTCTCGCGCGTCAGTACCCCATCGACGAAATTCTGTGCGTGGCCGGGCGAAAGGTACGCCTTCCACTGGCCACGGTCGAAGTTCGGTTCAAGCCATCGCGGGTCAGATGCTTTTACCTTGCCGCGGTTGACGAACAGCCAGCCATCTTTGCCGATGAACTTTGTGCCCTCGGTGTGTTTGTTGGAGCCCTCGACGGTCACGTTCCCGGGGTACTCGGAGCGGATGGTGTAATCGACAGGCGTATCGTAGACGTCGGTGTTTGGCAGCGTCCAGACAATGGCTTCGAGGCGCTGCGGCCCGGAACGATCCGTTCCCAAGCCCCACATGGCGATGTCGTTGTGGTGGCCGATCCAGTCCATTAGAACGCCGCCGCCGTAAGCTCGGTTGCCGCGCCACCAGCGATTGTTGAGGGCGTTCAGAACCGGCTGTCGGCGAGACGTGAAATGCCCGTTGCCCCGGTTCGTGGCAACACCTCACTTTGAAGCTGAATTAGATGATGTGGATGTACCGGCCGAGTTACTTGGCGCGGATGGTGCCCCGCTTTCTTTCACGCGTTTCGAGTACCAGATGTCATAACCGCCGAGGCCGCCGGTTCGCGGGGAGCTGAACCAGAGAGTTTTTCCGTCGCACGACAGCGATGGATTTTCTTCATTTCCGTCGGTATTAATTGTCGGCCCGAGATTCACGGGAGCGCCAAACGCGTCGTTCAGCGAGGCCCGCGTGCTCATATAAATGTCGTTTCGACCGAAACCGCCCGCGCGGTCGGATTGGAACACGAGGACGAGCCCATCGGTCGATAGGTTAGGGCTTTTGTCGGCCAGATATGAGTTGATGATGGCCCCCATGTTTTCGAAGCGACCGAAGTTCTCCGTGAGTCTGCGGCGGCGAGTAATCCAAAGGTCGTTGCGGCCGACGCCACTGGGGCGGTCGGAACCGACGATCAGTGTGAGGCAATCGGAGGAGATGCACGAGCCGCGCTCCATAAAACTGCTGTTAATGGGTTTGCCGAAGTTCTGCGGTCTGCCCCAGGGCGCGGTTGCGCTCGGCCGGCTGCTGAAGTACAGATCGGCTTTGCCGATGCCACCAGGGCGGTTCGAGCTGAAGACGAGGATTCGTCCGTCGGCGGTCATAGAAGGATGGTACTCGTCGGCGTTGGTGTTGACGTCCGGGCCGAGGTTGGCGGGTGCACCCCATGGTTCCCCAACGCTTGGGCGCTGAATCATCCAAAGATCGATCCCGCCGTAGCCGCCAGGGCGTTTCGATTCGCACAGCAGCGTGAGGCCATCGGCCGACATGAATGGACCCGAGTCGTCATCATCAGTATTGATTACCGGCCCGGCGTTGACTGGTTTTGTCCACCCCCATTCGCCGGACGTGAGAATCTCGAGTGGCGAATTTGGGTTTGCCGCTGGTGTCAGTGAAGTTGGAACCGTAGGCGCTTGGGATAAGGACCAAGGCGAGGCCGAGCCATCGAGCATTCGCAGTTGGAGGTCGCGCACGGTAGCGCTGCCTCCCCAGATGCCCAGAATCAGGATCGGCTCTTTGGGTAGTTTCTTTCCGGCGGGAGAATCGACCATCTGCACGTCGGCCTCATAGCCGGACCAGTCGATTTGTTTTTGACTATCGATTTTCATAGTAAGATGCACGGCGCCGCCGGCGGACAACTCGACGCGAACGAGCGCCTCGCGCTCGACTCCGGCCGGATTGGAGTAGTTGGGATTGTTGGTGGGATTCGCCGAGTCGGTCGAGTCGAGGCCTTGGATGCCGTTCACGCTGAGTCCGTTGTCCTGCCGATGGTTCCCGATCATCAAGGCGGCCCGCGCCACGCCTAGTGGCAGCCGAACGTTCAACCCGCGGCTACGAGCTTTTTCCGTTTGATATTTGAACCGCAGCTCGTAGGAGCCGTGAATCAACAAGGGGATTTCCAGGAATTTGATTTCCAGTGGGTTCGGCCCGGCCTGGTTGGTGAAATGAATGGTGGCGCCCGTGAGGCCCCAAATCCCGCCCACAGAATCTTTGTGAACATCGATCAATGGGGAGAGGCTGATCCAGTCGGATGAAGTCGGCAATGGCGCTGACGACTCCGGCTCCGGTGTTCTGTTACCGGGCCATTTGGTGGCTGATCCATCGAGCATGCGGAGCGCGAGCTGGCGAAATGTGACTCTGTCGCCCCAGCCGCCGAGGATCAAAATCGGATCTTTGGTCAGCTTCATCCCGGCCTCGGAGTCAAGCATTCGCACGTCGGACTCGTTGCCGGACCAATCAATCTGTCGCTTTTCGCCAATGATTACGCTGACGTGTACTTTGCCGCCCGCCGCAGAATCGACGCGAACGAGCGCATTGCGCTCGACGTCCGACGGAACGGGAAAGTTCGGGTCGCTGGTTGGATTGGCCGCGTCGGCTGATCCCAGGCCTTGGATACCATTGATGCCGATACCGTTGTTGTGCCAGATCTGTCCAATCAGCAACGCACCACGCTGCGCTGCCCATTGGCAGCCGGACATTCAGACCGCGATTGCGGACACCGCCGCCGACCTGATATTTGAATCTCAACTCGTAGGAACCATGAATCAATAGGGGGATGTGCAAGTAGTTGAGATTCATTCGAGGCGAACCGGCTGGTCGGGTCAGTTGGAAGCCGTCGTCCGTTTTGGTCCAGGTTCCGGTTTGATTAATCGCATCATCTTTCAGGTCAATCAGCGACGCCAAGTTGATCCATCCGCTCGATGGAAGGATTTCTACCGTTGGCTCGACAGTTGTTGCCACCTCTGCGTCTTGGCGGCTGAAATTGTTGCGGGCGATCCTGATGAACTCCGGGATGGCGACGATTGCGACAACTACAGCTAAGGCAATAAGCGCCCTGCGAACGAATTGCGGCTGCAACAAGCCCGGTTGCGTGGCACCGTCGCCGCTGATGGTCCGCTGGGCCTCGGCCGCTCGCATCCGCGCGAAGCAGCGCTTGCTGGCTGCGAAGCTTTTGTAGTGTCGCGTCGACTTTGGCGAGGCGCGATTCAATTTCCTCGCGCGCCGCTTGTTGCTGGCGGAGCTCGTCATCGAGACCTTGCCCGGCCAAAACCCGCTCCAACGCGGCCGCTTCATGAACCAGTTGGGCCAGTTTGTCGCGCCGGTCCTGGTAAACGGCGAGCGCGCCGTCGACCTGCTGCTCGGTGTTTTGCAGGTTCTTCAAGAAAGCCGGGGCGTGCAGATGGAAGAGCACGCGAAGGCGGTCTTGCCAGCGCGGTTGCGGCAACGGCGCCAACGCCACGGTCAGGCGGCGATCATCATCAGCACGATCAAAATCCGGACTCTCGATGATGACCGATTTGCTGGTATCGTTCGCCACGATGGATTCCGTCGGCTGCCAGACCGGCGACGCGTGCAGTGATCGCACGTCGGCGAGCAGGTCAGCGGCGGTTTGATAGCGGTCGGCTGGATCTTTGGCCAGCAGGCGGCGGATGATCGCGCTAGCACCGCGGACGATGTCGGGAACGATATCTTCCAGCGGCCGGGGCTTTTCGTACGCGTGCTGGAAGATCATGGCGGTTGCGCTTTTCGGCCACGAACGGAAGCTGGCCGCTGAGCATCTGGTACAACAACACTCCGACTGAGTAGAGATCGGAGCGGGTATCGACTTTGTGTCCGCGGCCTTGTTCGGGCGAAATATAGTCGACGGTTCCCATAATCATGCCGGTGGCGGTCAGCTGCTCGGTCGAGTCCAGCGATTTCACTAGTCCAAAGTCGGCCAATAGGGCGCGGCTGTGATCGATATCCAAAAGGATATTACCAGGCTTGATGTCGCGATGAATCATGCCTTGTTGGTGGGCCACCGTGAGCCCCGACAGCACTTGCTCGATGATCGTGAGTGCGTTACCGAGCGACAGGCGTTTCTCGCGCGTCATGCGGACGGCCAGCGTTTCACCGGCCACGTACTGCATCGCGAAATAGTGGTGGCCAGCGTCTTCGCCAATAAAATAAATCTGGACAATGTTGGGATGTACGAGCCGGGCGGCCGCCTTGGCTTCGTCGGTGAACCGCCGAACAAAATCTTCCTGGCGGGCGAGCTCCAATGGCAAGACTTTCAATGCAACTGTGCGTTCGAGCTGCGTATCGTACGCTTGGTATACATCGCCCATGCCGCCACTACCGAGACGGGCAACGATTTGAAAGTGACCAAGTTTTGTAAATGGCAACGAAGCGGCGGCGGGGTGCGGCGTGCGTGGCGTGTTGGTCAGCACATCAATGCCGGTGCCACGCCGCGGCGTCTCCGGGCCGATTGGCTCAACCGCCCCGCCGCCCATTCGTTCCAGCTTGGTTTGCAGCTCATCGCATGAATTGAAACGCAAAGCTGGATCATAACCGAGCATGCCATCCAGCAGATGTCGCCAAGGCGCTGGCACCCGCGCCTTCGCCCGAGGACTGAACAAATACGATTGCGGCGAGTTGCCGGTGAAAATTTCGCATGCGAGGCAGCCAAGCTGGTAGATATCGATTCGGCGCGGGTCGAAATCGATGCCGGCTGTGCGGAGCGCGGTCCTGGCCGCGTCGAGTTGCTGCGGCAATGCTGGAAAATTGCGGCGCTGGACTTCTGGCGGCAGCCATGTGCTTTCGATTTCGACGTCGCTCGTTGCGTCGCCGGTATCTAGCCGAAACGTGTCGCCCTCCACGAGGATCTGGTCGGCGCGAATCCGTCTGGCGAGCCGGCCGGATGCATGGAGTGCCACCACCTGATCCGCAATCTGGCGGATAATCGGCAAGGCCTTGCCTTCGTCAAGCGGTCCATTTCGAGACAGCAGGTCGCTCAGTCGTTCAGCCGTTTGGGTCTTGGCAGCCATGCGAGTTAGCCGAAAAGGACCGAACACACCGAGGGGCGCTCCGCGGCGCCTCTACCAACTGAATGTCGCCATCGGGCCGGTTTCGTAAGGAAATTAGGCAATTGCGCGGTAATCCAGTTTAGCCGCGGGAGTGGATGAGCGAAAATGAAAACGCCGGGCGAGTATCCTCAAGCAGGCAGCCGCAGTTAAGATGACAAAAAGCATCGAAAACTATTGCCCTCTTAAGAAACGAGAGGGTTTGCAATGCATCCTCTACCCTGCCTTCTCCCAGAGGAAGGGGGAACACGATGGCATTTCCTCAAACGCGACATACGCTCATCGAACGACTGGCGCTTGGCGGCGACGAAGTCGATTGGCATGACTTTCTCGTCGATTACTGGGGCCCCGTTTGCCGGTTCGCTTTGCGGCGCGGAAACGGGCGGCTCGACGAAGCCGAGGATGTCGCCGGCCAAGCGTTTGAGGTGGTCCTGCGCAACAACTTGCTTGCCCGTTGGGCCGCGTCGCGACAAGCCAAGCTACGAACACTGTTGTGTAGCGTCGTTTGCAAGATTCAAGCCAACCTGTATCGGGCCGCAAAAAACCAGGGCCAGCTGCTCGATGAGTTGCGGCAGTCGCACCACGTGGAAGCAGGTGAACAGGATGCTTTTTACGCCGCTTGGGTGGATGAGCTGCTCCAAGAGTGTCTCCAAGCGTTGGCGGCCGACTACCACCGCGATGGCAAAGGCGATTACTTTCGGGTCCTCTATGGGCGGTTATGCGATCAGATGTCGATTGCCGAAACGGCTGCGGCGCTCGAGATCAGCACCAGCGCGGTCGACAACTATTACCGGCATGTGCGCGGGCGGCTGTCGGAGAAACTCGAGTCCTCGGTCCGCTCGCACGTCTATCGTTACACACCGGCCGAGGAGGCCGAAGCCGAATTCACCGCTGAATGGGGCCGGCTGGCCACTTATCTTTCTGAACACGGCGGTCTCGAAGATGCGGTCTACCGAGCCCACACGCTAGTGGAAAACTCAGGGCTGGAAAAGATGAAAACGGCCCGTATCCGGCAAACGCTGACCCGCATCGAGCGGCCAGTTTAAACGCGGGTGACTGACATCATTATCTGCCCCACGGCGAAATTCTTTACGAATAGCCGGCTCTCGGCACATGAACATGGTTGGAAAGGCCGTGCGATGCACGGCTCCGCTCGAACCGGAGAAAACCATGTTCCTCGCCATCCCCACGCAAATCGAAGACGGCCAACCACGAAACGACATACCGACGGCCAATGGCATTATCGTCTTTCTCAACGTCGCGTTATTTTTCCTCGGCATTCAATCGCCGGTCGGGCCGGGAACCAGTCTGTTCAGCATTGTCGGATACGGATTCTCTCACGCCAACATCGAGCACTTGCTGTTCAACATGTGGGTACTTTTGGTGATCGGCAATGCGGTCAATCGGCGAATCGGCAACGCCTATTACGCGCTCTTGTATTTCGGCACGATCATCACCTTAGGACTCTTTGCACGATTATTCGCAGGGCAGTACCTAGTCGGCTCCTCGGGTGCGATATTCGCAGTGATTGCGGTGATGACCATGCTATTGCCCTCAGCATGGGCGCACATTTCGTACATCGCCATGTTTCCGATCACTCTACTTATCGGGCCGTTCGCGCGGCCGAGCCATTGGCTGTATTGGGTGCTTCGCTGGGACAGCTTCCGAATGCGGTCTGTGTGGCTGCTGTTGCTAGTGCCTGTGATGCAGCTCGCCGGGCTGTTCTGGTGGCGATGGAACTGGACGAACCTCGGTCATTTGTTTGGCTTTGTCTGTGGTGTGGTGTTCGTCGCACTGCTGCCGGTCAGTGTTTCCATGCGTCGTTATTCACACTCTGGGATTTCGATTTGACCCGCTCCTCGCGGAAGCGGATTTAGAGAACACGAAGCTTCAATTACGAAAGGGTGAACAATGGGAATCTTCAAGAAAATCAACGACATTATTTCAGCCAACCTGAACGATTTGACCGAGGGCTGGGAAAACCCGGAGCAAATGCTGCGGCAGGCGATTCGCGAAATGGAAGAGTCGATCGGCGCGGCCATTCGCGAGACAGCCCGCGCACTGGCTAATGAAAAGTTACTAGCAAAGGAATTGGAGAAGAACCGAGCTCAGGCCGATCGTTGGCAAGAGCGGGCCGAACAAGCGGTTAGCGCGGGCGACGATGACCTGGCGCGCAAGGCTTTGAAGCGAAAAAGAGAGCACGAGAAACTCGTCGTTGCTCTGGAGGACCAGCTCAACTCGGCCCAAAGCGCTGCCGGATCGCTCAAGCGGCAACTCGAAGCCATGAAGGTAAAGCTGGCGGAAGCCAAGCGGAGTTTAGCCACACTCTCGGCCCGCCAGCGAGCGGCCGATTTCCGCAAGAAAATGCAGACGGTCGGCTGCCAGGTTTCGACCGAATTGGATGACGATGCATTCGCCAAATTCGAACGGCTTCGCAATCGCGTCGAACAGAGCGAAGCAGAAGCCGAAGCAATGGCCGAGCTGCATGGTACGGCGGACCTACCTGACGAATTGGAGGACGAATTCGAAATAGACGAGGAAGTCGACGTCGATTCGCAATTGGCGGAGCTTAAGAAAAAAGTCAAGAAATAGAGTTGGGCCCGCGCCGCGTCGTGCTGAGAAAATCAAATTTCCTGTTTTTCTCCCGAACCCTTCGTACGTCGACACACCGCCTGGAGCCAGCGCCGCGAATTGCGATGAAAGGTCCTCACCCACAACTTCATGATTCTGTTACATATCGAGGTTTTCTGCAGAGCTGGCCTGATCCGTTTTTTGTTTTGTTTCCTAGTACAACAATCGAGGTCGTTATGACATCAAGATTCGGAACATTCGTATTGGCGGTATTTTGCTGCGTTAGCGCACGCGCTGCGGATGTCATTACGTTTGAAGCCGTACCGGGCGGGGCGACGCCTATTGACGATGCCCTCTTAAATTCGCCGTATAACATTTCAGTCGGTACTGTAAGATTCTTTTACGATGTGAACGGCAACAATCAGTACGATTCAGGCGTTGATGTTCTCCCAGCATTTGAAGCCGTCAAACACGATTCGGTTAATGCATTTGCCAGCGCATGGGACAATAGCGCGGATACTCCGCGACCTGGTTTCGAGACGGAGCTTGGTAGCTTTTTCTTGCGAACTGCGGGTTCAGGAAATCCGGCTACACTTCCCCCACCACCGCCAGGTCCCTTCATTGCGCAGTGCATCACGACGGGAACGATCTCGGGGTTTTCTGGTGAGCTTTGGGACATTGACGGCGGTAGCAATGGCGGGACTGAGCAATGGCGAGTCGAAGTGCTCGGCAGTTCCGGCAGCGTGTTGGCATCCGAATTATCGCCTTTAGGAGTCAACGAGTCGGCCGCTTCTTTGGACGGCTTACCCTGGACTTTTTCATTCGACGGCTTACCATCAATCGCGAAATCTGTCCGCGTAACGTTTGTCGGCAGCAAAACGAATGGTATTGGTTTCGCTTTCAACAACTTCAGTGTTGGTGTCGTTCCCGAGCCGAATAGCTTGATTCTTTGGTCGCTGGCTTTTATCGGCACGCCCGCCTATATAAGAAAGCGATCGAACTCGAAGACGAAGGCGTAATGCGTCAGGTCTCTTTGGCGACCCAGCGCCATCGCCACAAACCTTGAGTTCCCGGCGCAAATCAGAAACCTGGCGCCGGTAAGGTTTTGGAACTCCCGGCCAGACAGTGGCTAAACGCGACAAAATGAGGCACTGCAGGCCGCGACCGAATTGGCAAAAGAATCAGCCGCACCCGTGGTTGATCGAATGCGATCTCAAAGTTAGTTTATGTGTTGCCGTGGCGGTTGAGCACCGGCCCAAGTACCAGCACAAGAGGTTTATTGAGTTGGGGCGTCAGGGCATGGGCAACCCCCCGTCTAATCCCGCTAGCGGAAGCGCCAGCCTCAATTGTGCCTCCGCCACGGTCTTCTTTGCAGCGGCGCCATAGGCGCATCCAAATCGGTGGTTTATTGACGCGTCGGACAAGCAAGCTGGATTGCTGGGAAATTGCATTCGCTTGGTTAGGCGGGCACCCATGGGAGTCTTGCCAATCTGTCATTTCGGGCTGGCCCGGCAACTACCCGCATTACGGCATGGCCCGCTGCCACCGTCGCGAAGTAGGTGGCAGAGATCGCGAGACCGGGCGCCACACCCGTCGCATATGTGCCCCACTCCGGGAATTTCGCCATCCACCAGTAGTCGCGAAACGGACCGAATACAGTCAGAGCGCCGAGAAATACCGCTAGCCCCTGCCAACCGAACCGCCGGGCCAACCGCCAGGTAATGAGAAAGATCGGCGTACCTGCGATGACTAAGTTCAGATAGAACAGCAATAGGAAAAGTGGTGTCCAGACGAAAGTGAACTGCCACCACCCCAGCGACTCGCAGAGGGTGATCGCTCCCAGACACACGACGCCCAACGTAGCTCCGCCGGCCAAGGCACCTGCGATGCGCCGCGCGGTCGCTCGGGTGAAGTAGACCACAACAAGCAGCACGGCTAAATAAAAACAGTTGAACAGGTGAAGCTGCTGCGTCGTCATGCGCTCTCCCCTAATCACCTACTCTCAGCGTCGGCAACGCACCGCTGTGTCTCTCCAATGGCCCGACCCTTGATGCTGCAGTTGACTTGCGGGGCAACGTTCGGTCAAACGCTGGCTCGCATCGGAGGCGTAAACAAGTCTTCGCCACTCAGCGGATACCCAAAGCATTACCTCCTCCTTCAGTCCGAATTTGGTCCCAAATGAATTCCACTTGGGGATTCTATGAGTGGATCGTTCCCTAACTGCTTAATGCGATAGGAACTAAGCAGCCCAGGGAAGAATTCCGTCACGGCATTCGGCGACCGTGCAGGACGCCGGAAGGCCAGATGAAGGGCCGATCGTTGGCCAGTGCAGTTACCAGTTACCAGTAGTTACCAGTTTTCCCGATAACTCACCACACGAGAGCATCAAGGCGAATTATACGGAAAATCTGGTCAGTTGAACCGAGGTAGTTCTTTCTTGTCCCGTTTCGGATTTAGTCGACTATTCGAGTTGTCGACGCCTTTTTATCTTTCCTCAGTGGGAATTTCTTGTGCGTTGTCTCAGGAGTTCTTTCAACAGGGCCGCGCTGCTCATTCGGTTATTCGATCTCGGAGATCAGACCGTGTTTCCGAGCTACACGCGGCGCCAAAGCCGAAGCGGCGGGTAAATTCTACGCCAGGCCCAAGCTTAGTTTAAAGTTCCCACGGCAGCGGCGATGCCAACCGACTGTCTGGTCACGGTCTCCTTGTTCCAAGGTTCTTTGAGGCCGCGAGCAACACGATACGACTGCACGTCCTTGAGACATCCGAATCCATTTCACCTGGGTCCGTGATTGTTCTTCAACCTGAAGAGGACCCTGCAGGGTTGGTATGGCAGACTCTGCGGCCGCTCATCACCATAAATCTCGATGAGCTGAGGAGCTTGTCGCGATTGATGGAGAGAGTGCAACCGCCCGGCGTCTAAAGTTTCTGCTGGCTTCCGCAGGCGACGGCTGGGCACGCTTGTGTTTACTTCTAAGCAGCCATCGACCAACGACTCGGCGGAATTGAAATTCCAGCCGCAGCTCTCGAACCAAGTGGGCGTGGCGGTCGAGAGCGCTTTTGCATTTGAGGAAATCGCAGCCCTCAACGAGAAACCGCGACAAGATAAGGTGTACCTCGAAGAGGACGTCCGTACTGAGCGTTTCGGAGATATCGCCGGCGAGAGCGACAGCCTGCGCGCCGTTCTCAAGAAAGTTGAGACTGTTGCCATGGCCGCACGTTGGTGAATCTGAATACGCGGCAATACCATGGGTATTGGGAGCGAACTGTTTGGTCGGTCTGCAATCGGTGGAGCCAATCATTAGGACAGTTCCTACATGAAGGATACACAGGTATCGCAATCATACCCGCATATCAGCACCCAAAGGCAGATACGAATGGAGACCGTGCGGCATAGCATCTACGTCCGAACGGCAATCGAACGGCATCCGAGCGTTCAGAGCGCCTGATCATACCGTTCGACGCTCCCCAAACCACGCGATTCTTCGGGAAGAGCAATGAGTAAGTATTGTCGCCGGTACAAAGCCACAATCATCGCCAGGATTGCCAGCAGTGTGGCGTTGTCCGGCTCGGGAACCTTGTAAGTCCCGATCGACATGACTGCGGCCGTTGATGCACCGAAGTTGGCTCTCCAAATGTTGTAATCAAGAATATCGATAACGCCGTCGTAATTTCCGTCGGCACCTTCTCCGGTGGGTACCGATTGACTATTTATGCGGCGCCACACGACATAGTCGGCGGCATCGACGCGATTGTCGCGGTTGTAGTCACCTTGAAGAATGACCTGAAGCGAAACCGACGATGGGTTGTATTGAAGATCCCATGCAAAACCGGACGCCAACGTTGGCAACACGACCGATGTAAACTGGCCCACTAGCCCAGCGGTTGTATCGACGATCTGAAAACTGTTGCCAATCGCGGGAGTAAAATTGTCATCAAGCTGAACGCTTAAAGACCCCATTAATTGGGCGTCTTTGGCCTGAATAATTGAATGTCCCAGTCCGTTTAGACTCAGGTCGAGCGAAAACGCCCCGTTTGGTAATTGATTGAAACTCTCGCCGACGTGAACGGAACCGGCTGCCTGGATTTGCATTGTTCCTGAATTGCCGCCGCCAATTTGCAGGTTGCGAATGCCGGTCACGGGGGAATCTATGATAGACGTGCCGCCGCCATCTAGGTAAACCGTAGGACCGACCAAATCTGCAATCGGGGTAGCCACAGTAGCAACGTACATTCCCCAATCGGCGGCCGTGTCGTGGTTGATCTGGACATTAACGGAGCCCGACTGCATTTCATCCAGATACGCGCCAAGGTCGATCACTCCAATAAACGTACCGGATCCATTCAGCTTTGAATCCCAACCAAGTGCGCTGAAATCCAGGCGGTGGTTTGCTTTCATATCGAACAGGCGAATGAAATCTGAGCTGACCTGTCCGCCTGCCTGCTCTAAGCCGAGAGCCAAATATCCGTGGACGACGCGTTCGCCTGAGTCGAGTTGGTGTTGAATCGTGAACGCGACGTTCATATTGCCGGACAGATCGTCGAAGCCGGTAATCGGCAGGGCTGAGATGTTTTGGATGGCGGTGCGCCATGCCGGATCGATATACGCGGCATCGACGCTTCCGGCGCCGTCGTTGGTAAAGGTGTCGATATCGCCGAGGAGGTAGTCGCGTGAGCTTACACGATAAACGGCTGGCGTGACGTTTTCCCTCCACCGCAACGGCTCGTTCCAATTGCCGGTGGCGCCGCCCCAATGAAAATCGCGAATGTCGGCCGAATCATTCATCTGCGCATCGTATAAGCTGTTCGTATCTCCGACACTGACAGGCACACCGGGCGAATCGACGTACCCGGCGGGTTGCTGGCCGAACTGCGTGTCGTTGATGACCGGCCCGCTGGAACCAATCAGCCAATTCTGTGATGTCGGCGGATTCTGGACGACGAACCCATCGGCAGTCGAATTCCAGATGACGACATTGGAGGCCGACCAGCCGTGCGTGGTCCCGAGGCTGCCGTTGTTGCGGGCATTGATATTGTTCCCGTGGACGGTCACGTTGTCGAACAACGTGCCGGTGGCCCAACGCTGATGTGGTCCGGAATCATTCAGCGCATCGTTGGCCACCGAGTTATGAAACACATGCGGGCCCGGCGGCCGCGTGCTGTTGTTGACGAAGTCGTGGCGGCCGCTATTGGCTTGTGAATTGTTAACGAAATCGAGTTGCCCGCTTAAGTCGAACGTATATCGGCGCTCGCCGGTGATCGTGCTTTTGGGATCGAGATTGATGGCATCGTCGACGGTAACCCACTTCGCGGTTGGGTTGCTGAGCACTGCCGAGTTCGCGAAGTACTGGGACGTGGTGTGCCGAACCCAGACGTTTTGAGCGTTTTCGATCGAGACGAATTCCCAGGCATGATTTTCGTCGGTGTCCGAAGCGAAGTCGGATTCGGCGCAAGTTTTCGATGCCGACATTTTCGATGCGACCAGGCCAAGCGTAATGCTGAATCGTGCCGCCGCCGTATTGCAGTTCGAACGAGTTGGCCAGCGGCGCGTCGAGAAACACGCGGTTGCCCTCGATCCGCGTGATGACGCGGTCGAAGCGGATATTCATCGTCCCCGGCTCCCAGGGCGGATCGCCGCCCGGTGGATTATCCATACCGACCGCGGCAATCCAATTGGCGGTGCTCGGCCGTTCGACACGCACTGGATCGCCGACAGCCAGGCCAGCCGTGGAATCGACGCGAAAGCTTGTGGCACCAGCTGGCACGACTTTATCGATCATGCTGCGTTTCGGATTGCCCGTAAACGTTTGCGAGCCCGTTCCGAGCACTTGGATGAGCGAGCGCTGGCTCGTACCGCGCGCATGAAGCACAGTTTGGTCGGAATCGCGACCGATGCCGCGCAGGACGATGCCGCTCGCACCGATGGTTAACTGTGTGCTAATGTCATAGTCGCCGGCGCCCAGCAGAACGGCGCCGCGAAATCCATCGGGCCCAAGCGGCATGGCAGCCACAGCGTTGATTGCAGCTTGGATGTTGGCTGTGTCATCGCCCGCCACAGGCGAAACCATGAGCGCGTTCGGCACATTTTCGGGAACGAGCTGCGTACCGCGTCCTTTGTATCCAACTTTCGAGAAATCGAGAATCCGATCAGCTTCCGCATCGGGAACGTAGATCAGCCGGCCGGTGACGCCGGTTTGAACCCATTGGCTTTCGACAGCTTGAGCTTCCGGAATCGGAAGAAGGGCCGTCAGGATTACGATCGAAAGTATCCCGCGCTGAGTCAAATTGATTTCGCCTTCGACAGCCTCGACTAGCAATTACACCCCATCATCCATCGCAAATGGCCCGAAACTATATGAAACAAATTTGTTCGTCAGGTTAGTTGGTGAAAAACAGCAACGGGCCGTATTGTAATCTGTCTGGTCGACGTAACTCGAATTCAATCGCCTGTAGGTATCTCGGATCGTGGTATTGCTGGGACGCCATATAAAACAACCCAACATCGGTGGGCGAAATCGACAATTCATCAATTTGCTTGTAGGGCCACGCTTTCTCTTTGGTTATATACGGCAGAACAAAATCCAGACCGCGCCGCAGGCTGCGGCCATCATCCGATTCATAATGCCACAGGTCTTCGTTGAGGTGCTCGCCGATGCGGGCCAGCACCGACATCGCCGACATATTGAAAATGCAATAGTGAAGTCCCTTCGTACGTTCTAGCTCTGACGGTAGTTCGCCGTTGGGCTCGATGCAGCCAGCGATGCGTTTGAACTTGGCGGTGCGAACGATTTGCCGGGCCAATTCGGTCTCACCAACGAACATGGCAATCGCCGCCACCTGCGCGTCGTACCACGTCCCGTGATTGTTCTTTTCGCTACTTTCGTTCCTTCCGGCAGGATCGATTTGCAGCCATTCCAAGTACTGCTTCATCCACGTAACGAGGGCGGCTTGATCCGTATCCGACCATTGGCCCGTATCGCTGAGGAGCACAGCCGAATCGCAGACGCGGATGAAGTGGCGAGTATCGAGGATGCCGGAGCCGCGCCCGTCGTTGCGCCCGGGAATGGCCTGCCCGTAGCGCAAGTTCGGATTCATTCGCGTTGTCGGGGCGATGAACCAAGTGCGGAGAAGCAACGCAGCGTGTGCCGCCGCTGGTTTGTCGTCGAACAAATACCCGGTAAGCGCAAGCGTTTCTACGTCATCGTAGAACTCGCCGATAGTTTCTCGATCCCCTTTTTCGAGCAGAACCTTATTCGTTTTGCCATCACGGCGAATATAGGGCAAGCCGTCCGATTTCTTTGGGTTGGGCCACCAGTAGCGGGCGTAGCTTAAGTAGTCGTGCTTGTCGCCACTGGGGGCCGCTTCGTCTTTATCAATAACGGAATAAGGGCCTCGTTTCAGCGCAATTTTGGCGTTCTTTCGCAGCCGTTTCAGCACTTCGTCGTAGCGGGGACTTTTCTTTTCGCCGGCCTTCAACGATGCGAGGTGCGATCCATCCCAGTAAACGGTCGTTGGCGGGGCAAGCGATTGGTCGATCGTGCGCATATCGTGCGCGAACACGAAGAGGGTGCAAATTGCGACAAACGCTATGCGAAGTACAAGCAGAGTCGATTTATTAGCACGCATATTTACCGGACATGCCAATGCGGCACGGCAGATATTGTTTTCGAAGAATAGCTTGCAATCGGCGAGGGCAGCACGCGCGCTGCCGCGGCGCCGCCGTACCCGAACCCCGGCCCACGAATCGTAGAAAGATCGATCTCTCCGCCGATGCGACGATACAGCCCGGGATGAAACTGCGCCTCAGCGGCCGACGCTTGCGGATAAAACTGCATGGCGTTGGTTTCGACTCCCATGATGGTCCCAGCGTGCGACGCGAGCAAAACGTGGGGAATTTGTGCGAGCATAGGATTAGTAAGATCCTGCACCATAATGGCCATTCCGTGCGCTTTTGCCCAACACAGAGAAAGCAGCGCACCCGTTTGCGTTTTGCACGTCTTCAGCGCGATGCCAGTCCAGCCGAGCTGGCGACCCAGTCGTACTTGTTGCCAACTGTGCGCACTTTCATCCATAAATAGCGGCTTACGCTTAGCGACGCTCCGCACATCGATAGGATAATCTTCCAACTCATATGGAAACGGCTGCTCGACGTAAATCAGTAGCCGATCGATTTCCGGCTGTTCGGCGACAAGTCGATCGAGAATGTCAGTGACATAGGCGGGATCAGTAACGGTGCAGTTGAAGTCGGCTGACAAGTGCTGTACACCGCGTCCCAGCGCGATTTTTCCGACGCGGACTATTCGCTGGAAATCCCATGCGGAATCGTTGCCGCGGAGTTTGACCTTCATACAACGCAAGCCGTCGCGCTCGATCCAGTCGCTAAGGAATACAGGGAGGCCGTCGGGAACTTCCTGTCCATTAGTATCACCGTGCTCTAATGGATCGAGCCCGCCGACAAGGTGCCAAGCAACCAATCGCGAAGCCGGTGCCCGCATTAAGAAATCCTGCGGATAGAAACCTTGGAAGCAGACGTGGCTATCGTTAGATGGTTCAAGATAATGGGACAAGTCGTGGCTCATCCAATCGCGATTGTACGTTTCGTACGTTGGCACGTTGTGCAACATGCCATACGCATCGTGCAAAGCGATGTCGAACGCCGAGAGGCAGACTAGTGCCGCGAGCAGCGGCAAGCGATGCAATGGGGTTCGGTTCTCGTTGAATTGCTCGCGCAATTTCGGCAAGACCACCTGAATGAAATGATGTCCGACTTCTAGGGGATGCCCCCAGCAATCGAACGCACTCCAGGCCTCGGTTAGTTTGCGGCAAAAATCAATCATTGCCTGATGCCGCTCCTCGAGGCCGAGTTCAGCCGGCCAGGCCCACTGAACACTTAGCGGAGTTTCGCCCCAACCGTATGCTGTTCGGCCCGAGCCCTCGCCAACCTGTAGTCTCACTCGTGCACAAGTGACCGATTCCAGCGTCTCGGAGCCGAACTTGAGCGGAATCCGCGTGCGCACTGGCAATAAATACAGCTCCGCGCCGACAACGCGAACATCGGTGCGCTTTTCGGCGGCACGCGCGACGGTTCGTGATTGGATTACGGGATTGGCCACGAGATGGTTCCTGTCCTTAATTCTGTAATGCGCCTGCGACAAACTTACGCTTTCCACGTCTCGTTCGGCTCGCGCGTGAGCAACTTGTTTGCCTCGTCGCTCTTCGCTCCGACAAAACGCTCGGTCTTGGGATCCCACTTCAGCTTGGCCTGTAAATGGATCGCTATATTCCCCAAATGACAAACGCTTGCACTGCGGTGGCCGGTTTCGACCGGTGCAGCTGGATCGTTGCGAGTGCGAACGCAGTCGAGGAAGTTCCGCACATGATCGTCGCCCGAGTGGTACTTCTCATTGCCAGTGATATCTTTGGGCCAGATGCTCTTCGGGCTGGCGAAAAAATTCTGGCCCATATTATCGACTCGGACGAGCCCCTCTGTACCTTCGAAGACGCACCGTACGGCCGGTTCACATGTGAAGCACTCCACGACCGCGCCGTTGGCGTACTTGGCGCGGAAAAATGCATGCGTCGCAGTGGTGAATAGGCTGCCCTTAGGTAAATAGTCGGCATAAACGTATTCCACCTGCGTTGGGCCCGAACCGTCCATGCCGAGACCCCATTGGGCCATGTCCAGAGAGTGGGCGCCGAAGTTTGTAACCTGGCCCCCGGCGTAGTCATAATTGAAACGGAAATTGTACAGGCACCGGTCTTGGTGGTAGGGCGCGTCGAGTGCCGGACCAAGCCATAGCTTGTAATCAAAGCCGTCGGGGACCGGCATCGGCTTCCAGCCCGGCGGAGGGCTAGTTTTGTTGTTGCGACCGATGTAGGCGGTCACTCGCTTCACATCGCCAATAGCGCCACTTCGAACGAGCTCACATGCGCGGCGAACGATCGGGTTCGACCGTTCGTGCGTCCCGGTTTGCAGGATTCGGCTGTGCTTGCGCACCGCCTCAATTACCTTTTGCTGGCCACCGATCGTCAGGCCGAGCGGTTTTTCACAGTACACATCTTTTCCGCCTTCCGTCGCGGCAATCGTGATGAGCTCGTGCCAGTGATCCGGTGTGGCGATCATTACAGCATCAACGTCGCTGCGGCTGAGCAGCTCGCGGAAGTCATCGTATGCGTCGCATCCTGTATAGTTGCCCGAGCCCTTTTTGTCCGCGTAATGTTCTTCCACCGTTTTCTTTGCAGGTTCGCGGCCGTAAAAATCGCCCGGCTCCTTATACCCGTGGCTGCCGCGGTTCACGTCGCACACGGCAACCACCTGACAGCCCTTTTGTTTTAAAAATCGCTTCAAGTTGGGAGCCCCTTGATTGCCCACGCCGATGCAGCCGACATTGATTCGATTGCTCGGCGCATCGGCGCCAAACACCGATGCCGGGACGATATCAGGAGCAGCCAGCAAAGCCGCACCCGTCGCGGATTTAACAAATTGCCGCCGGGAGATACCGATTCTTGACACCTTTTGTTCGACAACCATGTGTTATCCAATCATTTGAAGCGGATGTTCGATTCTGATTCTGCGCATTTGCAACAATGCAAAAAATGCGATCAACGTAGGCGCAGCAGTGGAGGGCTCGGGGACAGGCAACCAGATGCTAGATCCGCTGCCAGCTGCCGAGATGCCAAAGTTCGATCGCCAAACTTGATAGTCGTCTATATCAACCACGCCGTCGCCATTGGCGTCAGCTCCCGACCAGGCAGTTACGTGCTGGCCAAGCGTCGTTCGCCAAATGACATAATCGCGCGCATCGACAAGTTGATCGCCATTGAAGTCGCCCAGTACCACCGCGAATAACGCGTCGAGTTGGGCGCCGGTTAGACTGGAACTGAGGTTAAGCACGATCGCATCGATCTCCGTTTGCGGCTCGCGCATGCCGAGTCGGAACTCGAGCGGCACACCAACATTACCGGCGGAAATCGCGAAAGTACGCGTATCTTCTTTCCAAATAAACGTGCTGTCGGAACTAGTCGTCGTGGAATTCGTCGGGTCCACGTCGAAACTGCTGGGCGTGTAAATACTATCGCTCGAACCGCTAAAGCCCCGAACTCGATAGTAAGCCGTGTACGTTCCCGCGGTCGCGAAAGTCATGTCGTAGGTCGCAACCGTCTCCTGCGTACCGGGCAGCGTTACCGTGTTGCCATTTGGGGATTTGATCACTTGACCGGCGAGTGCGCCGGCAACGGCGGTTTTTGTGAAGACGATGCCGTCGCCATCGGGATCGAGAATCGCTGTGTAACTTTCGGCTTGTAGCGCGCACCCGGCCGCGTTGCAACCGCCGCCAGGAGGCGAGTTCGGCGGCGTTGTGGAAGCGAGCCAGGTTGGACCGACATCGGCTCCGGTGAGCGGCCGGCGTACGATGGTGGCGTTGGACACTTCATCCGCGCCGACATCGTAAATGCCGATGCGGGGCTGGCCATCCATGTCAGTAGTAATGAGCGAGCTGTAGTTGCCGACGCCGCCATTGATGGCAGGGCTGTTGGGGCCAGGCCGCCAGAGTCCGTCCGGCCCCAGCTGTAACTGCGGGTCGACGACCGAGATTCCCGCGTCGCCGGCTTTTGGTCCCAGGCTACCGCCGTAGGCGATGTTTCCCTGCCATGTCCAGTTGGCACCCTCATTGCCTTCGAAAATCGCCGGGCCATTACTGCGTAGCAGGTTGTTAGCAATCGTAACGTTCTGAGCCAGGAGCGTGCGGCCGCTCGAACCGAGGCCGTCATCGAAGGTAATGGCGGGACCGCCGACGTTGACCACTGTGTTATGGGCGATGACGGCATCCTTCACCTGAAAATATTGGTCAAGCGCCGAATTGGGCACGCCCGCGGATATCGAAATCGCGCCACCGGCCCGATCGTCGACGTTAGCGATATAGTTGTTGACGATCGTCTGCCGCTCGCCGATAACGCGAATGGCTCCCGAGTTGTTCGTATCTTTCCCAAGAAAAAAATTGCCTTCTACTCGATTGTCGTTGCCGTGCCGCAGCGTTAGGGTGGCGGCCATTTCGCTAAATGTGTTGTAACGAAACGTGTTGCCGCCCGACTTGTTCGAGATGGCTTCGATTTCGCCGTCCGTCTTTTCAAACAAATTGTTCTCGACCGTTGTGTAAGAGTTACTTTGCGAATGGTCACTGGTTCCGATGCGGATCGTTTCCCAGCCGTTTCCGTTACCGACGGGCCGTTCGGCAAAATAGTTGGAGTCGATTTCGTCGTAGTCGGCACTATCATCGCTTCGCCAAACGACGACCGTCACGCCAGAGTGGTTCTGATTCTTGAAATAGTTGTGGTCGACGCGGTTGTGGTCGCCGTAGAGAGATACCCAAAAATAGCGGGTGTTGATGTCGGCCGGGTTGTAGTCGACGATGGCCGAATTTGTGAGCCGGCAATTGGCCGCTTCACCCCGTGAGCCGCGAAATTCGACAATGCTATCGTCGGCCCCGAGCGCACCGCCTTGGAAATTGAGGCCGTCCACGACCAGCCAATTACCTGAGATATTGATCTTCGAATTCCCGTTCAGAGTGACCTGACCGGGCGTCTGAGCGCGGAGCGTGATAGGCGCTCCCGACGCGCCGTTGCCAGCGAATTGAATCCGCTGGTTGGTCCAATCTCCGTCGGTCATGGTCAGCACGTCGCCGGGTTGAGCCGTTTGCATGGCCGAGGTAATTTGCGCGGCGGACGAAACGAGGTATTCGGTGGCATCCGCACTGCCGCAAAGGATTAGTGCAGCAAATAACGCACAGCACAGTACACGTCCAACGGAACTCGCAAAGGTATTTGCCATCGTGAGACTAATCGCTGGTCATGGTTTCTCGTTGCGAACCGTGGCAGGCCGACCATCGGATCCCAATTCGATGACAAGCGAATTCGCCGGGTCGTCGATTTGCACCGTGATGCCCGAAGATCGAAAGTTCGCGTACTTGATCGGAGCATGCCAGACCGTTTGGCCTTGTATGATTTCACTGCCGGAAATTCCCACGCGGTGTAAACCAGGCACTACGCCATCGTCTCCGCCATAACACGTGAGTTTGAAGCGGCCATTTGAGTCGAGCTTTCCGTACGAGGGCCGCGCACCTTCCGGCACAAATTGCAAATCACCGAACGTAAGTGGCTTGCCGTCGATCAGAACCTGCCCCGAAACGGGTATCCGCCGAGGCCGCCCATCGCTACAGCCAGCGAACGGCAAAGCGATTCCGAAAAAAACGAGCACGATTCGCACCGCAGGCACCCTGTCTGACCAATCTACTGGGACGCTTCGGTCCTTTGCGATCGATCGATAGCGAACCAGGATTCCGCCTCTACAACCTGCGCGTGCCATAGTTTCAAGGACACCCTGTTTGCTTTTTGCCTTCAGTGGCCAAGCACAGCGAGCAGTCCTTCCTCAACGCTTCATCAGGCGTTCCGTTGACCGTTGCCAGATCCTGGTAGGTGTCGAGATCAATGTCGTCTGCAATGAATTCCACGCGGCTATCGCCGAACGAGAAGAGCGCGCCTCCCGGATGGTTGCTTCCGAATGCTCCGTTGGTGCATGCGTTTGGATCACTGCCGACTCCTTTCTTGCAGTTCACGCCCGGTGGCGTGTTAATTGGGGCTTCGGTCACGCGCAGCGTATCAAGATACCGGTAACCGTACGTCCACATGTTCGAACTGTCGACCGTGTGCCCTTGGAGCACCTCGCCGCAGGAAATTGTCTTGCTCATCCCGTCGGTAACTTGTTTAATCGTCCGCCACGACCAATAGCGATGGAGCCCGGAATTATGGTGCTTGGTAAGACACGCGCTCGACACGTCGTACGCAATGGGTCCACGATCACCAAGGCAGAACGCATAGCTTCCGATCGCGTATCCCTTGTTGGCGTAGGTGGGGTCCTCTGTTATGGGGAGCGATAGGTTCGAAGGGCAAACGAACGCGGCGGGTCGAGTGGCACACGCAGCATCCTTGGCCGATGTATGCCAATTGGTTGTCGCCATACCGCTTAGCCAGATACCGTCGCCCTGATCGATATCAAATTGATCGTAGAGAGATTTGTCCTCCATGAACGGCAACAGAAACACGAAACCGCTGGCGCCGGAGCGTTCATAATCCTTGCCGCCACTTGCGCGAGACCCGACCGGCCTGCCCACCAGCAAAACTTCGTTGGAAACCGTCGAGTCGGGGCCAACCCGCCCCCGTACGATCTTCTTAAACGTGATTTCGAAATTCGCCTCAGCGACCCCAACCTGCTTGAGATTGTTGGTGCATTGCGCACGCCGGGCAGCTTCACGCGCCGCTTGAATGGCAGGTAGCAATAGCGCGATAAGAATCCCGATAATTGCGATTACCACAAGCAGCTCGACCAGAGTGAAACCGGTCGAGGTGCGCACTCTACGCGTTTCTTGTCTCATGTCCCTACTCTGGTGGCGTAACACCGTCCTTAAATCCGTACCCTGCGCGATCGGCAATTCGCGATCAAAGCTACCGCGAGCCCGATCATCGCGAAGGCTGCTGGTTCGGGAACTGGAACAAAGTCAATCCGGATGTTGGAGAAGTCGATGCCATTATCAGCGGTGCTTGCGCTACTCGACGATCCAAACACGTTTGAGTTCGCCCAGAAAGCGATCATGCCGTAGCTAGTGGAATCGAACGTATCAGTATTTGAATGCGAATAATTGCCCAGCGTTCCATCGAGTTGGACGTCGGTGGTACTAATTCGCGTAATCGTAAAGGTGCCTGTGTAGGTGGTATTTGGTGCAAATGAGTAGCCGCCATCTACGCCCGTGGGGCTGAGCTGCGCAAATCCGCTCGTAGTGCCCATTAACCTCCCGGTCGGCGTTTGCCCCGCGACATTCACGGGGGTATTGAGCCGGCGAAAACTGATGTCTTCGGCTCCGGTGCCGACATCCATGTCCATCATGTAGCCCGGCAAGCCGACAGTATTGGCTGCATAGTAACCGTAGAGCGAATTGGGCGAGCCGGATGAAGATGTAACGTCGGCATCAAGGCCACTGCGCCCTAACGTATCGAAAAGGCCGACCCGAAACGCGCCCGTAGCGTTCGTCCCAATTGTCGCTGGAGTGGTAAAGGTGTACGTGACTACCAGACTGTCACCGATGTTTGCCAGTGTTTGTGTTGGAAAGATCCCGTGGATTCCACGGCCGGATGTTCCAGTCACCATTCCCAGCGATCCCGTGGAGACTTCGATGCCGGTGCCCGATGAGGAAACCGATGACCACCAATTCGTATCCAGCGGATCAGGTCCGTTGTCACGACCTCCATCTGCCCAGCTATCGTCGACAATTATCGCGGCCCAAGTGGTTGATGACGGTAGTAACACGATGCCTTCCAACGCGATACAGATCGAAATAATACTCAAGCGAAAACACTGAGACTGAATACGATCACAACTCATTAGACTTCTCCGCAAAAGGTGTCGTGTTCGGAGTTATTCTTGGACGAGTAAAAAGTATTTGCTTAAGACCGATCTGTGCGTCGTGATCCAGCAGCGAGCAATCCCACCATAAGCAACAACAAGACGGATGCAGGCTCGGGCACCGCCCCGCCGCCGAGCGAGGCTCCGCTACCGCTGGTGTTACCAAACCTTGCTCGCCACTCGGTGTAGTCCGCGGCGCTGACCGAACCCTGATCGGCAACTTCATTAGCAAGGGGGCCGCCATTGCGCCACAGCACATAGTCGGCCATATCAACCACACCGTTGCCGTTGTAGTCGCCTGCAACGCCTACCGGTGTCGCGCTGAAGGTCTCCACTTTGAAGTCATCGATCGCAAAGTCGTAATCGGCGGTGTTGCGAAATGCGACGTAGTCAAACGAATCGGCTGGCGGATTCAGGACCGCATAGTCAGAGTCCGTCGTTTTGATGTCATCGGCGAGAATTTGGACGTTGTCGATCGAGTACGCAACATTCAGCAAACCGTCCGCCAGCCGTGTAATTTGTATCGACAGTAAGTGGGGACCCAGCGACGTATCGTTGAATATTCCGCCGGGGCCGTCGCCGGTTGGCGAGGCGATCGTGCCGATATCTCCGCCATTCGAGGTGCCATTGCCCTCTAATATTCTGCCGTTATTGCTAGAACCATTAATCCCGGCGAGGTTGTATTCCCATTTAACACGAGCATTGGTCGGTGCGGCCAAGTTTGAGCCGAACTCGTTCGAAACCCAGATGCCCTTGTCGCCTTCCGCCCCTGGCTGCGACGCAAACCAATTGCCATCGTCCTGCCCCCAGGTCACGGTTGCGCCCGAACCGCTCGCAAATCCGGAACCGTAGGGCGCTGTCATTCCTAACTCGTGATCCGTATCCTGAAAGAGCCCCCAGCGGATTTCATTAATTATCGACGCGGTCGTAGGCGCATTGGATTCGGCCCAGGAACGGAAATTCACGGAGGCCACCAACTTGTCGCCAGCGTTTGGTCCGACCGCGATGTTTTGGCCGAACTTTCCAATAAAGGAACTGCCTCCGCCGCGAGATTCGACCCCCAACGCCAAGCCATGGTTGAAAATCTGCGACGAATCTTCCGAACCGACAGGTACGTTGTCATTGAAGATGCGCAGTTTCGCCTTTACTAAATTCGTGGTGGTGTCATAGGCGCGCGTCGCCGACCAGACGACACCAACATCGGTCGGGTCTTGGGCCGCGGTAACTTCGGTGATGCCGCGCGCAATCAGCGCGGCGTCCGCTGTTGGATCGTTGAACGTGCCGCTATCGTTCAGATCGGTGTCGTAGGAACCGACCACGCCGTCGTTATTCCGATCCGCGTCGCCAAAGCCGTCGAAAATTCTGACGACTGCCTGCGCGGGATTGGCTACAGCCGTCAGGGCCATCGCAAGCGCGAGGCAAATGGAACGGGAACGAACAATCAACTCCAACCGCGTCCGTGTACTTGTCATCCGGTCGGACCTCCGCCTGAACAGGTCGAATGAGAACAGAAACCCCCAAATCGAACAGATTGCCGCGGCAAGAAACCGTTCGTCTGGAACGCTGCGGAAAAGCCTTCCAACCGACCGCATGCGATTACCGCCCGCAACGAAGTTCATGTTACCCGTGAATCACAGACATGCGATCCATTTTTTCGGATATTTGTTCCGTTTTTTCGTCACCTTCCGAGAACGGCCTGCCTTGCCGGCCCGCGTCGCCGAACTGCCTGCGGTAGGTCAGGGCGGTCATCCGCTCGGACTTGCGGAACACATCGCAAAAGTACTTGGGTTCGGAGAACCCCGCTCGAATTGCGACGACACCAATTGGCAAATCCGTTTCCTGCAGAAGGAGCTTCGCGCGCACCAGCCGCACTCGAGTGATTTCGGCCTTGAGTGTTCGTCCAATGGCCGCCTTCACGCGCCGCTCGAGCGTGCTCGGAGAATGGCGAAAAGCTCGAACTATCTCGCTGACCCGAATTCCGGACGTTGCGCCTTCGCGGACCATCCGCAATGCGTTCGCAACGTCCTGGTCTTCGATTGAGAGCACGTCGGTGGATTGCCGTGGCACGATCCCGCGCGGGGGACCAAGGAGCACGGGCGATTTCGGCCGCGCCGCGCCGTGCATCAATCGAATCAATAGATCCGCAGCTTCGTAACCGACTCTACTCGGATGGACGTCGATACTGGTCATTGGCGGCGTACATAGATTGCAGAGGTTCGGGTCGTTGTCGACTCCGATCACCGCGACCTCGTTCGGAACTTTGAGATCAGCCCGCCTGCACGCATCGAGTGTCTGCAGACCTCGATCATCGTGGCAGGTCATTACTCCGACGGGTTTTGGCAATCCTTTTAGCCAGCGCGAAATCTGCTGCTGCTCAATTTCCCAGGAACGACGATTTCGCAAACTGCCCAGAAATACCTCGCACTTCTTTCCAAGCTGCTCGACGCATTCGACAAAAACATCGCAGCGCATATCCTGATTTGGGTTTTCGTTTCGCGGAGTGCCGCAGAAGGCGTAATTCTGCAGGCCGCAATTGCGCAAGTGTTCAAAACCCGATTTTGCGATCTCCCGATTGTTCAAGCCGACGAAGGGCAGTGGCAGATCGGGTAGTGCTCCGCGAACGTCGACGGCCGGTAAGCCAGTCGCCAAAATCAGGTCGGCCATGCGCCGGTCATCAACGCGCGCGATGATGCCGTCGCCGCGCCACGATTTCAGCCATGATGGCGGCGGTTCGTTGAGGCCATGAGGCTCAAAGTAAATTGACCAGGGACCGCGTTCTTGATGGAACCGAGACACTCCGCGCAGCAATCCGCGGCCGTACTCGCGCGAAGTTTCGATTAGCAGTGCAATGTGCGGAATGCGGTCCATGAAGGCGACCAAAAAGGGATTGGTGACGTGAAATCGGAACTTCATTCCGAAATGTTGGACTGCTCTTTGATAATAATCAATTCGGGCCGAATGTCTATCGCCTCCCCATGTAACATCCGAGGACTTTCATGATTGAGCTATCAAGACCAATGACGCGCCGCTCCTTTCACATCGCCTCTGCCGCGGCGGCGGCCGCCACGTTCGCTAACCCATCGCAGCTATTTGCCGCGCTAAAGACGAGACAGCGTTACAAGATATGTGCCTTCATCAAATTCCTAATCTCAATGAAGTACGATGAAATGGCCAACGCTATTGCAGAGGCAGGTTTCGACGGCGTCGAGATCACGGCGCGAAAAAAGGAAGCGTACATACATCCCGAGCGAGCTGCGGATGAATTGCCAAAACTCAAAGACGTGCTCGCCAAGCACAGCCTTGAAATCACGATCCTGACGACCGACATTCTTCGAGCCGACGAGCCGCACGCTGAAGCGATGCTTCGTTCCGCCGCATCGCTCGGTATCAAGCGCTATCGATTTGGATTCTTCGAATACGATTTAAAAAAGCCAATCCTTCCACAGCTCGACGCATTGAAGCCAGTAATTCGCGACATTGCGGAAATGAACCGTGAAATCGGCATTTCGGGCATGTGGCAAAATCATTCAGGCGCAAAATGGTTGGCGCGACGATCTGGGACATGCACAGTTTGATTAAAGATTATCCGCCGAGCGTGCTAGGTTGCGTCTTTGATATTCGCCACGCTGCCCTCGAGGCGGGAGAGGCGTGGCCAATTTACTACGACATCATGAAACCACACATCACCGCGCTCTCGGCGAAGGACTTTCGCTGGGACGGCCGCAAAGCGATTCATGTGCCGCTGGGAACTGGCAATGTGGATCCGAAGTTTTTCAAGATGGTGCGTGAATCCGATTTCAACGGACCGATTTCAGTGCATGTAGAGTACTTGCCTCACGAAACCGCGCAAGCGAACATGGCGGCTCTCAAGCAAGACTTGACGGTCTTACAAAAGTGGCTGAAAGGCTGAAAGGCTTTCCTCGCCCGCAATTTATTCGTAGCCGTCAGATGGAGATCGACCACATGCAGCTAGAAAAACGCGTAGCGCTCGTCACAGGCGGAACGAAAGGGATCGGCGCCGCGACCGCTGTCGCGTTCGCCAAGGCAGGGGCGGATGTGGCGATCGTCGCGCGCAAGGGCGGCGAACACGCGGCGGCCGTTTGTCGGCAGGTCGAAGTGCAAGGCCGGCGCTGCGAACTGGTCTTGGCGGACATCGGCTCGCAAGAAGCCGCGACGCGCTCCGTGCGCGAAGCCAGCCAGCGGCTCGGACCGATCGATATCTTGGTTCACTCGGGCGGCGGCCCAGTGCCGGGGAGCATCCTCGAGATCGACGCGGCCACCTGGCAACGGGCCTTCGACGTGCATGTCCACGCAGCATTCCACTTGTGCCGGGCCGTGCTGCCATCAATGCGGGAGCGCAAACACGGAAGTATTGTGTTAATCTCGTCCGCGGCGGGCATTCGTGGCTGCCCCGGAAATTTTGCGTATCAGGTCGTTAAGGGCGCGCTGCCGCAATTCACTCGCGCACTTGCGCGAGACTTCGCCGCTGATAACATTCGCGTCAACTGTGTCGCTCCCGGCGTGATTCGCACGGCTTTTCATGACGCCATGTCGCCGGAACAAAAGCGCATCAACTTCGAAAGACGCATTCCGCTGGCTCGCGAAGGGACGTCAGAACAAGTGGCAAAACTGATCAATGAGTTGGTAACCAATGAATATATTACAGGCGAAACGATGACGATCGATGGCGGCTTGACGATGCGGATCGTTTAGGTGCGATTCCGAAACGCCATGCGAAGAGACGGCGAGGTTCTAGAGCGCCTTCGACTCGGCAGACGGGTCGTTGTCCACGGCAATATCAAGCCTTTCAGATGTCGCGCATCCGTTCCGGCAGCGGCCGGCCCTTCGTTTCGGGGCCTAACCAAATCACCAGAACACCGATGAGGTAAATCGCAGCAAGTGAGGCACCCGCCTTCGGAAATGCTTCCAACTCGATTCTTGCAGGCGCGATGCCGCGAGCAAACCAGCCGGTGAGGGTCGCGGTTTGCAGGGTGCCAACGGCCGCGATGACGCGGCCGAAATTAAACGCAAAGCCTTGGCTGGTAGCGCGAATACTGGTGGGAAAAAGCTCGGGCAAATAGAGAGGGAACCAACCATAAAATGCTGCTGTTATCCCGCCCGCGACAAACGCCGACCACAAGAATTTTGGGCCGTAAATATCGTTCGCTTGATACATAAATATGAGCGACGCAAACGACCCTACGCATAACAATGTGTAAGTAACACGACGCCCAAGCCAATCGCCGGCAAGCGCGGCCGCAATAGTACCGATGATCGCGCCAAGCGCTAAGAAAATCTGCGTATAGTCCTTAGCGTAGTAGGGGCCGCCATCGGCCGGCAGCAACGTAGCAAGCGAAATGGCCCACTTCACTGCCCACTGTAACGAGCCCCATGTTCCCAAAAGTGCGACACCGGCTAGCGAGGCGCCCAATAGTAGGCGACGAAGGCAACGAACTCGGTCGCCCTCATCTAGATCACCGGCAAGTTCCGCACGCGCCAGGTAGCGCATTACCGGATACAAAAAACCGACAAGCGCGGCGATCAATCCGAGCGCGGAACCGGTGACCCGAATCAAAGCGGCCCATGCGGGCAGCGCGGCCAACGGCGCCCCCGGCATAGCGGGGCCGCGGACCAAACCCTCAAATACGGGCGACCACAGGAATACGACACTGCCCGCCCCGATCGCCCCCAAAAGCACACCTAACAAGTCGGTCGCGGCCCAATGCGTCGTTGCGCCTTTGTCGCGCTCGGCTTCCCACTTGTGCGATTCCGGCACAAACCGCAACACGAAGAAGACCAACAGAGCTGGCACTGCGCCGATGATCATCATCAGCCGCCAGCCATCATTCGCAAGCAGGTGATTTACGGCCGCGGGCGATATGCCGACCCCGGCGAGCAACTTGCCAAACGCGTCGTTAAAATTCAACAGCCACAGACTGATCAGCCCGACCAGCAAATAGCCCACGTTAGCGGCAGCGCCGATCAGGCCCGCCAGGAACGCGCGGGACCGGTCGGGCCACAATTCAATGACCAGCGCGACGCCGAGAGCCCATTCACCGCCCATTCCGAGGGACGCAATAAACCGCAAGACGGCGATATGCCACGGCGCGGTCGCCAAGCCACACAGTCCCGTAAAAATCGCGTAGGTCAGAATGCTGAAGGACATTGGCGCACGCGTCCCAGTCGATCCCCCAGCCAGCCGAAGAGAACTCCTCCGCTGGCGGCCCCGATCAGAAACACGGCCATGATCACGCCGAACCAGCCATTTACAGTCGCCGTCACAGTGCCGTGCGACTTCAGAAGTTCATCCAACGCCTTTGGCCCCACGAGCGGGAACATTCCCATCTCGAATCCGTCGAACAGCCAGCCCAGCAACGCTGCAGCGAGAGCCAACCACTTGCCGCGAGATTTGCTTCGTGCGGAATCTGGTGCCATCAGAACTCTTGAAAAACAGGAAAAGTGCGGACGAGAGACAAGCAGCGAAGCCGGACAACTGGCTACCGATAGTGCAACGTCTGTTCTACGGTTGAGATTATTGTCGGCCTATTTGACGACTTCAAGTGCAATGACCTGCTAGTGGGCGGCTTGTTGATACTCGCGTCTGTATTTTCTGATTACTATTGTGAACGGAATGTTGCATCCACTATGGCTTTGCACAAAAAACAGTGAGTCAAGTACCAGTAGCTGCGGCAACACATCCCGTAGTTTGGCGATCTTGTGCCTTGACTTGAATTTAGGAGCAAAGCATTGGTTGGCGATGGATTTTAAGGATGCTGGCCGCCGAGGTTCGGCACCAGCGAGCAAGTCGAAGGACCGGTGAGGTTTGCTTCCAATTTACGGCTTTGCATACCTCAAAAACGTTGGATTGATGAGGCATTTCGGCGCTAGGCAGACTGCCGCGTCCTCAGTCCCAGAAACCTCACGAGTTCTCGGAACATCCGGCGCGTGCTGACAAACGCACGAGTTGATGCCACTCACTGCCGCGAGCGCTTCTAAATCG
>CAVTEJ010000031.1:0-225828 GCA_963733705.1 uncultured Planctomycetota bacterium | reverse complement strand
GAACAAGTTCAAGTCGTTTTCGCTGATCCGGATTGTGCCTCGGCCGACACCAATGCGATGACATGCTAGTTTTCCGATGTCGACGAGACTGTACACGGATGACTGCGACACTCGTAGACGCTCCGCAACCTGTCCCACAGTCGGCATTGATGATTCGGCAGGCATAGCGAACGATGATTCTCCACAACAAGCTGAAACACCCAGCTATACTTCGCGTCCGGAACGATCGCTAATCCTCAAACGCAAATCCCCACTGACCTTTGTGGCGATACGTTCGCTGGCGTGAACGCTTCTCCGTGGATCGACCACTTGCATGGCTGGGACTAAATTTCGGGAGTTTCGGCAGATCTGGTTCAGCCTCGGCGAACGACTCCAAGAACGCGTCTCGAATTGGCACGATCAGCACCGGTTGGCCAGATGATTTAGGAATAGTCATCGCCGAGCCTAACAGGAAATCGGGATTACCTTGATGTCCTGTCCGATAATTGCAATTACCGGCGTGTATCCTTGCCACAAGAGTTGCCGCACCTCGTCGATGAACGACGTATCCGAGAGGCCGTCCCATAACCAGGCACGGACCCCTCCGGGTCGTTGAATACCGATCTTTTGAAGGTAATGGTAAACGACGTCAACTACCTTCTCGGAGAAGTCGTCGATCGCGTCGTCTCGATTCATTTGGTCCATTGCGGCCTTGAAATCTGGCTTCTTCCGAATCCACTTTTTTTCTTCCGCCGGCCAATCGCGACTCAGCCTCTGGGCGACTCCGTATAAAGATCTGGCGCGCTCGAGAGCCGCTTTCACCTCGCGGATTCGGAAAATGATCCACGACGGCCAATAAGCAATTTTTCCACGCCCGTCCGGGTGTGTTTTAATCAATGGTGGAGGGATAAGTCCCTTCTGGTGCCAGCGGATAAAGGTTTTTGCAGAGGTAATTTCGCACTTTTTTAAAACGTCATGTGTCGTTAATTGGCCCACGTTAAATGTCCCTGTAAAATAAGATATCGAATAACATGTCCTAGTCAAGTCTTGTCAAGTCAGATATATTGTAACACGCAGACATCGCGTGCAACCCCGCAACCATGACCTAATGGCAAGAATGCGAAATCGGGAGGTCAAATCGCCCAGCGCCTGAAGCACTGCGGAAGCTTTCGGACGAAGTCCATTTGCTTTTCACGCAGGCCGCTTGGCTTTGCCGCACGATTCCGATCCAAGCAGTTTTTCGGGAGCCCGCAATCCAGCGAGATTTGATCGACACGATTGAAGACCTGCTCACCCTTGGGAGGCGAATTGATAGGAAGCGGTTCGTGCTGAACTGCTTCGAGCGTAGCGACGCTGAGATGCGCGAGGAGCTAACTGGTCTTGAAGACAGGTTTAACTCATATCACGAGCAAGCCTTCTATTACGCTTTTAGCTTTATCAAAAAACTGTCCTCGCCCGCCTCAGAACACCTCGAAACGCCGACCAAAATGAGCATAGCCGACTCCACCGCTCCTGCCGAAATCGACCTTGATGCTGTCTCGGTAATTGCCGAGTCACACCGTGGTGAACTGCTGAATGAGGCTGGCGTGGGTCAGCTGGCGAGCGAGCTCGCGTCAGCAGTCAATCTGCTCGCCGACACCGAACTGCCGATCCCATTCCAGTATCGCACCAGGGCCATCACGAAGCGGCAGGCGGCGCGCTATCTCGGCCGCTCTAACGAGGACAGCGGTGTTCGCTGGCTAAATCGCTGCATCGACGATGGCATAATCCATTGCGAGCGGTTCTCGCGGCAGTCGTACGTGTTTGATCGACGACAGTTCCCGGGCAGCGTCCATCATCTGATCTGCCAGCCCACCAACTGAGCCACGCCAACTCCCGCTAAGTCCGCGAGGCTCTTCTTGAAGCGAGTACCGTGGTTTGCGTCATTTCGCAAACAACGGAGCCGTTGCTATGAGGCTGCTCGACGAACCTTCCGTTTCTGTCTCCGGCGCACATGTCGCGACCGTTTCGGGCCAGTGCCCTCGCGGCATCCCTGGCCGTTGTCTTCGTCGCTAAATACCGAAGCGATTCACGTCTATTGCCGTCTACGAATGCCGGATTGTCGCCATCAACGACGGCTCGATCCCTGCTCGCATTTGTCATCGGCGCGATACCAGTCAGTGGCAAGCACAACGAGCGTGACGGAGGTTCGACCCATGCGATACGCCCGTGCGGCCGGGGTAAATCGACAGACGAGTTCGCCGTGATGCGAATTGCGATGCCCATCGCGATGACAAGCAGCGGCCAGGGCGCAAGCAACTTTACCGCTTGCGAGGGACGGATTAGTCCGACCCGTGATTCCTCAAGCAATCAGTGCCTCACCAATATCACCCACGTAATCGCATATTCCGACTCCTCCTAAAGGAATGTTCGCATGTTTGATTCAAATTGGTTTGTAATGTTCTGCTTATTCTGCAGTTTTCTTGCGTGCTGTGCGACGGCTATGGCTCTCAACGCTTGGCAAGACAGCTTGTTCGATGAAGAGCCTCCCAAGCACAGCAGGCGTGAGCCGTCGCCGCGCCGAGGGCTACCTGACGACGCATCACTTCGAGACCTCGCTCGAACTTATTTAGAAATTCAGCATCGTCACTGGCCGCAACTTGTCGCGGCCGGCGTGCTGCCGACGGTTAGCGACGAAGCAATTAACATGCTGGCCAATACCCTTAAACGGCATTTTCTTGATAAGGGTTCGCGGCCATATAGCCAGGGTTGGCGACCTCACACCAGCTTAAGTTGGGGGCGGCGTATTTGCGTTTCAGCTCGGAGAACAGCGATCCCCGATCCCTTGATCAGCAGCTCACGAATTGCCTTAACAAGGCTCGCCAGGACCGTGTGTTCGTCGCCTGGGACTGCGTCTGTGCCGACGCCGCGGTTTCCGGCACGATTGCTCAGCGTCGTGGTTAAGAAATGGCGAAGGTGATCATCTCATCTGAGCTGATGGCCGTCGGCACGCTCTACATCGACGAACTTGGCCGCGCCGCTCGCCATGCAATCGAGGCCCTTTCACTCGGCCAACTTGTTGTAAGCAAAAACAAACGCTTGGCCGGCTGGACCGACAGATTCGACACTGAAAGCCCGCACTACAAATTAATGCTTCACATTTATGCCATGCTGCACGAATGGTTTGTAGATCAACTGAGGGAGAAGGTCGATCGCGGAATGAGCGATGAATTTGAGCGCAGTATCGACATGGGTGCGTGTGCGTTCGGCTACGCCATGGAGATCGTGCTTGATGAGAAAGGTAATCCAATTCTAAAGAAAAATGGTAAGCCTCGTCGAATTCGTGTTATCCACGCAATCAATGCCGCTCACGTCGTGGAAGCTTTCACGTTATTTGCCGTGGAGAAAAAAAGCCCGCAATGGATTGGAAAGGATTTTAACGATCGACGGGTCGGCGGTAGAACCTCTTCGGCACCCAACACGATCACAGACCTGCTCGCTCGGGAAGTGTACGCTGGATTTGAATACCGCAATAAGACACGTCAGCGACGGGAACCTGGTACCGGAAAGCATGTTGTTACGGTTCGGCCCAATCAGAGTGGAACGTCGCGCCGTGCCGCACCTGCAAATCGTCGACACCGATCTTTGGAATCGAGGCGGAAAGATTCGCTGAATGTCGGGCCGCATGGGCGGCAACCATCCCAACGGCACCGGGCGAAGCTCTGTGTATCCAAAGACACTTGTTCGGCCAATTTGCGGCAGCTGTAAAAAGGACCTTGTGCTTGGGCACTCTGGTAAGAATCCAAGCTTTTGCTGCATAAATGGTCGCAATCGTGCCAATGGATGCCAATTCCAGGGATACAAGATGGTATCGATTGTCGAGAATGCGATCCTCGACAAAATCATGGATCATCTCATGACGCCAGATTTTGAACGGCGTCTACATGAGGCTGCAAATCTAGAACTGGAGCGTATCGCCCGTCTTCCGAAGACAGACGTTACACCAGATCCGGGAAGAATAGAGAAACTTAAAGCGAGCCGAAGAGACTGGCGACGATCATTGCCGACGCACACGAGAAGAACGTCAATCCGCTTGTCAAACAGCTAAAACGAGATGAGCGGCGGTTGTCAAAAATGCGAAAGGAATTGAAGGCCGCCGATGCAACGAGCTCGTTCGAGCCGCAGACGTTGACGCTCGAAGATGTCAGAGGCTCGCTTTCTGATCTCCATGAGCTGCTTGTCGCGGAGGTAGCGGTCGCTGCGCCCGTGCTGCGAATGCTCACTGGACCGATCGTCGTGGAACAGATCCCTTGCGAAGGGAAAAGACGGCCGACATGGCTCGCGAAATTTGAGCTAAATACTGTGCCCGTGCTGGCGAAACTCAGTAAGAAAAAGAAAAGTCCAACGGCACGAAGTTTGGATCTCTTAACATTTCGTGCTTGGACTATTTCGATTCCCGTTCAGATTCCGCTCGTACGGCGGACTAAGTATGAGAAGCTTGGACCCATCATTCTGAAGCAAGTGGAAGCCGGAGAAAGCTTGGAAGAGATTGCTACACAGCACGGCGTATCCGAGGCACTTGCCGGCCGAATTCTGGAATTCGCCCCGACCGGCGTCCGGCCGGACTGGCACAAGCATGCTCGTCGGCCGCGGCTCGACGCCGCCGTCGATGCCGAGCGGCCGAAATATTTCCGATTTGCAAAGCTAGTCATGAAGTTACATGTGGGGCAAAACATTCCGCTGAGCCAAATCCCGCAAGTTATAAAAGAAAAATACAATGAAGAGATTTCTGAGTAGACGGTTACAGCTGCCTACAAGTACGCTCAGACAGCGGAAAAATACGGCGGCGACCTACCGGACATGCTTGAATAACAAACTGCTCGATCTCGTAGCTCCCACCTGAGAATTTGAGTCCGGAAACGCGGCTCCGTTTCGGCAGGTGGGGCGGCGGGTTCGATTCCCGCCGCCTCCACTGATTGTTGACAACGGCAACGGCCGTCTTTGGCCCGTCTCACCACGTTTCCGACGCGGTGAGACGGGCCATTTTCATGCGCGGCGGAGTGGTCACGAATGGTCTAGCGGAGCCTACTTTAGACTGGCCCCCGGTGCGCCCAGAGAATGCGCCCGAATGCTACAGACGGATCAACCAAGAAAGCAGTGTGAACCACGGTGCATTTCTATCGCGATCGCGATATCTTCAATTAAATAAAATCCGTCGCTTATCATTCCCAGCGTCGGGAATAGGCTTTCTGGGGCCCAAGAAGAGGCTGAGCTGTTCTCGGCCCTGCTCGCCCGTAAGATGCCTTCTCGCGGCAAAGAAAAAACCCGAGCCTAAAACCCCCGGGTGGGGAGAATAGGCGCTCGCGTGGAAGCGCCGGGATATATCGCCAGGATGGAACTGAAAAAGGAAGTTTACTTGGAAGGCCCGGGCGGCTAACTGAATCGGCGACGACGAATCGATTGACGCACACTGAGGCTTGGTCCCAGAGAGGTGCAGTCAAGGCACTTCTGGATTAGCCGGGGTCGCCAGACGATCGAAGAACTTCGCAGGTCCAGCGATCAGCAGTAAGTGACTGTCAGATTGTGGCGGGAACAGTGCAGGTAATTGATCGATAGCGAAGTGGATTCATCGGATTACCAGAAGATTGCACCAAGGTTTTGGCCTAGAGATTAGGGTTCAATGAAGAAGTCGAATTCACCGGAGGGCAAAATCAGGTTCCGCTGGGCTTTGCTGCTTAATTTCGTCGATCTTGGCTCCCAACGAGTTAATCAGATATCTACGGGCCGACACCGGAGGCGCAGCCGGAGGTGTCGGCCCTGTGATGTGGCTCGTCGCTTGCGACGAGCCTTGCATCACAGCTGATGTTGTTATTCTTTAACTGGGTCGGCTCCGCCGGCCCAGAACCATTTCCGGCGGCTGCGCCGCCGACAATGGTTTTGAGATGAATAATTCATTAGCCAGGAGTAGCACAGCAGCTCCCGGCTAATGAATTCTCAGGGCGGTGGGTGGGAACTGACTCGTCATTACAAACAAGGCGAGTATTCGGAGCATTGTTTTGTAATGAAAATGTTCCTGAGTCCGTGCCGTCCCTTTTCGATAGGGACGCTTCCGTCTTCATCAAGTGGGGACAGGACCGTCCCTCTTCATTTACATTCAGTAGGGTCGGTAGCGTCCCTGCCCACTGTTCTTCGTCATTCCGATGAGCCGTTTCCAGCTGTTGATTACGGCACCTTTCCTCCACTCCACGCCACGTAGCCGATTTGATGATTTCCATTGCCTCGGATAAGTCATTGCCCTTCCAAAGCGGATGGTTGGAATTGAGTTTATAAATCGTGTAGGTGTGCCTATCGGTGACGCGAATCTTGATGCCGACGCGGTGCCGCATTTCATCGGCGCCGATCGTTTCCATATCGAACAGGCCGAGTTCTCGGACCGCTCGCAGGTTTCGCTGGACTGTCTTTTCGCTACAGCCCATAAGTTGGGCCAGCCTGCCGCGAGACGGCCAACAGATAAACGTATCTCGATCGAGGTGATCGAGAAGTAATGAGACGAGCCGGCTGAACTTGTCGGGCAGGGGTTGACGGCGGAAGGTAGCCTTGAGCTTTCCCAGGGCAATCGCAGATTCTTTGGACATGAGAGACCATCCGAAATAAGACGAGACCCCCGGGCGTCAGCAAGGCTAAGACGGCCCAGGGAGTCCCTATTGGAATTCGATGGTCTGCCTTGCAATTTGTGATCGCAGCTCGTTTTCCAATAGGGGCTGCAGCCAAATTAGATTTGCTTATCACGCGCTAAGAATCACATGACGGTTCGACGAATGGTGCGTAGTTCTATCTAACTCGTTTGAGCATCTTGCGTTTGATCACGTGCCGGGGCTCCAGCATCGAATCATATTTCTTCGGGCGTCGTTTGCGTAGTCGCGGCTCAAAACGGTTGGGCCGATCGGCAACGCGATGTGTTGCGATAATATCGAGGAACTGCTTGTGCAGGTTTCGCCGAAGTGACGAGTCGCGGTCTTCATAAGCGGCAAAGAGCGGTTGAAACGCTTCCAGCGTCTGGATGGCACCCTTGAAGCTGATTGTTCTTGGCTCGATGCTGTGCTTGGTCGCGGCTTGAGCAATGATCGTGCGGATGCCCAGCTTTGCGTGCCACCTCTGCATAAAACTCTTCAGGCAATCGCTTCCTGGCTTGACAGTATGCGCCGGTTTCCGCCGAACAAAGACGTTGTCCTCGTGAGACACGATGAACGATCAAGCGCGCGACGGCCGCACGACAGGAATGATCCTGGCTCAGTACTTGGCCGAGAAACACCCACAACGTAACCAACGGCGAATAGATCCGGTCGAGCCAGACGACATCCGATGCTTTCAATGCTTGCGCTACAGTACGTTCCGACAGTACATCGGTGAACGGCATCTCGCCGTCTTGGAGGAATTGCCGTCGCAGAAAACGCACTTGTTGGCGAAACCGTCCGCGGATTAGAAAACGACATCGTGAGGCCTCCTTGCCGGTGATGGGTGTGTGACAACTCCATCTACGCAAGAGAGGCCTCTTTCATCTATATCAGTTCACAGCAACACGTTAGGCGAGAACTACGCACCATTCGACGGTTCGACATTAGTTACGTAGCAGAGAACTACGGTGAACGATCGCCCATCACTGCTGCGACTCATGGCTGAGCACAATCAGTTGCTCGCGCGTTGAGGCCATCATCGCCGAGCGGACCGTCGACACGCTTAGCGCCAAAGCCTGGGGGCTGCACGAAGAGGTCGAACTGTTGCGAGCAGAAGTCGAGTCGCACCTGGAGGAACTGGGGCGACTGTAAGCAGCCGTATCTGCAATGAAAAAACCATCCCCATTGCGAGCGGCGCTTGTAATGTCTCTTCTGGCATTAGTTGCCGCATTGGCTAACGAGTTTCTCAAGAAGTCCCCGACTCCACAGCTGCTTGAACACTTAGCTGCATTCGTGGCCTCGCACGGCAAACTCGCCCCATTCGACCCAGCCGCTGCCAAAGTTTTCCGCATCCCCCGCGAAAGGGTCGTGTTTACTCGCTGCATAGTGGTTTCCGACAGCGGCAAGATGCGGGCTATCGGCGTTCATTTTGCGGCCCGAGTTGAATTACATCGACATCCTGCTCATCGATATGCCAACGACCGAGGGCGCGTACTACTATTTAACATCGCCAGCCGGCAAACTCTTGAACTCGGCCTACGTCGACACTCAACTACATAAGGTAGACGATGCCGAGCCCGCTTTCAGCGCGAGTTAGTTTTTTTTTGGCAGTTCTAGCAGCGTGAGAAGCTGAAGTATGAATCGCAATAAGTGGTTCGGTTGTTGGGCCATGCTGGTCGCGCTCACGATGTTTCCGCTGCCCGCCCTTGGATGGTGAGCCCTTGGTCACAAAACAGTAGCTTAATTGCTTGGCATCAGCTCGACGTGCAAACCCGCCAAAGCATTGTCCAGTTATTGAGGCGTCACACGCGATGCGAGACTTCGCGGAAAAGATCGATGATCGCTCTCTCGATGGAAGCAAGGCGGACGAGGACCATTGGATATTTTTTCAAGGGGCAATCTGGGCGGACGAAAAAACGGACGGTCAAAGACTTCGACCATCCGGAGTGGCATCACATCAGCCTGCCGATATATCTCGACAAGTCCGACGAGCAGGCACTCGCGCGTACCTTCCGTCCCAATTTGGCCACCACCTATCGGCCAGGCACGCCGGCACCGAAACTTAACGCAATTCAGGCCCTCGATTTTGCTCGCCAGACCATCACGGACAACGCCGGCCTGGACGCCACTGCTGTGCGCCATCTTGAGCGTGTAGGTGGAATGGAGCTGGCTTATGATACGTTTACGCCGGCGAAGTTCTGCGAAACAAGTTAGTGTTGATCTTCATTAGCCATTTCCTTGGGGTTCGGCTGCGTCTGAGACCACCTCAGAACGCAGCAAGTTTATTCATAGCCGGTACAGCAAACGCGCGCCGCCGGCTCCATGCGAGAAGCCAGTTAGTTGCCGTTGAGGCGAGTTTGACACGGACGAGCGCAGTAGACGATCGATGCCACGCCCGACAATGGTCGATGCCGATCCGTTTGACGCATGCCTCGGCTGACTGTGAGCGGGAAATCATTTGCGCATCGGACGAAATGCGACCAACGCACTTCCCCAAAAGCCACTTGCCAACATACGTTGTAGCGCTGCAACACGATCGGTGTTTTTCGCCAACTCGAACCAGTTCTAATAGAATTGGCTCAATCCAAGCGACCTACCTCCATCACCTCAGCTACTAGTTCATATCCAACCATACAATCGCCGATGCATCTACCTGCGCAGTTAACCACGAATTCATCTACACCATACTGTTCTTGTAATGTGAGAATTTGATCGCGGACGCACTTCGGATCACCCAAAAAGCAGGCGGCCGGTATCGTTTTCGTGCATGACGGATTCTGTGAGGTAGCGACAAGCGGAAGGGGTCGAAACTGCGATTCCCACAAGTTGGTCGCCTGCGAATCCGTTGACGCGCATGCGCCATAAATGGCCATGTTAACTCTTGGTTGAGATAGTTCTCCGACGGGACGAAAGTGGTCGCGGTACAACTGAATCGGAGGGTGAAGGCTGGGGATTTTTCGAAGCCTGCCAATGAAATGATGGAACGAATACGAGATGCCCGCCAGACCGGCAAACGCAGCGCTATCAGCGCTGCTGCCGCACATCCAGATTTGCGGAGTGGTGGTAACCGATGGCCCTATTTTTAATCCCGATATCGCGCCAGGTGTGGCCCTTCGCTCAAGAACGCGAGCAAGATCGAGTATTTTATTTTGGTACGTCTCAAGCGTTTGTTGCGTCCGCCCATCGAGCAAACATGATTCCAAAAAGTCGTCCTCTACTTTTGCCCGGGCAACCCCCAAATCCATTCTTCCGGGAAAATTGAGTTCCAGCAATTGAAATGCCTCGGCAACTTGAATCGAGCTGGTGTACTTGAGTAGTACACCTGCCGTTCCTACTCTGATTCGCGTTGACAGTCCTGCGGCGATTGCAGCCGCCACAATTGGACTCGCACTTTGATTTGGGCTGTGATGTTCCGTGGCCCAAAATCTTGAGTATCCGCACTGCTCAGCAATCCGCACTAGTTGGCGCACTCCGCACGGCCACTGATCGTCGATTATTGATAGTTTTACTGAGACGCTCAACTTTGATTCCTTATGCAGCGAATATGGGCAGCTGCTTTGGCACTGCTAGTCAACCGTCTCGTTGCCCGCGAATTAACGTCGAGCCGAATTACCATCGCCATTGGTTTGATCGTCGTCAGCATTATTATTTCGGATAAATTCTTGGCATAACGAACTGCGTAGATCGGCTATTCGACATCACGATGGATGAAAAGGCCGAGTTGTTGATTTTGCGAAGGAAAAGTGAAATCGATCTTTCTACCTAGGAAAACGCCAAGTTCAATGACTTGCTGGATCGCGCAAGCACGTGGAAGCCACCCGAGGACGGACTTTATTGAAGCTCAATTCACAGATTTGCAACAGCTTCTCCAAGTAGTAGCTGCTTCCAGAATTTTTGATTGCGATGAACAGGTACCACTTCATACTCTCAGTAGCTGGGAAAGTCCTCAAATTAGTCGCGGAGGTGCGCTATAGCCGACGCGTTTGGGGGGCATTTATGAGAGTAATGCTGAACTGCGTCGAAGATTCTTTGAGTACGCAGACATTTCGATGAGTACCGCTCCAAACTCAGCATCGATGCCAGATCGGGAACGCAAAAAGTGTTAAGTCTCACGCTTGCTCGTGATTGAACAGGCTTGGCATTTTTATTCATTCTATAGGACGCCCGCGTGACAGATTGACATGTCAAATCCTGGCGTGATACAATCCCGTTTTTAGAAGCGTCGTTCCCCACGTATTACTCTGTTTTGAGGTGTTCGAATGGAATATCAAGAAAAGTACGAAGACCTTTTGCGGAAAGCATGGACCGATTCTGAGTTTAAAGCGAGGCTGCTTGCCAACCCGGAACTTGTCCTGCGTGAGGAGGGCTGGGAATTTCCAGCCGGCATGAGCATTAAGGTTGTAGAGAATAGCGAACATGCGCACTATTTGGTAATCCCACCGTCGCCGCCTTTGGCCGAGCTCGACTTGGAACCGATCTTGGTTGGTAATTCGGATGGCGAGCCCCAAACCCATTGTACGAAGTGTCGAGTGGACGGCTGCTGATCAATTTCGCCTACTGAGGGGCCAATTCTTGGCTCCGCTACAGAACCGTCAGGCGAGTCACTCGGATCGAACGTAATCCGTTGGCATAACCGCCACGGCCTCAAGCCCAAGCTACTCATGCTTGTGGCCGTGGTTTTCGTTCTTGCCGCGTTCTCCAGTTTTTCTATTGCGCGAGTCTACCGCGCCGTCCGAGCGATTAGATGGTTATAACGACTTCTCGTCATCCAGGACTTACTAGAGCTATAGAGGATATCGTTTCCCGCGCCATTCCACTTCGGGATAGGCGACCTGAAAACCCGTCCCAACATCCCACAAATTCGGTCCTTGTTGATCGCCGCATAGAACGATGGAGCCGGGTGGTAGGGGATGGTGACCCGAAACGATTTGAAGAACGGCTGAAATGGGACGGTTTGAGTCCAGAACGAGTTCCCTGGCTGTTTGCCTCGCAATCGGCCTCGGAGTCGTTTCCAAGTTGGGCGACCGTGTTTGCTGAATGTTGCGACGAAGCACTCCAGGCTGATTCTGGATCCGAATATGTCGGCGCGTTGTGGGAACTGAAAATCCCTATTGAACAGCGGGGCTTACTGTGCCCCTTTTTGCGGGTCGCTCGTCGCAGGCAACTCGCCGCAACCTTCAACAGTTCACTGATCACCGAAGCAGTGCTCGAACAGACTCTTCGGTCTCTCTGTAAAACGCTGTCGGCCCTTGCGGGGGATGCCATTGAGCTCGAATCTGCTATACGAAGCCATGCACGCGGGTTTCGAACGATTTCTGCATCCAGGCCGCCGCACCAAATTGGCGACCGACCAGGAGCATCAAATCGTGAGGACGAGGCGTCGGGTAACTTCCTGAGTTTCTTTTCTCGGTATGCGGTGCTCGCGAGATTGCTTGCGACGGCGGTTGAGTGTTGGGCGGAGGCCACAGGTGAGTTCTTGCGACGGCTTAGCGAAGATTGGTCGCAATTGCAGTTATGCTTTGGCTGCGGCCAAATGGCTCGGCACGCCGTAGCAGTGTGGCCCGACTTATCTGATCCACATCATCGACATCGCAGCGTTTGGATGGTCGAGTTTGACACCGGCCTCCGCCTTATCTACAAACCGAGGCCTGCAGGTCTCGATGTAGCGCTTAATCAACTTTTGAGTTGGGCTAACGAACGACATTGCCCTCTGCCATTTAAAATTCTGACTCTGCTGGCTCGTCCGGAATATCACTGGGTGGAATTTATTGCACATCGTCCTTGCGAAGATCAAGAACAGGTGGTCGCATATTTCCGGCGAATTGGATTTCTGCTAGCAATATTGCGGGCGCTAAACGGAAAAGACGTCCACGACGAAAACGTGATCGCGCATGGCGAACACCCGGTGTTGATTGACACTGAATTATTGATTACGCACCCGGCACCAAACATTAATGGGGAATGGTCGCAAAGGGAATTGGGAGACATATCGGCCGATTCCATTCTGGACGCGGGCCTATTGCCGTCGTGGGATGAGAACAAAAAAGGTGAGATTTATGATGTTAGTGGACTCGGAAGCGGGGAGACAAGCAACCACTTGGACGGCGGCTCAACTGAAAAGAAGTCCGGTTTGCCGTCACAGACTGGTTTAGCCAATGTCGCAATCTTTAATGGAAAGGCGTTATCAGCCTCTGCGTACACCGCTGAAATTGTTGGCGGCTTCCGATCCATGTATCGATTTTTGGTCAACGAGCGAACCTCCTTCTTCGCTCCGGATGGTCCGTTCTCCGAGTTCGCCGCGCAGCCCGTACGCTTCGTGCACAATGCAACGCAGGTGTATGCCAGCTTGCTGAAAAAATCTAGGCATCCCACGTTGCTACGGAATGCCGTCGACCGCTCGATCGAACTAGACCTTCTTACTCGTCGCGTGCCGAGCAACGCTGCGGTGCCGGCTAATTGGCCTGTAATCACTGAGGAAATCGCCGCGCTCGAGAGGCTTGACTTCCCCCGTTTCACCGCTGATTCTTCAAGTAATTCGCTGCCGTTGACTTCAGGTACGATCTTGGAGCACTTCTTTGTATCTTCGGCGACTGAGCGCCTCCGCAACACGTTCATGTCCTTGAATGAGGAAGATTGCGAGCGGCAGGCGAATCTCATCGCCGCGGCCTTGGACGTCTGTGCCGCACGCGACACACACGTCCATGCCTGCTGTGACGACGACGATACGAAAGATAGTGCGGGTGCGGAGGGGACATGGCTTACCTACGAGGAAAAAATCAGCCGAGCACTGACGATTGCACGTGAGCTGAGCCGGCGAGCAGTTCGCGCACCTCATGGCGGGACAACCTGGATCGGCCTGCAACGATTGAATGCGTCGGGTCGTTACCGTCTTCGCGCGACCGATTTTAGTCTTTACTGGGGCCGGACAGGGATCGCAGTATTCTTGGCAGCCGCGGCCAAGGCGGTGGGCGATAATGAACTCCGTGATTTGGCTTGGTCAGCACTTCGCCCCCTGACTGAGAGCTCACTCCGCCATACCTACTATCGGCATAACTTGGCAGCAATGGGCCCCGGAGGTGCGTTGGGACTCGGCTCCGTTGTTTACGCGTTGACATGTGTAGGACGCTGGTTCGAAGACGGTACACTTCTCGAAGCCGCCTCCCGGATAGCCGAAATGATTACGCCGTCTCTTCTTCTAAAATTCCGTTCTAACGATGTGGCCACGGGTAGCGCTGGTGCATTACTTGCATTGCTGACGTTACATGATGTCACCGCCGAACAGGATGTTTTGGAGCGCCTGTGGAATGTGGCCTCCACGTTGTCCGGCATTGTTTTCCTGACGGTCCGACGTCAGTCTGGTTGGGACCCGGAGACCTACAACCTCTTACCGGGTTCTCTCACGGAGCTGGCGGTATCGCCCTCGCACTGACTCGTTTGTACTCGGCGACACAAGAAACAGCTTTTCTTGCCGCCGCCCAGCAGGCCCTGGTTTACGAAAACAGCTGTTTTTCACAGGAATGCGGTAATTGGCCGGACTTTCGCGGTAGGGATGGCAATCTCTTTCGAACCTCGTGGTGCCATGGTGCCCCGGGCGTTGCGCTCGCACGCCTTGGAATTCTGCGTGTATCGAATGATCTAGCCGTCCGACCCGGATTGGAAGAGGCCCTAAATACGACAGCGGCATTCGGTCCCAACGGCTTGGATCATCTATGTTGCGGTCACATGGGCCGGGTTGACGTCTTGCTGGAAGCATCTAAACGGCTCGGCCGACCGGAGTTGCGTGCAGTCGCGGAAACAGTAGCCGCTCGTGTGGTGCGCTCGGCGGAACGCTTCGGAGGCTTCCGGTTGTTTGGTAACGTGTCGCGGACAGTATACAACCCGGGACTTTTTCAAGGTGTCGCCGGCATTGGCTATGGGTTACTCCGACTGGCTGTCCCAAAGGCGTATCCAGCTCTTTTGTTGTGGGATTGAATTGCGGCGCCTCACTCTCGTTGTAGTCGACGATGGACTTGTGATGACCGACCCACGACTAATGGATTCGACGACTAGCCTAATGAACCTCGAAATGCTCGTGGGCCTACGTCCGGACGATGCGTCCTTGCGTCTGAAGCTCGGGTTGGCTTTGCTTAACTGTGGCCACACGACGCGCTCTTACGCAAATCTTCGCCGAGCTCGAGACCTTGAGCCGCAAAACCCGGACGCCTGGGCTGGCTTAGGAAAATGGTTTCGCAATTGCGGCCATCGCGCCGAAGCAAACAATGCCTTCGCTGCCGCCGGCCATCTTCGTGCGGAAAAGTTAGCCGGGTGGACCCCTGTGTGCTGTGCGTTTGACTCGCAGGGCGCAAGAGTCGGCTGGCGTTGGCTTGGCGATCTCGTCTTCGACGGCATTTTTTTCAGCGACACCGTGACACGCGCGAGGGAAGCGGGGTTGGTGGCAGAGACAGTCTGGACTCAACTTGAAGAGCTTCCATATGTTGCAGCTAATTCATGTAGTTTGCAGCCGACTGCTTTTATTTTCCATGTATCACGCTGCGGTTCGAGTTTGGTAACACGACTTCTTCGTGCCGAACCTGAAAACTTAGTCCTGTCGGAACCCGACCCGCTCAACGACCTTCTCTCAGTGACACACCCCGAGATCGGAGACAATTTACGCTGGCTGCGGCTCGTGGTCGGCGCCCTAGGCCAATGTCGCCTAGGTTATGAACGGCGATATTTTATTAAGTTTTCAAGTTGGAACCTACTCCGTTTACCCTTAATACGTCAGGCATTTCCAGAAGTACCTTGCATCTTCCTCTACCGTGACCCGATAGAGACCATCGTTTCCGTTCTGCGGAAGCCCACTGCCTGGCTGCGACTGCGTGGCAACATAACCCCCTTTGCTCTCGCCCTTGGGATCACATCTCGCGAAGCTGCCGCCTTAAGCGCTGAAGAATTCTCTGCCCGCGCACTCGCCTGCTTTTTCCGTGCTGCCTTAACGACCCTCGACGACAACTCACTTTTTCTCAATTACACCGAATTGCCAAATGCAATCTGGGGCCGTCTTGCGAAGTTCGTAGGGCTGCCAATTACTGAACACAATTTGGACTGTATGGAGCGACTGTCCCGCTACGATTCAAAAGACATCGGATGTCAACGTCCGTTCACTGCCGACAGTTCAATAAAGCGAAGACAAGCGTCCGGCAGAACGCGAAATATGGCTAATTTGTGGGTGCAGGATCTTTACGAACAGGCGGAAAGTCGACGCTTGGCGGAATGTTCACGCGACTCGGTAACGCCATAAGCGAAGGCGAAGTAGCCACCTGCCGCGATCTGAAATGTTCCGTTTGGAGGGTATGGCAATGGTGCCGGATTCGATGGCGTTGACTCATTTATTAAGACCAGTTGGCGTCGAGGACTTTTTCGGAACCTTTTGGCAGCAACGGCCTCTATTGGTGCCAAGGAATGACCAACGGTATTATGCACGCCTTTTTGAATTCGATGATGTGGATTCGATCCTGACACAGCACGATCCACGCGAGGGTACGATACGGTTGGCCAAGAAGGGAGATCCTGCCGTGACGGATGAGCTCTTCGATGAAGACGGGCGGATCGATCTTGCAAAGGTCTATAGTCGCCACGCCCAGGGAGCGACGATCATCATCAACAAAGTACACCACCATTCGGCAACGCTGGCTGAATTCTGTCGAGACATCGAGCTGCGGCTTTGCTGTCCAACCGGCATCAACGTTTACCTAACTCCAAAAGGGGCTCAGGGATTTGATGCCCATTTTGACGTGCATGACGTTTTCATTCTGCAGATCACTGGCACCAAGCAATGGCGTGTGTACGGTGAGTCAACTCGGTTGCCTCTTGCAGACGAACCACTTCCCGCCCAACGCGGGAGTAACCTGGGAGCGCCGTCCCTTGAGGCGGTACTTCGGCCTGGCGACCTGCTTTACCTCCCGCGCAGGATTCGTCCATGAGGCCGAGACCAGCGAGCAATTATCCTTGCACTTGACCGTCGGCGTTCACTGTTATCGCTGGGTGGACCTGCTGACAGAAGCCTTAGCTCTGGCGGCTCGGAAGAATGTCTCCATGCGGGAAGCGCTTCCCTCAATCCTTAACGCAGATTGCAATGGCGAATCCGCTCAAGCTCGGTTTCGGCAACTCTTACGCGACTTAGCGGACGAAGCCAGTTACACTGAGGCACTTGACCGAATCACGGGACGTTTCTTGTCCTCGTTGCAACCGATAGCAGACGGCCATCTGAGCCGCCTTGTGGATCTCGACAACATCAGCATGGACACGGTCGTCCGCCACCGTCCAGGCATGTCCTGTCGCGTGTTTCGGGAGGGCGACCGCGTTTTGATTCAGTTCCCTGGCGGTAAGGTAGAGGGGCCGTCAGCATTCGACGAAGCTTTTCGGTTTATCGCGCGGACAATTCAATTTACTCCACGTCAAATCCCGGCTGCGATCCCGCCAAATCATCCGGCCCACTTGGGAGTTATGTTACCATTCGTAGGTTCGCGCATAACTTCGCCAGAAGTTGCACAACTGAGCGAGAAATCGCGGCTCGCAATAGTTCGGCGTCTAGTCGAGGGCGGCCTATTGGCATTTGCGAGCAATCTTCCCGTTGCGAAACCAGACGGCGATGCCGTTGGCTTGTAGCAGATTTCTAACGGCGGAATCATGGGACCGCTTCGACGCGCGGCAGTTGTGCGGTTCGCGACCTCAGGCCAATAACGCAAGAACAGATCACTGAGCCGCTCCAGCGCACTCTCGTAAGTCGCCTAGCCACATCAATGCGCGTTTCACTGCAGGACTTGCACTTTCGTTGCTGCCGGACCATTCCCACATTACCAACAGTTGTGTCCGAACCATCAAATTCTTATACAAGTCTCCGGCGATCGAGATCTTGTGTAGAGCTTCGCGTTCCTATTTGCTCATTCCCTCGACACAGTCATCAGTTCAAAACGTGGACTGTAGGCAAAGCCGACAACCACCGCTGCATCTTTTTCGCCGATCGTTCGAGAACGTTTTCTTCATTTGAAAGCGGGCATGCAATCAAACGCTCGACAAATGCGTTCCCGAGGATAAAATCTTCGTTGCAGCAAATTGGTGGCCGTAGTTGAAGCTCATCCAAAAGGCTTCGGTCTTATCTCAACCCGCTCTGTAATGGGAGGCCCACATGCATCGGCACTTTCTCATCAACGGAATCTCAGCGGCAATCGTAGCTTTGGCAGTGCTCTTATTACCGGCAATGGCTGACCCTTCAGCCCTCGACTCGCTTCAGAAGGCGGTTGATGACATTGTTAAGGAAAGTACCCCGAAGGAAGAGAAGCCGAAAGAAACATCGCAACCGACGATTGATCCATCCAACGGCCCGAAAGAAACGAAACTCGACGACGGAAGCACTCAGTTCGTTCGTGCCGACGGGGTTACAATAACAACGAAGCCCGATGGTACCAAAGAATACAAGAAAAGGGATGGCACAAAGGTAACCGTTTATCCTAGTGGGGAACGCAAACTCGAGTCAGCAGACGAAGCTCCAAAGTACTTGCCACCGCCAGTAGCAGACGAGTTCAAGCCGCATCATGAGGCACCCCCAACTGCCGACCCAAAACGCGACGATACCGGCCAAGAATCGAAAGCACACACTGTTTTTCAAATGCCGGAAGAATCAGTTGGCGACCACGCACCGTGGGACGAACTCGAGCACGCGATGCCAAGACAACATCATGCTCCGCCCCTCGAACAGAACGATTCGGATAACGATACAGGCAATCGGAATGAAGTTGAGCGATATACGCCGCCATCGAACGGTAGTGATGATGACGTGAAGAGCCAAACTCGCCTGCCGAGCGGTACGGAGGTGTTCGTACGAGGATCCGGAGAGATTCAAACACGTTACTCGGATGGTACAGTCGTCACTCAATATCCCGGATTGGATCAAGTCGCCATAACTGACCCTAGTGGTAAAACTCGCTATGAAACGCCTGGGCAAAATGGGTCAGTAAGTGTACAAGCCGGCAACACGAAGGTAACGATCGACGTCCCGGGCGCGACATCTTATGTCGAAAACGGCAACGGTAGTGCGGATGTGATCGGCTCCAACGGAGCATGGTCGTCGAGCGACGAACGTGGAAGCATCGAGTCCCGCAACTCCGACGGATCGCTCGCTGCTTCGAAATTTACTGATCCAGCATCCGGCTTTTCGGCAATTCAACGTCCGGATGGAACAAGTTTGCTGTTTGACAGAAACAACTCATTTGTGGGACAAGTGCGGCGCGAAGATAGAGGCGTTACCGGCCGTGATACGGGCGGAAATCCAATTCCGCTTGATAAGCTTTTCAGCTCCGGTGGCAATACTTCTGCAGCACAGCAAATCGCTCGGGCAAGGCAAACTCCAGTACCTGGAGCTGAGAACTATAGGTTGCCACCAAGTATCTTCGGAATAGCAACCCAAACATATCGGGAGAGTAAGCGAAATGGTCGACTGCGTTCTACAAACGACTCAACGAGCTCCAAGGGCAAGTCTGACCTGCAAGTCTTTTTTGAGGAGATGGTGAACCGCGAGAACCAACGTGGGGCATCAACCGATAATCCACGTTCAGGATCGGAGAATTCCGATGCGAAAACGAAGCAGCCAGATATCCAAAACTCTTCGCCAGACATATTAGCACAAACCCTTAAGAAAGTAGATGCAACTATCGGCAAGTCGGACGCCGAGCGAGGCGCTGAAGGAAAATGAGGCCCAACTCGTCCAAGACAAATCGGCGCTGCAAAAGGAGATTAAGCGCGTCGATGAAGAAAAGTCGAGCCTGTTACTGCGCGAATCCCGAAATGAATCTGCTCGAAATAACTTAATAACGGATTCCATCTCTTTGGATACGGAGCGGTCGGGAATTGAAACGCAACGTATTGTGCTACAAGCTGAAGAAACGAATCTAAAAACAGAAGAGGCCGCCGTATCCAAGCTTGTCGCAGATGCCTTAAAGAAAGTGGACTATAGCAAATATAATAAGTGCCCCGAAGGACAGGACTGGTATAAATGCGGCCACGGCGATTTAAAGAAACAATGGCTTAACGAACAGCTCGCTTCAATTCTAGGTCCCAACGGCATCAGTCGCCTTCAGAACGCAACGGCACGTCGCAAGGAACTGAATGAAAAGCTCAGTGCACTTGAAGACCGCAAGAAAGCCGTCAATGAAAAAGAGCAAAGAGCAAAAGAGCGGCGTCAGAACCTCGAAACCGAGTCGCAAAATCTCAAGGATCGACGAACAAAGCTAGGTGAGCGGCAAAGCGAGATCGAAACTCAGATCCGCCAATCCACAGAAAAGATTGATAAACTCAAGCAGCAAATCGCCGGATACGGATCGGTGATCAGCGGTCCCTAGATGCCAACCGAACGCCATAGCGGGCCTATTCTTAGGACCGATTTTGCGAGATCTGAGCTTCATTTTTTTGGATCGTTCTGAGTATTCCCGATGAAATGCATGTGAAATATTTTGTAAAAACCCTTGTAATGTGCACCGAACATCATATTATGATTCTCCATTAGGGGGGACCATATTTAGTGCAGGAGAGAACGATGAAACACTTTCGAAGGTTTGTGGTTCTAGCTAATTTCATCTTGTTGGCGTGCACAACACCAAGCTTGGCATGCGGACATCGATTCAGCCGCGTCTCATGCTGCTGGTCCACATATTCCACGTGTTGCAACTCGTGCTGCTGCGACAGCAATGGCAATAACTCCAATCCGGCACACGGCGGCAACTCTGGCGATTGGACGCCCAAAGATAAGGCCGACGGGGTTGTTGGTCCACCGCCAATCATGCCAAAGAAGGTGCCCAAAGTTCCGGATTCACTCCTGGATGATCGTTCATAAGGTCGCGATGAATCACTCATTTTTGCAATGTTGAGGAGTTTGTATATGCAGCGCACATTTACGATCCTATTCTTGTTGCTATTCTGCAGTGCATCAGCCGCTTTCGGACAAGTACCGGATATATTGGGGATGGCTGCGAGTTTGAATTCTCAATCGTCTGAACTTGAGAAGACCCAGAGCCAGCTTCTAGACAAACGAGAAGAGCTAAAGAAAGAAGCGACAGAGCTCGACCAGCAAGAAAAAAAAGTTGATGACTTAAAGGCGTCCGCCCAAAATGACAATGACCCGGGCCCGGTCGAAGGACCGTTCTACCTTTTTACCGGGCAGTATTCAAATGATGCCAGCCATAGGGGAGCGAGTGAAGCTGAGGCCTTCGGCGGAAAGCCTCCAGGAGGACAAGAATTCGCGTCACTTGCGGAGGCTCATGCTAAGGCTCAAGAGCATATGTCCGCTAACGGAAGCAAGCAGCCGAGTTTTCGGATCGAGGATAGTAAACGCAATGTTCTCGAATCTGGCAGCATCTTCGGAAGTAAACTCCTACCCGATGAAAGAATCGCAAATCCATCCGCTCCAAAAACGGGCAATGACTCGCTCGAGGCAGCAATCTCCGCTCAGGACGGCCGAAAATCGAGCTTTGATCAAGATTTGGGAACGTATAAGTCCGCCAAGACTGAATATGATCAGAAAGCAAAAGAATTCAGCGATCAAGTGGACGAATTGGCAAGCGATATTTCCACGGCCTTGAAGGACGCAGGCTCGTCCGAACCAACTGCCGCTGAACAAAAGGCGCCAAAAGGTGACTATCAAGTCGACGACCTAAAAGCGCTTGAAAAAGATTTCAAAGGTAAGAAATCTGAAGATGGGAAATCGGTTTCGTTCTTAAAAAACGCAGCCAAGTTGCCCGAAACAACATTGTGGGCCGGAGGCGCTAAAGCGCTGGGCAAGGATCTTCGCACGGGCACACCGATTGCCACTTTTGGTAAGGATGGGACCTTTGCTGAGGGAAAAGGCAGCCATGCCGCGATCTTCGTGCACCAGAATAAAAATGGAATTTGGGTCTACGACCAATTTCAAAATGCGGCAGGTGAACAGCGTCCGGTTGACCTACGATTCATCCGAAATCGCAACGGCTCCGGCAGTCCAAGCAATGACGCTAGTGCTTACTCGGCAATAAAAAAATCCTCTTCGTCAACAAAATGAGTTTAAGTTAAGGACCAATCGAATTTAGCATGAGGCGTCGTTTGCAGTATTTGCATTAGCAGCTTGAAAAATAACGGCCGAACTCGAGCGTTAGCTTGATTTCGGCCGTTTTATTTCGTAATGGTCGAGGTGTCACATCGACGAATGGTCAACGGCTAATATGAAGCAATGTGGAACATGTGTTCGCCTGCATAGGGAAGTTGTGCGGATAAGCAACGTTAAGAATGGCAACGTCGCCTTCCCTCCGTCCACGCCGGCGACTGCTCTCTTTAAGCCATCGTTGAACTTCTCCACCGTCTTCTTCTCATTATCGGCATCTATTTCGTCGTGCCGAAGCGGGTTTCCGAGTTCGATTTTCAGAGAGCGGCTGCATGAGGACGAGGCTTCGCTGAGACTAGGACCATTCCGAAAAGTTGTCGCCACTTTGCTATTCTCAAAGGTATGTCGCCACAACGTCCAAAAGCGATCCCCGTGGCGACATTCCCAGCACTCTGTGTGTGGCATTCTGAAACGATCGTCCGGGAATAAAACGGACGTGACGCTGACCGTAAGTCGTTAGAAACCGGCTCAGGGTTCCATACGTCCGTTCCCTGTTGACCAGTCTGTACTCACAACAAACTTGGACTTATCAAGAACATTTGGAATTGCCGTTTTGGCGATGGACAGCAAGTGTTCGTGGTGGGTGAAGAATACGATCTGCGTCTTCTTGGACAGTTCTGCGAGCGCAACCACAGCAGCGTCGGCGCGCTGATCGTCGAAACTGAGTAATACATCGTCGATTATGAATGGTACCGGCTCATGGTGCTCAAACCAATGTTCGAGCGTGGCGATTCGAAGAGCTAGGTAAAGCTGATCGCAAGCTCCGTCGCTCATGGCGACAACCGGCACAGCTGTCTGTTCTCCGGGACGGACGCCAAGGAGCACGGGTTGCCCATCCGCATCAAAGTCCGCGCGCAAACCAACGAACGACCCGCATGTAAGCGCTTGGAATACCTCGCTCGCACGGTTTACGATCGGCCCCTGAGCTTTTTCGCGATAACGTTCCACGGCGCCTCTCAGGACCGCGGAGGCGATCCGGAGTACTGCATAGTCGTGTAGCTCTTGTTCGAGCTGAGCGATGAGATGCTCGCACTCGCAGGCCTTTTGAGCGGCCTCTGCGTTGCCATCGATTTTCTTGAGTTCGTCCCTTTCACGTTGCTCAGCTTGCAGAAGTTGATCGCGCTCGTCAGTCAGGGTCTGGATTTCTTGGTCTAGTTCGTCAATGCGGGGCAAGCTGATCGGAGTTCTCTTGCGCCGCTTCGGCAGAGAATGCCTCGATGCCCTGACCGCCGCTTAACGATCGGAGCTGATGCTCTAACGTTGCTAAACTTTCCTGTAGACGGCGTTTTTGTGTCGATCGTTCATCCGCCTCGGCGAGATTCTCGACGCGGTCGCACTTTGCTTCTACGCGCATCGCGGCTAGTTCCGCGTTGGTTTCCGAGATTGATGTCTGTGCGTCCTTAAGCTTTGTCTGCTGCTCGGTGATTTGATCATTTAGTGAATCGACGCGTTGGCGCGCTTCGCGGGCCTGAACGGCTCGGGAGTGCAATTCCGTTGCCGACTCTTCGACAGACCACTCGACTAGGTCGGGCGCAAGTCGGCGGGCGATAGCAGCAACATCTTCGGTGAACTCGCGCGCATCGGCGTCGATACCATAAATCCTTAGTCGAAAACTCTCGGCTTCGCGGTGTTCTTGAAAGAGCTTCGTGAGATTCTCAAGCACGCTTATGGCCTGCTCGCTTGTGGCGTCGTCGGGAAGGTGAAGATGTTTCACCGTGACAACCCAATCGGACTTCCAGGCAGCAACGTCGTTGTCCGCTTGCTGCAGATCCTCTTCCGCTTCGTGGAGTTCCTGGTGGAGGTGGACAATACTTTTGGAGAGCTGCTGATATTGACTTGCGTGGGCCTGCAATTCATCAAGACGATGCTGTGCCAATTCGACCAATTCAATGACGGTCGTTGCTTCGGTAACGATGGGAGCGGCGACGCCAGTCATGGCTGTACTGATGCTGTCGCGAATTGACTGGCGACGCGTAGTGAGTCGCTCGACAGCCGTGCGTTCACTTTGAAGCTTCTTGCCGAGTTCCAAAATTCCGTTGTATTCCCTAAGCCAGGCCCGCATCTCGCGGTGTAAGCGGCGAGACCCCTGTCGCGCTCCAGCGGTCCTTCCAATCGGACAAGTGTTGGGTTTGATTCTGTTCGATCGCCAGCTGTTGGCTGCCGGCATCTTCGAATCGCTTCCGAAGCGCATCCATGCGTGATTCAAGTTGTACCTTCGTTGCTACGCGATCGGCTTCGCGACGAAGACGGTCGGCAACCGCGTCAGTCCGCCGAACGCTGCTCAGGAATGCGTCGGCGAGGTCTTTGGCCGGCGAACACTGTTCCAGGAACTGGCGAACATCGTTCTCCTCGCATGGGAGTTGCTTCCATTTGGCGAGGACGAGTGACCAGCCGTGGTCCCGAGTCTGCCGCAATTGATGCAGCTCTGCTTCGGTGGGAACCTCGTCGCCCTTCTGAAAATCCGCAAGATCCTGTTTGAGGCGATCCATCTCTTTCTGGGATTCGCGCGTCCGGTCTTTCAGTGAGGTTGCTTGGTTTTGGCAGTCTCTCAATTCCTCGTCAAAAAGCTCAATTGTCTCCGGGGTGGGAACGGCAAGTTGCTCGAGGTCGGTGAGCGAACCGGACCAGAGCGCGTAGTCGCCGCACGGCGGCCTGTACTTCGAGGTTCAGCTGTTCGATCTGTGCTTCCCGTTCAGTCAACTCCTCATCGATGCTCGCGTCTGGGTGCGCGCGCTTCAAGACCTTGCGCAGCTCGGTGGCATCGAGCGGAGCCTGCTGCTCATTGAATCGCGCTTCTTCCTCGCTTAGTTTTCGCTGGTGGCGGTCGAACAACTTTTTGGCGGTTTTTTGTCGCTCTGCAACGGCTTCGTAGCGATTGGCAAGAGCTTGAATGAGGGCGTGTTTGTCGTCGGGGATGCGATGCTGCTCGATGTCATCAAGCGAATCAGATCGGCCCAGCTTCCGTAAAACGTCGCGAAGGTTATGCTGTGACCGCTGTCTGGACGTAACCAACCCAACGCGATCCTGCGCAGCTTTGCGGTGGCTGCCAAGACGCAGGTAGAGGGCCTGGATGGTTTCCGCTTCAGCGAGAATTTCCTGTGGAACAGTCTCATTGGCTAGCTCCTCTTGGATGTTGGCCAGTTCTTGTGTTGCATCTGTCTCGCGTCCCTGAGACAAGTTGAGACGGGATAGTGCGCTGTGTAGCTGCTTGGCAAAGTTTTCCGCAAGCAGTGGAGCGTCTTTTAGCTCGGCGAAGTCCTCCGATTCAGCTTTCCAACGCGCGAGCGACGGGAGCGCGGTTTGGATTCGTTGCGTGCGACCACGAGCCGTCTTTTTGTCGCGGAGTAGTTTGTCAACCTCTTCGCGTCGATGCTGAATTCGAGAAAGTTCTTCTTCATGCTGAGCCCATACGTCCGCGGACGCCTGAAGCCGTTTCATTTCCGTGCGCAGTCGGTGAAGCTCAGAAAGGCTTTTGTTGATCGTCGGTTTCGATCCGCCCGCCTTGTAAAGCTCGGCCAATTCGGTGTCAATTTGCTGTTGGCGAATTCGAAGGTCGCCGACCCCGCCAGCCGAAAACAGAAGCTCACCGATCTTCCCGCCACCTCGAACTACCTCCTCGCCCCCTTGACGAAGCCGCTCGTGATCTATGCCGAATACCGAAAGAAAAAATTCTTCGCTGACTGTGCCAAGGTACGGGTCCAGGACACCGTCATCGAGTGGCTTGTTGTCTGCGCCGTTGCGCAACGTGCTCTTTCGGCCTTTGCGGCGGCAAAACTCAAGAATCTCTCCGTCCCCTTTGATTAGCTGGGCGGCGAGTCGCAATTGGTCGTACGAGTGTAAGAAGTTGTCGACCGTTTGCGTTTCGATGCCGTATAGCAAACTGCGGATAGCGCGAAGAGCTGAACTCTTGCCGGCTTCGTTGGGGCCGTAGAGTATGTTCAGGCCTGGACACAATGAAACCGAGCAATTTGTGAAGGGGCCATATGCCTTCAAGTGCAGTTTTTGAATGCGCATCGTTACCCTCTGAGCCGCGTCATAAGTCGCGACTCAACTTCGTCCAGGACGTGCGACAACCATTCATCGTCGGTGGGTCGAATGGCGTCGTTCAAATCAGGGGGTAGCTTACGAATTAGGTCTGCGAATTCGGCGCCAAGCTCGCTAAGCTTCGCGGGCGATGCGGCGAAGCTCCTGGACTAAAGTGCCGATTTCTGCGAGTGGACCGTCCACAGGTGCCTCACTGCTGGTCTTCGCGGAAATCGGCGTGGTGCGAATGTTTAACTTCTCCAGCCAGATGTTCCCTGATCCAAGTTCCGTCGCCAGTGACCGGATTTCGTTAGTGACTTGACGTGTATCGGCGATCAAAAGTCGGTGGACAGGCGATGGTCCAACTAAATCCAAGCGCAGGGCAAGTGGCAGGCCATCTGCGCTTTGGTGGGCTTCGCGGACTTCAGCTGAGACTTTCTCTATCAACTCAGCATTGCTATGTACATCGGAGAGGTCAATTTTGATGTACTCCCAGCGTAAAACATCAAGCGGCCGGAACTCGACGCTTACCTGACGGTTGTCAGACACACGGACGGAAAGGCAACCCTTGGCATTGCACTCGCGGATATGACGGCCTTGAATGTTGCCGGGGAAAGCAATCGTTGGATCGGTTGAGACAATTTCTCGGGCATGGACGTGTCCCAACGCCCAATAGTCGTAACCTTTGGCGCCAAGCATTCTTCCGAGCACGGCGTAGCTGTCGTGGCCTTCCCGTCCGGACAGGCTGGTGTGCAGTACACCGATGTTGAAGCTGCCTAGTTTCGGCGGAGGGTAGTCCTTCGCTAAATCTACCGTAGTGCACTGATTGGCAAAGCTCTGGCCATGGATTGCCACATCAATTTCGTCAAGCATTGCGGTCTCGGGATGCTTGGTCGAGAAGAGCTTAACGTTTCCCGGCAGTGGCAACGACTTGGTCATTCGGTTGGCGGCGTCGTGGTTCCCAGTGACAGCGAAGACGGGTATGCCCGCGTCCTTAAGCCGGACCATCTGCGATGCGAAGTAGAGGCCTGTATGGAAGTCACGCCAATCTCCGTCGTAGAGGTCGCCGGCGATCACGACGAAGGAAACCTTCTCAGCTATTGCCGTTGCCACAAGGTTTTCCAATGCCCTGCGCGTGGCGTTTCTGATGTCGTCGACAGGAGCCCCATCGTATTTGTCAAGCCCGCGAAGTGGGCTGTCTAGGTGAATGTCCGCGGCATGCAGGAACGTGAACATGAGTGCAACCTAAGTGCCCTGTGCTATGGAAGGCAATGATTCGTATTGTGTCGGATTACCATTAATGTGAGGTCGCCACGAAGATTGAGCTGCAGAAGTGTGCGTTAGGGTTTGCTGTTGTACGCATCGAGAGCTGCCTCAAGTCGATCGCGGGCGCTTCGCGCCAGTCGAGCGAGCCCCATTTCGCGTGCCAGCGCCAGCGCCGGATCATCCGTTAGCTGCGACGTGGAGACGTCTCGCACTAACCCGAGCAACTCTGCCATCGAAATTTCATCAAGGCTGCGTCGTTCTGCATCATTTGCAGCGTACCGGAATGGAACAATCTCTTCTGCAACCTGACCCGGCCACAAGAATCGCCCGACGCTCTCTTCTGAGACCGTAACGTTCGGCAGCAACTCTAGTACGCGTTCTTTGATCCGCGTAGTCATTCGACCGAACCCATGGGCCTTTGCCACTTCGCGGACGAGGACGTCATCACGAATCGGGCCAAGTGATTCGATCATAGACATTGCCATTTGTCGAAGTATGACCGAATAGTCAGCCTCGAAAAAACGATGCTGATTTCCGCTGGAATCATCGAGCAGGCATCTTGAATATGTACGCCGGATCAATTGAGTTGCTTGCGACGCTACTAATTGCGGCCGCAGTACTTCTTCAGTTACTTCCGAAATTGCCGTATCGACCAAATCCATATCCGAAGGAACCTTTGCGACTTCCGCCGTCCGACTTGAATCCTCAAAATCGTTGCCCGATTCGGTTGCTTGCTCATCTCGCATTGAGGCTGGAGATACTAATTCATCGTCTTGCGCTGCCTGACGACTACCTTCTAGTAGCTCTTTCAATGCGGCGTCGATTGTTTCGATCGCAGTGTCCGGGTCGTACCACCAGTCGGTTGACCAAATTCTCACAATTGTCCATCCGAGATCCTCTAAAACTCGCTGCCTTGTTTTGTCACGGTCTCGTGCAATAGCGGAACGATGGTAGGTCGCACCGTCGCACTCTATCCCCGCCAGATATGCGCCCGGTTTGTCCGGGTGTATTATCCCAAGGTCGATTCGAAAACCGGAAACCCCAACCTGAGCATCAATACGCCATCCTTGTTTTTGGAGTGACGCAGAAACTGCCTCTTCGAATGGTGAGTCGTGTCCGGCTGCTGAAAGCTCTGTCCTGGCGACAATCGCTTGAGGGCCTTTCTCCGCATATTCCAGAAATGCTTTAAGATCGTGAACACCGCGAGCGTTAGAGCGTTCCGCGCAAAGTTGATCTGATAAAAATGAGGAGTAAACGACGAGCTCGCGACGCGCACGAGTTACAGCCACATTGAGTCGACGCTCGCCGCCATCGCGGTTAATCGCGCCGAAATCAACCGGAAACTTACCAGCCGCATCGCGTCCGAACGTGATCGAGAACATCATTATGTCTCGTTCATCTCCTTGCACGCTTTCCAAATTCTTTACGACTGTTGGTTCAATTCGGTCGTCGGAAAAGAACCACTCTAGCTCTGGATGCCGGCCTAAAGCTTCGTCGAACAGATTCTGAATTAACTCTTGCTGCTGGCTGTTAAAAGTTATTACACCATAAGTGAGCCTTTTATCTTCAGGCTTACGGATGCAGCGCTTCATCCGTTCAACAGCGTCCGCAACGATTGCCTCAGCCTCTTGTCGATTGGTACGGCTTTTCCCTCGGTCGTAGACGCCTTCCTTAATGTGTCTGAGCGACACTCCCCTCGCGACCGAATCCGCTGCGGGAAACGTCACCAGTTTATTACCGTAGTAATGCCAGTTAGAGAAAGCGATCAATGACTCATGTCTGCTACGATAGTGCCAGTTTAGCTGGAGCGTAGGTAGACCCGACGCTTGCACTTTGTCGAGAATGCTTTCTAAATCTTTTTCGTGGTCGTCGAGTTCCGCATTATCCTCATCGTTTTCTGTTCGCCCGAAGAAGTTCGTTGGCGGGAGTTGCTTGGGATCACCGACAATGATCGTTTGCTTACCGCGCATTGCGCCGATCGCATCCCACGTAGCGATTTGCGATGCTTCATCGAACACGACGACATCAAATAACGTTTGGTTAGCCGGCAGATACTGAGCTATCGATAACGGTGACATCAATAGGCAAGGCGCAAGTTTTCCAAAGGTCTCCGGCATCCCAATGATGATCTCGCGGATAGACTTGCTGGGGCGTTTGAGGCCAATTTGATGACGCAACAATCCGAGTTCCGACTTCCGGGGAACTTGATCAGATGACGGTAGTCCGTGGAGAACAGCATCTCGCCGAGGAGCAGCAGCTTTGCGGGCGAGGTCATCCAACTTACAAAAGTCTCTTATTACGTCCTCGTGCAGAAATTTTTGGAATGTCCTAAGCGGCTCACGACTGTCGACGACTCTTGGTAACCACCAACGAGCGTAGGCAAGTCGAAACCGAGCAGAGGCATCTGCAGCTTTTAGTTCACCCGACTCCAGAGCCTTAATGAATTCAGAAAGCCCGGCCGTCTCAGCTTGCTTTCGAATTGATGCCCAAGCGGTCCATTGTCTAAGTGCCGTCCGCCGTGCGAGCACGTGATTCGCGTGAGCTCTAGCGTCAGCAATCATGGCACGTGATTGTAACGAGGCCGGCGTGTCGGCAGCATGCTTGGTATATTCGACCCATGCCGCCTGAAAAGATTTTGCGCGAGTTCCGATCTCAGTTGCCGCATCTCGACGCCGAGGCTCCGGCACTTTTGAGAGTGACTTTATCGCCTGTGACTGAAGTTCAGCGGTGAGACCTACGGCTGTAAGAGCCTCGCGAATCGTTCGAGCTGAGCGTAACTGTGTGTCCAACGCGTTTGCGTCATTTTCTACCGTAGCCTGAAGTGCGGGCGTCAAACTCAACTGACTCAGATTATCTCTTAGCTTGACACGGGATGCCTCGACTTCTCTTCCGGGCCCGTACAGCTGACGCGCCGTTTGTGTCAATACTCCAAGGTTTCCGCCAGAGGCTTTTTTAGCACTGGCAAGAGAAGCTCTGGTTTCTGCAATTGCTTGTCGCAATTTCAATGATGCGTCAAGTTGGGTATCGAGCGCATTCGTATCCTTTTCAACCGCAGCCTGAAGACGTGGTGACAGACCAAGCGATTCATTGTTTCTGGCTATAAGTTCGGCGGCTTGTCTGTATTCTTGTAGAAGGGGTAAGTCGAGTTCGGGCTCAGGCGTTCCGGCAGCCGACATATAGGCTTTGAGCCGTTTTTTTAGTTTTGTCTTTCGCCAAATCGAGAGTGGCCAGATCGCTTTGGAGGCCTTCGCCCATTCGCATTCCAACTCTTCGACGTTTATGCGATCGATGAGTGCCGCGGTGAAAGACCGCGCAATTAACGACTCCAGAGCTTGCTTTCGGCTGCTTAGGACGTGAGGACGCTCAGAAAGTGCCTTCGCCATTTCGCCAAAATGCTCGTGATAAACGAGCTCAGAAGGGGGAAGATTTGGACGGATTAATTCATTAGCAAGCCGGTAAAGTGGAGGTTTCATTCCCTCGGGCACTCCGCTACTCATCGGAGTGCCTAGGACTTCACAAAACTTAATAAGCGCACTTCTCAAGTGATGCATTCGCTAGTTGGCTTTGTTGGAGTAAGTCGCGACGTTCATTCAACGTCCTGCCTAGTTCATCAAGGTCATCATGCAGCAAGAGTTCTCCGGCGGGAAAACTCGGTCGGCTTAATTCTTGAGCCAGGCGGTAGACATGGGTCAACTGCGGGGGCGAGATGTCCGCAAGCAGGGGAATCGCGAGTGTGTTCGTGAAAGTCCTAATCGCGGCTTCGAATGAATCGCATACGCCGGTCAGCTGCCTACATGATTCTAAAAGCTCGTTTTCCCATGACATCGACCAGTCGGTATGTTGCACACGAGGAATCGTTGTTCCGGCTGGAATCGCTTGAAAGGTCGTTGCTAATTTTGCGATCGTAAGCTCAAGTTCCGCGTAACTTGAGCTGTCGTGACGAACCGTAGCCGGCCAATAAAGGCGAGGAGTATGTACATTATGCCCCTGTACGCATTCGCCCATCGCTTGAAAGGCCGTCCAACCGTTCTCGGCGGTGGCGTGAACTGTCGCGGCATAACTGTTCAAGTGGTCGCGGCGAACACGCAGCTTTTCGTTAATTGTTACCCAATCAGATGCTTCTGCTCGTCTACGATTCTTCCAAGAAGTGTCCAACTGATTGAGGAAGTGCCGCCTTTCGGCCTTACTCGAATGCAGTTCAACACAGCAATCGCCGAGACCATTTTCTTTGAGCCTGCGATGGACCACATTTAGAGCAGCCGTCTTCTCAGCGACGAACAGCACGGTCTTGCCAACTGCTAAGCATTGCGCGATGAGGTTTGCAATCGTTTGGCTCTTCCCAGTGCCGGGAGGACCAACGATCACTAAGTCGTGACCTTCTGAAGCGGCCATCACTGCCGCTAGCTGCGACGAGTCAGCGGGAAGCGGATGGACGATCTCCGCGGGAGCGTACCGTGTGTCGATCTCATGAGGCTGTGGCATCGGTCCCAAACCGCCACTCGCGAACGCCTTATCTGGTTCATGAATCAAATGACGGACGACGCGGTTATGCTCAAGTTGTCCGACGCGATCCACCAAATCCTTCCACATTAGATATTTGGCGAACGAAAATGGAGCGATTGCTGCGTCTTCGACAACTTCAAAACCTGGAATATCCCGTACTCCCTGTCGCATCCGGTCCAGCACAAGCGGCACATCGACGCCACTGTCGTCCATTGGCAAATCGGACGCGAATCGTGTGAGGTCACAATCAAAGTCTTTCTTCAGCATTTGAAGTAACGTTGCATTGAATCTGACCTCGTCTTCATGACTCAAGAAGGTAGTAGGGGGAAGACGCACTCCGCCGCGTGAGCTTGACTGGAACTAGGAGAAGTGGCGCTGGGTGAAATGTCCTCCTTCGGCTCTCTCTCTCCATCGCAGAAACCCAACCGCCAAGTACAACGTATTTGACCCGCCCTCGGATAGATCGTTTTGCACTTTACGATATAGTGCCGTAAGTCGCGTGCTGAGTTCACGACCGTTCAAAGGACATACGATCTCGTCCCGACTTAGTGCCTGCTTAGCAAATTCAGAATCAAGGTCTTTCTGAGTGCGCCTTGATAAAGTTCCGCATCGCGTGTCCTAGCGGATTGCCATCATTCAAAGAAATGACTCGCATGCCAGCGCCATCGGCGAGCCTATCTTCAAGTCGCGATACGTTCGGACAGAGAATGGGGACGGTCTGTTTAGATGGGCGAAAGTTGAGTAAACGATTTCTCAATGACAGATCAAGTAGTTCTCGGCTGCCAACGCTCGACTCTTCCAGCGGGGGTCTGAGGGCGCTTTTCGGTTTCAGCCGTCGGAAGGAATCCGTAGTCAGGAGCCGCTGGAAGTGGTGGAGGACCTGCATCCAGTTCCTCGGAACCATCCTCTTTACGTTTTCTATGCGATGACAGCGGAAGGATCTCGGACATGCGGCCCGCGAAACATCTATCACCCCGACAAATTCATGCTCCTTCTCTTCTGAGACTGATCCAGTCGCTTTCGTTATGGCGTCTTGAAACAGACCTGGCGGTTGATGCGTTACCAGTGTCGTCTCGAAGACAATTAATTCTCGCGCCGCAATTGCTTTGCGGAATTCGCGTACAGTCCCGTTCAACAATGTGTTTAAAGGACTTGTCGACTAGCCATGCGCCAACAAACGAGTGTCCTTCCGTCATTGCCAAAACGGGATTAAGTCCAATGGCCTCGATTCCCGCCGCGAACAGCAGCGTTGTGTCGAGACATGTGGCGAGCCGATCAGACAGTACCGTTCCAACGCTACGCGTCTTTTGCCCAACCCGCTCGAAGCTGCCAGGCGGATTCGCATAAATTAAGGATCGGCCAGCGACTGCAGACCATAGCGATGCGGCAAGCATATAGCGCGGTTCGGATTGCGCGACTGATATCCATCCAATGCCGTCGGGTGGCCATGTTGACCGAGCAATGTCGCAGCGGATCTGAGGAGCGGTGCGATGCAGGATCGTTGGGGGTTACAAATGCCGCCAGCAATTCTCCCATACTGGGCATTCCGCCCCATTCGTCGCGCGCAAGTACTCGTACGCTGTGATTGACCGCATGAATCGGCTGGCCGCCATGAACCAACTGGAAAGATAACATTCCTCGCTCGGCTTCATCCAAGCTGTCGAGGAATGACGGGTCGATGTCAATATCGACGTCGACTAATCGCAGGCTACCTCCGGCGTGAACACGGTCGATTGTCCATCGTTTACTACGCGCGAATGCTGGCGACGCGGTTAATTCAATAACAACTGAAGACAACTCTTCCCCGCTCGGGTTATTTATCGTTATTCCACGAAGCAAGGGGACCGCGTTCTGCCACGCTGCATAGTTAAAAGTGTCCGCCGCCTCAACGAGTAGCTGAGGAACGGCGGGAGTGGGCGATTGGTCGCCGACCGTTTGCACGTCGCCGAAATCATTGGACGCTTCGTTCTGCATTCTTCACGCTGCACGAGTTTTATTGTTCGAAAGAGGGTGGCCTTTATCCCCCCAGAATGCCGGGCAGAGCAATGATTTTAAGCACCGCCGTATTCAAATGGAACCAGTTCTCAAAACCAAACCGAGTTTATGGATTAGGTCTACTAAAAGACGTGGCAATTGCCAGTGTCACTGAGCTTGAGGATCCGTCATTTCTCACTCTAGGATCTAAACTTCAGATCGCAGCAAGACCTTCTCGATTTGCGGCCGGCAGTAGTTGGGTCCTTTCAGGCCCTTCCCGACGCCTGTGCGGACGCCAGCCAGCTTGCCCATATTCGACATGTGAACTTCTTGGAATAAATCCGCAAGTGGCAAACCTGTGGCGACGGCGTCGCCAAGCAACAAATAGAACCGGTCGGCGAGGGCATCAGCTACGTCAATCAAGTTCGAGTTGGCATGCGCGAAAAGCCACTCACGCAGCTCCTCTAGAACCATTGCCGCTCGACAGAGCACAACATCTTGGTCGCCGTCGGCGCCGCTTAGCAACTCCTTACGAAGTTGCCCAACCGATATGGATGCGGCTAGCGCCTTCAGTGCGTGCCCGCGCAACAACGTCGGCCTTTCAACAACTGGTGCTCCAATGCGACGATGAAATGCTCGAACGCTCCCGAGTGCATCGTCTAATGACAGTCCCAAACCCGCGGATTGCAACGACATATAGTATGTACTCCTATACGGTAACTATGGTCGAAAATTTGAATTGCTCAAAAGGAAACTATCTGTTCGCTCCCAAACGTGAAATTCGCTTTTTGCGCGTGATAGCGCCTCTCACTTTGAAGTCATACGTTCGGTTTTTCAAACATGCCGGACTACTTCTGTTCACTTCGATTTCGTGACCGCTATCGTCTCGGCTAGGCTTCGGCGTTTCGCGGCCGGCAAATACTCGTCTTTGCACCACGCGTGTACGCGGCCAACGCCAACACCCAGTAGCTTGGCGATTTTTTGTTGCCCTACGTTGAGGTCGCGAAGTCGTGTCGCTTCTTCGATATCGAAGAATCTTTTGCGATTTCCGATCTGTTTACCCTTGGCCTTGGCGGCTCGCATCCCGGCCATCGTTCGTTCTTTGATGAGTGATAATTCGTATTCAGCCAATACGCCAAAGAGACCAGCGAGCATCCTACCCTGGGCCGTTCCAAGATCGATGTTCTCGCGATGACTGATCAGCTTTACGTCTTGTTCGACGAGCGTCGACATGACTTTGACGAGGTGAGGGAGCGACCGGCCGATACGATCAAGGGCGTGAACGAGCAGGATATTGACTCGACGTTTGCGAATCCGATCCCAGAGCTGATCCCAAGCCGGCCGGCTATCCTTGCTCCCAGATTCGCCGATATCGACAAATTCCAGGACGCCGTGCCAATTGCGATTGCGCGCATATTCGCGTAGATCGCGAAGCTGAGCGTCGGGCGACTGTTTGTCGTTGGTGCTTACGCGGGCGTAGATTGCAACGGTGGGTTGATGTGCCATACCTTGCTCCATTTGAGAGGTGAAGAAACGTATTTGTTTACCGCATCACGGAGGGATTAGTTGCGGGTGGGGTTGGCAGAGTAGTGTTCGCAGGAAGCTGAATGGCTCCAACGCTCGTTGGCTGCAGGTGCGAATCACGGACATTAGCAAGCTTTGGGCGTGGGCTCCCGTCCAGGTTCGGTTGCCGCCCCAGACCTTGCGATTCACGACCGCCGGTCGCATCGCTTGCTCGGCCCAGTGATTCGTCGCTTGAACCGTGGGGTCGATCAGGAACCAGAACCATTGCAACGGGTGTTTGATGAGATGCTTGGCCAAGCGACGATTTGGCTCATAGGTGAAGCGGCCGGAGGCCAATCGTTCTAATTCGCAACTCAACAGCAGACCTTGATCTGCAAGTTCGTTGCCACTCAAGCGATGTCCACGCCACAGCCGCCGCAAGGCAAAGGCGTCGTCGATCAACCCCAGCACCGCGCGGGAAACGCACGGCACCACGTACTGCCGTTTCCAGCAATTCTTGGCAACGACGTTGCAAGTGCGCCAAGCACTGTTGATGAGCGGCCGCCGCAAATCCGTCGTACACACTCCATCCGTCATGCACGAGTGTTCCCGCCCAGCCGGCCCCCAACAACTCCACGGCGGGCATCCCGCTTCGAGTCGGGTCGACCACATAACAGGTGGCCCGGCGGCTGACGAAGGCGTGCAACCAAGCCGAGTGGCCGGCCACGCGCCAACCGGTCTCGTCCGGTGCCACCTCCAGTGCTCCACGCACATCTTGCCGCAGCTGCTCATAAGCGGGCCGACAGCGCTGGGCGGTGCGCTCGATCGAACGCACGCTCGTGGTCCGCGCCAGACGCAGTTCGTCGAACATGCTCGCCAGCAGTGTCGCGCTCTTGCCATGAGACAAGCCCAACTGCTTGTTGAGAATCGCGAGTACGGCATGTACGTTGGCGCCGAACTGACTGGCCGCCGCGCCGCCGGCGCTGGAAGTTTGCAACGGATGGCGGCCGGTGACGGCCCGGTGACAGTGGTCGCACTTGCCGAAATGGATGTCGAATTGACGGAACATGACACGACGCGGAATCTCGGTCTGATATTGCGGCGCGACGTGCGTCTCGCTTACGCGCCGGCCGCCACAGTGCGGGCACTTGGTGGGCAGCGGCACGTCGTACCTCTCGTCAATCCGCGGTGGCGGACTGCGATGGGCATGCAGCCCATGCCGCTTGCCTGCCTTGCGACCTGGCTTTTTCGGTGGCGTGGTCGGTTCCTCCTGTTTGCGAAACGGCGCGGCTTGGCGTTTGCTTTCTTTGCGCAAGGTCTCGACGAGTCGCTCCAATTCGGCGACCTTGCGGTCGAGTTGCTCCACACGCCGCCGCAGAAACGCGTTCTCGCGGAGCAACTCGTCGTAGCTCGGCGGCATCGACTTGCTCTGATTAGGCAGACCACTCGTCGTGTTCATATCCCTTCTACGACGAGCGGCCAGCTAGCAGGGCAATGCTAGCCAATCGATTCTTGCGACAGGAGCGGTAATCAATGACCTTTAGTGGTGGGAGGGCGGTCGATCGCGGGTTCGTTTTCTCAGCGAGCTACACGGGACATGCGGGTATTTTAGCAACTCACGACGGTGTGACCGAACCCATCATTCAGACGGGTGATTCGCTTTTTGGCAGCACGGTTTCATCTCTGATGTTTTCGCCAGAGGGCGTCGACAGCAGCGGCATGAGCTCGGCAAATACGGGTATCGCGGATGTGGCGTTCATTTATGTACTGGCCAACGGCCAGTTCGGCGTAGCGATGGCGGTTGCTGTGCCAGAACCCTCGACGCTTGGTTTATCTTGCTTGCTCTTGTTCGCCGTGGTTGCGTGTCGTCGCGATGGTCGGCGCGCCGCTTCTCGCGAAACTCGCGAAACTAAAGGGGACGGGAACAATCCTGTTCGGCGCGTTAACTGCTGTGGATAGTTTGTTGCGTGTTGCGGGAAAATTAAAGGTGACGGGAGTCAATCTCATTGACCGTCGCCCGCGATCGAGGTCAGCGTTAGAGCCATTTGTAGCCCTTCGAATATTCCGCAGCGCGGCCAAAAATCGTTGTAGAAATCGCTTTTCGAAAATGCTAAGTTCGAACCACGCTTAACCGCGCCGTTCGCTCTTTGGCAACTTAAAACAAGGCTCCAACCCACAAGCCGCAATCGTGTTCGTATTTGGCCAAGCGTGGCCCACGAGCCGGCGCTAAGGCTCTGCGCCAATTCCCCGTCATTCCCGCGCAGGCGGGAATCTAGCGGAGCCCACAGGCTCTCGAGCGGCGCGCCGAGTTATTGAATCAGCGAACCGCAGCGAAATACAATATTCCCCTAATATTGGAACGCCCGATTGCCGGGAAACCCTTGATTTGCCGTGGTTTTAGCAAACCGGGCGTTCCACAAAGGGTGAATTTTGTATTAAAAAATCGAGTTCGCGCGCAGTCTCAATATTCGGTAGCGCTACTACAGAGCGGGCGCCAATCGACCGACGTCTGCGTAAACGTTGCAGTGGTCGTCGCGGAGAAATCCGACGAGCGTAATTCCGTAGTGTTTCGCGAGGTCGACCGCCAGGCTCGACGGCGCGCCGATCGCTGCGACAACGGGGATTCCTGCCATTGCCGCTTTTTGAAGAAGCTCGAAGCTAGCGCGGCCGCTGAGGAGCAGGATGCGTGACTCTTGGAGGGGTAGGTCGTCGGATAGTAGCTCGGCGCCGACCAGTTTGTCGAGCGCGTTGTGGCGGCCGACGTCTTCGCGGAGCGCGAGTAGGTTTCCGTTGACGTCGAACAGCGCTGCGGCGTGCAATCCGCCGGTGCGTTCGAATACGGATTGCTCGGCTCGCAGCGTTTCAGGCAAGGAATAGAGCAGGCGAAAATCGATTTTGGCGTTATCGCGCGGCATCGTCAGGCCGGGCTCGGTTTTGAGCGCTTCGATCGATGTTTTTCCGCAGACGCCGCAGGCTGAGCTGGTGTAGGAGTGGCGGTTCAAGCTTTTGAGATCGGGTGCGACGTGGGGTGAAAGTGTGACGCGCACGACGTTATGCAGGTCCAAATCGCCGACGGCCGGGCCACAGTGCATGACTTTTGCGACATCGCTTGCGGAGCGAATGATTCCTTCGCTGAATAAAAAGCCGCAGGCGAGTTCGAAGTCGTGGCCGGGCGTGCGCATTGTTACCGAGATCGTCTGCTGCGTGCGTTTGCCTTCCATTTCGTAGGCCAGGCGGATTTCGAGCGGTTCCTCGATCGCCAGATTGTCTGCTGCCGATTCGGCGTGATCGCCATTCGTTTTTAGAATTGAAGCCCGCACGACGCTTGGTGCGGCATCGCTAGCGATTTCCACTTGCGGGTCGTCGGTTTTTTCAGGCGTTGTTGGCAAGGGTTCGCTCGGCATGGGGGTCACCCTGCGGCAGTTCGGCTGGCGAGAGTGAAATGACGATTGATTTGCTGGCAGGTTGATTGCTGCCATCGGCAATGTGGCGGAGGGCGACGAGCGGATTGGACTCTGGATAGTAAGTGGCAGCGCAGCCGGCCGGTATATCGTAAGGCACGATTTTGAACTGCCGGGCATAGCGGCGTTCGGAACCGAAGTAACTGGTCAGGTCGACCCAATCGTTGGGACGGAAACCGAGCCGCTGGATGTCGCGTTCGTTCATGAAGATGACGTGGCGGCCACCAAAGATGCCGCGGTAACGATCGGACTGGCCGTAGATTGTGGTGTTGAATTGATCATGGCTCCGAACAGTCATCATCAGCAGTTGATCGGCTTCGAGATTCCAATGTGGAATCGAATGGACGGTAAATACGGCGTGACGCGACTTCGTGGGGAATTCCTGCTTATCGCGCGGCGGATTGGGGAGATAGAAGCCGCCACGTTCGCGAATGCGCTGATTGTAATTTTGGAACCCAGGTATCACCTGTTCGATATGGTCACGAATACGATCGTAGTTGGCGCACAGGCCGAGCCAATCGACGCTGGATCGGCCGCCGAGCGTTGCTGCGGCGATGTTACAAATGATTGCGGTTTCGCTCATGAGGTGCGGACTGGCAGGGGCGAGTACGCCGCGACTTTCTTGGACGACGCCCATCGAATTTTCACAGCTGACGAATTGCTCGCCCGAGCTTTGCAAGTCTTTTTCAGTTCGTCCCAAGCAGGGGAGAATGAGGGATTGTTCGCCTGTAATCAGATGATTGCGGTTCAGCTTCGTGCTTACGAATACCGTGAGCTTTTGACGGCGGAAGGCCTCGGCGGCGTATTCGGTATCGGGGCCGGCGCTGAGCAGGTTGCCGCCGAGCGCCATGTAGAATTGTACTTTTCCTTCGTGCATGGCTTGCAGGCTGCACACGGTGTCGTAGCCGTGCTTTGCTGGAGGAGCGAATTCGAATTCTTTCCCGAGGCGGGTCATGAATTCGTCGCTCATTTTTTCCCAGATGCCCATCGTGCGGTCGCCCTGCACGTTGCTGTGGCCACGCACGGGGCAAACGCCGGCTCCTTGCCGGCCGATCTGGCTGCGCAGCAAATGGACGTTGACGACCGACTGCACGTTGGCGACGCCGTTTTTGTGCTGGGTGAGACCCATGGCCCAACAGGTGATCATCCGTTTGCTGGCGATCGCGATATCGGCGGCCTCTTGGATTTGATCGCGCGAAAGTCCGGAAGTGGCTGTGATTTCGTTCCAGTCCGTTGCGTGAAGATCGGCGATGAATTCTTCAAAGCCAATCGTTTTCTCGCGGATGAACGTGTGCTCGAGCACTTTGCCGCCAGATTGCTCGTCGGCTTCGAGCATGGCTTTGGCGAGGCCTTTGAGGAAGGCGACGTCGCCGTTGATTCGGACGGGGAGATGGAGACAGGCGATTTTCGTTCCGGCCCCGAGCATGTCACGCGGCGACTGGGGGTGCTTGAAGCGGATCATGCCGGTTTCGAGCAGCGGGTTGACGCTTACAATCTTGCAGTCTTTGCGAGCCGCAGCTTCGAGTGCCGAGAGCATGCGGGGATGATTGGTGCCGGGGTTCTGGCCGATGATGAAAATGGCGTCGGCATGTTCGAAGTCGGAAAGTTTGACCGTGCCTTTGCCGATGCCGATCGTTTCAGAGAGTCCCGCGCCGCTCGATTCGTGGCACATATTCGAACAGTCGGGCAGATTGTTTGTGCCGAACTGGCGGGCGAAAAGTTGGTATACGAAGGCGGCTTCGTTGCTGGCGCGGCCCGAAGTATAGAAGAGGGCGGCGTCTGGATTGGGAAGGCGATTGAGCTCGTCCGCAATCATGCGAAAGGCGTCTGGCCAGGCGATTTCTTCGTAGTGTTGCGAGCCGCGGCGGAGAATCAGCGGATGTGTTAGCCGGCCCTGGTCGCCAAGCCACTGTTCCGGGCGGGCCGCCAATTCGGCGACGGAATAGCGTACGAAGAACTCAGGACCGATGCGTTTGCTCGTAGCTTCCCAAGCGACCGCCTTGGCGCCGTTTTCGCAGAACTCGGCGATGCCGCGGTGATCATCTGCGTCGGGCCAGGCACAACTGGGGCAATCGAAACCGCCTTTATGATTGACGACGAACAGGCCGTGGACACTGCGGAGGGGACCGTGCCTGAAGACAAATTTGCCCGTTTCGTAAACGGCGTGGAAACCGGCGGCTGTAAGATCGCGTTCGCCCACGCGCGGCAACTGTTCGCCGATCGGATACTGAGCGTCGTCGGTGCGTTGGGAGACGGCTGGCGTTTCAACGGCACGCTCTTCCGACTGGGGTTTCGGAGTGTTCGAGTCGCGTTGATTCGTCGCGTTGTTTTCGTCGCGGTGGCTTTGGCCGAGAGAGGGGTCGACTGTGTCCATAAAACTATCATCCGCGAGGTGCGTTTCGCGAGCAACTGCCGGGGCACTTTATCTGCGACCTGCCGTGCAAGTTTGCGTCGCCTGCGCGGTAAATTTGTCGATTCGCTTGGGCAAATGAGCCGAATCAAATGCGACAGCTGACTGCGGTTCAGTCGGCGGCTTTTTCGCGAGCGGGTGGGGCAGGGTGATGCTCGCCTATTGGCACGACGCCGCCAAAGATGAACTCGAGAACGGCTTGACGGTTGAAATAGTACAGAACGCCCGCGACGACGGCGACTACCGCGAGGACGATCAGGGTCGCGATGAATTCGGTGTGGTGAACCCATTCCTGCACATTCGCGCCGAACATATATGAGAGCCAAAAGACAGTTCCGACGACGACCGAGGCGCTGATTACGTCGTACACCAAGAAGCGGCGATACGGCATGCGGACGGCGCCCGTCATTACGTACACAGGTGCGCGAATACCGATCAAGAATCGCGCGATCAGCATGATTTTTAGGGCGTGCCGTTGAAGTTCGTTGTGAAATTGAGCTTCATTCTCTTCCGCCAGAAGTTTGGCGAAGCGGGGATGCGAGGTAAAGAGGCGATGTCCCCAGCGATAGCCGATCGCATACATGGCGCTATCGCCGACGATTGCGCCCGCGAGGCAGGCCGCGAAGGCGAGCCAAGGATTCAGGCCTTGCGAGCTCAAGACGCCGGCTACGACGATAGCGGCTTCCTCGGGAATGGGGAGACCGCAGCCGGTGGCCGCGATGAAGACGAAAAACCCCGGGTAGCTAACAGGATGGAGGAGCGACGCAAGCATGGCAGACGAGATCAGGATTTCGAGATTAGTTGTCCGCTAATCGTAGCCACTGGCCATTGTCTGAGCCAAGTGCGATTAGGCGAACATCGCCGTCGCGGTTGCCGGGTGCGACGAGAAGGGCCGAAATTTCCGGATGATTGGCACAGTATTCGGCCGCCTTTTGCGGGCCCATTACGTAGAAGGCGGTCGAGAGGGCTTCAGCTTCGACGGCCGTCGGAGCGATTACGGTCGTGGAGTACAGGCCTTCGGCGGGGCGGCCGGTGCGCGGGTCGAGGATATGGCCGTAACGCTGGCCGTTGCGGATGAAGAATTGGGTGCCGGCACCTGAGGTCGAAAGGGCATGGTTGTGGAGCACGATCTCGGCCATTCGTTCACTTGGCCGGAGCGGATGACGAACGCCGACACGCCAGCCGGGCTCGGCGAGGCCGGGCTGATGTCCACGAGCGAGGACGCTGCTTTTTCCACCTTGGATTAAAACGTCGTCCACATCGAATGCCGCGAATAATTCGGCCATGCGATCGAGCGCGTAGCCTTTGCCGAGACTGTTGAAATTGATCGCCATGCCCGGTTGGCGGAAGGCGATTGTGCGGTGCGCGGGATCGAGGTCGACCCATTGCATGCCGACGCGGGCGCGTGCGTCTGCGATTTCGTCGTTGCCGGGAACACGACCTTCACGACGTGAGAAGCCCCAGGCCTCGGAAAGTGGGCCGCTGGTGACATCGAGCGCACCTTCGGTCGCGTGGTGGAGGCGTTTCGCTAGCTCGATCAAGCCGAACAGACGTGGCTCGACCGATACGGGACCGTGATTCGCTTGTTGGTTGAGGCGGCTCACTTCGCTGTCATCGCGATAGATCGTGAGTTGCGATTCGAGCGCTTCGACGAGATCGAGCGCCTCGAATACGTGGTGCATCGAGTCGTCGTTGCGCGAGGCGGCGAGCTGCACCTCGAATTCGCAGGCCATTGCCCGTCGTCGAACGCTGACGGTGAGCGATTGCCGGTTGGCAAGTGGTGCTGGTTCGTCAAGCCGATGGACGCGGCCGATGAGCTCGCGTGCCGCCGATTCGCCGCGTAGAAAGCTTCGACGAGTTTGACGTTCGGGTGCCATGGAATAAGTCATTGTACCCCTGGGTACGGCGGGCTGCATCCGGTGCGGGTATCGCCCAATTCGGGTGGTCGCGCTATACTGCTGCGAACCGCGCGAAAACCCTGAGATTTCCTGATTGTGGCAAATCAATTGATTATTAGTGTTTCCGGATTACGGGGGATCGTGGGCGATACATTGACTCCGGAAGTGGCCCGGCGATATGCCGCGGCATTCGCGGCGACGTTGCCGCCCGGGGGCGTGCTGGTGACGCGCGACGGTCGAGCAAACGGGCCGCAGTTGGTGGCACCGATTGTGGCGGGGCTCTCGCAAAACGGGACGAGAAAGGTGCTCGATGGTGGTGTGGCGGCGACGCCGACCACGGGCGTGTTGGTGCGTACGAACGAGTGCGCTGGTGGCATTCAGATTTCCGCTAGTCACAATCCGGCACCGTATAACGGGATGAAACTGTTTTCGGGCGAGGGGCGGGTCGTGCCGGGTAAGGTGGGCGAGCAAGTGTTGCGGGCATATCAGCAAGCTGGCGCGGAGGGCTTGTTATCTGTAGCAGCGACAGGTGCCTCGAAAGGCGAAGTAGTTGGCGATACGACGTCGGGTCATTTGCGGTTGGTCGAGCAGATTATTGATGTAGACCGCGTGCGTGCGAAGCGATTTCGCGTGCTGCTGGATGCGAATCACGGGTCTGGTAGCGTGCTCGGTGGGCCGTTGCTTGAGCGGCTGGGTTGTGAGGTGAAGATTTTGGGCGCGCCGACGGACGGGAAGTTTGCGCACGAGCCGGAACCGACGGCAGATAATTTGGCGTCGGTATTGAAAGACGTGACGGCGTTCAAGGCGGATGTTGGCTTTTGTCAGGATCCGGATGCGGACCGACTCGCAATTGTCGATGAGACAGGCACATATATTGGCGAGGAGTATACGCTGGCGTTGTGCGTCGACCATGTTCTGCGAAGCAGGCCGGGGCCCGTGGTGACGAATTGCTCGACGAGCCGGATGGCGGAAGATTTGGCGCACAAATATGGTGTGCCGTTTTTTCGTTCGGCGGTGGGTGAGGCGAACGTGGTGGATGAAATGTTGCACCGGGGCGCGATTCTTGGCGGGGAAGGGAATGGCGGCGCGATCGATCCGCGTGTCGTGTTAGTTCGCGATAGCTTCGTGGGAATGGCACTTGTGTTGGATGCGATGGCGGCGCGGGAATTGTCCATCAGCGCACTGGTTCGGGAGTTGCCGCGGTACGCGATTTACAAATCGAAGGCGACCGTGTCGCGGGAAGCGATTGCGGGCTCGCTAGATGCGCTGGAGCGACATTTTTCAGATGCCGTCGCCGACAGACTCGATGGTTTGAGGCTGGACTGGAAGCATGCCGATGGCGGCGGCAGTTGGTTGCTTGTGCGGGCAAGCAACACGGAGCCGATCGTGCGTATCATTGCCGAGGCACCGACGGAGGCTGAAGCGCAGAGGTTGTGCGCTGACGCGGCGAAAGTTCTCGCGGCGAGCTGAGCTGTTTGCAGCCCGCAGCGCCAGCAAGGGTCCTGTCAGGTTTACCCTTGTTTGCGCTGCGGGCTTCGATCGAGAGAACGGACGTGGGGACGCATTACTTCGACTTCATCGCCGCGGCCCGCAACGCGACCATGTACGGCACAGGTTCACTTCCTAGTGCGTTGAGCACGGTGCCGCCAGCGGTGAAGACGTGGGTGGCCCAGTTTTCTTGGCCGTATTTTTCGAGGGCTGCGCCACCTTCGCCACCGCCGACGTAGACTTCGACTCCGCTATCGGTCATTCGCTTGATTTGTGGGATGAAGCGTTTCGTGCCGCCTTCGAAGCGCGGGTCTTCGAACATGCCGAACACGCCGTTGTAAAACGCGACCGCGCCGTTGAGTTTAAGAAATTCGCCGATGGCTTCTTCGAAGAGGGCGCTGGTTTTTGGGCCGATATCGAACTGTTCATCACTGGGTTTCAGGTTTTCGACAACACTGCCGTCTTGAATAACGAAGTCGATCGGCAAAATAAACTTGATGCCCTTCTTGCGACCTTCGGCGATCATGTTGCGGGCTTGTTCGAGTCGCGATTCGGGCACATAGATTGGGAGATCCTTCTTGGTCGGATCTTCGGCGATGCCGAGGCAGACTTCTTTGCCATCGAGTTGGCTGGCGGCCTTGCGGAGTGCGCCGGAGAGTGCGCCAGCGGCGATGACGCGCGTGATTTTGCCGCGATTGATCATCGCTTCCATGTCGTCGAGTTTGTCGGCTTTGAGGCCGCTGAAGACGACGAGTTGCGCGTCGAGGCATCGCATCAGCGGTTGGGCGAATTCGTGGGCAACGTATTCGCCGAGAGCGACTTTCGACATAGCAGCCGGAACGGCGACGCTGCAGGCATCCAAGCTGCCGGCTGAGAAGGCTTCGAACACGAAAACCTTGCCAAGCTTTTCGGCGAACTCATTCGCGAGCTTCGTCAGTTTCGGCGCGATGGCGGGCAGGTCGGCGGGTTTTGCTTTCCATAGTGCGCGCTCGATTTCGTACTTGCGAGTGTTTTCGAGCATCAGGATGGCACCCGGCTTGGCGCTGGCGATCTGCTGGGTGACGGCGGGCAGAATCGTCATCGAAGATTCGTCGAGCCAGTCGCTGATGAGCGTCACTTCGCATTTCATGATTTCGCCGAGGCGCTTGGCAACTTTTGCGAGCGAGCCTTCGGGCTTACGGCCAATGTGGCCGAAGACGATTTGCTTCCAACCGCGCTGTTGGCCGAACTGCAAAGTGTCCACCATTGAGCGGAGGCGGATATCGCCGTCTCCGATGTTGGTGCCGGGCTTGGCATCGACATCGCCGCGGACCAGAACGGCCGCTCCTGAGGGAACATCGGCCAGGCTTGCCATACCCGGAATCGCTCGAATGTAATCTGCCAGCGAGAGGTCCGGGGCGGCCTTGCTGCCAGCGAGCAAAGTTTCGCACCAGGTGCTCATTTCTTTTTCGGATATGGCCATGTTATTGTCCTCGTCTGCGAGCACCTTGATACTGGAAGCTGGATGGCGGATGCTTAAACTTCCGTCCGCTCTAATGTCGAGCAACTAGCATCTATTATCGATACTCATTTGGTCAAGCCGCTTCATCGTCTCGAGGAAATCTCCGGTCGCCTATCACAGGCAGATGGCAATGGTGTGCGCCTGGTGCATGCCGTGGACGGAGGTGAATTGAAAGTTTTTCACGGTGGGGTTGAGCCTGCCGCTGCGACGAAACAGGCGCTTGCTGCGCCAATTGATTTTCCGCCATTGGCGGCGGGAATTGTGCCTGGCGATCGTGTCGCATTGGCGGTTGAGAGCGCGGTGCCCGGGTTGCGCGGCGTGGTTCGAGGGGCGATCGATTCGCTGTTGGCAGCTGGAGTTGAGCCGGCGGATGTCTCGATTGTGGTTGAGGATGAGGCGACTGCTGAGGTTGTTCGCGAAGAAATCGCAGCTGAAACGGGAACGCACGTCGTCGTACACTCGGCTACCGATGAAAACAATCTGTGCCTCGTGGGGACCATGAAGCGCGGAGAGCCGCTGCTGGTAAATAAAGCGATTTTCGACGCGGATTTGGTTTTGCCGATTGGCTGCGCGCGAGTTGGCGCTGCCAGTGCTTACGAGGCGCTGTTTCCGCGGTTTTCGAATGCTGAAATGCTTGAAAAGTACCGCTCGCCGGCGCAGCGTGAGGCGATTGCCCACCGCATTGGTAAGAGAACCGAGGTGGATGAGGCGGGCTGGATGATTGGCGTGCAGATGATTGTTCAGGTCGTGCCGAGCGCGAGTGAGGAAGTTGCTTTTGTGCTGGCGGGGGAGCCGCAGTCGGTGGCGCGCCGCGGTGAGGAGTTATGCCGCGAACAGTGGTTATGGCAGAGTCCGCAGCGTGTCGGACTTGTGATCGCGACAGTAACCGGCGGTAGTCTTACGCAAACTTGGGCGAATGTGGGCCGAGCCTTAGCTGCTGCGGAAAGCGTTTTGGATGAGGAAGGCGCGATCGCGATATGCTCGAATTTGGACGATAAGCCTGGGCATTCGATCGGTCGCCTGATCAACTGCGGAGATTTGGACATGGCCGCACGTAAGATTTTTCGCGACCATGACGCGGACAGTTGGCCTGCCTGGTATTTGGCTCGGCGCCTGCAGCGTGGGCCGGTGTATTTTATGAGCCAGTTGAGTGCGGATACCGTGGAAGATTTGGGGGTCGCTCCGGTTGAAAACATCGACGAGCTGGTGCGGCTTGCTGGTCGACATGAAAGTTTTATGGTTGTCGACGACGCACAGCATGCTGTTGTGATCTTAGATGACGATGGTGATGAACTTGACTGAGTCGGACGATTTCGAGCAGCAATATCGAGCGCTTCAGCAGGGCAAGGCACTCTGCGTGCTCGCGGGTTGGTCGAGCATCTCGATTCGTGGGAAAGATCGGCAGGCGTTTCTCCACAATTTCTGCACGAATGATGTGAAGCGGCTGGTGCCTGGTACGAGCTGCGAGGCGTTTTTTACGAACGTGAAGGGGAAGATCGTCGGGCACGGGATCGTTGGTTGTACGGACGACGAATTGAGGCTCGTTGGCGCGCCGGGGCAGGCTGGTGCGATTATCGAGCACTTGGATCGATATATTATCCGCGAAGACGTGCAATTGGCGGATACGACGGAGTCGCGTTCCTATGTGCTCATGGTCGGCGACGATGAAACTCGTGCGGACGCTTTTTTATCGAGCGCATTGACGGCGCGCAATTTCCAGGTTGTCGGCACAGATTCGACTGCTGCATTTTCGGAATTCATCCAAAAATTGACCGAACGCGACTTCGTGTCGGTTCAAGGGCTGGCGTTTACTGCAGGTCGTATTGAAGCGGCCTTTCCGCTATTCGGCGTCGATTTCGACGAGAGCAATCTGCCGCAGGAGGTTGGACGGGATCGGGAGGCGATTAGCTTCACGAAGGGGTGTTATTTGGGGCAGGAAACGGTGGCACGAATCGACGCTCTTGGCCACGTAAATCAGCGGTTGGTGAACGTTCGGTTTTTTGGGGTGGAAATGCCTGCGGCCGGAGGCGAGCTTTCCAAGGGGGGTACTGCCGTCGGCCACATTTCTTCGGTTTGTTTCTCGCCACGGTTAAATGGCATCCTAGGTTTGGCGATGGTTCGACGCGAGGCAAACGGTATTGGTACTCGACTTAACTCAGTGGCAAGCGATTGTGAAGTGACGGCGCCTCCTGCACGGGCAACGGCGTCGTAACTCACCTAGGCGTTTGGCCGCGCGGCGATCCGCATATCGGTGTGATTGGCAAGCCAAGTCTGCAACCGATCCAGAACATCGACATCGGGTGGTACTTGTGTGCCGAGTACGATCGTGTTTGCCGCAATATCGGCGGCGAGATTTATGAGACTCTTCTCGGCGCGCTGAATGAACGCTATCTGTTCCGGTGCCGATAGCGTGTGGCTTCGAAGTTCTACTCGTTCAGCGATTCGGATACGGGTGAGCGATACTAGCTTGCCACTAATTGCTTTGTAGAGTAGCCGGTCGACGTAGGCACGGCGGAGTTCGCCGGCGGCGTTGAAGTGGTATGCTGGATCGTCGCCGAAGAAAATACTCAGGCCGCCGTTTGGCCGAAACCCAGCGACGATTGGCCAATCGCTGTGGAGTGAGACCGACTGGTTGTTGTTCGCTGCGTGTGAAACGAGTGCGATTCGCTCGGTTAGCGCGGTCGCTTCGCGGAGCAAGTCTTCGCGGGGGGATTCGTGCTGGGCCATGTTGCCAGCATACCACCTTCGCGGCTTAACTACGCGTTGGACTGTGGAGTACTGGTCGTCAGTGCGTGCCAGTTGTCGACATCCAGAGATAGTGGATGGCGCTCTTCTTTGCCGATTCGGCGTAAATCGTCGCGGACTTCGAAAGCTGCTTCGACGATTTTTGGGTCCCACTGTTTGCCGGCGCCGTCGCGGAGGATGGCATCCAGTTTTTCGTCCGACATTCCCTTGCGGTATGGACGATCGCTCGATATTGCGTCGATCGAATCGGCGACGGCGACGATTCGTGCGAGGAATGGCGTTTCCTCGGCCTTGAGTCCCGCTGGGTAGCCGGCTCCATTCCACGCTTCGTGGTGGTGGCGAACGACGGGCATCACTTTATCGAGTTGTTTAACGCCATCGAGAATACGGCACCCGAGTTCGGGGTGCGTCTTGATGTGTTCGAATTCGGCGGGTGTTAGCGCGCCCGGCTTCCGCAAGACATTGTCGTCGATGCCGATCTTTCCGATATCGTGCAACAGACCGGACAGATAGATCGTGTTTACGTCTTCTAGGTCACAATTCAATTGGCGAGCCAAGCACACGGCAAGGCGGGCCACGCGATCGCTATGACCACAGGTGTAGGGGTCTTTGGCGTCGATCGCGGAAGTGAGTGCCCGTACGACGCTGCTGAAGAATTCCGATTGCTCGTGGTAGAGGGCGATATTGCCGCAATGAATACCCAGAATCGTGGCGACGCTCGCCATGAGGCAGGCTTCTACGGTGCCGAATTCGCCTTCGCTGTTGGTGATGTCGCCGGCGCCAGTGTGATTCAGGGCCAACAACCAGCCGAACAAGCGGTTGCCTTCTCGAATTGGCACCGAAATGATCTCGTGGACATTCGGGTAGTACCAGGTTGGCGAGCCGGTTGCGCCTCGATTGAGCACGACGGGCTCGGTAGCCACGTTTGGTCCGAGACGCTCCATAAACTTGGCGAGCTCTTCCTTCTCCAGTGGGCAATCGCCGTGCGAGATCAATGTCGCTTTGCGATCTTCGGTTTGGCCGGGCGTGCGGCCTTCGTCGATATAGTCGAACGACTCAAACCAAATGGCGACCGTCTTGGCAGGAATCACATCGCCGAGCCAATTGACGGAGAGCTCGCAGATATCGGTGACGCTTTGGGAAATCGAAAGATGTTCGGTAAGGCGATGGAGGAGCGTGATTTCCTCAAACGTCATCAACAAATGGGAGGAGATGTCGGCCATTTGCCGTTTGAGTTGGCCCGTCGATTGGACGAGGGCTGTTTTCTCAACGATTGCGGCGCCGACTTCAATTAGCGTTTGTGGTCGCCACACGTGTTGCGCTGCGGCCCACTGGAACATTTGAGTCGAACCGACGGCGAATTCTTTGGCGGCCGCGGCAACTTCGGCTTCGTTTTCGACGTTGAGCGTTACGAACGGTGCAACCGCCAGCAGCAAGTCGTCAGTGGTCGTGCCTACGATTGGAGCGGCGAGGAGCACAACGGGGCTCACTTCGTCGAGGATTTCAGGGCGACCGCGACGGACGATCTGCGCAGGCTGTTAAACGTGTTTCGAGATCGATGGCAGGAAAGCTTGGCGAATCGCGGAGAACGTGGCCCGTGGTACATTCTATGACGGTGAAGCTTTGACCGAAGGCCTTTTCGAGCGAGCGCAACATCTGATGCGCCTCATTGGGCAAAACCTGCTCAATTTCGCTGGCGAGCACTGGCATGGTGGGAGCCGCGGTCATTGAATTGGCATGCTCGTGGTAAGTGGTCGCCACGAACGTGATCTCCTTAGGCAACAATTCTTTCTCGGCCGCCGACAGTGGCTGTGGCTGAGACGGGGCATGAATACCCCCAAAGATAGGTCACTGCGAAATGGCGTGACCGCGACGATTGCGCCAGACGTCCCCCTGTGGCGGCATGGCGAAATGACATGCGTTACGCTGAGCGCGATTAATCCGATTATGCGGGTCCGTCGACAAGTTACGCGACTGCGAAATTGGAAGCCCGCCTGCGGCAGACGGGCAATTTCGCCTTAAGCGTCCTGTGATTGCCCGCGTCGGCTGCGATAGCGTCGGCTGGCGCGCTGCAAAACGGCGATTTCATCGGGCGAGAGAGCGGACCAGCTTGAGTTGTGAAGCCGGGCCAAGATGTCGTCGACACGGGCGTCTTCAACCGCTTCTTGAGCGCGTCGATTCTGATCGGTCGAAGCTCGCTGTTGGTGTTCGACAAGGACGCCGTCGCGATCGTCGTCGGTAGACCACATGACGTCGAGTAGATCGAGACCATCGGAGCTAACCTGGTAGCCGGCGGGTTCTTCGGACCATTCGGCCGTGGTAGCCGCAGCGAGGTCTTGGCGGGCACTAAAGAATACGAAGATTCCGAGCGTGACGAGTGGAATCCATAGTGGAAATTGAGTCGGAATGTCGCCCGTGAGCGATAGCAACGACGACGCACAAAGCAGTGCGGCGATTCCCATCGCAATTCGGGCGGTAACGACGCGGGCAGTGCGCCGACCGAAGGCAGGCCACAACATGGCCCGCAGAATCGGACCGCCGTCGAAAGGGTAGGCAGGCAGTAAGTTCAGCAGCATCAGGTTCCAGTTGAGCCAGAGTGTGATCTTTGCGGCAACCAAGACCGTGCCGCCTGGCTCGATCAAATCCTGCGGAGTGGCAAGCGGATTAAGCAAGCCGAGCAGCTGGGTGTTGCCGGCAAAGGCGAGTCCGATCGCGGCCAATACGGCTAGGAGCAAATGGACGATGGGTCCCGCGAGCGCCACGAACAAATGAACTTCCGGTTCATCGGGAACACGGGGGGAGATGAGTCCGCCTACTGGTCCAAGGACGATCGCGTCTACCTTGCCACCAACACGGATGGCGGCCAGCGAATGACCGACTTCGTGAAGCGTTACACTGACAAGCAGCACGCCCACCATCATTAAGCCAGCGCTCACCAGATCGGGTTCTGGAAACGTAAATGCCAAGGCCAGCATGGCCGAGAGCAAGAAGAAAATATGGAGATGGACCGAGACGTTCCACCACCGGCCGAGGCTTAAACTCCAGCGCTGGACAGAGCACCCGGGCATGCGACGTCTCATCTGAGCAAAAGAACTGAGAGCCGAAAGTAGTCTCGGCGACCGTTGCGAGCGCCGCTTGTGGGCAACTGCGTTGGCCGATTGTATCCTACCAACCTCGTCAAAAAGTGGCAAATAACTCCGCGCTACAGGAGGCTTACAGCTAGAATTTCGGTTGCGACAGCCGTCCAAGCGAGGCATCTCGTGTCTATCCAAGGGTAGCATAAGCAGTAAATTGCCGTGCCGAGTCTTCTTACCCACATTTACGCGGGAGGGCAGGGCGAGGTTCGTATTCCTAAAGGGGCCGCAAAAATGAGCGCCGATGAACGAACGCTGTTAGAAAACCGGCGATTTGCGGTCATCGAGCGGACCGTGACCAAGCCCGACGGGCAAGTCGCGACGTTGCAATATGTGCGGCATTTCGGGTCGGTGGCGATCTTGCCCATATTGGGTGATGGGCGAGTTTGTTTGATTCGAAACCGGCGATTGACGGTCGACAAATTTCTCATCGAGATTCCGGCCGGGACGCGTGAAACGGATGAGCCGCCGCTCGTTACGGCCCATCGCGAGTTGGCAGAAGAAACGGGTTACCACGCGGGCAGGATGGACGAATTGACGGCTTACTATCCATCGCCGGGAATTTTGAGCGAACGGATGTATGTTTACGTCGCTCGCGATTTAACGGCGGGTGACCCGGCCCGCGAGGCGAATGAAGAAATTGACAATTATGTTGTCTCGTGGGGTGAGGCGTTGGCGATGATCGACCGCGGCGAGATTGAGGACGGTAAGACGATTGTCGCTCTTTTGGCCTATGATCGTGCCCGATCTCGGTGAGCTATAATAGTTAAGCGGCTCGGGTTGGGGCGATATCTCTCCAGGCGAACAAAGTCATGCGTCGTTTTTTTGCGCGGGCGTCGGTGCTTACTGCGCCTATTCTGTTAGCCGGTGTTTGCCTGTCAGGCGTGACGGGTTGTGGACAGACCGGGAGCGAATCGATTCGCGCGACGGAGGCTAGCAACACGGCGCCAAGTGTCGACGCATTTCAGTTGACCGATATCGATGGTAGGCCGTTTGATTTGCGGGAGTCGAGCACGGGACGTGTGCACGTCGTCATATTCGTTCGCTCGGATTGCCCGATATCCAATCGCTCGGCTCCGGAAGTGCGCGAATTATGGTCGGAATTTCAGAAACAGGGAGTCGACGTGTATTTGATTTACGTCGACCCGCGCGAATCGGCTGAGGCGATTCACAGTCATATTCGTGAGTATGAATATACGTGCCCGGCGCTGCGGGACTCGAAGCATGCACTGGCGACGATGACCGAGGCCAGCGTTACACCGGAGGCCGTGGTCTTTGATAAGGATTGGAAGATCGTATATCGCGGCCGCATCAACAATCAGTTTGAGGACTTTGGGAAGTCGCGCGAGAAGCCAACAACTCATGATTTGCGAGATGCGATTAACGCGACGTTGGCGGGCCGAACGGTCGCCGAGCCGGTTACAAAGGCGATCGGTTGCTACATCGACGATTTAAAGTAAGAATGAAACTATCGTGGCGTTGAGCGGGCTGCCGCCGCGTATCAAGTCCCTCGCACTTGTCCCAAATATGTTGCGCCCGCATTGCGTAGTTCTCCTGTGTGCCGCCGCCTACCTATTTGGCTGCAACAATCCCGCTGTTCCTGAAAAGGCCGTGGCGGTTGCAGATACGGCGGATGTCACATTCAACCATGACGTCGCGCCGATCATTTTTAATAGTTGCTCGTGTTGTCATCACCCAGGCGAAGCGGCTCCATTTAGCCTGCTGACGTATGACGATGTCCGCCGGCGGGCGAGTCAAATTGCGGAAGTAACCAAAAGTCGGTTCATGCCGCCATGGTTGCCTGAGCAGGGCCGGCATGAGTTTGCCAACGCGCGACGGCTGAGCGATGAGCAGGTGGTTACGATTCAAAAATGGGTGTCGACTGGGGCGGCCAAAGGAAACGATGCGGATTTGCCGGTAGCGCCCACATTTGCCAAAGGCTGGCAGCTCGATGAGCCGGATCTCGTCCTTCAAAGTCCGGCCTACCAGCTCGCCGCGACTGGCCCAGATCAATTCCGCAACTTTGTAATTCCGATCGAAGTCAAAACACCGCAATGGGTGGAATCCATCGAGCTGCGGCCAACGAATATGCGCGCGACGCATCACGCCCGACTGGGTGTCGACCGGACGATGGAATCGATGCGGCGCGATACGGCCGATCCGTCGCCAGGGTATGAGGGCATGGCTTGGGGCCAGGACCCCGACGGGCAGCTCGTAACGTGGGTACCGGGGATGCTGCCGCATCGGGGGGTGCCTGGCACGGCGTGGCGGCTCTATCCGAAAACGTCGCTTGTGCTACACACGCACATGCAGACGACTGGTAAGCCGGAGACGGTGCAGTTTCAGATCGGGATCCACTTCGCGAAGGAGCAACCGACTTTGCGGCCAGTTATTTTGCGCGTGGGAAGCCGGAACATCGATATTCCGGCGGGAGATGGACATTGCGTTGTCTCGGACGAATACTTGGTCCCGACGGATTTAGACTTGCGGTCGATTTTTCCACACGCACACTCGCTATGCCGGCAAATGAAGGTTGATGCAACGCTTCCGGACGGCACGACGAAGCCGCTCGTCGAGATCAAGGATTTCGACGAAAAATGGCATGACGATTATCAGTTTGCGCAACCGGTGCGAATTCCCAAGGGGACGCGCATTCACACGCAGTTCACTTACGACAACACGGATGGCAACATTCGCAACCGGCACCATCCGCCGATTCGTGTCGCGTATGGGTCTAACGTTACTGATGAGATGCAGGACGTTTATCTCCAGGTAACGACGGTTCATCCGGATGATCGAGCCGCTTTCATGGAGGATCTGGAGCAATACGACTTGCGCTCGCAGCTAGTTGGGTTACAGAAGACGCTGGAGATTTATCCGAAGGATCCATGGAGTATCGAGGGGTTGGCGTCTTGCAATCTGTCGCTTGGGAAGCCGAAGGAGGCGGTTCGTCTGCTGGAAGAACGGATGAAGTTGCCTGACGACCCGACGTATGCAAAAGTGTCGCTCGGCAATGCGTATCTCTCGGATGGGAACGCACCGCGGGCGGAGCAGTTGGCCCGCGAGGTATTGGCACAGGATCCGGCTTACCCGCTGGCCTGGGCGGGTTTGGGCAAAGCACTCCTCGCGCAAAAAGACATTGCCGGCGCTGAAAAAGCGTATCGAAAGGCCGTTGAACTAGCGCCGGCTCTTACTGACGCACATCTCGATCTGGCCGACACCCTTGCCAAAGAAAACAAACTCGATGAGGCCGTGACCGCGTGCGATGAGGCCATCAAGTACTCGCCGGATAAGCCGAACGCGTTTTTGAAACTTGCAGACATGCAAGCGCGACAACATAAATACGATGCCTGTTTGAAGAGCCTGCAGGAGGCTCATCGACTCGCGCCTTATACACACCCATCGAAAGTACTATTGGCGGTTTATTGTTATCAGAACGGCGATGGGGAGAAATCGAAGCAGTTGCTGCGTGAGGCGCATGCTGAAGCGCCAGATCATCCTGTCCCCGAACTTTTTTTGGGGCAGTTCGCGGCCCACGAACAGCGATGGGACGACGCGCGGCAATTTCTTAGCGGTTCAGCATCGCGCCCTACGCCGGCGAACTGGCCGGAGAGCCACAAGAAGCGGTTTATGATTTTGCTACAGACCGAGCGATTCAAGCTTGCTCAGCATTTTCGCGACGAGCAACTGGCCCGCAACGCGGTCGGCGAGTGGATCAAATACGATCCGGAGAATAAGCAGTTGCAGCAGATCTTCAACTCGCTGAACTCGGTATCGCAATAGTAATGGCGCGGGGTAGCCTCGTTTCGGGCCGACTTAGCTCCATTCCTTTCGCAGCAGCCGATCTTCGATTTTGTAGGCGTGGTGAATATCGTGTAGCGCGATGTGACGGAACATGATGTACACGCCGTACTGCGAATACTCTTCGTGCTCGGCGGTGATCGCCCATTGCTCGGACGTCAGTTTGCGAAGGCGCTCGATGAGCACCGCGCGTTCGCGGTCGAACCGGTCCATCTCGGTATCCAGATCGAGCTTGAGGAGGGCATCATCCGGATCATCGCGCGACGGCTCGTAGCCTTTAATGTAGGGCTTGGGGTCGCTCAGCATTAATTCCAACCGGCGATTGATTAGTGGGGAGATCGCGGGCAAGTGTACCGCGTGTTCGTGCGCAGACCATACGCCTAGAGCAGGCCGGCGCTTGCGCAGTTCGGCCGGCATTTCGTAAATAAGTTGCCGAATGATTGCGGGGCCGCGGGCAAGTTGGTCAATCACGGCGCGAACGTCTGCACTTTGCGGCATTTTGAGTTTCCTCCCGGGGTCAGACATCTGCGGGAGGCTTCGGTTCACTCGACCGTGACGCTTTTTGCCAAATTTCGGGGCTTGTCGACATCGCAGCCGCGGATGACGGCGGCGTGGTAGGCCAGCAGTTGCAGTGGGATCGCGGTGACGATCGGCTGGAGGAACTCGGGCACGGCGGGGATGCGGATGACTTCGTCGGCAAGCTCGACGGCTTGCGAATCGTCTTTGTCGACGACCGCGATGACGGGGCCACCGCGGGCCTTGATCTCCTCCATGTTTGCAATCACTTTGCTGTACACGCCCCCTTGAGGCACGATGAAGACGCTCGGCGTGTTTTCATCGACAAGCGCGATCGGCCCATGCTTCATCTCGGCGGCCGGGTACCCCTCGGCGTGGATGTAACTGATTTCTTTGAGTTTGAGCGCGCCTTCCAGAGCGGTCGGGAAATTGAATTGACGGCCCAGGTAGAGGAAGTTGTTGCAAGAAGCGTATTTGGCCGCAATGCGGCGCGTCTCGTTGTTGGTATCGAGTGCTTCCTCGATTTGCCGCGGTAGCACTGTGAGCTCGTCGATGATTCGCAGGCCCGCCTCAAAACTGAGATGGCGAATTCGACCGAAGTACAACGCGAGTAGCGCCATCACGACGCATTGCGACGTGTAGGCCTTGGTCGAGGCGACGCCGATTTCTGGACCGGCGTGCAGATACACGCCGCCATCGGCTTCGCGGGCAATCGTGCTGCCGACGACATTACAAACGGCGAGCGTGGGGTGCCCTTTACGTTTTATCTCTCGCAGGGCAGCGAGCGTATCAATTGTTTCGCCACTTTGGGTGATGGCGAATAGCAGCGTATTGTTCGACATCGGCGGGTTGCGATACCGCAGCTCGCTGGCGTACTCGACTTCGACTGGAATGCGTGCGAAGTTCTCAATCATGTACTCGCCAACAAGGGCCGAATGCCAACTGGTGCCGCAAGCGGTTAGGACAATGCGGTCGATCGACCGCAATTGCTGTGGCGTGAGATTGAGGCCACCAAAGACGGCGGTGGCTTCGTCGCGATTCAATCGGCCACGCATGGCGGCCGTTACGGTTTCGGGCTGTTCGAAAATCTCCTTGAGCATGTAGTGAGGAAAACCGCCAAGCTCGACTTGCGTCGTGTCGATGTCGAGGTGTTTGACGTTGTGGTTCACATCGCCTTCGTCGCGATGAATGACGCGGATCGAGTGAGCGGTTACGACAGCGATTTCGTGGTCGGCAAGATAGACGATTCGATCGGTGTGGCCGACGAGGGGCGAACCGTCACTGGCGATGAAGTGCTCATCGTCGCCGACGCCGATGACTAATGGGCTGCCGAGCCGGGCGACGACAATGACGTCGGGCCAGTCGCGGAAAACCATCGCTAGGCCGTACGTGCCGCGGAGCTGCGCGAGGGCTGCTTGCACCGCTGCGACGAGCGGCGAGTATTGGTCGGCCACGGGAGACGGCGCCGCAGATTTGTTATTGGGGCGGCGGGCATCTAATTCTGACGCTACGAGTTGAGCTACAACCTCGGTATCGGTGGCAGACTTGCAGTAATAACCGCGTTCGGCGAGCTGTTGTTTGAGCTCGCGGAAGTTTTCGATCACCCCATTGTGAACGAGCGAGACGACATTGTCGCCGCCGATGTGTGGATGCGCGTTTAAATCAGTGGCCGGCCCATGCGTTGCCCAGCGTGTGTGGCCTAGTCCGATATTGCCTGGTGCGGGGTGCTCTTTAAGCCTCTCGGCGAGTTTATCCACACGGCCTGCGGATTTGGTGATGGCAAATTCGCCATCGTGGATGGTCACGACGCCGCTGCTGTCGTAGCCGCGATATTCGAGCCGGCGGAGACCTTCAATAAGAAAATCGACCGCCTGATAGGGTCCGATGTAGCCGACGATGCCGCACATGAACGCATCCTGAGTTTCGTTGCCGCGCCTTTTTGCCTGCCGCAATTCTACGATTGCCGGCCTTTTTCAACCTACCCCGATTCGCCGAAATCCGCTATCAATTGCCGCTTCCAGCAAGGAGTTGTGATGCCTCGTTCGAACGAAGCGGCCAGCCCGCGTAGCATTGTCGTTATTCCGGCCCGGTACGCCTCGACCCGTTTGCCGCGCAAGATGCTACTGCGGGAAACGGGCAAGACACTTTTGCAGCATACGTACGAGGCGGCCAGCGCCGCCTGCAAGCCTGGGGCTGTCATCGTGGCGACGGACCATCCTGAAATCGCCCGCGAAGTCGAGCGATTCCATGGCGACTTCGTGATGACGAGTGCTGATTGTGCCAGTGGTACGGATCGCGTTGCGGAGGTTGCCCGCAAAATGCCGCGAGCCGAGATTTTGGTAAACGTGCAGGGCGATGAGCCCGAGATGATGCCGGAGAATATTGACCGAGTCATCGCACTACTGGAGGAGTCGCCATCGTGCGGTATGGCGACGTTGGCAACGCCAATTCGTTCCGAAGAGCAGTTGGCGAACCCAGCGTGCGTGAAGGTCGTGTTCGACGCTCAGGGGCGTGCGATGTACTTCAGCCGCAGTCCGATTCCGTTCGTACGCGACCCGAATTCTGACCAGGCGTTCAACGATCCCACCTTGTTCTATCAGCACTTGGGAATCTACGCATATCGGCGGGAAACCCTGCTGGAAGTCGCCAAAATGCCGCCGTCATCGCTCGAGCATGCTGAAAAACTGGAGCAGCTCCGCATGCTGCAGTCGGGCGGCACGATCTTAGTGGCCTCGGTCGAGCATTCGGCCAGCGGAATCGATACGCCAGCTGATTACGCGGCGTTTGTGGCCCGCCGGCGAGCGACCGGGTGAGCCAGATGGCAGGGACCGCAGCCTGTCGTGTAAAATGCGGCGGTGATTACTCATGCCAACGAACCGATCCCGCTGCCGTTGCTAATTACCGGCGTTGCTGGTGTTGCCGGCTACAACGCGCTGCATTACTTCCGTGCGCGCTATCCTGGACAGGTCATCGCGATTCGACAGGCTGACAATTGGCCGCTATCGGGTGACGGCATCGTAGCATGCGACGCGGAAGACAATGTCAGATTGCGAGCTCTGTTCGACGAGTATCAATTTCAATCGGTGTTGAACTGCGCCGGAAATTGTGCGCTGCGGGCTTGCGAACTCGATTCACGGTTGGCGTGGCGGACTAATGTTGAAGGTCTCATCAATTTGCTTTCGATTGCCGCGGAGCGAGAGGTGCGTTTGGTGCACCTCTCAATTGACCTTGTCTATTCCGGTGATCGCCTTCCCCCTTACATGGAGTCTGATCCTACCGATCCCGTCACCGTGTACGGCAAGACAATGGTTGCTGCCGAGCAATTGCTCGCCGACTGGATGGCTGAGGCGTGCACGCTTCGGATTTCGCTGCCGATGGGTGTGAGTTTCAATGGCCACGCAGGAGCGATCGATTGGATTCAATCGCGTTTCAAAAAAGGGCGGCCAGCGACACTTTATTACGATGAGGTCCGCACGCCGGCGTACACGGATTGTCTGAACCGATTGTATGAACGCGTGTTGGCGAGCGATTTGTGCGGTGTTTACCACGCCGGTGGACCGCTTGCGCTCTCGCTCTTCGAAATTGCGCAGATTGTGAATCGCGTCGGCGGATATGACCCGAAGTTGTTGATGGGTTGCCCGCGAATCGAGGCGGGGCCAATTCCGCCGCGAGCTGGTGATGTCACGATGAACTCTACAGCGCTGGCCGAAGCTCTCGGTGTGGCCGAACCGCTCGACGCTTGGCCATTGGATAAATCGTTCGTTCCCACGGACCGAGATTGGCATCACGAGCGTAGTGGTGCGCCCGGATCTCGCGATCTTTTAGAGCGTGTTCTGTACCGCAATCCGAGATTTGCCAGCTAGACGAAAAACGGACACTATGTTTCGCCAAATAATTATAGCTCTTGTTGCAGTCGACTGGTGTTGTTCGACGGCATTCGCCGACTGGCCGCAGTTCCGTGGGCCGCAGGGTAACGGTTACGTAACCGACGACCCGGCATCGCAACCGAGCGGCCTTCCTTCCGAATGGGGTGAAGAAAAAAACGTACGGTGGAAAACCGCCATTCACGATCGCGGCTGGTCGTCGCCGGTCATTTTGGGCGGGCAGATTTGGATGACGACGGCCACGGAAGACGGGCACGATTTTTATGCGGTCTGCGTGGATGAGACGACTGGCAAAATATTGCGCGACATCAAGCTCTTTCATTCCGATTCACCGGAGCCGCTGGGCAACAACACCAATGGTTATGCGACGCCAACACCAGCGATTGAAGCGGGCCGCGTGTACGTGCATTTCGGAAGTTACGGTACCGCGTGCCTCGATACTTCTACGGGCAACGTACTGTGGAAGAGAGATGATTTGCCTTGTCGCCACTATCGTGGGCCTTCGTCATCGGTCGTGTTGTTCGAGAATCTGGTGATCCTCACCTTCGATGGAGTTGATCAGCAGTATGTTACCGCCCTCGACAAGGAAACCGGTAAGACGGTGTGGCGGACTGATCGCAACGTTGCGTGGAATGACCAAGATGTCACTGGCAAAGGCGCCGAAGAAGCGAAACGGCTGCAGGATGGTGATCACCGCAAGGCACACAGTACGCCGCTCGTCATCAAGACGCCGGCCGGCCAATGGCAACTAGTTAGCGTCGGCGCAAAAGCCGCTTTTGGTTACGACGCACGCACCGGTGATGAAATTTGGCGGATCGAATTCGATGACTTTTCGGTTGCTCCCCGGCCAATTTATCACGACGGCGTGATCTACCTTGTCACCGGAAACACACACCCGGAACTGTGGGCGATTCGTGCCGATGCCACCGGAAATTTGACCGAAGAGCCAAGCATTTTGTGGCGGCTGAAATCGCGGGTTGCCCATACGGCATCGCCGACGTCTGTGGATGGTCTGATCTACATGGCGAGCGATGAGGGCATTATTAACTGTATCGACGCGGCTAACAGCAAGACGGTCTGGCAGCAGCGAGTCGGCGGTTCGTTTGCCGCGTCGCCAATTTACGCCGATGGCCGGCTCTACTTTTGCGATCGCGATGGCCAGTCAACGATTATCAGGCCTGGCCGTAAATTCGATTTGGTGGCGACCAACTCGCTCGACGATGGACTGATGGCGTCACCCGCGGCGGATGGTGGCGCGCTCTATTTACGCACAAAGACGCATCTGTATCGCATCGAAAATGCGGTGCCAGCTGCTAACTAGCTTTCGCTATTCACCCAACGCGAAATTCGCAATCGCTCGCAAGAATTTGGGACGCGGCAATGCGGGGATTTCGCCGATGCTTCCTGGCTTGGCAGTGCGGGCAGGATCGTTGCGCAGCGTATTACTGGTAGCTGGTGCCTCCCATTCGGCGAAGGCCTCGTCGAACGGGAGCGGCTCGACCATTTGGAAGCCGAGCAATCGGCCGTGAGCCCGTTCCATCGCGGCGTGGATTGCTGGCAGATTGTCGAGCTCGCTGAGCATGCCCTGCGCACCGGTGGGCTGACCCGCGTCGCTTTTGCCGTCCGCGGTTTGCGAGCTCCAGCGTTGCCACAGGCTTTTGATCTCGCCCGAGTCGATAGGCGTCATGCCATCGTGGACTATGACGGCATCCGAGCGAACACGGCGCTGTGCGTAGTCGATGACCGAGCCTAAGCCGCGGCGCTGGCGATTGCGGCGGACTGACACCTGCGGGTAATGCGCAGCCAGCTCCTCGGCCACTTCGTAGGTGGCGTCGTTCGAGCCATCGTCGATGATGAGCACGCCGAATTTCGACGTCAGCTCACTCGCGAGCTCAAGGATTTCGCTTACGCTTTTTCGTAGCCGCGTTTCGCCATTGTAAACGGGTAGCACGACGGTCAAGGACTTGTTAAACACGCTGTCTCCAACGCAAAGAGAGTGAGCGAGCGTGCCTCCTGCGTCTCGATCGATCCGTCATTGTCAGCATCGGCAGGTATTGCCCATAGCTGCAGGTTTGCGGAAAAGGCAGTCTTTGCGCCGGCGGTAGGCTTTGAAGGGGCACACTAGCCGGCAGATGTACCGCTTGTGCCGAACCTGACGGCCAGATGGTGCGACTTAAATTTGCTGACTTCAAAGTAAACCCAGCGTCCATCCACCGATTAGCCGCCGGGACGTTCCGCGCGGTCGGCCCCCGGGCTAGTTCGTGCGCCATCACTGCGATATGCTGTTTTTCAAGAAATCGCTTTATTCGCCCAGACCGAAACGATTCCCGATATGAGTGAACCCGCTGAAATCACCCCAGCTTTTTCCGGGCCAGATGGCTTAGTGACGGCCGTCGCGCAAGATGCGGCCACTGGCGAAGTGCTGATGGTTGCCCACATGAATCGAGAGGCGTGGGGTGAGACGCTTTCAAGCGGGCGGGCTGTGTATTTCAGCCGGGCCCGTAAGCGACTGTGGCGAAAGGGCGAGGAGAGCGGCAATGTTCAGCAGGTGAAGGCGATTTTTGTCGACTGCGATGCGGATACGGTGTTGCTCAAAGTTGAGCAAGTAGGTGGCGCGGCCTGTCATGAGGGCTATCCGTCGTGTTTCTTTCGCCAAGTGACGCCGGGGGGCGTGCAGGTTGTCGCCAAGCGAGTGTTTGATCCTGCCAACGTTTACAAAAAGGGATGATTTAGTGAGCCACGAAGCCCGATTGAAGGAACTCAAGCTTGAGCTACCGACGAGTGCCCGCACGCTAGGGATGTATAAGTTCGTACTAGTTCAGGACGGTTTGGCGTATGTATCTGGCCACGGTCCAGTCGGAATTGATGGCACATCGATTTGTGGCCGATTGGGCGACACGGTGCAGAAAGAAGAAGGCTATGAAGCCGCCCGCCGCACGGCAATCAACGTCATCCGGAGCCTGCGAGAACACTTTGGGAGCCTTGACGCGATCGAACGGATCGTCAAAACGACGGGCTTTGTAAATGCGTCCCCAGAATTTAAGGATCACCCCGCCGTGATCAACGGCTTCAGCGAACTGATGCGCGACGTTTTCGGTCAAGATGCCGGAGTTGGGGCCCGCAGCGCGGTCGGTATGGCGTCGCTACCTGGTGGCTGGGCCGTGGAGATCGAGGCCGTGTTCAAGCTGGCGGCCAAGTGAGTTTGCTAAGTACGGCGCAATCAGCGGCGATTCTAGAGCCCTTCGTGATCGAAGGCATCGTCCGTCAGGCACATTGCGGCGCGGCGGCTGCGCTCCATATACACGCCGAGCATGTACCCCAGGCCTAAATTCAAAACGGCGATGAACGCGACGTACCAAACCATGAGATGCTCGCCTGAGGTCGGAGGCTTACGGCACATCTTTAGTTTAGGTTACAAATTGCCGCGAAATCGCTCAGCGGCTGCGAATGACGAACGTGCCGATTGTGCGGTGCAATACGAAGACCCACGTGGCAGAGCCTACTTCGTCGTCGGCGTCTGGGCACCCCGTTGCCGCGCTTCTAGGGCATGCACCAAATCCGGCGAGGCGTTATCGAGCGTTATTACTTCGCTCTGGCCGCCAGGCGTTTTGGGACGGACGATAACTACTATTTCCGACGTCGCACTGCGCTTCATGATTTCGTCGAATGACGCCTGATCGGCCGGGTTCAGGTTTTGGGCAGTGTTTGTCTTTGCGTCGGCATTCGCTGAAGGGGTGATGCCGGGAAGGGGCGTCACGGGGTCGCGAGGCTCTTGCAAGCGAACCAGTGGTGGAGTGGCAGCTGGTTGATTGGCGGCGATGTCGCCAGCCTTTGGTGAGGCGTCCTTCTTCGCGTACACGTCTTTCAGGCCAAGTCTATCTAGTTCACCATGGACCGAATCGAGGGCTGCATACAAACCCTCTTTGCCTTCGTAATCGGCAGCGTAGCAAACGCCGATTAGCTGTCCCTGCAGGTTGAACAAGCCACCGCCACTGCGGCCCTCTTCCGGAGCGCCGCTGACTTCGATGTTCGCGGGACCGAGATAATGATCGAGATTGTTGATCCGCTGCGGAAGCAGCGTGGGATCTTTTCCGTTGCTGCAACCGATCGTCGCAACGCGATCACCGCGCCCTACGGGCGTATGATCGGGCGCAATCTGAGCGGCAGTTACTTGCCGATTGGGCTTAATGCTGACGAATGCCACGTCGCGCTCAAGATTGTAGCTAATCAGCGTTCCTGGGAACTGGCCAGAAACTTGCGCACCATTCGGGCCGACGTCGAATAGTTCGACCGTCATTTGCCCCTTGCCCTTAGAGTCACGAAACAGATGGCCGCAAGTAAGGATGAGGGCTTCGCCGCTGCGCGAGTCGATGATCGTGCCGGTGCCGCTGGAACGTCCTTGCGGGTCTTCAACCCGGATTCGAACCGTCGCGGCCATCAGGTTCGGTGGAAAATCGCTAGCGACCGCTTGAGGGCCCGGAACAGGTAGAAGTCCGTTTGAGGTTCCGGACACTGGTATCGGCACGTTGGCGGTTGGACGGCCTGCACTCGGTTGTTGCGAAGGCGGCGTCGAATCGAGTCGCGGCGCCGGACCCACCGCAGTGTTGCCCACCAACTGACGCGGGGAAGTGCCCGGGTCCGGTTGCGATCCTCGGAAGTGATGGCGTTGTACGACAATTTCCTTCGCCTTTTCGAACATCTGTTCCAGATCTTGAATGCTGGTGGCTCCGACCTTGCGATCAACTTCCTGGCCATCAACAAGCATCACAAAGCACGGGATACTGTGGACGTTGAACTGTTGCGAGGTTTGGAAATCATGCGTGGTGTCAATTTCACGAATCGGATAGCTCGCCTGCTCGAGGGAGTGCATGGTGGGCTTCATGCTCATGCACGGCCCGCACTGCGGCGACCAGAAATCCAGCAAGAGAATTTGCGATTCGGCGCCGTGGGCCGAGAGGCCAAACGACGTGACTGCCAGCGCAAATGCCGCTGCCGCGAATCGGACCATCCGTTCCCTCCTTGGAAGGTGTGGTCTGCATGCCATCGAGACGACGCGGGTCGCCGCGAGGGGCATCACGCCTGAGAGCCGGCCGCGAATTATTCTGCCGAGCCGATCAGCATCCTGCGGATCGTGCGGGTGGCAGACAAATCCTATTGCCAACTGGGTCGGACGCGTAAAGCGAACCAATGGGTGTTGATTGGCGTCGGATTCGTTACGGGCGATCCGGCGCTGGGGCGACAATGTCCTCGACTTGCGTGATTCGATCAAGGCCAGCTTGGCAGGCCGGCGAGCGACCGCACTCCCGAAGGGGCGTACGTCGGGCTACAATGACGCGGCTTCGGCGTCGGTCGACCGTGCTAGCATCCACATGATGTGCACGGGTCGACGCCCGATTATTGCGAAAAAACACGAGAAACTGCAGCGACTGTTGTGCGACGAATTTTAGTTACTTCTGCCCTGCCTTACGCCAACGGCGATATCCACATTGGCCATTTGGTCGAGTACATCCAAACGGATATTTGGGTGCGCTTTCAAAAGCTGATTGGCAATCGCTGTGTTTACGTGTGCGCCGACGACACGCACGGCACAGCGGTGATGATCAGTGCGAGGAAGGCGGGCGTGACTGAGGAGGTATTCATCGCCGGAACGCAGCAGGCGCACGAACGGGACTTTGCGGCGTTCGATATTCAGTTCGACAATTATGGGAGCACTAATAGTTCTGAGAACCGGGTGCTGTGTGAGCGAATTTGGAAGTCAATTCGTGATGCTGGGTTAGTAAAGGCCCGCGATGTGGAACAGCTATACGACCCGAAAGCGGGCACGTTCTTGGCTGACAGATTCGTGCGGGGCACTTGCCCCAATTGCAAGACGCCTGATCAACCAGGCGATAATTGCAGCAAGTGCGGTCATCATTATAGCCCGACCGAGCTCATTGATCCTCGCAGCACGTTGAGTGACTCGACGCCCGAGCTGCGCAAGTCGCCACATTTGTTTATCGAGCTGGAGCAGCTGCATGAATTCCTGCATGAGTGGACGCAAAGCGGCGAGCATTTGCAGCCCGAGATCGCGAATTATTTAAAGGGACACTTCCTTGGCGAGCCACTACGCGATTGGGATATTTCGCGGCCGGCCCCGTATTTTGGGTTCGAGATCCCGGATAGCCCCGGCAACTATTGGTACGTTTGGTTCGATGCGCCGATCGGCTACATGGCATCAACGCAGCAGTGGTGTGATCGCACCGGAGAGAAGCTCGACGATTGGTGGCGTTCGAACGATTGCGAAATTCATCACTTCATCGGCAAGGATATCACGTACTTTCACACGCTGTTTTGGCCCGGCATGTTGAAGACCGCCGGATACAGTTTGCCAACAACGGTGCGCATTCACGGTTTTCTGACCGTGGATGGCGAGAAGATGTCGAAGAGTAAGGGCACATTCGTCGCCGCAAAGACATATTTGAAACATCTTGATCCGAGTTATTTGCGCTACTTTTACGCCTCGAAGTTATCGTCGCGTGTCGAAGATTTGGATCTCGCGGTCGATGAATTCATCGCGAAGGTGGACACCGATTTAGTGAATAAGGTCGTGAATCTCGCGAGTCGCAGCGCCAAGTTCTTGGAAAGCACCGGATTGTCTGAGACGTATCCCGAAGACGACGGATTGTTTGATGCTGGCGCAAAAGCCGGGAGTGAAATACAGGCGGCCTACGAAGCGACCGATTATAGTCGGGCAACGCGATTGATCATGGAGCTTGCGGCAAGCGCGAATCAATACATCGACGCTTATAAACCTTGGGAATTGCGGAAGGATCCGTCGCAATCTCATCGCGTTCAAGACGTATGTTCAGTCACGCTCAATCTGTTTCGCCAAATTGTCATTTACCTATCGCCTGTGTTACCGCGGCTTGCATTGCAAACGGGCGAACTCCTTAATGAACGTATTGAGCGGTGGGAGCAGTCGCAAAAACCGCTGGTCGGGACACGAGTCAATAAATTTAAGCACATGTTGCAGCGGGTCGAGGAAAAGGACGTGCACGCTATGATTGAAGAGAGTAAGCAGGCCGCGCCGGAAGCAAACGCACCACTTGGCGGTTCATCGCAATGGAACGACTCGGGCGAGCCTCTGGCAAAGGAACCGCTCGCGGCGGAGTGCACGATCGACGATTTCGCAAAGGTCGATTTGCGGGTTGCACGCGTGATTGCGGCGGAAGAAGTGCCCGAGGCAAAGAAACTCATCAAGCTGACGCTCAGCCTCGGCGGCGGCACGACGAAGAACGTATTCGCAGGCATCAAGGAGGCCTACAAGCCGGCTGACCTGGTAGGCAAGTTGGTTGTATGTGTGGCTAACCTTGCACCGCGTAAAATGAAATTTGGTGTCAGTGAAGGCATGGTGACTGCTGCCAGCACAGAAGGCGCACCACCAAGTGAGGTATTCGTAATCACAGCTCACGATGGCGCAGTTCCAGGTCAACGTGTGCATTAAGCGAGTTCAACTTGGTCGACTTCGCTGATAGTCCCGAATGCAGGTAGCGAAAATCCCAACACCGGTCCGGTAGCTCAGCGGTTAGAGCAGGGGACTCATAATAGTAAATGGCGACTTTTCACTGTCGTCTGGAAAATGCGATAAAAGGCTTGTTTTACAGCATTAAAACGGCTTTTCGTGTTTTTTGAATAAGATCCAAAAGGTCCAAAAAGAGCTGCTTGCGGGTGTATATACACCCGCTGTTATCGCCGGGCCGGATCGCCGCCTTCGGTGCCCGCTGCACAGTAGCACGCCTCTGAATGTGCGGCCCTCAACAGATCATCCGTGGGCATTCGAAGTGTCGGCTAATCACCCTATTACATCGGCTCGGTGATTCAGCTGATCAGGTCGCCATGCTGGAAGTTGCGTCCGTGGTCTCGTTATCGTACCAATCACCAAAGCAAATCGAATCGTGGCCGGTGTGAATGGATTCCGAGGGCAGTCCGTTCTCGATAGGCTTAACATCAGCTGGCACGCACCCATGCTATTTCAACATGAACCCAAACCATCAGCCTGGTACGCAAAGCAAATCTTCCTTGTCAGATCTTGAGTTTCTTACGATTCAGGATCTCGCCGAGATCTTGAAGTGCTCCGACCGCCATATCACACACCTGAGAGCAATCGGTGCGATCCCAAGCCGGTGAAGCTCGGATCCCTGGTTCGCTGGCATCGTAAACTGATTGAAGACTGGGTTCGCGATGGCTGTCCTCAATCTAAAACCGGTGATGACACTGTAGTCATTCGCAAACCTGCGGGACCTTTGAAGAAAACCAAATCGCCCCGTGGTCAGCATGAACGTGCACGGAAAACGCCAGCCAGAAAACGTCCAGCGTCTCAGCGCCGATAGCCAGAAAACCTCGAACCTCTCAGCCGCCGTTAGATCGATCAACTAGCTCTATGCCACCTCCCTCTTCATCGCAAACCAAACAGCCGACGAGACAGACGCAGAAGGCGAAATCGAAATCAGATTCAAGTACACCAAGCCAAGGTAAAGGAATAAGAAAAGATTGGTCCGAACTCTACGTCGAGCTCGGCCTCAATCCTGCAGATTTTCCGATGCTCACTTCACAGGAGTTATTGCTTGTGGCCTGGTCGGCAGCAAATGCACTTCGTAATTGGAGTTGTCGAGTACCGATGACTCCTAACGGAGAAATACATTGAAGAGACGCCTTGAAGCTTTTGCTGATTTCGTCAAGCGTGAGCCGAATGATTTTCGGCGAATCTTCTCGCCGGAGTTTCAGGGGCTGTCACCGGTGGAGTATGAGCAGATGTTTCCCGCGAGTGAGTTGAAGCGATGAAGCGGGACAGGCTGCTGGAAAAGATGCTCTGGTCTGACGCACTCGCCATTAGCGTCTTCTGCCATGGCGAAGCTATTTCGTAGGCAGTACGCCGTGGGTCTCCGGGTTGCCGTTGCGGCATTCGAGGTGCCATCGCTCCATCCACGCGACGTAATCGCCGTCCATGTAAACGACGAGGTCGCTCGGCGAAAAGACAAGCCTGCCACTGGCGTATTGCATGTCGCATTTCCGGGCGACGTGTAAATCCTGAAAATTAATTCTGATACCGATCCAGTATCGTTTAGGATTGGGAATTAATCCAGCAACGGGCATACGATGCGGCGTAACGCTTACATTTGAATAGGCCCAAGCACCGAAGGAAAAGCTGCAAAGACACTACGGCAATCTGCTCGATGCTGAGCCTCGTTCACATGTGAAAGGGGGACGGCACTGGCGTAAAGCCAATCAGCACGATCAACAATTTGATCCATCCCACACCGTACGTACTGTACCAAGCGCATGGTGTATTGGCCTAGCCGGCCTATCGTGGCCTTGCCAAAAAGGCCTCGTCGACCTATTTGCTATTTGCTCAAACCGATCCGTTGTCAGTGACGCTGGATTTTCGTTCCTATACAATCAATTTAGCTAGCATTCCTTTGGTTCTTGTGACTCATTCTTCAGCAGCCGCCATGCCCAAACCTTCCGAGGTTATCCAGAAGCTGTTGCGAGCTCACTTTCGTGGTGACGAAGCTGAGTTTCGGATTGCCGAGGGAAATCTCAAACAAGAGCGGAAGCTTAACCACACGATCCTTGCAAACGAACTCGAAAGGATCTTAACCGACGCCAACGGTTCGCCAGCTCAGGCGAAGACGTTTTTCGCAAAACTCGTTCCGGCAACGGCAACCTTCCGAAGGACAAGGACAAGGATGCCAATCTCATCGAGCTGACCGAATCGCGTTGAGATTTGGATGACTTGGTCCTGTCGCCACAATTGAGGGGCAGCATCGATCGCGTCATTCGCGAACGCCGCAGCAGCGATATATTGCAATCGCACGGCGTGAAGCCGACTCGCTAACTTTTGTTTTGTGGTCCACCGGGATGTGGCAAGACTGCGGCCGCAGAAGCGTTGGCCAATGATTTTATACCTTCCTTTGGCCACCGTTCGTTTTGATGCCGTCGTTTCTTCGTACCTGGGAGAGATCGCCGCAATTCTGCGAAAGGTCTTTGACTATGCCCGCATGCGTTCCGTCGTATTATTTTTCGACGAATTCGATGCCATCGGGAAACATCGTCGGCGATGGACGAACACGGCGAGTTGAAGCGAGTAGTCAATTCATTTCTTCAATTGCTCGATGGCTTCCACAGTGGGACGCTAATGCTTGCGGCTACGAACCATCAGGGATTACTGGTTCTCGCACTTTGGCGGGAAATTAGACGATATTTTCCTATTCGCGAAGTCAAGTGTAAGCGAAATCGAGCAGCTTCTCTGTAGACATTTCCGGCAATCTGAAGTCACCAATGCCGTGCGGCTCGAAAGCGTTGCCAAGGACTCGAAGGGATTCTCTCACGCTGATGTTCGTAGTATGTCGCACAAGAAGCTATAAAAAGACTATATTCTCGACAGACCAGTCCGACGTCACACTAGAAACTCTTAGAGCGGCCGTTTAGCGGCAGCAACAGCGTCAGTCGATTACGTAGAATCAAACACTCGATCCCGTGAAAACCAAATCGCGAAATCGGCATGCGAAAAAAACTCGCTAACACATGCCGCATAATCCGAATGATGAACGCCACCCTACCTATCTCTGATTCGTAAGACGTTAGTCCGGACCGTCGCAAACGTCGGCTCCGCCTGCCGCAGCACCAGCACGCGGTGGCAGGAAAAAATTCGGCAGCAGCTTGATTGCCAGCTCACATAGCTTGACAGCAGATCGCGGCCCGCACCGCTCCACCGGCGGGCATTCAACCCACCTAGTTTTTCGCATTCCCTTGTCGACCAAGGCTTCCCCACAGGGTATCGCCGACATGCTCGCGAGAATTGATGTCACCGTCGTTTCCATTGAGAAGGACAAGGCGAGTCATTGCCTTCCGCGATGACATAAATCTTGAAAGATTTCCATGATGCTGTCGCCATCTACCAGCAAGGCCCGTGAAACGATTCAAAAACCGGCGAACTTTTTGTCTCGACGCAATGGGATGTCTTTGAACACGTTCGAGGCGGCGGGGGTGTGTTCTTTGTACTGCTTCTGACCGGATTGGATCGTGACTTACTGATAGCATCGGCTCAAATGGAGAGTCGATTGCCAATAGCCAAGTGTACGTTCTTGATATCGAATTGTGGCACCGCGGCACAGCCGATTTGGCTGGAGAATCTTTTACAGAATTGCCTGAATAGTCGTTGAGCATGCCGTAGCTTCAACGAGAAAAACGTTCCGCTGACAAAATCATCGATTTCTTCGTGGGGGACTTGCTCTGTCTCGCACGCGTTCGAATACGTGGCGAAAAGCTTGCACAGCTGCTTGAGCTGGATGTCCTGGCCGGAATGGATATTCCGCCGCAGCCGATGTTCGATCCACGCCAAGCAGCCCGTGTGACCGATTTTTACGGACTTCCCTCAGCCACCACTGCCACCGAACAACGGTCCACACCTTTGCGTGATTGATAGCGGCATCGCTTCAATCATCCGTTGCTTGCCCGCAACATCGGCCACGCGGAGGCAATTCTTACCACCGGCGAATCGGCCGCCGATGAGCACGGCCATGGAACAATCGTCGGGGGCATTGCTGTATTTGGTGACGTTCAGGCTCTGCTCGAGGCTGGTCATTTCGCCTCGCCGGTAACGTTGTTTTCGGCACGCGTATTGAATCACGACAATCGATTCAACGACAAGAAGCTCATTATTCATCAAATGCGTGATGCGATCGACGTATTTGTCTCACCGCCATACAACTGCCGCGTCTTCAATTTGTCGTTGGGCGACGACGAAGCTTGGATACCCACGAATCCTCGCCAAAGTCTATGGGCCGAGCAACTCGATACGATTGCTCGCGAGCTCGGCGTTCTTCTCGTGGTGTCCGCTGGCAACCAAAACCTCGCCTATCACAAACGGCGGGCGACGCCGAGCAAGCAGACGTCCAATACCCTCAATTCCTGTTTCAAGATGAGTGCGGACTTTGCCAGCCGGCGACGGCCGCTATTCCGATTACTGTGGGCGGCATCGCGGACTCCGAGGTACCCGCTGTCCACCGCCTCGCAACGAGGCGGGCTGCTATGCTCTGGCAAAATCTTCGCAGTCAGATTGGCGAGGAACCGCAAGCCAATCTTGTACGTGCCGTGCTTGCCGCTTCCGCATCTCCGCCTGAGCCGTTGTTCCAACTAATTGAACAGGTTCAAGGTGAAGCGGGTGTCCGCCGCGTTTGTGGCTACGGAGCGATCGACGACGACTATGTTTTCGAATCCGCGGATCGTCGCGTCACGCTGGTTGCTCAAGGCTCGTTAGCATTGGACACGTTCGCCGTATTTGAGCTGCCGACGCCGTCACAGTTTCGGCGTGCCCGAGGTAGACTCCGCGTACAGTCACATTGGCCTACGATCCGCCGGTCAGACGCCGTCGGGCCGAATCTGGGCGTCCGTATGAATTGCACGCTGATTCGCGGCAAGACCCTTGATGAAGTTGTCGACGCGTATCGGCATTTCACGAGTGAGGAACAAGAAGCGGCAGAACAAGCTGGCGACGGCGTACCCAAGGCATTTCAGGGAGCGGCTAAATGTGGTTTATCACCGGGACCGACCGCTCTTCGCTCCAGCACGTTGCAGCGATCCTCTTGGAAGTTCAGCCGTGAACAGCAAGATTACGGCGAAATCTCATACTTAATAGTCCGAGCCCAGCGAATATGGGCTCCGCCGTCAATCACTGACCAGAATTTTGCGGTAACGGTGACGCTCGAAGCAGACGAACCGCAGCTCTACAATTTGGTTCGCAACCGCCTACAGCTTCGTCAACGTCAGCGTGCTCGCCCGCGTGGATAAGCTCGCCGCCGCAGCAGCGAATACAGGATGTCGCAACGCGTGCGGCGGATCGTCAGAATCTGCTAAAATTGTGCCCACGCCGGACACCAAATATACCGGTTTCGATTTGCTCCTCTCGCATGCAAAATCAAAATGACTAAAAAGAAGCTACAAAGCCAACTCCAAAAAGAGGCCGAAACCCAAAGCGGGGCCCAAAACCACCCAAACCAGATCGAAGCCCAAGGCACAGCAGAAAGCCCTGGCCAAGTCAGAGGTTCGAGACGAAAAAAACGACCTAACGCACCTTAGGGCCGTTGCTGAAGAGTTGGGACTCGGCTGCGAGATTTCCCACGATGACGAATTGGGCGGCTACGTAGTCAATCTCAGCGGAATCTCCGAAGATCGTTCGTTTGAGACCGCCGCAGAAGCGGAAGAGTACTTGCACGAGCAAGGGTAGCCACGCCGGCGTTCATGGGTCCCTGCACACGCCGGGTCGAGATCAATTCTTAATTTCGGAACTCGTAGTCGCAACCCGGTTCACGAATCGCCACGAGTCCGCCGCTCACCCCACTCGCTTCTTGCCCAGCAAACCGATAATCTTCTCCATTTCGGTTGAGCCAAACGCCCGAACTGTTGTCGTGTGAACGTTGCCGTACAATGACAGATGCAGCATGGCTGCCGTTGCTGTTTCCTCGTCGGGAGCCTCAATGATAACGACGCCATCAAACTCGCCGAGGGTCCAATAGATGCCAGCGACCTTGACGCCCATCCTCTTCGCTACGGCTTTAAATGCCGCTGCTCGCTTGGGCGACTCGTGAATACTCTCGATGCCCTTCTGCGTGAATTTGATCGTCGTGATGAAGGTCCCCATGGAATTCTCCCCGTTGGCGAAAATGAACGCAGATGTGGTCGGTGTACGTTCGCTTTCAAATGCCGGGGCCGCGATTGGCCTCCGGCTGAGATTCGGATTGAACACGAGCGGCCGGCGGCGATCCCTCGCAGCGTTCCATCCCAATAGAGCCAATTCATGATGACAAACAGCACCGGCCGAGTCCTCCTGTTTAGCGACACGGGGTGCATCTGGCAATCACCCGCTTTGACTTCTCGACTTTGCCGTTCCAATGCCTTCACGAGCGGACACTCTCCTCCGCCCTCTTCTCCCCGACGATACCGAGCCAGCAATTCCTTTGATCGCTGCGCCAGCATCCTTCGCACTTCCCGCCGCTTGCCCTTAACTCGTGGGATCTTCATTGAATCGTAGCCGGTTGTTTGGTGTCTCATCCACGCGATGACGGCGGCTTCGGCTCGTTGCTCCATTGGGATGCGTTTTGTCCGGGCCACGGTTCCGCTTCCGACCGGAGTGGCATGATCAGCCACAACACGGGCCAGCCGCTGAGCAAGCTCAGCATGAGCAGGATGAAAGGCAAGGAACGTCACGACTGCCCCGGTGAAATCCTCAGCGTAAACAGCTTGGGCTTTATCCCGTCGTTTGGCATCGGCCTCTTTGCGTTTGGCGAAGCTCTCGGTTGATCGCTCGGCTTTGAGCTCGGCACGTATTCGGTCAATCGTTGCTGCCGGTGCCCACCACATCGCCAAGATCATGCCCCACGTGCTGGACCGCTACGGCTTGTCGTTCCAGGACGTGCCCGTTTCGGAGCGGCCAACGGTGGCCAGTGAGGCAGCCGAATTGTTCGATTTCGTGATTGCGTGCCTTGAGTCGGCACTTGGAGATCGGCATTGAAACGGGACCCGCCTAGGGTCCGGAATCGGCATTGAAAAGGGACCCACCGCAGCGGACTTCGTAAGCTGAATTCCCGGTTTTTTAAACTGGGGAATTCAGCGAAGCGGAGTCAAGGATGCTGAAGGTGGAGGAATACGGCAGGATACGTCGTGCCCATCGCGATGGGATGTGCATTCGGGAGATCGCCCGGACGTTTGGGCATTCGCGGCGGAAGATCCGCGCGTGCTGGCGGAGTCGGAGCCGCGGCCGTATACGCTGTTGTTGCCGCGACCGCGGCGGGTACTGACCGAAGTACATCAACGATGGATCGATGCGATTCTCGCTGCGGACGAACAGGCGCCGCGCAAGCAGCGTCACACGGCGACGCATCTCTTCAGGCGGTTGCGAGACGAAGAGCAGTACGTCGGCGGTTATGACCAAGTGCGGCGGTACGTGGCCGCGAAGCGGGGCCGGCAGCGCGAAACGTTTCTCCCTTTGTCGTACGAGCCAGGCCAACGGGCCGAGAGCGACTTCGGTCAGATCTGGGTCGACTTCCCGGAAGGGCGCGAGCCAGGTTCCGATCCTGCTCGTGACGTGGGCGTACTCGAATGCCACCTTTATGATTGCGTGCCAAGCGAGAAGACCGAGGCGATTCTGCACGGCACAGTGGCAGCCTTTGCGTTTTTTCGTTGCGTGCCCAAGGAGCTATGGTGGGATAACCCAAAAACCGTCGCGACCACGATCCTGCGTGGTCGACAACGAGAGTTGAACCAGCGCTGGCAGGCGCTGGCCAGTCATTACAACTTCGAACCGTTGTTCTGCCTGCCGGCTCGAGGTAACGAAAAACCGCACGTCGAGAACCGGGTGAAGCTGTTCGAGCGCCAGTGGGCGACTCCGGTCCCTCAAGCGAAAGATCTGACAGAGCTAAATGCCTACCTGCTTCAATGCTGCGAGCGGGATGCTCAGCGGACGATTGCGGGTCAGAGCGAAACGATCGGCGCCGCTTCGCGTTAGAGCTGGCCAGTGCCTTGCCGCTTCCCGAGCGCCGTTCGAAGCTGCCGTGAGCGAGGTCCGCCAAGTCGACAAGTACCAGACGGTGGCCTGGGAGAAGAATCGTTACAGTGTGCCGCGGCGGCATGCGTTCGCCACGGTCACGGTAAAAGCCTACGTCGATCGCGTCGAAGTCATCCGCGACGGCCAACGGATTGCCCAGCACCAGCGGTCCTACGGCCAAGGCGAACAGGTGCTCGATCCGCTGCACTACTTGTCCACGCTGGGAGTGAAGCCAGCCTATCTCGATCACACCGACGTCTACCGCAATTGGCGTCTGCCGGCGGCGTTTACCCAGTTGCGTGAGCGATTTGAAGCGCGTCACGGTTCATTGCCGGGCGCCCGGCAGTTCATTCGCGTGCTGCAGCTCTTGGCAGAGCACCCGCTCAATCGGGTACTCGAGGCCATCCAGGCCTGCCATGGCGACAGCGTCATCACGGCCGAACGAATTACCGTGTGCTGCGAGCGACTGGCGCTCCGCGCCACGCCTCATGAATTGAATGACACCAGTAGGCAGCTGCGATGGATTCCCGCGGTCCAGGTTCCGCTGCCGGACCTGCGCAGATTCGACTCGTTACTTTCTCACGGAGGATAAGATCATGGCTCAGAAAGAAACGTCCCTGCTCTTGCACTGAACCTTCAAAGCCCTGCGGCTGCCGACGATGTTGGCCGAGCACGCGAAGCTCGCCGGCGAGGCGGCCGACAGCAATCAGGACTACCTGGAATACCTGCTGCGACTGACGGAGTTGGAACTGGCCACGCGCAGTGCCAATGCCTTGCAGGCGCACATTAAACAGGCCGGCTTCCCGGTGCCGAAGGACTTCGATGCATTCGACTTTAGTGCCGTGCCTGGCCTTTCCAAGCCCAAGATCTTGGAACTGGCCCGCTGCGGGTGGATTGAGCAGCGCCACAACTGCTGCCTCATGGGCAGTTCGGGTACCAATTCAATAGGCACAACCAACTCGATGGTAGGAACGCCGCTTTCGTCGGGTGCAATTCGAACTACCTGCCCACCTCGTACAAAATGGGTGCGTCTCGGGGCGAGTAGTTCGCCAAACCGTCGTGCCGCGTCGGTTACAGTTTGGTCGTTGCCGGGAAGAACGACCCTTGGAAGACGCACACTCGATTCGTCGCCGTCAATAAACTCGTCTTCAATCCATTCAAGATTGTACCGACTAAATTGATCGTCGATTTCCTCAACCAGCGGAGTGCTGTTCTCACTGTTAGTTGGGTAGTAGGGAGTTAAGCCGCCCTTTGTAGGACGCTTGGCTGCGATTGACCGCATAAAGCTCGCAGCATAAGATTCAGTTTGTTGTCGCTGATAGATGAATCAGTTGGCATTTTGGTTCCTCGTGGGATAGGTGGTGTCTCTTCATTAGCCATTTCCATTGGGGTTAATAGCTGCACCGAGTACTCCCTCAGTGTCAGCCATAAGTTACGAAGCCGGTGCGTGCTCCGTCCGTGCCGGCTATTTTCTTTGGCTCCGTAGAGCCTTAGACAACCGCAGCGGCCTCGCCAGCCACTATCAGTTCATCGTTCAGGGCCGCGACAAAGCGTGCTGCCGCCTGTCGTGAGCTGTAACGCCGTTTGCCCAAACGGTAGTGTTCAAGCCGACAGCCACGAAAGCCTTCGACCCAGCGGGACACCGTCTTCGGGCTGACTCCGAGCTCGCTCGCCAGAGTAGTGAGCGATAGACGCTCTTCAGCCAATAGTGTGTTTGTCATGTTAGGCCTCCTTGTTGCCTTATAGATTCCAATGTCTTGAATATACCAAAACGGTCAGCAACGGCCAATAGTAGTCAGTGAACTTCCGTATCAGTGAACTTCCGTCTCCTATTGGGCAATCTCGCGGCTCGGTGGGTCCCGCGAGTCCAATCACGATCACCGGCTCGCCACAGATCGCTGGCACTGCGGATCGTTGAGAAACTTCCGGCACGTCGCCGGCTGGCGGGGCCAGTTCGTTCCGTCGCCTTCGGTCACCATCGGCATTCGACTTGCAAGGGTGATGCCGCCTGGATGGCGAGCGTAATCTGCCTCATCAGCGACTCTACCGTGGCCATCGCTGAGGTTACGTTGCTTGCCGTCTGTGTTGATGCGTCGTGCATCGCTATGTCTCCTATCTGCTGATATGAATGTCTACTCCTTGAATGTAGCGCTATGCCCTGAATTGGCACAATAGTAACCAACGGCCAGAGTGGGACTCAGATCACGGCGGCCATTGGGACGATGGGCGGTGCACAGGAGTGTGGTCTAAGTCCACTGCAGTCCCGTAATGTTCCCGGGTTCATCAGTCGTATGCTCCTTTCGTTCTGCCCAGCCCGCTAACTCGCGGCTGCAGGTTAGGGGGTTCCGGGCAAAACGACTGCAGTTCTACCGCGTTTGTAAGTGGTGCTGAATCGCTTCTCGCAGCTCGTCGTCAAAGCGGTCACCAGTCGCCGCCCATACCAAATAGTCCCGAGGGACATCGGGCAGTGGCACGCCTTTGTGCTTTCCAACGGCATCACCGGTTGCCATGCGTGGCGGAGCTCGTCGCACAAAGGGTTGTGGGCGAACCGCCCTCCACACCAAAGGCATGGCGCCGGGTACCTCCGTGGCGAGGTCAGGTAACGGTAATCCACGTCAATCAGCCGCGACCACCAAAACTCGTCGTCGATCATTGGACCCTGCGGATTCGGAGGGCCGCCGACGCCACCGAAAGACGCGGGCGACACGCGTGTATTCGCTCCGTTGGTCGGCCACCGGGCTAGGTGGTTTACGATGGCCGCCTTATGCTGACGGACCATCGCCACGTCCTGCGGCGTGAGTTGCTCGCGGGGATAAAAGCACAGCTTGTCGCCATCGAGCCGAAACTCCACTCCACGGAACGTCAGTTTCTCGATCAAAGCTAGTGGTGTCATACGGCCCCCCAGCTAAAAGAGGGCTGCAATGAACAGTCACTATCATCACCAACGTCACGGGAGCCATTTTGCTCGGTATCTTCCGGGCTCGCTGGCGTGACGGTAGGTGCACTGACGGAGCAGGGTCGGCCCAATCGTCACGCGGACCGTCACTTTCTCCCGACCTATTTACGCCGGAATTCGCCGAGTCGGTGATCGTCGTGTGGGTCGTGACGGTAAAATCGGCTTCGCTTTTGGGTGCAGTCGAAATCGTGTAGATGTGGCCTCGGTTTGACCGAACAGTCGCTCGGGTGACTGCGACTCCGACCTCCTTGAGAGCGGGCGTCAGTCGGGCTACGCGGCCTGATAAGCCCTTTGCAGACGTGGGCCAACCTTGGCACGCAGCCTGAGCATAATGCACCAACAGATCGCCCGCCGTGCCCGACCACCCAACTTCATCCTCGCACAGTTTCTGTACAGCAGAGCAAGTGATCCGACTCAATAACGGTTTCAGCGATAAGCGAACGCTGACTCATAAAGATGTTGAAGCTCGAAACAGCAGAGGTATTGGCAGCGGCAATGGTGTCACTACCGTCACCCCAGTCACCTCGCCGATTCAGCACGCGATCCATCGCGGCCAGCACGCGGGCGAAATCAGCCATCCGAGGTTTCCGCTCCAGCACTACCGAAGGCGCTTCCACCAGCACGTCGGCGAGCAAGTCAGAGCAGGGCTACCAAATATCCGGGGCTGGGCGGCCTTGTACTCGATCTCGATTTCAGATTTGTAGCGGCGCACTTCTTCAGGGATGGTTTCTAGATCCACCAACAACACGCGATCACCCAAGTCGCCCTTCAGTGCCCCCGCGTCAATCGACGTCAGTAGGACTACCCGGCGAAAGGACATAACAACCAGCTCGCCATCGGTGTACAGCCGACGACGAAGCCAAGCATCACCCGTCACGGCCCGACATAACGCGTCACTCCACCAGTCGCTGATGTTCGAAACGTTGTCGATGGCGATGCCCCATCAGCCAGCGGCGGCGATTGCCCACTGCTCGCTCTCGCGTGGCTGTGAGCGGACTTCAGCGGGCGAGGGGTGCCAAAGTTATTAATGAGTATTTTAGCGGTCGTCGTCTTCGCTGTGCCCTGTTGGCCGCCCAGCAACAGGATCGCATGCTCGATATCGGGCATGAGTGCAGCAACTTGCCACCCCAGCAGAACCGGCCAACTCTCGGGTGACGTTGAGCAGCTTGCGGAATTCGGCAAGATTTCCCGCGCTTCCGGTACTTGGAATGTGCCAGTCGTCGCCGTACGTCGAAACAGCACGGGGGACCGATCCAGGACTTTCCCACTTTCCAGATGACCTCCACACAGCGTCCGGTGGCATCGCCTAGGTCGATGATGATGTTCGGGCCATCATTTGCAACGCAAAAGTGTACGTTTGCTCTTGATCTGCACCCAAGGCTTCGCCTTGCAGCACATTCATTGCATCGGCCACGGCGTTTAAGTAGGGAACCCGGCCATACTCTTGGCGGTACATAGGCGCCATCTTGGACCGCAAAGACTCGCGCGATCCGCGAAACATGATGGCGATGTTCGGTCCGCCCCTCTCGACGGCGAACGCTTCATCAGTTTCGCTACGGCCAATTCGGAAGCGGGCTAAGGCCAACTCGACGAGGCGGTCGGCTACACTTTCCTTTCCGCTGTCGGCGGCGTTACCTCCGGTCACGCCGGCTGCGACACTCATCTGCTTAGTCACCTTGCGAACAAAGCTCGGGTCGAACCCTTTCTCGACAAGTTGTTTGCGTTTAAGTCTGGCGACCGTGCAGAAATAACCTTGTCGCGGAGCAGGGCTTGGATCCGTACCCATTTGGCCTCCTCCTCTTGTTTGCGGCGTTCCGCACGGTTGCCAATGAGTCGGCGTATTTCCTCGAGCGGGAGTTCGACCGCCTGGCGGAGTTCGTCATCGCTCGCACCTAGTTTTCGGAAGTCCAGTAATTTCCTGAAGAGACTCGTGCCTGGTGCAGCCAGGCTGGTTATATCTAGCTTGAGTCAGGCCCCGAAGCCGGATCGTCAACACCGGTCTGGCCGCTGGTGGCAACTTCTTTGCCCGACAGTTGGTCGTCGGAGCTGGAAATAAAATTAATCATCGAATTTGGCCTTATAGAAACTAGAATCATACGATAAGCGGAAAAACGTTGAACGTTTCCGCCGCAAACGATGTTGGGATGGCAAAGATACAGAGTGGTGAAATCTGTAGTAAAGTGTCGACGAACGCACCGATTTGGAGTCCACAGATCTGCGGGCATCAGATCGAATCGTTTCAGTTTTCCAACACTATCAACGCTAATTTCGCGTCTTCGGGCCCCATCCAGGGCAGCCGTGGCACTCTTGGCCACAGGCACACCTTTGCACCATTTTCGAGCCGCTTGTGCCGGCTCAACATTTGGAAGCTTAAAGCTGAATTCGAGTTCTGTCAACAATCGAGTAAAAAACTCGAGAAACTTACCGCTGGGTGGCTAATTTTTCGAGCAATTCGGTCATATTCGGCTTGCTGAATCACCATTGCTACCAACTTCGGCCCAATCCGTTTCGCCAGATCAATTGCTAGTTGCCGGCCCGCTTCCACAGTGCCGACTGATGCAGCATTGCCCTGTTCACTATTGGAAGGACTCGACCTCACTTTTGCGTAGCGGTCCTCCTGAGTTATATCTCTTTGAAGTATTTAGTGACTTGGCTTGATCGGCGCGCACGCGGTCTACGAGTTGGTGTCACAGCGTATAACACTACGGCTAGTTTCTGCTCGCACTCTTCAATAGCACTGCGAGAAATCGAGTATCGTGGCCTCTTCCCTGCCCCGATGCTGGTGTTTATCGCCTTCAGTTCGCCGTTGTGGATCAGCGTGTAGATCTTTCCCGTGCCGACGCCCCATTTCTTTGCTAGTGCGGGAACTGACATCGACTCAGATGATGTTCGATACTTCGAGTATTGGCCTCACGTCCTCCCATCGCCACTGTTTAGGGTCCGTTTGGCTTTGTTGAATTGCCGCAGGCGGTAGAACACCTTCCGTTATTAGAGGCCGTAGCGAGCGGACACCTTTCCCTGCGTGGCGTGCCATTTCCGCCAAGTTACAAATTGACTTGGGCGAGCTCATCTCGCGGGCGGCCGTCGCCGAGACGGCGGGTTGCTTTCTTAGATCGTTCGCTACTCGCCTCCGACGTCAAAGCTGCCGCCCTTGAGTAAAGCTATCGCGGCGTTCACCTCCTCCTTGAGAAACTGCAACGTGCATGTTTTCAAAGGCCGGCTTAAATTCTGCGGCGATGGATGCGGCTTGTTTGAAATCGAAGGAGGTCCAGATTCCGGCCTGAGCTCACGTAGGCGCCGGTGAAATTCATCTGCATCGCGGACGAATCGATGATGCCAATTCGCAAACAGCGGATTTAGCTGGAAGTCGGCTGTTTGGTTCGCCGCAACATACGCGGCGCCAATGCGTAGTATCTCTTCGGCTTATGTAGCTTAGGGCTCGGCTCGATTTCCGTGATGCGTTTAAGGATGGCGGCCTTATCTACAGGCACTTTGAGAAGGGCTTCGCACAGCTTCTTGGTCGGCATTACATAGGACGCCACCAATGTATGGAAGTTCCAGAGGTCGTCGGGTTTGAGAGCCATGATCGATCACGATGCCCTTGAAGCGCCGGATTCTGGCGCCGCACCGACTGGCTGGGCCAACATCCCAATCCGGATCGAGAACAGTTTAAAGCTCTCGCTGTAAAACGGCAAACCGTCCGCGTTCGCTATCAGTCACTGAATTATCTTGGCTTCTTGCGCGGGAAGAGCCAAGTCCTTACATGATTCACGACCTCCTGCAGCTGTTCATCGCTGATCCGCTCTCGGTAGACGCCAGCCATGCTCGCAGTCGGCGTGGCCCATGATATGGTTGACGGCGACTTGGTCGCGCGATTCGCCACCGATTGTTTCGAAGGTGTGCCGCAGGGCGTAGAATCCCAGACCGTAGCGATAAATTTTCGGTGGTTTCGATTTCCGTTGTCTTGGCAGCCTTTGCCGCTTCCCTATCTATGGCATCCATCAGCTTGCGGAACTCTTGGCTCACCGGGTTAGTGCTCGTATCCTTTGACCACGGCTGCCCGTATTTCGTGACGAAAACCAGATCGTCATGTTCACGCTGTTTGGCCTTTGGACGCTGTGCCATCGCTTCCCGGATCGCCTTGATCGTCTCCGGCCACAGCGGACATCGGCGCTCGATTGCTGTCTTGGGCCGGGGGAAGCTCACCCAGCCAGTTTTTAGGTTCACAGCACTCTTGGGCAGCGTGCCACAATCATGGTTTCCGAAACCGCAATTGATACCCAGTAGGATCATCGCTTTGAGCGGTTGATCGGCAGCTGCCGAGAAGCCACCGGATCTGCTCCGCCTCGAACATGCGATCCCCGCTCTTTTGCCGGTGGGCACGGATGATCCGTTTCTCGGGCCGCTTAAAGGTAGGGCCGAACCGCACCGGCCTTTCAATCAATCCGGCGTCGATGCCGTACTTGAACATCGTGCGAATCTGCTGCACTTCCCGGCTTAGCGCATGGGGCCCGTATCTCTTGGCGAGCTGCGCACGCAATGCTTGAAAGTCGTCAGCAGCAAGATCATCCACCAGCCGCGTCTTACCGAAAGAACCGACAACCAGCTTCGCCGTGGCGAAGTAGTCAGCGAACGTGGTAGACCGAATGTCGCCGGCATCCCGCTGTTGCTCTTTCGCGGTAAGAAAATGATTGCACAAGCTGGCGACGGTTAGTCCGTCCGGTGTAATCCGGGGTGTACGGCCAGCGAGTAGCGCGTCTTCTGGTCGAGCCACAATTGCATTGCGGCCTCGCCCTTGGCGTCGTCAGCCACTTTGCCGAAGTAGCAGAACTTGCCCCGAACTTTCTTCGCCCAGTAGCCCGTGGCATGGGGGAACAAGGGGAAATCTGGGCGAGGTTTCTTGGGTTTGGCACGTCGAGTAGAATGAGCCACGGCACTACGTCATGCTAGGGGAATCGTCGGGTAGTACGGACCTCCGGCTTTGGCTTTCAGCCGGAAGTCACTTATGCTCAGTTGTACACGGGTGTATAATCGGGTGTATAGGCGTTCTCTGAAAATTTTTGAACTACATATAACTATCATATTTTAAGGCATTTCGGTCCGGTAGCTCAGCGGTTAGAGCAGGGGACTCATAATCCCTTGGTCGGGGGTTCGAATCCCTCCCGGACTATTTGTCGCTCTTCTCTGCGGAATACTCTCTGCAACTCTTAGCGATACACGAGAGGTGGGCAATCGCTGGGAGATTCTATGAGGTACCGCATTCGTGCCGCAATCGCGGCATTTGTCGCTTTGGCATTGGTGCGCGAGGGCGCTGTCGCGGCGCTGATTGTTGATCCGCCGCAACCTCTCACGCGGCAGGTCACTGTGCAATTAATTCAAACCGCGCTCGATAACGGGACGTCGCCGGCTACTGTTTTTGGGGATGCAAATCAGACCGCCGATATCGAAGCCGGGATTGATACAATTTGGGCTCAGGCGGGAATTAACATTAAATTCCTACCGACCGTCATGCGGTACAACAATACGTTTGCGTACCAAGGTATTGCCGGCAGTGGCACTCGTCCGCAAGGTGACCTTAATACGATCGTGGCGAATGCGCGTGCCGCGGGGATCTTGAATCCAAATCCGCTCGTGCTCAATCTGATTTTCGTCAGCGTTGTGCCCTTTTTTACGCCGCTGAATGCGAATACTTCCGCAGGGCTTTCGTTCATTGCGGCCAACGGTAGTGCAGATTATGTGGGCGCGACGCTGCTCACGTTCGATAGTGGCCACGACGTTATCTCTTCGGTGATGGCTCACGAGCTTGGGCACAACTTGGGATTGAACCACACGGCAAGTGGCACTGCTAATCTGATGAGTCCCAGCGGCACGAGCCAGCAACTCAACTCCACGCAAATCGCGACGGCGCGAGCCTCGACGTTTGCGCAAGCATTCATACCCTTGTTGGCCGGCGATTACAACGGCAATGGGGTTGTAGATGCCGCCGACTACGTGGTGTGGCGAAACACTCTAAATCAATCTGGTACGGGGTTACCAGCAGATGGAAACGTAAATGGAAGAATCGATAGCGGTGACTACACCGTTTGGCGATCGGATTTTGCGGGCCGTGCAGGGGGGGCCGGCATCGGCATCTCGCTTCAATTCGGCTTGGCCGGCGTACCCGAGCCATCATGCGTTGCGTGTCTTGCTGCAGTCCTCGGAACGCTAATTCTTTCGTTTCGGTTACACCGAGCGTAACGGAGTACGGAAATGCTCAACAGGCTGATAGGCACGCTTTCACTGTTTGCATGCGTTACCGTTGCCTCAGCGGCAGTGGCGGCGAATTACGTTGTTTCACTTACGGGAAGCGATTCCGGAACAGGTACAGCCGCGTCGCCGTGGCGAACTCTGCAACACGCGGCCGACGTAGTAAGCGCCGGTGACAAAGTCACCGTCCATGCGGGCAATTACACCGGGTTCTATCTCGATACAAGTGGTAGCGCTGCCGCCCCAATCGAATTCGACGCCGATCCGGGTGTCACAATCAATCAGCGGAATGCGACGACCCCGGATGGAATCAATCTCGAAAGCGCTTCCTACGTGACCATCAACGGATTCAGTGTTACTGGCATGCCGCGCGCTGGCGTACGAAGCGTTGGCGACTCCGATGCGCTCGCCAAATTCGTCACAATTCGTAACGTGACGGCGACGAATAACGGCGAATGGGGCATCTTCACAGGCTTCGTGAATGATTTGCTCATCGAATCCAACACGACAAGCGGCTCGGTGGATCAGCACGGGATTTACGTTTCAAATAGTGGAGATCGCCCGGTAATTCGGAATAACATCTCATTTAACAATCATGACAACGGCATTCACATGAACGGCGATGCCAGCCAAGGCGGCGATGGCATCATCACCGGCGCGGTTGTCACTGGAAATATTATTTACAACAACGGAACGGGCGGTGGTAGCGGGATCAATATGGACGGCGTCCAGAATTCGCTCGTGGCAAACAACCTGCTCTATAACAATCACGCCAGCGGGATATCGCTTTACCAAATCGATGGGGGCGGCGGCTCCAGTGGCGATGTCGTCGTTAACAATACGATCATCGAAGCCTCCGACGCGCGGTGGGCGCTCAATATTCAGGCGAACAGCGCGAATACGACCGTGCGCAATAACATTTTGCTCAACAACAATCCGAGTCACGGCGCGATCGATATCACGTCCGACAGCTTGACCACTCTCTCGAGCGATTACAACGTCGTTACTTCGCGTTTTACGCCGAACGATGGCAATTCTTTTCAAACACTGGCTCAATGGCAATCGACAACCGGCGAGGACGTCCATTCGCTCGTCGCCACTGCAGCGCAGCTATTCGCAAATGTGTCCGGAAATGACTATCGACTCAAAAGCGGTTCGCCCGCGGTTAACTCCGGAACCAGCAGTTTCGCACCGCCCGGAGATCTGATAGGTCTGCCGCGCCCGGCCGGTGGCGATTACGACATCGGCGCTTATGAACTCGGCGCTCTAGCGGGCGATTTTAATCGCAACGGCACCGTGGATATGGCCGACTATGTTCTCTGGAGAAATATGCGGGGTTCGATCGCAACTCGCTACGCAGGAGCTGACGGCGATGGCAATGGGATCATTGATCAAGCCGACTACGCAGTTTGGCGAGCCGGGTTTGGAGCGACTGCCGCCGGGGCAGGAAACTCCGTCGAATCTGCCGCAGTTCCCGAGCCGTCGGCCCTCATGCTGCTTTGTTTCGTAGGGCTCGCGCCCGCCGCACGGGCTGCTTCAGGTCGCTTCCAAATCCGAAGATAGCTGGAGCCACTCTTCTTCTAGCGTCGCCAATTCAGATGTGAGCCTCGTAATATCGCCCTGCAGTTGCTGGGCTTCGGCTGTCGAAGTGACACTCAGAAGTTTTTCGTTAGCCGCTTTTTTCTCATCGTCCAAACGGGCGATTTTGCGCTCAACGGCTTTCAATTTCTTTTGAGAATCGCGGTCTGAGCGGCCGCGAGGCTTTCGATCGCTCGCGGGAGCAACGGTTGCCGCGTTTGGCGATGTCGCCGTTCCGTGCGGGGCACGTAAGCCGGAATCGATTTCAATTTGTGTCCGATACACGTATTCGTCGAAGCCGCCAAGGTAACTGGCGACGCGGCCACCGCGAACTTCGATCACATGGGTCGCAACGCGGTGCATGAAGTGCCGATCGTGGCTGGTGAAGATAACCGTGCCGCTATAGCTGATTAGGGCTTCTGCGAGCGCTTCGACGGACTCAACGTCTAAATGGTTGCCTGGTTCGTCGAGCACGAGGACATTGTTCTTTTGGAGCAACAGCCCCGCCATTACAAGCCGGGCCCGCTCACCGCCGCTCAGAACTTTAATGCGTTTTTCGACCATGTCGCCACTGAATAGCAAGCTGCCGGCAACATCCTTAATCTGCTGTGTGACCGTACCCGGCACGGCTTGGTATTCGAGGTACTCAAGGACAGTCTTCTGTTCAGGAAGAGACGTATAAACGTGCTGCGCGTACACGCCGACTTGGCAACCGTAGCCCCAAATAACTTCGCCGTCGATCGGGTCGAGCGAACCGCAGACCGTTCGCAAGAACGTTGTTTTCCCTTGACCGTTGTCACCAACGATGCCAATCCGCGTGCCATGGTCCATCTCGACATGGACCTCGCTCGCGATCGTACGATCGGGGTAACCGATGCTGAGGTCCTTCGTGCGAACAGCGGGACCCTGGCGCGCTTCAATGTCTGGGAATTTGAAGCGCACACTAGATTCGGGACCGGCGACGTGAATCAGTTCGAGTCGCTCGAGTTGTTTCGCTTTGCTCTTGGCCTGCGTGGCGGTGCTCGCCCTGGCACGATTCTTGGCGATGAACGTTTCCAATTGCCGACGTTTGGAGAGTGTGGTTGCGTTCACTCGTCGGTCGTGTTCCTGTCGCTCCTCAACATTGGCCAGATACGCTTCGACGTTGCCGGGATACATCGTAAGTTGGCCGCGAGATAGCTCCAGCGTGTGCGTGCACGTCTTTTTCAAAAACTCACGATCGTGCGACACGATGAGGCAGCCGCCGCGGAAGTTTTCCAGAAAATGCTCCAAGAGCATCTGAGTACGCAGGTCGAGGAAGTTGGTCGGTTCGTCGAGCACTAGCAGGTTGGGATCGTGAAGTAGCAGAGAAGCCAACTTGGTGCGTGTCTGCCATCCACCAGAAAGTGCGCGGACCGGGCGGTCGAGCATGGCATCGGGAAATTGAAACTGCCAAGCGACTTCACCACACCGCCAATCGGGCTGGCCGCTATCGCGCATGAGGAACTCACGAACCGTCTCGCCGGGGTGAAACGGATCATGCTGACGAAGATACCCCAACCGCAACTGCCGGCCGCGCACCACTTCGCCCGCATCCAATTCCTCATCACCGAGCAGGACGCGACACACAGTCGATTTACCGGCGCCATTTCGCCCGATCAGACCGACCTTCTGGTCATCGGCTAGCGCACAGCTCGCGCCATCGAGCAACGCTTGGTCGCCGTATCGCTTGTGGGAATCAATAAGTTGCAGAACGACGGGCATCGGCGGGAACCAAGGGCGGGATTAGGGGTTGGTAGGGGGCACAGAACGGCTGCGCAGCGCTCGGCGAGAACGCCATTCAACAATACTCAGGACGATGCAGCAAGCCAAACATAGGCTGGCAAACCAGTCGCCAAAAAGGACATAAAAACTCGACACGTGGCCAGGTTCCACGTCCGCAATCAGGAACTCGGACGATTGTTTTTTGCTTCGAGCGACTACACGTCCAACTCGATCGATCGAAGCCGAAATACCACCATTCGCCGCAATCACGAGGGGCACCCGAGTTTCGACAGCGCGAAATACATCGCAAGCTAGGTGCATATCGAGTTCGCTCGAGCCCCAATACCAAGCATCGTTGGTGAGATTCACGAGCACGGTTGGACTTTCGTTCTCACGATTTAGAGTAGCGACCTGCCGGCGAATGACGTGCGGAATCGCAGTTTCGTAGCAAATGTTCGGCGAGAAGCAGTAAGTGTCGTCAAGTCGCAACGCCACAGGCTTTTCCCCGGCAATGATGCCGCCGGTGAGAGGCGTGAGTTTGTATAAATACGGAATCCAATCGGCGAACGGAATGTATTCGCCGAACATCACGCGGTGCATTTTGTCGTACGTGCCGACGATACTTCCTTTCCGGTCGACAAGCGCGGCCGAGTTGAATTGTTGCATTACGGATTCATCGGAAGTTCCCACTTGCGGCGCCGCTCCAAACACTCGGTCGATTCCAACCAGAATTGGCGTTCCGAGCCGCTCGACTAGCGCGGCCAGTTCACGCGGGGCCCATGCAGCGAGCGCTTCTGGGCTGCTTATCGCGTGCGCCGGTGGGCTGAAAGCAGGATCGAACGCGAATAGGGGGATCCGAAACATCGTCTCCGGCCACACCACGAGATCGACCGCGCGGCCATCCCCGAATTCTTTTGCGGCCGCAACCGCCCGCTCGGAAAGCCTCGCGTACTCGTCCATAATCTTCGGTTCCCGGTTCGGATCCAGTTTCCATTCGGCCAAGCTGTTCCCCTGAATGAGCGCAATTCGCGGCCCGGCATTGCTGGCGGTCGACTCGGTATCAACTTGCTGGATACGGAACTGACCGTATGCGAGCACAATCACGAGAGAGACCACGGCAGGGATGGCAGGGAACAAAAGTTGGCCCAATTTCCGCGATTCATTTTTTCCGGCTTGGAAGCCGCGGCCACAAATGTTGATTACCCGCGTAATGCACGCCGCGACAAGCAAGATGAGGAAGTCCACTCCGTATTCACCGACAATATCGCTAACCTGAATTAGCGTCAGCCAATGCACTTGCGTGTGGGCGACCGACGCCATTAAAAAACCAGTCAGCAAGTGGGCACGTGCCAACTCTAGGCCGGTCCACACAATCGGTGCGGCTAACCACAATGGCCAAGCGAACCGATAGATAGCCACTCGCGACAACCCGACGAAAACTGGTAAATACACGGCGAGATAGGCCGACAGGGCGACCCATCCAATGCTCGTTAGCGGGTGGGGCAAACGCAGCCATTGTATCGCCATCATCCAGTAGACAAAGCCCGCGACGTACAAGGCCCGGTACGGCCGTCGTCCCGGAAGATCGCCCAACTGCGTGATGTAAAGCCAAGGCACCGGCGCCACCCAAACCAGCCACCCCAGCGCGAGCGGCGGTTGCGCCGCCCACATGAGCAGGCTTCCCCCCAGTGCGACGAAAAAAGTGGACCGTTGCCAAGGCGGCAGCGAGTTGGGCGTGGCACTCATTTGCCGTTTGGCTCCGCCGCGCCGGCGAGAAATTGATCAACGTCGCCATGAAGCTTGCGAACGTCTGCCTGCACTTCTTTCGGTGGTGCTTGACTGTTAAGCGCATCAATGAGCGGCATCCACAGTTTCTCTGGTAGTTTCGCCCGTGCGGCCGACTCTTGAATCGCGGCGGAAATCGAGTCCACGGTCAAAGTGCCGGGGCGATAAATGAGAAGTAGTAGATTCGACTTCAACGCGATTTCGAACAGCGAAGCTTCCGCGGCCCCATATTGCTTTGTGAGATCGTGCCCGATTCGCTGGCCATTCACCAGCAGATAGTCCATAACCTGCTTCGATATGGGCTCGGTATCTCCCAATGCCGAGGGGGAGGGAAGTGCGGGAACAGTCGTCTTTAGTATCTTTGCTGACTGCTGTGCATCGGCGAACCACTCAGGCACGCTTTTGGCAGCAACTCCACGATCATTGGCGAGCGCTGCAAGGCTCAACCGGCTGCCTAAAAGCCACGCGGCACGCTTGGTACTCATCACGCTTGCCGGGGCTGCCGCCGTCGCTGCGGTATCAGGAAGTGAGGCGACTTGCTGCGACGCGTCCGTAGCAACCTGCACCGGCGCAGCATCTGAGGGAGTTGGAGGGCTCGCAGTCGTCGCCTCTCCCGATCGCGAATCTGACGCAGGAGGCACGGCACTTGGTGCGACGGTGTACCGATCGTCCTCGGCGGTTTTCGTCAGAGGAGTCAAGGCGCTTGGACTTTCGACAAGTTTTAGGGACACGGGAGCCACCTCCGGCGCCACCGGTGACGTTGGAGGTGCCGCGTAGCGGTCATCTGCGTTCACAGACGCGGTATTCGGGCTCGTCGCGTTCGGAGTTGGTGCCGGTGTGGTGACGGCCGCCATCGTATTTGATACTTCTGCAGTTGGCGGAGCGCTAACGGCCGGGTTCGGAACCGAGGCATCTGGGACCACTGGGACGTTGTTGGTAGCAACAGCCGGCGACGTGGTTTTAGCCGGCGACGATGTTTTCGAATGGTCGCCGGTGTATTCAATCTTCTCCCAGCAGCCGGCAGCGGTCGATATCGCAAGCGCAGCCAGCGCTAACCGCGTCGATCGAAAATAACGAAGCAATACCTGCATGCATTCATTGTATTGACGCCCTGAAACAATGAAACGGCAACATACGCCGAGCCCGCTGGCAGATTGCTTCAGCGTTTGCGTCGCACTGGTCAGCTGCGGCGAGATTGCTTTGATTGCGACAAGTGTTTAATATTCAAGGAGAGCGGCAGATGCTCGCTTAAGTCTGAATCGTCACTGGGTCGCGTTTGGGAGGAGCAGAGTTATGTCGCAGTCACAAAAGCCGGCCGGCCGTAAGCCCGCCACCAAATTTGCAAATCTCCGAAAAAAGATGGATAAAAGCCAATTGAAGACGAAGATGGCATCGCAGCACGTGCGAAAGAGCGGCAATCGCTAAAGCGCCGCAGTTTTCAGCGGCGTGCCTGTGAGATTCGTCCCGGCGAGAAGCTCGCTTCCTTGGCGCCGCAGACAATCCATCAACTGCCGCAAGTCGTCCGGCGTCGTCAGCGGATTCATGATTGTCGTCCGCAGCACCGGTCGGCCGTCGATTCGGCTTTGGACGAGATAGAATTCGCCCGACTCGATGACGCGGCGGCGTAACCGCAATTGGAACTCATCGACTTTCTCAGGCGCCATTTCGCGCACGCTCGCAGGCAAATATCGAAACGCTACGATATTACACTGCGGCACGTGCAGCGCTTCAAAATCTATGGCTTCTTCGAGCATCTCGTAAAAGTGACGTGCCGTGTCGATCGTTACGTCGACCATGTCTGCAAAAATCTGCGGACCGAGCAGCGACCAAACGCCCCACACGCCGAACGCCGCCGCCCGCTTGGTGCATTCGAGATTTGCAACGCCGCTGTCGTACTCCGCAAGTTCAGGCACCAGCGGATCGAAAAGATACGGCGCCTCTTGGTGAAACGGCGCGAGTCGGTGCTCCCTATTGCGGTAGAAAAGCAAAGCGCACAGCGCCGGCATGAACATCATCTTGTGGGCATCGCATACGACGGTATCCGCCCTCTCGATGCCGGTCAGCAGATGTCGGTGTTTGTCGCTGAACGCCAACGCCCCGCCGTGGGCCGCGTCAATGTGCAGCCAAACATCGTGGCGTTGGCACACGTCCGCAATGTCTGAAATTGGGTCAAACGCCCCGATTGGTGTTGCGCACGCGGCGGCCGAAACAGCTACGATCGGCGTCCCATTCGACCGCAATTCGCAGAGTAATTCATCCAACTGATTAGCATCCATGCGCCGTCGGTCATCGAGTGCAGCGGAAATGATTTGATTCGTGCCCAATCCCAAGATCCCGGCAGAGCGCGTCACCGAATAGTGCGCGTCCGCATGGGCGACGAGCACGGGTGCTTTGGTGGTCCCGCCAATACCAGTTAACCAAGAAAGTTCAAGAGTGACATTCCGTGCCGCCAACAGCCCGGTGAGGTTAGCCAGTGTGCCGCCCGAAGTCACTAGACCTGAAAAAGAGCCAGCGCGAAAACCAAGTTGCTCTCCCACTGCATCGACAACGGCATGTTCGACCGCCGTCGCCCACGGCCCCATTTCGTAAATCGCCATTACCTGATTTGTCACGTTACCGACGAAATCGAACAACCCCGCGAGTGGGACAGGTGCCGGCACTTGATGCCCCACGTAATGTGGGTGATGCATATTTTGGCCGCGTGCCAACATCTCCTTGGCGATGGCAGCAACGCTGCGCACAACGGATGCCCCCGCTTTTTCGTTCATTCCCGCAGCGAGGAATCGTTTCGCTTCACTGACAAGCGCAGCCGGCGCTCGCCAATTCAGCACCTTGGCGTCGCGTGATTCGACACGCTGCAGATGATTTGCCAGTACTCTCAGTAGTTCCGTGCCCGCGCTTTCCAGCGTGGCGGGATCATACGCCGCTGCGACGCGAGTGCGAGCGGCAGCTAAATCGGATGGGGATTCGGTCATGCGAGTGGAGAGCGATCGTGCCGAAAAAGGTTCGGCGCGGTCGCGGCTGAAGAAAGTTTCCGCCTATTCATCGCCGTTGGGCGATAGTCGCTTGTACTCACCGGCGATCCAGCGGGGGATATCTGTTTTGTACCACTGTGAGAAGCGATTTTCACTGGGGCCGCCAGGCAAATTCGTCCACGCCTCGTCAGATCCCAAATCGGTCACGAAGTGGTACGTCGGAGCAAACGTCGTTTCTCGCGTGGCGGTCGTCATAAGGTGGCCCTGAAACGGCGTCGCATGGCAGCCTGGCATCGCGATTGCCTTCGATTTGAAACCCAACAGGCGTCCACCGCGCGCGGTGCCGAAAAAGCGATTTACGAAGTGAAACGTATTGAATTCGGCCCACGGCACGATTGGCTCCAACTGAGCGAGCTCCGCCGCCTTTTGCACCAGCGCCTGTTTGCTGCGCCCGCGCCACCACGATGAGGTCACCTTGCGTAGCGTGCGATCGATGGCGGTTAGCACCATCGTCGAGAACCCCATCCGTGTACACAGGTAAAACATCCGCCGCCAGCCGATGCCTTGTTCGTTGCCAAAGATCTGCAATACCACATGGCGGTAAAAGTGCTGGAACAGCGTCGCCTCGGTGCTTGCGTGTGTGTATCGGCAATCCCACGCAGACAGCATTTGCTTGAGCGGGCAATCATCGACCAATGCCAACAATACCGGCAGCAGATCGCGCGCCTGCACGCTGAGCACGTCATACTGTAGGCTCTCCATGTCCTCGATAGTCGCGCGCGGCAGTTCTGTTAGGCGCTCGACGATCCGTCGTTTTCTGTAGTCGGGTTGTGCATGCGCGTGCAATGGCGGTCCATCGCGGCGATACAATTCTTCGTTCGCACTGGCGACGAAACCGATGGGCGGGTCATACTCGCGGGGCAACAAATCCGCCCGCACCCTGCCCTGCCAATGGTTTTGCACGTCCCACGCTGGCACCGGCATAATGCCGGAATTGCCGCCGCCGCGAACAGGCAGCCAACCACTGGCTTGTAGACCAATGTGACCTTCACGGTCGGCAAACAGCCACACTAACGAAGGATGCGGCCCCGAACGCACGGTTTCCATCGCGGCCGCAGTGCTTGGCGCGGCAATCACATCCAACCAAGTTCCGATCGCCCGGCCCCCTTCGATCTGTTCTCCGATCCACGCAACGCTCAAATACTTGCCGGGCCCTTCCGCCGGATCAGGCGTGCTGCTGAGAATTCCCTGCTCGTTTTCATAGACATCGATCGTCAGCGGCTCATCGCCTTTGCGGCGAATAATCTCCTGCCGGCGTTGAAAATCGAACCACTGTTCACCTCGCCGGTATTGCCACCCGGTGCCGCCACCGGGGCGACAGTCCTCAATGAAAAAATCACTTGTGTCGGCGTGCATGTAAGTCACGCCCCAGGCATGGTGATGCGTGCGACCCACTGCCATGATCGGACAGCCTGGCAGCGTGGCCCCCATTGCGTATTGTCCTTCGCCCCAACGGAGCGCGATCTCGTACCAAATAGCCGGAAGCCGATTTACTTCCAAATGCGGATCAGATGCCAGCAGCGCGTTGCCAGTGGCACTTCGTGCCGGGCTCACAGCCCAGGCATTGCTGCCTGCCAACCGTGGCAAATCAGCGAGCACTTCCAATGTTTCGTCCGACAACCTTTTGGCGATCCGAATTTCGCGCAGCGGCTCGAAATCAATGCCATCAAGGTACGGATTGAATAGCTCGCGGATTCGCTCTTCATCGACGCCGAGTTGAATCAATTCCAACAACAGCCGTTCGTTTTCCTGCTCGGCAATCGTCAGGCCAGCAAAGCTCAGAAGTTTGCCGATGAGCAGGACCGACACTGGTTCCCACGGTCGCGGGCGAAACCCTGTCACCCACATCGGCAGCGTGCGGCCCGCGTCGACCAGACCATCGTTTACACCCTGGCAGTACCAATCGAGTTGCTCGCGCGTGTTCTCGGGAAGCTGGCGAATCTCGCGTTCCAAGTCGCGGTACAGGCCGGCGCGCCGCAGAAAGATATCCATCTCCAATAGCTCGGGCTTGTTGGAAATGCGCTCGGTAGCCTGTCCTCCCGCAATTGCGCGGGCGAAGTAAACCTGGGTCGGCCGATCGATCGCATGCATGTACCCCCACGCATACAGGGCCGTGAGCCAGTCGGGCGCTTCGATATGCGGCACGCCGTTTTCATCGCGCGCGGCCTTGAATTTGTGCCGCGCCGACTTTGCCGCAATTTCTTCCATGTGAGAAGTGTATCGCCCACAGCGGTTGGGGGAAAATACAGCAATCGTGCCGCGCTAGATATACTCAATTGTTCGCCAGGACAGTGCGCAGCGCCACCGCAGTCGGAATCACGCATTGTGCGACATGAGAATGAATCACGAGAGACGCGATCCAACAAAGACTACTTCTTACGGTGGCGAATCTTCGCGCGCATGCGACGCTTTTTGCGTCCCTGCTTTCGCCGACCCTTTCCCGACTTTCTTGTGCCCAAGGCAAGCTCCGTGTGATGTTCTGTGACTGTCGCCAGCCGAATGTAAACTACGATTCTAGCGTGATTTAGCAATACCTCGCAAGGGCGAGCGTACTTGGGATTGGCTATACATTGAATAGGAAGTGGCAGACGTCTTTATCCTGCATTACATAGCTTTTTCCTTCGAGCCGCAGCTTTCCAGCTTCGCGAATCGCCTTCTCGCTGCCGTGCGCGACCAGGTCATCGACTGAATATACTTCCACGCGAATAAATCCGCGCTCGAAGTCACTGTGAATCACTCCAGCGGCCTGTGGGGCCGTGGCACCCGCCGGGATCGTCCAGGCCCGAATCTCTTTGGGGCCAGCGGTGTAAAAACTCTGCAGCCCGAGGAGCTTGTATGCCGCCCGCGCTAGCACCGCGAGCGCCGGTTCTTGCAGGCCGACACTCTCGAGCATCTCGGTTCGATCTTTTTCGTCGAGTTCTGCGATTTCGGATTCGATCCGCGCACTGAGTGGCACTACGTCGCTGCCTTCCTCGGCTGCACGTTTTCGCACTTGTGCGACCATCGGACCCTTGCCATCGAGGTCGTCCTCACTAACATTCGCGACGTACAGCACTCGCTTGGAGGTGAGAAGTTGCAACTCCTTGAAGATTCGTGCCGCAGTCGGCTCGTCGTACGAAAGACCTCGAGCCGGCTTGCCGGCTGCCAGCAGCGCTTCACATTCCTTCAAGATTTCGACGCGCCGTTTCGCGTCGGGGCCGCCGAGCCGAACTTGTTTTTCCGCCCTTTCGAGCATGCCTTCCACCGACTGCAAATCGGCGAGCATCAACTCGGTGTCAATCGTGTCGATATCGCGAAGCGGATCGACGCTGCCTTCGACATGGACTACGTTTTCATCTTCGTAGCAGCGAACGACATGCAAGATCGCGTCGACGTTTCGTAAGTTACCAAGAAACTTATTGCCCAGCCCTTCGCCCTGCGAAGCGCCTCGCACCAGGCCCGCGATATCCACCAGCTGAAAGATCGCTGGAACTATCTTTTCCGTTTCAATGAATTTATTGATCGTCGTCAGCCGGGGATCAGGCGTCGCCACGGCACCGACATTCGGCTCGATCGTGCAGAACGGATAGTTCTCGCTAGCAATGCCGGCCGCCGTCAGCGCATTGAACAGCGTACTTTTTCCGACGTTCGGTAAACCAACGATTCCTGCTTCCATGTCCCGCAACTCACAATCAGAGAACGCCGTAACCGGCCGCAAATTGGAAACGCGAGAGTATACCCGGAAATATGCCAGCGGCCCACCGAGCAACCGCTCATAAAGAGCGACCGAACGACAGCGCGAGACGCGAGTTTCCTAGCGACGCCAAAGTTTTTTGGCCAAGAATGCAGCCGAAATGCAGACATTTTCACATAGCCTCAACCTCTCAAAGCAGCAATAATGCAGCGCTGGCGGGGCGGTCAGCTAGTTATCATCGTTGCACCCGTTCGCTATCTCCTTCGCAAGTGAGTTCGAGCCATGTTTCGCATTGTCCCGACTTCGTCCCTTCTGGCCTGTTTCCTGCTCGCAGCAATCGCATCGCCCGTGTTGGCTGATAACGACGGGCAAGCCGACTTAGACAAGGCCACACAGCTGAAAGTTGCCGCCGAAACCCTTGATGATCTCAACGAAGTGGTCGACCACACCGATTCTGCAATCGAAAAGGGTCTAGATGCTGAGAACAAGAAATTTGCCGAGCAGTTACTCGTCTCGTCGCTTGTGCAGCGTGGCCAGTTGTTTGCCGCCGCCGTTTTCAACGTGCCGGCTCAGGATCCTCAGCGTGGATTGCGCTCGATGCAATTCCGCCAGTTCGCACTGTCTGACCTTCAGCGTGCAACAAGTCTTGATAGCTCGATGGCCGATGCGCAACTATTGATCGGCAAGCTGCAGTCGTTGCCCTTGGGTGACGAATCGGCCGCCCGCAAGGCACTTACAAAGGTCGTGGATTCGAAGGACGCCACTCCCGATCAAAAGGCCGAAGCCTACGCCCTCCGCAGCGCCGTCCAAAAAGAAGACAAGAACCAAGTCGAAGATTTGAACAAGGCTATCGAGTTGCAGCCCGAAAAGGCGGACTACTTGCGCCTGCGTGCCCAGCACTTGTTCGAGCAAGAAAAGTACGAGGATGCGCTGGCGGATGCCGATCACGCCCTCAAAATGGAGCCCGATCATGCCGCAACGCACGAACTCCGCGGCATGATTTTGCTGTCGCTCGATAAGTACGATGAGGCCCTGAAAAGCTTCGACAAAGCCAGCGAACTCGTCCCCGAGGCCCCTTTGCCATACCAGCACCGCGGCGAGCTGTATCGCCAAAAGGGCGATATGCAAAAAGCGCTCGAGCAACTCACGAAGGCGATTGAGCTTGCCCCAGATAATGTGGCAACCCTACTCGTCCGAGCCGGCGTCTACTATGAACTCAAACAGCCAGAAAAGTCTTTGGCTGACATCGATTCGGCTATTAAGGTGCAGCCGACGCTCGCTCAGCCCCATTTGATGAAAGCTGAGATCCTGGCCGCCACGAATCACGTCGATCAAGCAATTGCGAGCTTGGAGAAGCTGCTCAAAAGCGCCCCGGCAACGAGCAATTGCTGAACCAACTGGGCTCATTTTACTTAATGGCGAACAAGCCGCGCAAGGCGATCGACACGGCCACCTCCGTGCTTTCGAAAGATCCAGATAACTTCGCAGCGCTCCGCGTTCGGGCCGACGCCTATTTAAGCATTGGCAAGCACGCCGAAGCGATTGCCGATTTCGACAAGGCCTTGGCGCAGAAAGAAGGCGACCAGAGCTTGCTCAACAATTTCGCGTGGGTGCTTGCCACCTCGCCGGACGACAAGCTTCGCGATGGCGCCCGCGCTTTGAAGCTCGCGACCAAAGCTGCGGAGGCCAGTGGCTATGAAACTCCTCACATTCTAAGCACGTTGGCCGCGGCGTACGCTGAAACGGGCGATTACGAGAATGCAGCTAAGTGGTCGCAAAAGTCAGTCGAACTGGCGCAAAAAGAAGTCGACAACGCCAAGCCGGCAGATGATAAGTCAAAAATGGAAGCCGATCGCGATCAGCTAAAGAAAGAACTCGAAAGCTACCATGATCACAAGCCAGTGCGTGAGCGGCAAACCGCAGAGGACGCACCGGATGCCCCTGCGACCGCTGACCACGCTGTGACACCGACCGCTGCCGCGACGCCAGCTCAAAAGTCGAGCTTCTAGTTTCAAAACCTTGACGGATATCCGACTATCCGACCGCTAGGGCGTGCCGACTGATTCCGATCAGTTGGAGAAGGTCAGCCCCGGTTTTGCAGGGTTTCAAACTTGTTGCTGCCCGGTGCCGGTAAAAGCGATCAATTGACGCGCTATTTAACGTCCTCCATGTAGCGCAGAAACTTCGTTTCCAGCATTTTGATGTCGCTGCCGAAGACGGCCTGGAAATCAGCCATCCGTTCGATCGCTGAATAGTCGCTGAACACAGGCCTGTCGGCAGTCCGCTTCAAATAATCGGCGTACGCCCGCGGCTGCGTTTCGCATAGGTAAAATGAGAGCGCCCAAGCCTCGGCATAAGCGCCATCCGGATCGCTCTGAAACGTGTTGTCGGTGGTCAGTAACATTCCGAGCGACCCCGGTTGTCGTCGCTGAGCTACATAATCGCGAAAACCCTTTAATCGCCCACGGTTTACCCGATCGGCCTGCGTGTGATCGTACTGAGCGCTCCACACACCTGGCGCTTCGAACATCGTCGCCAATCCTTCGACCAACCACCGTGGCTCGGTAGCAAACCGGCGATGTACGCCGACATTGAATGCCATCTGATGGGTCGCTTCGTGAATGATCGTTGCCGCGTTTTCCGCCCAATCCGCTTTTTTCGAGTGGGCCGTAACATCGAATAGAAACACACGATTGGAGAGCGGATCATAATGCCCCAGCGTGTTGGGATGCATCGGCGTCCCACTGGCCGCGGCGTTTCGCATGTATTCTTCCCGATCTCGAAACACGACTGACACAAGCGGGTAGTCGGGCTCGTTCATCTCAAAGCCGCGCACGTGGAAGTAATGTTCGAACCGATTGTACAAGTCTTCGAACCGCCCGGCCCATTGGTCGCGCTCCCCTTCCGGGTGGACGACCAGGTAGTGCCGTGTAACGGTGACTTCGAAGCGCTTTCCGTACTCCTGTTCGAGCGAGGACTTCATCTCGGACGGTGAATAGCCTGAAAACGTTGGGTCTGATTTAACGGCGTTCTTGGCCGCCTTGGGATTGAACTGGTACAGCTTGCCGTCGCGACCAAGCAGCAACATTTGCTCCGCGCTCCACCGCAACGGTTTGCCTTCAAGCTGCTTTCCGTCGACGTCGGCCCGAAACATAAAATCGGCCGCGTGCGCCTGCGTTAAGCACACGCAAGCGAGCGTGATCACCAAAACCATTGCTCGAATGATTCGAGGCATTCGTTCGACTCCCCTGCGTCTCGGCAGCGAAAACCGGACAATCGGGACGTCGCCACCGACAGCCCTTCACAAGGTTAGCTCACAATCGGTTTACCGGCTGGCAGACATTCCCGACTCCCCTCTGTAAAATGCAGGGAAATCTAAGAGGTGCTGCATGAAAATCGGAATCGTTGCGCTGCTTCTGGCCATAACGCTCGGCGGCCTCGCCCGCGCCGCTGATGAGTCGACCGACGCCCCCAAGAATGACTCCGAAGTCGACCGCAGAATCAGCACCGCCATTTCTCAACTGACCGACAGCCATGCCACGGCGCGCGATGTCGCGGAAACGCAACTGTTGGAATTGGCAAGTTCGAAAGCGTCTCAGGCTGACCACATTCTCGCGATGTTGCCTAAGGACAATGATCAAATGGCCCTCGCGGCGCGTGATCAGTTGTCGCGCTTGCGGCGCAAGATCGAAGATCAAGTCGCAAAAGTCGCTACAAATGGAACGAAAGTCACACTCTCAGCAGATAAAATGCCGCTTGCCGACGTGCTGAAGTCCATCGAAAAACAGACAGGCAACAAAATCGTTGACAGTCGCGACGAATCCGATTCTGGCGACAAGGGAACGGAGATCACAATCGAACTAAAAGATGAGCCCTTCTGGTCTGCCATCGATAAAATTCTCGATCAGGCGAAGCTCAGCGTTAACGCTGTCGGCGGCGCGGACGCGCTCACACTTGTCCCGCGTGGAAATGACGATCGATCGCGACAAGAGGGCGCCGCCTACGAAGGGCCATTTCGAACAGAAGTTTTGTTGGCGGAAGCCGAGCGGAATCTGCGGCAGACCAAACAGGCGACCCTTAGGCTGCAACTCGAAGTGTCGTGGGAGCCCCGCCTTACGCCGATCGCCCTGACACAGCCGGTGGCCGAGGTCCATGCCACCACCGACGACGGCCAGGAACTAATGGTCACGCAACCAGATGCCATGCAGGACGTCGATGTGCCGACCGGCACTCAAGCAGCCGAACTCGGTCTGCCGTTCAGCCTTCCAAATCGAGGGGCAAAAAAGATTGCGACGCTCAAAGGTAAGCTGCATGCATTAGTTCCAGGGCGGCACGCAAAATTCCAATTTGAAAACTTCGCCAAGTCTATTGGCAAATCCCAAAGCTTGGGCGGCGTAAAAATAACGCTCGACGATGTGCGGAAAAACGGTGCCGTGTGGGAACTGCACATGCGGTTTTCGCTCGAAGATTCAAAAACTTCGCTTGAATCGCACCGCGATTGGGTGCTGCAGAACCTTTCGTACCTCGTCGACGCAAATGGCCGCCACATCGAAAACGCCGGGTTTGAGTCCACTCGCCAAACGGATAACGAGGTCGGAGCAGCGTATTTCTTCGATACTCCGAACGATCTCGACGGTCTCACGTGGGTCTACGAGACGCCCGCGTCCATCGTCGACCTGCCGGTAACGTACGAGCTTAAAAATATCGACTTGCCGTAAGTAACACGAGCGAGAGTTCGCTGCCGCTTTGAAATCAACTTACTCGCCCGATCTCGGGGTGCTTCGGACAAGATCGGCGTCCTCCCGCACGTTGCGCAGCCGCCGATGACGACGCTCAAAAAGTTGCTCGATAGGCCCCAGTACGGCCAAAACGAACAGCGAAATGAGCGCCGACGCAAACGCGAGCGCGTAGTCCGCCAAACCAGCGCCGGCTCCCAAAGCGGCAGCCAACCAAATTGAGCTCGCCGTCGTCAGCCCCTTGATCTCGCGCGATTGATCGAGCTTTAGAATCGTTCCCGCACCGAGAAATCCGATGCCCGACGCGATACCTTGAATCACACGCGTCACCGCTTCGCTTTTTGGCCCGCAGATCCCCACGCCCGCCACGACGAAGATCGCACTGCCAATTGCGACCATCATGTGGGTCCGAAGGCCTGCCCAATGGCCCTTCCACTCACGTTCGAGGCCGATCGCGCCGCCTAGCAGCGCAGCCGCGCCTAAACGCAAGAGATCGTCCTGGAATGCTGCAGCGTCGAAGTTGAACATCCAACACAAACCATAATGCGGATGGGATGCACACGAAGCAGGCGACTGCTCCCGGACCGCTAGACAGAATTGGTCCCCGTGAGTGTGGTATATCCGCGAGGCCGAACCGAATCAACCCAGAAGTTCGCGCACGACCTCGCCGCCATCGACGATTTTGATGGGCCGGCCTATCCGGCTCATATTTTCATGGTCGGCATCGATGCCGAGCGTCGTGTAGATCGTCCGGAAAAGATCGCTGACAGTGACGGGCCGGGCGGTCACCTCTACCCCGCCCGCGTCGGTTTCCCCGACAACTTGCCCGCCACGAATGCCTCCTCCCGCCAAAACAACGTTGAACGCACGAGGATAGTGATCGCGCCCGCTCCGAGCATTGATCCGCGGCGTACGGCCGAACTCGCCCATCCAAATTACGAGCGTTCGATCGAGCATGCCGCGTTGCTTCAAGTCGGTCACTAATTGGGACATCGGTTGGTCGATCGTGCCGTTGTTGTTCGCTGTGCGATTGAAGTTGTCGTCGTGCGTGTCCCAGCCTTCTTGGTTGACCTCAACAAAAGTCACGCCGGATTCGACGAGCCGCCGCGCCAACAAGCAACCAGCGCCGAATTTCGTGCGGCCGTAGGTGCCCCTCATTTTGTCAGGCTCTTTGCTCAGATCGAATGCCGCCATTCGCGGGCTCTGGATCATGCTCGAAGACTTGTCAACGAGTTTTTGATGATCCTTGACCAAATCGGTTCCTTCGACGGCGCCGAAATTCGAGTCGACCTCCTTCAACATCGCTAGCCGACGCTCGTAACGCTCGTCGTGTGTTGCCGGTTGCGTGTTCTCCGGTTTCGCTTCCGGGTTTTGCAGGACGAACGGATCGTAATCGACCCCCAAGAAGCCGGCGCCGCCCTCATCAGCACCTTTGCCACCGATTCGCACAAAACTGGGAATATCGAAATTCGGAGTGCCGATCTGCTGTGCGACATGTGAGCCCAACGTTGGGAATTTCACGCCGCCCATCGGCAAATAGCCATGATGCAGTAAAAATGTCGCCCGCGGATGGCTCCCTTCTTTGCTCGTCATCGAACGTACGATTGCCAAATCCTTCATGGTCCCCGCACACTTCGGCAAGCTATCCGCGATTTGAATCCCGCTCACGCTGGTCGAAATGGCCTTGGTCTCTCCGCCGTTTTCGTGACCCGGCTTGGGGCTAAAAGTTTCGAACTGGCTTGGGCCGCCGCCCATCCACAGCAGAATACACGCCATTCCGCGCTTCCGCATGTCGTCGGCCGACATGACGATCGCGTCCGTCCAACTCATCATGCCCGCCGCGCCCGCGGCAGCTGCCACGCGCAAAAAATCCCGCCGATGCACCACGCAATCACAATTCGTCCGAGCGTGAATATGACGCTGTATTTTGAAGCTCATACACGACTTTCTATTTCAAACCGAAAAAATAACCGCGGAGACACAGAGAGCACGGAGATTCATAGTTGACCGAAAACGTGAGCTCAACCTCGAGACTCTTCGTGTACTTCGTGTCTCAGTGGTTAAAAATGCTTTATCGCCGATGCGAGAATTCCGAAGAATTCACCAATGCCCACAATAAGTCTTCAAATACGGCCGAGCGATTCTTCGTCGACTCACAAAACTTCAGCGTCGTTTCTTTTTCTTTGTTCGTCGGCTCGCGCGATAGGGTTCGCAGATACAATTCTTCCACTGCCGCCGAGTTGTCGTTGGTTGACTTCAGCAGGTGCCCGAGCATTGTGTCATCATTGGCTCGCACCGCCAAATTGATACGCACGCCGTTCATCATGGCCAGTGCCTGCGGTATCGAAGCATTTACACTGTCGCGCGGATCGCTAGGGTCGTACCCAAACACTGCCTCGAATGACTGCCGCACTGTGGCGTTCATACCGTATTTTGGTTTCACGTCTGCCGGCCGATCGCGTTTATTAAGACTTCCTTCAGGCTCCGCCATGTCGACGGCACTCAGGAGGACGTTGAAAAGCTGATCGCTTCGCAAGGGTTGCGCTACGTTGGCAGCGAAGGGAGTTCCATCGACGTCCCTTCGTGGCCGACATTCACGCTGGTACGCCTCTGTTGCGCAAATAGTGTGGAAGAGCCACTTAATATCGTACCCGTTTTCCACAAACCCGCGACTGAGCAATTCGATCGTCTTTGGCGCCGATGGCGTGCGGTCGGGCCCGATATCATCGATCGGCATATAAAAACCTTCGCCGACGAGTTCGCCCCAAATTCGATTCACAAACGCCTTCGCGAACCACGGATTCTGCGTCATCCACTTGGCGACTGTTCCGCGCCGCTCCGCATCCGGCGTTCCAAATGGGAGTTTCGCCGAAGTGAGAAAGAACTTCGGCTGCATTTTTGTACCTTCGGCCGCCGGGTTGCTCAGGTCGGGCATGAAATGCTCCGGCTTACCACGACGCGCTTGCGCATCGGCAGCCTGCTTGCGGCCAAAATCGGGCCGATCGTCGCCTACGACTTCGAAGCTCCGCTCGACCGGCGATTGAATCGGCCGCACAGCGATTCGCGGGAAGAACGCCGCGAACTCGTGGAACTGCTCCCGCTTCCAGCGATCGGTCTTGTGGTCGTGACACTGCGCACACTGAATCTGAATGCCCATGAAGATTCGCGACATCTCAGCCGTCGTCTCTTCAGTCCGGCCTTCTTGCGCGAGCTCAATCGCAGTGGCGCCATTTTCACGCACGTCACCGGTCGCGGTTATGAATTCGGTCGCGATCTTCGCCCACGACTCGTTTTCATTAAATTTATCGGTCAGAGTGACGACCAGCGGGTTCGCCACGATCGACGCCCGGTCTTCGAGCTTGCGCGACAGAATCACGTCACGCCAGTAGCGAGCCCAGTTCTGACCATACTGCGGATTGGCGAGCAGCTTGTCGACAATCTTCGCCCGTTTGTCCTTGGCCGGGTCGAGCACGAAAGCAGTCACGTTTTCGGGCGCTGGAATATCGCCTACGATATCAAGCCACACCCGCCGCAGGTACGTGGCATCATCGACACGCGGCGCCAGTCTTGTATCAGCCTTAAATACCTCTTCGGCCAACAGCCGATCAACTTCGCTAGCCGTATCTGCCGCGTTCGGTTTTGCCACGACGCGGCCGACAATCCCATGACTGGCGATCATACAAAGTGACAAGTAAAGTAGCTTTTGTGCCGACGGAAGAATCATCGCCTCACCCCTCCGATTTGCTACAATACGGACCGGTCGTCAACCAGAATAGCTTACAATTGGCCGCCTTGTAGCTAAACCCCGGTCGGCGCAGTGGGTTCCGGCCCCAATCCAGCCGGCTCGCCCTTCAGCACGAAATTCACTCTCCGACCAAGCGGTTTACCATCCAAGAAACGCACTATGATTCGAATCGCCTCCAGCAACGGCGTCGTCAAACTCCCCAAAGCGAAAAACGTCCTCGGCGGTAAGCTGGCAGTCTGTTGCACGTCGCCGATGACCGGTTTCTTTCGCGATGGCTGCTGCAATACCGGACCCGAGGACGTGGGGTCGCATACGGTTTGTGTCGTAATGACCGCGGAATTCCTTGAGTACTCTAAATCGGTCGGCAACGATCTCTCAACGCCAAACCTTCAGTGGGGCTTTCCCGGCCTCCAACCCGGTGATCGGTGGTGTCTGTGCGCGCCACGCTGGCAAGAAGCCTTGGACGCCGGCTTTGCGCCGAAAGTGGTGCTGGCCGCGACCCATGAAGGCGCTCTCGCCTTCTGCGATTTGGAGGATCTCACGGCGCACGCTGTCGAATAGGCGTGCGAAACGGTGATTCCATCGGTCATGCAAACGCTTTCTGTCGTAGCGTGAATTTCCGTTTAGCAACTATTTTAAAAAATATTTGCCTGCAGCGAGCTGAGACGCTGCGTGCTGCGAAACGCAGCATTGCTACTGCTTAAGCACTTTAGTAAGCAATCATTTTTGTCGCGCCTCGCTACAGCCAAATCTGGCTGGGTCGTGTGTTACGTTGCATCAAAACATTTTCGCCGCAGATCGCTTGCAATGACCTGGACACAAGAATAGGATGTCATCGTCCGAGCGGGAAAACGCATCGGTTGGAACGTTTCGGACGGCATGGGCCAACCTTTTCAGCTTGACTTCTCTGAAGCCGGAACAATGAGGTTGAAAAGTCTTTGTCGAATTAGTCGATAAAGGTTTTTCGCGCAGCAGGATGATTTCCGCGCGGGATGCGTGGGAACGCGGCGCTGTGGAGTGTTTCTGCCATCTACCCGCGGTTCTCGCAGGGAGCAGGTAGCTGCAGTACGGATAGTTCGTGCGCAGTTTCTCATCTCGGGAACAGTTCGGCCATTCTCATCTTCATGGTCGTGCCCAACAGCGGCACAAGGAGGCAGGTTCGATGAATATCGCTCATGACATTTCGTTTGATTCCAGTTTGGGGCATCTTCCGGTACCGCAACTTCCGGGCACCGGAGCGAGGCCCACTTTGCACCGAATTGCCGACGTTCGCAAACGCCAAGGCATCTCGGTCCGCAGTGCCGCCCGGCGAATGCACACCTCAATTGATCAGGTCCGGCGGCAAGAAGAACCGGGCTGTGATCTGACCCTTTCGGAGCTCTTGCGCTGGCAGCAGGCGCTCGAAGTGCCACTTAGTGATTTGCTCGTCGAGAGCGAATCCCCGCTCTCGGAGCCGGTACTCACGCGGGCTCGACTGCTGCGGATTATGAAGACCGTAAAGGCGATTCAAGAAACCGCTACGAGCAACTCAATTCAGCGCTTTGCAGCCATGCTCGAGCAACAACTCGTTGAGGTGATGCCTGAACTAAAGGACGTTGCCGCCTGGCATTCCGTCGGACAACGCCGATCGCCGAACGAGCTTGGTCGAACGGCGGAAAGGTCGCTGCCCGATTCAATGTTTGGCGACTATGCGTCCTGAATATTGTTAGCGAAGCATCATTGGTTGACGCCAAGGCACGGCACGCGAACATGTGGTTGTCGCCGGCGAGGAAATGTTTCAACTGCTGAGATGACAGCAAAGGGCCATCATTTCCACCGGCCGCACCGCGTGTACCGTACGTGCCTTGGCGGTTTTTACAGCGTCCCGCTAAAAAGTGCGTGTCGAACGAAGCACCGTGCTTGATTCAGGGCGAATCGAACGACCGGGCCAGCTAAACCGCATTGCCAAGCCGACGCTCGCCACAACAATCAGCATTCCCAGCCAACTGGGCCAGAGCCACGCCCAGTATACGATGCCCAAAAAAACGCCAAGCACGTGGGGATACCGATGCACAGCATCTCTGATGGCCGGTAGCCTTCCAAGAAAGGTGACTGCAACGCCAAGGCAAATCGCCGCCAATACGGCCATCGCTTGCAGGCGACGCGAAGCAGTCGACTCGTCCGTTGTTTTCAGCACAAGCCGGTCAGCGTCCCCTTCGCCAATGTAGCGCGTCGTTTCTTGATCCGTATTTCCGACATCGGATGTGACGCTATTCGCCACTTCCGCAGCTGACGGCGCTGCAGAACTGGAATCGACGTTGCCAAATAAATCGGTCGAAGCCTCGAGCCATTTATCGAGGCGCGACGAAATCTGCTTGACCTGCTCACCCGACGATGGCGCAAGTTCCGCAATCGATGTAGCCGTATTTGGTGTCTTAATAAGATCCTGTACGTCGTTCCGCGCCGTCTGAAGTTCCGCCGCCCAGGTGTGGAACCAATTTACGCCGTCTGGCTGCGCGTCTGCTGCAGCTGAGCTAGCGGATTCGGCCGTGCGGACGAGACGGTCGAGGCGAAGCACCGCCTGGTCGAGAGGACTTACAGCGGACGCGCCCTCGACGCTTAAGCGATAATGTCCCGTAGGGTGAACAACCGACCAAAGACTTATTTCCGCTGAAATTGGTCCGGTCGGACTAAGTAGAATCGGACGCCGGACGTCGCGTTTTTCGTCCACCCCTTTGTTCGAACCGTTGTTCCACACAACTTCGAGTACTTGTGGCAATCGCTGCGAGTCCAACGAAATGCGCCATTTAGCGCCTTCCGTCGGGCTTAATAGTGCTGGATGGCCGTCAAGTTCTGCAGAGAGGAGTTGTTCACTTGGCGGCAACTGCAGGAGACAATCGCTCGCCCCACCTGGGACGACCACAAAACGCGAATGACCGATTTGTCCCGAGCTTTCGCCCACCACCACCGACGTATCCACCAGTGGGATTCGGGGCTGCGGAGCATTTGTCGATACGGGCGCAGCTGCCATGTGCCAGTCGTCTTTGGCGATTTGGAATTGTGCTCGCTTTGTCGGGTTAGCGTTATCACCAGCAAATTCGCTTGGCAGTTGAGATCGCTGTATCCCAGCCGTAGTCCATTCCACGGGACTATTGTCGATATCTTCGGGAACATCGATATACCGGTGCCCCATACACGGCTCGATGCCACTCACGTTCGGCACTGCAAACGTTGAATTCGCAGGTGCCGCTAATTGACTGCGAATCCGGATATCAACGGCGCTCTTCGGATTGACACTGGAGTTAAATCGAATCGCCAGTGTTTTGCCACTGTCGTTTGTCGTTGTTTCTGTAGTCACAGGAAAGTTTGCCTGAACGTCGAAAGGAGCGAGACAAGTTGCTGGAAAACGGACTCGATACACATCTAAATTCGATTTCGGAGTTATGTGCGCCCGATAGGTAAGCCACCAAGATCCGCCCTCACGCGTGATTGTGGTCACATTATCGCCCGTCAACTCCGCATGGTGTGGAGCGATTATCAATTGGGCCGTGCGCGATGCTGTGTCATCCAAGCGGTACGTCCCCAAACTACGTACAAGCCATTGGATCGGCGGCAACTCGATCGATTCCGAATTGGCTTTATCTGAGTCTCGAAAGCCCTTCAAATCGACCTTCACCTCATCATCGCGATAGAACTGGACCTGCGTGGTACCCGCCGCTTGCATCGCCGTGACACGCGGCACATCGAGCGGCACGTTCGCGACGGCAGTCACTCGGCCGCTAAGTGTGAGTCGATAATCGTTTCGTGCCACCTCGGCGAAGAACACGTCGACATGGTTTTCGTCGTCTTTGGCCCATCGTGTTTCAATCTGCCGATCACCTTCCGCCAACAAAACGTCGTCGACTTCCATCTTGGGCGGAAGCGACAATCGCACGCCGAATCGATTGACACCGCGAGGCGAGACATTTGCTTGATAGATCACTCGAGTTTTAGGGAGCCCCGCGGCAATATGCAGAACTTCTCGAATTGCCGATTCTGCTTCGTGTGGCCGAACGGCGACTGTCCATTGTCGATCCGCATCAAAATTCGCGAACACAGCCGCGGGTTGTGGCGTTTGAGACGTGGTTCCCCATTTGGCGAGGAATTCCTTGGGAGTGGCGACGGCCGTGCCATTGTCGTTTAAAGTGCAATCGAGTTTTGGATCAGAAGATACTGCAAGCCAACGCTGAGTCGCCGGCGGATTTATAAGCGAAATTGGTGGGATGGGCAGGATGCCGGCCGAAAGCGACTTGTTCAGATTCCAGCGCACATACGCCTCGCGACGATCATTATCGCCGACAATGAGCCTCGCTTTAAGCGTGCGGGTCTGGGTCTCGTTACTTGAATCCTCGTCCACCTTCACGCCGCTCCGATTTTCGGACAGAGGCTCCCATCGGGCGTCGTACTGAATTAGCACCGATTCAGGCAGTTGTCCGTTGCCGTCGACGATGTATTTTGTTTCGAGTACAGTCTGCTCGGTTCCAATACGAAGCCAGCTCATTTCATTGACGCTGAACGATTGCGATGGGGTCGTGGACTTTTGTTCAATGCTTGCCCAATCCACGCTCAATTGATCCATATTCCCCAACTTAAACGTAAAAACTCCCGGCTCCTCTTTTTTCTGTGAGACAAGCGTCGCGCCAGCGACTTTCACATCGCTTGGCTGACCGGACGTGTGAATGTGAACCTGGGCCGAGACAATCGCAGGAATCGAAAGTTTCACACGGCTTTCGCCGTTCGTAGAATAATGATTGGGGGCGCAAAACAGAGTTAGCGTGTAGCGCCCCGGTTGTGCCACCTCGATTCTGCATCCCTGGCCGTCTCTGCACCATTCAACAGGCACTGGAACGCCATCGAGCATTGCGGCGGCTTGCCAAACCGCTTCCTTTTCAACTAACGGAATCTGAATCGTGGTATCACGCGCGAGAGTTTCAACGGAAAACGCAAGCGACCAATTTCCGCTCGCGATTTCCGATTTGCCACGAGATTGGGTCAGGTCTCCAACATACGACGCGTCTCGCAGCAGCCACTTGTGATCAGGCATCGCAGAAGCGGACTTGCGTTGAAGAAGCTCATGGATGAACCGTTCGCTTATGAAGTATTTCGTATCAACCGGTTTTCGGTCTGTGTCAATGGGAATTAGCAGTCGCTCGATCGAGCTTGAATCGCCCGTTGAGTTTTGCGAGACGGCTGGCGGAGACGGTTCGGCACGTGAACTTTCGGCGTTCAGAAAGACACATAAAAAAAGACAACTTGCAAATACACCACTAGAGACGGGTATTGATGTTGTGTTTGGCCGTGTGCTAGCTCGTTTCCAATGATTGACAATCGCGCAAGCCACAAAGCCCCATAGCGCGCCGGTCGCAAGTGGGGCTATCGATGCGGGTAATGCGAGAGCGATACTTGCGGCCGCCGCAATCGTAGCGATCGTCAAACCAAAACGCTCGCCGCAATAGCGCCTTCCAAGCAAATAGCTCGCGACTAAAATGCCCAATGCCCACGAATTGATTGTGTTCGGGCGAGAAACGAACCGTGGACTTGGCACATCGTCTGCCGCAAACAATTGATGACTTAGGTGCCAACCGGGTTGATTAAACGTTGACTCGTATTTGCCGAGCAATGCAGAACGGTCGACGGCCCGCGCATCTTGAGTGCCCCTCAGGGCCTCCGCCGCCGATTCACTCGACGACTGGTTGCCAGTCTTATCATCCGCCATTGCCAGCTTACCTGCATTCGTGACTCCGAGGCCATCTTTCTTTACATCCGACAGCTGCCAGTCGAACATATGCAACGGATCGAATGGTGATGATACGTTGGAATGAAACAGTGGCCCAAATAAACGCTCCTGCCAACGAAAGGCATAATTGCGATCGTCAGCGACCTCGAATCCGTCCGGTAGCCAAACATTCCACTCACTCTCTAGTGCGGGCACTTCGGTACGTAAATATGGCGGCACGACCATACAAAACGGTCGCAATGGCGATTGATGAGTTTCGAAGTAGATTTTGACAACCGATTCACGGGCTTCGAGCGGAATTCGGACGGGGAAAGTGCGGTCTTTCTCTGACGACGTGCCCGTGTTTACTGGCTTGTCATTCACAAAGATTGCATCAATTGTCTCATCATTCGCAAGCGGCGTTTTGAATTCTGTGGCGCCGCGACTTTGCAGATCATAAGTGACGCAATGCAACGCCGTTCCATCCGGTCGAAGCAGCGATTCCAATTTCAAATGGCACACGATGAAGGACGCACCATTTCCAGAGTCGGAGCCGCCAATTGACAATTTGGGCGTTCGGGAAGTGTCGAGGCACTCTGTCGGCAAATATCGATACATGGCGCGTATTGGTGAGGTGCTCCGGCCTGACGCCGCAGATTCACTAGCCGCCGGAATCAGAACCGGCGCTAGTCCGGTCACATCGACGATGGGTGAATCGTTGATGCCACTGCGAAACGTTATCAAGCCGTGTTGTTCGAGAGCCTGCGGTAACGACAACAGCGGGATATCTGCACCTTTCTGAGCGTTCGCGGTACATGCCGCGAAAAGTTCAATCAATTTACTGGTGGGCTGCGAAAGCCGAACTACCCACAATTCGCCGTCTTTCGGAAAGTTCTTGCGCTGGAGATCGGTGTCGCGAACTCGTTCTGCAACCACAGGATTGTGAGATATACCCTCCGACCACTTCAAGCTATCTCCGATCGGCGCCGTGGAATAAATCAGGAGCCGATCGATTGCGTTGCTCATTGGCCGGGCAGCGATGCGCCACGTTTGTTTGACCTCGTTCGGTGAGTAATTGGCGTCTAATTCAACATCCGCAGTGTACTGACCGCGTTTAACGGTGATTTTCAACGCCGCCCCATTATCCGCTTGAGTTAGGTCGACGACACGCGCGTCGTTTTCTGCTGCGGCGACCAAGCTCCGCTCGTTATTTCGAAGTTGATCGCGCGATACAACAGGCATGTTTCCTATCGCCTCGGCAACGAACGGGTCGCTTGTTTGGAACGATAGCAAATGTGCTGTCTCATTCGCATTAGTCCACCGTATCATCCGCAACGATTCCGCCGAGATGGTCTCGGAGACATTTGACCGCTGAAGCCGTCCAGATATTTGCACACTGATGTGGCGTGTGGGCGTGGCGGCGTGCGTAAGTTGGATTTCCAATCGCCTTCGTCCGTCCAGCGTATCAATCGACCATTCAGCAAGCGCGTTCGCCGGCGTCGTTTCCACGGCTTCGATATTCCAACCCGGCGCTAAGTCTCCCGATAGATGGTAAAGACTTCCTTGCACTACTTCCCATTCACTGCTGAGTTTGCCGGCGACGTCTGGATCTGCCAGCGCGAGCGACGAAGTCACCCGTACATCGGCGATGGTCGTTGGATTCGAGACGTTAATTTCCAGTGCTGCCGCGTTTGAATACGCCGTGAATGCTCGTGAATCCCAATTTTCGCCATCGATCTTCGACGTTACGATTGAATCCTGGCCGCAATCGACGGGCGCTAAACTACGCAGCTCTATTTTCGATGAAATGAGTAGATCGAACCGTCCTGCGCACCATAGAACTCCCTCGGCGTGCAATGTGGGAAGCTGCCAAGGCTCGTTCAAAGTCAACGGTTGCCAGGCCGCAACTTCAATCCTCACCGAACGCTTATCTTTTGCCAGTGCTAGAGTAATTACCGCTTTGTCAGCAGAGCGCTTATCGCCACGCTCAAGTCGCCAACTTGCTTCTTGACCATCTAAAAGCACGCTTGCAACTTGGACGCCGTTGGGCAACGGAATCGATAGCTCTTGCTGTTGGGCTGTAGCCAGGCTCACATCCCAGTTAAGGCGGATATCTAAGCCACGCTCTTGAATCCGATATTCAGTTATCTCGCGAACACTCGCCTGGTCACGAGATTTGTGTTTCCTCGAGGCGATGCTTGCAATCTTAAGCGTGAAATTACCGAGCGTCGGAAAAGCGATCTTCCACTGTCGATTCGTCCCTGCAGACTTGTGCGAGTCCGTATCCGTTTGCGTCGTGCCAAGCACCACACCTCCACTCAAAGATGGTTCCTGACCGTCAGGAAGATCAAACGTAATTCGATTGATCGTGGCCGAAGGTACATGCCACGCACATTCCAAACCATCGCTCTGAATTTGAGGGCGAACTTCCCAATCGAAGTCGAGCGTGCCGGAGCGCGGTAATACTAAGCCCCATTCACTGGGCGCGGCTTGGTCATGCCCCCATAACCCAAGCCGCACCGGCTGGTTCTCCGAACCAGTCCAGCGCGCGTTAGTGACTGTCAGCGAGAATTTAGATATCGGCACAAATAGCGATTCGCCCGGCTTTGTGTTGCCCGTCCATTGGCCGTGACCGCGCAACACACCGTCGTCATCAAGTCGTGCGGTGTACTCTGCTAAATCGAGGCTGGCGGCAGTAGGCATCGAAGTGGCCGCTGAACTTCGAGAAATAAGTGCTTCAAAATCCTTCGCCTCAATCGGAATGTATTTCTCATGCTCTAAAGGCCAGGACTTCGGATCGTTCGCCGGAACGTAAATGCGGCGGTAAACGATCGGCCGCGCTGCGCCAGTGGGCTGGTCGGCGGCAATTGATTCGGCGCATGTACCGTCACTTGCAATGGATAGCCATCCCGCGCCCCAAAACAATACAACCACAGCTGCCCAGCGCACCGGTCGATTCCACAGAATGCCAAAACAGTGAGACAACATAATCGATGGCTATTTACCGCTAGAGTCTGCAATTTGAAGAGTCGCAGTAGGTGCCGTACTACCGGACGCCAGCACCGATGACATCCGAATCGAATCGCCCCAGGGAGTCACTGCTCGATGCGAGCTCGGGGCGACTTTAGCCACGCTTCCCGGACGTGCTGGTCGTCGAAGCGAACGCACCAATACGAATGCTAGGCCAGAGAGTAACACTCCCAAAATCGATGCCTCACCAATTAACAGAGATACTTCGGGATACGAGATAGACCCCACAGCGACGGCAACTGCAAGTGCCGCGGCGATCCACTTTCGTTGCGATTCAGATAGATACAACCAAGTGATTACCAACAGCAAAATAGTCGACGACGCTGCGACCACAATTATCCACCGCGAGCCAGTGATGATCGAAATGGTCGAAACAGGCAGCAGTCCAGCGTACAGGTACTGGCTTTGCGATTCCGTCGGGGCGAGCTGTTGCGACGCCCCCGCCCAGGCCTCTAGTTCACTCTGTGATTTTGTTGGATGTGTTCCCCAAAATGAACCAAGCCATTGCCATTGCGACACTGGCTCCAGCTGTGCCGGCGACTCGACGACATGTTCATCGCCCGGCACGATTATTTGCCAATACACTTGCGAAAGCGCCGTTGAGCCTTGGAGTTGTGGCGGCGTGAACCGATGAACTTGTAGCAAGCCATCGTGGTAAGGCTGGCGTAATCGCAATTCTAGCGTGTGCGCAACGGGCGTCGGGGCCGCGTCAGGCGTATTCGCTTCTGACGATGGGCCAATCCTCGCGACCAGCCGCCCATGGGCTTGTGACAGAATATCCGCCGGCTTTTGGTCTAGCAGAACTTCAATTTCACTCGTCAGTAACTCCGGCGGTAATTCCACCGTTACTTGATCCGCAGTGCTTCGGAATCGAAATGCGGCACGATCTTGCTCGACGCCTCGAGACAGCCAAGTCTGTACCCAAACGCGATCGATGATGGTCGTCGTGGACGCTTCCGTCCCAATCGTCCGCAAATTCAAAGGCAGGTAGGTCTCCGAAGTGTCGGACACAAAGACGCGTGTGGAATTGTCACCCACGTCGGCGTTCGTCGACTGTTCTAACTTCCACGACGTATCTACCGCTTCGTCACCAAGATTAACAGATAGCTTGCGCGGACAATGCACCGAAACATGCTGCGGGCCTATTTCGCCCTCCGTGCTACGAACAAGCGGGATCGAATTTTCGGTCTCTGTCCCATTCGTCCGATCAAGCGCAACATGATATCGAAGTCGAACCGAAAACTTCCCAGTTCGAGGTCGTGGCAATACTACTCGAAATCGCCGCACATCGATCTGGCTCGTACTCTGCGATTCGTTGTTAACTTGATTAAGCGACAACGCCGCGCCGGAATCATCCGACGTGCTCTCGCCATTTGCACCGCTTCGAACCATGTAAACTTCCAATCCTTGCGCTTCGGATGAAAAGTCCTTCGGCGCTTCAATTGTGAGTTCCGAAAGTGGTTCGTTACGAATGGTGTAATCCAATCTTTGCTCTATCAGTGCCGTGTCCTGTGTGATGTTGATTTGCGTCGATGTTTGGCTCGTTATTTGTCTCGCGCGAGCTGTGCGATCGGCCACTAAAACCGCGGCGGACTGCAGCGTCAAGAAACGCAATTCGGGTCGTCCTGAATCGGTTGCTGCGACGGATTGCGAGGACTCGGGTGGAGCTGAAAGCCCCACAGAGTTCGGAACATCCGGCAGCAATTCGATATTTGAGCCAGAACGAACAATTAGGTCGCCTGTACCAGTAGAATCACTAAGCGGTATCGGAAGTGGAAATTCCAAATGATCGACGTCCCGTCCAATCGCTCGCCGCAGATAAAAACTTACATCAACACGATGTGACGACCCTTGCGTTAGCGGCAGGACTAGTATTCCCTCGGGAGTGACCAAAACCCGATCTTGATCGACCAATCCCCCGGACTCGATCGGGTCGCCTGTCATCTCCCACCCTTTTAGATCGACCTGCAGCTTGTAGGCTCGCGCGCCAAATATCTGATAGGCAAAATGCGCGGAAAGTCGCGCTTCGTCGGCTAGGCAATCAAGCTCGAATTTCGGCGTCACGTGAACTCGCAACTGCCGCGGCGAAATCTTCACATGAACCGACCAGGGTTGTCGATCATACTGAAACGCGGCGATCGGATTCGAGCTCTGCAAAGTGGTGTCTACCTCCGCCGGATCCACTTGGCGAACAAACGCGCCCGTTTCCCAATCTGCCTGCCAATCATCGGCCACATTCAAGGCGATGTCGCCGTACTGCCGCACCGCCCCCAGGACTTCGAAGCCGGCTAAGTCGACTTCTTGGTTCGGTTTGTCAACTCCTCCCGATTGTTGAGTTGCCAACTCCACAACGACCGGGCCCTGTTGCTTTTCGGGAAGCTCAACTACGGCGACTTGCCGATCGCCGTTCGTCGCCGGGGCAGATGTCGTTGCAACTTCTGACTCCACATGGACCTTGTAATGCGCATTCTGTCCGCGGGCAATATCGGGCCGAGTCTGTAGAAGTTGCGTGCCAACAGGCAATCTAACTCGGAATTGGTCAAACGCTCCACCGGAGCTTTTCACCGTTAACCGCGCGTCGCTCCGTACGCCGCGACCATCGATCGTTACATGAATGGCGCCCAACGCATTCAGAATCGAAGCGGGAGCCGAAGAACTTTGACTGGAAGACTGCCATGTCAAACGAAACATTCCCGTGGGACCGACGAGCTTGATTCGCCTGCTGCCCCCTATGCCATTGTCTTGCGACGTAACGAAACCGGAATTCGCATGGACTTCCGAAACATCGGTGTCCATATTCAACGTGAGCTGCGACGTCAAAGCATTCGGGCAATTTAGCGGCAGGCTCGTCTCAGTCCCGTCGTGCTGTAGCGGAATGATGAGACTCAGTGTTAACTTCCACTTATCTCCAGAATGTCCGACAAACCGCGCGACGAATCCACCGTTATCCGGATCGTAGGACAGTCGCTCGGACTTCTGATCTGCGGCTGCAGCGTCTTCCTTGTCAGTCGACGCGATTTTTTCGAAGCGCGGCTCGCCCTTGAGAATGGATCCCACTAAGCCCAGTGGCGTTTCAATCGGCCCGTCTGCAACCTGTGCGACCGTCACTTCGCACGTCAGTTCCGCGTGTTGGGCCACTACGTCGCCGTCGAAATTCAGTTTCTCAATCGTGTAGCTAGCTCGGGCAGGCAATTCTTTTGGCTGATTGAGATTCTTCCAGGCCGCAAGAAAGTCTTCATACGCCATGCCTGGCATCAATTGAGGTTTGCCCGACGAATCCAAGAGGATGTAAGTGTCTGGCCCAACATATTGCACGCCTTCAGACTTTGGTGCAGCTGTGCTTGGCGCCACATCAGTTGCTGTCGGCGAACTTTGCTTATCGACCACGGTCGCTGCCGGTTTATCTGTCGGATTCCCCGTTTGGCCGTAGGCGAGCGCTGCGAGAAAACCGATCAATATGATCGATGTCGTCACCAGCCAACGCCCCTGCGGCCATCGCGAGTTACGCCGTCGAGTCGTGGATTCGGGATCGTTCATCTTTTTCCAGCTGGTCACCGCGGGGAGCATTCAACTGACCGGGTTGCAGAAACCCATGGGAATCGATCGCAAGAAGAGAAGGCGATCACGTATCGCAAGGCAATTCTGCGACGGTATTCGCGATTAGGAGCTACCCTCATTTTACTCATGGCGACAAATAAGCAAAACCGCCGGCATTGAGCCAGAAACTGCGAAAAAGCACCACAAAAACTGCCTGAAAGACCGACAGCTGCCGCATTAAGACGAGTTGGACTGCGAAAAAGGGCTAAGCGTGCCCAAGAGCTCCTGATGCAACGCCGGACAGGCGGCTGCAAGAAAATGTGGTTTCCAAAGGTCGAAATCCTCGCCGTCGCGCCCGTAACGACCCCGCCAGCCTCGCGGATTAGCAATACGCCCGCCGCGACATCCCAGGGCTGAATGTGGCTCGCCCAAAATCCGTCCAACGCCCCGCTCGCGACCTGAGCGAGGTTTAACGCGGCCGATCCTGAACGACGAACTGCTTGCGATAGCTGTACGATTTCTACGAAATCCAGCAAATCGGGCGCATTGCGCCGGACCTGCGCCGGAAGACTAACGGCAACCAATGCCTCGCCGAGCTTTTTAACGCTGCTGACCGAAAGTCGAACTCCGTTGCACCACGCCCCGCGGCCTTCAGCGGCTGCGTAACATTCATTGCGGAGCGGGTCGTAGACAACCCCCACGAGAAGCTCATTACCCCGCGAAACTGCTACAGAAACCGCATAATTTGGGTAACCGTGAACGTAATTTGTCGTCCCATCGAGCGGGTCAACGACCCAAGCGAATTGATCCCTATCATGCGCGACTGCTGCCCCCGTTTGCTCTTCGCCAATAAATGCATGCGACGGATAGCGCTCCGCAATCACGGCTTGAATCGCGAGCTGAGAAGCAAAATCCGCATCCGTAACTAAGTCTGCAGCTCCCTTTTCGCGAGTCTGAAATCGTCCGCGCCAAGCCATCAGTTGCGCGGCTCCTGCGCGTGCGGCAAGTTCACACGTTTCCAGCAAATCGGCAAGTATTTCTTGCGACATCGCGAGCCTAATGGATTAATGAAATAAAATGATGCGTAAGCCGCGAATCGAGGGTGTGTGACTGCATTATCCGCGTACATCCCCCGGTTTTATAAGGTTTATTGGCGGCCGCCGTAAACTACTAAACTGTAAGGATTAACGGCGATATGCCGACGAGCCGCGAAAATACCTCGAAGTTTTTCGTTCGAAACTATAGACACGAGATTCGAAATAGGTATCATCGTTAGAGGAACAACAGCGTTCGCTTACTGGGACAAAACAATCCACGATCGTGGGTGGCAATTGCCTAATCTTTTTCATTCACTAGCTCGGTAATAACGGCCTCTTCTCTGTTCCGGCCCCGTCGCAACATCCTCGCGGTGTTCGACGGGGTTTTTTATTGGTACCGTACTCACCGGCGATTGATTGCATTTTGTTGTTGTAGCTGGGCTTCCATATCATGGATGATGTCGCACATCAGTCGTCGCCGTGGTCTCTGCACGGCACGAAGGCTCACTTGAACGGCGGCGCATTTTCCGCCGCCGTAGATGCTGCTAAGCCGCAAGCTGGCTTGCGATACCAGAACAGCGACCACGAGCAGTCACGCTGCTCGTATCTTTGTGTCTCACGTGAGTTGGAACCTGCTTCAACTCGCGCGAACAAAATGGACGACGCGCACGCTTGGCCCTTGTCAGTTGTCGAGGCATACCTGCGTGGCGACGACTTCGTTGCGTCGTATCGTCCGACAGAGGACTGGCCCTACACACCACAGCTTTACTGGCACGCGAATGCATTGGCAGCCGTCGAACGGTCGTTGGCATCAATGTCCTTGCTAGTGTCTGTGCAAACCCATTTGTTAGACACGCTGCCGAAGATCGTGATCTCATCCGAAATCCCGAGCGTCGAAACGCATCTCATTGCATTCCGTGAAGACGCCGAAGCGGAAATTGTGCCGATCGAGAGTGATCGCACGTTGAGCCCAAGTGGTGCCGTCAATTGCACGTTGCGGAGGCTTCATTCCACGCCGATCAGTTACGCCGAAATAGTACCCGCGACGGATTTTCGGCAACTCCGATTTCATAGGTCATCGACCGGTGAAATGAGCGCCAAATGGGAGTTATTCGCCGATTTTCTCGAGAAGGGAGTGATCCGTCGCGCTAGGGTCTACGGAGTGCTGCTGCCCCGTGAAGGCGACATCGAATTAGCGCTCGAATGTTGCGCGGCGGTCCAGCAAATTCCACTTCCGCTGACGGTTTGACCCGCTGGAGTCCGCCACTAGCTCCGGCGGCGCCTGGCCGGCACCTTTTCCGGATGTCGCGCCTTCGCCTGCACCGTGTGTCCGTTGGTTTTTTCCCCGTGGCCATCATTCGGCGCACCGTTCAGCGAAACTAGGTGGATCTGGTCTAGTTCCACAAGTTCCGCCATTCCAGCATCCGCCAGCTCGCGGCCAGAAACGTACCGTCCCGGAATAATCCACTTCCGCATCAAGTCGGCAGGCACGCCAAACAGTTGAGCCAGCAGCGTATCCATGTCTTGCTCGAGCTGACCGAAATGGCGCGCCCATTCCGATGCTTCCGCAAGGCCGACATTTTCTTCGCTCTGCCACCGCATCGGGTGAAACAGCAGCACACTGAACGGCGTTACAATTCGCCGATGGCACGCCGCAAACGGCCAAAGCGTGGCCGACGAACACTCGCCGGTAACGATCCCGGTCGCCCGCAGCCGGCGCAGCTTGATGAGCGTCATCAACGAGACCGCGCAATACGGGCTGCCACCCGGCGAGTCGAAATAGATCGTGCACTCGCCACCAGGCTCGATCCCCAACAGCCGATCGGTCAGGTCTGATTCGCTATCGGTCAGGTCGCCGACAATCGCAATTTCAACCGGGCCGTCGTCGTCTGCAGATTCACGCATGTCGGTGCCTTATAAAAACGCCTTCGTACCCTGCGATCTTCGAATGCCGATCCCAAAGTGATAAGTTTCCGCCACAGCGATTCGGCAAACGACATGTCTCCCATTTTAGGGAAAAAGCGAAAGTCGTGCCAGTTTTCGGCTGGGTGCTTTTGCCGAAGAAGTCGAGATGGACGCCGGAAAAATCGGCGTTTTCGCTAGGATTCCTGCGACAGGAATTCCTATTGGAATTCATCATTCATGGAGCCCACGCAATCATTCCACGTTTTTCGCTAGCATTAGCCCCGTCTATAATGAATGGGTCTTTTCAAGTCGACGGGAAATTGAATCGGGCACCGTGATGGGTATTCGCTTCTTGTGTCCTAACGGACACAAGCTCAACGTCAAATCGTTCCTGGCCGGCAAACGCGCTATTTGCCCAGATTGCGGTGCGCGGGTCGTGGTCCCAAGCGTTCCTGAGCAATCCGTCGAGAATTCGTCTACTCCACCAAGTTCCAACATTGCTGCCAGCCGAACAGACGCCGAATGGATGGAGTCGACATCTCCGTCGGTAGTCCTTACGCTCGCCGCCAGTGAAGTAGCGCCCGAAAATGGTGCTGTTGATCCGTTAATCTCTGCGGACTTGTCGCTTCCTGAATCAATTATCGCCGCGACCACCGCCCATCCCGCGCCTGTGACGGTCGAAACGAAACCCAAAGATGTAGCAGCAGGATTGCAACGCGATCGAACGCGGCGCAATCAAATGCTGGTCGTCCTGGGATTGCTGATGGTTGTGGTTGTTTTGGCGGGAGTGTTGATTTGGGTTTTGAAACGTAGCGCTTCGCCGCCACCTGCAGCACCAGCGGAAACGACCAAGATCACTCACGCGATCCAATTTGTGCCGTCCTCTACGCACAACATCGAACATTTTGCCAACGCACTTATAAAGGTTTGACGGAAGTGAATTTTGACCGGCTGTGGGCACCGTGGCGGTTGGAGTACCTCACGGGTGGCGAGCCAAACAATTCACTCCCTCCCGAGCCAATCGAATGGCATCCGGACGCCGACCCTACCTGCTTTCTATGTTGCGCCGCGGCTCGGTACGCCCCAGACGCGAACGCCGATCGGCGATTGTTGGTTGTCGAGCGTGCCGCCCATTCGTCTGTTGTGGTCAATCGCTTTCCGTACAATAACGGCCACTTGTTGATTTCACCCAAGCGACACGTGGGCGATTTGTCTTCGCTCACCATTGAGGAACATGCCGATTGTATGCAGCAACTCGCCAAGTACGTTTCAGTGTATCGAAAACTGATCAACGCCGAGGGATTCAATATCGGTTTGAACCTGGGCAAAGTCGCCGGCGCCGGCCTGCCCGACCATCTGCACTGGCACCTCGTCCCGCGCTGGTCGGGCGATAACAATTTCATGCCCGTGTTGGCAGGCACACGAGTGATACCACAGTCGCTCGAAGCACTGTGGGAGATACTGACCGAAGCTGTGGCGAGCAAGTAAATATCACCCAATGTCCTTTGCTACAACGAGTACCAACGAGCGCGAAAACCTTATACTCGCTCCGTACGCGATGCATAGCGCCTCTTCCAAAGGGCGCCGCCATCCTGAATCCGATCACCCTTATCGCTCGCCCTATCAGCGGGATCGCGATCGCGTCGTCCACAGCGCTGCGTTTCGCCGCTTGAGCCAAAAGACGCAGGTCTTCACCGGCGAAATGGGCGATTATCATCGCACCCGTCTGACACACACTCTCGAAGTGGCCTCGATCGCCCGCACTATCGCCCGCGTGTTGCGACTCAATGAAGATCTCGTCGAAGCGCTCGCCTTGGCTCATGATTTAGGTCACCCACCGTTCGGGCATTCGGGCGAAGACGTGCTTAATGAGTGTTTAGCCGATGCGGGCGGTTTCAATCACAATGCTCAGGCATTACGAATTTGCGAGCTGCTGGAAACGAGCTATCGCGATTTCCCTGGTTTGAATTTGTCGCTCGAGATCCTGGACGGCCAAAGGCGTCGAAGCCAAAAAAAGATCGCAGCTACGTCCAACGATATCTCTGATGCGCGTTTAAGCCCGCTCCTCGAAGTGCAAGTGGTCGATATAGCGGACAGCATTGCGTACGATGCCCACGACGCGGATGACTCGCTTGAGCTCGGCCTCCTTGATGTTGACCAACTGCTCGAAGTGCCACTCTGGCGCGAATCGCGCGAGCGCGTTCTCGACCGCGCTCCGATCGCAAACAATCGCCAGGCGCTTCGGGCTATCGTTCACGAGCTGATCGACTGGCAGGTGAGCGATGTCATCGAGAATTCCCAGCGCCAATTGGCGGAATCAAAAATCACGAGTACTCAGGATGTGCAGCGTGCGCCGATCTTAATTTCGCCGTCGCCCACGCTTAGCGAAAAAAAGGCGATTCTCGAAAGATTTTTGTTCGACAACGTTTATCGGCATCCTGCCCTCTTAAAGCAGCGGGCCGAAGCACAAAGCGCTCTACGCGAAATGTTCGAGTACTTTGTCCAGCACGCCGACAGCCTACCGCCAAAGTTTCTCCGGATCGCGGATGTCGATGGTTTGCCCCGCGCCGTTGGCGATTACTTGGCCGGCATGACCGATCGGTTCGCCTACGAAGAGCACGCCCGGCTCTTAGCCTAGCCATTGGTAGCCCCTCGGGCGGGTTGCTAGAATAGAACCTCCGGGCGGTGAGCAGTTGAGTTCTTAAGTGCTTCGCTAGGCTGCGAAAGTAGTCGCTGTCCTGTTGCCCCGGTCGTTTTGTGAGCGGGAGTTTCAAATCAAATGGCGCTGGTGATCTTGAGATGTGTATTCTTGGCGGTCGCCATCGCGCTTGGTTTTCGTCTTGCTCAATCGCCCGTACTTGAAGGCAGCTCCGGCTGGCTGACATGGGCCGCATTTTTGGGAGTGCTCGTAGTTGCGGCCGGAGTCTTGGCCGCAGACATATCGGTTCGACGTAAACGCCTGGATACGATCACCGCTGTTTACTTCGGTACCGTCATCGGGTTGTTCCTTACGTACGTATTCCAGCTCGCGCTCTCGCCTTTATTGCCAGCGCAAAGCCCTTGGGTCTCAGATTGGTTGCAGTTAGCGATTTCCACAATCGTTTGCTATTCGTGCATCAGCGTACTGTTGCAAACAAAGAACGACTTTCGCTTCATCATTCCCTACGTGGAATTCGCCAAGGAAGTCAAAGGGTTAAAACCCTACGTGTTGGATACAAGCGTCGTCATTGACGGTCGAATCGCCGACATCGTTGAAACACGCGTGATTGACAACCAGCTGATCATGCCCCAATTTGTAATCGCCGAGCTGCAAGCAATTGCAGATTCGAACGACAAACTTAAACGCAACCGCGGCCGACGCGGCTTGGATATTCTCAACCGCCTTCGCAGCGATGCTAAAGTTGATCTCATGATCTACGATCGCGACCTGCCCGAGTTCGCGGGCCAACCGGTGGATCAAAAACTCGTGCTGCTTGCCAAACATCTCGAAGGCAAAGTTGTCACGAACGACTACAACTTGAACAAGGTCGCAAAGCTCCACAACGTGGGCGTCATCAACCTGAACGACATCGCCAATTCTTTGAAGCCTGTCTTCCTGCCCGGCGAGGGGATCGATGTTCGAATCGTTAAGGCCGGCGAGGAATCAGGGCAGGGCGTTGGCTATCTCGAAGACGGTACCATGGTCGTTATCGAGGGCGGACGCGATCATATCGGCGACCAGGTGTTTGCCGTTGTCACCAGCGTCCTGCAGACGAGCGCCGGACGCATGGTTTTTGGCCGCTATAGCCGCCCGAGCGCGGCGCCAGGCTGATCCCAAGTCCAGTTTTGAAACTGGCCTTCTACGATTGCCACTAATCAGTTGAAAATGGGACCAAGTGTCCTGCCGCGTCACTTTCCACCGCTGATGCAGGCCACAATGCCCGCAATTGCTCAATTGCGCGGTGGTCGCGATGATGAGGGTATCACTTCGCGCGATTCCAATGCGCGTAGCAGAATGTAAATATGGTCGATCGCCCACGCATTTTGACCGAATTGCTTGTCGCTGTCGTTGTTGTGGCGACGGCTTGGATCGTGCGCTGGTTGCTATTGGTGCTATTCGGCGTCCATTTTGCGCTAATCACTTTTTTTCCCGCCATGTTTTGGTTGGCATCGTGGGGCGGCTTTCGTGCGACGGTGTTCGGTTTAATCCTAAGTGCTCCAGTGCTTGGTTACGCACTATGGAACCCAGATCCGTTATCTGCCGTTACGCTCCCCGAATACGAAATTGCATTGGCGCTCTATGCAATCATTTCCTTCGCAGCCGGATGGCTGGGGAACAAAGCCTTGGTTGCTAAGTTAACTGCGGAGCAAGCCACCGCGAGCGCGCTCAATGAAGGAAAGCAACTTCGAATCAACGTCGCCAATCGCAAGCGCGCCGAAGAGGCGCTCACGTTTCTCGCAAACGCCAGCTCAAGCCTGGCCGCCCTAGTCGATCGCGAAAGCGCGCTGCAGCAGGCTGCACGGTTGCCAATTCCATTCCTTGCCGATTGGTGCGTCGTCTATGTCATCGATGGCAAGGGTGAAATCGACTACCACGCGCACGCCCACATCAATCCGGAAAAGGAGCGGATGTTGGGCGAAATGCTCACCAAATTTCCACTCGACTGGGATTCGAACACCGCCACGGTTCGCGCATTGCGCACCGGAAAACCGCAATTCATGGAAGACCTTCCCGAGCCGTTGCTCAGCAGTTTTACGCAGAGCGACGAACATCGCCAAATGGTCGACGAACTAAGTCCGCACGCGGTGATTAGTGTTCCCCTCAAAATTCGCGAACGCACAATTGGCGTTGTTGGCCTCGTCGCCTGCGATCCCAAGCGGCGATATTCGCAGCGTGAAGTGGCGTTGGCAGAGAGCCTGGCACAGCGTGTGGCGGTCGCCGTCGACAATGCTCGGTTGTTTCACGCGGTGAAAGAAGCGAGTCGACAGAAGGACGAATTTCTCGCAATGTTGGCCCACGAACTCCGCAATCCGCTGGCCGCGATTCGCTACGCCGTCGAATTGGGGCAATTGTCGCCAGAATCGGTAGCCGCCGAAATGTTCGGCATTATCGATCGACAAACCGGCAATCTGGCCCACCTGATCGACGACTTGCTGGACGTCTCTCGGATCAGCCGCGATAAAGTCACGCTGCGCCGAGAGGCTTCGGATCTAGCAGCGATGGTCACCGGCGCAGCGGCAACCGTTCGACCCTTGTTAGAAGAAAAGCAGCACGAGCTGCAACTCGATCTGCCGCCCGAGTCTGTGGCATTGTATGTCGACCCCACGCGCACCGAGCAAATCCTCGCAAACCTGCTAACTAACGCCGCAAAATACACGAATAAAGGCGGCAAAATAACCGTGCGTGCCCGGTCCGCAGCCCGCGAAGCCGTGATTGAAGTCATCGACACGGGTATCGGTCTGCCGCCCGAACTACTGACACGCGTCTTCGATCTATTCGCTCAAGCAGACCGCACACTTGATCGATCGGAAGGCGGGCTGGGAATCGGTCTAACCGTCGCTCGCAAATTGGCCGAAATGCACGGAGGCAGCATTGCAGCCGACAGTGACGGCCTTGGCCATGGCTCCACGTTCACGGTTCGCCTGCCGCTCGCTCAACCCAACACCCAGGTCGGCATATGGCGAGGCGAGGGGGGGCCACAAAGCCACTCCAATGAGCCTCGTAAGATTTTGGTGGTAGACGATAATCGCGACACTGCGACGTCATGTGCCTTGATTTTCAAAACCCTCGGCCACGAAGTGCAAACTGCATACGATGGTATCGCCGCGCTCGAAGTTGCTCGCTCATTTCGCCCCGAAGCAATCTTCTTGGATATTGGTCTGCCCGGCATGAACGGGTTCGACGTCGCCCGTTCCCTCCGCGAGCAGGGTTTCAAGCAAGAAGTCATTGTCGCCGTTTCTGGCTACGGCCAGCCAGAGGATCGCCAACGCTCCCAAGATGCGGGATTCGATGATCACCTGGTAAAGCCCGTTCATCGGGATGCGCTTCTCTCCGCGCTTAATCGTGTTTCTGCCAAACAGGTGTTGGCGTCGTAATCGCTTCCCAGATTCGCGATTATGGACTCGCCCGGTTGACGCCGTGCGACAAATCAATACAAAGTGCGTTGGGTGAATCTACTACCCATTGAGCCCTAAATCATTCCTAATCTAAAACGTACACATTCATATGAGTGACAGCAGTACGAAACCTTTGGTTGGCATTTTAATGGGTTCGAAGTCCGACTGGGAAACCATGAAGGCCTCCGCAAAACTTCTCAGCGAATTCGGCGTCCCCAATGAAGCCAAGGTCGCGTCCGCCCACCGTTCGCCACAGCTAGTGTCCGACTATGTTATCACTGCCGAAAAACGCGGACTGCAAGTCATCATCGCGGCCGCTGGCTTGGCAGCGCATTTACCAGGCGTAGTCGCGGCGCAAACGCTGCTTCCCGTTCTCGGCGTGCCGATGCAAGGCAACGCCGTCGGGGGCCTCGATGCGCTTCTTTCTATGGTGCAAATGCCGGGCGGCGTTCCCGTCGGGACACTCGCGGTCGGTTCGCATGGCGCAAAGAACGCCGCGCTATTGGCAATTCGAATTCTCGCCATTTCTCGGCCTGAACTGCGCGAGAAACTTGCCGCTTACCATCGCAAAATGGCAGAGCAAGTCGCGAACGAAACGCTGGCTTAGGACGTTTCCTCGCTCTTAGTTCGATAATCCGCCGAACCGCCGCTGCCGTGCCGCATACGCACGAATCGCGTCGTACAGCGTCCCTTCATCAAACTCCGGCCAACATTTTTCCGTCACCCAAATCTCTGCGTAACTGATCTGCCAAAGTAGAAAATTACTTATTCGCATTTCTCCTGCCGTGCGCACCAACAGATCGGGGTCAGGTGCGCCAGCAGTGTAAAGATGCTCGGCTATCGTCGGCTCATCAACATCGGCTGGTGAAATCGTGCCGCTCTGAATTTCGTCCCCAATCGCGCGAACGGCATCCACCAATTCAGCTCGCCCACCGTAGTTGATCGCCAAATTCAACCACATGCCTGTGTTCGAGGCACTGACTTCGACGGTTCTATCGAGCTCGCGGAGGACCTGCTCAGGAATCTCACCACGCCGGCCAAGCATCCGCACCCGCACGTTGTTCTCCATGATGGTCGCGCGCTCTTCGATCATGTACTGCTCGAGCAGGTGCATCAGAAAGTTGATTTCCGTTTGCGGCCGCTTCCAGTTTTCGCTGGAAAGACAGTATAGAGTGAGCTGTTCGATCTTCAACCGCGCGCACTCCTCCGTCGTATGGCGAACCGATTCGACCCCGCGCTGGTGACCAGCGACACGCGGCAAATTCTGCCGCTCGGCCCAGCGACCATTGCCGTCCATGATGATCGCGATATGGCGCGGACGGCGTTCCGGTGAAATCTCCAGCGTCGGCGGTACTATTTCCCCGGCCATCGCATGTCACACTTGGCTGACCACTATCGTTTGATCCCGCTCGGGACCCACGGAAACTAACTCAATCGGCTGCTTCACAAGTCCGCTGATGCGCCGCAAGTACGCCTGCGCATTTGCGGGAAGATCCTGGTAAGAGCGGCAGCCGGTGATTTCCTCTTTCCAACCCGGAACCGTTTCATACATCGGTTTGGCGCGGCGCAGATCATCCACATGGCTCGGGAATCGCGCCGATGATTTACCGTCAATCTCGTACGCGGTGCAAATCTTGATTTCGTCGAGCCCGCTCAGCACATCGAGTAGCATTACCGCGAGCGAATCGACACCGCTCAGCCGCGCGGTATAGCGCAGGGCAACCACATCGAGCCACCCGCACCGTCGCGGACGTCGGGTGACCGTGCCGTATTCGTTTCCGCGGTCCCGCAAATACTGCCCCGTAGCGTTGTCCTGCTCGGTCGGAAAAGGACCGCCGCCAACGCGCGTCGAATACGCCTTCACCACGCCAATGCAGTGGTCCATATGCTTCGCGGGCACGCCCGAGCCCGCCGCGATTCCTACACCAGAGCTGTTGCTGCTCGTAACAAACGGGTAGGTACCGTGATCCACGTCCAATAGTGCGCCCTGTGCTCCTTCAAATAATAGCCGTTTTCCGTTTTCGACGGCCGTAAGAAGCAGCTCCGTCGTATCACATACGTAGGGGCGAAGACGCTCAGCAAACGCTGAGTATTCCCGGAAAATTGCCGCAGCGTCGAGCGCCTGAAATTCGCCGGCGGGATAAAGCACGTCTAACACGCGATTCTTGGCTGCCACTATGTGCTCGACCTGTGAGCGGAATGTCGAGCGATACATGTCGCCCAGCCGGATCGCGTGCGACCGCCCGACTTTGTCTCGATAACAAGGCCCGATGCCCCGTCCCGTAGTGCCGATGTTTTCCCCATCGGAAGTGTTTTTATCGAGCGCGCGATCCTCCGCCATGTGCCAGGGAAAAATCACGTGCAACCGATCACTGATCCGAAGATTGTCTGCATGCCCCGCCCCGCGCTTGGCAAGTTCATCTAATTCTTCGATCACCCGCGCGGGATTCATAACCACGCCGGTGCCAATCACGCACGTAACCCCCGGCGTCAGAATACCGCTCGGCAACAGTGACAGCTTATAAACCTGGTCGCCGACCATGACGGTATGCCCCGCGTTCGCGCCGCCCTGATAGCGGACCACGAAGTCATGTTCACGGGTCAGGCGGTCGACGATTTTACCTTTGGCTTCGTCGCCCCATTGCAGACCGATAACGCAAGTGCCGGGCATGGTGAGGGGTCGGGGTGCGAGGGAGAGAGAAATGCAGGGATCGGAGCACAAGCTCACACAGCCACGACATTGTATCGTGTCGAATCGCGTCGCGAAACCGCCGCAGCCTTAGCGGATGCTTAAATCGAACGGCATTATGAGCGCCGCCGGTCGATCAAAAACAGCACGCAGCCGAGCAGCCTTGCGGGCCGCATCAACCAATTCCGGCGAAACGTTATCGAGGTATTTACTGACGCGAGTTTCCTTCTCCGCCTCCGCCTCGCCGAACAGTGATTCGAAGAAATTCGTCGCAGCTGGCAGCACTTCGGTTCGTACGTCGGCGTTCGGTTCGAGCCCAGCGAGCTTCTTCGCCTCAATCACCGCATCGTGTAGCGAGCCCAAATCATCAACCAAGCCTTTTTCTTTTGCCTGGCGCCCCGTGTAAATCCGACCGCCAGCGAGTTCCTTCAACTTATCAAGTGGCATCTTCCGCCCCTTCGATGCCTTGCTCGTAAACTGGTCGTACGTTTCCTCCATCATCTTCTTGATGACTTCGCGCTGGGAATCGGTAAACTTGCCGCTCGAGGAAAACAAACCGCTGTTTTTGCCGCGCTCGATCGTTTCGGTCGTGATGCCCAGTTTTTCGTACAGCCCCGTGATGGCCATCTTGCCACCGACGACGCCAATCGAGCCCGTAATCGTGCTCGGCGAAGCGATGATCTTCTTCGCTCCCATCGAAATGTAGTATCCGCCGCTTGCCGCCACGTCCCCCATACTCGCGACGAGTGGTTTCTTCAAGATTTGAGTTTCATGCCAAATGAGATCGCTCGCCAGAGCCGATCCACCCGGGCTGTCGACACGCAGCACAATTGCAACAACTTGCTTATCTTCGTTGGCTTCACGTAGCGCCTCAATGATCGTAGCCGATCCGATCGTCTGGTCGCCGAACATGTTAGTTTCGCTCTTGCCGGTCGAAATCGGACCGACCGCATATACGATTGCTATCTTCTTGCCATGTCCGTCCGACGAAGATGAGTTGCCCCCCATCATCAACTGCATCAGCTTCATGAATCCCATCGGCCCCGAGAAATCGGTGTCGACTTCTTTTTTTCCGTAGTTCTTCACGAATACCAGCGGATCTGCCTCATACTTGTCAGCAAGTTCGCTGCGCAGTGTATCTGGGTATGCAATGCGATCGATCAATCCCAGCTCTTTGGCCTTTTGGGCAGAGAGCAAGCCGGTGTCCACAACCTCTTTCGCCTGCGCGATCGAAATCGGCCGATCTTTCACGATCGTCGTGATCATCTCGTCGTACAAACTATCGATCAGTGAGTTCATATTCTCGCGCACTGGCTCGCTGAAATTATCTCGAGTCATCGATTCCGCATAGCTCTTGTAAGCGCCGATATGGATGTAATCCGCCTCAATCCCCAGCTTGGCGAGCAAGCCGCGATAGAACGTCGCTTCCGCATGAACGCCCGGCAACATCAACTCGCCTGTTTCCGGCATGACGATCTCGTCGCACGCACACGCCACGAGGTAATCCGTCGGCATGGCCGAATCGAGCATCGCATATACTTTCTTGCCCGAAGTCCGAAAGCGCTGAATCGCGGCGCGCAATTCTTCAACTTTCCCACGTCCAAGCTCGGGACTTTGGATGTCGAGGATTAAGCCCGCAACATTTTTGTCTTTTGCCGCTTTCTCGAACCGCTTCATCGTTTCTCGCAAATCGAGCTTGGCCTCGCCAAACGGGCCGGCCTGATTGGACGTTTCCGGCATCGAGTCCTTCAGCGTCAGTAGCGCGAGGCGAACCTTCTCGCGCTTGGCATGTTCCTTTTCCTTCTCGGCCTTACCGTTCGACTCGTGCTTCTTGTCATCCGTTTTGGTTTTGTCGGCCTCTTTCGGTTTGTCGGTCGTCTTGTTCTCCTTGGCAGGCACAATGTCCTTCTTCGATTCACCACCCGGCGTTTCCTTCGCGGGCCCTTTTGGGATCGGATTGGAATCCGGCGTCGCTTTCTTTTCGGGAACCGGTACTACGGGCTTGTCCTGCGTTTCGGGTGGTGTCGCCGTCGGTGTCGATTCCGCCGCGACTAATACCGGGAGCCCAGTCAAAAATGCGAAGCCTAAACCGATCGCCGCAATCACACGGCCCATTGATTTCAGAAGCGAATATTCGGTGGACGACATGCAGGACCTCTCAAATCCGAGGGTAATTTATGGGTGTAAACAGTGCCGACTAAAACCAGCCGATGCGCGCTCTGATAGCATCCGCGCGGCACGCTGGCGCTAGCCCACTCATTTTACCGAGCACTCAAGTCTATTCTACCCGCTGGCCTCGTGCTTTTCGTCTGGCGATTCCGAACGGCGTTTGCTACATTTCCCGACCTATTCGCTCGCCGGCAATCGGTCGGCGCCCCGTTTCGTGGGTAAATTCCGTCTTATCGTTCGTCCTTTCATGAGGTGCGCAGGATGCGAACACCGTGGAGTCAACTTTCGGCCGTAGTGTGTTTGGTCTTCGGATTGGCCGCCGTCCAGCCGACACAGGCCCAATTGTGGCGACAGTTCTTGCCAAGCGGCGTCAGCTCCAAGGCAGTTGACGCGCACTCCGATCGTGATGCCAGTGCGCTGGATGCGGCCGGCGCTCCTGCTGCGGCGGCCGAATCGGCCCCAGCTGGTGAGTTCGCCCTGACCCAAGATCGTGGCCCCTGGCTAATCATTGCCGCCACATTCGCCGGCGATGGCGCCGAGAAACAATCCCGCGAGCTCGCCTCCGAATTGCGCAGCCGCTACCGCATCCCAGCCTACATTTGCGAAATGAGTTTCAAATTCGGCAGCGAAAATCCGGGGCAGGGTGTTGACAGCTACGGCGCGCCAACCCGTCGCCGCTACCGCCGCGGCGATCAAGCGCGTGAGATCGCCGTCCTCGTCGGTGACTTCCAGTCGATCGAAGATCAAGATGCCCAGCAGATGCTGGCCCGCATTAAAACTCTTGAGCCGAACGCCCTGAATGTCGATCCGAGCCAAAGTGCGCAGACCATGGCCCAAATCCGGCAGATGGAAAACTCACTCATAGACAAGCTCGGCAAAGGGCAAAAACGGGGGCCTATGTCACAAGCCTTCTTCACGCATAACCCGATGCTGCCATCAGAATACTTCGTGCCCAAGGGCGTCGACTCCTTCGTCGCAAAAATGAACGAAGGCGTCGAACATAGTCTGCTTGATTGCCCCGGCCGCCAAACTATTAAAGTCGCCACGTTCCGCGGTAAAACAATTCTGCAAACGAGCGCTCAAGATGATCAGCCCAGCAAATCATTCTGGAGCCATAAAAAAGACGACAGTAACCCACTTATCGAAGCGGCCGAGAACGCGCACTTGCTTACCAAAGAACTTCGCGACCACGGTTGGGAAGCGTACGAATTCCACGATCGTACCGAGAGCTACGTGACAATCGGTTCCTTCGTCGAAGTCACGCAGAAAGCCCCCGATGGCCGCACCGTCGTCATTCCGCAGGTGCAGAAAATCGTTCAGACATTTGACGCCGGCTTCGATACCCCCTCCGACCCCCTCACCGGTATCGGAAACGATTCCGCCACCCGCCAACGCGTGGCCGAGCAAGAACAGCAAGTCAGCATGCAACTCGGCAGCAAATCGACCCAAATCGTGCAGGGCATGAATCCCAAACACGTCAAAATCATGCGCGGCCACGGCAGGAACGCCAAACTCGATCGAATCATCCCGATGGACATTCATCCCGAGGCGATCGACGTACCGAAGCGCAGCATTTCAAGTGCCTACACCGGTCAGGGCTGATTTCGGATTGCGGATTTCGATTCGCGGATTAAGCTGCTGAGAGCACCGCAGCTTCAACTGAACTACTACCGGCTGGAAGCCGGTAGGTTCGGGGATTCGTGAGCTACGGACTGAAGTCCTTCGCTCACGAAGGAGTAACCTGAAAATTGTCATCGCCGTCACTTGGTTCCGTCCCGTCCTGGCCGCGGATGTATTCCGCGATCACTTCGTCGGTGACGTTGCCGCTGGAGGCCGCGAAGTAGCCCCTGGCCCACAGGTGACGACCCCAATACTGTTTTTCGATATGCTTGAACTCCATCATCAGCTTACGCGAGGTTTTGCCTTTGATGTACTGCATGATTTTGCTGGGCGACAACGTCGGCGGACACGACAGCAGCACGTGGACATGGTCGGCAGACACTGCTCCTTGCAAGATTTCGATCTCGTTCGTGCGGCACACCTCGCGGACCACATCACGAACCCGCGTGCCCACGGCACCCGTCAACACCTTTTTCCGGTACTTCGTCACCCACACAAAATGGTACTTCAGGTCAAACCGGCTATGCGCTCCAGTGCGGTAGTTTTCCATCCCTCCAATATAAAAACCTAAAGGCTTCGCCTGAAGGCGAGGGATTTAGACCCATCGTGGAAACATTAACCGCATTCCGAATTCGCACCTTGCCCACCGCTTTCGAATTTCCGCTGGTCATCGGCACCCACAATCGCAAAAAGGGTGTCGAACTTGTAGAGCTGCTCACGCCGCTCGGTTTCCAAATCCGCACGCTTGCCAACTTTCCGAGTGCCCTCGAAGTAGTCGAGGACGGCGATACATTCGCCGCCAATGCCGCCCTCAAAGCCACGCAGCAAGCACGGCATCTCAACCAATGGGTCCTGGCCGACGACAGCGGCTTAGTCGTCGACGCCCTCGGCGGCGCTCCCGGCGTTTACTCGGCCCGTTTCGCCGGCTCCACCGCCACGGATGAAGACAATAACCGCCGCCTGCTCGCCGATCTCGGCAAAACGCCTCTCGAAAGACGCACGGCCCACTACGTCTGCCACGTCTCGGTGGCAGATCCCACCGGTGCAATTCGCGCCGAGTCGCACGATGTGTGCCGCGGTCGAATCAGATTCAGCGCAGACGGAGCCAACGGCTTCGGCTACGACCCGCTATTCGAAGTCGTCGAATACCACCGTACCTTCGGCGAGCTAGGCCCGCACGTCAAGCGAGCCATCAGTCATCGCTGCCGCGCTCTGCGAGCGATCGTCCCGCAATTACTAGCGCTGAGCCGCTAGCTTTTTTCGCCAGCCGTCAATCGATCGTCCGGCTAAATGCTAATAGCTAATGGCTAACAGCCCCACTAAACTATAAGAGCCTGGACGGCACAAATGAATTGCCAGTCCAGGCTCAATGAGAAAGTGAGAAATGTATACGCAAAACATAACGCCTCTAAATAGCGGCTGCAAGCCACGTTCGAAAACCATATTCACTATAGCCGCAGTGTTAATCTGGGGCAGTTTTCCTTGCTGCGCTCAAGTCGGATTTGCCGCGGACAATTCGACGGCGACCGATTGGGTGAAATCCAACATGCCCTCGCTCGTCGAACTTTATAAGCATCTGCATCAAACGCCCGAGCTGTCGTCGCGGGAAAAAGAAACCTCCGCGCGAATGGCGAAGGAACTAACAGACATCGGCGCAAAAGTTACCACCAACATCGGCGGCTATGGCGTTGTCGGCGTTTTGGAAAACGGACCTGGTAAGGTGCTCCTCCTGCGATCGGATACAGACGCCCTCCCAGTCGCCGAGCAAACCGGTTTACCGTACGCGTCGAAAGTCCGCACGGAAGACAAACACGGTGCAACCGTCGGCGTCATGCACGCTTGCGGACATGACGTTCACATGACGAACCTGGTCGGAGTTGCGCGCTATCTGGCGACCCACCGCGACGTGTGGTCAGGCACAATTCTGTTCGTCTTTCAACCCGCCGAAGAGGTTGGCGGCGGCGCAGATGCCATGATCCAAGACGGCATCTTCAAGCGCTTCCCACGCCCCGATTACGCCGTCGCATTCCACGATTCGGCCGACGTCCCTACCGGCGAAATGAACTACTTTCCCGGTTACGCTCTCGCCAATGTCGATAGCGTCGATATCACGATCAAAGGCCGCGGCGGCCACGGCGCTAGTCCCGAGTCGACGATCGACCCCATCGTTATCGCCGCAAAGCTCGTGCTCGACCTACAAACGATTGTCAGCCGCGAAGTAAAGCCGATCGACCCGGCAGTTGTTACCGTCGGCTCAATCCACGCCGGCACGAAGCACAACATCATTTCCGACGAGTGCCGACTTCAACTCACGCTGCGAAGTCTAACGCCGCAAGTGCGAAAGCAATTACAAGACGCGGTCCGCCGCAAAGCATTCGCCGCCGCCGCAAGCGCCGGCGCACCCGATCCCACGGTAGAAATCTCCGAAGGCACTCCCGCCCTGTTTAACGACCCTGAGCTAACCAAGCGACTTGCAACCGCGCTCAAAAAACATTTCGGCGACGACAAAATCAAAGAAGGTGAGACCGTGATGGGCGGCGAAGACTTCGGCCGCTTCGGTTCCACTGGAGTGCCAATTTGCATGCTGCGACTCGGCGCTGTAAGTCAAAAGCGCCTCGATGAATTCGCCGCAAAACACATCCCACCCAACTCGCTCCATTCGCCGCTGTTCTATCCAGATATCGAGGAAACACTGACGATGGGCGTACCCGCCATGGTCGTGTGTGTCACCGATTTGTTACCGAAGAAGTAAGCACCGACGCTGGCGATCATGGATTCCAAACGCCGCACATTGTGGTTCACCGGTCTGATGGTGGGCTACATCGCGCTGCTCGCAGCCGTCGTTGGCAGCATGTTCTGGGAGCGGCACGCTGTGTTAATGGAGTTCGGTACTCCCGAGGCGCTCGCCAATTGGCAATCCTGGCGCGGCGACGTGCAGCAAAACCAATCCGAGCCAGGTCCCGTTCAGCGCCAAGTACCCAAAAGTGACGAACCACCTGCACTCGTATTGATGCGCGATTACTTCGCCGTCTCGATGTTCGGCGCGACGTTTTTCACGTCGATTCTGTATTGGATCATGGCGTGGTTCATCACCGGTGCGCTTGGCGGGAACAGCGACACCTAATCCGCAGTCGTTCGAACGAATTTCACTATGGGTTCCACCGTTCGAAGATCGGCGTCCGCAAGCGAATATACGCAGTTCACGTCCGGGTCTGTCCGTTGGCGAAGTTGGCCCCTCGTCGATCGCTGGAAATGGTCATGGATCGTTGCCGTCGGCATTCTACTTGTCGCCACCCTTACGTATTGGATCGGCGCGAGCCTAGCGATGACGATTCTCGCTGTTGCCGCGCTACTCATCGTGACCCGATCGTTCTTTCTACCGACGATCTACGAAATCACGCCGTTCGGTATCCGCTGCAAAACGGTTCGGCAGATCCGACTAATTCCGTGGTCGGCAGTTCACGCCCACCAATTTCGGTCAACTGGCCTACTGCTCTATCATCGCGCCGATCCAACTCCACTGGATATCATCGGCAGCCTCTTCGTCCCGTATCCCGCCGAAGCCGATGAGTTGGTCGTCGCTGCAAGGCTATATTTGCCGCACTCCACAGAACTGCCGTCAACCTGAATTGTCGATGAGGCATCCAGGCGAATCCGCCCGTCACCTCCCGCTCTGCTGGGAGTTCCCGCGCTGAACTAGATCGCCGCGATGCCAACTTCGGATCGAGCGCGTTGCGCAACCCGTCGCCCAAAAAATTCAACGCGTAGAGCGTAAGGCCCAGCGCCAAGCTCGGAAAGACAATCAACCACCAGTAAATCTTTATGGGTGTTATGACCTTAATTCCTTCATTCGCTAACAGCCCCCACGAAACATCGGGCGGCTCCACACCGAGCCCCAAGAACGACAGAAACGCTTCGAACAACATCACGCGGGGTATCGTGAGCGTGAGATACACGATCACCACACTCAGTAAATTCGGCAAAATGTGCCGCCAAATAATCCTAGATTGCCGCGCCCCAATCGAATGCGCTGCCTCAATGAACGGCTCCGTACGCAGCGAAATTACTTGTCCCCGAACAACACGTGCCATCGTGAGCCAATAAATTGCCCCGACGACGAAGTAAAAAATCGTTATCCGATCTATGCCCCACGACTCGAGCCGCGACTTTACGTGTTCTTCGCCCAAAATCGTAATCAAAAAGATCACGACAAAAATGAACGGTACGGAATACAAAATGTCGACGAACCGCATCATCACGTCGTCGAGCCAGCCGCCTACATAGCCTGCGATCGCGCCATACGTGACCCCGATCACCAACGACACAAACGTCGCTACGATTCCGACGATGATCGAAATCCGCGCTCCCCAAAACACCCGGGCAAGCACATCGCGCCCGAACTCGTCGCGACCTGCAAACGAGCCAAGTGCCCATTCGCCGAACAGCCGCGAGCGCATCCGAATCATCCAGCGGCTAACGGGCCCGACGTCCGGAAAGCCGGCGTCCCGATACGGCCGATACAAAATGCTTTGCATCTCATTGTGTAGCCGTTGCTCCTCATTCGCAGTCGCCGTCGTTGGTGTTTGCTCTTCAACGCTCGCCAGCTTTTTGCGAACCGCGGCCATTTCCTCGGGTGCCGCGTCAATCGCCTTCCAATTCAGCGAGAAAGTGCGATCAAAAAGAGGTTGCAACTTCGGCGATTCGTACTGCAAATTCGTATGATGCTGATCCGGCGGCGCGAGCGGCAGCAGGGGCGTGAAGAACGCCAGCACCGTAATGGCAATCAATGTAACTAGGCATGCCATCGCCACCCAATTGCGGCGCAGTCGCCGCCACGCATCCTGCCCAAGTGACAGTCCTTTCGCTGGCAGTGCCGCAGGTGCATCAGGTGGTGAACTTGTTACAGACATGCAATCACTCAATCGTTTTACAAATCGCCAATCGCGTCAGCCCCCGGCTCCGCCGGGGATTCGATCACACGAATGCCCCTGCATCACTTCAATTCCACACGTGGATCGAGCACTCGGTACGACAAATCCACCAAAAAATTCATCCCCGAAAGCAGCAGTGTATACAACAGCACCAACCCCATCGCGAGCGTGTAATCACGCACGAGTGCCGCCTGCACAAAGTGCCATCCCAAACCGGGAATTGCGAAGATTCGCTCGACGACTACCGAACCCGTAAGAATCCCCGCCACCGCCGGCCCAAGGAACGAAACCACCGGCAACATCGCAGTCGGTAGTGCATGGCGAAGCGCCACCGCCACCGCGCTCAAGCCCTTTGCTCGGGCAGTTCGGACGTAATCTTGTGACAGCGCATCGAGCATACCAGTCCGCGTGATGCGCGCAATTTCAGCCGCGTACACCGTCCCCAAGCAAACCGCCGGCAATATTAGTTGTCGTAATGTTCCCCAACCTGCCGCCGGGAAAATCGGAATCGCAAACACGAATAACAAAATCGCAACTCCCGCGATGACGAAGTTTGGAATCGCAATGCCGATCGTGGCAAGCGACATCAACCCCAAGTCCGCCAGCGATCCGCGATACATCGCCGATACGATTCCCGCACTCACGCCAAGCGTAATCGCGTATGCGAGCGCAAAAATGCCGAGTGCCGCAGAGATCGGAAGGCCCTGAGCAACGATCGTGTTCACGTTGTAATCGTACAACCGCATGCTGTCGCCGAGATCGCCAGACAGGTCCCGCTTCATCTCGAACAAGTACTGTTGCCAAATCGGCAAATCGAGCCGATAGCGATGCTTGAAATTCGCTTCGATCTCCGGCGCCATTTTACGGTCGCCCGAATACGGACCGCCCGGCACCGAGTGCTCCAGCAAAAACGTGACCGTGAACACGCACCACAGCGTGACCACGAGCCCGAAGAAACGGCGGACGATGAACCAGGTCACTTCGCTGGCTCCATGTATTCGTTCTTCGGGTGAGGATCGTCGTTTTTAATCGTCGGATCGATCCAAATTGCAGAAAGCGGGTGTGTGTCCTGCAGGTTGTTGTAAAACCCACGCACGTGTGGCCGTACCATGTTGCGCGACACGTAAAAATACACCGGAATGATCGGTACGTCGTCCATCAATATTCGTTCTGCGCTTTCGAGCATGTGCATACGTTTTTCCGGGTCCGATTCCTTGGCTGCCGCAGCGATCAGCTTATCGTACTCCGCATTCGAAAACCCGGTGCAGTTGTTTTCGCCGTTCGTAACGAACATGTCGAGATACGTGTTGGGGTCCAAATAGTCGCCCACCCACGCCCGCCGCGCGACAGTGTACTTCATCTCCTGCTGCGACGACTGAAACGACCCCCACTCTTCGTTTCGTAGCGAGGCCGTTATTCCCAGGTTGTTCTGCCACTGCTTCCGCACGAGCTCAGCAATTGCCTGGTGCTGCTGATCGGTGTTGTACAAAATCTCGAGCTTTGGAAAACCGCGTCCGTCGGGGTAGCCGGCATCCGCCAGTAATTTGCGTGCTTCCATCGGATTGTACGCCTTGCATGGCTGCTGCTTGTAGTTCGGCATCGAAGGCGGTACTAGGCTCAACGCCGGAATCTCGCCCGCCCCCGTTGCCACTCGCGTGATTTCACCGCGATCGAGTGCCATCGCTAATGCCAGCCGCACGCGCTTGTCATCCAGCGACGGCCGTGTCGTATTGAGCATGAAGTAATACGTCGTCAGCTGAGGCGCCGGATTCAAATCGTTACGAGGCGGATTGGCCTTGAGTAACTCGCGCAGCACTTCCGGTGGCGGAACCGTGCACCAATCGGTCATGCCAGTCGTGTAGAGGTTGAACGACGTGGTGCGATCGTCGACGGAAATCGCATCGACAATATTCAGCCGCACGTGCTCTTTATCCCAATAGGTATCGCTTCGTCGCAATCGGACGCGATCGCGCAACCGCCTTGTCACCAGTTGGAATGGCCCGTTGGTCACAATGTTCTCCGGCTTTGTCCAATTCGGCTTGCCGAATTCTTCCAAACACGATTGCTTAACTGGGCAAAAGGGATAGAACCCCAACAAATCGAGAAAGTATGGAGTCGGATTTACGAGCCGAAGTTCAAGCGTACGATCGTCAATTACCTTCACGCCAACTTCGCGAAAATCGAGCAGCACTTGCCGACAATGCTCGGTCCCCTCCGGCACCTCTTCGTTTTTATCCCCTGGCTTAAATCGCCGCTCGTGGCCATCGACTTCGACCACATACGTGGCCCCCCGCTTAAATTCGGCTTCCGGCGATTGTGAATCCTTTTCTTCGATCCGCACGAGCTTACCGACTAGTAACTTACCGCGCACCGTATTTACGGCATTGTCTGGTCGATTGAGCTCAACTTCCACCGGATCACCCGGCTTTAGCGAACTCGCGCTCAAGTTGTACCGTTTCGCATTTTCGATGTACCACGCCTGGTACGAATAAATCGAAGCGTTTAGCGGATCTACCAACCGCCGAATCGAGTAAAGAAAGTCCTGCGTCGTCACAGGATCGCCATTCGACCAGAGAGCGTTATCGCGCAAATGGAACGTATAGATCCGGCCGTCGTCGGAAATCTCCCACTTCTCCGCCACGCCAGGTTCCGCCTTGTTCGTGTCAGGCCGCAATCGGCATAGCCCTTCGAACAGAGACGCCACAATTCGCCCTTCCGGTTGCCCCGTAATGAGTGCCGGATCAACAGACGCCACTTCCGTTTCGTTCACGAACGTAAAGTCAGCGGGCGGCAATCGGCCGCCAATAACGGCCCACGCCACGGCCGCCAAACCGGCAACGAACATCACAATGAGAAACGAGGTGCGACCGAGCATGGTGCTAATTTAGCGGGACAAGGTGCGGCTGGCCAACTACAATTCGGTACGCACCGCGCTCACTTTCGGATCATTTCGCACGTTTCCCATGCCCGAATTCGTTCACGAACGCCACAAACCCCCGTCTCACCTCGATCGGCCCCGTGAGCTTGTCGTCGTCTGCGGCCCGCTGCGCAGCAACATCAATCTCTCGCGAATCGCCAGGGCCGCCGGCTGCTGCGGACTCACTCGGCTGATCTGCAGCGGACCCGGCCGGCTCGATCGCAAAATCGCCCGCGATGCGGCGGACGTGCTACAAATCGAAACCCACCGCACGCTCGCGCCAATTCTCAAAAAATTGAAGGAGGAGAACTATCGACTCGTCGGCTTAGAGCAAACCAGTAACTCGCGCGATCTCCACCACTACCAATTCGAGCGACGGACCGCGCTCGTCATCGGTAACGAACGAACCGGCTTAACCGATAACCTCCTTGCTCACCTCGACGATGTCGTAGAAATCCCCGTCTGGGGCTTGCCATTTAGCTACAACGTAGCCACCGCCACCGCGATGACCCTCTACGAATACTGCCGCCAATTTCCTGGCGGCTAACCGCACCGCGCCATTTAGCGAGCGAGCTACGCTCGCCGCGTCCCATCAAACTAAACCTCCTGCGCACGTCGGCACGACAACCGTCCGCCCCACTATCTTCCCTGCTAATATTTTCGCAACCCGGTCCGGCAACTCATCAAACGTCACTTCATCCGCAATCGAGTCCAAATCATCCACATGCCACGCGCCCGACAACTTCCCCCACATCGCCAGCCGTTCCTTCCGAGGGCACTTCGCCGAATCAATCCCTGCGAGCGTCACTCCGCGAAGTATAAACGGATAAATCGTCGTGTTAACATCCGTGCCCGCCACCAACCCGCATGCCGCAACACACCCGCGATAGTCGACCGATCGCAGCAGCGTTTCCAACGGCTTTCCCCCAACCGTATCCACCGCAGCCACCCACCGCGCTGGCAGCAGCGGGCGATCGCTTGCATCCGCAACATCCTCACGGCCGAGAATCGTCTTCGCGCCGATCTGTTTCAGCCAATCGTGATGCTCTGCTTTGCCCGTAACCGCTTCAACTGTGTAACCAAGCTTCGCTAGAATCGCCACCGACAGCGACCCCACTCCGCCAGTCGCCCCGGTTACAACGACCGAGCCGCATTCGGACGTGATACCGCGGTCAACAATCGCTGTCACGCACTGCGCCGCCGTAAAACCCGCAGTACCGTAGATCATCGCCTCGCGCGTGGTGAGGCCATTCGGCAACGCCACAATCCACTCGGCCGGCACGCGTACAAATTGCGAATAACCGCCCCAACTCCCAGCGCCCAAATCGTACCCGGTGACGAGCACTTCATCGCCGACACGGAAGTTGGCAGACGAGCTTTCTGCGACGGTTCCTGCACAATCAATCCCCGGCACATGTGGAAGCGATCTCACAACTCCCGGATGTCCTTGCGCCGCCAGCGCATCCTTGTAATTCAGCGATGAGTATTCGACCCGAATCAAAACATCACCCATCGGCAAATCGTTTTTGCCAATGCGTTCGAACTTCGCTTCGATTTTTCCATTTGCGTCCTTGCGAACCATGTAGCAGGGAAACGTATCCGTTGCCTTCATTTGGGCCCCGCCGTCTTGAGTGTAATCGGCAACTCATCGATTTTCGCCGCCACGATGAAGTCATTCTCCGAAAGCCCGCCGATCGCGTGCGTCCATAACTCGACCGCAACATTCCGATAGCCTTCTATATGCAAATCCGGATGATGGCCTTCCGCTTCGGCAAGCTCGGCGCATCGGTTGAAAAAATCCATGCCCGCCATGAAGTTTTTCACCGTCCAATCCTTACGGATCCGCTTGCCATCCGGCGTGATCCGCCAACCCTGCAATTGTTTCAATTGCTGCTGAGCCTCTTCTGCCGAATAAGGTGCGACGCCTCCTTCACACGGTTTGCATTTCTTCTGAACCAATTCGTCGGGTGATTGAACGGACATAGGAACCTCCGCTTTTAAGAGTGCGAACAAGCGAGTGATGTGCGCACAATTATCGAGCGAATTCGACGAACGTCAAACAGGTCACCCACCATTGCCAGCTTCGAACTGCCTAGAATCCCGCAAGATGGCAGGCTGCCGCGAGCAAGAAACCCGCAAAAATAATTACGCACGCACTCGCAATCACAAGCGGTCGCGGCACTGCCGCAGCAGCAGCCGTCCCTGCTACACACGTCGCAAGATACGCCCGAACTGCGAAGCTTTCAAAACCACCAAACGTCCAGCTTGCAACAAATGCTGCACAAGCGAGTGCGGCAGCAACGCGTCGTCCAAATGTCGCCGCGAGCGTGCGATGCCCCGCCGCGCGATCCGCGTCATAATCCGCCGCAGTCGCCAAGGCATGAACTCCCGCGACACATAACGCAAGTAAGTAGTACCGCGCCGGCATCTCGCGCGGATTGCCATTCATGCTGTAGCCCATCATGAGTGGCAGCAAAAAATACCCAAGCCCGTTGGCAACCGAATCGAGCGGTGGCCGCTCCTTCAGCCGATACGGCGGCACAGAATACAACCAAGCCATGAGAACCAGCGATACGGACGCAACGAAATTGTCTCGATTCCGTGTCAGGCACGCACCCAGAATCATCAGCGGCATCATCGCCAAGCAGGCCTGCATCACAAACGGCCGCGTTTCCGGCATTACATTGGCCGCCCAAATCTTCTGACGCCGCATCGAGAGCCGGTCCGACTCATAGTCGTAAATATCATTCAGCCCACACCCAATCAGGTTCATCGGGAACGTGAGCAAAACCATCTGCGCGATCGCGAGTGAATTCAACTCCGCGTGAGCGGCGTGCAAACCCAGCGCATAAACCAGCGGCAATACGGGCCACACAATTGGGCGGCTCACTTGGACCAAAAACAGCAGTTGGCTGATTAAAGAATTCATCGGCCAGGGCTGCTCGTGGAGTCACTACTCCTCATCGCCGCGAATTTTGGCAAGCACGCTGTAATCTTCCAGCGTCGAGGTGTCACCAATCGTCTCTTTGCCGGCCGCAATATCACGCAGCAAACGCCGCATAATTTTGCCGCTCCGAGTCTTCGGCAGGGAGCCAGTAAAGCGAATATCGTCCGGTTGGGCCAAAGCCCCAATTTCGTGCCGCACATGCTTCTTTAGGTCATCGCGAAGCGCGTCGCTAGGCTCGCCGCTGCGCAGCGTAATAAACACCGACACCGCTTCTCCCTTCAAATCGTCGGGCCGTCCCACTGCCGCCGCTTCGGCCACATCGGGGTGGGATACAAGCGCACTCTCAATTTCGATCGTGCTCAGCCGGTGGCCAGAAACATTCAGGACATCATCAATCCGCCCCATGATCCAGTAGTACCCGTCATCGTCGTACCGCGCGTTGTCACCCGCCAGATACATGCCCGGAACTTTCGACCAGTACACTTCTTTAAAACGATCGTCATCGCCCCAAATGCCACGCAGCATGCCGGGCCATGGATGCGTGATGACGAGCCACCCACCCTGGTTTTTAGGCATCGGCTGGCTGTTGTGCCCCACGATCGCAGGAATAATCCCCGGCAGTGGCTTCGTACAACTGCCGGGCTTGGTCGCAATGGCACCGGGCAGCGGGCTCATCATGATTCCGCCCGTTTCGGTCTGCCACCATGTATCCACAATCGGGCAGTGTTCCTTGCCAATCACGCGGTGATACCACATCCAAGCTTCGGGATTGATTCCCTCGCCGACCGTGCCCAATAGTCGCAGACTGGAAATATCATGCTTTGCAACGTGATGGTCGCCCCACTTGATGAACGCCCGAATCGCCGTCGGCGCCGTGTAAAAGATGGTGACCTTGTATTTCTCAATCAATTGCCAAAAGCGGCTCTCATCCGGAAAGTTCGGCGCGCCTTCATACATCAGTATCGTAGCGCTCGCCGCAAGCGGCCCATACACCACATAGCTATGACCGGTCACCCAACCAATATCCGCTGTGCACCAAAACACATCATCGTCGCGATGATCGAATACCCACTGGAACGTTTTCTTAGCGAATAAGTTGTAACCCGCGGTCGTGTGCTTGATGCCCTTCGGTTTCCCCGTCGAACCGCTCGTGTACAGGATGAACAGCGGCGCTTCGCTATCCATCGAAGCCGCAGCACATTCAGCCGCTGCTTTTTGCATCAACTCATCCCACCAAAAATCACGGCCGGCCTGCATGTTGATTTTTGGGGTGCTACTGGCTCCGCCAGTGCTTCCTCGGCGAAACACGACGCACTTTTCCACCGTCGGGCTCTTAGCGAGCGCTTCATCGACCGTCTCTTTGAGCGGCAACGACTTGCCGCGCCGCCAGCCAAAGTCAGCCGTGATCTGCAACTTCGCCGCCGCATCTCGATTACGATCCGCAATCGCCTCGGCCGAGAACCCAGCGAAAATCACCGAGTGAATCGCCCCGATTCGCGCACACGCCAACATCGCGATTGCCAGCTCCGGCACCATCGGCATGTAGATGGAAACACGATCGCCCGATTGAATACCGAGTTGCTTGAGCACGTTTGCGAACTTGCAAACTTCGCGATGCAACTCCGCATACGTCAACTGCCGAGTGTCGCCCGGCTCACCTTCCCAAAGAATCGCCATTCGTTCGCCTAGCCCAGCCGCTAAATGCAAATCGAGGCAGTTGTGTGAAACGTTCGTCTTCCCACCCGCAAACCACTGCGCAACCGGCTCATTCCAAACGAGCGCCTGGTCGAACGGCTTGAACCAGTGCAATTCCTCGCGCGAGATCCGCCCAAAACTTCTCGGGATCCGCCGCAGCCTCATCCCACAACGACTGATATTCCGCCAGCGATTTGATTCGTGCGCGATTGGCAAATTCGGCCGGCGGCGCGAAAAGCCGCTTTTCTTGCATCACCGAGTCGATCTGACCGCCTGATCCCGCCGCCATTTGTCGTTCCTGAATAAGGAGAGCTGACAGTAGTGCGAATTCGCAATCAGCGATTTTACTAGAGGTATAGAGGCTGTCAAACAGCGATGCCGACGCGCTTACTGTCTCCGAAGAGGCTATTCGCGTCCACAAGCGAGCCGCGCCAACGTGCCGACCTTGCCAATCGCTTCGTGCAGATTGACCTTCGAAACGCCAGCCCGCCGTTGGCGAAACGTGATGGGGATTTCCACGAAGGAAGCGCCGGTTTGGTACAACCTCCACAGCATTTCTTCCAAATAGGAATAGCCAATCGCTTGGATCGACGCCAAATTAAGGCGCAGAAGCGCGGAAACGCGATAAGCGCGAAACGCGCCGCTCGCATCATCTACCGGCAATCCAAGAGCGATGCGAGTCAGCCCGTTCAACACGCGACTCGTCAACCGCCGCGACAACGGCCAACCATCGATGCTTCCACCCACACAGTACCGCGAACCAATTGCCACGTCCGCCGCCGCCGTCGCATCGACTAACTCAGCAAGATGTGCCGGATCATGACTCCAATCCGCATCCATCGTCACGAACACGTCGTACGATCGTTCAAGCGCCCAGCGAAATCCATCAATGGTCGCCGAGCCCAAACCCAGTTTGCCAGGCCGATGCAGAACATGAACTCGTGGGTCGGCCGCCGCTCGCTCATCGCACCACCCACCGGTGCCATCAGGCGAATTGTCATCGATGACAAGTACTTCCGCGCTCGGCAACACTCGCAGGATTTCTTCAACGAGACTGGGAAGATTCCCAATTTCGTTATAAGTGGCCAGCGTGACGAGAATCCTCGGGGCTGCCATTAAGATTCAACCACGGAGACACGGAGGGCATGAAGAGCACAACCACAATTGGCGAATGACAAATGAGCCGTCGAACATTCGTCATTCGTCATTCGAGAATTCGTCATTTCCTCACTCAGTGTACTCTGTGCCCTCTGTGGCTAATTCGCTTTCGAAACAGATCGATAGTACTCAACCGTCCGCTTTAGCCCCTCGTCAAAACCCACCTTCGGCTCGTACTTCAAAACCTTTCGCGCAACAGAAATATCGGCCAGGCTCTCACGCACATCGCCAACCCGCGCCGGTTCAAATACAGGCTCGACATTCGTCCCCAACACTTTATTGATACCAGTCACAAGCTCAAGCAAATTAAACGATTCGCCACAGGCGACATTAATCGTCTTGCCCACAGCGTCCCGCGCATCGGCCGCCAGCAAATTGCCATGCACGATGTTATCGATGTATGTAAAATCGCGCGATTGCTGCCCGTCCCCGAAAATAGTGGGCCGCTGTCCCGCCAACATTTCCGTAATGAATTTCGGAATGACGGCCGCGTATTGGCTCTTGGGATCCTGCCGCGGCCCAAACACGTTGAAATACCGAATGATCACGGTTTCCAACCCGTAGGTCGCCGTAAACGCCTGGCAGTAGAATTCACCCGCCAGCTTCGCGGCCGCATAGGGCGACAATGGCAGCGGCAACAGCCCTTCGTCTTTCGCCGGCTTCGGCTGATCGCCATACGCGCTGCTCGACCCGGCAAACACAACCCGCCGAACTTTGCTTCGCCGAGCGACATCTAACAATGACACCGTGCCGGTCACGCACGCCGCATTCGTATCCAGCGGCGCATCAACACTGCGCGGCACCGAGGCGAGAGCCGCCTCATGAAAGACAACATCGACACCCGCGACGGCCCGCTCAACGTCCTTCGAGTTAACCAGGTCCCCTTCGATGAACTCGATCTTACCGTCGAACGGTGTCAGGTTTTTGCGATGCCCCGTCACCAAATTGTCGAGCACGCGCACGCGATCGCCGCGCGCAACGAGCGCGCTCACAATATGTGAGCCAATGAATCCTGCGCCGCCAGTAACTAAATACGAGCCCATCGTTCAAAACATACATCACGGCAGGCTCAGCCGCTACGCAGCCGCGAAAACAAGTTGCGATATTCTTCCCGTCGTACCGGCGGTTTTGGTGCGGGATTATCGTCTTCGACGATTAGGACAGGCTCTTCGTCGCGGGCGGACTGGTTAGCCGATTCGGCCTCCGAAGAATCGGACCGCGACCACGAATCTCGCTCCGCGTACTCACTTCGCGGCACATTCCACTCCGTCGACTCGGCGTGGCTACTCCCGGAAATCTTATCAAGCGTCGGCAAATTGACGGATGCATCAGACACTACTGCCAACCGTAACGGTGGCCAATCGGCGGGTACATCCGGGCGTGAACCCGCTGTTGGTTCGCTCGACTCGAGTTCAATTTCCGCATCATCCGCATCATCTTCGACCATCCGCAAATTGGCGACAGGCTTCGTGGCGCTTCTGCTCGCGTCCACATCGGCCGTCGAAATCGCCGACTGCACGAGCGAAGCGAATTCAGGATCGCGCCGGTTTTGCACGCGCGGCACATCGCGACGGAACATATCGTCCCAGCTTGCAAATGAGTCCAGCACCACTTCCTCTTCGTCGAATTCTTCCGCAAAGGGATCCGCGGTACTTATGGCGCTTGTCGCGATGGTAACCGCCTTCGTTTCAGCCGCGGGAGTAAGAGCTACTACCGTTTCGTCTGCTACATCCAATTCCGTCGAGTCGACTTCCAGCAATGAGTCATCATCGTCGTCCAAATTCGGCATATACGGAGACACCGGCGTACTCGCGGCGATCACTTTGTGATCGAGTTGACCAAACTCCACAACTTGCAATGGTGCCGGTGGCGCGGTCGTCGGAGCCGGCGTGTCCCACGGTGCGGGCAACTGCTGAATATCGGCCCACACATGTTGAATTATCGATTGATCAATCCGCAGCCGATTGGTTGCCGCCGCCTCGACAAGCGCCCGATCACAAAGTTGGTTGATCAAACGCGGCACGCCATCCGTCGCATCGAACACCGCTTCGTACGCTTCTTGAGCAAATAAATCATCCGGCGACCCGCTCGATGCGGCAATCTGCGCCCGCACGAATTGCGTGGTTTCCTCCCGACCAAACGGCCCCAGATAACATCGCGCCGACAATCGCTGACTAAAAGATTCAAGTTCCGGATGAGCGAAGCTCTCTTCCAGTGCACTCGACCCGGCGAGCACTAATCGCACCCGTGGCATTCCGCCGCGCACGAGATTCGTAAGCACTCGCAGCTCATCCAGTAAACTGCTCGACAAAGTCTGCGCTTCGTCGACCAAAAGCAACAAACCGGTCGGACACTCTTCGCGCGAGAGTAAATGGTCAAGCAGGCTCAATCGCAAATCCCCTTCGTCGCGTACACGATACGGCAAGCCAAGCTCGAACAAAATCGCTTGCAGCAGCGCGCGGCGCGTGCACAACCGGGCGCACGCCGGGAGCACCACATCAAACCGCTCGTGAAATTGCGAAGCGAGAACTTGCAGCAGCAGCGACTTTCCCGTGCCCGGTCCGCCGATGATGACGCCCGGCCCATCGCCACGTTCAATAGCGCGTCCTAATCGTTGCCGCGCATCTTCGATCGACGCCGCCGGAAAATAGCGCGACACTTGCGGATAGGTTGGGAAGACGCGCTCTTCGCGTTCCGCAAGTTGACGAAGCGTTAGGCCGGTTTTCGTCGCGTTGGTTCTCATCGTGAGTCGTGCCCCGTAAGCGAAAGTCGTCGAAGTGCCGCCCGATCCTCGAACAGCGCATTACGCGCGCAGCACGAATCCAGGGGTCCATCGTTACCATCGGCATGAAAGCGAAGCCACCTTTGGAACGAGCCCCGCGTTTAGCCGCGACGCAAAGCGGAGCGTGAAATTCACGCACCTTTTATCGCTGCTGTCATGCTAGCCCCGCCATACAGCATCGGCGTATCATTGACATATGTTTCGTATCAAGATCTGCGGCATCACAAATGTTACGGACGCAATCGCAGCCGCCGAAGCCGGCGCCGATGCGATCGGTCTCAACTTCTATCCCAAGAGTCGCCGCTTCGTTGATCAAAAAACCGCGCAGCAAATCGTCGCTGCGCTGCCGTCTGCATTATTGAAAGTGGGCGTCTTCGTTAATCACGATCAGCGCTCGATTGAATCAACCGCAAGCGTCGTTGGCCTAGATGCAATTCAACTTCACGGCGATGAGCAGCCCGCGTTCATCGCAGCGCTCCCCAAAAAACTAAAAGTGCTGCGAGCCCTTCGTTGCACTGCTGACATAAACTCTCGCCTCACTCAATTCGTACAAGGGTGTAAGGACGCAGGCCGATTGCCGGATGCAGTTCTCTTGGACGCAGATGCCGGCGCAGAATATGGCGGCACTGGCGAACGTGCCGATTGGGAGCTCGTCACTCAGCATCGCGAATCGTTAGGCAACATTCCGTTAATACTCGCCGGCGGTTTGACGCCCGCGAACGTTGCCGCCGGCATCAAGGCAGTTCGGCCCAGCGGCGTTGATGTCGCGAGCGGCGTCGAGTCAGCACCAGGCACCAAAGATCGCTCGCAGATTTTCGCGTTCGTCGCTGCCGCTAAGCAAGCACTCAATAGCCGCTGAATTCATCGCTCATACACAAATCGCCGCGGCCCGTAAAATCCGCACAACCCGCGTAACGCATCGCGAGCCGCTTGCCACATTTGGCCCCGCGCATTTACAATAAAAGCTTCGATAAATCGCCGCTCAGACTAGGAGATTGCAGTGTCGCAAGTCGCCACGAAATTGCCGTACAAGGTGCTCGATTGTTCCCCCGCCGAGTTCAATAAACTCGCCGAATGGGGCCGCAAAGAAATCACGCTGGCCGAGAACGAAATGCCCGGCCTGATGGCACTCCGCGAAAAGCACGGCCGCACCAAGCCGCTCAAGGGCGCACGCATCGCTGGCTGCTTGCACATGACGATCCAAACCGCGGTCCTCATCGAGACGCTTGTCGAGCTCGGCGCTGAAGTCACCTGGAGCAGCTGCAACATTTTCTCCACGCAAGATCACGCCGCGTGCGCGATCGCCAAGGCCGGCATTCCGGTCTTCGCGTGGAAGGGTATGAACAATGAAGAGTTCGATTGGTGCATTGAGCAAACGCTCTTCTTCCCAAGTGGCGAACCGCTCAACTTGATCCTCGACGACGGCGGCGATCTCACCGCAATGGTCCACGATAAGTTCCCTGAGCTGATCGAAGGCATCAAAGGCCTCTCCGAAGAAACGACCACGGGCGTGCATCGCCTATACCAAATGCACGAGCGCGGCGATCTGAAGATGCCCGCGATCAACGTCAACGACTCCGTGACGAAGAGCAAATTCGACAACCTCTATGGTTGCCGCGAGTCGCTCGCCGACGGCATCAAGCGCGCGACCGACATCATGATCGCCGGCAAGGTGGTCGTCGTCGCCGGCTATGGCGACGTGGGCAAAGGCTGTGCTCATTCCATGAGCCGCTTTGGTGCCCGCGTGCTCATCACCGAAATTGATCCGATCATCGCGCTGCAAGCAGCGATGGAAGGCTACCAGGTCACCACGATGGAGGAGGCCGTCGAGGAAGGCGACATCTTCGTCACCACCACCGGCTGCCGCGACGTCATCACCGGCAAGCACATGTCGCTCATGAAGAACGACGCGATCGTGTGCAACATCGGCCACTTCGACCTCGAGATCGACATGGCTTGGCTCGAAGGCGAAGTGAAAGCCAAGCGCGTTAAGAAGGACAACATCAAGCCGAACACCGTCGGCGCCGTCGACAAGTACACGTTCGACGACGGCCACTCGATCTTAGTTCTAGCCGAAGGGCGCTTGGTGAACCTCGGCTGCGCGACCGGCCATCCATCGTTCGTCATGAGCAACTCGTTCACGAACCAGGTCCTCGCCCAGCTCGCGCTGTGGAACGAAACCGACACATTCAAAATCGGCGTCCACGTGCTGCCCAAGAAGCTCGACGAAGAAGTCGCGCGGCTCCACTTGGCCAAGCTCGGCGTGAAGCTGACGAAGCTCACCAAGGCTCAGTCCGACTACGTTGGCATTCCGATCGACGGGCCGTATAAGCCCGAGTATTACCGCTATTAGTCCTTCGCTCGCGGAACGAGGCGAGGCATAGATTCGGGGGAATTCTATGCCAGTAATTGCATGTCCGGGTTGCGGCAAAAAGTATAAGTTGCCCGAGAGCGCGGCGGGCCAGGTTGCAAAGTGCGCATGCGGCAAACGCTTCCGCTTAGGTGCACCGCCGTCCGCCGCTTTAGCAACAACCAAAGCCGCGAGTGCCGTGGCTCCAAAGAAATCTGCGCCAAAGCCCGCAGCAACAGCTGCGACTAAATCTGCAAATGTCGCCGTCGCGCCGGCCGCCATCGCAACTGATGACGACTTCTGGGATGAAGGCTTGAAGCCGACTCCTACGCCTAAAGTCGAAACGCCGCCGCCAGCGCCCGTCGCGCGACAAGCGGATAAGAAGCAGGCTGGCAAACCAAAGAAAAAAGCCAAGGCCGAGAAGCGCGTCGCGTGGGGTTTCGACTGGGGGAAAGTCGCCGGCGGAATGCTGACGTTTCTTGCTGCCGGCGGCTTCGCTCTCTTCATATTTCTAGGCACTGGCCGGATCTCGATTTATCTCCCGATTATCGCGGCCGGTGGCCTGTTTACCGCACTTTCGGGGCTGATGGGCGAGGAAGGTATTTGGTAGGCTGACGACTCACTGAAACCGTCGTCGAACTATCAAATCACCATGCCAGATATTCAAGCCCTTCGCGGGATTCGCTTTGACCTTGGTCACGTTGGTTCACTTAGCAATGTGATCGCGCCACCTTACGATGTGATCGATGCCGACCTGCAACAAAAGCTCTACGACAAGCATCCAGCAAACGTCGTCCGCTTGATTCTGAACAAAGATGAACCGGGCGACGACGAGCAAAACAATCGCTACACTCGCGCCGCGCGCAGATGCGCGTGTGGCTACGCGAGGGTGTGCTCTTCACCGAAGCCCAGCCCGCGATCTACGTCTATCACCAAGTGTTCAACGAAGGCGGCGTCGAACACACTCGCCGCGGCTTCATGAGTCGATGCCGACTCGAGCGCTTTGGCGAAGGCAAAATCTTTCCGCACGAAGAAACGCACGGCGCCGCGAAGGCCGACCGGCTCAAGCTGTGGGGTACGTGCAAGGCAAACCTCAGCCAGATATTCAGCATATTCCCCGACCCGCAAAACGAAGCGCAAACCATTCTCGAAGATGCAACGAACGGAGTTGCTCCCCTCGAGTCGACCGACCACTTAGGCGTCATTCACCGCCTGTGGCCCGTATCGGATGTTCCCACAATTACCGCCGCAATTGCCTCTATGGGCGACCGACCCGTATATATCGCCGATGGCCATCATCGTTACGAAACAGCGTGTAATCTGCGCGATCAAATCGCTGCCGAAGTCGAAGCGCGAGGCGAAAAGTTCTCGCCCGAGCACCCAGCAAACTTCGTGTTGATGATGTTCGTTTCGATGAGCGATCCAGGCATGCTGGTGCTACCCACGCATCGTCTGTTCCGTGGTTTGCCCGCAATGACGTCCGCTCAGCTCCGCGAGCGACTTGGCGATTCGTTTGAAACGGAACCCGCCGGCACAGGCCCCGAGCGAGCACGTTCGCTATGGGAAGAGATCGAAGCGGAAGGCGACCAGGCGACGATTGGCCTCTATACCGCAGCAGACAATCAATGGACACTCGTCCGCCTCACCGACGCCGGCCGCGAGCGCATGGCCGAAGCCGCTATTGAACACTCCGACAATTGGCAAGGTCTGGGCGTGAGCATTCTGCATCGACTCATCGTCGATACGCTCCTCGATTCACCGAAACTTCCCGCGCCGAAGTACGTTCGAGATATCGAAGAAGTCGTTCAAGGCCTTAGGGAAGGCGACGCCGCAGGCCGCGACGCCACCGGCCAAACCGGCTCCGGCGGCCGTTTCGAACTCGCAGCCCTCGTCATGCCGGCGACCGTCGAACACATCCGAGCCATTTCTAGCCATGGCGAACGAATGCCGGCGAAGAGCACCTACTTCTATCCGAAGCTCCTGAGCGGCCTGGTTATCAACCCACTGGAGTAGTCGAGAGACGAAAGAACAAGAGTCGAAAGCCGGATATGCCCGGCCCTCATTCCTCTGGCTCTCAACTCTCGACCTTTCCCACCGTTTCACGTGAAACGACCCCGCGGCTTAGCGCGGCTGGCCCAAATCCGTGTTCTGTGTGTTCCACGTGAAACAGAGAAGATGCGTGGTACGCTGACGGTTGTTTCACGTGGAACGACTCTGTCAACGCTCTCGCCACCAAGGCAAGAACCTTGATGGCAGTAGTGTGCCTATTACAAGCGTCGCGGCTTGAAAGAGAAGCCAGCGACCAGCCAATTGCCACGACGAGCGGATACGCGGCGCACGCAGCAATGATCCGCCACGCGATTGTCGTCCATCCAAAACTTGCCAAGTCCTCGAAGTAACGAGCCTCCGTTTGGATTCTTGCAAGCCGCTCGATCGCGGTTTGGTCCGGTGGTAGAACGTCTGAAGTCACAACGATTTTTTTCGCTAGCGGCCGCCAGCATTTCTATCCAGTTTTGCTGTCGTCGCTCGCGAGAATCCACGCGGTTCAAGTAAACTGTTTCCTCGCCGGCTGAATCGATACGATCGTCGCCACGAGATTGCCGATGAATGTCTGGCGGCGGCGAAGCGATTTCCGCGGTAGCAATCTTGAAAATGCTATCGCGTCGAACGAACCGAGCCAAGCCGCTGGCAGCGAAGGGTAAGGACGCCCGCCACGTTGCCAAGTCCGCCGCGGCGGACGTTGGGTTGGCAGTTTCCCCGTAACTGCCGCATACCGAATCAGGGAGGATTGGCCGTGTCGAGAGAGCGACGTTTAGGACGTGGATTGGAAGCCCTGCTTGGTCGCTCTTGGGACGAACCCCAGGCTGCCGCTGCTGCTACGCCGGAGAGCCTGGGCGAAGCACTTGGCGACGAGCGGATTTCGCGGGACGAAAACGGCCAGGTTTGGATGAATTGCGATGCCATTGCTCGCAACCCATACCAACCCCGGCAGACTTTTGACGAAGCCGAAATTGCCGATCTGGCTGATAGCATTCGTACCCACGGTATTTTGCAGCCGTTGGTCGTTCGCCGCACGGAAACCGGATTCGAGCTCATCGCTGGCGAGCGCCGCTTGCGTGCTGCCCAAGCCGCTGATTGGCGCCAGGTGCCGGTGCAGATTCGCGAGGTCGACGATCGGCAAATGGCCGAGTTGGCCATCGTCGAAAACGTTCAACGCAAAGACCTCAACGCGATTGAAAAGGCGGAGTCGTTCCAGCGGTACATTGATCAGTACCATTGCACGCAAGAAGAATTGGCGGGTCGAGTTCAAGTCGACCGATCGACGGTTGCCAACTTGCTGCGTTTGCTGGAGCTGCCAGTTAACGTCAAGAAGATGGTGCAGGAAGGCGAGATTTCGCAAGGTCATGCTCGGGCGCTTTTGCCGCTGGGTGATGAGCAAGAGCAAATTGACTTCGCTCGCAAGATCAAGAAAGAAGGTCTTTCGGTTCGTGCGACGGAGCAGGGCGTTCACGATCGCGTCCATTCATTGGAAGGCGAACAATTGCGAATTGTGGATGCTGAGGGTAACTCGCGCCCCGTTGAGCGGCCGCGCAATGAGCAGGTTGCTTCACTTGAGCAAGAGCTGCGAACTTCTCTCGGTACGAAAGTGGACCTGAGCCAGTCGGCCAAGGGTAAAGGCAAAATCACAATTCACTTTCAAAGTCACGAAGAGTTCGAGCGGTTGCGTCAGTTGCTAACGGTCACAACCGTGAACGCCGTGGCGACTCAGTCAACGCAGCAGCAGATTGCTTAATCTCTTTGCGTCTGGCTCACGGAACTAAAGCGTCCGTGAGCGGTTTGCCCTCGGCATTGGGGATCTCGATGCCGAGGAGTTTGGCGATCGTTGGCGCCACCGATCGGTTATCGATCTCGCCGATTTGCACGCCGGGCCGAATGCCTTCGCCCCACGCAATGCACATGGCGTGCAAATCGGGGAAATGGGAATCGTGGCCGTGGCTGCCTTTTCGCTCGGGCTTGGTGTCGACCGGGATGCTGCCGGCGGCCGTATCGCCGAAGAAATAGCCCATTTTTGCGAACAACATCATATCGGGCTCGTGCGGATCGCGGCGCGGATTGGCGATTCCGTACTCGTCAAATTCGTCGGTGCCGATGACGCTCGACACGCCTTCGACATTCGCGAAGGCAGCTTTTACTTTCTTGATGATCTCGTCGCGGTTGGCATCGTCCAGGATATAGACGAACGCTGATCCGCCTTGCGGCAGAACTTCGACTGCGCCGCCGGTGGCTTTCTTTCCTTTAGTTTCAACCAGCCCGGCCTCTTTCAAAACTACGTTTGGCAAAACGGCGATTTTGTTGGCGGAGAAGCCGTGATCGGAAACGATGAATAGAGTCGCTTTGCCAGGGTAATCTTTCTTTAACTCGTCCCAAACTTGTTTGACTTGGCCGTCGGCCGCTTTGATTGCTTCGTATGCTTCGGGTGAGCGTGGGCCGTCGGCATGTTCGGTGTGATCGACTTCAACGAGGTGGAAGAGCGCCAAGTTCGGTCGGTGCTTGTCCAACACCATGTCGAAAACGTTGGTCCATTTTTCGTCGTCAGCGATACTTTCTTGCAACGTAAAGGTGCCGATCTTGCCGGTACCGTCTTCTTTTTGCGTGAGTTTGTAACCGGCGTCCTTGCATTCTTTCAAAAGCTCGGGCGTGGTGTATTTTAGGACCAATGAGTCCTCGCCGAGGTCGGGGCTGTTCCAGTCGATCGCGTGGGCATTGCGAGTGGCTGGCCAGCGGATGCCGGCTGTTTTTAAGCCGGCGGCTTTGGCGAGATCGTAGATCGTGGGAACTTTCACAATTTGATCTTTGTCGAAAGTTGGATCCCAGATGAGGGTCACTTTTTCGCCCTTCACTCGGTCGTAGTAATTGTTACCGACAACGCCGTGGACGCCTGGCGAGACGCCGGTTACTAACGTTGTGTGATTCGGCCAGGTAACGGTCGGATCGGAGGCACGCATGCTGGCGGCTTTGGCGCCTTCGGATGCGAGTTGGCGAAGGGTTGGGATGTCGGCGGACGGGTCATTGATATAGAAATTGGCGAGGCCGTCGACGCTGATCATTACGACGATGCGGTCTTTGTCCTGCAGTACGGTCGGGGGCGCCGCGTGAATCGAGCCGTGCAGATTGCAGCGCAAAACGAGATCAAAAGTGAGCAGCAGTGAAGGCTTCGAAGCGTCATGGATGAGAACTCGTCGTAGATAGGGGGAGGTGAGGAATGGGCAGGAAAGCGCGCGGACCGACCATTGACTGTATTACTTATACAGCTGGGCGGCGTCAACCGTTCATGATTTTAGTGCTTGTTTTGCGTTAAGAAGTTGTTAGTGGATCGTTGTTAGATGTCTGTTGTTAGTCGGTGGATTGTTGGCGTCTCGTGGCGGCCGGATTCTTGCGAATCCAGGTACGGCGTAAATAAAAAAATGAAGGGCCCTTTGGGTGGCTGGTGCGCAAGCGTAGTCATTCAAGTTTCGGAGAAACTTGGCTACGTACGCGAAATCAGTCCCTACACCCAACCGCTGGGGCGTGCTGTGCTGAGATCCCATGGGGGCCGGTGGGTAGCCGCCGAGTGCTGAGCGAGGTACTTCCGTATGCAGTGGGAAGTCGTCCGCCGCACTCGTGTGCGACATCCGCCGGCGAGCGCTACGGCAGCGACGCGGCAGTGGTCATTTCGCGACTAACCCTAACACAGGTAGTGGCCAAAAAAAATACATTAGCTCTGAGATTTTGAGTGGCTAAAAGTTGGGGATTGACTGACCCAAGGGGGAAGTTGGAAGGGGGAGTGGGGAAGGACGGAGGGGACGGCGCTAAGCTGTAAGCGGCGATTGTGAAACGCAGGTGAACTTGGGTTTGATATTGCGGGACTGGCGGGTAAAGTATGCGAATCAAATCTGGTGCCTTCCGAATGCTTGCTCACTCTCAGCATCGTCTTGTTCCTAAGTTATGGGAGGCGCTGCCTACCTACACTTGGTCGCGATTCTTTGCCGACCTCATTGCTGGCGTCACGGTTGGTCTGGTGGCGTTACCGTTGGCGATGGCATTCGCGATATCGTCGGGAGTCACGCCGGAAGCGGGCATTTATACGGCGATCATTGCCGGTGTCGTCGTATCGGCGCTGGGTGGATCGCGGTTCCAGATCGCCGGGCCGACGGGTGCGTTCGTCGTCATTGTGGCTGGGATTGCTGCAAAGTTCGGTGTCTCTGGGCTGTTGATGTGTACGGCCATGGCCGGCGCAATGCTGATCGTGATGGGTGTGACTGGGTTGGGTACGGCGGTTCGATTTATTCCGCGATCGGTCACGATTGGATTCACGAACGGGATTGCGGTGCTCATTGCCTCGACGCAGATTAAAGACTTTTTCGGCCTATCGGTGAGCCCGGTACCGAGCGAGTTCGTGCCGCGAATGGTCGCGCTATTTCGTGCTGCCAGCACATTGAGTTTCCCGGCAACTTCGATTGCCGTGATCACTTTAGCGATCGTGCTGTTGTGGCCGCTGATAACGAAGCACGTTCCTGGTTCGATCGTGGCTTTGTTTGTGACAACGGTTGCGTGCGCGGCGTTGTCCGTTGGGGTGGAAACCATTGGGAGTAAGTTTGGCGGCATTCCGACAGGGCTGCCGGCAATTTCGATCCCTCAATTTCGCGTCGATTTGATTCTCCCGTTGCTGCCTTCGGCCTGCACGGTAGCAATGCTGGCGGCGATCGAGAGTTTGTTGTCGGCGGTCGTGGCAGACAACATGGGCGGAGATCGGCACAAGCCGGATGTCGAGCTATTGGCTCAAGGGGTTGCCAATGTGCTCGTGCCGATGTTCGGCGGGATCCCGGCTACGGGAGCGATCGCTCGGACGGCGACGAACATTCGGTCGGGAGCGACGTCGCCCGTGGCGGGCATCGTGCATTCGCTTACGCTGCTGGTGATCGTGTTGGTCGCGGCGCCTTTGGCGAGGTTCATTCCACTGCCGACGCTAGCTGCGATTTTGATGGTCGTGTCTTATCGCATGGGAGAATGGCATGAGATCCCCTCGATTTGGCGGCTGTCTGCGGCAGACCGAGTGGTGTGGGCAGCGACATTCGCGCTGACCGTATTCGCAGATCTGACGGTCGCAGTTGAAGTCGGAATGCTGCTGGCGGCTCTGCTGTTTATTCACCGGGTCGCGGCGACGACGACGGTCGCTTCGGTGACGGATGACATGTTGGGAGATGGCGAGCCGCGAGTGCTTACGGACCGCTACATACCGGCGTATTGCTCGGTGATTCGGATTCGTGGTCCGTTTTTGTTTGGGGCGACAGAAAAACTTGATCACGCGACGGCAGACGTCTCGAAATTCGGGACGGTGGTCGTATTGAAGATGACGTACATGTCTGCGATCGACGGCACGGGCATTCACTCGATTGAAAAACTCGCCGTGCGATTGAAAGAGGCGGGCAAATCGCTGGTATTGTGCGGTGCGCCGCCACAGCCGGCTGCGCTGTTTGAGCGATCGAAGCTGGTGAAGCTGCTCGATCGGCGTAATTTCTCGCCGCATTTGGATGCGGCGCTTGAGAGGGCGGCGATTATTCAGGGGGGATTTGATCAGCCGCACTCGCGGATTCCGGCGTAAATTTTGAGGGCGACAGGCGTTAATGTGGGGCGGTTTAGCTAAACCGCAAGCGATGATTGGACTTTTGGGAGGGCGATAATGGACGTAAGGTTGAGGCGTTTACCGAGCGCGATTTGTCGTTGTGGGGGAGGGGGGATGGGGCTACGATAAACGGTCCGAGGCGAACCCAATTCTGAGGGAATCGTCTTCCATTTGCGGGGTGTAGCTCAGCCTGGCTAGAGCGCTTGGTTTGGGACCAAGAAGTCGCACGTTCGAATCGTGTCACCCCGATTTTTTCTTTAACGTGCCAAGCTGGCACGGTTCTCGCAGTCGAAGGAATCTGTTATGGACTTCGACCTTGCGCGGCACAACATGGTTGTGGAACAGCTCGAGCAGCGAGGGATCACGGACCCGCGCGTGTTGGAGGCGATGGAGTGGGTGCCGCGACACGAGTTTGTGCCGGGGCACCTTCAGCGCGAGGCTTACGAGGATCGGGCGTTGCCGATCGAGTTGGAACAAACGATCTCGCAGCCGTACACGGTTGCGTTTATGTGCCAAGAGGCGCGATTAACGGCCGCGGATAAGGTGCTTGAGATTGGCACGGGTTCGGGCTATTGTGCGGCCGTGCTTTCGTTGCTGGCACGAGAGGTACATACCATTGAGCGACTCGAACTATTGTATGGCACGGCCCGTGCTCGGCTCGCGCGTTTAGGCTATCAAAACCTTCGGTGTTATTTGGATGACGGGACGCACGGTTTGCGCGGCGCAGCGCCGTTCGATGCGATCATTTGTACCGCAGGCGCTGAGACTTTACCGGGGGCGTATCAGGAGCAACTAGCGGAGGGTGGCCGATTGTTGATTCCAGTGGGACATGACTCGCGGCAGCAAATGATTCGGCTGACGCGACGTGGCGATACCTTCTCGCGTGAAGATTTGGGCACGTTTGGATTTGTGCCACTGGTTGCTGACACTGAAATGTAGCCGCGGTGAATCAGTCGGGAGTTTTGCGGCCCCAATCGTGGCGGGTCGCGAGCCAGGCGAGGAGCGTGCTGATCGTGAAACCGATAGCGAGTCCAATGGCCACCCGCAACGGGCCTGGATCGCTGAAGAAATCGACGGGGCGTGATCGCAGCCAGTCGGACAAAAGACAAATGGTGACTCCCAGGAGCGCTCCCAAGTAGACGACGACGATGCTGAGGATAGCCGCATAAACGGCTCGACGCACGAGGCAGATAGTAGCGACCGCGGCGGCGAACACGGCAACTTGCATCATCGGAATTAGAAGGACGGCGGGATATTCGACGGTTCGGAACACTGGCAAGCCGATCGCGCCCAGAAGCAAGATCGGGCCATAGATCGACACGATTACCATGGCGATGCCGGTGACGAATTTAACCCAGAACCAAACGTCGGGTTGAATTGGGCGCGATCGCCAAAACTGATTGATGTTTGGCGACACATCGTTCAGACAAACGCCGATTCCCGCCACGAGTGCAACGAAGAAGCCGAACACGATCGCTGTATTGGAATACACGTCGGCAAGGAAATCGGCAGTGATATGTTCCCGAGACAGACCGTGCCCAATTGCAGCAACCAACGTTACGCCGGTGCTGGCCAAGAAAACAGCAACAGCAATTGGAGTGCTCTCGCGAGCCTGCATCCAGAGGATTGCGGAAATGGGAGATCGCCGCGGCCCCGGCAACCATTCTGCTTGAGAGCTCAAGGGTTCAGCGGTTTTGCGGGAGCCGCTATCAAAGAGGCGAACGCCGTGAAATCGAAATACGTACCATGCGAGCAGCAAGAAATAAATTACGGCGGCCGTTACGTACGTGAATGCGAGCGAGATTTGGGGTGGTGTTGCCGACAAGTCATGCCCCAGAAACGTGCCTCCGGGGAAGGTTGAGAACGCGAGAACCGCCAACCGTTTCCATGTTTCTTGGTGGGCTGGAAGATCGATGTCCATAAACCAGCGATGAATCACGAGGGACGCAAGCGCAAGAAACAATCCCCAGCCAACCATAACGACCACCGCCATTGCGCCAGCACTTACTTCGTCGCGGCGATTGACACCTGCAGCAGCGGACCAAGCAAACATGCCCGTAGCAAAGGGGGCTAACCAAAGGAAACTATCTACATACCATATTTGCGAAATGTGGACAGTCGCCAGTTGCATGCCCACCAGTGCGTATCGCGGCCCGCGATTTCGTTCCAAATAGCTACAAATGCGATGGCGAGAATGATTGCAACAAAAAGTGACAAAAGCCCGAACACAATCTTCATGACGGCGACACGCCACAACGGCGCCGGCAGCGATTGGAGGAATGGCAAGGTGTTGCGCGATCGTTCGTTGGCTGCGGCGCCGAGACCGATGAACATCGCTAAAAACAGAATGCACAGAGAAAGCAAGGCGATGGTCGAGCCGGAAAACTCTTCCGACGCCAGCGGAAAAGCCGCCACGCCACACAAAATGGCGACCATCGACACGAGCTTCCATTTGTGCTCGTGCCATTCCTTCCAGGCGAGGCTGTACCAAGTTGAGTTCATGGTGTTCGCAGGCCCGAGCGACTCGCCCGGGGCTAAATGAAGAGCATTAGAGGGGTTGGGGTTGCGATGCTAATTCGTGGATCGGCGATGCGGGCGCGGTGCCGACCGGCGACGTAGGCTTCGAAGATTTCGTCGAGGTTCAGCTCAACGACTCGGAAGTCGGCGCCTTCGCGATTGAGCAGCGCGATCGCCTTGTCGGCATCCTCCACGGTGGCGGCGATGCGATCGCCGTCGGACGTTTCGTCGAGGATCTTTAGATTGTTTCGGATCTCGGTGAGTGATTCTGGCGAAGTCAGGATTTGCTTTACATCGCGGCGGAGCGTTTCGGTTTCGGCCTGGCGGAGGATCCGGCCGGCGTCGAGGATGGCGACTTCGTCGGCGACGGGTTCGACTTCGTACAGCAGGTGCGAACTGTAGAACACGGTGCGGCCTTCGCCTTGCAGGTGGGTTATGAGGTCGCGGTTGAACTGCTTGCGCATGATGGGATCGAGGCCGAGGGCGGGGTCGTCGAGGATGACGAGTTCGGGGCGATGGGCTAACGCCAGGACTAGGCCGAGGCGGACGTTTTGGCCTTTTGATAAATGCTTGATGCGGGTGCGGAGGGGGAGCTCGAAATCTTTAAGGTATTTAGCGGCGAGTGCGTGGTCCCACGTTGGGTAGAACGGCGCGACGAAGCGGACGATTTCTTCGACGCGCATCCAGCCGTACATGGTTTGATCTTCGGCGAGGTAGCCGATGCGACGGCGGAGTTCGAGGGGTTCGCGCTGCGGGTCGATGCCGAGGACGCGGATGGCGCCGTCGTCGCGGTTCAACAGTCCGAGCAGCATGCGGATCGTCGTGGTTTTGCCGGCGGCGTTGCGGCCGAGGAAGGCAAATGTTTTGCCGCGGGCAACTTGGAGCGTGACGCCGCGCAGGACCTCGGTGCTGCGGAAGGATTTGTAAACGGCCTGCACTTCGATTGCTGGTTCGTTCATGGGTTAGTGTCCTCGGTGACGGCAACGGGGCGATGCTCGGCGATGCCGTTGGTGGCTTCGGAAAGAAGCTCGTGGAGTTCGTCGATCGAGAGGCCCAGGCCCGTTGCTTGTTGGGCGATTTGGCGGAGCTCATCGACCAGGCGGGCGCGATGAGCGGCGGTGCGTGTTTTGGACGTGCGGCCTGTGGCGAACGTGCCTTGGCCGTGGCGCATTTCGAGCAGGCCATCGGCGCAGAGGCGTTCGTAGACGCGTAGCACGGTGTTTTGGTTGACGGCGAGGTCGCGGGCCAGCTCGCGAACCGAGGGGAGGCGGTCGCCGGGTTTGACGGTGCCGGAGACGCAGAGCGTCGCGATCTGGTCGGCGATTTGCCGGGAGATTGGCACGGACGAGCCTTTTTCGATTCGGAGAAACATGGCGAAATCTCGATGAAAATGGCAGTGACTACAGTAGTGTAACAGTAGTCAGTGGGCATGTCAAGAAAGTTTTTAAAGGGAGACGGCGAGCCAAGATGGCTCGGCTATTTAGATGGGCGACGCGGCTGGTGGGGCGGGCGTTGCAGCGCCGTTGGTGGCGAATTGCGATTCAGCATCACGCAGGCATTTTTGAATTTGCCGCACAGCTTGGCGGAGGCGGGCTTCGTTTTCTACCAGGGACATGCGGAGAAAACCTTCGCCGGCGGGGCCGAAGCCGCTGCCGGGGCTGACGGCGACGTTGCCTTTTTCGAGGAGCATCATGCCGAAATCCATGGTGCTCATGCGGGAGCGCCAGGGCTCGGGGATGGGCACCCAGCAGAACATGCTGGCTTTGGGGGGCGTCATGGGCCAGCCGATGCGGGCCAAGCTTTCGACGAGGGCGTCGCGGCGGCTTTCGTAGATGGCAGCTTGCTGCTCCATGCCGGCGTCGCCGTTGCGGAGGGCCATGATGGCGGCGATTTGCACGGCCTGGAACATGCCGTAGTCGTAGTAGCCTTTGATCGTGGCGAGAGCTTTGATCATTTGGCGGTTGCCGGCGCAGAAGCCGACGCGCCAGCCGGCCATGTTGTAGCCTTTGCTCATCGTGGTGAATTCGACGCCGACATCGGCGGCACCGGGCGAGGCCAGGAAGCTCGGGGGCTTGTAGCCGTCGAAGGCGATATCGGCGTAGGCGAAGTCGCTGATGACGGCGAAGCCATATTTGCGGGCGAGTTTTACGATTTCGTCGAAGAACGATTGCTCGATGCAAACGGTCGACGGGTTGTGCGGGTAGTTTACGATGACGAGCTTCGGACGCGGGTAGAGGTGCTCGCAGGTGTAGGCGATGTTGGCGAGGAATTTTTCGCTGTCGCGGACTTCGAGGGCGATGACGTTGCCCGAGGCGAGGGCGACGGAATAGACGTGGATCGGGAAGTAGGGGGCGGGGACGATGGCGGTATCGCCGGGGCCCATCATCGCCAGGCACATGTGGCTGAAGCCTTCTTTGGAGCCGAGGCAGGCGATAACTTCTTCGTCGGGGTCGAGGCGGACGCCGAAGCGTTTGAAGTATTTCGAGGCGACTTCGCGGCGGAGGTTGGCGATGCCGTTTGATTTGCTGTAGCCGTGGTTACGCGGATCGCGGGCGGCTTCGTTGAGTTTTTCGATGACGAAATCTTCGGGCGGATCCGAAGGGTTGCCCATGCCGAGGTCGATTACGTCGTCGCCGGCGCGGCGTTTTTGTTGGAGGAGGCCGTTGATGCGGCCGAACAGGTACGGCGGCAGGCGCGTGACGCGTTCGGCGACTTGGATTGGGAAGGGTCTGTTCGCGGGCGAGTTGGAGTCGGACATCGGTTTGTGAATCGTTAAGTTCAGCGGTGTTCGAAGCGCGTCACGCAAAGCGTGAGAGCACTGAGACACCTTCTACGGAACTCGTGGGACGATTCAGTATAGCGGATTGCGCGGGAGTGCGCAATCAGAGTGGTCGTCTCGCTCCGCGAGAGGAGTACATTGCCTGCGGTGCCATTAGCGCGTGGACGTGCCGGACGTTGGCATCACGGCTTCGTCGACGTGCGGTACGGCTTCGCCTGGGGCGGGTTTCACGCGGTCGGGTGAAACCGAGGTGCCGGTGAGGAAGTTATCGATCCGGGATTTGGCCCGGATGTCGTCGAACTTCTCGCCCATCGCCATGCGGAGCTTCTTTTCGAAGATGTCCTGCTTAAGGATGGTCTGGACCTCGTTCGGGTTCACTTCGACCGGTTGGGTGCGGCCTTCGCACTTGAGGATCACGAACTTGTCGCCGAGCTGAATGATGCCGGAGAGCTCGCCGGGCTTGAGGTCGAAGGCGACATCTTCAAGCTGCGGTTGGCCGCCGTAGTGGCGGATTGGCGGGACTTCGCCGCGGAGCGATTTGCTGCTCGGTTCGACGGAGTATTCCTCGGCGAGGTCGCCGAAGAAGTCCATCGAGTTGTTTTGGCGCGCCTTTCCCCAGACTTCCTGAGCGCGGCGCATGTTGGCGAGGACGATTGCCCGGCAACGAACGCGTTCGCCGTAGTTGGCTTTGAAACCTTTATCTAGGTCTTCGGCGGTGACTTTGACGGTGCCATCGGTGAGTTTCTTGAGCGCAGCGGATGGCCAGACGGAGTCTTTCAGATAGCGGTCTTTGGTGATGCCTTGGTCGACTGTGGCGGCTTTCATCCATTTATCCATGTCGGGTTTGCCGTCTTTGCCGACCACGCCGGCGAGTTCGGCCGCGTGGGCCATTTCGGCGTTGAGGTCCTGGTCGGTGACTGTGAGATTTGCCTTCTTGAGCGCTTGATTCAGCAGGAGGTGGGAGATTTCGACCTCGAGGATTTCGCGGTCGTAACGCATCAGGCATTCGCCGGCCAACTCGGTGTACGGGATTTGTTCGCCGTTGATCGTGGCGACGACGCCCGGCATTTGAGCGCGAAGTTGCGGGTTGTTCCAGACGTTCTGGACCGTCGCGGCATCTTGAAGTTGTTTGAAGAGTTTGCCGGCGACTTCGCGGAGCTTGCCTTCTTGGATTTTTTCGGTGAGCTCGTCCTTCACGGTTTCCATGGGGACGTTGCGGGCCGGAATTTGCGTTTCGCATTTAAGAATTGCGAATTGTTCGCCGACAGGGATGACGGACGAGATTTGGTTTGGCTGCATGGAGAAGACTTCGCGTTCGATGGCCGGATCGCCGACATGGTGGCGGATCGGTTGGATCATGCCGCCGATGCTGGCGCTGTTGACGTCGAGTGAGTTTTGCATCGCGACGCGTGCGAAGTCATTGGGTTGCTTCATGAGCTGGGCGTGAAGCTCTTCTGCCTTTTGGCGATTGTTGACCACGATGAGGCGGCATTTAACGGCGGGGCCGTATTGCGACTCGTAGGCTTTGGTGAGCTCTTCGTTGCTCACGACGATGTCGTTGGCAGCGCACTTGCGGAGGGCGAGGGTTGGCCAGAGGATGTCGCGCTTGTACTGCTCGGCGTGGATGCCGCGCTCTTTTTCGAGCATTTGCAGGTACTGGTCTTTGCCGATTTTGAAGCGCTTGGCGAGGCGCTCGACTTCGGTGTCGACTTCGGCATCGGTGACTTCGATGTTGCGGTTTTTGCAGTAGTGCTGGATGAGCCGCTTGTTGACGAGGCCTTCGAGCACTTCGTTGCCGTAGCGTTCGCAGCAGGCGGCGGCGAGGGCGTCGCGGTGGATTTCTTCGTTGTTGACGATGGCCATGACATCATGCTGGGGATTGGCTGCGGGCTTCGTGGCGCCCGCTTGTTGCACGCCTTGCTTGGCGGTGGGTTGTCTATCATTCGCGGCTGCAGTGGGTCCCTTGCGGAAAGGGTTAGGGACCTGTGCGTTCGCGGACTTGCTCCCCATTGCGTACTTGATGGCAACGCAGAGGCCGATAACCGCTACGCCGCTGGCGGCGAAGGCGATGCGGCGCTTCCAATTTGCGGAGCGGTGGGCGGTGGGCTTGGAAGTGGCAGGGGTTTTTTGGCGGGGCATTGCGGTTTCTCCATAAACCGGGGGTGCGTTCTTGTGCTCGAGTCGCTTTGCGATACGAGGTTAGCGCACGCCGAGCGGGCGGCGGGTCGCGGAGGATAGCAAAGCCGGCAGAGGGCGGCAAGACGGACAGGTGAGTCGAAAAACCGCGAGAAATAGGCGGCTTTTGCAGATTGGGCGGCTTCCAGGCCTTTGGCGATGCCTGAGTTTACCTGAAGCCGTTTTCACTCTTTCGTAATTATGACATTTTGGACTTTGCGGATTTGATCAGGACTCGCGGCCTCGGCATCGAGTTGCTCAAGGTCCACGGCGATATCGTGCGCGATCTGCTGCAACTGTTCGAGATCGCGACGACGAGGAAACATGCTTTGTCCTCCTTCGATGCGCATTTTGAGTTCATTCATCATCTTATCCTGTCGATCTCGGAGTTTTCTGACATATTCGGAGTCAGACGCCTCAACGTGCTCACTCGTTGCGACTGCCAACTCGTTTTGCAACTGATTTATTTCACGCACCAGCTGGTTCGTATCGAACTGTTGAAACTCGCTGTAGTAGGATTTGGGAGGAGGTGATTCGCGCTCGATGTCTAAGTACTCGTCCAACCTCCGCTTGATGTCGATGTTCAAGATTTGCAGATTACGAGCGAGCGCGTCGCGAGTTACGAGATATCGCATTTGGCGTTCGGAGATGGCTTCGTTCAAGTAAGCTTTTCCCACGGCTTCCACGATCGAAACCAGCTCATCCTGTTGCGATTTGGACCCTTGCACATTGATCGCAAGGATTTCTCCATTTTCAGAGAAACTAACTTCTAGGTGTTCTCGCAACCATGCCGCGGGATCGCTGTGGTCATTCAGGATTGACAGCGAATCCAGTTTTGGATCTCGCAATGCCGCCGACAGCACCGATTTGCTTGTTACCAGCGCAAGATGCTTTTTCTTTGCGAGTTCAAACGATCCATCATCAGTCAGTCCATTGCTGCTGCCGATCAACTGGTCCTGAGTTGGACGGTCGATTTCGAATAACACCGTGGCTGTATAGCGAGACGGCAACACAAAGTATGCGCCGAATGCGAGAATGCTGAAAGCCGCGATCCCCGCCAGGATTCGGGCAATATATGAAGTGCGTGGCCGTGCGTGAGAGACCTCGCTAGTCATATGGCAAATCTTTTTTGGCGAAATAGAAACAGCTCAGCTGCGGTAAGAGAGTAGGCGCTGTGCAGTTCGCTAGAGAGCTATTCGTTCATCACTTCGGCCTCTTTGGCTTTGGCGGATTCGGTGCAGCGGTCTTCGAACTTTTTGGTTAGTTCTTGGATTTCGTCTTTGGTGGATTTGAGGTCGTCTTCGCTGAGGCTCTTTGCTTTTTCCTCGGTTTCGGCGTCTTTGTTGGCGTCGCGGCGGATGTTGCGGATGGCAACTTTAGTGTCCTCAGTTAACTCTTTGGTGCGGGCGACCATTTTGCGGCGGACTTCGCCCGAGAGAGGCGGGATGTTGAGGCGGATTACCTTGCCGTCGCTTTGCGGGGCGAGGCCGAGGTCGCTGGCGATGATACCTTTTTCGATGTCTTTGATCGTGCCGGGGTCGAACGGGCGAATAACTAGCTGTTGGGGCTCGGGAGCGCTGACGCTCGCGATTTGCTTGATGGGGACGGGCGAGCCGTAAGCTTCGACGCGCAGCGAGTCGACCATGCCTGGGTTCGCGCGGCCGGTGCGGATGCCGGTGAGGTCTTGCTTGAGTTTAGCGAGCGCTTTTTCCATGCGCTCTTCGGCATCGAACAGTATGTCTTCAACGCTCATGATCTATTTCCAATCCGATTAACCACCAAAGACACAAAGAACACGAAGGAGGTGTCTCCTGTCGATCAAGAACCAGTTTCCAATGGTTACAATTCGCCTTCTTCTCTTAGTGCCCTTTGTGTACTTCGTGGTGAACTATTTCGTCGCCGTTGCGAGGCTAGTAACGCGGGTGCCGATTTCTTCGCCGCGGACGGCGCGTTCGATGTTGCCGTCGGTGCGGTAGTTGAAGACTAGGATCGGCAGGTTGTGTTCCATGCAGTGGGCGATGGCCGTGGGGTCCATGACGCGGAGGTTGCGGTCGCGAACTTCTTTGAATGTTAGTTGGCGGAAGAGCGTGGCAGAGGGGTCTTTTTCTGGGTCGGCAGTGAAGACGCCATCGACGCGGGTGGCCTTCATGAGGATGTCGGCACCAATCTCCATCGCTTTTTGGGCTGCGGCCGTATCCGTCGTGACGAACGGCGCGCCGGTGCCGCCGGCGAGGATTACGATGCGGCCTTTCTCGAGGTGGCGGCGAGCGCGGCGGCGGATGAACGGTTCGGCGACGCCGTCCATGCGGACGGCACTCATGAGGCGGGTTTGGCAATCGAGCGATTCGAGCGCGTCTTGCAGGGCGAGGCCGTTGATTACTGTGGCAAGCATGCCCATGTAGTGGGCCGTGGCCTCTTGGATGCTGGAGTTACCGGCCGTGAACTGAGCGCCGCGGAGGATGTTGCCGCCGCCGATGACGATGGCGATTTCGACGCCGAGAGCGGCGGCCCGTTGGACTTGGGCGGCGATGTCGACGACTTCCTGCATGCTGATGCCGCGCTGGCCGGGCGCGGCAAAGCTTTCGCCGGAGAGTTTTAGGAGGATGCGGTTGTAAGGGCTACCAGACATGGAATGTGCCGATGGGGGTGCGGTAGAACGGGCTTGCACGTAATTCTCGATTCGATTCGGCTGGCGTGCAATCGCTGGGCGCAAAAAAAGCCCCGGCTTTCGCCGGGGCTAGTTGGATTGCACCTAGGCTGCCGGTTTTTCACCGGTCGTTTCGCCGAGTTGCCAGCGGGTGAACTTTACGAGCTTCATCCCGCCGCTGGCGGCGACTTTGCCGACGGTCTGCTTGTCGTCCTTCACGAACGGTTGTTCGGAGAGGACATGCTCGGCGTAGAAGTTGCGCATCCGGCCTTCAATCATCTTTTCGATGATGTTATCCGGCTTGCCTTCCTTCTTGGCCTGCTCTGTGAGAATGGATCGTTCTTTGTCGATCAATGCTTTGTCGAGTTCGGCGGTCGTGGTGGCCTTGGGCTTCATGGCGGCGACGTGCATGGCGATACCCTTAGCGAGTTCGTCGTTGCCGCCTTCGACGTGGAGCAGCACGCCACTCTTGCCATCGTGATGGACGTATCCGCCGCTAGGCGAATCCCAGCGCTCGATGCGTGCGAGGCGGAGTACCTCGCGCATCTTGCCTTCAATTTCGTCCTTCCAATCCTGCAGCGTTGTGCCTTTGCGGCTGGGGGCGGGCTGCTTCCAGAGGTCTTCTGGGGTCTTGGCGCCAGGGCCAGTGGCAAGTTGCTTTGCGAGGTCGTTGGCAAGACCGATAATTTCCTCGTGCTTGGCGACAGGGGCCGATTCGACTTGCAGTTCGATGATCGCGCCGACGCCTGGGTTAAGACTGGTGTAAACGGCGATGCGGCCTTCCTCGGTGGGACGATCGGCACGCATGCCCATGATCTTGATGCCCTTTTCGCGCAGGGCTCTCTTGGCCTTTTCGAAGTCGCCACCCGATTCCTGCAAGGCTTTTTTGCAGTCCATCATTGGGAGGCTTGTTTCGTCGCGCAGCTTCATGACCATTGCTGCTGTGATTTCTGCCATGTGACTTAATCCTCAACCTGAAATTTGTGTGTGTTGGGCTATCGTTCGGTAACGATGCAAATGCCCGGCCAAGATGGCCGGGCTATATAACCGGGCCATCTTGGCCCGGAGTGACTCGCTGCGAAGATGATCGCTAGGCCATCGCGACTTCGGCGTCTTTGGCGGCGTGTTGGCTTTCGACGGCGGCTCGGCTCTTGCCGGAGATGATCGCGTCGGACAGCATCTTCATGATCAGCTCGATCGACCGCATGCTGTCGTCGTTGCCGGGGATCGGCAGATCGACGACATCGGGATCGCAGTCGGTGTCGATGAGAGCGACCGTCGCGACGCCGAGCTTTTGTGCTTCGCTGACGGCGTTCTTTTCCTTTTTCGGATCGACGATGACCAGGCACTCAGGAAGCCGGCTCATCGTGCGGATACCGTTGAGGTTGCGGAACATCTTGCGGTATTCGCGCGTGAGAGCCGATTGAGCCTTCTTCGAATAGGTGTTGATTTTATCGGTGTTTTTGATGTCCTCGAGTTCTTCGAGGCGACCGAGCCGGCTACGAATCGTGCGGAAGTTGGTGAGCGTGCCACCCAACCAGCGATCGTTAACGAACGGCATGCCGCAACGGGAGGCTTCGCTTTCGATGGCATCGCCCGCCTGGCGTTTGGTGCCTACGAACAGCACTAGGCTGCCTTGCGACGAAAGTTGCGTGAGGTATTTCTTGGCACGCAATAGACCGCGGACGGTTTCGCGGACGTCGATGATGTGAATGAGGTTTTTGCGGGCGTAAATGTACGGCCGCATCTTCGGGTTCCAGCGGCTGGCGCGGTGGCCGTAGTGGACGCCGGCTTCGACGAGCTCTTGAACGAGTGCAGACATGAAAACTCCTTGGGCACACCGGCTATGTCCCGCGTAGGACAGGCTTTAGCCTGTCGCACAGGTCAGGCTAAAACCTGACCTAATAGGCGTCCGGCGTTAAAAACTGACGCTCGGCCTGGTTTGGCAAACCCACGAATTCTCGGGCCGATCGAGTCCGTGGGAGCCTTGTATGGTATCGGGGGAGGGGGAGATGGGTCAACCGCCGATTAGTATACGACGTGAGGTGCGGATTAGGCCCCGATTTCGCTGAGGACACTTAAGATCGCTTCGTGCAGGTGGCCGTTGGTGGCGAGGACGCCGCGGTTTTTTGCAAGGGTGCGGCCGTGGGAGAAATCAAGTGATTTGCCGTCGAGGTCGGTGATGCGGCCACCCGCTTCTTCGATCACGATCGAGCCTGCGGCTTGGTCCCAGATTTTTTCGCGGTAGGCGGGACGAGAAGGGGAGAGGAGGCGGAGCAAAATGTCACCACCGCCGGCGGCGAGGACAGCGTACTTGGCTTGGCTATCCATGCCGACCGGCTTTTCAGTTGTGCCGAGTTTGGTCGCGAGTTGGCTAATTTCGTCGACATTGGTGTGGGATTTTTCTACGGAGCGGAGAATACGCGCGGCGTTGGGTTGGTTGCGCGTTGAGACGGTGAGTTTTTGCCACGTTGATGATGAAAGTCGTGAGTGCCAAGTGCCTTTGTTACGCGCGGCGATGCAGAGGGAACCGTCGGCTTCCGCCGATGGCTGTTGTGACGGGTCTAGGTGATTTGATGTGAGTTCGGGGCAGCCTAGAACGCCGAGTTCGACTTTGCCGTTGCGGACTAGCGCGAGGGCTATAGCGTATTGCTCGCGGCGAAGGAAACCTTTGGTGCCGTCGATGGGGTCGAGCGTCCAATAGGTTTCGGGCGGCTCGCCGGCGCCACGGTCGATTAGGTTGCAGACTTCTTCGGGGGTCGCGTCGGGAACTGCGGATCGCACGAAGTCGGTTATTTGATCAAGGATGGCTACGCCTTCTTCAAGGCGGAGTGCGTCGGCGTTTTCCTCGCCGATGAGGGTTGAGACGGGGAGTGATTCGGCGAGGCGTCGCGCGATGACGGCTTGGACGGTGAAATCGGCGACGGTGACCGGCGAGCGGTCGTCTTTCGTGAGGGTGCCCGTCACCATTTCGCGCTGAATGCGGCGGGCTAGTAGCGAAGCTTCGCGGACAGCTGCGATGGCGAATTGAGCTTCGGGCGAGTCGATCATTTGGGAGGGCGAAGCTACTGCTGAGCTGGTGGGCTGGAACGGCTCGGCAGGAGCCTCGCCCTCCCGATTCTCAATGAAAACTACCCCGCCAGGGCTCGAACCTGGAATGAGGGAATCAAAATCCCTAGTGTTACCATTACACCACGGGGTAAGTGGTAAATGACGACTGACGAATTAGCGAATGACGAATGAGTTCGGCGAAGGTCATTAGTTATTCGGGTTTCGTCATTTGGTCATTTCCTCGGCCAGTCTAGCGCGAACGGGTGCGGTTGGCAACGGAGAACGCGAGTTGTTCGAGTTCCGTGGTGAGATCGACGCCGACTAGTCCGACGTTTTCTGGAAGTGACAAGGCGACCGGTGCGAAGTTCACGATGCCGGTGATGCCGGCCGCCACGAGCTGATCGGCGGCTTGTTGGGCTTGGGTCGCGGGAACGGTGATCATGCCGAGTTGGATTTTCTGCTGGTGGACGATTTCGGCCATTTGTGCCACATCGAAAACCGGGATTCCCTCGATTTGTGAACCGACCACATTTGGGTCGCGATCGAACGCGGCCACGATGCGAAAGCCCTGAGCGGAAAAGCCTTTGTAGCGCAAGAGCGCGCGGCCCATGTTGCCGACGCCGACCATCGTCACCGTCCACTGGCGGTCGGTGCCCAGGATGCGGCGAATTTCGGCGATCAATTCGTCGCAGCGGTAACCGATGCCGGGGTGGCCGAAATGGCCGAAATATGCGAGGTCTTTGCGGACCTGAGCGTCGGTAAAGCCGAACAGCGTCGCGAGTTGGCTGGAACTAACGGTCGCGCGGCCAGCTCGCACTAAGTGCTGGAGCTCACGCAGGTAGAGGCTCAAACGGCTGACTACAACCGCGGGGACATCGCGGGGAGTGGAAGGCGATTTTGGTTTGGATGAATGCAATTTGGGCCCATCGTTTTCCGTCGCAGAACACGCCTGCTGGCTGCCAATCTCACTCTAAAAGAAGGGTAGGGAGGCAGCAAGCCAAATGGCACCGCGAACAAAGTGTTTGGCGGTCGGGCGTCCAATACTGACGTAATCCGTACGGCAAGGGCCGTATAAGCCGCACAAGTGGCCGTGCGAGATCAGCGTAATCAGCAATTCTTTGCCTCCCAACTCTCGATACGCGAAGAGTTTACGATCAGAAAAGTGCTAGCAATCGCGAAGAATGAGGTGATTGCAGTGCATGGAGAAATTGCACAGTTGGGCTAAGGTGCGTGGATTTAACCGCCCGAATTAGCTAGTGGCGGACCATGTGTCTCGCCAGACCAGCCCAATTGGATCTCCCTACGTCGAGTTTACAGGAGGCTACGGAACATGAAACGTTTGATGGTTGCGCTTGCCGCTACCGTCGTGCTATCGCTTGCCCCAGCTCAAGCGAATGCAGGCTATTGCGGAGTCGCGCGTTACTGCGGTTGTGACTGTCAGGAGCAGACTCAGTGCTGCACGAAGACGGTCCACTGCATGGAGTACACGCAGGAAGAATTTACCTGCTACAAAACAGTCTGGGACAGGGTGTGTGAAGATCGCACAATCAATTGTGTGAAGTACGTACCCGAAACTCGCAGCCGCGAGATTTGCTACACGGTTTGCAAACCTTGCTACGAGACCAAGACTCGTTGCTACACGGTCTGCAAGCCCTGCTTTGAGACCCGTAGCCGCGAAGTTTGCTACACGGTCTGCAAGCCCTGCTACGAGACGAAGACCCGTTGCTACACCGTGTGCCATCCTTGCTGGGAAAACCACAGCAAGGAAGTTTGCTACACCGTGTGCAAGCCGTGCTGGGAAACCAAGACCCGCTGCTACACCGTCTGCAAGCCTTGCTTTGAGACGAAGAGCCGCGAGATCTGCTACACGGTCTGCAAGCCTTGCTACGAAGAGAAAACCGGCTGCTACACCACCTGCAAACCAGTGTGGGAAGATCGTAGCCGCGAGATCTCGTACTCGGTTAGCGTGCCTGTGCACTACACCAAGACCATCCAAGTTCAGAGTGGTCACTGGTGCACGGAGTCATGGGAAGTTCCTGGCCCGACGATCCGCAAGATTGTCCACGACCCAGGTACCTGGTCCTATGACGCCTGCGGTTGCAAATGCTGCTACACGCCAGGCGCTTGCCACGAAGAGTGCTCGCAATGCCCAGGCCACACTTGCTCACGCCAGAAGTGGGTTCCCTGCTGTGTGGACAAAGAGATCTGCTGCACGAAGTACGTGTGCGAACCCCGCACCCGGACCGAATGCTACAAGGTATGCCACATGGAATCCGAGCAGCACACGTACTGCTACAAAGTGTGCCACATGGTTCCTGAGCAACGCACCCGCACAGTGTGCTACCAGGTCTGCCACATGGTTCCGGAACAACGGACCTGCAGCTACCAGGTTTGCCACATGGTGCCAGAGCAACGGACCCGCACGGTTTGCTGGAAAACCTGCCACATGGTGCCAGAAACCAAAACCTGCACCTACCAGGTTTGCCACATGGTCCCCGAGCAGCGTTCGCGTACGGTGTGCTACCAGGTATGCCATATGGTTCCGGAAACCCGGACCTGCAGCTACCAAGTATGCCACATGGTGCCCGAGCAACGGACCCGGACCGAGTGCTACACGGTCTGCGTTCCGCAGTGCTACACCCGCACGATCCAGGTCCCGAAGTGTGTGTCACGCCAAGTGCCGTACACTGTGACCCGCTGCGTGCCGCACTGCGTGTGCAAGCAAGTACCGGTAACGGTCTGCTGCCCAAGCGGCTGTGACGGCGGTTGCGGTGGCGAAAGCTCCGGCTGCGGTTGCAACAAGTAGTAAGTGCCTCAAGCCCTCCATCCCGTAGTGGAAAAAGCGGCTGGTCAACTGAAACCCACAGCGGGTCGGCTCTTCGGAGCCGGCCCGCTTTTTTTGTTGCGCGAACGCAGGCCACGCGCGCGGACATAATGCCGCGACCTCGTTCGTTTGGCAATTGGGAACACGAACTTGCGAGGAATACTGCTCTGTAAAAGCAGAGCGGGGACCTCGTATTTACGCGGCCCCCGCTCTTTCCGGCAAGCAACTAGGCAGGTTCGCTCCTGCGCGGCGATTTCCGAATCCGTGGAAAGGTCGCCGTAGCGACCCCGCCTTCCTGTTCGTCGCGAGCTCACGCCAATACGCGTTCAATTTGCAGCTCATCGCGGAGCGCATCGAGCAATGCCTTTGGATTGAGAGGCTTGGTAAACCAACGGTCGACGCCGTTCGGTCCCAGGCTGACGTTCATTTCTTCGGGTTTTGTACCACTAACGGCGAAGAGCTTCAGGCCGCGATAATCGGGGTTGCTGCGGATTGCAGAAATGGTTTTGCGGCCGTCGAAGCGGGGCATCCGCATATCGAGCAGGACGACGTCTGGGGCATGCTCGGTAAGCCGGACCATGGCTTGCAGGCCGTCTTCGGCCGTGTCGACTTCGAAGCCGCTCACGCGCAGGCAGCCTGCGAGGAGTTCGCGTTCGTTGTCGTCGTCTTCAACGACTAGTGCGCGGTGATGAAGCTCGATCGCGGAACCGTTTGCCGGTTTGATATCGCGTGGCTTTTGATTTGGGGGTCCATCGAGCTCGGTTTCAATGGCCTTGAGCTCGTTGAAGATTTTGAAGATCGTCGATTCGGCATCCGTGAGGTCGCCGATTTCGATATTGCGGTGAAGCAAGTGCAGCCCCAACGCGGCGGCATTTAAACGGTTGCGCGTGGCGTGAGTTAGTTTTCGCTCGAACGCCTCTTTCGATTCTGGGAACTTGAGCGTATCGATTTCTCCGTTGGCTTCCATCCGCTCCGAGATTTCGTGCCGATGTACGGGAACTTCCTGCGGTGCGTCGATGCCGAGGCGAACTTTGTTACCGGCAACGCGGAGAATCTCAACGCTGATGCCGAGTGTGGGAAAGACGATTTTGTCGTTACGGCCACGAGAAAGAACTAACATGACAGGACTCCTTTGTTCGCCATCGGAACATCAAATGATTCTTCCGACGTTGCGGCAAACCGCTGTGTGGTAAGCATCGCTCGCGACGATGACGCCCAGGGCGTGGTTTGCGTGCGGCGCGTGTTGGGTGAGCGACTTCCGTGCTCGGGATCGACTATTGCCAACCGTGGAGTCCATTCCGGGTCTCGCAATTCATCAGCGACTATGGTTCTAATTTGTCTGCGGAATAAAGAACAAGATCAGATTGACGAGAATTTTTTTCGCTAGCGAAAGCCCACGAAATGGTGCGACGGTTTGTCAGCTAAGGCGCGGCCATTTATCATCAGGCGATGCGAAACACACTTCTTTCAATCGTTCTGTTAATCTTGTCTTACCCAAACCTCGCAAATGCTGCTGCGGATGATGCGGAAGTGGCAGCAAAGATCGAGTCGCTACTGCCGCCGCATGTTGGCGCTTGCGTGATGGCTATGAAGGATGGCAAGGTCGTGTTCGAGCATTCGTACGGCGTGACAGATATCGAAACGAAAGCGCCGTGCACACCGGAAACAAACTTTCGCCTGGCGAGCGTCTCGAAACAGTTCACGGCGACCGCAATCATGCTGCTGGTTGATCGCAGCCAACTCAAGCTGGAGGATCCGCTGACTAAGTTCTTTCCCGGCTTCCCGAAGTACGGGGATAAAATCACGGTGAAGCAACTGCTTACGCACACCTCGGGGCTCCCCGCTTACGAGGATCTCATTCCAAAAGGTACGACGCTACAACTCGATGATTACGATGTGCTGCATTTACTTTTGGATACAAAGGAGCCGAAGTTTGCGCCGGGATCCAAGTGGGAGTATTCGAATTCGGGTTACACGCTGCTGGGGTTGATTGTGGAACAAGTCGCACAGAAGCCGTTCCATGAATTTATGAAGTCCGAGATCTTCACGCCGCTTGGAATGGACGAGAGTGTTATGTATCAGCGCGGACTGAACGAAGTGCCGCACCGCGCATTTGGGCACACGAAGAAAGATGGCGAGTGGGTGAAATCGGATCAGAGTTTGACGAGTGCGGTACGAGGCGACGGCGGCGTGTACACGTCGTTACACGGTTATCAGAAATGGCTCGCCGGAATTGATGAGCAGAAGCTGCTTACAAAAGAGTCGTATAAGGCGATATTTTCGCCGCAGGTGCAAACGGATCGCCACGGTAGCGAATATGGGTACGGATGGTTCATCGACGAATATCGCGATGAGCCGCGCATTCATCACAACGGCGAAACGCATGGGTTCCGGGAATGCTCGCAGCGATTTCCGAAACGTCATGCGGCATTGCTAGTGCAATTGAATTCCGAATTTGACGAGATGGATGGCAGCTCGGATGACGTAACGAAAATGGGAGAGCACCTCGCGGACGTGCTGATATTTGACGAATAGCGAGGAACGCCAAAGCGGCTACTGCGCGCCGCGCTCGGTGGGGAGTCCGGTGGCATACCATTCTTGGGTGCCGCCTGTGACATTGACGACGTTATCGTACCCGGCCGCCATCATCTCTTCGCAGGCATAGGCGCTGCGGCCGCCGACGGCGCAGATGAAGTAGAGTGGTTCGGTCGCGTTTTGTCGGGATTGGATCAGTGCTGCGGGGTTCAGGCGGTCGAGCGGTACATTGCGCGCTCCAGTGGCGCGAATTTCGTTGAACTCTTCGACGGTTCGCACGTCGATGAGCTCCACCGGTTCATGCAAAATTTTCTGATACAGCTCAGCACAGCTGATTGTTTTAACGGTCGGTGCGTTCATCGGGGGCTGGTTGGTTCAGTTTTACGGCCGGATCGAATTTCGTTCTCGAAAGGTACAAGAGCGCCAAAAAATCATATAAGCCATGGGCCACCATCGGCGCGACGAGGTCATGGTAGCGATAGGCTAACCAACCGAGAAATGCACCAACAATGACGGCAAATGCGAAATACAACTTAGACAATGCATGCGCTAACCCGAACAGCAGGCTTGTAACGAGCAAACCGATGATGGGCGTCGACCAATCGCCGAGCTTGGTTTGCAGCGCACCACGAAACAGTAGTTCTTCTCCGACACCGGCGAGCGTGGCCACCATGGCAAATTGGGGAATGCTGGCGGTTGGGAACATCTCGCGGATTAGCCAGTCGACTTGGTCTCGAAGCTCCCGTAGTATGGGCCGCTTCGAATTGACGAGCAACCAGAAGACGAGCAGCATCGGCAGCGTGGCGGCGATACCCCGGGCGACAGCAATCGCCAATGGCTTCCCGAGCGGCGGCGAATTGGTCGCGGAGCGGGACAGAAAACAGCCACGCGAGCACGACTGCAGCGAAGGCCAATCCGCCCTCCACCATGACTGCCATGGCAAAGCCATTAGTGCGCTCGGGGGCGGAATCCATTTCGAAAACTCTCGTGCAATTCGGTTCGATTGCGGTTCAGGCCGGCGGGAACGCCGTCACCTTGACGACTCGCCAACAGCAGCATTACATTGGCTGGTTCGCAATCGTCGCAACTTCTTCAAGCTCTGCATTCGGAGAAGTGGCCGCCCAAGCGGCTTCAACGTAGGGTGGGCAATGCTGCCCGTCAAATCGATTGTCACATGGCGACGAGCACGGTCGTTCGTCTACCTTTTTTATTTCTGCGGGTGGTACTCACATGGCAACAGCAGGTTTAGCACGTAAAACGAAGCGGGGATCAACATCGCGGCCGGCGAGCGCGTCGTCGAATGGTCGGGCCACGAAGATGATCTATTACTTTGGTCGCACGAAGACCGAAGGCAACGGCAAGCAAAAGCAACTGCTCGGCGGCAAGGGCGCGAACCTGGCCGAAATGACGAGCATTGGATTGCCGGTTCCCCCCGGGTTCACGATCACGACCGAAGTTTGCGATCTGTACTACAAGAGCGGCCGCAAGTTGCCCGAAGGGTTGATGGATGAAGTCGCCCGCAACGTGCAGACGCTCGAGAAGGAGTTGGGCAAGAAGTTCGGCGACAACGCGGATCCGCTGTTGGTTTCGGTGCGCAGCGGCGCCGCCTCGTCGATGCCCGGCATGATGAACACAATCCTGAACTTGGGATTGAATGATGCTGCTGTTGAAGGTTTGGCCAAAGCGACTGGCAACGAGCGATTCGCGTACGATGCTTATCGCCGGCTAATTAACATGTACGGCGATGTCGTGTGCGGCGTCGATCACGAACATTTCGAAGAGGCTTTCGACAAAGTAAAGAGCAAGTACAAGGTCAAGAACGATACCGATGTGCCGGTCGAAGGCATGAAGCTGCTGTGCGAAGAGTACAAGAAGGTCTTCCAGAAGCATTTCGGCAAGCCGTTCCCGCAAGAGCCGATCAAGCAGCTTGAACTCGCAATCGAAGCCGTGTTTAAGAGCTGGATGCAGCCCCGCGCCGTGACCTATCGACAAGTTGAGAACATCACCGGCCTGCTCGGCACAGCCGTCAATTGCCAGTCGATGGTGTTCGGCAACATGGGCGATGATTCGGGCACCGGCGTCGCGTTTACGCGTGATCCGGCTACGGGCGAGAATAAGTTTTACGGCGAGTTTCTGATCAACGCGCAAGGCGAAGACGTCGTGGCCGGTATTCGCACACCGTTACCAGTCGCCGAAATGCCGAAGTGGAACAAGCAAATCCACAAGCGACTACTCGAGATCAAAGATATTCTCGAAAACCACTATCGCGACGTGCAGGACATCGAATTCACGATCGAAAAAGGCGTGCTCTTCATGTTGCAAACGCGTAACGGCAAGCGGACGGGTGCCGCGGCCGTGAAGATCGCCTGCGACATGTGCAAAGAAAAGCTAATCGACGAAAAGACGGCCGTGCTGCGCATCCCGGCGGGCGACCTCACGCAATTGCTGCTTCCCAGTTTCGCGCCGGCAGCCAAGGCTCAGGCGAAAAAAGACAAGAGCTTGCTCACAACTGGCTTGCCAGCCTCGCCAGGCGCAGCGGTCGGCAAGTTGGCGTTCACAGCCGCCGAGGCCGTCGACCGTACGCTGGCTGGCGAAGCGGTGCTGCTTGTCCGCAAGGAAACCAATCCGGAGGACATCGAAGGTATGCACTCCGCGGTCGGCATCCTCACCAGCACCGGCGGTATGACCAGCCATGCAGCGGTCGTCGCACGTGGCTGGGGTCGTTGCTGCGTCGCCGGCGCTGGCGAAATCCAGATCGACGAGAAGGCTCGCAAGATCAAGGTCGGCGGCAAGACGTTTACGCACAAGGATACGCTCTCGATCGACGGTTCGACCGGCGAAGTGATGGCGGGATCAATTGCGACGCAAACGCCGAAGCTCTCGGGCGATTTCGCGACCGTGATGGCTTGGTCAGACAAGTATCGCACGATGAAGATTCGCACGAATGCAGATACGCCTGAGGACGCCAAGCGGGCCCGCGAGTTTCGGCGCAGGGTATCGGCCTGTGCCGCACCGAGCACATGTTCTTCGAAGGCGATCGCATCAAGGCGATGCGGGCGATGATTCTGGCAAAGGACCAAAAGGAACGCCGCGAAGCGCTGAAGGATTTACTGCCGCATCAGCGGAAGGATTTCATCGGCATCTTCAAGGCGATGGCTGGGCTGCCAGTAACGATCCGGTTGCTCGATCCGCCGCTGCACGAGTTCTTGCCGCACGAAGCTAAGTCGCAGGCCGAGATGGCGAAAGAGCTCGGCATCACGGCGGCAGATGTGAAGCAGCGCGTTGATCAACTGCACGAAATGAACCCGATGCTAGGTCATCGTGGTTGCCGCCTGTCCGTCACGTATCCCGAAATTCTTGAAATGCAGGTTACCGCGATTACTGAAGCGGTGATCGCCTGCAAGCAGAAGGATATCGATGCGCAGGCCGAGATCATGATTCCGCTTGTTGGCACGGCGCGAGAACTCGAGGTGCTGGCTAACCAGGTTCGCCAAACCATGGCCGACGTTCAGGAAAAGAAGAAGTACAAAGGCAAGCTGGGCATCACGGTCGGCACGATGATCGAAGTGCCGCGGGCTGCTCTCGTGGCCGATCAAATCGGCGAGATCGCCGAGTTCTTCAGCTTCGGCACGAACGACCTCACGCAGATGACGTTCGGCTTTAGCCGCGATGACATCAACACGTTCCTGCCGGATTATTTGAAGCAAGAAATCCTACTTCGCGATCCGTTCCAATCGCTCGACACGAGCGGCGTTGGCCAACTCGTCGAAATGGCCGTGAAGAAGGGCCGCAGCGCCAAAGAGAAGCTCAAGTGCGGTATCTGCGGCGAGCACGGCGGCGATCCGGATTCGATCGTGTTCTGCCAGAAGGTGGGACTCGACTATGTTTCTTGCAGCCCATTCCGCGTTCCAATCGCGCGGCTGGCAGCGGCTCAAGCGGCGCTCAAGGAGAGTGGCACTGGGTCGGGTCGCAAGGGCGAGTAGGTAAATAGCCTGACCATCTTGGTCGGGCGAACATTGTGACAAGAAAACAGCCCGGCCAAGATGGCCGGGCTGTTATCGTTTGAGGCCTATACCAGCGACTTCTACTTGTCGACATAGATCAAACAAAAGCCATCGTATCCCTTGCTGCCAACTGTTTGTGTCGCAGTCGCTTGTAGCCTCGGATCAGCCGCAACCATTTTATTGAACCTCCGCACGCCTTGAATGGCTGGATCCTCACTATTCTCATTGATGATTTCGCCCTTCCTGACAATATTGTCAGCGACAATCATTGTGCCTCTTCGAGAGAGCTTGATTGACCAATCAAGATACTCGCCGTATTGGGCCTTATCTGCGTCCAAGAAGATAAGGTCGTATGGAGCTGAATTCGACTCGTGCAATTCTCTAAGGCTTTGCACCGCGTCCCCCACTTTTATTTCCAAGTGGCAGGAGAATGAGAACCGATCCAGATTTGTGCGCTAGTTCGGCGCATGCCGGGTCCAACTCTAAGCTGACCAGATATCCATCGCGGGGAAGACTCTTGGCAAGCCAGGCAGTGCTGTAGCCCCCGAGAGTGCCAACTTCAAGCACACGACGCGCGCCTAAGAATCGAACGAATAGTTCCAGCAACTTTCCCTGACCTGCGTTGACATGAATCGCCGGCAAGCCAGCCTCTTTTGAGGTAGCCAGAACATTCGCGAATTCCGCATCTGGCTTTACGAGCACCTGATCAAGGTAATTCTCAACGTCAGTCCAAAGTTGTTCCATAAGAAATGCCTAGTTCTGTAAACTCTTGGGCTCGCAGAAAGCGTGAGCGCCATTTCTTCACCTACTCACCAGTTTCTCGGCGATAGCGCAAAAGAATAGCCCGGCCAAGATGGCCGGGCTATTTATTTTTGTGTGTTGACTCTTACCGGCGGTTAGCCGACTTTCTTTTCTGCTTCGGGCAGTGCGAACGAGTTGTCGTCGGCGTCGTCGCGACGCAGGCGAACGATCGCTCCCGGAGGGGTGCGGCGTTCGTGAACGAAGCCGCGCTTGCCGCCGGAGAAGAACTCCGCGAATTCCGACGCGGGGCCAACTGGAAATTCGAGCCGCAGCGTATCGAGGATTTCCTGCCACATCAGGCCGCTGCGGTAGATCACCCGGTAAGCAGCCTTCAGCTCCATCAATTCATTCTGCGTGAGGCCAGCTCGTCGCAAACCGACTTTGTTGAGGCCGACAACCTGGGCAGTGTCGCCATCGAGCATGACGAACGGCGGCACGTCTTGAACAATGCGGGCCATGCCGCCGATCATCGCCATGCGGCCGATCCGGCAGAATTGGTGCACAGCCGTTCCGCCGCCCAAATAGGCGCGTTGGCCGACTTCGACGTGCCCACCCAACATCGAGCCATTGGTCAGCACGACGTTGTCTTGCACCTTGCAATCGTGTGCAGCGTGGGCGTTCACCATGAACAAGCAGTGGCTGCCGATGCGGGTCACATGACCGGCCGCCAGAGCGCGATGCACCGTCACGTTTTCGCGGAATACGTTGCTATCGCCAATTTCAGTCGTCCCGGGGTGTTCCGGCATGTGGATGTGCTGCGGCATGCCACCAATCACCGTGCCTTCGAGCACCAGATTATCGCGACCAAGCACCGTGCCCGACTTCACCGTCACGCGTCCGGCCAAATGGCAGCCGTCTCCCAGCACCACGCCGGCTTCGACGACGCAAAACGGACCAATCCTCACATTACTTCCGAGCTCAGCGTGAGGACTAACGACGGCAAGCGGATGAATCGACACAGGCGGGTCCTTTCCGAGATGGCGAGATAGGCACCGCAGGCTACGGGTTTCCTGCAGGCCGCCGAGCAATTCGCTGTGCTGCCAGCGGCCAAGGATGCCATAATCACTATCGGGCGTAGCGTTTGTGCCGGCTTAACCGGAGGTGCGGATTTTTCGCTGCGCACCGCGCAGGTGTATGGGCGACCGAGGCAGAGTGCTGGTAAACTCGAGTGTGCGGCCGCTAGCTTGCAATTGCCGCTAGCACGTAAGGCGTTTTCAGAGCCGTGCGTGCCCGCTGCTAAGTCGTTTTCACGTACCAAACCAACAGAGAATCGCGATGTCCAACCCTGTGGCACTTTATGACGAGGCCGACAAGCTCAAGGACCAGGGCAAGCTGGATGAGGCTGTGGCGAAGCTCAATGAAGCACTGCAAGCAGATCAGAACTATGCGCTCGCCCATTCGGCATTGGCGGTTGTGTTGCAGAGGCTCGGCCAGCACGAGGAGGCGATTCAGCATGCTCGCAAAGTGTGCGAGATCGAGCCGAACGATGCGTTTAGCTTTACGGCGCTTAGTGTGACCTATCAACGGGCGTTCGCCGGCACGAACAATCAGCAATACATTCGCATGGCGGAAGACGCAATGGAACAGAGCCGGATGCTCCAGAGCGGGCACTAGCTTTAGTGGCGAGAGGCGCCGCGCGGCCGAGTTAAAGAATGATTCGCGGTACGGATGACGACGACAATCGTCTTTAGTCTCGCTGATGCCACTCCTGCCGCATTGTTCGGCATGTTCGCTCTTTGGGCAGCCACTTCTCGGCGGCACTGGTTCATCCGCACTGCGGTTGTCGGCGCCGCGATTCTCATTGTCCTGCTAATCCCGGCCTTTGAAGTTGTCATTCAATTCAGCATAGAGTGTTTGCTGATCATCGCCGGCCTGGCATGGTGGAGGCACAGGCGGAATCACACAAATATCCATTTCGAAAAACTTTTGAAGCCGTGGCAGATTCGCGTATCGCTAGAAACGCTGATGCTGATGGTTGTTCTTATCGCGGTTCCCACCGCGGTGATTTCTAGAGCATCCGGTTTCGCCGCGTATGGCTGGTACGAATTGATCCTTAGTAGCGCGGTGGTCGCCGCCACCGTGTTGGCGTGCGTGTGGATAGTTTGTGGGAGGTCACGGCTATGGCTCCGGATCGCGGCTATACCGTTTTTCGTGCTCGCTTTCGCCGCTGTGGAAGTCTGCTTGTCGTGGGCGGGCTCGATTTTCAAACACTGGTGGTACGCGTTGTCCGGGCCACTATCGGATTACGTATTGCTGGCACTTCGCGATAGTTGGCCTAGCATTAAGTCGTGGATGCCCACTACCGCTCTCGGCATATTTATCGTCACCGTTTGGCTGCTGTTAATGCGTCGCGCCGAATGGTTTGATCCGTTTGATGATCTATCCAATGGGCGGGCAGGGGAGCCAACGGAAAATCAGCCTGGGGTCGCTACTGCGCGAGTGGCAACTTTTCTTTGGTTTGGCGTCGTATCGCTTTTCCCGCTTATTCTTCTGGCTGCACTCTTGCGGCGAACTCCGATTCCAATCGTCGAGCTGCCACAACCCAATGGGTATGACGATTTTATTGCTGCCGGCAGGATGATCGGGCCAACTTCAGCTGGGAAATTGCGCGGGTTTGATCAACTCACATCGCAGGCGCTCGCTGCCGAAGCTGAGGCGGTGCTGCCCGCCTTGCAGCGGGTCCAAGACGGCTTGAAAAAGGATTGCTGGAATCCCTATGGGTATAAATCCTTCGACCACCAAGAGTGGAAGGCGCTGGGTTACATCACCGACGCTTATTGTGGCCAACTGGCGCTCGCCAGACAGAATGGCGACGAACAACTTTTACTCGACGACGATCTCACATACTTGCGACTCTCGATTGCCGTGGGACGTGGTCTGGCTGCCGACGGCATTATTAACGACGTTTTTTATCACTATGAACCGGATGTAGTCCATTCAATATGGGAACTCAGCAATCACTTCTCGCCGGGCAAAACCCGCCAAGTAGTAACAGAACTCGTGAAGATAGACAGTGAGCGAGAAACTTGGGAAGTGTTGGCAGATCGACAGCGCATTTGTGATGCGAACAACACTTGGCAGCGACATCTGAGTTCGCTGCTTCAAAATTGGTCGGGACACGAATTAAGGAGCTGGAACCGGCAGGAATACTTGCGTCGAGTTACGCAAATGAGAATGCTGATTCTGAAACTTGCGGCTCGTGTTTATGAGTCGGAGAAAGGGCATCGGTCTGCGGCGCCCGTTGATTTGGTTCCTGAGTACTTGTCGACTATCCCAAGCGACCCATTTGACAGTGGCCAGATGAAGTACCGCGTCGCAGACGACTCTTACGCCCTTTATAGCGTGGGGCTAAATGGAATTGATGACGGTGGGAGTGATGGTGGAATGCCTGTGATTGGGGATCGCTTAAACGACAATGGCGATCTTACCGAAGGCCAACTTTTTTCTCCCAGTCCGCAAAATTAGCAGTAAGCGCCGAAACAGGCCTACAATTTAACGAACACGAATTGGCCGACCAGATTCAATGCAGCGTTGCGGCTCGCAGATTTAGTTCAGGATAACTTGATGAAGTACAGATTGTGGTCCGCGGCCTGCTATATGATTCTGACGTCGTCAGTTTTTGCGGCCCATGCGTCTCAGACAGACGCGTTAGTCAAGCCGCTCGTCGAATCGAAGAGCATTGTCGGCTGCGTCGTTGGCATCTTCGACAACGGCAAAAACGAAGTTCACGGTTACGGAGAGGTCCACCACGGCGCTGCTGATAAACCGAACGGCGACACGGTCTATGAAATTGGCTCGATGACGAAAGTGTTCACCGGTACATTGCTCGGGGACGCGGTCCGCCGCGGCAAATTAACGCTTGAAGCGCCGCTCCAAGATTTTTTGCCGGCTGATGTGAAGCTACATGCCATCAAAGGTAACCCGATCAGGCTGGTTGATTTGGCGTCGCAAACCTCGGGACTTCCGCGAATGCCGGACAACTTCGCGCCGAAGGATCCGACGAACCCGTATGCCGACTACAACTCGGATCGCTTGATGGAATTCTTGCGGAAGTATCAGCTGATGCGCACGCCTGGAAAATACGAGTACTCGAACTTAGGCGTCGGTTTGTTGGGCTACATTCTCGCCAAACAGGCTGGCAAGCCGTACGAGAAGCTGGTCGTCGATACGATATGCGATCCACTTAAGATGTCGGACACGCGGATCAAGTTGTCCGACGAACAGCGAAAGAGACTTGCGCCCCCGTACAATGGCGACCTGGATGATGAAAAGAACTGGGACTTCGACGCGCTCGCTGGGGCTGGAGCACTACGCTCGACGGCGAACGACCTGTTGAAGTTTGCAGCGGCGTCGTTGAGTCACGATGGACGCCCGGTCATGAAGGCGATTCACACTGCTTGGATGCCGCACTATGGCAAGCCTGGCGAGATCCGCGTGGGTCTGTGCTGGCAGTTGGCACGGGACGGCGTAACTTGGTGGCACAATGGGCAGACCGGCGGTTATTCGTCGGCGATTTTCGTGTACCCGCCTCAAAAAATGGCGGTGGTAGTGCTGTGCAATACGTCGTCGGAACATACAACGCCGCTCGCTGAAAAGATTCTGCAAACCATGCTAGGCATGAAGCCGGAGCCGATTGCGGTTCGAAAAACCGTGACGGTCGATCCGGCGATACTGAAGTCGTACGAAGGTACGTACGCGCTGAGCTTATTTTTTGCAATTACGATCTCGGCCGAAGATGGGAAGCTCATGGCGCAAGCCACCGGCCAGCAGAAATGCCAGGTGTACCCGAGTTCCGACACCGAGTTTTTCTATAAGCTCGTTAATGCACAGCTAAAATTCGAGAAGGGGGACGACGGCAAATTCAGCAAGCTCGTGCTGCACCAAAACGGCCAGGATAATACGGGAATTAGGATCCCCAGCGTTGAGGCGACGACGCCCTAACATTTGTTAAACGGCCACTTTCAGGAATGGTGGCACAATCTTTTGGGGAAGCCGTGAACCCCACCCGCGCAATTTTGTCTCTGGGCGTGTGTTGAGCCGTCGAAATACCTCTACTTGCCCAGAGCAGAGCCATGGACCATTGGCACGCTCATGTTACGCGCTGCGATCGACCGAATGTCGTCGACCGGTGGGCTTCGCTGGAAGCGAAGAGCGAAACGACGCGCGCGGACCTGGTGCGGCAACACACAAGTGATCTCAAGGTCGTACCTAAAAGCCTGCTGACACGAGCGCTGTTTATTGAAGCAGTGCTGACCGCGCTCGACGCTTGGCTGCATGCGCGTAGCCGCTAGAGCCCTTCGTTCAGGCCTTGCAGATCGGCGGGCACGAAGCGGCCATCTTTGCGGAGCAGTTCTCCATCGAACCAGATTTCGCCGCCGCCGTAATCGGGCCGCTGGATGAGCACTAAGTCCCAGTGGATGCGGCTATCGTTGCCGTTGTCGGCGATTTCGTATGCCTGGCCGGGCGTTAGGTGGAAAGAGCCGCCGATTTTTTCGTCGAACAGCGTGTCGAGCATTGGGTGTCGGACGCGGTTATTCACGCCGATCGCCCACTCGCCGCAGTATCGTGCGCCTTCGTCGGAATCGAGAATCTCGTTAATCTTTTTCGTTTCGTTCGCCTTGGCGTTTATGATTTTGCCGTTCTTAAACTCAAATTCGATGTTATCGAACACGGTCCCCTGGTATCGCGACTGGGTGTTGAAGCGAATATGGCCGTTGATGCTGTCGCGGACTGGGGCCGTAAAAACTTCGCCATCAGGGATATTGCGATCGCCAGAGCAGGGGATCACAGGAATGTCTTTGATCGAGAATTCCAATTCCGTGCCGGGTGCCACAATTCGCACGCGGTCGGCCTTTTGCATGCGGGCGACGAGCGGCTCCTGGGCCTTCGCCATCGCCGCGTAGTCGGCGGTGCAAACATCGAAGTAAAAATCTTCGAACGCCGGCGTACTCATGTTCGCGGCTTGGGCGAAGGAGTCAGTCGGATATCGCAATACGACCCATTTGGTTTTGCCGACACGGTAGTCCGCAACCGGCTTCCACCAGTGCTTTTGATAGAGATCCATCTTAGGCTGCGGCACGTCGGCGAATTGGCTACTGTTGGCTGACCCGCGGATACCGATATACGCTTGCATTTTTTCCATGCGAGCGAGGTCGAGCTGCCCGACAAATTTCATCGATTCTTCGGTCGCGGTGCGGTAGAGGGAGCGAAGAATTTCGTTGGATTTCCAGCTTACGACGGCGCTGGCGCCCCGCTTGGCCGCGCCTTCGACCAGTTGGCAGACGAGCGTCGGATCCGGCAAATCGAACGCTTCAATGAAGACGCGTTCGCCCATTTGTATTTCGCAACTGTGGTCCAAGAGGAGATTGGCAAGCTTGTCGATTCGGGAGTCGTGCATGGCGGATGAGGGGGCAAGGGACTGGATTTGTGGACTGGGCCAAGTGCCGAAGTGCAGCGCAAAATGGATTCGATTTCTTATGGGCTACGGCGGCCAACCATGATAGGCTGTCGACCTCAGAGCAACAACTGCCGGGAGTCGGCCGCCGTATAATGGAATAGTTGTACCCGCGAAATCAAAGGATTCGGAATGAGCGTCGAGTCGCCGCCGTCGTCTGGTCAAGAAGGAAAATCATTCGCCGAAACCGCGTTGGCTTTGGGCGGCAAGAGTGCTGACGAGGCGCGGCGAACCGGTGCGATCGACACGGCCGACGACCAGGTCGAAGCGCTTTTCGCGCCGCAGTATCAAACGGTGAATAGCCCTGCCCATCGCGCCGTTTGGGATAGGGGAGTGCCGGTTGAATTGTTTCAAAGCGCTACGCCTGCCACGCCACCTGATGTACAGAAGGTGATGGATGATTCCGTCGCCGTCGTTCAAAGGCACAAGGCGGCAGGCACACTGCACAATGATGAAGGCAAATTCACCGACACGGTTCTGAACGATTTGGGGGCAGTTGGATATTGGGGACTGCTCGTCGATAAGGAATATGGCGGTTCTGGTGCTCCATTCAGCTCGTTCGCGCCGTTTCTGACGCGGATGGCGCTCGTTGACCCGACGATTGCGGGTTTGGCGTCGGTACACGGCTGCATTGGGGCGGTCGACCCGGTGCGGACATTCGGAAACACCGAACAGAAGCAACGATTTTTGCCAGGACTGGCGAATGGTTCGCGACTGAGTGCATTTGCACTTACCGAGCCGTGTGCGGGCAGCGATCTTACTGCCTTGCGAACCACGGCGGTGCGAGATGGCGACGATTACGTGGTGAACGGCGAGAAGCTGTTCATCACGAACGTAGTGCCCGGTCGGACGATCGGGCTCGTTTGTCTGATCGAAGGCAAGCCGGCTGTACTGATCGTCGAATTGCCCTCCCAAGAAAATGAATACTTTCAACTACGCAAATACGGTCTATGGGCACTCAAGCATACATACAACCGCGGCATCATTTTCCGCGACTTTCGCGTGCCCGTGGCGAACTTGCTTGCGGCTCCGCGCGGTGATGGGCTCACGATTGCCTACCACGGATTGAATTTGGGTCGCGTCGCACTGTGCGCGAATGCGGCTGGCACGATGCGGCTCATGATGGCGAGTATCATTCCGTGGGCTCGCTTCCGGCGTACGTACGGAGCAGAGATCGCTTCGCGCGAATTAGTGCAGCGGCGCCTTGGCGAACTCGCGGGGATGATTGTAGCTTGCGATGCGCTCGTGGCCTGGTGTGCCGGTCTCATTGATCGCGGATATCGCGGGGAAATGGAATGCATCGTCGCGAAGATTTTCGGCAGCGAAGCGCAGAAGCATGCGGCGATCGAATACTTCATGAAGACGCACGGCGGCCGCTCGTTTCTGCACGGCCATTCGTTCGGCGACAACATCCACGAGTATTTGGCCCCGTGCATTTACGAAGGTGAAGGCGAAATGCTCGGCATGGGCTTCTTCAAATCGCTCGTCAAACATCACGGAAAAACGTATTTTGAGCCGATTGGCAAAACGCTTGCGGCCGCCGGAATTCGACAACCAAACCCGCTCAATCCCGCTCACATGTGGGCCCTCAAGGGCGTGGCGATGCCGTACATGAAGTGGATTGCGGGCAAGCGTCTAACTCCGCTGGCGAAGCCCAACTTGCCGCGAATGCCGAAGTCACTCCACGATCATGCAGAGTTTGCGTGTGAGCGCCTGCAACGCATGGCCCTCGAAATCTCTGGCACGATGAGCCGGTTCCAATTAAAGCTCGCCGATCGGCAATGCCGCATGGCGGAACTTTCGCTTCGGTGCCAGGACGTGATTACAATACTCACGACCAGTTTGTATGGAGCCCGCAGCACTGACCAACTAGTGCAAGACGCGGCTGATTTGCTGTGCGAGAATATGCACCAAAAACTGCTGGGGCGGCGACCGTCGAACTATTACTTCCGCCGGGTGACCGCGCTCGGCGCCGCGATTGCCGAAGGGCAGTTTCGGTCGATTGCCGGCGTGGAAGCCGAAGCCATTTTGATGCCGTATGAGCAGTGACCCATCGAACGGTGAGCCAGTTCCGGATGCCGGCCCTTCGCCACTGCGGAGCGTTCATACCACGAACTTTCCGGCGATCTTAGATCAACTCGGAAGTTCATTGCTGGTCACAACGTATCAAGCAGGCAAACTTGTGGTCGTGCGGTCCGATGGCGGCGTAATCAACACGCACTTTCGGGCATTTAACAAACCGATGGGGATGGCAGTCGCGCCGGGACGACTGGCGATTGGCACGGCCGTTGACGTTTGGGAATTTCGCAACGTGCCGGCCGTTGCAGCAAAGCTCGAGCCGGCCGGTAAGCATGATGCATGCTATTTGCCGCGCTCGGCACACGTAACTGGCGATATCCAAATTCATGAGATGGCGTATGTCACGGTTGGGGGTCGAAAGTCGAGTGTTGAAAGTCAGAATCCCCCCGCATCTCGCATCCCGCATCCTGAATCCTCACAACTGTGGTTCGTCAACACCCGTTTCTCATGCCTGGCGACGCATGATCCTGACCACAGCTTCGCCCCGGTGTGGCGGCCAAAGTTTATTTCGCAGTTAACACCAGACGACCGTTGCCACCTCAACGGCTTGGGTTTAAAGGATGGCCGACCCAAGTGGGTGACGGCGCTTGGGTCGACAGATACCGGCGGCGCGTGGCGAGAGAACAAGAAAAACGGCGGCATTCTGATCGACATCGATACGAACGAGATCATCGCCCGCGGCCTTTCAATGCCCCATTCGCCGCGCTGGCATGCTGGTCGGCTGTGGCTACTCGAATCCGGCACGGGCAGTTTGGGTTTTGTGGACCCGAGCAGCGGCCGATATGAACCGATCGTGCGACTCGATGGTTTTACGCGCGGCATGGAGATGGTCGGCAATCTGGCGTTCATCGGCCTGTCTCAAGTGCGTGAAACGGCTGTGTTTAGCGGTATTCAAATTACCGAGCGGCTGCAAGAAACCGAACGCACGTGCGGCGTGTGGGTAGTGGATATTCAGCGCGGCCAAGTCGTCGCGTTTTTGAAGTTCGAAGAAGCGGTGCAAGAAGTATTCGCCGTCGCGCTGCTGCCCGGAATTCGCTTCCCCGATCTACTGAACGACAATCCCGAGATCATCGGCAGCTCGTTCGTTTTGCCGGATGATGCGCTCCGCGACGTACCGGCCGAATTGCGGGCGAACGATCGGTAGAAAATGCGAATCTGCGTGATAGGACCGCATGAAAACACTCACCAAAGAACTCTGGATGAATGTGCCGCAGCGTCGGGCGATTGTGTCGGTCCATCGCGACGTCGAGCGACTTGTCGCGGAAAGCGGCGTTCAGGATGGCTTGGTGCTTATCAATGCGATGCACATCACCGCCAGCGTTTTTATCAACGACAACGAACCAGGGCTGCATCGCGACTACGACAAATGGCTCGAAGAACTCGCGCCTTTTGATCCGTCGCCCGAACGATATCATCACAATCAGACGGGTGAGGATAATGCGGACGCTCACCACAAGCGACAGATCATGGGGCGCGAGGTCGTCGTTGCAATCACGGAAGGAAAGCTCCACCTCGGACCGTGGGAGCACATCTTTTATTACGAATTCGACGGCCGGCGCAAGAAGCGGGTGCTGGTGAAGATTATCGGCGAGTAGCCTGGCCAAGATGGCCAGGCTATATAGCCGAGGCATCTTGCTTCGGAGCATGGATCAATTATTCGATCGTGATGAACTCGCCGTTCTCTTTGACTTCCACTTCGATCACCTTGCCGGCCTTGTTCTTGCCTTGGATTTCGTACACGCCGTCCGCTCGTTTGATCGCTTTATCGAATTTGATCGTCGGCGCTTTGGAGCGGGCCGTTTTCATCGCGGCTTCCGGAACCTGTTCTATAGGAACGGCCGACTTCGTTTTGGCCACGGAACTGTTGCAACCAGCCACGGCGACAATGACCAACATAACAAGCAAGTATCGCATTAATAACTTTCCGAAATCGTTTCGCCGCCAGCCCGCGTGGCCAGTGCGACGTAGGTCGCATAGTCCATATCAGTGTGCAAGAAGTTCACATGACCATCGGCGAACAGAAAATTGGTGCCCGATCCGTGCAGGCTGTAGAACTGGTTGACGTCTTCGCCGACTGCGCCGGGGCCCACCCCTTCGCCGACATGACCAAGTGTCATACCGGCCCCTTGCTCGGCTACGCCCTGCGCTTGTGGGTTATCGTCTTCAGGGTACAGAGTCGCTTTGGTCACTGAACCCACCCATGTCGCCTGGCCCAGTTGATGCGTCCGCTCGCCGACGGCGAGCGTTTTGCTCGTGCCATCGATGATATCGCGAATCGCAACCTTGCTGTTGCGAAAGAACAGCCCGTCGCCATCGACGCCGGGCTCGGTTGTGCCAAACACTCCCACGTAGTTCGACTCCGCAACGTCGCAAATCGGCGAGCCATCGGCGCGCTTCGCAATCCAAATGTGCCGGTACTCTTCTGTCGGGCAGAAGTAGCCAGGGATTTGGGTGACGCGGGGCAACTTGTTGCTCGCGTCCTCGATTGGCAAATCCAAATGAACCTGGTTGAACACACTTGCTTCTTCGACCTGCGGCAGGATTAAGGCCGCCCAACCCCAACCGGGGCCCGTGTCGTTGCCGTCGCTGTCGACTTGCGAAATATAGCCGGGCGGAAAAACTTTGCGGCTCGACTCGTAATTCAAAAGTGAGAGCCCGATTTGCTTAAGATTGTTCTGGCACTGCATGCGGCGCGCTGATTCGCGAGCCGCTTGCACGGCAGGCAGCAACAACGCCACCAGGACACCGATGATCGAGATAACGACCAGGATTTCGATGAGTGTGAAAGCGCGTTTCAATTCGACCTCCATCTACGATGAATATAGTCGATCGAGAGGCGGCTCGGCAAAGTGATAAACGGCTTTTTATCTTGGTGTGAAAAATGACGGCAATTTACCGCCGGCGAATCATTTCCGAAAAGTCCTCGCGGCCCGCGTACCGCTGGGCCAAATCATTGACGTACGCCTTTTCCTTTGTCTCGGCAAATGAGCCGTTGTGCTCGATCAGACCCTCATCGTACGCGAGTTGGTCGGAGTAACCAGGTAGTAACGTGCGGTAGTCTGTTGTAATGCGGTGGGGGCGGATGCGGTTCACGTGCCGCACGATGTTCGATGTGCAGTTGTTGGTAAGCGTGTCGTAAAACTCCGGTTCTTTGGAGAGTTTGTTTACTCGGTTGAGCACATCGACCAGTAATTCTCGAGCGGCCGCGGGATTTGCGGTCGTGTGGTAGAGATACACATGCTCGCCGTTGTAGACACTGCGGAATTGGATGACGTCCTTTTCGTCTGCCACCACATAAATCAGTTCGTACTGATTGAAGCTACCTTCCACCGGATTATACTTTTCATTCCGCTCTTTGCGAGTTTCGACACTAACCGCCAGGTGTTCAGGCTTGCCATCGGGACCATCGAGTTGAAAGCTGAGCATCGCGTGTGCGAGAGCGGGTGCGCCATCAAACGGAACGACGATGTAGTCGACGCTCCGAACTCGACTAAGGTCGATTGGCTTATCGTAGTAGTCGACCATATAAACATCATTTGCAAAATACTTGCAGTTGCGCACGTTGTGCACAGTTACCTGGTTGCCATTGAACTCGGCGGTCGGAAGCACCGCTTGCTCCGGCGTCCAATCGCGAAAATTCGATGGGGCGAGGCGCTTGTCGACCGACACGCATCCGGAGAACAAGAGGAGCGCTATAGCGCATCCGCGCGCAGGCGCGAGCGCAAATTGTTTGACAGCGATCGCAATATCGACGCAAACAGCGCACGAGGCAACTTCGGCCGAACGGCCACAGAGGAGGTAGAAAAGCGGCGAAGTTTAGCTAACCGCGGAACTGCGGGCAATGAGAAGTTGACTACACGAAGGAGACGCTAGCAGTCGAAATCTGGATTGAAGCCCGCAGCGCAAGCAAGGGGCAATCAATTCCCTTGCTTGCGCTGCGGGCTCAGATCTGTTTTACGCGCGGCGATCGTGCTCCACGAGTGCGCTAAAGACGGCAATTTGTAATAGTAGTTTCCAGAATCGCCGTTGCGCCGAGAGCTTCCAACTGCTCCATGATCTCGATGATCTGACCGCGTTTCACCATGGCCCGCACGGCAAACCAACCCGCCTCCTCTAACCGATTGACGGTCGGAGATTCGAAACCGGGCGTAATTTTTTCTGCCTCTTTAAGCTTCGCTTCCGGCACGTTGTACTCTAAGAGCGAATAACTTCGGGCGATCACAATTCCTTCGAGGCGGCGTACCACACGATCTGCGAGCTGAGTGTGCTTCGTCGTTTTATTTTGTACAAGAACGGCTTCGTAGCGACCAATATCATCGAGCACCATCAGCCGGTTGGCCGCCAGCGTGCTACCGGTTTCGACCAGATCGACTATCGCGTCAGCAATTCCCAATGAGATCATGACTTCCACGGAGCCCGTCAATTGCACGATGTGGGCCGTGATCTTGTGCTGGTCGAGGTACTTTTGCGTGACGTGTGGAAAGCTGGTCGCGATGCGGCGGTTCGCCAAATCGGTTGCCTTCTTAATAGCGCTGTCATCTGGAACGCAGATCGATAGACGCCAGTTGCCCATTCCGAGTGAGAGGCGAGTTGTCAGGTCGACGCCGGATTCATCGATCAGATCGCCGCCGGTAATGCCCATATCGATGGCGCCTTCGGCGCACAGCACGGGAATATCGTCGGTCCTCAGAAAGGTGATTTCGATTGGCATGTCGCGCACGCGTGCGAACAGGCTGCGGTCTTGCCGGCGGAATTTCAGCCCCGCCTCGATGAGCAACTGCGACGCCATCTCCGCGAGGCGGCCCTTGCTCGGAATTCCAATACGAAGATTTTCAGACATTTGTGATTCGTCCGCGCCAACTCAGCGCTTGGCTTTAGTTTTCCGCGTGGCCTTTTTGGGCTTTGATTTTACTTTGGCTCTCTTTCGCGCCGTCGGAGTTTTCTTAGCCGCCCGTTTCGGCCGGCTGCTTTTGGTGGATTTTTTTACCACGGCAGGAGCTTCCGCTGGTGAGGCCGCAGTCTCGGATTCAACCGGTTTCCGCGACGCTTTTTCTGCCAAGCCAGAGACCCCAAACCGCCGCGAAAGTTCGGTTCCCAAGTCGGCCAAAGAGCATTTGCGATCCTGCATCATAACGAGCAGGTGGAAGACCAGATCGCCGACCTCGCGAATAAAGTGCTCTCGGCCAGCCTCGCCCGGTTCGCCCGCCGCTTCGACGACCTCGGCCGCCTCTTCGGTAATCTTGGCCCCCATTAATGGTAAACCAGCCGTCAGCAGTTTGCTCGTGTACGATTTTTCGTTGGGCTTTGCCGCTCGTTTGGCGATCGTCCGCTCCAACTTTTCCAATGGTGCCGTGCTACTCATGAAGTGTCGTATTCCCATCCACTCAATTGGTCACAACAATAGTGTTTGTCACAGTTTAGGTAGCAAAGAACGACCTCGCAAGCGAAACACTGTCGGGCCCGCCAATGGCCCTGACGCGATCGACGAATCCACATGACGGAACGTTTCGAAGAATGCTGGTTTCTGACCGGTGCCACGGCCGTGGGCAAGACAAGCATCGGAATTGCGCTCGCTCAGCGACTCGGTGCAGAAATTATTTCGCTCGATTCCATGGCAATTTACCGCGGCATGGATATTGGCACGGCCAAGCCGTCACGCGAGTATCGCGATCTTGTGCCGCACCATTTGATCGACATTGTCGAGCCATCCGACGAGTACAGTGTGTCGCAATATGTCGACGCCGCCGCCGAGGTGGTGGGCGATATTCGAAGTCGCAGCAAGGTGCCGCTGTTTGTCGGGGGCACACCGTTGTATTTGAAAAGCTTGCTGCGCGGGTTGTTCAACGGCCCGCCGGCCGATTGGGCCTTGCGCCGCGAAATCGAAGCGGAGCTGCAGCATGCCGGCGGCCAGGCACTGTTCGACCGACTCACGCAAGTCGATCCGGTGGCGGCTTCCAATATTCATCCCAACGATACGCGCCGGCTGATTCGCGCGCTTGAGGTCTTTCGCGCAACGGGTGAGCCCATCAGTCATCAGCAATCGCAGTTCGAGGAGGGCCAGCCGGCCGACGAATGCCGAGTGTTTGTGCTTCGGCGACAACGAGAGGAACTGCACAGCCGCATTGAAGCGAGAGTTCGCTCGATGATTGAGAGTGGCTTAGTCGACGAAGTCCGCGGCTTAATCGAACAAGGCCGCGAATTCAGCCGCACGGCACGACAGGCCGTGGGCTATCACGAGGCCCTCGCGTTCTTAGGTGGTGAGTACGGCCACGATGAGATGGTGGCCCGCATCACTTATCACACTCGGCGATTCGCTAAGCGGCAGGGCACATGGTTCCGTAGCCTCAGCGAGTGCCGCTTCATCGATCTGGTCGACGAAGCCGACACGCCTACGATCGCAGACCAAATAATCCGCCAGGCTGCGGCCATCGACTCCTGAACTTATCTATTGCCGTCATGCTCGGCATTGCGCCAACACGCTGGTCAACTCATCACGGCGGGCGAGCAATATATGCCGCCGACGCTGGGAGCGTTTCAGCATGATCACGGCGACCGCCAACTGAACAGCGCCTATGACGCCGAAAAGGGTCAGCATCGTCGGACTCATCCGTACCACTCCGATTGTCAATCCCAATAACAAAAATACGCTGCAAAATACCACTGCCATCCAACCCGCAATCACGCGGTGAATGGCAAACAGCACTTTCCGTTGCATCAGCACCCAGCCAAACAGCACCGACCAGGCCAAATTAATCGTCACCAATAGCCCGAATGCCACCTGAGTTCGCAACGGCAGCGGCTGCGGTTCTGTAATCCAGAGCATGCTGATCAACCCGGCTCCCAGAAGCGTGACCATCAGCAGCAGCAAATAACCAATCCGTGTCGGCGTGGACAATTCTCGCCGCGCCATTTCTTGAATTTGTTCAACTGTTACGCCTGAAGTTTCAAATTGTCTCATCGAGCCGTCTCCTTCGTAAGCAAAGATTGTTTTAGCACTCGGCGGGCATGGAATAGCCGCGATTTGACCGTTCCGGCCGGAACGCCTAACACTTGCCCGACTTCGTCGATCGATAGCTCGTCCAAGTAGTAAAGCGTTAGAAGTTCCCGCTGCGACAGCGGCAGGTTCTCAAGCTTATCCAGCACGTTGGCAATGTCGTCGCGGCGCTCGTGCTCGTCTTCCTCGTCGGCAGGTGCCATCAAATCATCGCGTGCATTTTCAAGTAGCGCCTCTTGTCTATATTTTTGACGCAAACGATCCATCATTACTCGACGAGCAATGCCGAACATCCACGGCACTAGTCTTGCTGGTTCTCGCAACCCGTCGATCCCTCGCAGCACCCGCAGCCACGTCTCTTGGATCAATTCGTCTGCCAACTCGTCTTGATCCGCCATACGGCGGACGTATTGCCACATCGGTGTATGCCACCGTGCGACAAGATCCTCGAAGGCGGCAATCTCTCCAAGTTGGCAACGAATCGCCAATAATTCTTGTTCAATCGCTTCAGAATCCATGGGCATCGATATTAACCTCTGTACTAAGTAGTCGAGGTTCGATCGGCGCGGTTCATTCGGCGCAAGAAAAAAGTACGGACAGCCGTCGCAATTGCCGAAAATGCGACTATTTAAGGGCGGGCGACCGACCGCCTTTAGGCAGTAGACCGTTTCCAATGCACGCTACGGCCGCCCAGTTTTTCTTCGAGTTGGATCGGCCCAATCGTGATGCCGCGGTCGACCCCTTTACACATGTCGTAAACTGTAAGAGCTGCGATCGAAACCGCTGTCAGGGCTTCCATTTCGACGCCTGTTTTGCCTTCGATTTTGGCGGTTGCCTCGATTCGCAAAGTGGAGTCATCCACTTTTGCGAAGTCGATCGTCACCGATTCGAGCGGCAGCGTATGGCAGAGCGGAATCAGCTCGGCTGTCCTCTTCGCGGCCATGATTCCGGCGATGCGGCCGACTTCAAGCACGTCTCCCTTCGCTGCCCGCTTGTCGAAAATGAGCGTGAGCGTCGAAGCACTCATCCGCACCATTCCGCTCGCACGGGCAACTCGCTGCGATACCTGTTTTTGACCGACGTCGACCATGCGGCTTGCGCCGCTGGAATCAAAGTGAGAGAGTTGACTCATAATTGCCTCGGCTCCACTCTATCACGCGGAGTACGGGCGAGCCAATTAGGGTCATGGTTCCGATGGTAATGGCAAATCGTCGAAAAGTGGTACGCCTTTCAATGGCAGTTCAGAGAGCTTTCCCGCGTCGCCGGTCCACATACCTTGATAGCTCGACCCGCGGCCAAAAAAGAACTCGTTGATAAATTTGTCGTTGTCTGGTTGGCGCGTGTAAATCGCGATGGAAACCGACGAGTAGTCGTAATAACGTGGCTCGACGCGCACCGACTCGCAGTATTTGCCAGTGTCCCGATACACCAGGAAACGCCGATCGGCGCGGACAAGTTTGCCGCGTGCGTCGTGGACAAAAAGTTGAAATGCAATCTGATGTTTAGGTGGATCAAGATTCCAGCCAGCCGGGTTCGTAAAGCTGACGTCGAAGTCGCCGCAACGATTCGGCATAGTGACCGTCAGCTCTAATTTGTGTGGCATCTGCGGGAAATGGGAGAGTTGGTCGTCTCGCATTTCTCGCAAGCGGATGTCGAGCTTGGCCGCACGGACGATCGCAGCACGCGGTAGTCGATTCCAGGGATAATTCTCGCTACTCATCAGCATTTTTGAGCTGCTCATCATGACTTCCTTCGGGCCGATCCGATTGTCGCCGCTGACTTGCCAGTCGTGCGCAAGCAGATTGCCGTCGGCGTCCAACACGCGTGTTTCCAGACGGAACCGTCGTCGCTGATCTTGCGGACCCAAGCACATGTAAGAAAGGTCGATCCGCAGTTCTCGATCATTTGGCCCTAAGTCTGCTGACATGCGACGAAACTTCGCAAAAGAGCAATTGAAATCTTCGGCCGGCTTCCAACTGGAGCCGCTTCGGCCGCTCAAGCCAAGCGTACCACTTGCAGAAACTTCAGTCCCGGAGAGATTGCGCGTCGTGAAGGTAAATTCAATTCGGTCAGGCGCAGGAGGGAGTCTGTCGATGTCGTCAACCCCCGCTGCCCGTGCGGAAGAAATCGCTGCAATGAGCACCATCAACAAACACAGTTTGCGGGTCATGAATGACCTTTCGCGATCAACGGCGAAATTTGTCAAGTAGTGGTCGTTAGTTGAGCAGTGTCACCAGTTTTCATCTTCGTCCACTATCGTACAACCAGGCAATCCTTGCTCCAACTGGCGGATCAACCGCGGATCACCGTGGCTCTTTTCAAGCACTAGTTTTTTAAGATTACTTAGCTGCACTAATTCTTGAACATCTTGCTCGTCCATTCGCGGCGTGCTGGAAACGCTTAAAGTTTCAAGACGGCGAATCGACCGTAGCTTCGCAAATGGGTAATGCCCATCTCCGAACACGGCCCCGGAAAGTTGTAGTGAATTCGAATAGGGCAACGCATTCATTCTGTCGCACAGTTCGGCCACAACGGAAACATCTTGGTTGCAACCGATCGAGTCGGTACGCCACATGAACCCAGGCATCCAGCAATTGCCGAACAGAGCGCTAACCCACGTGGGGGCGATACATTTTACGCTACCCATGTAAGCCTCATCCTGGCTTTTGATCGAAGTTATGACCGCCACTTCTTGTCTGTATCCGGCACGGACACGATATACCCATCCGAGTACACAACAAACGGCCGTCAGCAACACGAAAAGCTCTGCCAAGCTCACGCTCAACATCGAACTGCGACGCCGCCGCCGATATTCGGCGGCAAAGACCATGGCAAGTAGAAGTGCCATCACAACGAAAATGTCGGCCGCCAGTATCTCGCCGCTGAATTCCCAACGCGAAAACTCCGGGCGAGTATCGGATTGCCAAAACTTCCAGTTCTCTACCGAAAGCCACGGAACGCCGCTCATCGGCAAAGTCTGCAATGCATTACGTATCGCGGGCCAGGTCACGCTTGCAAGGGCGGACGATTGCTCGGTTTCGCGACGCAAGTAGATGAATGGCCAACCATGTTCATACCGCGAGTATGCGCCAGGATATTGATCGTACACACGTCCAGGCAGGCAAATCAGAACTAATGCGGCGGCGGCTAGTGCGCCGATCACAATGCTCGATTTGTGCAATCGCGGGCGTCGCATGATTTGCTTGCGGTCGAGTTGAAATTGGCACTTGTGTGTGAGGCCGCTTCGGCAGACGTCAAAGAAACGGGTGTTCATTCGCGCACGTATCCCGAGTGCGCGAAAATCGGTTTCGACATTTGTCCGCGATAAGAAATATGCCGCCGACGATTGTACCGGATAGGTAGCCGAGCATCGTGCCCGCCGCAACCGTGTAACCACCGACAATCACGAACACGCCTGCAGGATAGATTCGCTGACCGTTAGCGAACCAAAAGGCGAGTACCGCACAGCCAAAAAGAAGAGAACCAACGATTAGCGATGCTGTACGCGGCCTCTTGCCTTGGAATAGGACGGCCTGCGATACGGCGACCAACGTGATGAAGCCACCGATGCTAACACTCGCCGCGGGGGGGAAGCTCGCCATACTCATCAAGCCAAATAGTAAAGAGTAGGCAAGTGTCACCACGAAGATTGTCGATAGGTCAAACCTGCGCGGAACGGAATAAATAGCCTTTAGTTTTTCTGGCTGCTTTCCAGTCATCAACTGAGTTACCGTTGTCCACGGGAATTCCGTAATGCGAGCTGCGTCATAGTCAGCGAGGCAGCCTTGCAGTTCGGAAAGCTGATTGGCGCTCGCTGCGGCAGGGTGCGACGGCGGGAGCGAGCTCCAAATCGCAGCGATAAGTCGCAACCGATCATCCGGCGATAGCGTCTCAGCGATCGCTAAAAGTCCGGCGGCATTCTTTGGCGTCGCGACCGCTAGCGAATTCTCATCTACGCGTGAGAGTTTATTCGCCGCAGATAGCCGATGCGAATCCGTCGACATCACGGCATTGTAACGCCGGTTCTATGGCAGGGCGACCATAATGCCGGCTATCCGCGGGGCCGCATACGAGCGCAAAAAACAAGGCCCGGTTGCCATAAGCAACCGGGCCTGTTGTGCGGGTAGCGGACGACGGAGAGACGGGAATCCTCCGTCGCCGCGGCAGCCGAATCGTTCGACTTACCCTATATAATCAGCTTTCAGCCTTGCGGCCAATCGCTTGGTTGTTAGACCAATTCCTTCTTCGCGCCAATCAACGTGCGGAGACGTTCAGCCAGCAGTGCGGCATCGAATGGCTTCTTGAACGTTTCGTTGATGCTCGAGCGATCGAAGTTGCCTGTCGAGCTATCATCGGGCAGCAAGGCGATCAAAATCGTCTCGCCAAACTCGGAGTTGCGGCGCAGATTCTGGCAGATCTGCAGTGCTTCGAGTTGGCCGATTGAGAAATCGACAATAATACAGTCCGGGTGGAAACTCTCGGCCTGAATACCTGCTTCGAAGCCACTCGCGGCGGTCGAGGTGCGGAAGGCTCGCTCGACTGGCAGTTCGCGCTTGAGGTTCTCGATCAAGACCTGGTCCTGGGCGACGATGAGGACCTTTGCCATCGCCTCGTCTTCCAGGTCACCCAAGGGCATTCCATGCTCCTTGAGGAACTTGATCAAGTATTCACGCGGGATCCGTCGGTCTTGGGAACCGGGAATCCGGTATCCCTTTAGGCGGCCTGAGTCGAACCATTTGCTGACCGTGCGCGGGGCCACTTTGCAGATCTTCGCGACCTGACCAGTAGTAAAGACCTTCATCGGGCTCTCCAATTTGACTTGCTAAGTGTCCGCTGGGTTTTCGGCCTGCCGGCGACATCCGCCGCGGCCGACGTGTTGTGCCCCGCATTTGCTCTGCGACCTATGCGCTTCCCTCGCGCCTTGCAGTCACTCACAAACGCCTGGGTTGGGGCTATCTTCTATCGCTTAGCTGTTAGCTATTAGCTGTTAACTGATAACCAGAAGTTCGTTACGCCTCTGGCTACGAGCTAACAGCTAACCGCTAACAGCTCCGGTGGGTCGGGTCAGGTCCTTCTGATCCGTCCGTCTCGTACTGTTGGCATCGGCTAGCAGTGCAGGCGGAAATTGGTCAAAACCGTTTGATTTTTCCGAAACCGTCTAAGCGGCCCCTTCAAAATCATTACAAGCGGCGTAACCAAATCCACCGGCTCTGGTGCGCTGTAACGCACATAGCTCCGGCCAAGGATGTGCAGGAAGACGCTTGCCACTAGGCGGATCGCTTACGCAATCGCGCCGAGCGCAAAGTCTCATTGGTGGGACAATGTAGGCAGGCTCCCCCCTGCGAACTGCTCCCGAGTCCGCGTAACACTTGCGTGTGGCGCGGACCAAGGACAGCCCATCCGATAGTTAGTTTCGATAAGACCGACCAACTAACTTTAGGAAGATTCGATAGTCGTGCGGGCAGATACGATTACAACGCTTTTTACCGGCGTAACGATCGATCGGTTAAAAGCAATTTCGTCGCACGTGGGCTGCTAGCGAGCAATTCGAGGCACCGTTGGACCGGAAATCGCTGTTAGTTGCGGTGGGCTGCGGACAACGGATAAGTTATGCGGCCCGCTTTTGCGGAAGCATTTGATCTTCGCGCTGCTCAAGCGCTTTCGCGTTTTGCTCCATCTCGTGTGCGTGGAAGAGTGCGCTCGGTAAGAGGTGGCCATCCTCCGAAACGTCTTCGAACCGCACTGAAACTCGCTTTGAAACCCCCGACTCCTCCATCGTGACACCGTAAAGCGTATCTGCGCCGGACATCGTTTTCTTAGAATGCGTGATCACAATGAACTGCGTGAATGACAAGAATTCTTTCAAGACCCCGGTGAACCGCCCAATGTTCGCCTCATCAAGCGCCGCATCGACTTCGTCCAAAATACAAAACGGACTCGGCTTGCTGCGAAACACTGCCAGCAACAGCGCTACGCAAGTCAGCGTCTTCTCGCCGCCAGATAGCAGCGAAATACTGCAAGCCTCTTTGCCGGGCGGCCGAGCGACGATTTCAATCCCACTCTCCAGCACGTCTTCCGTCTCATCGACAATGATGTCAGCTTCGCCGCCGCCGAATAGTCGCCGAAACAGCTCTTGAAAGTGACCGCGAACGGTTTCGACGGTGCTCAAAAACAACTGCCGGCTATCCGTGTTGATCCGCTGCGTTATGCGTTCCAGCGAGGCTTTGGCGTCAACAAGATCGCGATATTGCCCCGATAGCTTTTCGAATCGCGTTTCGAGCTGCTCCAGTTCGTTGAGTGCCTCGAGATTGATAGCCCCGATGTTGTTGATTTGATCGCGCAACTCGGCGATCTCGCGTTCGACGGCTTCACGGTTAGCTGCGGTTGCGCGCGGACGCGGGTTTGGCGGTGAGCTTAGTGGCGGAAGCATTTTCTTCCGGCACGGCGGTTTCCGAAGCAGTGGCAAGCTTTGTGAGCTCGTTTTGGGCCGCCTCTTCGAGATTTATGCCGTAGTCTTCGAGCATCCGATCGCACAGTGTTTGGCGTTCGTGCCGTTGCCGCGTCGTGGCAACTTCCTGCTTGTGCAGCTGCGTCTGCATCGCCGCAAGTTCTTGCCGCTCGCTACGGACACGATCAAGAATTCCTTGTCGCTGGCGTCGAATCTCGTCGACCACCGTTGCTCTTTTGGCCAGCGCGGCCGCATGCGTTTCTTTTTTCTGAAGCAGTAGCGCAAGAGACTCACGGCCAGCTTGAGTGGCGGCTTCCAACTCAGTGATTTGAACCACGCGCGCGGTCAGACGCTCGCGCATCTCGGTGAGCATTTGTTCCCGTTCTTGCCGAGTGCGGTGCGCTTGTTCCATCTGCTGCCGCAACATTTCGACGCGTTGTTCGCTCTTCGCGACAGCGATTTGGTGAACGGCAGCGGCTTCTATCAATTCTGCGTGTTGATTCTGCAACAGCGCGAGCTGAGACTGTCCGCTTTCGATTATCGTCCTTTGTTCTGCGGCATCAGACTCAAATGCATTGCGAGCTTCGGCGTGCTTCGCGACCACGGCACGATTGGCCGCAATCGTTTCTTCCGCCTGCCGCAGGTCGTTTTCCAGTCGCTGCTGAGTTTCTAAAACACGGTCTAGCTGGGCCGCTGAAGCGGCAGTTTTTCGATGGCAGTCTGACAACTTGCTAGCCGCCGCCGTGTAGGCAGCGACGGTCGCCGCGACCAATTCCTCGTGCCGCGCTCGTGCCTTATCTAGCTGCTCCACTTCCGCGGCATGAATCGCCAGCTGTTGTTCCAGCTCGATGGCTTGTTCGTTGCACGCTCGCAGCTCACTGCGGCGCGACAACACGCCGGTCGCCGCTTGTCGCGGCCCGACAATGACCGTACCATCGGCCGAAATTAGTTCGCCATCGCCCGTGACAAATTCCAAGCCCCTCCCGACAGATTGCCCCAGTCGCAATGCTGTTGCGAGCCGATCGACAAGCCAGGTTCGCCCCAACAGCCGTCGGGCGAGAACCTGGTACTCGGGCGCAGACTCGATAAACCGATCCGCGCGGCCCATGACGCCGGGCTCTGCAGACAAATCAACGTTATCTAAAGCGGTCGCCACGTACCGCTGGTCGATTCCCAAAAAACCAACCCGCCCTGCTACCTTCAATGGCTGTCCGTGCAGCCACTCGATGAGCGGCGCTGTCGAAGCGACCACAATGTATTGTGCTCGCTCGCCGAGCGCGACTTCAACGAGCGGTGCAGAATCGACATCCACGTGAAACAGATCGGCAATCACACCACAAACATCGCCCAAGTGCCGCGTCGGCGCTTCGCGGGCAATTCGCAAAATCTCTTGCACGCCGCCGTCGAGCCCTTCGAGCCGGCTTTCCAATTCCGAGAGCACGGAGATTCGTTCCCGCACGCGCGTCAGCTGCGCGTCCGTGCGGCGATGCTGCGCATCCGCCCGCGCAAAATCACGGCGCACTTCAATCCGCCGACCTTCGGAAGCGGTGAGTGCCGCCCGATGCTGGTCGACGATGACTTTTACCTCCGCTTCGGCCTTCTGATCGGCGTCGAAATCCGCAGTGCGTTGTTGCCGATCACGTGTCAGCTCTTCGATTCGCTGTCGAATCTGCACTGTCTTTCGGTCCGCGTCACCAATTTCAGCCTCGATCGCGGCGACTTCTTGCTCAAGTTGTACCGCCGAAGACAGGCATTCGGCCAGTCGTTTCTCTAATGAAGATTGCTCTCCTTGCAGCGATTCCAGCTCCAGGCCGGTTTGATCAGTCTGCATCGTATGTTCTTCAAACTGCTTGCGCAATGAGGCCAGTTCTACTTCCGCCATCTGCCACTCTTGCGCTTCGTCGCGAAGCTCCTCACTGCTGCGATCGCCCCCTTGCGCTTCAAGGGTCGCCAGTTGCTCGCGTCCGCGTTCGACTTCTTGCAGTAAGCTCGCACGTTGTGCAACCTGTCCGTCAAGCGTTGCTTGAAGCGCTGCGATTTGCTCGCGCGTGGTAGAAGCCTGGGCTTCGGCCGTGCGAGTTTGTTGCGAATCAACGTCAATTCGCTGTTCGATCGCTTGTATTTCGGTGTCGGCTTGTTCCAGCGTCGCCGTACGCTCGTCGATCTTTCGCTTGAGCTCCGCGGACTGTGCCTGCCGCGAATCGATCTGCTTCGTTAAATGTCGCCAGTCGACGAGGGCAAGTTCCGTTCGCAGTTGTTGTAGTCGCTCGGTGCACTCCTTGTAATGCTTGGCCTTTCCGGCTTGCGAGCGAATGCTTTTGAGTCGACTTTCAACTTCGTCCACAATGTCCGAAAGCCGCAGCAGGTTTTGCTCCACCCGCTCCATCCGCCGCAACGCGACAGCTTTCTTCGCCTTGAACTGGCTGATGCCGGCAGCCTCCTCGAAAATCACGCGGCGATCGCGAGGAGACGACTGCAGCAGCGCGTCGACCTTTCCCTGCTCGATGATGCAGTACGCCTCGGTGGTCATGCCCGTGGCGGCGAGCAAGTCGCGAATATCGCGTAGCCGGCACGGCTGCCGATTGATGAGATACTCGCCTTCGCCGCTACGATAGACGCGCCGTGTGACATGCACCTCGTTCGAATCGATCGAGAGTCGCCGATCCGCATTTTCCAGGGTCAGCGTGACTTCGCCAGTGCCCATCGGTTGTCGCGTCGGACAGCCGTTGAAAATGACATCTGTCATTTCCTTGCCACGCAGGCTCTTGGCGCTCTGCGAGCCGAGCACCCATTTCACAGCATCGACGACGTTCGATTTGCCCGACCCATTCGGGCCGACAACGACACACACGCCCGTCGGAAAATCGAATCGCGTTCGATCCGCAAAGCTCTTAAAGCCGGTGAGTTCGAGGGCTTTGAGCATGAGGGGGTCGAGGGCGGAGAGTCTAGTGTCGAGGGCCAAACAAACACAGAGGTGCCGAGTTCTGGCTCTCGACTCTCGACCCTCGACTTTTGAACTCACCGCGGCCGTGAGAACAGGTCTGGCAGCGGTGTTGCGACTTCGATCGACGGCGACTGATCCGCCGTATCATCGGAGCCGGCCTCGCCGTCACCCTTGGACTTTGCCGCGGCGCGATCATACGACCGTCCCGCTTGCGGAAGGGCATCGACCTCGAATCGGCTGGCGAGCGCGCCATCTGCCTTAGCTTGTTGCAGAGCTTGGACTACGTCGGGGTAGGTTCCGCCGAGCGCGACGATGGCACGAATCACTTCGTCCACATTCGCCGAACATTCCTTCTGCTCCGGCTCACCGCCAGGCGCAAACTTGCTGACCGTGATTTTGTCCCCCTTCATTCCATTGACGAGAATGCTTTTGCCAGCATCCAGCATCAAGGGCAGTTGGAGCTTCTGATCTTTGCCGAAGAGCACGATTTCAGGCAAATGGCTTTGCGTGACATGGACCATTTGCGGGCCCGCCACATCCAAAACGTGGTAGTGGAATTGGTTTGACAGGTTCTCATCGTGTAAAAACCCGTCGTGCGAATTCATCGCGCACAACGCCCGGAACGCACCGTAACGTGTTTCAGCACTTTTTACTTCCAGCAACGATCGCAACGCTTCGTAGGCGGATGGATCATCCATCGCGCTAAGTGCCGCCAGCGCATTGACGCGGAATGACGGTTCATCGCGGGCAACTTCGCCAAGCACGCCAACTGCGGCGGTATCGTCCAAATAGGCGAGCGCTTCGGCGGCGTAGAAGCGAACTTCCGGGTCTTTCGAGCCAATTCCTTGCTTCAAAATCTGTTTCGATTGATCGTCGCCAATTGCTTCCAGTCGCATGGCGGCGGTAGCGCTTGTGAGCGGGTCGCCGAGCTGCTGGTCGAGGAAAAGCAGGCGAGCTTGCAACGTCGTCGCCGACTCATCAAAGGCCACGCTTCGCAAAATCTGCATGTAGCGGCCAATGTTGTCGTGGTAGCGTGGTTGCAGCGCAATGTCGATGAATTCGCCAGTTTTCGGCGTCGCGACGCCACGCTTGCGGCCATCCATAAATGTAAAGAACCGGCGATTGATCGCGTGGGCGATCTCCTGGCTAATTTGAACCGATTGATGTTGCTGGCTGATTACCAAACCGATCGGTCGTGATTTTGTCGAAACACCGCCGCTCAATATGCGACCGCGCGTGGCTAGGGCTTGGTCCTTCTTCGGATCGGCCGTGGGGTCGACCAATACGGCGCCTTCCGCCAGGCCAACCACGTGACCTTCGTGAATTTGTTGATCGAGCACAGCCAATTCTGTCAATCGCGACGAAAGCAGCCAGCCATCACGAAGGCTCGTCGTTTCGCTGCCGGTCGGCGTACGAACTTCGACGTCGAACCGATCGCCGGCTTGAATGCCGGGCCGCAAGAAAGCTCGCACTAACACCATTGAGGTGTTGGTCGAGGCTAGGACTTCGTTGGGGTTCGCCACGTCGCGACGCTTCATTTCATCGAGCAGCATCGCGCGTTGCGGCGTCGGCGGCGGATCGGAGCCCGTACCGGCGAGACCGGTGACGAGCGATACCGCTTCGACCTTCACATAGTTCATGCCATAGGGATGCGTGTACGCCGAAACGTACTTCACCTCAGGCATGGGGGGCAGGTCGATGCGGGCTTCCGGACTTTGCGGGCGCAGAATGGGCCCGCTGCATCCACAGCTCAGCACAACGGCGATCGCCAGCAAGCGCTTCACGCGGCATGCCGGCTCGTTCGTAGTGCGACGCGTCATCCTTGATCGCTCCTCGGCAACGACATCGAATTTCATCCGCCCCAGCGGCGATGCGCAGGCCTGCGCGTCATGCTTGGCCACGCACTTCGAAAAGGCAATCTCGGTTTGCCACGGCAAAATGAGCCCGCGCCCTTTCTGAGCGGCGAAGATTAGTGGCTCCGCTAAAACCGGTCAAGGTGGGTCGATTGCACTACCTGCGTCCAAATAGTTCGCTGGCAACTATCAATGCTAGCGACAACAGTCAGGCCTGAAAATCACGGGGAATGTGTAAATCATCCGCGATTCACGGCGGATCGAAACCGCCAGGATTCCAAGGATGGCAGCGGCAAATTCGCCTTACGCCACGCCAGCTTCCGCGAATCGCCCCATATTTTTCCACACTCCCAATAAAGTACGAGCTGCAAGTTGGCTGAAACCGGCAGTTCCGCCCAATTAGCGGGCTTAACGTCCACTGATAAACGCGGGCGGCAACGATAAGCAGCGTTCCCGGGAGTCGCCAGAGTTGAGTTGCCAGGCGGTTCACCGCGCAGTCACTCCGATTTTCGAGGAGCGTCTTTTGATCGGCGTGCAATTTTGGTCGCCATCGTCTGAATCGATGACATCAATTGCGGCAACTCTGGCGGCGCGGTGCTCGCGCAACACAAATGAAATCAAACGCTGGAAGTGTTGATTGCGATAATCGAAACGCTTCTCGCAGCAACCGCTTCCAACGGTTTCGCAGTACAGCGTTGCCGACCTTCCTGGACACCGTTGTGCCGAGCCGCGCGTGTCCGAGTTCGTTCGTCGCGCCAAACAAACCAAGACTTGAGTTGCCAGCTGAGTTTCGCGCTGCAAATACGCGTTCGAATTCACTTGCTTTCAGCAGCCGTACACGCTTTGAAAATGAAAATTCGCTCATCGCGCGCTGGGATTGTCGCCAGACCTCATTTTCCAACTTTGGTATCGTTCGGAGCGCGTCCGAGTTGCACGGTGTCATCAGTTTTTGCTTCTGGCAACACGGATTCCAGGGACCGCCGCAATTGCGGATCATCCAATGTTAGATCAGCGCCGATTGGCAACCCTTTTCTCGGTCGTTGCCGCGCCAATCGCCGGACCCAATGGCCGCCCACCATTACGAAAATAACGAGAAAAAGGCCAGTCAGCACAATTATAAGCAACGTCATGATTACGAAAAAACGTCGCTTCACATCTAACTGCTCAAGGACTGGCTCTCCAGCCGTCTCAATTGCAGATAGTAGGTCCAACGTCGTGACGATTGTGTTATGTACCATCACCATCGCAACTCCGTCCGCGGATGCTGTGGGTAGCGATTCGAAATCTCGGCAAGTTGTTGCCGCTCCGCCTCGGTCATTTGATTGGGCAATTCGACTTGAATTTCAGCAAACAAATCACCGGCCGGTTGATTCGCCGGTCTAACGCCATGCCCTTTGATGCGCAGTCGTTTGCCGCTGGAAGTATTGGGTGGCACCGTCAGCGTAATTGTACCCGCCTTGCCACCTTCTCCATGAGGCGTCGGCACATCGACTTTCGCCCCTTGTGCAGCTTCCGCTAGCGTAATTGGCACACGCACATCAAGCCGATTTCCCACGCGGCGAAAATACGGATGGGGGCTCACGTGAATCGTCAGCAGGATGTCACCCGCCGGCGCGTCGCCCATGCCGGGCACACCCTGGCCACGTAACCTAATCTTTTTGCCGTCATCGATGCCGGCCGGAATTTTCACTCGAATCGATTCCACGTCGCCATCTTGTCGTTGGACGCTCAGTGCCGCTTCGCCGCCGAGTACCGCCGTAGCAAACGGAATCGTCAGATCGTGCTTGAGATCGCTTCCCTTGCTCGCAGGAGCGGCCCGCCGCCCGCCGCCGCCACGACCACGGCTAAATTGTTTGAAGATGTCGGCAAATCCACCTGCTCCCTCAGACTCGAATCCGCCGCCACTACCCCCGCCGCCAAACAAGTCGCCCAAATCGTTCATATCGAACTGATACGACTGACCACCAGGACTTCCAGTGCGCCACCGCGGTCCACCCCCTCCTGGGCCACCCGGCCCCCCCATCGACTCAAAATCACTGCCAAACTGGTCGTAGCGTTTTCGCTTATCTGGGTCGCTCAACACCTCGAACGCCGATTGCACTTCCTGGAATTTCTTCTTGGCTGTCGCATCGTTGGGATTCATGTCCGGATGGTACTTGTGCGCCAGCTTGCGGTAAGCCTTTTGAATCTCCTCCGGCGTCGAGGTCTTGGTCACGCCGAGCGTCGCGTAGTGGTCAGTTGCCATCGATATCTTTTTATGGATGCCCAATAACTCCAAACGTACATTCTACGCCATGCAGCCAAACTGCAAAATTGGCGACGATTAGCCAATTCTGCCGGCTTCCAAGCGGAATGCTAGACTAAATCATGGCAATCAAGCGTATATAATCACTTCTCAGGAAGCTCTCGCAGAGGCTGCAGAAAGCGCGGAGAAAAGCGCCAGTCAGATGCTCTGCGCCTCTGCGAGAAACTTCTGCTGATTCATCAAAACCGGTCTGCAATGAAAAGTCTAACGTGCATGTCGGCCACCGTATTTTTCGCCGTGGCTATGATGCTCAACTTGGCTGCCGCGGCCTCGCACTCCGATGGTGAGTTGAAGATAGAAGTCGTCGACGCCGCTACAGGCCAGCCGCTACCGGCCCGCATGCATTTGAGCGCCGGCCGCCAAATGCCGGTAACACCAAACGCCAAGCCACATGCCAAGCGAGCCGTCAAACTCAGCATGCCCGGTTCAGCCGAGTTCGGTGGCCACTTCTACATCGACGGTACAACCAAGTTGCCGCTGAAAGTTGGCCAGTACACGTTTGAACTCGAAGCGACGCCAGAATATTTGAACGAGACCGGCCAGTTCGAAATCGAACGCCACGCCGACGACTCAAAGCGCATCGAAATGAAACGCTTTGTCGAGCTCGACAAGGAAGGTTGGTTTGGCGGGGATCTCGATGCGAACCGCAACGCGAAAGATTTGCCTCTGATCGAACGGGCCGAAGGCCTGCGCGTGGTGCCACACGTCAACGCCGCGAAAACTTCGGAGGATGCACCGCTCGATATCGGCGGCCATCTCATCGCCCGCACCCCGTACGCCTGGAATCTGCCAGTCTGGCTCGCGAGCGGCAAGCTCACAGCGATCGAGCTCATTCACCGGCATTCACTGCGTGAAGGTGTTGTCGATAACGAAAACGACGGCCGGCCGCGCGATAAAACACTCTTCCCCGGTCAACGCGGCAACGGCCGCTGGTCCGAAGCCGTTTATTACCACGTTCTCAATTGCGGTTTTCACTTGCCACCAGTCGCCGGCAGCGGCTCCGGCGCGAACGACAATCCGGTCGGCACGAACCGCGTCTACGTTCATTGCGGCAGTGAGTTTTCCGAAAAGACCTGGTGGGAATCGCTCGCGGCCGGCCAGGTTTTCGTAACCAATAGCCCGCTGCTGCGTCCGACCGTCGAGGGCGAGCCCCCTGGATACGTGTTCCGTACTGACGTGGGCAAACCGTCAACATTCGAAATTGGCCTCAATCTTGCGACCCGCGTGCCGGTCGAGTATTTGCAAATCATCAAAAACGGAAACATCGATGCCGAAGTTCGCTTGGCCGATTGGAAAGACAAAAAAGGCAAGTTGCCACCTGTCTCGTTCGATGCCAGCGGCTGGTTTCTCGTGCGAGCCGTCACGAATAACTCCCAAACCTATCAGTTCGCCTCTACGGGTCCGTATTACGTTGAGCAAGGAAGTGAACCTCGAATCAGCAAAAAGAGCGTGCAGTTCTTTCTAGATTGGATTACGGCCGCGGAAGACCATCTTCGCAAATTGCCCAAACTCGCAGCGGCTGATCTGACATCGCAGCTAGCTGAGCAAGATTCGGCACGCAAGTTCTTCACCGAACTGCTGTCACGCGCCAACGCTGATTGACCACGCCAATATTTGGTCCGTGGTAGACTCACCAAACTAGGTCGAGTTTGCCGATTATGACCCCATTGCGGTGCGCAGTCGTGCGCGCTAGCAGCACTTTTCTTCGAAGTCAGGTCTTTTCGATGGGTGAGTTCGGCTACAATGTGATCAGTGCCCTCGATGGCGAGGCCGACGCCACGGTTTACTCGAAGCTCGACGGGCCCATCGAGTGTCTGAGCATCCTGCGACGTTCGCTGTTGTTCGCTGAGCTGTCGAACCTCTCCTACCTCTCGCGTGGCGAAGCGGGTTTGTTGGCCCACCGAATCGGCTTCCCAGAAATCCGCTACTACGACAACGACGGTGCCCAAGCCTACATCTTCGGCAACGAGCACGACGCGGTCGTCACCTGCCGCGGCACGCAGCCGACCGATTGGAATGATATTAAGGCCGACCTCGACTTGCAGCGTGCCGTGGCAGAGACGGTTGGTTGGGTACATCGCGGTTTTAAACGCCAGGTCGACGACCTGTGGCCGCGGTTGGAACAGGCGCTCGTCAACAACACTCGCACGCTTTGGTTCAGCGGGCATTCGCTCGGCGCGGCGATGGCCGCCATTTGCGCCGGCCGCTGCCGCTTGTCGTACATCAAGTCCAATCCGCGAGCGTTGTTCACCTATGGCAGCCCGCGTGTGGGTAGCAAGCGGTATGTAAACTACGTGCAACTTGAAACATATCGCTGGGTAAACAACAACGACATTGTCACCCGCGTACCTCCGCCGTGGCTTGGCTTTCGGCACAAGGGCGACGACGTGTATTTGAACGCCTACGGTAAGATTCGCCGACTTACGCGTTGGCAACGAGTTAAAGATCGGTGGCGAGGGCTGCTTCGCGGCTTGCGGGAAGGGCGCTTCGAACCGTTTGCCGATCACTCGATTGTGCAGTACTGCCAACATATTCGTGAGGCCGTGGAGGAAGACGAAGGCGTTACTTTGCGGCCGATACAGGCGACAGCGCGCTGGACGTCGCAGCTCACGCCGGCCCGCCGTGCGGCTTAAATGCTTATTTCGCTGTCGAACTCTTTTTCCTCTTTCGCTTTGCGGCATCGCGTTTCGCATCGCCATCGATCTCGGCCAACCCAGTGAACGCACTGGCGGCAAGTACCCCAGGTTGCTTTTGTTCGAGCAGGCCATCGCGTGCGGCTGCCTGGGCCAGTAACTCCGTTTGCGAGCGGTGGGGTGCATCGTCGCCGGGGGTGGCAGGGGCGTATGTTCCATCCGACTGCAGAATCCGCGTGTGTTGGTTGTCGTGCAGATAGGTGGGAATGATTTCTTCCACAATCCGTCGGCGAAGATCCTCGGCTTCGATCGGGAACATCGCTTCCACACGTCGCTCGAAATTGCGGGGCATCCAGTCGGCACTGCTGAGGAACACTTGTTCTTTCGAGCCTTCGCCGAACACCAGAATGCGGCTGTGCTCAAGGAACCGATCGACAATGCTAAACACGCGAATGTTTTCGGAGATCCCCGGCAGGCCTGGCCGGAGGCAGCAGATGCCGCGAATCAGTAGATCGATGGGCACACCTGCCTGGCTGGCCTCGTACAGGGCTTCGATCGTTCGGCGGTCGACGAGGGAATTCAACTTGGCGATAATTCGCGTCCGTTTGCCTTCGCGTGCGCGCCGCGTTTGTTCGTTGATCAGCTCCAGCGTTCGCCGCTTCAAATCGCTGGGGGCGATAACGAGCTTCTGCCATTCGTGGTTTTGCGAATAGCCAGTGAGCAAATTGAACAGGGCCGAAACATCGTCGGCGAGCACTTTGTCGGCGGTGAACAATCCTAAGTCGGTGTACACGAGGGCGGTGTTTGGATTGTAGTTGCCTGTGCTCAGGTGAACGTAGCGGCGAACTTTTTTGCCTTCCTTACGCACAACCATCGCGAGCTTGCAGTGGGTTTTGAGGCCCATGAAGCCGAACACGACGTGTACGCCCGCACGCTCCAAGTGACGGGCCCAGGTGATGTTGTTTGCTTCGTCGAATCGCGCTTTGAGTTCGACCAGGGCCGTTACGTGCTTGCCGTTTTCGGCGGCTTCGGCAAGGGCCCGCACCACGGGACTGTCACCACCGCTGGTGCGGTAGAGCGTTTGCTTGATGGCGAGCACTTGCGGGTCGCGGGCGGCGATCTCGATGAAACGCAGCACGGGCGAGAACGACTCGTATGGGTGGTGCAGCAGAATATCGTGGTCCGCGATCTCGGCGAATAAATCGTCGTAGTCGTACAAATTCACAGGGGGCCGCGGTACCAGCGGCGGATCGCGTAAATCTTTGCGATCGACCATCTGCACGAGCTCGTGCAAACAGGTCATATCGAGCGGGCCTTTGACCTCGTAGACTTCGTTGTAACCGGCCTCCAGGACTCCGGCGCGCTGGGTTTTGTGTCGTGGTGCAGTTCTTCCTCGGTGACCAGCATCTTTAACAGCGCCGGATTCATCCCCGCGGAAATCTCGAGTCGCACGGCTTCGGTTCGTTGTCTTGCTCGTAGTCGTGATTCGATTGATCGCAACAGGTCGTCTGCTTCTTGTTCCAGGAGGTTTACGTCCATGTCGCGCGTGAGGCGGAATGCGGCATGGCCGGCGATTTTGTAGCCGCCGAATAAATCGGGTAGTCGACTAGCCACCAAGTCTTCGAGCAGGACGAAGTTTTGCTTGTCCTCGGGCATGAGCGGCACGAACCGCGGCAAGACCTGTGGGACTTGGACGACGGCGAACAGTTTCTGAGGACCAATGCCGCTGACGCGTTCGAGCATCGCCGCGAGGTACAAGCCGCGGTTGTGGAAGCGCGGGCTGGGGTGGGCGGGGTCGATGGCCATCGGCGTGAGGACTGGGAATACGACCTGGCGGAAGTATTTGTCGAGCGACTTGCCGGCGGCGGCGTCTAAATCTTTGATCGCGTGGATTTTTATACCGGCATCGGCCAGGGCCGGCAGGATGGCTTCGTTCCAGCAACCGTATTGCTGGGCGACGAGTTGTTCGGTTCGGCGGGCGATGCGCTGAAGTTGGGCGAGCGGTTTCAATCCGTCCGCCGGCGGGTCCTGCGGCAACATGTCGCCGAAGGCTTGCTCGCGCAGGCCGGCGACGCGGACCATGAAGAACTCGTCGAGGTTCGAGGCGAAGATGGCGAGAAATTTTACTCGTTCGAGGAGCGGATTATCGGCGTCCTCGGCTTCTTCCAGCACGCGCGCATTGAACTCCAGCCAGCTCAGCTCGCGGTTAATGAAGTGCTCGGGAAGAAATTGAGGGCCGGCGGTGCTCATTAGTTAAGTCTACCACGCTCAGGGATGGGCCAAGGCGAGGTCAAAATACGAAGGTTTTGTGAAGATTTGAGGAACAGACGGGGATAGTGGTAAGGCATTAGGCGTAAGGCGTAAGTGATCGGAGGGGGGAATGGAATATTGTCTGTGGGACGCGAACACGATTTTTTAATACAAAATTCGGTCCGTTGGCGAGGGTCGATTGCGACGAAGTATCGTGAAAACAAGGGTGAAGTGAAATTGTCATAGGTCGAAACGGGTGGAATATTGTGTACGATGCTCGCAATACGGCACGCCAGCGATCCAATATTCGGGTTGCTGGTTGCCCATGCGCGATGATCACGGCTGCTTGTGAGTTATCCAAGCTGTCCGCGCATCAAGTAGCGTGGGTCGAATCTAGCAAAAACGAGAGGGGCATTCTACAACTATTTTTGGCCGCGCCCTTATGGGCTGGAGAGAAGAGATTAACCACGAGGCACGAAGGGCGTGAAGAAAGGCAAAGCAAGTTGGTGGGAGATGCTGCCCGTTTCAAGAATCAGTGACGGCTTCCGAATCTTCGTGGTACAATTAAAAGTCGAGGAAACATTGCTATGGAAATCGACATTCCGCCCGCTGAAACCATGAAGCTGGAGCGTCACGCAGCCGCCGCCGGATCTGACAGCGCCGAAAAGTAGGGCGAGCGAGCTTCCGCCGGAATCGCCGTGAACTGAGGCCTCTTGCGGCTGCGCCGCACCGGTTCAAGAACCGGTGGTACCCAAAGCTGGATTCCCGCCTGCGCGGGAATGACGTGGTGTGGGTCGAATCTAGCAAATTCGAGAGGGGCGTCCTACAACTATTTTTGGCCGCGCGGCGGATTTGTACGAGGGTCGCTGCGGAGTCATTTGCTCCCATGGCGGGATCGTGGTATGATTTAATGCGGGATGAGAATCATCGCTCGTCAAACGCTGAAGCGGTTTTGGGAGAGGGCCGCGTACGCCGACGCTGAACAGCCGCTACGAGCGTGGTTTCGTGAGGCCTCGGAGTCCGACTGGAAGAATCCGGCTCAAATCAAGGCCAAGTACCAATCCGCGAGTGTCATTGGCGACGACCGCGTGGTGTTCAACATTGGCGGTAACAAATACCGATTGGTGGTTCGAATTAATTTTCCTTTCCGAGTTGTTTACATTCGGTTTATTGGCATCCATCGTCAGTACGATCGCATCAACGCCAGGGAGATTTGAATTTATGGTTATCAAACCAATCAAAACGGAGCGAGATTATCGGCTAGCGTTGAAAGAGATCGACGGCTTGATGGGTGCCGAACCTAATACGGCGGCTGGCGATCGTTTGGACGTGCTGGTAACGCTGGCCACGGCGTGGGAAGAGCGCCACCATTCGATCGGGCCTCCCGACGCCATCGCTGCGATCAAGTTTGCCATGGAGCAGCGCGGCCTGACGCGTCGCGAGTTGGAGCCGTTCATTGGGAGCCGGGCGCGGGTTGCCGAAATTCTCAATTACAAGCGTCCACTCACGCTGGCGATGATTCGTCGGCTGCACGGCGGATTGGGGATTCCGGCCGACGCGCTGATTTCGTAACAGGCGGCGAGCGACACGATGCTCAATACCGTGTTGGGACGAAGTTATTCTCTCATCGCGTAAATTGCCGCCCCTAGAGCAACGGCAACGAGCGTCGTGGCGATTAAGAGAGTGCGGAGACTAAATCGCGCCCATGAAGCACACGCGAGTGCTATTGTCACGGCGACAAGAAACCAAAAGGGTGCGGCGAAGGAGTCGCGATCAAAACGGAAATATCCAACGAGTTTTGATTTAAAGGGCGGACGCTTATCTGGTGCGGCTTCGGTAGCTTGTGACCAAAAGTCATCTGCGTCCATGCTCACTATTGACTGTGCGGGGCGAGAATCGCCATCGAAATTGACCCTACCGAACAAAACGCCCGGAAGGATACCACAAACTACATATCCCTCGCCGACTGCAGGTCCGAAACATTGGTGAATATACCAATAGCTGCGCACCCACAGTGTGACCATCAGCACGGTGGCGACTCCACATGTCACCGACCACGCGATTCGCAGCTTACGGTGTTTCATCGGCCCTAATGCTCTAACGGGGAATTATTTTTGAGCCGGTTACGATGCGCGCGAGCCCCATGATTATCAGCGCAGTTCCGCAGACCAGCAGTAGACCAGAATGCCTAAACGTCCCGAATAGGAGGAGGCAGACACTGAAAGTTAGCAAAACGCGAAAGCCTTGAGGACGATTCTGGTGCGTTGATTACATGCCCTCAATCTTACCGTGCACGCAAAGCCTGCCGCGAGGGACTTTCCACTTATACTTGCTTACTGTGAATTTGAGTGGGGGCTTGGATCGCGCTCCGCTGGCGCGTCGCGGCTAAACGGGGAGTGGCGGGTGCGGCCGGATTCTTGCGAATCCAGCTACCAAAAGGGCACGCTACTTAGTTTCGGAGACGAAGCGGCCGTCTTTGTAGGTTTGGGTGATTTTTTTGCCGTCGGGGAGGTAGCGGACGGCGGTGCCGTTGAGTTTGCCGTCGGTGTATTCGGCCTCGACGAGCTTGTCGCCTTTGTCGTTCCATTCGGCACTCGCGCCGTCGCGTTTGCCTTTTTTGAACGTGGCTTGTTGCTTGAGCTTGCCGTTGGGGAAAAAGACTTTCCAAACGCCATCCTGATCGCCGCTGACGTAGTGCTCTTCAGCCAGCGGTTGCTTGCCGGTGGAGTCGTAGGTGATCCATTCGCCGTCGCGGAGGCCGTCTTTGAAGCCGCGCTTGGCGGCGAGCGATCCATCTTCGCGATGGATTTCCCAACTGCCGTTCAATTTGCCGTCTTCGTACGTGGCTTTACGATTCACCTGGCCATTGTCGTAATAGTAGGTCCACTCGCCGGTTTGGCGACCGGCTTTGAATTGGCCTTCGATGAATGGTTTGCCGGTCGGATAGTATTCGCGGTACTTTCCGTCGGCGGCGAAGTTGTTGTCGGAGTAATGGGCGACCTCGCGTTCGACGCGAATGGTTTTGCCGTCGTCGTATTTCTCGGGCAAGTTTTCACGGGTGACGATCTGCGGCTTGGCGATCTGTTCAGGTTCTTCGAGATAGATGGGCGCACCCGTGTACGGTTCGATTTTGACGCTGTTTTGGTCGCTGCTACTGTCTGCCGAGGTGCTATCCGCCGCGAACGTGCCGCGAACACAGACAAATTGACCGGCCGCTATGAGCGCGATTAGCAAGTAAGCCGATTTCGAGCTACCAAGACACAACGACATCTCAAACTCCCGTTCGATATTAGAAGCGGTTTCAATAACCGTGAAACCAACCGGACGCTGGCCATCCAGAGGGTACCCCGCCGGCTGATCGGTTCAACGGCAGTGGGACTTTTTCATTGTACCCATTTGCCTTTGAATCATCTTACTCGGGGCGCGTACTTCGTCTATGAATCTGTTCTACGGATGGCCGATTGCAACAGTTCTATCGGGTTTGCAAGCAATTTTGTGGGGTTCGTTCGAGTCGTCGTTATGCTCCGCGAGACGAAATATCCTCTCGCGGAGCGAGAGGGCTACATTAAGTTCGGCGCCAACCATCGGGCAGGACGGCACACTTGGCAATGATCATCAGTCCGTCGAGCATTTCCCAGCCTTCGCCGCAGATGCGCTCGATTTGGGTCGGGCAGCCAATGACTTGGGTACGGGTGCCGACGTGGCAGTTTTTGTCGACGATGGCGTTTTCGATCACCGCGCCGTCGCCGATGCCGATGGGCGGTCGGCCGGCTTTGTGATTTGAATCGAGCTGTTCGGGCGTTTCGTAAAAGTCGGCGCCCATGATGACGGAGTTGCGGATGGTTACATCGCGGCCGATGCGGCAGCGCAGGCCGATTACGCTATTAACGATTCGCGAACCGGCTCCGATTTGGCAGCCATCGGCCACGAGGCTGTGTTCGATCATTGCGCCATCGCAGCGAGTCGGCGGCAACGACCGGGTGCGGGTGTAGATGGGGGCGGTGGCGGAGCTGAGCTCGAACGGCGGGTTGGGTTGTGCCAGCTTCAGGTTTGCTTCGTAGAAGGAGCGAATCGTGCCGATGTCTTCCCAGTAGCCATCGAAGACGTACAGCTGTACTTTCTTGGAGCGAATCGTGGCGGGGAAGACATCTTTGCCGAAGTCGGGGTAGTTTGTTTTTTCGAGGGCTTCGATGAGCGTGTTGTAGTTGAACAGGTAGATGCCCATGCTGGCCAGGCAATCGCGACCATCGCTTTTGATGCCGCGTTCCTCGAGCCACTGCGGCTCCATCGCGACATCGTTCAATTCGTGGATCGTCTTCGGTTTTTCCAAGAAGCCGACGACGCGGCCACTGGGATCGATGCGCATGATGCCGAGCGAGCTAGCTTCGGAGCGATTGACGGGTTTGCCGGCGATCGAGACGTCGGCCTTGGCCGCTTTGTGAGTGGCGAGCATGGCGGCGAAATCCATGCGATAGAGTTGGTCCCCGGAAAGGATGAACACGTATTCGATGCCGGGGCGAGCAATATGGCGGAGGTTTTTACGGACGGCGTCGGCCGTACCTTGGTACCAGTGCCGCTCGTCGTCGGCTTCTTCGATCGTTTGCTGAGCGGCGAGCAATTCTACGAACCCGCCGCTGAAGTGATCGAAGCGGTAGGTGCCGCGGATGTGGCCGTGCAGGCTGGTGGATTGGAACTGCGTGAGAACGTAGATTTGGTTGATGTCGCTGTTGATGCAATTCGAGATGGGGATATCGATGAGGCGATATTTGCCGGCGAGCGGGACGGCTGGTTTTGAGCGGTATGCGGTGAGCGGGAGGAGTCGCGTGCCTCGTCCTCCACCTAGCACCAAAGCGATGACGTTTTTCATGGGCTGCTCTCCTTAGCAAAGTTTGTGGGAGGTGTCTTTGACGCCGATGAGGGCCACCATTCGCGATCGACCATGTGTTTGTTGCCCGCGAATGCGGACGAATACGGCCACAACTTTTGCGTCGGTTACCAACTGCTTTCGTACTGGATTGTACTCGATGTACGAACAAAGTTCGTGGAGTTCATTTTCATCTCGGCACTGGTGATCGTGAAACCCCTCCTGCCAAAACTGACCTTACTTTTCTAATAACTTATTTAACTCACGCGGCAACCTCGGTTCAATCGCCGTCGGTGAAACCGGTTTGAATTTGAGTCCGCAATGCCTTTCCATTCTGAACGAGATAGCAGCACATCCGGTTGCCAATCTCCATGGTTGCTGAATTGGGTATGGCTCGTACTTTCGAGCGGTTTAATTCAATTGACGTACGCGTACATTCCGGGCAAAAGCTCGCCATCGGGATTCGGCAAGCCGACCTCAGCCATCAAAGTTCGGCTCTGCTTGTTGAGCGTAGAGGCAATTCTGCTGACCGCAACGTCGAACTCGCGACCCGCGAGGGCCTGAAGTCGAAGAGACGCTTTCGTGCCAACCACGTTAGGCGGCATGCTCGGCTGTGCGCAGTTTGCTAGGCTTACGACCGAGGCCATCGCCTTGGCCATATCGGTGCCCGGGTAGAATGCAATCTTAATCAGCGCGACTTGGCTAATGCAACGCAATTCAACATTCTTAACGCCGTCGACGTATTGAAATGCCAGCTCGAACTGGTTGACGAGCAGCCCTTCCATTTGTCCCGGGGCCATGCCGCTGCAGAAGACGACGATCTGCGGCTGATTGATGGGCGGAAAGATATCGACCCGCATCCGAGAGAGCGCCAGCCCGCCTCCGGCAACCAACGACACGATGAGCATCATCGTGGTGATCGGGTGACGCATTTCGAACGCCACCCACCACCATCCACTCGATGCTATCACATTGAGTCGATGATGAACTCGCGTACCTAAAGTCGGTTCGCATTTCAATCTGTAACGATTATTCCGACTGCGCGTAGTTGCGGTTATGACAGTAATTACTTTTAGGCGGATTGTGATGATTTTTCCGTGACGAATTCGTCGATGCGAGTAAAGAATCCGCGTTGCGGTTCCCATGACGGGTTGACTCGAGTGGGGTTTCCAGGCCTGCTCGTCGACGGCGTCCTCATCGGAAGTCTGCTCTTCGACGGTAAACGCTGTCCGGCCTCCTGTGTGGCCTTATGGCCTCGCCATGGCCAAACTTTTCCACAGCTGCTCATGTCGATCTCAACCCCTCAACGTGTTGGTGTTGCGCGTCTTGGTCTGCATCGCAGCATGCGTCGTCAGTGTGTTTTCTGTCGTGCCGCTTATCCGCGCGGAGACTTCGTCGGGGGCGCCGCCTCTGGCAAGGGACGCCTGGGCGCGGAGGTCGTCGCAACTAACGACAGGAATGGCGCGACCTCCAATCCGCTTGAAGACCAGTCTGTTTTGACGAGTTCTCCTCCCAGCAGCAGCGAAATAGAAAAAGCGAAGGAGGCAACCTCGCCTTACCAACCAGCGAAGAATGAGCCTTCGACTGGCGCTCCGGTGACGGGGCCGACGAGCAACGAAACCGACCTCGCGAAGCGCGTAGCGGCGCTGGAAGAATACATTCGCCAGATGGATGCAGCTAATAAATCGGAGTCGTTGCCGACGCCAAAAGGTGGCAAAGCACAATCAGACGATAAGCCGGCCAAGGACAAAACCGCGCCCGACAAAACGGACGCGACAATCGCCGGCGAGTGCGTGCCCAAGAAGCTCGACACCATCGTCAAGCCGACCTTTACAATGACTGGCCGGATTTTCTTCGACGGCGTCGGGTATTCCGATGATGCGGCTACAAAAGATTTCTTTCACACGGACCGTGAGGACGAATTAGGCTTCCGTACCTTTCGGCTCGGTGGTCGAGGCAACCTCTACGAAAACCTCGCTTATACCGTTGAATTCGAATTGCGCGGGACGAACAGCTCCATTGCGTACAAAGATATTTACATGGAGCAGCAAGAGCTGCCATTCATCGGCCATGTTCGCGCAGGACACTTCAAAGAACCAATCGGTCTCGAAGAAGATGAAAGCGATCTGTACCTCGAGTACATGGAAAAGACGCCCGCCACGCAGGCATTCGCGCCGAGCCGAAACTTCGGCGCGATGATCTGGGACACGACCAATGAGTGCCAGGATGCGACTTGGTTTGCAGGGGTCTTCCGAGCGGATTCCCCCGACTCACCGACGAGCACTGGCTTGTGGCGAAGTGACGACAACGACTGGTGTTTCGACGCGCGTTATGCGTGGTTGCCTTATTACGACGAACCGTCGAATGGCCGTTACTTGGTACACCTTGGCGGCAGCTATAGCTTCCGGCACATCGGCGGCCTAACGCCAACGGCTACGTACAATCAAAACGTCGCCTATAGCACGCTGAATGGTTTGGCCGAATTCAGCACCCGCTCGTGGGTTGGAAGTCAGGGGCCCATCGGCTTCGGCGCCGAAGCCAACAGCGATGAATGGAATCAAATCGACCCCGAACTGCTAGTTATCTGGGGGCCCGTCAGTCTCCAGGCGGAGTACTTCCAAGTGCTCATGAATAGTGGTGAGCAATACAACGGCGGGTATGCTTCGCTCTCGTACTTTCTCACAGGTGAAAATCGAAACTACCGCAAAGACTTGAAAGTTCTCGATCGCACGCAGCCATTTGAGCCGTTCTTTTGGGTCAATAGTTGCAACGGAACGAGCTGCGGCTGGGGTGCGTGGGAACTTTCGTGCGGTTACTCTTTCGTGAACCTGGATGACGGCCACGATACCGTCGCGACGAATCCGGCCAACGCGAACAATCGCCGTCGCGGCTTCAACAACGATTTTATCGTGGGTGTCAATTGGTACCAGAACGCATGGTCGCGCATGTTTTTCGACTACGAGCGCGAATTGGTTGATTTCGTCGATCAAGGTGTTCCCAATTCGCAAGCCAACATTTTTGGTGTTCGTTGGCAAGTCGATTGGTAGTTGGAAGCGTACTTCCCCGACGTAATAAACTCCAGCTTACGAATCCATCTATGTTAAAGCAATTTATTCAGACGACGTTTTTTGCCCTGTCTATAGGCGTTTTTCCACCGGTGATCTCAAGCGCGCAGCACTGTCCACTCGATATGTACCGGCCGGCTTGCGGCAAGGTTTGCAAACTTGTCTGCGAATCTAAGAAATTGGTGAGCATTGGCTACGGCAGCGAGTGTAAGCAAATTTGCGTTCCTGGTCCCAGCGAGCCGGGTTGCGAACATTGCGCATGCTGTTGCGGCGAGCGAAAGTGCGATCCGTGTGCATGCTGCCAACCGACCGCGCCACTATTCAAATTCTGCTGGCGTGATTGGTGTCTCTGCAGTTGTGCGCAACCTCGCAGCATAAAAGTGTTGACGAAATATCAGCTCGAAAAGAAGGTGCGATGGTACCATTGGGAAGTGGTGGACGCCAATTGCTGCAAGTGTGCACACGCGATCAATGACCCGACGAGCGACAACGGGACAGTGGGGTCAGCTGATGAACCAGCGATCATAAAAGCTGCGCCCGAAAATGCGAAGATCGGCGACTCGCTATCGATTTCAACCGAAGAGCGCACGAAACTTGCCGCACTATTCAATTTGAACGAAAACGAAGTCGCGGCTTTCCCATTAGTTGCTTCAACAGGAAAGTAAAATCGATAGTACGTCGGCGTTGTTGTGCCGTCACCGGATCAGGCCATATATCGCCACATTGATCCAGCGTGAACGAATGCCGGATGCACGCTTGAAATTGCAAAGGGCCAGAGATCAGTTCACCGTGCCTTCCAATCGATCCACCTCCGCGACACTCAGTCCAGCCAACTTCTTCTTCCACCGATAAAACGTCCCCTGCCTGTGATCTCCAGCTTCCGACACACTTCCTCCACGGCCATCCTGACTTCGGCCTCCTGTACCGCAAATGTAATTTGCTGATCCGTAAAATGACTCTTCTCTATAGCCTTGATCTCCTTAAAAATCGCTGGCTAATCTCAACTCCAGATTCTCTTAATTAATCCACGGATCAGTTCTTAAACCAGGTCACTGACATTTCAATACTGCATGTTCACGCTCTTCGAATGGCACCAAGCGGATCGCAGATCCACCATTACTTTGCAGAGGCAGATTTAGCACAGTCTTACTATTGACCTGCTTCCGCGTGATCCGGACGTGAGTTGCCGCAGGCGCCTTTGGGTCGTCTTCGTAGAGGCTAGCAAGATAAGGTTGATCTTCCCCGAGGAAACTCAGCGGTAGATAGAGAGAGTGCGACTGGCTATTGTTCATTGCACCAACATACCATTCTTTTCCGGATCTGCGGGCAATTATCGCGTATTTGCCAATCTCGCCGTGGACGAC
>CAVTEJ010000030.1:0-75356 GCA_963733705.1 uncultured Planctomycetota bacterium | reverse complement strand
AGACAGCGGTGACAAGAAACAAACAAATTACGCTGGCCGCGATCGACCAGTCGAGAATGAGTCGCCAAACTTTTCGGCTCTTTCAGGCACCGTTCCATCCATGGAATACAAACCAGCCGGCAATCATTTGCCAACGGCAGCTCGCAAATTCGACTGCCCGCAGCGCCAGCAAATCATGGCGCACCTGTGGAAATGTATCGACTATGTCGAATTAAACGACAGTAATACTTGTGTTAATTATGTAAGAGATTTGCATTGCATTATCGCTAGCAATGATGAGACATCCGCACACCGAGCGTTTGCTATTGCGCAGTTTGCCCAGACCATTTAGTGTTGCAGCCAAGATCGCTATCAAAGCGGGAACTGCGGCCAGAACGCTGGCGATGCTAGAGAAGACGTCGTGGCGGTTTCGCGTTGATAATTATATTACCTTCAGCCGCGTGAAGGACCATGAAGTAGGGGGTTGGCTAACGCCGTGTGAAAAACGATCGCAATCCTGTCATCGGGGAGCGAATCCGGCAGAGTTGCGGTCGCTCGGCTGCGGCGAATGGCGATTGCGGCGAAGAGCCACTGAAAGAATAACGCCGAAAACACGAAGCCCTGTCCACCGTCGCCAAAACCGTAGCTGTGCAGGCTAGTGCCGAGTACAAAATTTACGCCATACCAAGCCATAACGACGAGTGAAAAGCAAACAACGCTCGACACGGCCAGGCCCAGGTGGCCTATCGCTTCACCAGACCGCGCATGCACCACGGCCAGATACCCCAGCAATGCGACAAGGGCCCATACTTCCTTGGGATCCCAGCCCCAGAACCGGCCCCATGAATAATCTGCCCACGCGGCCCCTAAAACGATGCCGATCGCCAATAACAACACGCCGACTTGGATCGCTCTATATGTAAATTGGCTTAATGTGCGGATCGTATCCGCATTATCGGATCGTAATAAAAAGTAACCGAGCGTGATGTTTGCGACGCCCAGCGCTAAAGCAAACGCCGCATAACTGAGCGAGATGGTCAGCACATGAGCCACGAGCCAAAAGTTGCTTCGAAGCACCGGCTCTAGCGGACGCACGCTAGGATCCAAAATTGCCGGACAAATGTCGGCCAAGATGAGAGCAGTGGTTGAAACCGCCGCGGCAGCAACCAGAACATATTTTTTCCGGTAGATCGCTTCGAACACCGCTCCGAAGATTGCAACGCCCGAGCCAACAAAAATTACCGATTCGTACATATTGGTGACCAGCGGTCGGCCAGAAATAATCACGCGTATCGAAAAACCAACGATTAAGGCAATCATCCCCAGTCCGTACGAGCCGAAAGCGCACCAGTAAAACATCTTCCAGTGACGAGCCAAATGAATCAGCATGGCTAGCGCAGCTAACATCATTAGGATCCACGCGACGCGAAATGGTTCCAAATGGTTGTACGCCACTTCTAAATTGATTTTGAATTCACTTGGATACGTTTGCGCAGGCGAGCCTATCGTTCGCAACACCGTGGCGAGTTCTCCGCTTGCAAGATTGAAGTTTTTGGCATCACCGCCACGAAATGCTGCGCGTGCTTGCCAAAGCAAATTCTGTGCGCGACGATAGCTCCCCTGAGGGTCGCTCGAATCGTCGAACTTCACCAGCAGCAATTCGCCAACTGATAACCACGTCCCATTGTGGGGTTTGGCGCCCGGCACCATACCAAGTCCCATCCCTATCCGCTCGGTCTGATAGGCAACGAGACGATTCGCCAACTCGAGGCCCTTTGTCTCAAGTTGACTAAGCGAATTGCCAGCGTTCTTCGACTCTAACAAAGCACGCCCCCATGCAGGAAAAGGTGCGCTCGTCCCCGTCCGCGGATCAATGACGGACGCCGTCGCCAGTATGGCTGGCGCCACATACTTCACGTGTTCAGGCATGCCGATCATTTGTTTCAGCTCTCGAAACTCAGCACGAAGCAGCGGGGTTTTATCCCACTTATCCGCTTGGTGGAGGAAAAAGTATTGGGAGCCCCAGTCCTTGGAGAGCAGTAGGCTATCCCTTCGTGCGTGGTCCCAGCCGGTCCAGTCAAAGAGCAAGGTCAGATATAGCGCGGTAGGATTTAATTGCCTGCTGGTGTCCCGATCAACCACCGACGTCCGATTGCTCGTCAGGAGAAGTGTTTCCCTGGCCACCGTATCTAATGGCATTTGACGGCCGCCGTATTGGACGGGCATGCGCTGCCAGATTTGCCAATTGATTGCCGCTCCATCGCTAGGAGCACCGGCCAGTACATGGCTGGATAGCATCAGGCACAAAGTAATGGCAGAGGTCGTCGCTCTATTCATGATTAATTCGTTTTGTAGTGAAACTCACATGAACTTTGATTTCGCGGGCTCGTCCAAGCCTGGCAAAACGCGGAAGTTTTTAGCCTGGCTGTTACTTCAGGCAGATATTCTAAATGTTGGTTCGAACGGCGATGCATCGTCGCGTTGCGACGACTCCCCGCGCAGCCGCGGCTCAAACGAATAAGCCCGCATATAGAACATCGTGGTGATGCCCACACATATCATCAAGCAGCCGGTATATTTCAGTGGCCTGCCCGGGTCGTACGCAACGGTAAAAATTGATGCTTCTTTCCCATGACCTGCCTCACGAAAGCTGGATTGATATAATCGATAACCATTGTGTGAAAGCGGGTGATTCATCGCGATCAACTGCTTGTGATCGACACGATGATCCTTGTCGACGACCCGAACCAAGCTCGAGAAAGCCGCATTGCCAACCTGCCCCGGATTCATCTCGCGCTTGAAATCGACAAGCTCCAACGAGAAACCAAGGCTGGCTTGTCCGGTAGTAAACCGCGTGCAAAGCGGCCTGCCTGCAATGTCGATGGTCACCGATTCAAGTTGTGGACTATTGCGTTTAAGCCACAGCGTTTTTGTCTGGCCGGCGATGCTGATCTCTACTTCCGTCGCCGCTGATTCACGCGATTGATCATCATCTAAGTTTTTGACGGCCGGTTTGAAGGAAATTTCGCGACGAGCGTGGGGTATGAATTCGTTGACGGTAAATACGAATCCACCGTGGAGCTTGAGCCGGCTATCGGTTGTTACCGCTCCAATCGACTCGCATTGTCCGCCTGCAATTGTTCGGCCGTAGAGTTTACCGTCGCGTGCCTGCATGAATTCAATAGCCGTTGCCGGTGTGAATTTTGGGTGCTGATAGGCAAACTTGACTGGGCATTCCCTTTCGTAAACGCCGTCGAAATTCAATAGCGGACTTTTCGCGAACGCGACCTGACGGAATGGCTGGTCCTCGCCCGGCAAATTGATTTTCAGCTCAACGAGTGGATTGCGAACAGTTTCATCGATCGGCTGAAATTTGCCTGCGGCATCTAGTTTGGCATTGGACAAGTATTGGACGAGCTCGACCCTCGCGCCAGTATTGCCAATTTTAATTGCTTGGCCGACATGCTGATCCACCGACACGTGCTGCACGATGTCTTTGTAATAAATGGTGAGCACCCCTTTTTCACCAAGCTCTTTGCTCGGCGGGCTTAAGAAATCGGCAAGCATTGTGTCGCTGGTTGCTCTTTGGAGTCGGATGGCAATCGGCCCGACAAAAACCTCGTCGCCGTAGTCCTGATCGGCCAGCATTCCGGCAACAGGCTGCGTCGTTTGCAGCGCGAGAGTCTCCGCGTGGCCACCCTGTGGCCCTGCAAGTTGAAAACGCATAAGCGGACCACCATGTCCGCTGGTGTCTGCAACCCAGTTCTCGACTGGCTGACTGCACTGGTAATAATGCAGCACACGAGCGCTCATGCCGTCGACGCTGCCGATGTCCAGATTCGTCCCCGACTTCCAATTTACCGGCCCGCTGTCGAACGTAAACACATAGGGCCGATCGTTCGGCCGGTCCGTCCAATGGGCCGTAATCTGGCTTCGCTGACTCAAAGTAAATTGGTCGGTTTTTTCACCTTCCATTAGTACGATCTGGCCTTCAATTCCGTGCCAGCTCGTAATGGCTGAACCGCTCAACAATACAAGTAGTCCGGCGTGCGTTATCACAAAACCGGCTTGATGACGCTTCCACGGAAAGCGGACATAGGCGGCACAAAACACGCTGGCACCTAGCAGTCCCAACAATCCCACAAACCAAGAGCTATGATAAACAAACCATTGGCTGTATGGTCGGCCTTGTTTCGTTTCGAGAATCGTGGCGGCCGATATTACGACAGCCAGTAGAATGAGCAGCGACACTGCAACTTTGCTCGAGGCGAGTGCGTGAATTACCGCATTCGCAAATTTTCTCGCCCGGCGTAGATTCAAAACGACAATCGTGTGTATGAGCGATGTCATGCCGGCGATGCCGCTAGCTGCGGGGGAGTAAGCAAAAAGCAAGGCGGAAGATACAAATGGCCTCAATGGATGGCAACGCCTATCGTAGTCTCGCCCAAGTCCGGACCACTCCTCGACATGGCTGGTTTGCCACTGCTATCATTGCGCAACCGGAAAGGAACTCGCAGCCAGCGTCTCAATTTACGTCACTGAGGAGGTCCAAAATGCGATACGCGATGTGGTGCAGTGGTTTGCTTACCGCTCTTATGTTTGGGTGTCGTCAGCAGGCGGCGCAGAACTCGACAATTGAACATTCCAAATCGGCGGATACGGCTCAACTCGAATCGGGTAAGGCGAAGCTTGCGGAAACAGCCCACAATGCCTCTCCCGCGGAAAAGCCGCCGGTTACAACAACGGCCGCAGAAGTAGAATTGGGTGCGATCACCCTTCAGGCCCCTCCCGGTTGGACACGCAAGCCTGCCGGCTCACAATTTGTCCTGGCAGAGTTTCTCTTGCCGCGCACCGAAGGCGATGATGCGGACGGCCGACTGACGATCAGCACGGCCGGCGGCAGCGTCGAAGCCAACATTGATCGCTGGAAAGGCCAATTTCAGCAGCCAACAGCATCAAACCAGGACGTTGTTGATATCGGGGGCCTGAAAGCGACAATCGTCGATCTGTCTGGCGATTTTAACGACCAGCGAGGCCCATTCGCGCCGGCCGAACGGCGAACTGGTTACCGCATGATTGCCGCCGTCGTTCCAATCGATGGTCAACTCCACTTCATTAAGGCAACTGGGCCGCAAAAGACGATCGCATCGCACGCCGACGCGATCCAGCAATTCATTCGCTCGGCAAAGCTGACGAAATAGCATGTCCGTCTGAGCCCTCACGTTGCCACGTTTTGGACCACGGACGGTGATCGTCCGTGTTTGTGTGTTCACGATTCGTCGCTTATTCGGTCCCACCAACCCTAGTATTCGCGTCTCGAAAGCTGGCCGCGCAGTTGTCGATACGGCGCATCGATGTGTCAGATAGGCCCACCAATTTCGATTCTGGTTCTCTGGCGGTGCGCGATCCGGCCATGAGTTGATTGCAAATCTGAATTAAGACCTGATTTATCGTGTGGCGAACTGCATCGCGAATACGGTCAGCATAATTGGAAAAGGTCGAGCGCTTTCACAACTGGATCCACAACGGCGCAGCAAGCCCGCATCAGCACACCATCTGCAGCGGTGGTGTGTGCACCGACGCCAGTCCGTTTGGTACTGCATTTGCGAAATGGACTTCCTGAAATCCGGGGAAGTTCGATCCAGTGCGCTATTCGTGCTCGCTTACGGGAGGAATAATATGACATTATCGTGGAGATCTCTGACTGCGAGCGTTGCGTTACTGAATCTCCTGGCCGGCGCTGCCTATGCGCTACCCAGTTACGGGTCCAGTTGCTCGAGTTGCCACAGCCGCCCGGCTGGCGCGCTAAATGTGTCTCCATCGACGTTGCAGCTTCCGATGGGCCAAACGAGAGGAACTGCAATTAATATCACAAGTAGTGGAGGTGGGAATATGGGCATTGGCCTAACCGGACTCAATGCGGCTGGCCTCGCCGCAACGGCGGACGCGGCCTGGACCCATCAGACATCAGGAGGTGACTGGTGGACTCTGGGGCCGTTCTCTGGCACCTTACCACTAGCTAAGTCCCTAAACCTTACTCCCGGCGCGGGTGCAGTCAGAGGTAGCTATCAAATTAACGTCACACTCGCCGGCGGCTCCGAAGACTGGAGTAAAACAGCGAGCTTTACCGTGAAGGTGGGCGTTCCTGGCGATTACAACGACAACGGAGTCGTTGATGCTGCCGATTATGTGCTGTGGCGTAAAGGCGGACCGCTGCAGTTCGAGGTCGACACGCCAGGCACCGTAAACGCAGCGGATTACACGGCCTGGCGGGCTCGCTTTGGCAAAACCACGGCGGGAGCCGGCAGCGGGTCGGTCATGATTACGGAAGTACCCGAACCGGTGACCCCGGTGTTAGTTTTCCTTGGCCTGCTGGCGATCCCCATTTTTGCAAGGGTGGGACGTTAAGGCGAACCTTTAGGTTTCGACGTTCGACTATCGCTGGCTATAGCCAGCTTATCTCGCGATCAAGTGTTTGCATGCCTGCGTCGATAGTGTACCGCGACGGTGCCGAGCATAAGCATGCCCAGCGCCGAGAGAACCCCATCGCGTATATAGCATCCAGGGTATGGGTAACTTGCCGACTTGTAGCTCGATGATCGAACCTGCGGATAGGTTTTTGGCGGCCGCAAACTGCACATATTCACCCGCCTCGGACGGCCCAGGAAGGTTGCATGAAACCTGCTTGGTATTCTCGCCTCGCACACGGATGCGAACGTTGCTGGACGGCAGATCCAATGTTCGCCGAAGCGCGCCAGCACTGTTTTCCAACGGTATGTGATAAGTGAATCTCAATTCGCGACGACCCGGCGGCCATGGTATATCGGTAACCGGCTTGTGATCGACAATTCGAAACCGCCGTCCGTAGAACTCGCTATCAAAAGTCACGCGATCAAATGTCGGCGGGACGGTGAGCGATAACGTAATTCGCGAATTGTCTTCAAGTTGCTCGCCTACGTAGGTTGCCCGGGAGGGATTGGCGACTAAGAGTGTTTCGCTGATCTCCAGCAAGTCTTGTCGGATGTTGACCTCAATTTCGTGTTTCTCTGCGATCAGTGGGGAAGGTGCCTTGACGGCCTCAAAAGCAACAATTCGTGCCGCCACAACGCGGTTATTGCGATCGAGGCGAGTACGATCGCCGGGATAGTGAACGCCATCGCGGTTGGCACCCGGCAAGTAGGTGATGTTTGCACCCAACGGTAGATCTTCAAACACAAACTTGCCATAGATATCGGTCCGTGTCTTCGCAACTGGGCTCAGCACGAGGTCGTGCCCTCCTTGCAAAACGACATCGACATCCGCGAGCGGTTCGTTGCCCCGCGTACCATTTACCACTACACCTTGAATCTGCCCCCCCGGCTCGAGCGGATCCGCCACATTCGCGCACGATGAGAGTAGGATCAGCAAGTACGGTAACATTGTGTGTCTCCAAATCACACCAAGGAACTACCGCCTCACCTAAGCCACGTCTTTGAGGAACTTCGTCGGCCGGTTCCTGCTTTTCCGCGCACTTTGGAAGCCTGAACCTACTTGATTCAAACGGCGCGAAAGTCGCCTCGTGCCGACGGCGAGCCAGCCAGCATAAACCCCCACTATCACTGCCGCGACGGTGTATGTACCAATTAACGTTCCCATTTGTGGCCTCAACTAACAAACGTGACTGAATCAACTTAATGCGTTTGCGCACCATAGCGACGCATCATGTTCGTCCGCCAGTTCAGCAAGCTGCAAGTGGCGCCGCCGATATACAACTAAGTACGCGAAAAGCACCGTACAACTCACGACAGTCGCCATGAGCACGAACCGCATCGCCGGTTCCATTTCCGGTGATACCGGGTGAACGCCACGAAACCAACGTGTCGCCATTATGATAAGCGGCACATCGCAGACGGCCAGGAGCGCCAACACAGCGCTGATTCGTCCCCCTCGGTGTGGATCATCGATGCTAGAGCGCACCAAAAAAACGCCCGCGTAGACGATCCACAATACGAGTAACGACGTCAGTCTTGGCTCCCACGTCCACCACGTTCCCCAAGCTTCGTGGGCCCAAGCGGAACCCGAGATAAGCGTGAGCGTTGTACACAACCAGCCCACTTCGCCCGATGCTTGTGACCAGAAGTCCCAGTTCAACCGACGACTCCGCAGATACATGCCTCCAAAGAAAGCCATTGCAATGCAACCGCCTAAACCACACCAGGCGGCTGCAACGTGCAGGTAGAGGATTCGCTGGACGTCCCCCATGGTTGCCTCCGTAGGGGCGACAAAGAAAATTAACACCAACGACGCCAGCGTCAGTCCGCAGACCACTATGGCGGCGATCATCGAAACCCGCGACGAATGACCGAGGCGTAAATCAGACATGAAGTCATTCCTCCGTGACAAATTCAAATACCAATGCTCCGATAACCGTAAACACGACGGCGCACACGGCGAGAAACTGAATCCAGCGCCACCATTGTCCATCCATCTCATCGGTCAGCATCATGCCAGTCGCACCGGCGCAGGCCAATACAACGGGCATCACCAGCGGCAAAAACAGCAAAGCAAGTAATCCTCCACGGCTCCGCAGGTTGGCAGTGATGGCGCTTATCAGGGTTCCCGCTGCCGCGAACCCAATGTTGCCCAATCCGGCAATAAGTGCGATTGCGCCCGGCCGTGCGAGAAGCGCGACATCCGTCATCACTACAAATAGCGGAAGAAGCACCAGCTCTAAAATTACAAGCGAAATGATATTTAGGAGCATCTTCGACAAAAACAGGATGCTTGGTGCAACGGGATACATTGTGAGTGTCTTCCAACATCCGTGGTCGAGCTCATTGGCGAACGACCACTCCAGAGCCAGCGTGCCGGCAAAAACGATGGCCAACCACAATAATCCACCGACAACGTGTTCCTTTTGCTCTTTGGGCAAATCAATGTGCATTGCCAAAGTACAAACGAGCAGCAGACCCAACAGCAACATTGCCGGCCAGAAAGCATGAGCGCGCACTTCCCGGATGAGATCCTTGTGGATCAGCCACCAGAGCGATTTAAGTTTCTCTTGTGCGGAAATTATGCACTCCTGCGCGGACGCGGTGAGGCTCGTCGGCTGTTCGGTTGCCGCGATGCGGCCACCATCCAGCCAAATAATTCGATTGGCCAAACGACGACTTTGGTCAATGTCGTGACTGGCGAGGCAAACTGTCCGCTTCGCGAGGCGCCATTGTTGAAACAATCTTTCCAACCATTCGCTGCCATCCGTGTCGAGACTGGCGAACGGCTCGTCAAGCAGGATGAGCAGCGGCTCATGAACCAGAGCGCGGATAATTGCGAGCCGCCGTCGTATGCCCTGGGAGAGCTGTGCGACCCGACGATGCGCCATCGGCTCGAGCCTTCCTTCATAAAGCAACATCAGCGCACGTTCGCTGGGAGAATCAACGCCATACATGCGGGCCGCAAACGTCAAGTTTTCCAATGCAGTCAATTCCCCGTACAATCCTGTTTCGTGGCCAACGAATCCAATCTGGCGCTTTGCCGCCGCCGAGCATCGCCCCGCACAATCAAACCAGCGGATTTCACCGGCAGTCGCCCGCAACGTGCCCGCCAGGCAAGTTAACAGCGTGGATTTTCCAGCGCCGTTGGGACCCATCAAGGCAATGACTTCGCCTTTTGAAATCGATAGATTGATTTCGTGCAGGATGAACAAACGGCTGCGGACGACCGAAAAGCCAATCGCTTCCACCATCTTATGTGTGTCTGAATCCATGGCTCCTGCCGCACCTCAGGCCGCGCGCGCACGTTTTTCGCTGCAACCGACGAACATTTCTCCACTCGACGTACCCGCAACGTTAGAACTCACTTTGTGGCGCCGCACCGGCCAAATTGCGACGACTGCGCTGACGGTAGTTAATGCCCCACCAGCCCAGATCCACCGGATCATTGGATTACTGACGAGCGTCAGTGCGATCTTCCCGTTGCCTAAACCGGCATTAAGCACGGTGTAAAAATCGCCGCCCCAAGTAGAGTAAATGGCAATTTCAGTCGTCCACTCGTTCTGTAGCAAGTGCAAATGTCGAGCTGGCCGGAGCTCGATTGGAGTCGATCTTTGGCGGTCAAGTTCCAGTACTGCCTCGGCCACCAATTTGTCCGGCAGCTGTCGTTGTTCTAGCCGGACGTAATGAATTCGTTGTCCGGCCCAATCGATTACCGCGCCTTCATCGAGCGTCATCTCCTCCCGTCGCGTGCCCAGTGACGATCCCGCCACACCCATCGCCAAGCACACGAAGCCCAAATGAATACAATAGGCTGCATATTTGTGACGGCCGTTGCGCAATACACGAATCAGGTTTGCGCCAGCCGATCTGTCCTTCACGTCGCCAAACATCATCGAACAGCGTCAATCCCAAAACGACAATGGCGAGCGTTACCAGGGCCACGATAGCCAGTCCTAGTGGATGCCGCACACCAGCGACCAATGCAGCCACGACTCCACCGAGCGAGACAAATAAACTGACGATAAGGAGACGGCGTGCCTTCGCGTTCGGAGCGGCTCCCCATTGCAACAACGGCACGACCGAGGTCATCGCCAACAAGCCCAGGCCGATCGGCGGCAGCACGTTATTATAAAATTCTGGCCCGATCTGAATCATCCGGCCGGCGTACATCTTCGACACCGGCCCGACCAGAGTTCCGACAAGAATGACGACGGTCAGCGAAAGAATCAAAAACAGCGAAACAACGATGAGCGTCTCGCGCGCTAGCAAAGTACGTATTAATGGCCGACCAACAAGCAAATGGCGCCGCTGGACCACCATGGTCGCGCCACCGCCCACGAGCGCGAACATTAACCCAAGGAACATCCACCCGATCGGTGATTCGCTAAACGCATGGACGCTGCTGAAGATGCCACTGCGCGTAAGAAAAGTGGCGAAATTGCAAAGAGCGAACGTAATAATCGCGAGGAAAATAGCTGTTTTCTTTAATACCCCGCGATGGCGCCACATCATCAAACTGTGAATGAGCGCCGTGCCCGTAAGCCAAGGCATAAGTGAGCCATTTTCGACCGGATCCCAGCCCCAGTAGCCGCCCCAGCCTAGCTCGTGATAAGCCCAATGCGCTCCAAGCAACAAGCCGACGCCCAGAAGCGTCCATGCTAAGAGCGCCCACGGTCGCGCCATGTGCGTCCACGTGGTGTCTAAAGTTCCAGTAGAGAGCGCGGCCAATGCCAGCGCACAAGGCACAGCCCAAACTGAATACGCTAGGAATACGATCGGCGGATGAATGAGCATCGAGGGATCTTGAAGTAGCGGACTCAGTCCGGCTCCCTCATTTGCGGCGATCAGACTTGGTGCCATCGGATCGGCGGCAAATACTACGACAACCAGAAGAAAAAAAACATTGGCCATTAAGAGGCCGAACGTCGTGTTTCGCAGGTGGATGTCAATTGTCGGCAACACGCGTAGCAGGATGGCAATCACAGCTGTCATCCACGTCCATAAAAGCAGCGATCCGGCCTGCCCCACCCAAAGTGCCGAGAGACTATAGCGCCATGGTAAAAATCGACTCACATATTGGGCAACGTATTCGAACCGAAAATCTCGCGAGACAAGCGCCCAGATGAGCAATCCCATCGCGATCGTCAATGCCCCCAATCCAACGGACGACGCGAATATGACGATCCGCTGTTGTAGGCAGCTTTGTCTGCGGCCGCGCCAGAGCGACAGGAATGCAGCATAGCCTGTCGCCGCCATGCTCACGAATAAGCAAATCTCGCCAAGCACTCTCATCGTTGATTCCCGTGGCTCAGCGGTTTACGGTCGAAAAGCTTGACACAAGCCGAATTAGCTCGTTGTGTCGAGTCACTAATTGGCAGGCGCCATCAATGCCGTCACCACTTCCTTTTGCTTGTACTTGCTCGCGCAACGTGTGATAACCTTATGACCCATAATGCCATTGTTTTGAAGTGTTCCCTCGACGACTACGTCAATGTTTTCGCCAAGGTTATCTGGCAGCGCACAATGACACGTCGCTAGCAGTTCGTGGGATTCACCGACTAATTTAAAGTTCGCTTGACGCCGGTCCTCGACGATCGTAAGCGACCCCGCCTCGACGCGGCCACTTACGCGAATTCGCTTGCCTGAAAAATGGGGCGCGTCTACTACCGCTTCATCAACGGACAAGTAGTATTGCCAACTGCTGGCCGCACCGAGTAAGGCTAAATAGCCGATCGCCGCGGCAATGAGCAATGCGACAATCGTAAGTTTGACGTCCGCGCTCATATTGAATTTGTCCCGGATGCGCATCGCCGGATGAGAGTTCACGCGGCAGCAGGGACCCATCCACCGCTAGCGGAATCGATATGCACCGCGAATGATGAGCGGAGGCTAGCAACCCAGCTGGTCTATGTCAAAGCCGAATCCTGGGTGGCAACAGCAGAAAAATGCCGCTTTTGCGGACTTGCGTTCCATCAATATATGCAGATACCATTGGGACCGACGTGAGTCGAGGAGTACAGAATGTGTTTGAAGGAAAGCGCTGTCGCACCTGCCACTCTTGAGCAAAACGCGAACGCAATCTTGGCCGTGCCGTCGGAGGCCGGCCCGATTCTCGAAGACCCAATCCAATCCGTAATATCCCAAACGCAGTGTCAAGCTGCCGATCCGGTCATCGCCCGTTTTCGCATCGCCCTGAATAACATTCAGACCAGCGAACTCGAACGGCTTTACGGACGCCTGCCCCAATTGGACGATCACTCGAGGGAGGCCATCCAACAATTCGCAGATTGCCTGCTCACGAAGATGCTTCATCCGCCAATAGAATGCTTGCGCAATGAAAGTCTCAATGAATCCCCGGACGGGCTGCTCGACGCCCTTCAGCGGCTGTTCCGCTTAAGTGATTAAGCGTTTCGTACATCGGGAGCGGCTTAGGAATCATCTCTGGCTCATAAATACCATCGTCGATGGCCTTGTCTCGGAAGTTCAACGACACCGCTGATACCTTCACCAACAGGTCATTCGGGCCCGACTTCGGCGTCAGGACATCTACGAGCTTCAAGTTCTCCAAACCAAAGTTTTGTAGGTTCCATGCTTTCATCGCGTTCTCCATTTATTTTGAGCAGTATGAGTCAAAGTTTGAGGTGGACCCCAAAAACTGGACAGTCCAATAAGGTATAAAATCCCCTCTGTGGGATGACCTTTGAGGAGTCTGGTCGATGGCACGGAAGCGACGAAGTTTCAGTGGAGCATTTAAGGCGAAGGTAGCACTGGCGGCATGCCGTGGCGACAAGACGACGGCTCAACTGGCCGCCGAGTATGAAGTGCACGTGGGCCAGATCACGGCCTGGAAGAAGCAGCTCTTGGAAGGAGCGGCGGAGCTGTTTGAAGACGGACGCAGCAAGCGTGCGACCGAGGACACAGCCAACGACCAGGAGCTCTACGAGCAGATCGGCCGACTGAAGATGGAAGTCGAGTGGTTGAAAAAAAGCTGCCGAGCTCACCTGAAGGATTGAGGCGATGCATCGAATCAGACCACAAGAAGCTCTCGATCGTGTGGCAGTGCGCCTTGCTTGAGCTCGCGCACAGCACCTGGTATTACCGCGCGGCCGGCGAATCGGCCAAGAACCTGGTGCTGATGCGGCGGATCGACGAGCAGTATTTGCGGACTCCGTTTTACGGCAGCCGCAAGCTCTCGGCGATGGTGGGCGTCAATCGCAAGCGTGTGCAGCGATTGATGCCCTGATGGGGATCGAGGCGATTTATCCCAAGCGGCGGACGACCTGGCCCGCCGCCGGGCACAAGATTTACCCGTATTTACTGCGGAATGTGGAGGTCACGCGGCCCGACCAGGTGTGGTCGAGCGACATCACGTACGTGCCAATGCGTCATGGATTTTTGTACCTCGTGGCGGTGATGGACTGGTACAGCCGTTATGTGCTCAGTTGGCGATTGTCGAACACGCTCACGGGCAGCTTTTGCCTGGAGGCGCTCGACGAAGCGCTCGCGCATACGAAGCCCGAGATCTTCAACAGCGATCAAGGGACCCAGTTCACGGCTGCTGCGTTCACATCGCGATTGGAATCGTGTGGCATCGCGGTCAGCATGGATGGCCGCGGCCGAGCGCTCGACAACGTGTTCATCGAACGGCTGTGGCGGAGCGTGAAGTACGAAGAGGTGTACCTGCGCGACTACACGGACGGCTGGCAGACCGAAGCGTCGCTGACGGAGTACTTCCGCTTCTACAACCACGAACGAATCCATCAGGCGCTCGACTACCGCACGCCGTTGGAGGTTTATCGAGATCGAGGCTCAAGTGGCGGGCAGCCGCCGGACGAAAAACGAATTGAAATCGCGCACAACAAGTTGATAGCTGGTTAGTACATCAGATAGTTAAACCGCTGCAGCGGCCGCGCAAGACCTGTGAGGGGTCTTGCGGGCCGCCAGCCCCACTACCTTATTCAACCCCAAAACCTGTCCAACCAATGGGGTCCACCTCAGTTAATCGAACACACAAGCTAATTGTTCGGACGAAGGCCAGGTGATAGACTCGACTATCGCCTTCCAGCGTGCCTCGGCTCACTGTGGTGCAAGTTCCCCGTACAGATAAGCCGCTGTTACTCCGCCATCCATGAGGATGTCGCTGTCCGTGATGAATCCGCCGTCCGGAACTTGCGCATCGTTTACACTGATCGGTGCGAATAACAACTAGTCGGCGCTGCATCGTTTTCGCCTAGTCGACAGCCGTCCTTGTTCCAACAACTCAGTACGCCGTGAAAGTCGGCGATCTCCATTGAGTGCGAATCCCACCCGGCCAATCGGTCGCTCGGCCGGAAGCAATCAGAGTGCTGGAGTGCCGGACAGCGCGTACCAAAACTCATCAACGCGTGCCATATCCCAGCAACCCACCCAACTATGAAGCCGTGTTGATTTCAAGCTGTAATTGGATTGTTCGCTAGGCGGCCACCTAGCTACAATCTTCCTGTGCCGATGCCAGCGATGGGAATTCATCCGACTATTCGAGGTGTCTGTGCTGAATCGTGTCGTGCACAGTCTCATTCATCCAAATACGCCGCGCCGCTCATTCGTTTAAACGCGATTCAGTCGCCTCGGCGACTTCGCAGGGTGGGTTCCGAGCTGACGCGGACCGTTCCCAAGTAACTGGCCAATCAAGCAGGTAGATCCTTCTGAACTTATGATTGTCTGGTGAGGTTAATGTTACGCGGTGGCCGTGGCTGGCGGCTGTTCTCGCCATTCCGTGTTGTCCCGCAACATGGCCCAGCAACGCACCAACAGTTTTCGCGCCCGCGCGACGATCGCTTGCTTTCTACGCGTTTTCTGGCCCCGGGAGAGTCGCTGCATCAGACGTTGGGCCCACGGGTTGTAACGCACCAAGACCCATCCCGCTTCGACCAGCATCTTCCGCAACAGAGACGGCCCTCGGCGACTGATGCGGCCCTGGCGATCGAGCAGGTCTCGATGACTACCAGATCGGGACTTTCTCGTTGCAACTCGATGACGTGCGTCACGATCGTAGCAAACCTGGCCGGGCCGTTGCGGTGACATAATTTCAGGCGAGGGACTTATACTTGCCGAGGTCGATGGCGAGGATCTTCATGACCCTGTACTCCGGTGTGTGAGGAAGGAACATTCCCACTTGATAGCTCTCCGGGCTCTCATGGGGCACACGGCTTACATGGATTCTGTTAATTGGAGTCTTTTGGAACGAAAATTAGCGTTCCTGTAGAGTGGTTTTGCTGAGCGACGCAAAGTAACTTCGGGCATCCCATTCCAAAACCGAAGCCGGCGTCGCGTGTTGCCCCAGTCCACACGGCTCGTAAAACATGCTCAATGTGCCGTTGGACTTCCAGCGATGCGAATCGTACATCGGCTCCCAGAGCCCCATGTTCTCGGTCGTGAGGTCGATGAATTCCCATTTCGTCCTGATAGAATCTTCGCTGTAGGCGACCGTCACAACGCCGCCACGCTGATAATCGCTGAACACCAGCAGAACCCGATTCGCCGGTCCAGCCAGGACGATCGGTCGCGACATGCGAAACGGCGAAGACGACGGACCAGCTAGTACCACGCTCAACTTCTTCCGCGACAACCGTACGTTCGATCAGGAGATACTAACCAACTAGCGCCACCAATTTCGGCCGCCCCGCGCCACCGGTTCTGAACGCCCTCAACATGTCGTAAATACCGGGTGTTGATATTCAAACCGCCGCAGCACCAGTTCCGGCTTTATTCGGGATTCGTCGTTCAATGTCACACAGAACGTGTGCTGCGAGCGAATGCCTTGCAGAATATTCATGTTGTACGTGACGCTCGCGGCGTGCGAGTCGTCGTCCTGCAGTCGATAGTTCCAGCTTACCCATGCCCGTTTAGTTCGCGGCAATAGTGATATATCCGTGTGCAAGACGGCCACATTTCGTTCATAGGGAAACGACGACAGAATTTCTTGTTCCTGTGCCGTCGCCGTGTTTCCGAGAATCCACAAGGCTTGATCGCTGTGACATGCGAAGATTACATGGTCGAAAGACTCGTTCGCACCGCCGCGTGGCTGCACTTTGACGCTATCAGGTTGCCGTTGCACGCTTTGCACAGGAGTTCGCAGCCGAATTCTATCGCGAAAGGTGCGACTCATGGCTTCAACGTACGTCCGCGAGCCGCCTTCAACGACGTGCCATTTCGGCCGACGGAGCACGCTCAGCAAACCGTGGTTGTGGTAGAAGTCAACGATGAACCGAATCGGAAACTCGGCGAATGCTCCGATCGGGCAAGACCAGATTGCGGCGCCCATAGGCAGGAGATAGTACTTGGCGAACAGCACCGAGAACTTGTAGCGCAGCAGGAATTCGCCGACGGTGATCTCATCGTCGCATGCGGAGACGTACCGACGGGCTTCTCGATTGAATCGCAAAACGTCCGCCAGCATTCGATAGAAACCTGGTCGCAGTAAGTTACGGCGCTGAGCGAACAGTGTGTTTAGCGAATGCCCGTTGTATTCGAGGCCAGACTGCTCATCGTGGACGCTGAAGCTCATCGTGGTTGGACGCGATCGGACACCAAGTTCGTCTAGCAATGCGATGAAGTTTGGATAAGTCCAATCGTTGTAGACGATGAAGCCCGTATCGATGGCGTGCCGTTCGCCGTCCAATGCGACGTCCACTGTGTTCGTGTGACCGCCTGGGTAATCATTGGCCTCGAATATCGTGATTTTATGCTCTTTATGTAGCCGATAAGCGGCCACGAGCCCGGATATACCAGCGCCGATTACAGCAATTTTCATGGCTGACCTCAGCAGCTTGGCGAAAGCTTGCCCGGGGCCACAGGAAGCTCACCGCGTAGCACGCAGACCGACTTAGGGGCTTCGATACCGATGCTGACGCGATTGCCTTTGATCGCTTTCACGACGATTACGATGTCGTCGGCGATCCGAATTCGTTCACCCGGCTTTCGTGAAAGGATCAACATTCGTTTGATCTCCGGTACTCGTTTGCACCTGTGTCGCATCACGTGAAGCAACTGTCACGGCTGGCAAAGGCCGCCAGCCGTGACGCTCTTGCTTGTTACGTACAACTATTCCTTCGGCATCAGAACCGTGTCGATCACGTGAATGACGCCGTTGGTGCTTTCGATGTCGACCTTCACGACCTTGGCATCATTGATCTTCACGCCATCTTTGGCATCGATTGCCACGGTTTGGCCCTGAACTGTCTTCGCCGATTTGAGTTTTACGACGTCGGCGGCATTCACTTTGCCGGCGACCACGTGGTACGTCAGAATCGCGGCCAGTTTCTCTTTGTTCTCTGGCTTGAGGAGCGTTTCGACAGTGCCGGCTGGCAGCTTGTCGAAGGCCTTATCCGTCGGCGCGAAAACGGTAAACGGCCCCTTGCCCTTCAACGTATCTACGAGCCCATCAGCGTGTTGGGTGAAGCGGACCGCATAACCGATTGCCTTAAGGCCCAAGCATCGTCTTACGCGAGCAACCTGGCTGGGTAACGTTCTCGATCGATGGGACGTTTGCATATCCGTCCACTGGCGAGGTCATCGACGCGAAAAGCCGAAAGATCATAGTAACGTTGAGCGATGAAGAAGAGCGGCCGGTGCATAGCGAAAAGATGATGGAGATCGATTTCGCTTGTGGAAGGGTGCGCGAGACAGGCGACCAATTTGGTCTCGGACGAGCCTTGCGGCAATTGAATACTCGGCACGATTAGCCGCTTGATGCGACTGAGATATAATTCCTTAGCCGACAGCCGCGATTTTGCTGGCTGTTCATTCCAACCTGTACGAGGTGACCTATGGCCGACGACAAAACGAAGGTAGGTAATGCTGACAGAATTCGGATCAACGTCCACGAAGATTATGAACTCAAAGACTGGTCAAAGCACTTCGGCGTGAGTCCGGACGAGCTTAAGAGGGCGGTACAGAAAGTTGGTCCGATGGTCAAAGACGTCGGGCGTGAGCTAAAGAAAAAATAGCGCCAGCGGTGTGGTACCATGAAGACAATCAGCACGGTGACACCGCCAGATAATCCGGGAGTCGCCGTGCTGCCGCCAGTTCTGTATGGCGGTGCATTTCTGATTGTCCTCGTGCTGCATTTTTTCTGGCCGCTAAGGATCACTCGGCCATCGGTTGCGGTGCCACTCGGGCTTTTGGTGGTATTGGCAGCCTTGGGCAGAGCAGTCGCAGATTCTCTGGTCGATTCTCAGAATTCACGCCATTTGCGTGATCTAAAATTAGCGGGAGGGGCTTCCCATTCCAAGATTGTGGCGCAGTGTGGAAAGTACATTCAGGGTTGTCGCAGCGAATGGGAATCGACGGTTCTTGGACGGTGCGCCACGCTAAATACTGTTTCCGCACGGTGTTTCGTGATACGTCCACATCCGTGTATCGCAAAACGCTCTCATTTTTGTTTTTCTTTGCCATTGTTTAGAAATACCCATTACGGCTTCGACCAACATGAGCTTTTAATCCGAACTTTCGCATGGCCGACACTGACCTCCACAAGTACCATTCGAACGGCCCGCCCATCGCAGTGATCCGGTAACGCTGCAAAAAACGCCATCCGCATGCTCCAGTTGCCAACTCGGACCTGGAAAGCTGGCGGAAGCGCCGGCGGAATACCTATCGGCTAGTAGTGACTGACGAATTTGGATTCTGCAGATTTTTTTGGTTTTCCTTGGAATTTTTTATTTTGAAATGCGGTGGGGCCGGCTATAATCGACATCGGTGGCATTTCAGCGGATCGAGGACAGGCGTGCTTATTCCGGCCGAAAATCTCTTTTCGGCCGCGAAAGGATCCCCGAACTAATGAACTTTGGAGGAACTTGCTTATGAAGTGCAATTGGGCGGCTCTAAAGAATTGCGGCCTCATCGCCGCAGCGACACTGTGGTTAGGTATGTCGCAAGCCTCGGCGCAATCGGTTACGTACAACTTTGAAGGCGGCACCGATCAAGGATTCGGTCTCAAATTCAGCAACGACGCTTCCGCGAGTTTTCCGATTGTGAACATCGGCGGAAGCAATCGCATGGAAATTATGCGCACGGGTGCATTCCAAGAAGCAGACGTTTCCACCGGGAATCCGGGCGACCCTCTCTACCAGACGTTGTTGGCAGCTTCCACGAACGAAGCGAATACCATCGTCAGTTACGACTATTACGTCGACACTTCCTTGTCTCCTGGCAATTACGGCACGTTCTTGCAGATAGGTACCTACTACAATGAAGGTAGCGGTGCATACGCTCAGGATTTTGGAGCCGTTAAGGAAGTTGAACTGGACGGCACCCAGCTCGCGAGCGGGTCTGTATTCTCTGGCAGTGCCCAGTTTACGCTGGCACCGAAGGGGATCGACATTCCGACCGGCGAAACATTCTTCCGCTTTGGCCTCATCATGAATGGCGACGGCACTCAAGCGAAGGTGTACTTCGATAACATTAAGATTCAGATTACTCCGGAGCCCGCTTCGCTAGCGCTTGTAGGCTTGGGTGTTTTCGGAATGGCAGGTGGTGTCATTCGTCGCCGACGAAGCTAGTCATTCATTGCAGCAATAAATTGTAACCTTTGAAGCCGTGCCACTTTGTGGCGCGGCTTTTTTTACGGCTCACGACCGGCCGCAAGATTCGCAATTAAAGTGGCTGAGAGCTCCGAATCTCTCTACAAAAGCAGTACAATCTTATTGACAGTCATGCAGGAGAAGTTTAAAACGCCACCGGTGGCATGACGTGATTGTTTGAAGCACCGCTCGGTGTGCACAGACATTGATTCAACGGCGGAGAATGGATTTGCGCGTGAACTGTAGTTAATGGGGCGAGGACCATCGAACCGCTCAATATCCGCGAATTCACTCGCTGGCGGTTTCTGGAGGCGGCAATGGACACGCATTACTGCCCGAAAAGGGTACGCAATCGAGCGTCGATTCAGGTGCGTCGCTCACATGGGTTCACTTTGGTTGAACTGTTGGTGGTGATCGCCATCATCGGCATTCTAGTAGCTCTTCTTTTGCCTGCGATCCAGGCCGCGCGGGAGAGTGCCCGCAGGTCGCAATGTTCGAATAACATTAAGAATCTTGCGCTCGCGGTGCAGGTCTACCACGATTCCCAAAAGCACTTTCCGGTCGATGAGGATCCGTATGACGGTCCACCGGACGACATTGATTTGACCACTGGCAGATGGTTGAGAGAACCGCCGGACCCGATTCGGGATGCGGGCAAACTGAGTGGCGCCGGTTGGATCGTGAAAGTCTTGCCCCAGCTCGAGGAACAGCCGCTCTACGACCGCTTTAAGCCCTATCTGGATAAGAAATGGCTGAACGCGCATCTGGGCCTAAATGCAAACACTCCTGACCTCCGTACTGCCCTGGCGATTCAGCCTTCGGTGCTGTTGTGCCCCTCGGATCAGTTTCCAGGACCACGACCAGATCAATTTCCGTATACTGACTCATCGCAGGTTTCGGGAGGGCCGGTTACGGTCGCCGTCACTTGCTATAAGGGCAGCGCAGGCGACACCGCGTACACAAGCACCGATGACGTTCCGCCGTTCAACACGCCACTTGGCTATTGGAGCGGTGGACCAGAATACACTGCGGTCGGCCAGAAAATCGATTGTCATTACGGGACCGACTGTTTCGGTATTTTTTGGCGATACACGTATCATCGCGGCGGAGTTAAGCTCAAAGAAATCACCGATGGCACGAGCAAAACGTTTTTGATTGGCGAAGCTTCGCCGGTCGACGGCAACAGCGCTGCGTGGGCAGCGGACGATGATTGGGCAACCACGGGTATTGGAATCAACTTCGATTGGGAGCACTATGCCGCCTGCGTACCCGTGGGAAGTTGTTGGTGGGATATGCGAGGTTTTCGTAGTTCGCATCCGGGCGGCGTACAATTTACTTTTGCCGATGGGTCCGTTCGTTTTATCTCAGACAACATTGAGCATCCCATTTTCCGAGCGCTCTCGACCCGCAAGAAAGGCGAAGTCGCGACCGCTTATTAGGTGGATACTCGATCCATCGGCATTGTGGGGAGCAAAGTGACGAGCATAAATCGGTTGTGCGTATCTCTATTGCGAGTGGCAGTCATTGCCGTACTTGTTGGCTGCCGCGGAGGTTCCATGGAGTCCGACGTTTCAGGGACCGTCACTCTAGATGGGAACAAGATTGGCCCAGGGACGATTGTTTTTGCGCCGGTAAACACTGGCGGAAAGCCAGCGACGGGATCCATTGAGCGCGACGGCAGCTATCAGCTGAGGACGAGCCGCGACGCGGGTCTCGCTGCCGGCAGCTACCGAGTCGCGGTATCTGTCCGCAAAATGCCCGAGAATGTGAAACGGGGCGAGCGACCGCCGGTCGGCAAGCTTTTAATCCCCGAAAAGTACGAAGACGAGCACAAATCGGGACTTCAGTACGAAGTCTCGCCGGGCCGGAACACGATTAATATCGAATTGGTGAGCAAGTGACAGGCCGTTGCGACGACCATGACGAGGTTCACCGCTTTGCTGAATCCGGTGAAAAGCCTTTACGAAAATGTTGACAATGCGTTAAGAAAAGCTTAGCATGACACCGGTGGCAAATTGCAATCGGGGCTGCGACTGCCGCCAAACGGTTGAGGTTCATCTTTTCTAGCTCGATTCGACTTACTCGAGACTTTGGGCGGTTCATTTTGCGCTGAGTTGTAAACGCGCGATATTGGAGCGACACGCAGTTCTGTTTCGCGCTCGCTGCAACTTAAATCAACAGGTCTTTGGTTATGGCGGTTACGATTTACCAAATCGCTGAGCTTGCCGGCGTTTCGAGTTCCACGGTCGCGAGAATCTTGCGCGGCGACGTTAAGGAGTCTCATCGACGAAGTGCTGAAACCGCAAAGCGCATTCGTCGGCTTGCCCGCGAAATGGGCTACCGCCCTAATCTTCGGGCTCGAGCATTTTCGCGTGGTCGCACGCATGGTATCGGGCTGCTTTATACGGACGACGCATGGATTTTCGAGGGGATGAACACCGAGGTCGTGCATAGCCTCGTAAGAGAAGTCCAACGCTCGAAGTATCACTTAGTGTTTGCTCCGATCGACTCTAGCGGCGCCTGGGAAGAGATTGTACTTGGCGGTCAGATCGACGGCGGCGTCGTGTTTCATTCCTTGCCGCCGAAGGTGCTCGCCGCTATACGTGAGCGTGATATTCCCTTGGTCTTGCTGGGAGATAATTCAGATCCTTCGCTCTCGCAGGTTGTGGTAGACGACTCAGCGGGCGCGTACGCAGCCACGAAGCACCTGTTAGGGCTAGGTCATAAGCACATCATGTTTTTTGTGCACGACACGATTAAGCCGCACTGTAGCATCGCCGAACGAAGGAAGGGTTACCGGGCGGCTATCGAGGAAGCTGGGCTGGATCCACGGGAGTGTATCTATTCGCCCGAAGAAAATGCGATCGATATTCTTGTCCGAGGAAACGATCGACCGACGGGCATCGTTTGTTACAGCAATCTGGAAGCGACGCTCATCGTTCACGCGATGTGGCAATACGGTGTTTCGATTCCGAACGACCTGAGCGTTGTTGGCTTCAATGACCTGTTTGCGACACGCTACATGACGCCGCCGCTCACGACCGTGGGTTTTGATACTGCCACGATAGGCGAACTGGGTGCGCGGCAAGTTCTTCAAGACCTAGAAACGCCACGTGAAGAACGGAAATCGGTGGTGATGACAGTTAAGCCGAAATTGATTGTTCGCGGTTCAACGGGACCGGCAGCCGTACGAGTTGCACATCAAACGGCATGAATTAAGGTGCTGAACGGGGCAAGCATTCCATTCCGAGAAGGGAGGATCGAAATGGTGTTTACAGGCTGAACCTATGACAGATCGGTGGTCTTGGCCTGCATAGATGAATGAATCGTAGCGAACAGAAGGTTGGTTTTTGCTACACCGTGGATGAAGCTTGTCTTTTGAAAAAAACATTAGCGTCTCGCGATTTTCAATTCGCGCTGAGTGTAACCGGATCGATTCGGGAATCGACGCATGACGGCAGCGGATTTAAGCAACTTGTCCCTATAGGTTGGAGGTACTTTGCAATGCGGAAATGCTTCAGTTCTATGGCGACTGTAGCGGTTGCCTTTGTTATGGCGGTCCTGGCTAGCGCCCAATTGTTTTGCCAGGCGCAGGTCGTGGGGAGCTTTGAAAACGATCTGACCAGTTCCGTGGGCGTTAATTGGGATGGCCCCGGAATTCCAACCGCGACGTACACAACTGTCGGCGCGACCGACGGTAGTACGGCTTTGGCAATTCATCATTCTCCGAGTTGGAACATTCAGGCCTTTCTGAAAGGCGGAGTGCCTTTGGCCCAGGACGTCGTCAACCACGACTTCTTGGTTATCGACGTAACGACCACGGACCTGGGAGTTGCCGGGGATGGTTGGTCACCCGCTTGGCGGCAACTCATCACTGTTTTCAACTCTAGTTCTGGCGGCTGGCAGCAATCAGATAATAACGTTCCCGTCGCCTCGGACGACGGCGGCAGCCTGACGTCGCCGGTTATCGTCGACCTGGTCGCGACGGGCATCAAGACCAACGCGCAAGCTTATTTGGATGCGGTGAACTCTGGCGCCATGGGAACTTACTGGGAGCTTTTCTTACCGATGCAAGGCGGTGATCAAGGGACGCCGATCGCAGCGGGCGACTACTCGTCGAATGGCGTCGCCGACGCCGCGGATTACGTCGCATGGCGTAACAGCTTGGGGGGTAGCACCTTGGCGAATGAGACCGTCTCACTCGGCTCTGTAGATGCGGCCGACTACGACGAATGGCGGGCGCACTTTGGGACCGATTATTCGCTCATTACGACGATCATTGATAACGTCCGCTTTGTGAACGCTGGAGCTGGTTCGGGTTCACTCTTGGCAGGAGGAGTGCCTGAGCCCTCGAGTATGATGTTGGCGATGGTTTTGGGATTGGCATTAAGCGTGCGCCGTTCTTCGCGTTCTTATACGAGAGTGTGTGGGTAGCCGTGGAGAATCGTTGCTCAGCGGCAAGCGAGCCGCTGAGCATTCCGTTAAACGAGTACCTTAGGGTGCGGTCAATTATTGCCATTGATTGCGAGTGGTGCGAAGGAGGTTGAAATGCGTCGGGCGTTCACTCTCGTCGAATTGCTGGTCGTAATTGCAATTATCGGCATCTTAGTGGCCCTATTGCTGCCGGCAATTCAGGCAGCCCGTGAGGCGGCGCGACGCACACAATGCTCCAACAACCTCAAGAATATTGGTATTGCGTTGCAGAACCACGTCGATGCTCGCAAAGTGTTCCCAACGGGCGGCGCTCGATATTTGCAGGCAGGTTTTGAGCTCGAACAAAATCTCGACAGCGGCAAGCCCCTCCCACCGGAAAAAGAAGGCCTGGGCTGGGGCTACCAACTTTTGCCGTATATCGAGGAGACGTCTGCCTATGCGATCCAGAAGACAGCCGACCTGCAAAACGTCGTCGTGTCGATTTACGTCTGCCCTTCGCGTCGCGCCGCGAGGTCCAGCTACAGTGACGCCTTCGGCGTCATCGCCACAATGGATTATGCCGGCGCGGTTCCCGCTACCGATCGCGAACACCAGCGCCGTCGCGGGATTTATCCGCAATATGACCCTTCAAAGTTTGTCCCCTTTTCGGCATCGTCTCTCTCAAATCTGATTAGTTCGTGGGACGGCGGCTCCGGCGGCGTCGGCAGCACTTTTCCAAAGAACAACACGGTTTATGACGGCGTCATCGTAAGAGCCACTTGGCGATACGTCAGCGGTGGCGGGAGTGCGCCGTGGGTGGGTGAAGCGGCTACCTCGGTCACCCAGCCGGTTAAGATGTCGAAAATAACGGACGGCACAAGTAAAACCATGGTCGTCTCGGAAAAATACGTCCGGAGCGATAATTACGAAGCAGGCCCGGCGAGATATTCAGACGATCGCGGATGGACCGACGGCTGGGACGCCGACCAAATGCGATCAACCGCCTTTGTCCCGATTAACGATGGCGATTCGATCGGTTGGAGCTCGGGCTTGGCTAAATATTTTGGCGATGATTTTTCCTCTGGTGCCGGTCCCGCTGGCGTTTACAACGTTTATCAATTCGGCTCACCCCACACCGGCGGCATCAACGCCGGGTTCGCCGACGGTTCCGTGCATACAATAAGTTTCGACGTCGATGTCACGGTCTTCAATAGCCTGGGTACACGCAACGGAATGGCACTCAATGAAGTTTCGGACGTCGCGGGAGTTAATTGAGTTTGAACTGCTCTCGGTACACTTCAAAGTTGTCGACATTTAAGCGATTAATATTCTGCCGGCCAATCGTTCTCTTTCTCGCGGGTCTCTTCCTGCAAACCTCCTTGCGTAGCAGTGCCGCTATTGCTCAGGTGAATGTGAGTGTGAACGCGGGTAGCGTGGTGGCCTCACTTCCCTCGACCGCGATTGGTTTGCACACTTCGGTTTACGCGAATCAATGGGGCAACGCGGTGTTGCCCAGCCGAATCGCGGAAGCGGGCATTGATCTACTTCGCTATCCAGGCGGCAGCTACTCAGACATCTATCATTGGTCCAACCACACCGCCTCGGGTGGATACTCGGCGAACCAATCGGACTTCGGCCGATTCGTCCAGATCATGGATCAAGCCGGCACTCAGGGAATGGTCACAGTCGACTACGGTTCGAGCCACCAATTCACCAAAGAGGGTCAACCTAAGGAAGCCGCTGCTTGGGTCGCCTACGCGAACGGAGATGCCAGCTTGTACGGCTCGCCGAACGACATCACGCTCGGCATTGACGATGAAGGCAACAATTGGCGAACGGTCGGCTACTGGGCCCACCTGCGAACGCTAACGGCGGCCCAAAACCCAGACAACCAATACGATTTTCTCGCCATCGGCCGCAGCCAACCGGTCGGCATCAAGTACTGGGAGATCGGCAACGAGATCAACGGCAACGGTTATTACTCCGATATCAACGCGAATTTCAACTGGGAAAATGACCTCCATGCGCCAATGGGCGCCGGTCGTGGAAACAATTCGGCGCTGTCGCCGACGGCGTACGGCAACAATTTCAACACCTTCGCCGCCGCCATGAAGGCCGTCGATCCAACGATCAAGGTTGGCGCACCCTTGGTTGGCATGGGGGGAGTAGGAGATGTGGCGGACCCCGCGCGAAACTGGGATCGCAACGTCTTGCAGACCGCCGGCGCAAATATGGATTTTGGCGTAATGCATTATTATCCGAACAGCAACAACAACATTTCGACGTTGCTCAATGCGACAGATGATTTGCCCGCCTGGTTTCAAAACGAGCGAGACCGGATCAATACCTATGTTGGTTCCGGCCAGGCAAATCGAATCGAATTGCACATGACGGAGTTCGGCTACTTCGGCACCATCAGCAACCCCGTCATCGATGGTGTTTACGCCGCCAATACGTACGCCACCGCGCTTGCTGATGGTGTCAAAAGCGTGCATTGGCTGGAAATGAGCAAAGACAGCTTCCTGGGCGACGCCACGGCCCAAACTCGCGGCCCGGCTTTCTACGGGATTCAATTGTTTAGTCACATCGCTGAAACAGGCGCCGACTTCGTCGATACGACTTCTTCGAATGGAAACGTGGAGGTGCACTCGACTCGATTGGCCGATGGGCGCATTGGGATACTCATCGCCAACCTGAATTCCTCGGGTAGCTCGAATGTGAATATCAATATTACCGGTGCCGCGTTGGGCCACTCGGGAACAACCTGGCTCTACGGCGTAAATCAAACTACGCCTCTGACAACGCCGCTCACAACTGGATTAGGAAGCTCGTTTGCACTCAATGTTCCTTTCCAATCGATTTTGGCCGTGTTGGTCGATGCGGCGCCAAACTTACCTGGGGATTTCGACCAAAATGGGATCGTCGATGCAGCCGACTATATCACTTGGCGAAATTCCGTCGGCACGACGTTGACGCCGAGCGATTATGAAGTGTGGCGATCCCACTTTGGGCAAACGCTTAGCACCAGCGCGATGGCGAACTACATGGTTCCAGAGCCGACGCTGTGCCTCCTTTCTCTGATCGCGCTCGTGGCTCTATGCGGATGTCGCGGAGTGAGTTACAGCAGGCCGTCGAACGGCGGGTTATTAAATGCAAAGTAACAGTTGGACCAAGCAATGACGGCAAGCGCAAAAACTTGCGCCGCTACGCCTTCAAAGCCGTGGATATTGACCATAAGTTAGCCTGTAAATCCATGGCCTTTTCGTATACTGAAAAGCGTCCGTTGTTTGTCGCCGTGCAACATTAGCAGCCTGGGGAAGTAAGTCGTTTTTGAGGTCGGTGATTTACGCGACCGCAGCCGAGAATTCGGAGCGTGTTGCGTGGTATGAGATTCGTGAGGTGGGAAGGAGATCGCGGAGCAGTGTCGTCACAAGCTGCGCAAGCGCGATAAAACTACCCAGGTCCTGCAAGGTCCTGGGTTTGCCGACTCCGAACAGCTTTCGCATGATCCGGCCCAAGTTGTGCGCCGCGGCGGCGATCAGGTAGGCGCTGGCTGACATCGAGGACTCCTTTTAGCCAACTCCGCCGCATGCCCCCGTATCGCAGACGTGGGCGAACGAGCGCTCGACGCGTTCGCTGCGAAGCCTTTGCAGCTTTCGGCTCTTGCCGCGCTTCAAGCGCCGCCGATTGGCATACACGGCCTGTTGAAATTCAGGCGGCTTGTCGGTCCACCGCGCACGATGAGGACGCTTCGGCTCGGGAATATACGTGCGAAAGTTGAGGTCCTCAGCTAACTCGATCGTCTCCGCCCCATGGTATCCCTTGTCGGCCACGAGATGTCCGGCACGCGCGAAGAAATCGAAAGGCCTGGGTCTTCGACACAAAGAACTTGGTGTTGCACCGGAAATGTACACGAAGTGGCTGAATTCGCTGTGCGAGACCGTCGAGAATCATGACCCAAGCTACGCACCTCCACTGGAACAGCTTTGGCGTGAGGCGATGCTCAAGTCAATTCAGGAAATGGTTGCCGTGGGCGCATCCCAAGCGGCCGACGACAATTAAGCCGGGCCACAGTTCGCAGCGCTAACGGAATCTTCCACCCAGTAGTCGCATCGATCGACCGATCCGACACTTCCTCCAATCTCGAGAACGCAGACAGTCTGTGGCCCACAGGATACCGGTTTTTGGTAATTCCGGCGAGGTAAATATCGCAACCGCCAAACACAGAGAGCTGATTGCAGTACAAGTGGTAAATTGCACCAGGGCTCGCGATGTCTGAGCTGTGGTATTTTTGGCCACGATCGGCCTATACTTTTAGGCCGTTGTCACCACCTAGTTCTTTAGCTTGGTTATGCCAATGCTGACAAAAACTCAGACTCGTCTGGTTGAAGAGTCGTGGCGCTCGGTGATGGCGCAATACGACGAAGCAGCTCAGGCTTTCTACGAGAATCTATTTGAGCTAAGACCAGAATACCAATTGCTCTTTAAAGCCGATGTCGCAGATCAAGGCCGCCAGCTAATCCGCATGATCGGCATGGCGGTCACGGGCCTTCGGAAGTTCGACATGGTGGCGCCCGCCTTGGAAACCCTCGCGCGTCGACACTTGAATTATCACGTGACTGAGGAGATGTACGGCCCTATGGGCGAAGCGCTGCTGGCCACACTGCGACAACTCTTGGTCGCGAGGTTTACGCCAGATGTCGAAGACGCTTGGCGGGAAATGTATCAAACTTTGGCTCGGCTGATGACGAACGCTGCGTATCAAAGTCGCTAGAGAATGTCCCGACGCGCGTGAAAGACACCATCGCCAACCGTGGTGCAACTGATCTTTGCAGAGGCTGGCTGGTGTCTGCGGCTTCGCCGGGCCGCATAGGGTGTGCTGAGAAGTCGTTACCGTCTGGGACTGGTCAACAAACCACCGACTAGAAACGGCCGACCGGTGACGATCCCGCCAACTATGGCGACTGCCTCCCTCCCGATCTTAGTACCAGAGTCAATGAGATAATCGGTGAAGGTTTAGTTCGCGAGTTGACTCGGAGGGAGGGCGGAGTCCGACCGGAGACTTAACACGCGACGCGGCCGTGAACGCCCCGGCCTGTCGATTGATTAACCCAAGGTCAAGAAGCGGCAGTCCAGACGGAGACTTTGCCCGTCAAGTGGAGCAGCGCTACCCGACCCTGGAGCCAGGACTCCACTCAGCTCCGCGTACCCATTGAGCCGGTTGGAGGAATTCGCCCGAAGTTCGCTGTCGAACGGGTATCCTGCCTAGCGGTACGCTGTTTGCAATTCTCCCCGTGTTCACTTGAAATTCACCAAGTATCGGGTCGCCAAGTCATTGACCTCATCGACTCCGACCCGATTACTAACTTGCACTTTGATTTCGGCGTGTTTCGGGAGATATTCGCAAACGCGACGACCGGGCGTTTATAAATTACAATTGGCTGCCCGGCATTCGCCCTTGGCCGGGTATGCAAATATCGAAGGGTCAGATCCTTTTTTACCAGGAGACTCGATTATGTCCGCAGAAAAGGTCAAGCAGTTTATGAGCAAGGCTCAGACCGACAAAGCCCTTCAATCACAAATCCAAGCCGCCCCGAAGGGCGCCGGTGCAAAGACGGTCGCGGAGTTAGTAAAGATCGCGAGTCAGGCTGGCTTCGTGTTCTCGACGGAAGATTATGAGGAAGCTGTCAACGAATTGCTGGATGAGAAGCATGCGGCAGGCGTGCTGAATGACGAGGAGTTAGCGCTTGTTTCGGGCGGGATGATGTGCGTATCGAGTGATGGCTCAAAGAAGTGCACGTGCTGTAGCGGTGGTGCGGTGCGGCAAAGCATCAACACCACTAAGATCGGATAGGCGTGTCACTGCGAGAACCCCACGGTATGAATGGGTGTTGCTGACGAACCGTCGGAGTCTTACCTTGCCGATCACAACCTGGGAGTCAGTCCCATGAAGTATTCGGACACGGAACTCCGCGGTCTCGTGGCGCGCGCCATGCCGCTCGGCGAGAGGTGGCATGCGCGCATCGAACCTTCCGCGAGCGAATCGGAGATTGCACATCGGCTCCAAAAATGGCGAGAGGCTTTTTCCGTCGAGGGCGATCCTGGACTTCTGGCCCGGCGGCTCGCCTTCGACGGACTTAATTTACAGACCTGCCGGTCCAGACTTGGTTCATTTCGTTTAGTCGAAGACTATCCGTTGCCTTCGTGGGCCGTTCTGCTCAACACGTTGCTCGAGCGTTGCGCGGCCGCCGGCGTTATCTGGCCTCCGTCAGTAGCAGGCCCGACAGACGAGCCGCTGCCGTTTTGGGAAGTGTGGGTTCCTTTTGTTGCCGGTGCGACCGCTGAAATACGCACTCGAGCGGATAATACGTTAAGCAATCTGACCGAAAATGTCTTGCGCGGATTTCAGCAGCAATTGCTGGGACTCCTCGGCAAAATCGCAGCGTTGTCGCTCGGCCTGGAGTTTCGTCGCTTTTTGGTGAAACACGACCCATCTTCGATTTTTGATTGGACAAGTCAGAAAGTATCACCGTCCCACGACTTTTATCGCCGTTTCGTCTGTGAGTTGCAGAGTGGTGGACTGCTGGAATTCTTCCAAAAATATGCCGTGCTCGCCCGTTTAATGCCGATGATGTGCGCTTATTGGGCAGATCACGTCGCCGAGTTCTGCCAGCGGCTTGACGAAGACCGGCCCGCACTCGCGAAGCTTTTCAACCATGGCAACGATCTTGGTCCGGTAATTCAGGTCGATCTCGGCATGTCGGATCCCCATCATTGCCATCGGGCAGTCGTCATCTCGAAGTTCGCCTCGGGCACGCGAATCGTTTATAAGCCAAAAGACTTGGGCGTCGATAAAGCATATTGGAGCGTAATTGATTGGATCAACTCCCAAATCTGCAGCGCAAACTACGGGGGCGCCGCAAATTCATGTCAGGGCGGACTCCTGCCGCTACGCACAATGATGGTCCTCGACCGAACGACGCATGGTTGGGTCGAGTTTGTTGAGCACGAAGAGTGCAAGAATACAAACGAGCTAGAACAATACTACCTCCGGATCGGCATACTCCTGTGCGTAGCCTACATCTTGGGGTCGAGCGACTTTCATCTGGATAACATCATCGCCAACGGTGAGCATCCAGTGTTAATCGACCTCGAATCGATGATGCAACCACTTCCGTGTCCGTGGGATGCTCGGCTGCAGAACTCTGCCGACCAGCGAGTTGCCGAAATCATGCATCAGTCGGTTCTGCGAACAGGTCTATTGCCATTTTGGATAGTCAGCAATCCAGGCAAGAGCTACGACGTGAGTGGCATCGGCGCCGATCAGCGTTCTGATACAGGGTATACCGATGCTTGCTGGGACGAGATTAACACCGACCAGATGAAGCTGGTCTACCGCGGCATCGATTCAGACCCCGGAGGCAATCGGCCGGAGCTCAACGGACAGGTCGTCTCCGCCGAAGACTACGTCGCTGAAATCGTCGAGGGCTTTACCGCAATGTACCGTTTTCTGCTCGACCGGCGCGACGTACTGCTGCAAGAAGGCGGCCCGCTGAGCTTGTTCCACGGGTTGAAGTTGCGGTGCCTCCTGCGCATGACGAAGGTTTACGGTCAAATTTCTGAACGGCGGATGCACCCCGAATTCTTGCGTGACGGTGCGGATAGTAGCATCGAGCTGGAGCGGCTCGCTCGCGACTTCTTGGCAATTGATCCAGATCCCAACTATCCACCACCCTGGGGAGTCTACCGCGCAGAGTTGCTCTCTCTCGAGCGGTTGGACATTCCCTACTTCAGTTTCTTAAGCAACTCGGATGCACTGTTGGCTGACGAACGGGTGGTCGCACCCGCTTTCTTTTCACAAAGTGGACTGGATTATGTGGCAACACGCCTACGGCAAATGGGCGAGAACGATCTGCAAGTTCAATTGAGCCTCATCCGCACATCTCTCCACGCCCGCTACGTGGGACGCCCGTCCGACCGTACCGAACCACCATCGGCAAGTGCTAAGCATACGACAGCGAGCATAGAGAAGGCGGAGCCGCCAAAGACCCGAGCGGAACTGATTGCAGCAGCAGTGGCGATCGCCGATGAGATCCGCAACTCGGCAATCTGCGGTGCAGACGGAGGCGCAACTTGGATTTCGCTGGCCTTCGACCCCCAGTCTGAGCGGATGCAGTTGCAGCCGATGACGGATAATTTGTATGACGGTCGCGTCGGCGTGGCAATGTTTCTCGCGGCACTCGAACACGTCACCGGCGGAGCCGGTTTTCGCGACTTGGCTTACGCATCCATATTTCCGCTCCGCAAAGCATTACGACATCCTACTCCTGTTCCCACAGGTCTCAATACGCTAGGTGGCGCTTCAGGACTTGGAGGTCAGCTCTATGCGTTGGTGCGAATCGGCGGCTGGCTCGGCGATGAAGAGTTATTGGACTTGGCCCGTCGCTCAGCTCGCTGGTTTATCCCGAAGCGGATTGCCCATGACAAATCGTTCGATATCTTCGGTGGCGTCGCCGGTGGAATACTCGGTCTGCTGGCACTGTCGGAAGCTGATGCCGACGGCGATGCGCTGAACTCAGCCGTCGAATGTGGCGATCACTTGCTGAAAAACCGCGTCGTCGCAAATACCGGCTACCGCGCTTGGCCAGGCGGCTGGGTCCCTAGGCCCTTGGCCGGCTTCAGTCACGGAGCCGCCGGCATCGCCTATGCCCTCTCGCGCCTAAGTCAGAAGACAGGCCAACCACGATTCCAGGAGGCTGCCGCCGAAGGCATTGCATATGAGACTTCCGTTTACTCGCGCGCTGCGAGGAATTGGCCGGACTTTCGCGAACCCGAAGGCCAAGACGGCCAACGTTTCATGGTGGCATGGTGCAATGGCGCTACCGGCGTCGGTCTGGCCCGCCTGGGCGGTCTAGTCGGTCTCGACAGCCCCTCCATTCGCGATGACATCAGCCATGCGTTGGAGACGACGCGCGCCACACCGGACTTCGACGCAGACCATCTGTGTTGCGGCAATGCGGGTCGGATTGATTTTATTTTTGAAGTCGGCAAGCAAATGGGACGCCCAGAATTAGTCGCCGAGGCCCAGCATCGGACTAGCGTAATTTTGCGGGCGGCCGCCCGAAATGGCGGTTACGCCTTGCACGCGCAGGCGCCGAACATGCCCGCGAATCCCGCATTCTTCCAGGGAACTGCGGGCATCGGCTATACGTTCTTGCGTTTAGCAGCGACGGAACACATACCTTGTGCGTTACTTTGGCAGTGATCCGGAACATCGCGTGCTCTCATTGGATTGCGTCCTGCGGGGTGCCACGATTCGTCGTCGCGGATAGCTCCCCGTCGCTTCATCTCCTGGTGGCACTTGGGCGAAGACGTCATTCGCAAGTGTGTGCAACTTATATTGCCAGCCGTATTGACTCCACAGATATCGGATTGTTGTTGCCCGACGCCACCCGTGAGGATTCGAGGTGAATGGCAGCATGACGAATCCGGTACAGCCATCGTCGAGTTTCGAGCGGCGAAAAACGTCGGCGGCATACTAACGTTGGCCATCCGCAGAGGTGCTTTAAGCATCGAGCTAGTCTTGCCGGTTTTGAGACAAAGCCTATCACTCGGTTTTGCTGACATTCCCCCAACACCATTCAATCCGCGCGGCTTGCCGGCGTTCGGCCAACCAGTCTTCGAATAGGATTTTCTTGATGGCAGCGCGGGTACGGTCGTCCAGACGGGCAGGGACGATGGCCAGGACGCGCAAAAGGGCTTGGCCGGCCTCGGCGGAGACTGGCCCGACCAGTTGGCCCGGTGCAGCAGCAAAGAGTTGCTCGCGAAATGTGGCATCGGCTTCGCGGCGCTCAACCACGGTAAATAGAGCCGCCGCGGAAGGCTTTCCCCGTTCCACGGCATCGAGATAGCAGCGCTCGGCCGCCGCAAAAAAATCCTGCTGGCCGGCGCGAATCTGCTCGGCCAACTCGCACGCCTTGCTTTCATCCGCCATCTCCAGGCGTGCAATCCGCGCGCTATCAAAGTCCCTGGTATGCTCACTGAAGTACTGCTCAACCCGGCCGGCTGCGATTCGCTCGCGGAGCTTGGGCATCATCGCATTTTCAGAGACGTAGCATTCCAGCTTCTCCTGTGACATCCCGTGCCGCTCCAGCCAGCGAAGTGTATCCTCGGCCTTAAATAGCTTCTTCGCTGTGCGGAACTTGTTCATCGCCTCCTGCAACTCGGCATCTGAAAGTTCGATCGGCTCCCGCTCAAGTTCTTCCTGAATCACGCACAGGTTCACTAGGCGCTCGATAATCGGAGCTTCGTCCCAAATAAAATCCAGGCACGCCATGGCCGTATCCACCGGGAGGATGTTGGCGTTGACCCGCACCAGCTCGCGATCGTTCCAACGGTGCACACCGCGCAAGGGCCAGGGGACAGCCCGCTCTGGGCAGTAGCTTAGCGAAACGGTCCCCTCACCGGCGCGTCGGAGGAGCGCATCGTAGTGGACCGATTGATCAAACGCTTCTTCTTCCGCGAGCAGGTCGATCCCCAGGTCGGGATGACGGCCGCGTACGGATTGAAGGCGGGCTCGGGCCTCACGAGGTCGGACACCCTCGTGTTGCAAAGTCAACAAGTAATCGAGTACTTCGGTAACGGCTGATCGCAATGATTCGTTCATAATTAAGCTCTGCTCGTGTCCATCAGAAAGTCGCAGATCGCATCGCTGATGGGCAGACCGGTTGCATACTCGATCCAGTAGAATTGCCCGCTGGGGTTGATTTCGATGAAAACATATCGGCCGTCGGGAGTGAGGATCATGTCGATGGCCCCATAACAAAGTTCGAGACGCTGGACCAGTCGCACGCACTGATCTTCCACAGCCGGCAGCAAGACATGAGCAAAGTGGGGCGTGTTGCTTAAATCGTACCGCCGCCAGTCGTGCCGAGTGTGATGTGTGTGTTGCGAATGGATCTCCGCAGCGAAGGCCTGCTGGCCAACGACTGTGATCCGCAACTCCAGCCGCTTGGGAACGTAGGCTTGGAGAATCATCGGGTAGTACTGCAGCGACGCCGCATAACCAACATCTCGCCGCGAAACCACCTCCGTATAGCGGCAGAAAGTGTTGCCGCCCACCGTACTGTCAAATGCAGGGCCGGTCAGCTTGCTGACTATGTTGCCATTGTGCTCGTCGTAGAACTCCAAGAATTCTTCCCGGCTGTTGGTGATCAGCGTAGGCGGCAACTCCATGCCCAACTCGGCAGCCACTCCGAGTTGCGACGCCTTAAGTTGAGCCCGTTGAATCACCGCCGGGCGGCCCGGCAGCCAGCGGCACGGGAGCGCGTTCCACAGGTCTTGGACGAAAAGTTTGCAATCCTCGGCAATGAATTTACGCACCGCCGCAACTTGAACTTGCTCATGCGGCACCGGCGGCTGAGGCCGACGGCACCACACCGCCTGAAGTTCGGTCAGATCGATGACCTTCTCTTCTATTCGCAAAAAAGACCGCATCTGCCCGTCAGGACTGTAGCCTACCGAGAGGCTGGCCTGCGAGGGGAAGTCGGCCGGATTGAACCGGACGAATTCCGCTCCGCGCAGCCAGCAGCTCGCTTATGTGATCGGCGTGCGGATCAAAGGCTTGGGTCAAAATGAGGATCATCGCATTCTCCTGTGGACAGCTGCCAGCGGAATGCGTCGAAGCGTTCGTAGTACGCAGCAAAAAGTGTCCGCCGCCGTTGGAGAACGGCGGCGGACAGCGACTAGATCGCCTAGTGGTTCATCGTCTCGGCAAACGAGCCTAATTGCCGGATTGGACGGACCCAGCCGTGGGCTAGGCCCAGTCCGTATCCCAATCTTGGCCGGTCGCGACATTGGTCGGGGATTTCTTTCCCGCCGCCGACACCACGGCCGATACGACTTTGGAATTGCAACTATATAGGCCACTCGTGAGACCTCCAGACACAATCCGCAAGTCTGCTCGGCCTCCAGACACGCTTTGCAGGTTCGATTCCGTCAGTTCGACGTCGATCTCCGGGAGGTCGGCGATCAGGGTTCGGGTAATCTTTGATTTCTGAAACATCCTACGATCCTTACGTATCGGTGAAAATGGGTTGGAAAAAACTGTTTGTGGCCAGCACTGTGTTCATCAGTGCTTCCTAGCTCTATTACGGGTGACGACCCGCGTGTTACAGATTTTTTTTCAGCCGATTTTCACAGGAAAAGAACCTGATGGGAGGCGAATAAGCCGCCGAATTGCCAGCATACGAAGGCGCCGAAGGCCATAAAAAGAAACGAGTCAACAGGCCGGCAGGTCGCCCTCTCATTACGGCCGCAGCGGCACGAACGGACGACAGGATCAGAGTCCAAACTCGAGGTAGAACGAACTACTTGCCTGGGCCGTTGAGAGCGATGCAGCAACCGCTACCAGCACGGTAGCGAGGTCCAGAGTGACGTGCAGCACGTTACGGGGCAAGCCTGCGCCGATGGCTACTGCGCCCCCGTCAGCAAGGCTTCTGAGTGATGACGTCCCCCAGGCTTCGGACATAAAGCTGAACCAACTCACGGCACTGCCTCGTTTCTTCTGGGTGAGGTCAATCGGTTTGCTGATACTCGGCTGGATTGCTGTCGCGGCGTGGTCGAACTATGGACCGGCCGGCTTTGTGGAAACGCTGGGGTAAATAGCTAAATGGAGTTCTGCCACGGGGTAATGGAGCCCGGACACTATGCGACTCCATCGACGCATCGCACAGTTTACGAAATCCCTTGCGTTTTTGCGCGAAGCCGCTATCGTGCTTAGTGGCGCAAGGTTTGCGTCTTTCCGCGTGCCAACAATCAAGCTCGCCTCGTCATCGGAAGCGCGAAGCGTTTCCGACGAGCTGGTTTTGATCTGGTGTGTGCTAACGCGTGTTCGGCGGTCGGCATTCGACATCGGCATAGTGCAGTTTAACTTGGACCAAATTCATTTTTCTCGACAAGGAGTTGATCATGAGCCAAGGGCAACCCGGTAATACATGGGCCCGGATCGTGGCAAAGGCGTGGGCCGATGAGAGTTTCAAAAAACGATTGATCGCGGACCCGAAGGCCATTTTGAAAGAGCAGGGACTGGAAGTTGCCCCTGACGTTCAGCTGAAGGTCATTGAGGATACGGAAAACCTGCATCACCTAACGCTCCCTCCAAAGCCTGCAGAAGGTGAACTCTCCGAGGAAGAACTCAGCATGGCAGCCGGGGGCATCTCGCTGACGAAATGGTTGTGCTTCGGCTGCCAGTCTACAAAAGGACCAACAACGCGAAGCTTCGACTGCCCGAAGAAACCGTGAGGCGCGGGCACCGGGGCAGGTTATCGGAGACGCAAGCGCCGGATTTTCGGACGGTTGGCTATTCGATGCCGTAAGGAACGGCAGCACCTCGTGCGCGTCGCACAATTGCCAGCGTGTGCACGTGTTCAGGGTCTAAATGCGCGGTTCGTTCCGTGATCCCGGGTGTACCGATATGGACCTCGCACAGCTTCGCGACTTAGCGGCGCGGGCCGCGCCGCTATTTGAGCGATTCACTGGAATGGTAGAGGATACCGGCTCGGGGACCGGTTGTGCTCTGGCCGCTGCCCGCACGGAGCGGTGGGAGCGCGCGCTTGGCGGTGAAAGTAATTCTCTGGACCAGCGCCTAGCGCGGGAGAATCTCGCTCGCGACGATTGCCATCGGTTTCTGGGCGACGTACGACTTATCAATGACGAACCACCGCCCGAGTGGGCTCAAGAGCTGGCGGCGATCCTGGATCGGTTTGCTCGCGCCGATTGGGATGCACAGACGGCGAACGATGGCGAGACACTCAGTCCCGACAGTGCATTGCCGTTCGAGGACCTATTCCTGCCTTTTCTTGAGTACGGGAGAGAACAGGTAGCTCGACAGGCGGGCAGCAGCATCAGGCTTCTGACTGCAAATGCCAGGATTTCTCTTGAGCGGTATCTTATGCGGCGGCTTACGCGGCTGTCGTCATTGACCCTCGGACATCAGTTCTACCTGTTCCGAACCATGCGTGATCCATTGGCACGTGTAGCATTTCAATCAACCGAAAAGTTGCCGCCAGCGGTTACATGCTATCGCGAATTCTTGCACGCGATGCGGACGGGCGGCCTCCAGGCGATATTCTTGGAATACCCCGTCCTCGGTCGGTTACTGTCGGTTGCCCTCAGGCATTGGATTGAATTTGTTACCGAATTCTGTTTGCGGCTCCAAGCCGATCTGCCGGCCATTCGGTCCACGTTTGCCCTATCGTCCGAACCGGGTCTGGTATGTGAGCTCATCGCTGCGCTATCCGATCCGCACCAGCGTGGCCGGTCTGTGCTTGTCGCTACCTTTGAGTCTGGTATGAAGCTAGTCTACAAACCCAAAGACTTAGCTATCGAGGCCGCGTTTTTTGGACTCCTCGGGTGGCTCAATACTCACGATTCGCTGCTGCCGGTACGAGTTCTCACAGTCCTCAACCGATCTTCTCATGGCTGGGTCGAATATGTGGAGCCCGCAACCTGTAGAGATACAGCAGCGATCGAACGCTACTATCGACGCATGGGACAACTCCTGTGCGTGACCTACCTATTAAGAGGGGAGGACTTTCACTGCGAGAATCTCATCGCCAGCGGCGACCAGCCGATGCTGATCGACTTGGAGTCGCTACTGCAGCCACCCCTAAAGCCATCGGACTGCGCACAGTTAAATTCCGCCGACCAGCGGGCTGCCGAACTGATGCACGACTCCGTCCTTCGAACCGGACTGCTACCCTACTGGACCATCAGCAAACCGGGCAGAAGCTTCGATACGAGCGGCATCGGCGCTGAAGGGACGGAAGACCCCGGTTATCGACAGCAGGATTGGGAGAACGTTAACACCGATCGCATGCGGTTGATTTTCAGGCGCGCGGAGGGGCGCGGCTCGTAAACCAGCCGACACTAAACGGCGAAATCTGTTCGACGGACGAATACGCTGAGGAGATTGTCGACGGCTTTGTCGCGATGTATCGGCTTCTAATGGCCAAGCGCGATGAGCTGCTATCGGAGTCTAGCCCACTTCACTCTTTCCGCGGCCTTAAGCTACGATGCGTGCTGCGCCCGACGCAAAATTACACAATTATCACCGACCGCTTGCTACACCCGGAATTCCTCCGCGATGGAGCCGACCGCGGCATCGAGTTCGAACGGCTGGCTCAACCGTTTGTAGAGCTCGAAGCAAATGCCAGTCATCCGCCGCCATGGGGAATCTACCGCGCCGAGCTACAAGCTCTTGAGCGTCTAGATGTCCCGTATTTCAACTTCGTGAGCGATTCGGATGTTCTGCTGGCGGACGAGCGCGAGGTTGCCGCCGGTTTCTTCTTGGAACCGGGTCTGCAGTACGTGATATCCCGTCTGCAGAGCCTGGACGAGGAAGACCTCAAAACCCAATCGAATTTCATTCGTGTCTCATTCCATACTCGCTTTTTTGTCCGCCAGCCCGAACGCGCCCTTCACCTGCCAGAAGATGAAAATGCTAAGGGAAATCTTGATGAGCCGCTTACCCGCGGGGAATTCATCACGGCTGCTGTGGACATCGCCATACAGATCCGCCTCGCAGCCATCCACGGTGAGGATGGTGGAGCAACGTGGCTGTCACTCGCTTTCGACGCCACAACGGAACGGATCGATTTGTTGCCAATGGTGGACAATTATTATGACGGACGCTTAGGGGTGGCCCTGTTTTTGTCCGCCTTGGAACACGTTACTAGCGGCGCCGGATTTCATGACTTGGCGTTGGCGGCCGTATTGCCGCTCCGCAAACATCTACAACAACTGAATGCTAACATCATCGGCCGGAGCAACCTGGGCGGCGCTACCGGGCTGGGGAGTCAGCTCTACACATTGGTGAGAATCGCGGGGTTCCTCAGAGATCCCGAATTATTGGACTTGGCGGGTCGAGTGGCGCACTGTTTCACATCGCATCGAATTGATCGCGACGAAGCGCTGGACGTAATCGGGGGCGCTGCCGGCGGGATTCTCGGGTTACTCACGTTGTTCGCGGCGGGCGCAACGGAGACGCCCTTGCCTCAGCTGTTGACTGCGGACAACATTTGCTCAACAAACGAGCCCCGTCAGACACCGGATGCCGTGCGTGGCCCGTAAGTTGGGCTGGCCGCCCATTGACCGGATTTGGTCATGGCGCCGCCGGCATCGCCTATTCTCTCTTGCGTTTAAGCCAGGCGACACACGAAGTAGGCTTCCATGACGCAGCCGAGGAAGGCATTGCCTACGAAGCATCGGTCTATTCTCGCATCGAGCGGAATTGGCCTGATTTTCGCGATCCCCAAACTAGAGATCATCAGGATTTTATGGTGGCTTGGTGCAACGGCGCCACCGGCATCGGCCTAGGCCGACTTGGCGGATTGAACAGTCTCGACAGTCAGAGAATCCGCGATGACATCCACCATGCGCTCGAAACGACTTACGAGGCTTCGGACAACCATGTAGATCATCTGTGTTGCGGCAATGGCGGCCGAATCGACTTCCTGCTTGAGGCCGGCAAGCGCCTAGGCCGACCGGATTTGATTGAAGAAGCGCGACGACGAGCGAGCGGAATTGTTCGCAGAGCGACGATACATGGTAGCTATCGACTCTATGCCGAGGTTCCTGGGCTTTCCGCGAGCACCTCGTTCTTCCAGGGTCTTGCGGGCATCGGTTATTTGCTGCTTCGCCTGGCCGACCCGGAACATGTGCCGTGTGCGTTGCTGTGGGAGTGACTCGACTCGTGGCCGCTCTTTCTCATTCCTATCTTTAACTCCGTCGGTACGGCGAAGGACATTGGCCAGACCACACATAACGCAACCGCCCCCGAATCAGGGGGATAGTTTTGACTCAACTTTACTTCTTAAGGAGTTTCACGCCGAGGAACTAACAACAGTCGCGTGGCTGCCAAGTCGAAAGCAGCGCCGAGACGCTCAAACTGGCACAGTGCAGCATCGCTGTGAATCGGTCGGTTGACGTGTTCGATGGAAAGATGTCTCGCCAATTCGAAGTGGAGGAGTCCTTCGGCATATGGGAGCTTCTTCCTTTGGGCCGAGGCCAATCCCCTCCGCCATGTTGCAAAGGCGCGTCGATGCTTGCCGCGGAGCCAAAACGCCAGACCATCGCAAATTGCGCTGCTAGGTCGTCCCACAGGAAATATACGCGCGTATCTACGAAGAACTTGGCATGCTTGGAATGCGAGCTTTGGCAAGTCCAATCCCTCAGTAGCTGAGGAGTTTTCCCATAGGGCCAGATAGGTGCGCACGACGCCAAAATAGCCGTTGAGCGCGTAGTAGCCGGTGGGAGCGCCAAGCTCGTGAGCCACCTTCATACCGATGTCCGCAGCGTGACGGGCGGCGAGCCAATCCTCGCGGCGCGTTTGTGCCAGTGCCATCAGCCCGCAGGCACCGAATTCGGAAACGCGGTCTAGATTATGTGCCAGCAATTTGAGCGACTCGTCGAGCAATCGAGCTGCGATTTCCCCATGCCCGTCATCGCCAAGACGTAGAAGTCCTTCGGCGCGGCCGTTCAGGCCCCAAGCTTTCTGTAAGTCGTCACCGCGGGAGTTGGCTCGATTGTAAAAATCGCTCCAGGTATCGAAGCCCAGCTGAAAGTCACCGAGAAAATAAGCAGCTTGCGCGCTGGCTGCCATCGTCTCGCCCCAGTGTTGCCAATCGCCGATTTGACTGTTGAGTTCAATTGCTTGCGCAAATTCCAATTGCGCCTTATCGCATTGGCCCATTCCAATGCAATAGATACCTGTCGCTTCCCGCACCCACGCCGACGCAGAGATGTCGCCAACGATCCGCGCGATCTCTTGACCATTGCGCGCATAAGCGCGGGCGAGTGGATGAATGCCGGCCAGTGCGGCGGAGAGACAGTTGTTCGCGTAGGCCCGGGCCAACTCAGGCGATGGCCCATCACGCTCAGCCAGGTTGAGCGTCGACAGGAGCGAGTGAACTAAGCGCGAGCGATTGTTCGAAAGATAGTAGATTTCGGCAAGCCGCTCGTAGCAACGAGCCGCTTCCAGAGAGGGGGCTACGTTCGCAGCCGTTCTTTGTGAGCGAGAACTTGTACGCGGCGTAATACGGCTGCGCAATTGTCTCAGTGCGTGGCCGCACAGGCTGGCGGCAAGCCTCGGCGATGTAGCGGGCGGCGCTTGGTGAAGGAGCTGGAGGGCGGTCTCAAGCGCCATTTTACTTTCGATCAATTGGCCCAGCCCAAGCAGAGACTCGGCCAGTTTTCGTTGCCATCCAGCGCGGCGAAGATCCGCAACGTGACTAGTGGCTTTCGCATCTGCAGTGATGGCTTTGCGAAAGAAGTTAACCGCTTCGGCGTAGGCACCACTTCGGAGCGCCACCTCGCCCGATTGTTCAAAAAAATATGCTGCGCGAGCATCGTTGCCAGCTCGCTGCCAATGGTGGGCCAAGAGAGGTTGATTCGACGCGACTTCGTGTTGGCCAGTCGTCTCATACCATTCTGCGATCGATTGGTGTAGTTGCTGCCGCTGGTGAAATAGCAGGAGGCTATAGGCAACTTCCTGGGCCATAGCATGTTGGAACTGGTAGGCCGCGGGTGGCCCGGGAATGTCGACTTCCAGCAATCCAGCTTGGAGCCCAGCGCCGAGAAAATCTCGCAATTGAACTCGGTCAGTCACGACCGGATAGTTGTCATGGAGCGCATCATACGAGAACCTGCGACCGATGACGCTTGCCACTTTGAGCGTCAACTGAGGTGATGGCGGCAAGTGATCAATTCGACTAGTAATGAGCCCGTGCAGAGTATCTGGGAATTCGAGTGCATGAGTATCCCAATCGCCAAATCGCTTTGCCGCTTCGCCATTGGCCCCATTAGTTTTGAACCTTTCGCAAACTATCCGGATGAGATGCTCAGCAAACAATGGATTGCCATCCGACTTACGGTGAATGGCCGTCGTAAGCGCGTCCGGAACGTCCCGCACTTCCAGCGCATTTTGTAGGAACCGTTCGATATCGTCACGTCTAAGTGGCTCGAGGACTAAAGAGGTAGTTATTGGCAATTCACTGATAGCACGGTAGTTTTCATCATCATTTCCAAGTGACGCACGCGTAGTGAGTATCGTAAACAAGGGTTGCACGTTGCGCACAACCTCTGCCAACAGTTTCCAAGAGGCAGAATCCAGCCAATGAGCATCCTCGAAAACTAGCACCAGCGGCTCACTTTGTACCGCACGCTGGATCAGCTGCTGTATGATTTCTCGCGTGCGCTCTCCACGTGTTTTGCCTGTGATGTACTGAGTTTCAATGTTGTCCGGCAGGTCGATTGCTAATGCATTTCCGAGTAGCGGAGCCATCGACACGAGGTCGGGGTGGCGCTCCGACAATTGGTCAAGTACCGCATTGCGGCGCTCTGCGGAAGTTCGAGGCAGCGCGTTGATGCCCAGAAGTTGGTAAATGATCGGCGACCAGGCGTGATATAGCGTCGACGATTCGATCGCATCGCCGCTGCCAACGTAACAGACCGCGTTCGTATTGCGAGCGTGATCCAAAAAGTCGGAAACCAAACCGGACTTTCCAATTCCGGGAGGTCCTTCGATTGAAACAACGGTCGCGTGACCTAAAGTGGTCGGCTGCGAGTCATCGAATGCTTGTAGCAAGGCTGCCAGGCGCTGTCGCAGCACAGCCTTCTCGTGCTTCCGGCCAACCAATGGGTGATGTGTGAGCGATGACGATCTCTGCAGTGCCAAAGGGCAATAGACGGCAACGGGCTTTGTCTTGCCCTTCACGTTAATATCGGCTAGACGCTGGAACTCGATACGAGCCTGCGACATTTGCCGAGTGGCTTCATCGCAGTGAATATCGCCAAGCGAGGTTTGCATCAGCCGCGCGGCGAGGTTCACGACGTCGCCCATCAAGGTGTATTCATGGCGAATGCTGCTGCCAACCGAACCACAGAAGACCCGCCCTGTGGCGATGCCAATCGAGCTGCGCATGCCAAGCTCAAGCAGCCGCTGACGGATTGCCATAGCCGCGCTGACAGCGCGGCGCGGATCGTCTTCATGAGCGAGCGGCGGCAAGCCGAGCGCCGCAAGTAAAGATATACCTTTGTCATCCAAATTGAGCTTGTTAATACTGCCCTCAAACCGGTAAAGCTCCTGTTGCAAATAGCGAATGGTGTCTTGTGCACGTTCGAGCGTGGTCGCGTAGTTTAAGTCGGGCAAATTCACGAACATTACCGACACGACACGGAGTTCACCGATCCAGTTTTTCTGTCCGGCGGTGAGGCGCGCGGTAATAGTCCCAGGTACGTATGCGCGTACAAGTTCCTCCGGAGCGCAAAGCAACGCGCGATTCGGAGCAGATGCGGTCGCGTATTCGATCTGTTTTGGTCCAGCCTCGAGAAGCGCTGATCCCATTTGTAATTGGGTTCCTTGAAAGCTGTCTTGCAAATGCGACCAAGCCTGCAACGACACCACGACTTGACCGGCTTTTGCTTGATCCAAGGCAGCAAACGATTGGACAAATGCGACGCCGGTGATCAGCACTTCCCAGCGCTCAAACTGTCCGCCTAAGTGCATACAGGTAAAATCGCCAGCCCCGATCCCGATTTTGAGGGCGAGTTCAGTGCCAGCCGCCGTCCGGTATCCGCGTAGTTCTTGCTGAAGTGCCAAACCGCATTGGGCTGCTCGGTGCGTGACCACGCGTCTATCGTGAAGGTCGTCGGCAGTCCATACTGCCAGGATGGCGTCACCGGCGAACCGCACGATATCGCCACCCTGCGCCGTAATTGTTTCGATTACCCGTCCAAAGTACGTATTCAGAAGTTCCGTAAGTTGCTCTGCGCCGATCGCTCCACGTTCGGCGAGTTGCTCTGTAATGGCCGTAAATCCTGACACGTCGGCGATCAGAACGGCTCCGTTACGTTGATCAGCCACAGGGCCACGGTCGGCAACTGGTCCGGCTGCCAAACGCTCGAGAACGATCTTCGGCAGGTAGCTAGCCAGTGTCGCGTAGTTCTCACCTTGGCACATGGAACGCATTATCCCAGAATGGCTCCCGCGGTCCAACATCGCGACAACCCGATTGTTGTGGACCATAAAATTCTTGACTTCACTTTGTGCCAATCGAGAATGGGACTTGTGTCTTCTTCGGACAGGACCAAAAGAAATCCAATATGCGCCGCATATTCTATATCTTGTCACTGCTGACGGATGACGACGTCGATTGGCTCGTCAGCGTCGGTGAACGGCTAAAGATCGCTGTCGGCGAAACAATTGTGACTGAAGGCGAGGCGGTCCGCGCCATCTATATTGTGCTCGCCGGTCGCTTCTCGGTTACAGTCGGGGAGCGACAAGCGAAGCTGGCAGACTTATCGGCCGGCGAAGTGGTCGGTGAGATTTCATTAATTGACTCTCGCCTGCCGACGGCGACCGTCACCGCGACAACGCCGAGCGTGGTGCTCCGGCTGAGCGATAGGGTCGTTCACGCGCGGTTGAAATCGGATCACGCTTTTGCTGCCCGACTCTATAAAGCAATCGCAGTGTTTTTGGCGCAGCGGCTCCGCCAAACGGTGACCACCCTCGGATATTCTGCGTCGCAGAGCTTAGACGAAGACACCGAAGCGTTGGATGAAATCGATCCAGAGCTACTAGATTCTTTGTCGCTGGCCGGGGCCCGATTCAACGTAATCCTTGATCGATTGCAAAACTCGTAACGTTCGGCGCGAAAGCTCATTCGATGGCAGGCCAGATTTTTCGACAAGAATCGCTTCAGCGACTCCAATCTCCAGAGGAACTCGACCAATTGCTGGTCGTTGTCAATCGGAAGGCTTGGTTTGTGCTGCTAACCTTGTCAGCCATTTGCGCCGCCGCTGTTGTGTGGTCGATTGTGGGTCGTATTCCAGTACGTGTCGACGGGTTGGGGGTGCTCGTGAACCCTGGAAATGTAAAGTCCCTGCAGGCACCCGCTAGTGGCCAAATCACAGCCGTGGAAGTTCGTGTGGGGCAGCATGTCAAGAAAGGAACTGTTTTTGCGCGATTGGACCAACCCGAGTTGCGCAAAGAATTGGAACAATTGCGGGCAAAACGCGACGATACCGTAACCTTTCAGAAGACTTCCGTGGAATTGGACGAACGGCGCAGAAAACTGGAAACAGCCGCGTTCGAAAAGCAGCGGGGGTTCATTCTGGAGCAAGTCGCGAAAATTGGTGACCTATCCGAACAATTGGGAAATAAAAGCAAAAGTTACATCGAAGAACAACGGCGGAATATTGAGAAGACACGAACTCTGACGAAGGATCTAAATGAATCTCTGGATAAGCGTTTGGATACGCTGCGTCAGTTGAAACTGGAAGGATTAAGCTCGCAAGATCTGGTCCTGAATGCCCAATCAAGTGTCGCGGACAGCCAGATTCGAATGGCAAATTTGGATGTTCAAGAGCACGAAATGCAACTGCAAGATGTTCAACGCCGGCAAACCCAACTGGATCACGAAAGCCATCGATCTGATCTGGCTTTACAGCTAATGCAGCTCGACATATCTGCGCAGCGATTAGTACAAGAGCTGACTCAAAACCAAAAGCAGCGTGAGAATGAGCTAAACGAATTGGATAATTCAATTTCGCGTTCGGCGCTGCGATTAGAGCGGGAAAGCGAAATTCTCTCCGATTGCCAGGGCACGATTCTAGAGGTCGCGGTTCAGCCGGGCCAGGTGCTCGGCTTGGGATCGCGAGTTGGCACGGTCGAGATGGATGATCCGAACGGCCAATTGACTAATCTTGCATTCTTCAACGTGCGAGACGGCAAGCGGATCTTTGTGGGTGACCATGCCCATGTAACGCCTTCCACTGTGCAACGCGAGCGCGAGGGAAGCATTGTGGGGACCGTTCGACGAGTGTCGCCTTTTCCCATCACCGAGGAAGGCGTGGTTAACACAGTCGGCAATGAGGAAATTGCGAAGGCTCTGTTGCAGCAAGGGGGCGCGATCGAGGTCGAGATCGATTTGGAACATGATCCGAATTCGTACAGTGGTTTTCGTTGGACTTCGAAGGATCCGGAAAAGAAGTTTTCGGCAGGCACGACCGCGACTGTGCGAATCACGATTGAACAGCGAGCCCCGATAACTTATCTACTGCCAATTCTGCGAACGTGGTTTATGGGTGAGCAAGACGCCCACCCACCGACAATGTAACTAACCGAGCGACGACGTTCCCGTTTTTCCGAGACGACCGTGTTACAACTAAGTGGCCGAGTGCGCACGCCAACGATCCTGCAGATGGAAGCCGCCGAATGTGGAGCGGCTGCGCTTGGGATCATGTTGGGCTATTTTGGCCGTGTGGTGCCCTTAGCCGAACTGCGGCAGAAGTGTGGTGTCTCACGCGACGGCAGCAAAGCATCGAACATGGTAAAAGCCGCTCGTCTGTACGGCTTGCAGGCCAAGGGATTCAGTAAGCAGCTCGACGCTGTGAAGGAACTATCTTGCCCGTTCATCGTGTTTTGGCAGTTCAATCATTTTGTAGTCGTGGAGGGGTTCAGCGGCGACCATGTCTATTTGAACGATCCGGCGTTGGGGCACCGTCGCGTGACGGCTGCAGAATTCGATGAAGGTTTCACTGGTGTAGTGCTGGTGATGGAGCCTGGCGCGGAGTTTGTCCGTGGCGGCCGGCAGCCCAGCGCAATTGCTGGATTATGGCGACGACTACGAGGTAACGTCCAAGCCCTGGCGTTAATTGCCGTAGCGGGTCTGCTGTCGGTCTTGCCGGGCCTTGCCATTCCGACCATGGCCGCCGTGTACATCGACTCCGTTGTAATCGAAGGCCGTTACGATTGGTTTCGGCCATTGATCATCGCGATGATCGCGACGCTCGTACTTAAACTCGTGCTGCTAGCGGTGCAACAGACATACATGCGCAGCTTGCGATTGGGCCTCATCGCGCGAATGAATAGTCAGTTCTTTTGGCATCTGCTGAGGTTACCCGCCGGCTTCTACACGCAGCGTTTTCCGGGTGAGATCGTCAATCGCATGGAACTAAATTACAAGCTGGCGAGCGTGGTCGCCGGGCCACTGGCCGGCACCGCGATCGATTTATTGACGATGATTATTTATGGCGTCGTCCTGTTGATGTTCAATATCCCTCTGACCCTGATCGCCACGGCACTCACAGTTTGCAATCTGCTTTATTTGCGAAAGTTGGGCAAGCAGCGGACTGAGGCGAACATTCGTTACGCGCAAGAAGCCGGCAAACTCGAGGGGTTCACAATTGCCGGCATTCAGTCGATCGAAACCATGAAAGCTTCCGGCATGGAAAACGATTTCTATGCCAAGTGGATGGGTTACTTCGCCAAATCTTCGAACGCCGGCCAGGAACTACAACAGTCGAATTTGATCCTCCAGATTATTCCGTCGTTTGTAGATATGGTGACGACGGTCCTGATTCTAATCCTCGGCGGCTACTATGTGATTGAAGGACGCATGACGATCGGAACGCTTGTCGCATTTCAGGGATTGATGACGAGCTTTTTAGCCCCGGTGGCCAGCCTTACGCAACTGGGCTCGACGATCCAAGAGCTGCGAGGAGATTTGATCCGACTCGACGACGTGCTTACGAATCCTAAAGCCGAGGACCAGCAGGCTACCATAACAATTCGACCATCATCGGCCGCTGCCCCGCGGCCGGAGAAACTTCGACTTGAAGGCGAGCTGGAACTGAAGAATGTCACGTTCGGATATAGTCCGCTAGAAGCGCCGCTCGTGGAGGGCTTGAACCTGCGGGTCCGGCCCGGCGAGCGCGTAGCACTTGTTGGGGGCAGTGGTTCCGGCAAGTCGACCATTGCGCGTTTAATCTGCGGTCTGTACGAGCCGTGGTCGGGTGAGATTCTGTTTGATGGTCGCCCTCGAAAGGAGTGGCCCACCGAAGTCATCAGCCAATCGCTGGGCATGGTCGAACAACAAATTATGTTGTTCGAAGGAACGGTTCGGGAGAATCTAACCTTATGGGACAAAACAATCCCGGATCGCGCTTTGGAGCGAGCCAGCCAGGACGCCAACATCGACGATGTCATCCGCGATTTGCCAGGAACGTTCTCAGCCGAACTAAGTGAGGGCGGAAGTAACCTGAGCGGAGGCCAACGTCAACGATTGGAAATCGCTCGCGCGCTCGTATGCGATCCGGCCATTCTAGTACTGGACGAAGCCACCAGCGCGCTCGATTCGGAAACAGAAGCGGTCATCGATGCGAATTTTCGCCGTCGAGGTTGCACATGTGTGATCGTCGCACACCGCCTGAGCACGATTCGCGACTGCAACGAAATCATCGTGTTGAATAAGGGCAAAGTAGCGGAGCGAGGCACTCACGAACAGCTATGGGAGGCGGCCGGACATTATGCTTCCCTATTGCAACAACAAGACACCGTTGAAGTCGCTTCGTAATTCGGCCCCATAGTTTTCTCATGTACACTGCTTCCGCATTCAACCCGACGCTCACGGCCGTTCGCGGCAATACCGCGCTACTTCTCGCACACCCAGACACGGTCTGGACAGTCCGCAGCGGTACCGTGGCCGTCTTTGCAGTCGGTGTGAAAGATGGCGAACCGGTCGGACAACGGCGCTATTTATTTAGCTGCAGCAAGGGCGATTTGCTGTTTGGCGCCGATCCGAGCAAAACGACGGACTCACGTGTCTTCTTAATTGTGGGGCTCGAGGATTCCGAATTAGCGTCGGCCCCATTGCGGCTGCAATCGACGTCGTCAAACGGTGAGTTATTCGACTCGGTTGAACAGGTGACAACTTGGGTACGCCGAATTGGGTCCGTCATTGCGGGGCGCGCAATGCATGCGCACGCGGAAAAGGCCCATGTAAACGGACCGAACTCGCTGGTAGCGGGACAAAGTATCAAGCCACCTGCCGATCGCGTGCTTTGGATGAGCGTGCTCTCCGGAACGATGTCATTGGTGGATTTACCCGGCGTATCGATCGGTCCAGAACGCGGATGGATCCCAATCAGCGGCGACTTGCGGCTCGTGGCCCAAACTGATGCGGAACTATCATTTAGCACGCTGAGCGACCAAGAGCCCCAATTCGATTTCGCCAGCGGCCTGACTCATTTGCACCAGCTTTGCTTCGACTACTTGCACCATCAAGAGGGCCGGCAGCGAGAGCAAGATGCGAAGCGATTGGCAGAACGACAAGAGCAGCAGACGGAAGAAACGTCGTCTGTGTTGGGCGAATTGGGAGAGGCGCTGTCCCGTCGTGTCAAAACAACGCGTAGCGAAGACGATTTGATGACCGTTTTGGGTATCATTGGCAACAATGTGGGCGTATCCTTTCGCCGACCCGCAAATTCTGCCGAGGGTGACGCAAGAGGCGACCCCATCGAAGCGATTGCGCACGCTTCGCGAGTGCGAGCGCGGCGAGTTCTATTGCGGGGTGAATGGTGGGAACGTGACGCGGGGCCCATTCTTGGCCAATTCGGTGCCGAGGGGCGACCGGTCGCTTTGCTACCGTCCAACGTCGGATACATCCTCTACGACCCCGTTGTGAAAGAGCGTCGCAGAGTTGACAAACACTTGGACAGCGAATTATCGCGCGAGGCAGTGACCTTTGTCAGTCCGCTGCCCGACAATGCTGTGTCGCTAAGCGAACTGGCAAAATTTGCGATGCGCCCAATCGCATTCGACACCGCACTCATCCTGTTTTTGTCGGCGGCGATCGCGATACTCGGAATGTTGGTACCCATCGCGACAGGACTCGTGATCGATGAAGCCATCCCCGATGCCAACATGGAGTTGCTATACCAGCTTGCCGCAGGGCTTTTTGCCATGGCGTTGGCCCAAGCAGCGCTCTCCTATTCTCAGAACACGATCCTCCTTCGCACGGATGTCGGTCTGACCGCCCGCCTGCAGGCAGCTGTAATCGATCGACTCTTACGCGTTTCAACTCGTTTTTTCAGAGGCTACTCCAGTGGCGATCTGCAGAACCGCGCATTAATGATTACCGAGATCAGCCGGTCCATCAGCAATACGGCTATTAATGGCATGCTGAGCGGTGGTTTTGCGCTTTTAAATTTGGTGCTTTGCATTTACTACAATATCGACTTAGCGATTTTGGCCGTTGTCTCGGCACTGCTGATCGCTATCTATACCGCTGGGTTTTCGGTCGTGATTCGCGGCACCGCTCGCAAGCTAAGCATTGGTCAAGGGAAACTCTTCGGCTTTCAAGTACAGTTGATTTCTGGAATCGCAAAATTGCGCGGCTGGCGCCGAGCAGCGCGCGTTCAACAATTGGGCCCGCCGAATGGCGAGCCAGGTTCGGCTGATGAGCCGTATTCAGCGCACGGAGCAATGGGGAGATCTGGTGAATGTCGGTCTCCAAAACGCGACGACGATCTTACTGTATTATTTTGCCGCCACTTGGCTAATCACGAGCGATAGCGCGGCAACGGCCGCGTCAGCCGCACCGACATTCTTAACCATGGGTACGTTCCTGGCGTTCTATGTAGCTTTTCAAAAGACGATCGGTGGGCTGACCGGGATGAGCACGACGCTCGTCGATCTCGGCGACACCTGGGCGAAACGCGAGCTCGTAAAGCCGCTCTTGGAGGAGTTGCCAGAAGACGCTGCGTCGAAAGTCGATCCCGGTCCATTGGCTGGCGCAGTGTCGATGGGCCACATCACATTTCGCTACCGCAAAGATGGACCGTTGGTATTGAACGACGTCAGCATTCACGCGAATGCCGGTCAGTACATCGCAATCGTCGGCCCCTCCGGATGCGGAAAGTCGACGCTGTTGCGAATCTTGTTGGGTTTTGAAACTCCGGAAGCGGGCACAATTTATTATGACGGTCAGGATTTGGCGGGCCTCGATTCGACATCAGTCCGCCGGCAGATCGGCTTGGTATTGCAGTCAGGAATCGTTAACTCGGGTTCATTGTATGAAAACATCGCGGGCGCGGTGCGCGTGTCGCTAGATGAAGCGTGGGAGGCCGCACGAGCTGCCGGGTTGGCTGAGGATATCGAGCAAATGCCAATGGGCATGCACACATTCGTCAACGAAGGCGGCAGCACACTTTCGGGCGGCCAGCGTCAGCGATTGTTGATTGCTCGCGCTCTGGTCACGAAACCGAAGATCCTGATATTCGACGAAGCGACCAGCGCACTCGACAATCGCACCCAGCAAATCGTCACCGAAAGCTTGGATCGCCTTCAGGTCACGCGGATCGTTGTCGCCCATCGTCTGAGCACGATTCGCGACGCCAACAGGGTCTGTGTCATGGACGATGGCCAAATCGTTCAAACCGGCACCGTTGAAGAACTTGTCGCTCAGGACGGTCTGTTTCGCCGGATGATTGCTCGGCAATTGGCGTAACGGCCCAGGTGTTTGTATGAACGGCAGTGATTAGACATTGCAGCCGACCACTGAGTTTACCGCTCTCTGCAGCAAAATAGAGCCGGGGAAACGACAATGGAGCCGTAGCTCCAGCGATTCGCGACCGGGCGACTACGAAGTTATCGTAATTCGCTTGAAATCCCACGGCGAACGGCTATCGTGGGTACGGCGCAGTTTGCCTTCCGCCGATGCCAACGCTCTTGCCGTGCAACTGTTTAGCCTCTCGAGGCAACAACTTCTTCTGGATTATCTGTGCTGATTGCGCCTGTGTAATGAAATCCGGTTCTTTACCGTATCGATTAAAACGCGGGAAGCAATTCGAACGTTTGGTTTAAAAGGCTATGAACCAAAAAGAACAAAACAAGAAAATAAGCCAACTCGTCGCGAAGGCTTGGGCTGACGACAGCTTTAAAAAGAAATTGCAGTCCGAACCGGTGGCGGCCCTGAAAGTGGAAGGTGTCGCGCTTCCCGATGGTTTGCAAGTACGGGCGTTTGAGAACACCGATAAGTCGATCTACTTGGTGATTCCCGCAAAGCCAACCGAACTATCCGATGAAGATTTAGAAAAAGCTGCAGGCGGAACGATCGGGTGCAAACAACCAGGGCCCGCATGTCTGCCCGTGCCAACTTGCATCATTCTAACGCGGGCATAGTAAGAGCGTATCGATCCAGCACTTTTCGTATTATTGGAAAATCGCGTATGAACCAAATCGAGCAAAACAAAAGAATTGCCCAGGTCATCGCCAAAGCTTGGGCCGATGAAACGTTCAAGAAGAAGTTGATGTCCGACCCAGCCTCGGTGTTAAAAGCCGAAGGTGTGGAGCTGCCAGCGGGGTTGAAAGTCCAAGCTGTGGAGGACACCCAGACGATGCATCATCTGGTGATTCCTTCAAAGCCGACAGATTTGACCGAAGACGAGTTGGAAAAAGTCGCCGGCGGTACGCTTTGCAATTGTCAGAGTCAATGCGCTTGCATATGTCAATCGTGCCTCGCTCCGCCGCCGTGCGTAATTATGACTGCTGCCTCATCGAAACTGGCTTAAAATCGCTCGTATTTAATTTGTCGCATTATCGAATGACGATCACTTTTCATCGAGAGAAGAGCCGTGGCCAGTCACGACGAACACGACAAAGCAATTGGATACAGCGGCTGGAGGAAAAGCAGACGCCGTTTGGGCTGTTGGTGTAAGCCACTACCTGGCAGTAGGTGGTGAGGATGGTCAAAATGAATTTCATGCGACGCTCGGAATATTAACCTGCTGGCGGCCCCGGAGACTTGTCGCAATTCGAAGGGCTGCTTTTTACTTAGAAAAAGGAAATTGACATGAATCAAGAAGAACAAAACAAGAAAGCGTTGGAAGAGAGCGGCAAAAAGATGAGCCAGCTGATTGCCAAGTGCTGGTCGGATGATGGCTTTAAGCGAAAACTGTTGGCCGATCCAGCGGGAACGCTAAAGGCCGAAGGCAGCCATCTGCCCGCCGGCCTGACCATCAAAGTGGTAGAGGATACGGACAAGGTTTATCACCTCGTCATTCCACCCAAGCCGACTGAATTGTCCGACGCGGACTTGGACACCGTGTCAGGTGGCGCTACCGCTTCTTATTTCACTTGGTCTGCACAATGTGTTCAAACACCGGCGTGCTGGAGCTTGAACGGTTCGGCGTCTGGATGCCTGCCCACGATTATTCCCGTATGTTCTAATGCAAAGTGATTTGTTGGGAACATCGCAGTTCTGTTGCTCGTCGCTTCAGCAACAGGCATCGCGTTTAGCGCGCCGTTCGGGCATGAGCTTGTTCGTGCGCGGGTTCGGCGACGGCGCTAACGGCATCCGGGTTTCGGCGCTAAAAATATGCGCGGTCTCCGTTAATTTGAGTTCCCACAGAGACGCAAGGTAATCCGGCGGTCGTCAGAAACGTTATGGAAAGTCTCGATGCATAATATTCCGGTCATTAAAGCGCACTTCCATGTGGAAGTGATTCCCGGAGAAGGCGTGCTACTGCTTTCCGACGAAATAGCCAAAACCTTACACGGCGCCGCCTATGAGAAGATCGTCCCGCTGATAGATGGCATACGCAGCACGGATGAGATCGTCGATGCACTTATGGGCGAAGTGGATGCGGCCCGGGTCTACTACGTGTTGAATGGAATGGAAACAAAAGGCCTTTTGGCCGAAGCGACCCCTGATGTTCCGACTGCCGCAGCCGCATTCTGGCATAGTGTGGGCATCGACCCAGCTGCCGCTCTGGCAGCAATGCGCGCGAAGAGCGTCGCCGTCCAGAACATCGGCGAGATAGAGCCATCGGCAATGCACTCGGCGCTTGCGGCGATGGGCATCAGGATCGGAACGCCTGAAACGGCGGATTTGTTATTGATCCTGACGGATGATTACCTTCGCGCGGACCTCGCAGCAATCAACAAGTCGGCGCTTCAGACGAAGAAGCCGTGGCTCTTAGTTCGTGTCACTGGGCGCGAGTTGTGGATCGGGCCGCTCTTTCAACCGGGTGATACTGGTTGCTGGGAGTGTCTGCGCCTCCGGCTACAGCGCAATCGGGCCGTGCACCGATTCGTAGCAGAGACAAAGAGCCTCGCAACGCCTCCGTTCACGTCGCTTAGCGCTTTGCCTGCAACGCGGGCTGCTGCTTGTGAAATGGCAGCCGTTGCCGCCGCGCAGTTTTTAGCTGGCGCCGCGAATGGTTTGGAAGGAAAGGTGCGAAGCCTCGATTGGACGACTCAGATTTCGCAGTCGCATACACTCGTAAGGCGACCAAATTGTCCTGTCTGCGGGACGGCGGACACTCCTGCGATGCAGCCCATTGAGCTCAAATCGGACAAAGCGGCATTTGTGCGCGACGGCGGTCACCGCAGCGTCTCACCGGAAAAGACCCTGAAAAAGTATCAGCATCTCGTTAGCCCGATTACAGGTGTTGTGCGGGTGCTCTTACCGGTGCGTGAAGACGAGGGCATCGCCCACGTGTATGTTGCCGGCCACAACGACGCAATGAAAATGGACCGGCTCGAATATTTGAAGTTGGGACTGCGCAATCTCAGTAGCGGCAAGGGCATGACCGAGCTGCAAGCCAAGGTAAGTGCGCTGTGCGAAGCAGTGGAGCGATACAGCGGCGAACTCACCGGCGGGGAAATGCGTGTAACTCGTGCTTTCAAAGATTGGAAAACAGGCGAAGCCTATCATCCCAATGAGGTCATGCTTTACAGCACCCAACAATACGTCGATCGACAGATTTGGAACATGAAAGGCTCTCGTTTTAACAACGTGCCAGAGCCGTACGATGAGACGATGCCGATCGATTGGACGCCATTGTGGTCATTGTCGGAGAATCGCCACAAGTATTTGCCAACCCAGTTGGTGTACTATCGGGCTCTAGCGAAAGCCGGTGACGACACTCGCTATTCGATGGGATGCTCCAACGGCAATGCGGCTGGCAATACGCTTGAAGAGGCGATTCTGCAAGGCTTTTTTGAATTAGTCGAACGCGATGCGGTGGCGGTGTGGTGGTACAACCGCCTCAAAAAACCGGGCGTCAATGTCGAAAGTTTCGGCGAACCTTACCTAATGGATCTGATTGCCCATTACGAAACGCTGGGGCGCGAGTCGTGGGCGCTGGATGTTACCACCGATTTAGGAATTCCCACCTTTGTCGCCGTTTCACGCTCGCGAAAGGGGCCTGAAGAGCGAATCTTGTTCGGCCTCGGCTGCCACCTCGAGGCCCGAATCGCGCTTCAACGTGCTTTCGCCGAAATGAATCAGATGCTGGGCCTAGCGCAAGGAGACTCGGATGGCACACTCATCCTCGACGATGAGGAAACGCTTTCCTGGCTTAAGACCGCAACAGTGGCGAACCAGCCTTATATGACGCCAGACGCGACCGCGCCGGCGAGGCAAAACGCCGACTTCCCAATCCTCCACAGCGGCGATTTGCTCGAAGATATCTTATTGTGTCGACAAATTGTCGAAGAGCGCGGAATGGAAATGCTCGTGTTAAATCAGACGCGCTCGGACGTGAACATGCCCGTCGTGAAAGTCGTGGTGCCAGGTTTGCGCCACTTCTGGGCCCGCTTCGCGCCGGGCCGGCTATACGATGTCCCCGTCCGCCAGGGTTGGCTTTCGCGGCCGCTGAAGGAAGAGGAACTCAACCCGATCTCGATGTTCTTCTAGCAGCGCGGAGAATCTCGTCGTGAAGTCACCACTCGTTCTGTCTTTCCGCGATGGCGTAGAAGTCGCATCGCCAATGGAGGGCGAAGTCGAGTGGAAAAGCGCCAATGCGCGTATCGCGTTCAAACGCATTTCTCCAATTGTTCAAACAGCGCTCACACAGATCGGCGAGGGTGTCCGTGAGGATCAGATGACGGAAAGAGTGATGCAAGTCAATGGCGGGAGCGAACTGCCTCGCTTGTACTACTATCTGCATCGTCTGGCGCAGCGTGGAATATTGTTGAGAACTGCGCAACTCAACGGACAGCCATTAGCCACTTTAATACCCATTTCGACCTCGTTTGCATTTGATACACGCGACGTTGCGCCTGAAAGTAAATGCGTACTTTCACGATTCGCGTACATGCACAAGGCGGGTGATGAGATGGTTTTGGAATCCCCGCTCGCCCATGCGCGGCTCGCTCTGTATGACTGGCGCTGCGGCGTTGATCCAATTCCTCGCGCGACCGGGCAACCTCACAGAAGCGCTCCGAGAAGTTCCCGGCCTTACCGAGGACGCAGCGAATCAATTGCTGACGTTGCTCGTGGGGGGCGGATTGGCTGAGGAGCTAAACGAAACTGGAACCGCAGTGGAAGACTCCCACCCCGCGCTGCAAGTCTGGGAATTCCATGACCTCTTGTTCCATACTCGCAGCCGAGTCGGCAGACATGACAATCCGGTGGGCGCTACGTACCGCTTTGTCGACAAGCTCGAGCCCCCACCGGCGCTGAAACCAACGGATGAAACTGAAACCATAGACTTGTACCGCCCCGACATCGGTCAGTTACAGCGGGAAGACCCAACCTTTTCGCATGTCCTAGAACAGCGCCGCTCGATTCGCGTGTACGGCAGTCCGGCGATCAACATCAAGCAACTTGGGGAGTTTCTATTCCGCGTAGGTCGAGTTAAAGACTACACGGAGTTCGACGTAGACACGCCGAACGGTCTTGTGCGAATGGACTTTGCAATGCGCCCTTATCCTGGCGGCGGCGCACTTTACGAGTTGGAGTTGTACGTCGTGGCCAACAATTGCGCAGACTTAGCTTCCGGCATGTATCATTACCAGCCTTTGAAACATCGTCTGCGCAAGATTGCCGACCGCACCGACGAGGTTGCCGCGTTGTTAGTTAATGCAGGTTTCGCCACCTCGATTCCCGCCGAGGACCTCCAAGTCATGGTGATTATTGCCGCCAGATTCCAACGCATGGCTTGGAAATACTCTTCGATGGCGTACGCCGCAATTCTCAAGCACGTGGGAGTGATGTACCAAACCATGTACCTGGTAGCGACGGCGATGGGACTGGCCCCCTGCGGGATGGGCTGCGGGGATTCTGATCTATTTGCGTGCGCCGCGGGAACGGAATACTTTGCCGAGAGTTCGGTGGGAGAGTTTCTGCTGGGTAGTAGAGAAATCGATCTTTGAGCTGCGCGATCTAAAGAAAGCGACTTTCCGACTACTTCGTCGGCGTTGACGACAGCTACTACATACGTTAATCACCGAGTGCTTGGCTCAAAAGCGATACACACTGCTCGGACGCGAGGTCCGAAAGCCTCATGCGGCAAAGCGCTAATAAGATACAGCGTCGCTGCTCGGGTTCAGAAAGTTGCGTTGCATGCTCGCGATCGAAATGCTCTATGTTTTCGGCCGCACGTTTTATGAGTTTTTGGAGTATTTCGAACGCCTCATGGGACAACGGTGGTTCACCTCGATAATTCTCCAATCGCCCGCCGGGGCGGTAAATCGGATAGTTCTCTAGTCCCATAAACCGCAAATACCAGTCCGCGCGAAATTGGTTCGTTGCCGCCACGATCCCTCTGTAATCGGCGATAAGCTCGTCGAGAAGATGATTCTTTGCGGAGCCGAAACAGCGCCGAGTAAAATAGTGCGTGCACTCATGCTCGAGCCGAATCGTGAGCGAAAACTCGCGCCATTCAGCGTCTGAAAGCCCCATTTCATCGGCGGCGACACCGCTATAAGGACCGTCGCTGAGAACTATGAATTTATCCTGGTACCGCGTTTTGTCCGGAATCACATTCTCACAAAACTCTTGCGCCCATCCATCGATCGATGTGTCGCCAGAATGCTCCGCCTGCCATCGTTCTTTGATTTGACGAATCCGGTCCCAATTATTGAAGCCGGCGACCATCATGGCACCCATCGAAGCGGGGATTGGGACGGGTTCATTTCGCGCTGTCAACGCTTGTATGAGCGCTACAAAATCCTCGCGGCCGGCAGCGATCAAAACCGGAACAGGCCCGGCGAAGGAGTCGTGAATTATCAGTTGCAACTCAACAGGGTTCGACAATTGCAACCCTGTGGCCTCAAGCATACCATCCGTAGGGACACCGCGACGAGTTGCAGCACGGTACGCAGGACACCGACTTAGGCCTGCGTAAATAGGAAACCGAAGTTGCACGAGTCGCTTCTGCAGAACTGGGAACGCACCGATTTGCGTTGCCTCATCTGCGTAATGTCGCCACGCCGCGACATGCGGTTCGGGTGGCAGTGGAAAACTGACCTCGCACTCGGTCAACACGCGATCGAACTGCCGCTCAATGTAGGCCGCTAGTTCTCTGGCCGTCGCTGGGTTGGCACCGAAGGCCTCAAAACATTGCATGCGTGTCATAGAAGAAGTTCGCTTGTCCTGTCACGGGTCCATGGTAATCGCGGCCAAAGTGTAATCTTAATCGAATCGCCGGGCCGGCAGACATCTTGATTACGAGTCGCTCCCACTTCTGACGGCGACTACGATTGTGTTTCGTAAAATGCGGCGAAAAAACGTGCCGCGTTCAGTAGAGCCATGGCTCTACTCGCATCGTTTTTTTTGACCAACATCTACCCATCGCTTGTATTTTCACCTTAAAAGACTATCGTGCTAACTGGCGCACAAATTGCAAAGGGGCTGCTAAGTCAGCACTTCGTAAGGCGGATTATTGCGGCGGATCAGTAGCGCTGAAAGTAATGAGAATGGATGAAGAGGCATTCAAGACCGACATCGTTCGTCGGGCCGTCCAGGACCCGGCGTTTCGCGCTGCGCTATTGGCCGATCCAAAAGGGATGATCGAACGGACACTCGGCCAACCCCTGCCCGACTCATTGGCTGTTGATGTCATTCAGGAATCAACGAAGCAAATGTATCTTGTATTACCGCTTGCAGTCACGGAAGCAGAGGAATTCGCTACCTTGAGCCAAGCGCTCGAAGACGAAGTGCTGAATGACACAAAGCTCGATCATGTCGCCGGCGGCGCGTCGGGCACATCGCTCGATTATCGACAAGATGGACCGCTGAATCGCGCGCTTGACCGTCGAACTCGGCCGGACGGCTCTTGAGCCGGCAAATTCCGTTCGTTGCCACTTACGGAATCTACGGGCCGGCTTGCGGCCGGCTATTTCGGTAATTCTAATCTTGAAGGAGGCGCGCTTCATTGCACATCGGCAGCTATCTTTGTGATTCAGCCGTTCGCGTTCGCGAAGCGTCGGCGTGCCGGTGGGGTGAAGCTCGCGCTGTTGAGATCGCCGGCCACAGTGCCGCGCTGCAGACTGTACTTGAGCGACTAAACAGATTTGCGCCATTCTCAGAGCCAATACTAATCACTGGCGAAAGCGGTACCGGCAAAGAAGGTGTGGCTCAGGCATGCTACGTGCTTGGCACGCGCCGCGAAATGCCATTTCTGGCTGTTAACTGTCCTCAGCTTCAAGACAGCAACATGACAGTCAGCGAGTTGTTCGGACACAGGAAAGGAAGCTTTACAGGCGCCGCCGTTGATCGTAAGGGATGTTTCGATGAGGCGGACGGAGGCGTACTCTTTCTCGATGAAATCGCGGATCTCGATCCCGTTGCCCAAACTATGCTCTTGCGTGCATTGAGCGACGGCGAGATTAAGGCCTTGGGCGAGTCGCAGTCGCGTCGCTGCGATGTTCGCGTACTCGCCGCGACGAATCGGCCGCTGCGAAAGCTAATGCTCTCGGCTCAGTTTCGGCAAGATCTTTATTTTCGACTTCGCTATTTCGCGTTGGAATTGCCTCCGCTACGCGACCGTGGTGACGATTGGCGACTGCTCGTCGACTACTTCTTGAATAAACTCGCGGCTCAGCATGGTAGTCGTAAGCATTTCTCTGACGCCGCATTGGGCTTGCTCAGCAACTACACGTGGCCCGGAAATATTCGCGAGTTGCGAGCGATTGTCACGGTGGGGTACTCGCTGGCCGATGGCAGCCCAATTGAACCAAGCCATTTCGCGTCTGAACTAGGTCGGTTGACGGAACCGGCGGATGATTCCTCGATCGACCTGTATGTCGAATTGGTGGATGGCAGGAAGAGCTATTGGGACGTCGTTTATCCTGCTTTCATGGACCGCGAGTTGAGCCGGTCCCAAGTACGGGCGATTTTGCACAAGGGTTTAGCACGTTCTGACGGTAGTTATCAGAAGCTGCTCGCCCTGTTCAATATGCCGCCGAACGATTATCAAAAGTTCATGGATCACCTACGGCATCACCGACTCAAGCCGGGAAGGTCGTTCGAATGACGACGACTGTATTGATGCGGGTACGCGCGAGGACCTCATTTTTGAGGGAAGGCACGACCAATTGATGGATTTGGCACCAGAAAAAGCTCAATATCATTCGTGCCGACAGGCGGCTCCGGTGGCTGGCTGAACATATCGTCCAGCTGCTGACCTCCAGGCACTTTTTCTTCGTCGGATTGCTGCGCCGCGGCATCGGGTAACGGCGACTGTGGCCCGCCGCAAGGACTCCAATCGACTTGGCCGTATCCCAGCATGGCGCCGGCCGCCAACGCCAAATCCACTTTGGCAATTTGATAATCAGTAATCGACTGCACTGCCTGCGCTTTGGCATCGCCAAGGTTTTGCAGAGCTACGAGGACATCCGTCACGGTTTGGCGGCCAGCTTCCTGCAGCCGTACCTGACCGTTGTAGGCCCGCTCCGCAGCGAATTCCGCCTGCCGTGTTGCGACAATTCGTTGCCAGTTCTGCTCGACCCGGTCGATCGCGTCGTACACTTCCTGCGTGACTTGAACAGCTACTTGATCTTGCTGAAGCCGTGTCTGCATCATTTGCAATTCTACCGTGCGCAATTGCGCCTGCGCAGTAACGTTTCCAGACAGCGGCACCTCGAGCGCGACGCCAACTGCTCGATCCCCAAACTCGTTCGTCGAGAGGACATCCATGGATTTGCGATAGCTTGTGTCGAGCCCTAACGAATCGAGATTGGCCGTGAGATCTAAACTCGGCAGTGTGGCGTTTTGCTGCGCTTGCCGTTGGATGGACTGGGACAATAGCTGCAACGTGAGCTCGACAAGCTCCATGCGATTGTGCACAGCTCGATCCGCAAGTTCTTCGCGATCGAACTCGAGCCCGAGCGGATTCGGTTCTGTAGCCAATTCGAGTTTGGTCGAACTGGTGACCGGCGCGTCTGGTCGTTGCATGATGCGTTTGAGATCGCGCTCGGCCACCCGCACGTTGGTCTCAGCCTGAATCGCGGCATTTTCGCGCACTAGCACACCGGATTCGGCAACGAGTTGCTCAACGCTGGTAAAAACACCTGCCGCCACAAGTTTGTCAGTGACCGCCTTCTGCTTCTTCGCCAAATCCAATTGCTCTCGTGCAATTTCGAGGAATTGACGCGCGGCGTACAACTGCCAGTAGTCGCGCTCCACGTCGGCTAACACTCGGATTGCGGTCAGCTTCGAGTGGGTGTCTATAATACCTGATTGCGCGAGCAATTTGAATGCTCGCTGTGTTCACTTGGTAGCCAAAGCCGCGTAATAGTGGCTGGCGATAGGTGACACCGAGGTCGGTATTAACGGCATCAAACACGTCCGGCACGTTTATGTCGCTCTTAGTGACATTATGCAATACTTGAAACTGGCCGCCGGTCGTCAGCGGCTGCGTAATCGTGTTCGTGAAGCGATCGAACGTCGTGTCAGGAACGCCGCCAAACTGAACCCCCGGTGGCGGATCAAGACGCTCGCGCTGGTAGGTCGTGCGAAACGTGGCTTCGAATTTACCGGCCTCGGCGGAAATCGCTTGCCGTGCAATTGCTGGATTCACCTCCTGGACTCGCAAGTCAAGGTTCGCCTCGAGCGCCGACGCCCGCGCGTCGGCAAGCGTTAGCGCAATCCTGTCGGCCGGCGGGACGACGGGTTTTTTGGGCTTAGTGCTTTCTGCTAAACCACTTTTCGACGGGTCCGAAGCCGAAGGCGGAGGCAACTCTTCGGTGATCGTTGTCGCGCCGGCTTTGCTGTCTTTGGTAGCAGCGTCGCCGAGATGCTTGGGAGGCGATGTTGACTCTTTATCGAGAGCAATACCTTCGATCGTCCTTAGTTGATGCACTTCCTGTCGGGGCGTCAGAAACGAAAAGAGCGGAAAACTGGGCAGACGGCACCCGCCAAACACGGATAGGCCTATCAGATACAGTGCGCAAACCCAATTCAAGGCGTGTTTTGGCTGTGTCCGCGAAACCATCGAATGGCGATCCTTCGATTGCGCAATCTCAATGCGATGAGATCGAGCAGATAATCGTGGATGCGGAGATGCACTGCGCAGTGACGGCGCGGGACCATAAGTCGGTGTATTCCGTTCATCGGGCTTTTGCCGCATCCGGTTGAGCAAATCGCAGGTTGAAGTCCGGTCTTTGGAGCGAAGAAAGAGGCCTTCGACCTGTCGGCTGCTGGCACATTTGCCAAACCGTCACAAGTGATGATGAAGTCTTGTCGCCTCCGGCGCTTTAACATCCCACAGCGGGATGGCGGCAACGAATGGCAATCACGGGCTTTGCACATAAATAATCACGCAAGTACAAGTAATTGTGGCAACGCCGACTGAAATGTTGGGGACCTTGTAGCTCGACTTGAATTTAGGTGCAAAGCACTGCCGGGCGCATCGTTACCCCCAGGTGGCGCATGGCTGAATACGTCGTTCGTCGGCGTTGCAAAGCCCTCGGCAGCTAATTCTGTCGCGGGCTTTTTTGTTGCGCTATTCCGCAAATTAAGGCAGTTTCAAAGAGTAGCGCCCAGCAAACACACCATCGTCGTCGAGACGACCCTCAAAGTCCCGAAGCTAGGTGCGTCCGCAAACATCGTCCTTAGCTTAGTCGCCAAAGAAGTCGCCCGCACCACGGCGGAGCCATCCGGTTCAACTCAGTCGGCACCCTCACGATTGCCAATAGCCTCGTCTCGGGAAGTCGCACCGAGGGTCTTGGAGCCTTTGGTGGTGTCGTGTTCTCGGCAGGCAGCCTGGTGCTCGTCCAATCGACGGTATCCGGCAACCAGACCCAAGGCGGTTATGCCTTCGGCGGCGGACTGGCCGATCTAGGTAGCATCACGATCACCGGCAGCACCGTGACAGATAGCCACATGGGTTCAACTGGGTATGGCGGGATTACGGTTTCAGGAAGCTTAACGATTCGCGGATCGATCATCGCGGGGAACACCGCTTCAAGTTTTCCGGAAACCGCCGCCCGCGCAAAGTAACCGCAAGCTACGAGCACCGGCGGCCGCCCACCAAGTGTCGCCGCGACCGCAGGCGGCACCCTTAAATCCTGCCTGGTGAATGTGCCTCTGCGATGTAGCCGATCCGTGGGTAGCTGAATTCGTTGCTTATTTCCGGCTTGTTTATCTGAGCAAACCTCGTAGGGTGGGGAAGGAGGGATCATTAAGTTCGAACCGATTATCCCCTTCCGCGTTTGCCTTCCTGCGATTCATGTGCGGCACATCTTTACCGCTTTGCTAGAATTGCACACATGCAAATTGCCACCTCCATTTACAGTCAAGCTGACAACTACAAGCTGATAACCAATTTTTCGTACCGCGTCCAATCACTTAGATCACGACTCTAAACGAGAGCGGCGTCATGAACCTCGCCCCTTTTAGTATCTTTAACGCGGTGGGCAGCGATCCGCTTTATGTCGTCATCGGTATTGGCCGCCGGGACGACCGTGGATCCAAAGACACCGCAAAAAAAATTCAGACAAGTCGCGAGTTTGTGGTGAACATGGTGACCGAGGACTTGTTCGCCGTGATGAATGTGTCGGCGGCTGATTTCCCTCCTGACCAGAGCGAAATGACGGCTGCCAATTTGCACCCCGCGACTTCTGTTCACGTCCAACCTCCGCGCTTGGCCGAGTCGCAGGCGAGCATAGAGTGCAAATTGTTTCAATCGCAACCACTTGGATCCAACACGCTGTTCATTGGCGAAGTGGTGATGTTTCATGTGGCCGATGATTTGCTTGGTCCGCGAATGCACATCAACAATGTCGCGTCCATCGGGCGACTCGGTTCGCCATCGATCTATTGTCGGACCACGGATGGGTTCGAAGTGTCACGTATTACTTATGCCCAATGGCAGCACGACAACAAATGACAACTTTGAGAGGATCGTGGCCACTGTTTGACGGTTACTGGGTGCTTTCGCCGTGGAAGACTTGGCCTTCGGATCAGAGTTCAAAGACGCTGGTACATTTGACGGTGAGTGCACTTTAACTATTTAGTTCCATAGGATGTGAAGCCGCAGATGTCAGCCGACGACACAAATCCCAGTTTCTCTCGCAGGCAAATGTTGCGTAACGTGGCGGCGGCTGGGCTGGCGGTTGCTAGCGCGCCCACTGGCTTGCTCGGAGCTGGGACGTCTGACAACGCGGTAATTCAGGAGAATCGCCGTCCTGGAACTCGTGATTGGATGCTTCGTCAGACACGCATCGATCCCACAACGCGTTACCGCTCTCCTAGCATTGAAGGTTTTTGCTCGCACCGCACAATCCGCGCTGGCGAAACCCTTACGTTTCACGTGAGCACTAATCCCGCCTCGCCCTTTACGCTCGACATCTATCGCACCGGATATTACGGCGGCGATGGCGGGAGGCTCATCAAACAATTGGGCGAATTCAAAGGCACCGTTCAACCGGAGCCTTCCATCGGACCGAAGCGCGTGCGGAACTGTGAATGGCAAGCTTGCGCCGAGTTGCAGATTCCCGAAGACTGGCTGAGCGGCGTCTATTTGGGCAAGCTCACGGCGCTCCATAGCGATTTGCAAAGCTATGTGATTTTTATCGTCCGCGATGACCGTGCGGCGGACTACATCTTTCAATGCAGCGATCATACGTGGCAGGCTTACAATCGGTGGCCGAATCAATACGCGCTCTACGACGACGGGCAGCACGAATGGTATTGGGGCGGGGGCGTGCAAGTCAGTTTTCGGCGACCGTATGGAAAGTATTGCCAAATACTCGACGCGCCGATGTCCCTGGGGTCGGGCGAGTGGTTGCTCTGGGAGTACCCTCTGGCCTACTGGATGGAATCGCTAGGGTATGATGTGACTTACATCTCGAATCTCGACACCCACCGCGATCCCGAGGGGCTGCGCCGCGCGCGCGGTTTTCTCAGTGTTGGCCACGACGAGTATTGGACGATGGAGATGTTTCAGAATGTCCAAGCGGCAATTACTGCGGGCACGAATGTGGCATTTCTCTCAGGCAACGCGGTGTGTGGGCGAATTCGGTTCGACGATTCCTCACCTGCGTTCGAGCGGGTGGGTGTGTTTGGGCCGCCGCTGTGCGGCAAGACGCCTCAACTGGTCATAAACCAATGGAAGAAGCTCTTCCGATGCCCGCGGATCGCCGGATTCAATGCGCGAAAGAATTTGCGTCACATCGTTCATGGCCGTCCCCGAAAACGACAACCTACATGATTGTAGCAGCATCGGAGCCGGTTTGCCGGGCACAGTCTAGGCTATGGGAGCAGCAGAATGGGGGAATAATTCACCGAGTAACGATGGTGTGTCAGAAACGTTCGTTAGATTACTCGTCCTTACGATTAAAATGATCGCCCGAGTGTCAGACCGACCGCGGAGACGAGTTCTCGGCACGCCCCAGCTATGCCATCAAACGGATGAGTAGTTGAGAATGGTCGGTCGTTTCAGAATCGGTGGTTTGTCAACACGCCCTCACGGTATGACACGTGTGCGACAGGAAAAACACTTAATTCTCGCTCATCGGCCTTTTTCACCCTATTCGCAGCGTTTTGATGCTATGGTCGTCCTCGATTTCTACAGAGCCAGGAGGCACCCGTTTGCACACAGCCCCTACGCTCTTTTCCGCGCTGCCACGGTGAGCGAAAAAACACCCAAGCCGAGAAGAATGAGCGTGGCTGGCTCCGGTATCGGAAAAGGCCGGGAATAGTCGAATCCGGAGTCCGATTGCACGCTCCAACCAGTCAACGTCGCGCCGGTAACCGCGTCGGTGACGCTAGTAATTCCGCCCCAAGTGACGGTGCTGCCAAAGTCGCCGGAAACTTTGAGCGTAGCGTTTGAATTCAAAGCTGCCGGAGAGTAGAGGTTGCTCTGCAAGTCGCCCACAGCCCGCACCGAAAGAGTGTATTTTATTTCGTGCGGCGCACCGACGGTCATTTGAATGACAAGTGGAACCAAGTTCGGCGGCGGATTGTTGAGGTGTGTGGGCGGACTCGTTCTTTCACCAAACCCACCGGAAACAGAGACAATGCCCGTACCGCTTAGATTCATCGTCGCGAAACCGCTCCCGCTGTTTACGCCTATACTGTCCAGGCTTTCTGCCAGCTTGCCGCTGATTTGCAGAACGCCATTGACGAATACGGATTTACCGGGCGTTAAGCCCGCGACTGTTGCCGAGTCCGTCCAATCCGCGATCGATGTGGCGTCAAACGTCCCGTTGGTGAGGTAGGCCGGCGCATTCGACGACGAAGTCGTCATTAACTCGCAGCTAATCGTGGCCTTCAGAGCACCAATTTGCGCGCTGGAATGGCCGGCTGCCGACTCATTCACCAATCCATTGATATCGACCACGTCGCCATCGGACGCCGACACTATCGATGGCGCTTGGTGTGTATCGCTAAACGTCAATTGCTCTACCTGTGTCGGGGAACCTGGGGCATTCAACCGATGATAGATTAAGCCGCTGCCCGTCGTGCTCACCACGCTCAAGTAAGCTGCCGACGCCCTGCCCGCGCCACACCCGGCCGCAACCAATGAGATCACAATTAGAATTCGACGATTCATTGGGACTTACCTCTTGCTAGTGCCATCATTCCAAGGACGCGAGGCTGTCGCGGCGTCTGTTGCCGACGACAACGCCGCCACCACAATCGTTCCCGGCCCAAGCTGATTGAAGCACCGGATCATGACAATTAACCTCGCTATCGGTATCTGTACATGAGCCAGTCGATTATTTGGCGCGGCCGTCGCGCGGGAAGAATCAAGACAAACCCGGTCACCACAGATTCAACAACCACAGACCAAATGGTCACTGGCGGCTGTGACCGGAGCGACGGCAGAGGCCGTCCAGAGATCTAAGAGCCGGAGCAGTGCGGCAATTATCCCCTACGGATTGGGCAATTGCAATGTTTTTTTGTCCATCCGATTTTCACTCAGCAAACGATGTCGCACCATTTGAATACGACGGTCGAACGGGGATGTGGGATCATTAGCGACGACTCAAAAATAACTACCGCAAGTTGTTATACTCCGAGGAGGGTTGTCCTTGGAGTTTGACATGAATGGATATGAAGAGCGGGTGGAAGTTCAGATGGTGAACTTTTACCGGTCGTTGTCGGAGAAGGATCGGCGACGATACGCCGCGGTCGAAGCCGGGAAGCTGGATCATGGCGGGGTGGCGTACATCGCCGAGCTATTTGGTTGTGATCCGGATACGATTCGACGCGGCATGACCGATGTCGAGCACCTTCCGCAGGACGCAGCCGCGGGGCGCGTCCGAAAAAAAGGGAGGCCGTAAGAAAGCTAGCTCGGCCGAGCCCGAGTTGGTTCCCCAACTGAAGAAGCTGGTCGAACATCACACGGCTGGTTCGGCGGTCGAGCCAGGTCGCGTGTGGACGAGTCACTCGTGTGAATCGTTTTCGGAGGAGCTGGCCGAATTCGGATTCTCGGTTTCTGCGAACACGGTCGACCGGCTGCTCGCAATGAACTTGGTTTGTCGCGCCGCAAGATGGAGAAAACGTTGGCCATGGGAGAGAATGCGGATCGCGAAGCGCAATTCCAGCGGATGAACCAAGTGAAGCAGTACTTTCTGGTCCGCGACTGGCCGGTGCTCTCGATCGACACCAAGAAGAAAGAGCTTCTGGGGCGGTTCGAGGCGCCGGTCAAGCCTGGACGGACGATCGCCTGCCAGCCTGGGATCATGACTTCCCTAGTTCGAGCTGGGGCAAGGTGATTCCCTACGGAGTCTATGATCTCGCGGCGAATGAAGCCCTGGTCTATCTGGCGCAGCCGACACCGGCCAGTTGGCCTGTGACGCAATTCGCCGCTGGTGGCACCGACTGGGCAAGCGGCGCTACGATCCGACGAGTCCGATCCTGTTGCTGGCCGATTGCGGCGGCAGCAATGGTTATCGCGTGCCGCTGTTTCGGCAGCAACTGCACCAATTGAGCCAGCGTCTGTGTCGCACGTTCCGCGTGTGTCATCTTCCGCCGTATTGCTCGAAATACAATCCCATCGACCACCGCCTGTTCTGCCACTTGTCACGCTCCTTGCAGGCGATTCAACTCACCAGCATCGAAGCCATCCGTCAAGCACTGCAACAAACGACTACGCGGACTGGCCTGCGCGTTGTTTGCGAACTGGCCCGCAAGGAATACGCCGCTGGTATCAAAGCGGACCCCGAATTCCTCACCGACGAACCAACGCGACGCGACTACGCCCTTTCCGCCTACAACTATAAATTCTCGCCCAACTGAAACGCCGAAGTTATTTTTGAGTCATCCCTTAGCCCAGAATGGCGGATCCACGGCCCGGATTCCTGCCGGGCCTTGTCACAAGGCTCGCGACCAATCGTGTCGAAATACCTTGGTTTGACGGGGCACTTTGCGGTAAAACTTGCCGCCGAGTGTCACTCCTGCCGCGGCGACGAGTTTACGGAACGCCGTCGCGGTACCGAAAAGCTACGGCATCGACGGGTTTTGAGATGCCGGGCGAAGGCGTCAGCCGCCGTCGCCGGATCAGGCAAGATCGTCTTTCCGCATGGAAAGTTGCTGAGGTACTTACGCGGCATTTCGGCGGGCATTCTGTCTCCCGGAAATTCGGCTGCTGATCGACATCCCGCCGCCCGCCAATTGAGAAGTGCGTGACCGACAAATGACACGCCCACATGGTGCACGAACGCGCTTCCGTTCGAGCGTAGCATGACCCCATGCTGAATTGCTTATCGACTTGATGGCGCCGCCGCAGAGGTATTCATCAGCGTTTGCAGTTGGAAGAAACGTCAAGCTAGTGAGGTTTGTCCAACTTCCGCTAGTTCAAGGAGCCTCAAACTGAACGAGGTGCTACACCGCTGCCAACGACCCCGCTCAGCAGCCCGGCCCGCCTGAGTGGGCTACGAGGTCCCAGGAAGTATTGTTGCGAGCCTAGTCGGCTGCAGCGGATGGTTCGGCCTGAATGGCTGCGAACTCCGCCTCCCCTCTCGCTATTGCCACCACGTTTCCGTTACCATCCATAGTCGGGGAGTTGGACCTGGTCACGCAGTTCGCGGCCGATGAAGTAATCCATCACGAACGGCAACGGCTGCATGAACCGCATGACCAGGCTGCGGAACGCAATGCCGAACGCCGTCTTCGGGGCAAAGGACGAGGCGAATCGCGCCGCCGTCTTCTGCTTGCGCTTCAGCCACGGCATCAGCCGCTGTTCGTAGCGTGCAAAGGCGGCGGCGTAATCACCGCCGCAAGTGTGCAGCTCGCCCGCCAGCACATAAGCTTCCGCCATCGCCAGGCTCGAACCTTCGCCAGCCATGAGGGAGACACAGGCCGCGGCATCGCCGACCAGCGCTGTGCGCCCTTTGATCCAGCGATCCAGTCGGATTTGGCTGACCCGGTCGAAATAAAGGCCGCCGACGCTCTCCAGGGCCGCGAGGATCTGTGGGCCCTCCCAGCCCACATCGGCAAAGACATTCCTCAGCACCGATTTACGTTCTTGGTCGTTCGCGGGGCGCTGGGTGGGCAGGTACTCGTCACGAAAAACGAAGAGAAAGAGCGTCTTGTCCTCGCGCATGGAGAAGCGAAAAATCTGTCGCCCCGGAACCCCGTAGCCGACATAGACGAGTTCGTCGCGCGGCCGATAGCCCTCGACCTCGAACGCGGCGACGTGAAAACCGAGTGAGACCTCGACATCCGTATCCGGTCCAAACACCAGCTGGCGGACGCGCGAATGCAAGCCGTCCGTGCCAATTACGAGGTCGGCCTCGCGCGAGGAGCACGATCGAAGCCAACCCGCACGCCTTGCGCCGTCTCCTCGATACTCGCCACGGAGTCGCCGAAGATCGTCTCGACCGCCCCATCCAGCGCACCGTAGATTGTCGCCGCAAGGTCCGAACGCCCCACGGTGATGTAGCGGCCGTGAGTCAGCCGGGTTAAGGAATCGACCGACATGCTGGCACTGGTGCGGCCCTGTCGATCCACGAAGCGCATCTCGTGCACTTGGTAGCCCAACTCCCGGAGCCGGGGGATCAGGCCCATCTTTTGGGCGATGTCGTAGCCGACCAACCCGAAGTCGATGACGTACCCGCCGGTGCGAAGCTGCGGCGCCGACTCGACGAGAACCACCTCATGACCGCCTATCCGCAGCCAGTAAGCAAGCGTCGGACCGGCGATGCCCGCCCCGTTGATGATAATCCTCATGCACGCCTCAGTGGGACCAACTCCGATAACTTCCAGCTCATTTGACGGCGGCGCCGGATTCGATATCCAAGACATCGCCAACCTCAGCGGCGACATAACTTGGATTGCGCCACGCGGCGTGAGTCGCAAGTCCGGGAGCACACGCGGCACTCGACCAAACTGGCCAATCGACGTTAGCCACCGGCTCGAAGATGTGTTACTTCCTGCGTCGCCAATGTCTTTCCGCCGATTCCCCAATCACCGCTTCTCGTTTCTTCAATGATCACCACGGTCTTGTCGCGCAGGGGTTCTCCCTCAATCGCGACAAGCGCATCGGTGACCTTCTCGATCATCTGTCGCTTCTCGGTATCGGTGAAGACCCCCTCGATCACCTTAATGTTGGCTAGTGGCATCTGACCTCTCCTTTCCAAGTCTGCTGCATGCGCGAGTCAGTGGGACTCGCACGTCAACTGTGAACCTCTTGCGGCGGGCACGCCCCACCGCAAAAAAAACGATCACATAGATTTAATCACCCAATTTCGACTTTCCGAAATCGCATCAGTCGCTGGCGGTTGGCGTATGCCACTGTCTTCTGATTTCGCTCCGTTCATATGCATTATCGTCTGTTCCTGGAGCTAGGTAAGTTTACTTGTGGTACACTTAAGGTTGACTTATCGTAAACCTGGCCAAGGCAAGTGAAGGAGTGCGGCATGATCGGTGTATTTGTAACTTTTCGCTACGGAGACAATTTCGATGAGCAAGCCGTGCGGAAGATCGCCGAGACCGCACGCCCAAGGTTTGAGGGAATGCCCGGATTACGTTCCAAAGCTTTCACGATCAATTCCGCAAAGCGCGAGGCCACAAACTTCTACATTTGGGACTCAGAGGACGCAGCCAAAGACTTTTTCACCGATGCGCTTCTGGAGCGCGTAACGGGTCTCTACGGCGTACGGCCCGACGTCGAGTTCGTGCAGATTGTGACGCTAGTGGAGAACGCTCGACCGTGACGGGCCAAGAGTCCCTGCTCGGGAATCATGACGCCCAAGCCCCGCGCGAACCGACCGAGAGGCACAGGCTAACCGCTCCGGACACGCCCACATTATTCAGTTAGACGCTACGGTATTGCCGAACTCACGATATCGTTCAAGCGTTGATGCAACGGGCTTGGTCTTGCGTCAATCTCAAGCAACAACGGCCGGCCTGGCACCGAGCCGCGCTAAATCACAAGGAGCGGGTCGCCCGGCCAGTCGCGGCACTAGCGCAGGATACCGCGCCAATGCCGAGCCAGAACAGGATGCCGGGCGAACCACCTGCCCAAATGCGATCGATGCGGCGCTCGGTCGGGATAACCAAGGAGGCACATTATGGTAATCTATATGGCGAAAATGCAGCACTGATGCGGGAACAGCGCAAAGTGAAATTGGGACACAACACAAGGAGTGCATCGATTGAAATCCGCCACGCGTCCGAGGACAACCTTTCAACTCATCGGTAGCTTTGCGAAGCCCCTGACTGCCGTCGCAGTGTTGACGGCTGGTCTGCTCGCACGGCCTCTCATGGCACAGTCCAACCAACCTTCGGCTGCAAAGATTCCGAACGACAAGATGACCGCGATCGAGCCCCCCGCACAACCCGACGCGATCGAGCTCGGCACGGGCCCTTTACCGGCGCGACCGTAAAAGAGTCATGGCACAGTCAGTACGGCAGCAAGTTTGCGCGGAACGTCACCGTTGCCACCCTCACGCCCTACCTCCCGGAACCGTCGAAGGCAAGTGGTGCCGCAGTGATCGTCGCGCCCGGCGGGGGCTTCCGCACGCTGTCGATGGAGAACGAGGGATCGAACGTCGCCCGCGCGCTGGCCGATCAGGGCGTCGCAGCGTTTGTGCTCAAATACCGTCTCAACCAAACGCCGGCCGATCTCGATGAATACGCGAAGACGCCCATGGGCGGCCCCCCGCCCAGCGCAGACTCTGGCGGGCATCCGGCGACGCGCCCTTTTCCCGGAGAGATGGCCGCGCAAATCGCGCCATGATCGCTGACTCCAACGCCGCCTTCGTCCTCGTCCGCGCCAACGCGGCGAAATGGCATGTCGATCCCGACCGCATTGGAATGATCGGATTCTCTGCCGGCGCCATGCTCACCATGGCTGTTACTCTCAACAACCATGACGCCAAACCGGCGTTCATCGGCAACATCTACGGCCCGCTCGGGGCCGTGGATGTTCCGGCGGACGCGCCGCCTTTGTTCGCAGCGGTCGCCGCGGACGATCCGTTGTTTGGCCAGCGGAGCTTTGGCTTGATCGAAGCCTGGAGAAAAGCCAACCGCCCCGTCGAGTTTCACTACTACGAACAAGGCGGACACGGCTTCGGGATGTACAACAAGGCGACGACCAGCACAGGCTGGTTCGACGCCTACGTCAAGTGGCTCGGCATGCACGGATATTTAAGACCGAAAACCTAGCCTTGGCTGGTCATCTGCCATTCGTACAGTATCGATGCTCTCGGCTGCGTAACGACCATGTCAACTCGTTGGTGGATAACACATTTCATCAATCGACTGATTTTGAACCAGCTCAACCTGCTGCGGCTCCGATTGTCAGCAATCGCCGAGTTTGCTGACCGCAGATATGTGGCAATATGGGTGACGATTGTGATCGATGACGAACCGTCAGTGGTCGCGAAAATCGTTGGTTTGACGGGGCACTTTTGCGGTAAAACTTGCCGCCGAGTGTCACTCCTGCCGCGGCGACGAGTTTACGGAACGCCGTCGCGGTACCGAAAAGCTACCGCATCGATGAGTTTTGAGATGCCCGGCGAAGAGGCTGTCGAATTCGCCGGAGTCGGTCCGATCCCAGTCATCGGAACCGTTTCTAATCGGTGGGTTCTCAATGTGTGTTACGCACAATCGAGTTCTAGAAACACGCGACACGGTGCGCTTCAGTTGTCTACGTGCGCAACTCTTCCGTACGTTGACCGAACACAAGCCCCTCGATGTCTTTCGCTTCACACCATTTGGGTGACGTCGATGACCAGACTCGGCTTTCTGGCTTGACCAGTCCCTCCCGGCCACGGGCCACTAGTTCGTCGAAACTCAGTGGGCCAACCTTGTTTTGATCAGAGATGTAGTACCATTTAATTGGGCGCGGCTCGGGTGCTGCCGCTTCCTTCGTCGTTTCCTGCTTGCTCTCCAGGGCTTGTTTTACTTCTGGCGGGAGACTCGCCATGATGATCGTCGATGCCGACGCATCATCAAATAGCCCCTTCACACGATGCGCAGCAACCCACATCCCTTCGGCTCCTTTCTTCACGGAATCGTCGGGCATGAGTCGATGGCTGCGTGCCATCTCGAGGAGCTGCTTCGATGTGAATGGCCCCAACTCGGTTCCCATCAACCGGCAATACCATTGGGTCCCCATGGGACCTCCCTTGCGAAGAGCGAAAAGAGAAAAGGATTCGCCGACGAAGGCTATGCGTCATTCTACTCCAAGTCTCGAGCGAATCCCACATAGCAGCCGTGTGCAGACAATGTGCGGTTCTTCCGCTTTACGGCGCCTCGGAATGATACACAGCGCCCCGGCGAGCACATTGATGTTGTCTCAAGTGAAACCGGTGTCCGGTAGAGAAACCGCGTTCCAAGTGGTGTATGGCGGAAAATGCCCAGAATTAAACCCTGATGTTTGGAACGATAAACAAGCAGAT
>CAVTEJ010000029.1:0-154534 GCA_963733705.1 uncultured Planctomycetota bacterium | reverse complement strand
CCATCAAGCACTTTCCGCCAAGTTTGTTGGCGTTCGCATCTTCGGTGGGTTGTTCGAGAAATGCTAAGCCCGCGTTGACGAGCTTTTGCACCTCGGGGCTTTCCGGAGTGACGCCGGCGAGGCCGGAGGCGGCGAATGCCAATTGCAGCGCTACGGGCGCGCAGAAAGTGCTGAGACGTGCTAGTCGCTGGTAGCCCAATTGCTTGGAAAAAACGGGATGCATTGCCTCTTTACGGCCATTTACAGTCGGGCCGTTTTCCTTATTATGGAGGCTACTGGACAGGTAGCTCAGTTGGTAGAGCACAGGACTGAAAATCCTGGTGTCGCCGGTTCGATCCCGGCCCTGTCCACTCTAATCATACCAGGCCGAACAAGGGCTGGTTCTGGCGTTCGAGACTGGTTTTGCCCGCTTCCGGCGGCGAAGTTTTGCCGATTGGTGCCGCCGCGTACAGCCTTGTCGCGCATGCCATTAAGACGCCCGATGTCGAAACTGCTGTTGACGATTGGTTGGGTCACGGCCGTTTCCGCCATCCAGGCGACGGAGTGGACGCGTCTTCCCTCGCTTCCAAATAGCAGGGGGGTAGCCGGTTCGTTTGCCGGGGTTAGCAATGGCGCGCTGATCGTTGCGGGTGGTACCAACTTTCCGAACAAGCCACCCGAGGAAGGTGGTGTGAAGGTTTGGTACGACGACGTCTATGTGCTCGAACGTCCGACAGCCGAATGGCGAGCTGTCGGAAAGCTGCCGCGGCCACTCGGGTACGGCATTAGCGCCACTTTCGAAAACTGTGTCGTTTGTGTTGGTGGGAGCGATAAGAACCGCCACTATGCAGACGCGTTTCGACTCGAATGGAAAAACGGTGGCATTTCCACGTCCGTCTTGCCGTCGCTGCCTCGACCGATTGCGAACGCGTGCGGAGGCATGGTCGGCAGCAAATTGCTGATCGCAGGTGGTATCGAGGGACCCGACTCCACGCACGCGTTGACTTCTGTTTGGTGCCTAGACTTGTCTGCCGACGAACCAAAATGGACCACGGTGGATTCGCTGCCTGGCAGCGGTCGTATACTGCCCGTGGCTGCAGCTAACGAGAAAACTTTCTGGGTTTTTGGCGGTGCCGAGCTCGTTGCAGGCGTCGACGGCAAGGCGCATCGGCACTATTTACGCGACGCATACCGGTACGACATCGGCAGTGGTTGGAAGAGAATCGCGGATGCGACGCATGCCATTGTCGCTGCACCGTCCCCTGCCCCTTACGACCAGCGAGGTATTTATATTCTTGGTGGCGATGATGGAACGCAGCTCAACGTATCGGCCGCGCAGCATCAAGGATTCAGCAAGATGATGCTTCGTTACGATCCGAGAGTAAACGAGTGTTCGGAAGCGGGCGAGCTTCCCGCACCGCGCGTAACGGCACCGTGTGTTCGATGGAACAAGTCATGGATAGTGCCGAGCGGCGAGGAGCGTCCAGGGATTCGATCGGCGGAAGTTTGGAGCTGGACGCCAGCAAAGTAGGCCTTCTTGCCAAACCATTCCCTGCCACAATCGGCCGCCCGTAATGCGTGGGTTGTCGTTGCGCTTCTCATGCCCGTGGCGCTGTTGAATTATCTTGATCGGCAAATGCTGGCCTCGATGAAATCGTCGCTCATGATCGATATCCCCACGATCGGTACCGATGAAAATTGGGGCTTTATGCTCGGACAATTCAAATGGGTTTATGCCGTCTTCAGCCTTATCGGTGGTTATCTCGCGGACAGGTTTAGCCGTCGCTACGTGATCTGCACCAGTCTGGTTGTGTGGTCGGCCGTTACTTGGCTGACCAGTTTTGCCACGACGTTTCATGAGCTTCTTTGGACGCGATCGCTGATGGGTATCAGCGAAGCGTTTTATATACCGGCGGCTCTTGCGCTCATCGCCGATTACCACACCGGCAACACTCGCTCGCGGGCCGTCGGGCTTCATCAAATGGCAATTTACTTTGGCGTAATTCTCGGTGGATTCGGCGGGTATGTGGCCGATGCTCCCAGCTTCGGATGGCGTTTTGCATTTGAAGCGTGCGGAATGTTCGGCGTGCTCTACACGTTGCCGCTGTGTGTGCTGCTGCGAGATAAACCCAACCAGTTGGATAGTGCGGAGAACCAGTCGGCAATTGGTAACATCCGAGAGCTGCTCGTCAACGTGTCGTTCATCTTGCTTGTGCTCTATTTCACGCTGCCGGCGCTGGCGGGTTGGGTGGTCCGCGATTGGATGCCGGCTATTCTGAAGGAGACGTTTCACATCGCGCAGGGTCCGGCTGGTGTGGCGGCCACGTCGTCCTGGCAAATTGCCGCTATGGGCGGCGCAATTGCCGGCGGCTGGTTGGCCGATCGTTGGATGCGCGGAAGTCGGCGCGGAAGGATCTATGTTAGCGCGATCGGAATGTGCATGATCGCACCGGCGATATTTGGGGTGGGGATCGCGGGTTCGCTGGTCGTAGCCATTGGCTTTTTGATTCTCTTTGGAATCGGCTGGGGATTCTTCGATTGCAACAACATGCCGATTTTATCGCAAATCGTTCGACCTCATCTGCGCGCCACCGGCTATGGAATCATGAACTTCGTCAGCATTAGCTGCGGTGGCCTCGGCGATTGGTTTTTTGGCCAGTTGCGAGATCGTCAAGTGCCGCTCAGTTTGATCTTCGGCGTGTTCGCTAGCGTGGGGGTCGCGTCGATCGTGCTGGTGTTGATGATACGCCCAAAACCTGAGTTGGATGCAGTGGAGCAGCCCAATTGACGCGTGTGAGAGTGTGAACGGCGAAATCGCAACGCATTGCACGCTCATCAACGATTACCGAACTGGAATCCCATTTCGCAATAATCTTTTTGCAATTGTTCCAGCGCTCGGCGGAGAAAGATGATGTCTGCGCCCTGGAAAATCAATTTCGCGCCCATTGCTAAGGTCTCCTTTGCGACTTCCGCGGTGGCACAAGTGCGGGCCCAATTCTTGCCCGCATTGCGCGAGGCAGTTGCAATCGCCTGGTGTGCGGCCGTCATTCCCGGGTTATCGAACTGCCCAGCGATACCCGAGAGGATTGAGTAGTCGGCCGGTCCGAGCATGAGAAAATCGACTCCCGGCACGGCCGCAATGGCTTCTGCTCGATCCAACGCTTTCTGCTCTTCGATCTGGATAATGAGAACCGTCTGGCGGTTGGAATGCTGCATGTAATCGGTCATCGAATGTCCGAGATAATCCGCATCCGGGTTTGCACCGTCGAATCCTCGTTGCCCTAGCGGAGCAAACTTCGCCCAGCGTACGACCTCTTTTGCTTCTTCAACACTTTCGCAGCGCGGATACATGATTGCTTGAGCGCCGGCCTCAAGCATTCGGCCCATTCGCATGAACTCGCCCTTTGCAGGCCGGGCAACGACATCTGCATTGCCCACGCGCGCCGCGCGTATTAGTTGCGTTGCCGTTTCGACACTGTGTTGGTGGTGCTCCATATCCAGCCAGATGCCGTCGAAACCCAGGATGCTGACGAGCTCAAAGAGCTCCGGCGCCGCCAGAGTAAGCGTCGTGCAAAGAGCGGCCTCGTTGCGTTCAATTCTCGATTTAATTCGGCTAATTCGCATGGATGAAAGGATTTGGCCAGCGCCTGCAACGAGGCGTGGACAAATCGTATCAGGTGTGAGATGGGAGGTGGACGTTGGCCCGTACCCAAAGGCAATGGGCAACGGATCCGCAGAGCGACAATATACGCTGACCTTTCAATCAATAACATTGTGCTGCGCAATGGAGATACGCAGAAAGCGCAAATCGACGCTTAATTCGGCCGAACGAGGTCGCGTCCAGCGCCTGAATCCCAAGCCGAACTCGCAGACGATGAATTACACTCCGCCGCGAACGACGAAGAAGAGTAATCCCAAGAAGTGGCAAGCGCTGCCGCTAATCACGCACAGGTGCCAGATTGCGTGGAAGTGTTTTACATGCTCGTCATAGACAAGAAACAAGGTGCCGACCGTATAGAATACGCCGCCAGCAATGATCGAATGGAAAGCGCCTTGCGGCGCGACATGATATAAAACCGGGAGAGAGACGATGGGCATCCACCCCAGCATTACATAAGAGCCGACCGAGACGGCCTCGACTCGGTGGGCGAACAGCACCTTGGCCACGAAACCAATCAGTGCAACTAACCACATTGCTGCCAGCAATGTGTTCCACATCCAACCATGCAAGTACGCGAGCGAAAACGGTGTGTACGTCCCCACAATCAATACGTAAATAAACGCTTGATCGAGTTGACGAAAGAGCGATTTCCAACGCACCGATGTCGCACTGTGCGAGAGCGTGCTCATCGCATAAACGGCGAGAAGGCTGATGACGTACGCTCCGCAACCACTCAGCAGTACGCGGTTTCCAGAGGCAATGACTCCCGACATCATGATCAGGGAGCCGGCTACGGCTAGGACGAAACCTAGGCCGTGGGTCACCGCGTTGACGAATTCCTCGGACGAGGTTCGCCGCCAGGCGGGATAATCGGGGCGTACGTGGGCGCAGCGTTCCATCGACGATCGTGAACCATGAGGTCAGGTGGTCATAGCGAGCGACGCCGGTTCAATCTCGTTTTCGACTATCGCACTATCGAAGATAGCGACAATAATCTTGGCGCGATGGAGCCCGCGTCATCGGTAAGGTTTGTTCAACCATCATCCAGTACGTAACTGCGGCGGTTTTCGTGCAGAAAGACGTCGCAGAGGGTAATTTGCCGAAATTATACGGGTGCTAGCTGCGTGGAAGGAAATACGTACGAAGTGATTGTGGTGGGGGCCGGGGCGGCGGGTTTGTTAGCCGCGACACGCAGCGCGGAACGTGGGCGACGAACTCTGTTGGTCGAGAAAAATCGCAAAGCGGGCGTCAAAATCCTCATGTCAGGCGGCACGCGGTGCAATATTACGCACGCTTGCGACGTGGATGGCATCATTGCGGCGTTTGGTTCGGCAGGGTCATTCTTGCACTCACCATTGGCCGCGCTTGGTCCGCACGAATTGATTGAATTGCTGAATGATGAGGGGCTGGCGACGAAAGTCGAAACGGGAGGCAAAATCTTTCCGCAAGGCGATCGAGCGGTTGATGTGCGGGATGCTTTGCTGCGTAGGTTGAGACGCAGCGGTGCGGAGTTCGTGTTAGGTGAACCGATTACGCGCGTGGAACGAAGGGACGATTGTTTTGAATTAGCGGGTGAAACTCGTGGTTGGCAGTGTGAGAAACTGATCCTGACGACGGGCGGCCGGAGCTATCCGGGTTGCGGAACGGTGGGGGATGGCTACGCCTGGGCGGCCGAATTGGGGCATACGATTCGTCGGCCACGTCCTGCCCTTGTCCCCCTGACGAGCGATGAGCAATGGGTTCGCGAATTAGCCGGGATCACGATTCCGGACGTTGTTATTCGCGTTGTCGATCCGGCAGCGGAATCACCCAGAGTTCGACGGCGTCGCCGCAGCTTGCCGCCTGGCCTATTAATCGAACGAAGAGGAGCCCTGCTCTTTACGCACTTCGGGCTATCGGGGCCGGCAGTTTTGGATGTAAGTCGCGCCGTGACCGGTGCATCGGACCCGAAGAGGGTTCGCCTTCGTGTTGATTTTTTACCGGAATATGAATCCCATGCGCTCTGGAGGAGCAGCTGACGAACGGCGGGATCAGAAAGCTGGCAAGCGAACGATCAGCGGCGTGGTTGGCGAATGGTTACCGCGGAGATTGGCTGATGCGATTGTGGCCGGTGCGGGTATTCCGATTGATCGCCGATGTGCGGAGTTTTCGTCCACGGAACGGACACGGCTCATTCAACAACTGAAAGAGTGCGATATCTCGGTAACGGGCAGCCGCGGTTTCGAGAAGGCGGAGGTGACCGCCGGCGGTGTTGAATTGAACGAAGTCGATTCGAGCACGCTGGAGAGCAAGATCGTGCCCCGGCTGTACCTTGCTGGCGAGATTCTGGACCTCGATGGCTTCATCGGCGGCTACAATTTTCAGGCCGCCTTTAGCACGGGATGGCTGGCGGGTGAAAGCGTTTAGGTTGCCGAATAACGCTATTTGGCTTTATCCGCTTCCGACTTCAAGTCGCGAGCACGGATTTTATCGCCATCTTGCTGCGGAGAGGTTGATTTTTCGAGCAGCGGAATCGCCCGGTCGATCTTATGCTCTGCTTCGAAGCTGTGCGCCAGATTGTAGGCAGCGCCGGCTTTCCACGGCGAATCAGCCGCGTTGATATCAGGGTTACCAAACCAGTTGGCTGCCACATCGTGTTTTCCGTCATCGAACGATAATAAGCCGAGCCAATAGGTGGCATTACGCTTCGCGCCGACATCGACCCGTTGCTTATCGGTGAGCGAAACGGCAATTTCTTTTCCGGTGGGGCGAACGCCTTTGCTCAAGTACAAGCGGGCTGCCTCCTGGTGGTCGTCCAGCGCTTCACCGCCCGGCTCCGTCGCTGCTTTACGGCGCCCTTGAAAATGGCGAGTACGCGCTTTCCAGAGCGCCGGACGTAATGCGAAAGGTTCGAACGCGAGCGCTTCGCGATGGCGGGCGGATTTTCCCAATGTCAGTTGATCGCGCAGCGTGCTAAACGGAAACTCCCAAAGTGAAATTGAAGTCACGCCAGGTGAAGACTTCAACTGTTCCGCCATCGTCGAGGGGTTCACGGAGAGAACGAGACGATCTTCGCCAGCCAGGCCCGCTTCTAGCTGACTCGCCCTGCGAGTCAATTCGAAAGGGTCGGCCACGATATAAACGTGTGCTGACTTCGCGAGTTCTGCTGTGACGGGATACTTGTTTTTCTCCAGGTCGAGTTTTCGGAGGAGTGAATCGTCTTTTTGTACTTGTTCCAGCGTTACGACACCCTTGCCATCCGGCCCCGGTATCGGCAGTCCCAATCGAGAATCAAACAAATAGAGCTGCCCGTTCGAAAACAGCGCGGCGAGCCAGTACATCTTAGGCGGGGGCGAATCCCCTTTCTCCGACTTTGCCTCCGCACCAGCTTCGGAGAGGGGAATGCAAAGCATCACAACGTGCAAACCTTGCTGCCGACAAAGACCGGCGAACACCCAGGCCCGCTGTTCCGCCGTTCCATTGCCGTATAACAAGGTGTGCCACGGCCGGCGCGGAGTCCCGTCTTCATCCGACTCGAGCTGGATATTGCGGACCGTCCAATCGAACAACGCCGTGGCGCGGCCCAAATTGTCGAATCCGTCGCCGTGTGCCCAGCGTGAAATATCGCGGAGCCAAACCGCTTCCTGCAATATTCTGCTTTCGTGTGGCAGAAACGACTTGGCCGTAAGTGATTCTGCCGAGATCGCAGACTTCACGCTTTCGGCAGCGGCAAGGTCTGCCGGTAGGGCGTCGAGCATTGGCTCGCGCTTCCACGACGGCGGTATGCTACTTTGTTGAATCCATTGATTCAACCAAGTCAATACTTGCTGCATCACGTTGTCATCGGGAGCGGGCTCCCAACCTAACGGTGGCAGACGGTGAATGTGATAGGTTACGAGCTTGTCGTTGATATCCGTGATACGGTCGTCGACATTTCGCCAGATTTCAAGTTTGGCCGGAAAGTCGACCTCTTGGTTGAGCAAGCTGTCCGTCAGAAGCGTGTTGTCGTCGATTACCTTCGCAACTTTCAGCTGCAACGGTTTCTGCCGCGACATTCCGCTGCGTTGACTATCGGGGTCGACTGTTTGATCGGGTAGCACGAAGTACCGCAGAATATCTCCCGCTCGCACGCCGAGGCTACGAAAACGACTATTGCCGGTTGGCACAAAGATGATGTTCGCGCCACGATCGGCTGCGGTGGGATTGGCTTTGCAAATCGCGTAGACATCCTGATGGTCGGAGCTTTTGCGAGAATCGAGCAATACGACCGGAGGCCGCATTTCGGTGTCAACGGCCGACGGGAGGTCGTTGAGCTGATTAGCGGCGACCTTAAGGAGCGCGTCGGCGCGATCGGCGCTGCGAAGCTTCGACTGCTGAGCGGTTTTCGTGACAGGGGCCTGCCCTTGCTGACACCCCACCGCGCAGACCGTTATCGCCAAGGCGAGTTGTACCACGCGGGAATTTTCGCGGACCAGCCGCGATTGGAAAACATGCGCCATTACGTACCGGCTCCCACGGGCGCGGCCAATCGGCTGACCGTCTCGCGAATCTGCAGCAAGCGCCGGAGCATCGCGGGGAATTCAGTGAGTGGAATCATATTTGGCCCATCGCTTGGAGAACGATCGGGATCGGGGTGGGTTTCGCAAAACAACCCGTCGACGCCGATGGCGACGGCGGCGCGAGCCAGTGGTTCGACCATCGCCCGATTACCGCCAGTTGCGCCGCCGAGGCCCCCAGGTTCTTGTACGCTGTGAGTGGCGTCGAAGATCACTGGTACGCCCAGGCTTTGCATCAGGGGGATGGCCCGCATGTCGTTGACGAGCCGGCCATATCCAAAAAACGTCCCTCGCTCAGCGACCAGAATGTTTTGGCAGCCAGCCGCTGCAAGTTTGGCGACGACATGCTGCATATCCGCCGGCGCCATGAACTGGCCTTTTTTTACATGCACTGCCCGGCCTGTTTCTGCGGCGGCAACCAGTAGATCGGTTTGACGGGCCAGAAATGCGGGAATTTGGAGCACCGTGCAAACTTCGGCGGCAGCGGCGGCTTGGTCCGACTCATGGATATCCGTCGTAACTGGTAGTCCGACGGCGGTCGCGACTTTCGCCAGGATTTTTAAGCCGGCTTCCGATCCCAAGCCCCGGAAACCGCTTTTGCTCGTTCGGTTCGCTTTATCGAACGATGCTTTGAAAACAAGTTGGATCGGCAAATCTCGAGTTTCTTTGGCCAGCCGCTCGGCAATCGATAGGGTCAGCGATTCGCTTTCAATGACGCACGGCCCAGCAATGACGAGTAGCTTCTCGCCGGCGCCGCAGCGATAGGGGCCAATTTGAGCGGGATTCGATGGCAAGGGAGTCATCGGCAATAGTTAACCAGGTCGGCGGTGGGGCTAGTCAGTGACCGCGGGTAAACGCCCACGGCATTTAGGTTTGAAAGCCGAGGCGTCTCGCGGTCTCTTGCGATACGAGGAGTTTGAGCTGTCGGGGTAACACGTCGACATCGACCGGAAGTGTACCGGCGAAATCGCCGTCGAGTTGATAGGCGATCGCCGAATCGTCTGTGGCCTCAATGCGAATTTGATGTGATTGCCGCAACCCAGCATCTGGCAAATCAAAGTGTCCCCGCCGGATGATATGCCAAAAGTATCTGGCTACGTTCCAAATTGAGCCTCGCTCAAATGTACAGACATCCAATTTGCCGTCGGTGCCAACGGCGTCTGGTGCGATCGGCAGTCCCAGCGCATATAGAGGCAAATTGAAGCCAAACAACCAGCGACAGTGCGAGGAATCACCGGGCTGGCTGCCCCAGTATATCCGCATCTCCGGATAATCGTAACTCCGCATCGCACGCAGTGTTGGGCCTAAATACGATAACCGCCGAATGTTTCCCACACGCCCTTCGTGAAGGGCACGTACAATCGCGGCATCGAAACCGGCGCTGATCATCAGTAAAAACGGTTGACCATTGGCGCGGCACAGATCCAACTCGATCACAACGCCGCTATCGACGACGCCAACGATTGATTCCGTATCGGTCGACTGTCTGAGGTAACGTCCCAACAAGTTTTCGGTACCCATTGGCACGACTAGCAACGGGACTTCGAGCGGGACTTTGCGCCTGACGGCAGACGCGGTACCGTCTCCGCCAACGGCTAAAACGGCCCGTAATTCTCCCGATTGTGAGTACTTAAGCGACGTCGAACACAAGTCTTCCAAACTTGGGGGTGACTCAACCTGATAGCCGGCGAGTTTAAGTTGCGATGCGATCGCGTCGGCGTGTGCATGCCGAGCGCGGTTTCCGGCCAGAGGGTTCATGCTGATAAGAATCTTGCGAGCCGTAGAGGACAATTGGAGCGCCATTCCGGCTGTTACTTCGCCGGTCTCAGTTTGGGATGACGACTTCATGTGGCTCGCGCCCGGATTTGGAGCGATGTGCTGATGTATGCAACTTGTGTGGCACTAACATAATGGAAAACAATCAGTTACGTCGATTCGAGCCGCAACGTCGTCTCAATATGATTCGACCTCTTAAACCCACTTTGAGCGCCGTCGCGCGGGCTGCTAATGCAGCAAATTGAGACAAATAGCCGTGTTAACTGCCGCATGGCACATCGCTACGACGCAATAGAACCGAAGGTTAATTCGCCGTTGGGAGGCCGATTTAGCCCGAAATCGTCTCACACTAAACCGTTAGTGACGAAAGGTTAACGGCGATGAAGGCGGGATCCCGATAGCGGCTGTTTATCGCGTGTTGGCACGTTTACTGCCTTCAGTATCGCACGTCTGTGATGCACTCGCTTTTCAGCTTTGCCTCGCAGGCAGTCAAACCTTGCTGGCCCGCGGGGCCTCGAATGCGAAGTGGCGTAACAGTTGCCTTGCCCCTGACTGTTGCGTCGAGTCAATTTGTGATTGGCTCATTCGAGGCCCGCTTTTTTTCTTGCGGGAATCGCGATTATTACCGGTCCTGGGCCATTCAGACCAGGTTTTTGCGAACCGCCCAAACGGCTGCCTGCGTACGGTCAGAAACGCCGATTTTTCGCAAAATGTGCTGGACGTGCTCTTTCACAGTTTCGTAGCTAATGCCCAACGACTGAGCGATTTCCTTGTTTGTCAGACCGAATGCGAGCTGCTTTAAGACTTCGCTCTCGCGTTTAGTCAGTGGCACGTCGGCATCCGAGCCATTGCGTGGAGCTGCAAGTGCGCCGGTTACGCGCCGCAGTTCTTCGCGCGACCAGATTGTTTCACCTGCTGCGGCGGCCCGAATGGCGGTGATGATTTCTTCTCGCTTTGCGCTCTTTACGAGATAGCCAGAGGCGCCCAGGGCCACGGCACGGGCCACGTAAGTGGGATTGTCGAATGAACTGAACATTACGACGGGAATATTCGGCAGGTCGAGCTTTATTCGGGCTAAACAGTTCAGACCATCGCCTTCCGGCATGCGAACGTCAAGTAAAACAAGATCGGGCCGGTGCTTATTTGCCAGTTTGAAAGCAGCGTTTCCATCGCTGGCTTCGCCGACAATTTTTATATCCGTGCCCTGAAGCAGTGTTTTAAGTCCTGCCCGGACAACCTCATGGTCATCCGCAATCACAATTTCAATGGCCATAAATTCAGTGAACTCTCTCCACCCCGTAGTGATTCAAAACCCTTAACTAGCCTTAAAACGTTAGATCATTTCAACATAGGTAATAACACGTAGTTAATAACTAGCTGTTCGAAATCTTTAGTCGTTGAGCTGACAAAATGTAAGGAAAAAGGCCCACACGACAACCACGCGTGTTCGTTCGGAGGCCAATTGGCATTCGAAACCGCAGAAATCTAATCGCGGTCACTAACTAACTACTTTAATCGTAGGTGTTTAGCACGACGTTTCAACGGGGAAGTTCCGCCACCCCTTAATCGGGTTGGCCCGCTGGCAGAGGGACGTATTACAGGGTAACCCCCCAAAGTGACGCGGTTCGCGGTTTTTGGTACGGAAATACCCCTCAGCAGCCTCACGATCCACCAGGGCGGATTAACGATGCGAACTTCAAAAAATGCCGCGTTCGAAAATTCCAGGTGAAAGCGAGCTCACTTGAAGGACTGAGGCGATGCATCGAACCGGAACACGAGAAGCTTTCGATTTTGCGGCAGTGCGACTTGCTGGGGCTCGCGCACAGCACGTGGTATTACCGCGCGGCCGGCGAATCGGCCAAGAACCTGGCGCTGATGCGGCGGATCAACGAGCAGTATTTGCGGACTCCGTTTTACGGCAGCCGCAAGCTCTCGGCGGTGCTGGGCGTCAATCGCAAGCGTGTGCAGCGATTGATGCGCCTGATGGGGATCGAGGCGATTTATCCCAAGCGGCGGACGACCTGGCCCGCCGCCGGGCACAAGATTTACCCGTATTTACTGCGGAATGTGGAGGTCACGCGGCCCGACCAGGTGTGGTCGAGCGACATCACGTACGTGCCAATGCGTCATGGATTTTTGTACCTCGTGGCGGTGATGGACTGGTACAGCCGTTATGTGCTCAGTTGGCGATTGTCGAACACGCTCACGGGCAGCTTTTGCCTGGAGGCGCTCGACGAAAATTAGTTCCCGGTACAAATCTGAAGCTGGCCTCCAAGCGCTATCTCACGATCGACGACGCGAGAATACCCCCCGAAAATGTCGGGCTGAGTATTAAAAGGTATTTGCGACACCGCGAACCATCAGGGCAACAAACTAATCGCTGCATAGCACTCACCGAACTCCATAAGATGTTACACGTTTCAAACCGATGTGCTAGCAACGCTGCATCGCGGCGAGTGAGTTTCGATCGTGGAAACACCGCTTTAAGCGAGTTTCAATCGAACGTAACTCACTCGCGATTGGGACCTCGGCACTCAGCTTTACTTCTGCGGCGCGATGCCGCATACTCACACCCCGTTTAAGGACTTCGCCACCTGCCACCCCACCGATTGTAAAAGGGATCACGCCAGATGACGCTGCTTTCGATGAATGAGATCACGACCTTTCGTTGGTCGTTGGAAGAAGACGTCGAAAACTATCTGCAGGCCGGCTACAACGGCATCGGGGTCTGGCGAAACAAGGTGATGGATGATGAAAGTCGGTCAATCGATCTCTTGGCCGGGAGCGGCCTCGGCGTCACACACCTATCCTGGGCCGGCGGCTTTACTGGCAGCGACGGTCGCACGTTTGCGGAAAGTGTTGCCGACGCTCGCGACTCGCTATGGCTAGCTGCCGGGATGATGGCCAAATGTTTGGTGGTTTATTCGGGCGGTAGAAATAATCACACTTATCGTCATGCGGGGCGCCTATTGCGTTGTGCCTTGGATGAGCTTTTGCCCCTGGCCGAAGATGTCGAAGTGCCGCTCGCGATCGAGCCAATGCACGCGACTTGTGCAAAAGACTGGACGTTTCTCACCGACCTCGAATCCACGTTGTCGCTGATCGGTGAATACGACAGCCCGTATCTCAAGATCGCGTACGACACCTATCATTTTCCGGTGAAGGGTCGACACCGGGATGTACTAAGCCGAATCGCTCCGTACATCGGCATAGTGCATTTGGCCGATCGCAGACATTCGCCCAGTAGTGAACAAGATCGTTGCCCACTTGGCGAAGGCCGAATTCCGCTGGGGGACGTAATCTGTACGCTACAAGACGCCGGCTACTGCGGAGCGTATGATGTAAAGTTGTCCGGTTTTGAAATCGAAACTTCGGACTATTGCAGCCTTCTTGAACAATCCCTGCTCGCATTTAGCGAGTTAGCTCCGGTAGCCGCACAGCGCTCGCTTGCATGACGGAAGAAAAGCTCCTTCGGATCAATCCACGAATCTCGATTCCGCGGAGTGAGATTCAATTCACATTTGTTCGTAGCTCGGGACCGGGCGGGCAGAACGTAAATAAGGTCGCATCGAAAGCGGTATTGCGCTGGTCGGTAAAGGATAGCCTCTCATTGCCGCAGAGCGTGTTGGCTCGACTGTTGGGACAGTGCGGGCGGCAGATAAACGACCAGGGTGAGCTGGTTTTGTCCAGCCAAAGGTATCGGGATCAATCACGTAATATCGCGGATTGTTTGGACAAGCTTCGCACTCTTGTGGCAAAAGCTGCGGTTGTGCCGAAAAAGCGGAAGCGTACGCGAGTTCCTAAATCTGCCCGAGAGGCCCGTCTAAAGCAGAAACGAGTCACTGGCGAAAAAAAGCAAATGCGGCGACCGGATCGAACTGACGACTGATTGACTCGTCCTTGAACGGGAAGCTGGAAACTAGTGTCGGGCATGCTAGTTGCTCTCATTTGCAATCGCAACCATTGGGTTCGTCTCCGGGTTTCCCACTTGTAATTTGTAATTGGATCGGTATATTGAAGCTGTCTTTCGTTGGTGGGCTCGCTTTCATTTTTCAACTTTTCATTTGCCCGCCTCTTGCTGCTGTGTAGTTCGCATCTTTAGTGTTGCGCTAGACTCTAATCGACCTTGGTGAAGACGCGGACGCGATAGTATGCCATTGCGGCTACAACACGAGCGTCCATTTTCCAGGCGCAACTGAAGGAGAAACGTGCCATGGCTACAATTCATGACCCAGGCATCTCAACCGCATGCATGGAGCACCAGGTTTTCGAGCACATCAAGCAGGCACTCTTGGTGACACTCAACTGGGATGCTCCCACAGTAAGCATGCCACGAAAGCTCGCTAGCTTGCAGTTTACGATTAAGTCCTTTCAGCGACATTTTGAACGAATCGTTTCCATCGAAGAAGATGGCGGATATATGACGGATGCCACGGAATCGAAACCATACTTCGAGGATCGAGTGGCGCGACTATCCGAAGATCATGTGCAATTTCGAGATCGCCTGCGCAAACTGATTCCACAGCTCAATGAAACGAAAGAGTGGGAAGAGCCTCGGTTCGAACGGATTTGTGGCGAACTGCGAGAGTTTGTGGCAGACCTGGATCGGCATAACGAACGTGAAATCGAATTGCTACAAGAGAGTACGCTGGTCGACGAAGGCGGTGAAGGCTGAGGTTTAACGCGAGCAGTCGTCGACGCTAGCTCGGCCACAATCTCGCCGCGGCGGCGCATCTTTGACCACTGCCGACTTACAATTTTGCAATGAAAACTGTAAGTGTTCACTGCTAGCGGTGGACAGGTTTGCCGCTGGCAAAATGCGGTAAAGGCTTTAAACGTCGACAGTTCTGCAATTGCCGTTTTTCTGGCCGCACCTTGGCACGGCGAGTGCGTAGTAATGATGCGTGGCTGGTTGGATTCGGGCCACACGAGGGATCGAAAGAATCAGTTTCAGTCTTATCTCTACCAACTAATGGAGTGTTTTATGTTGGTTCTAACACGGAAGTATCAAGAAAAGATTCGCATCGGTGAAAACATCACCATCACCGTCCTTCGCATGAAGGGTAAGGCCGTCCGCCTTGGCATTGAAGCTCCGGGAAACGTCCCTGTAATTCGTGGCGAGTTGGCTTTCGATGTTCCGGTTGAAGCCGCCGAAGTTGATGGCGAAACGGCGGAAGTTGAAACTGCGCGGAGCGGTCGGCTTGTCGCCGGTATTGCCGGCATGATGAGTGAGTGGGCAACGGATACAAATCCGGCCGTCGCTCGTGGCGGCGAGAAGCGCGAGGCGGCCAAAGTCGCATTCGGACGTGTCCCGCGCGAACAAATGAGCGATCTATTGCCAAGAATCGCTGACGGATCGGCTCCGCTGCGAGCAATTATGGATCGCCGCTCTTAATCGTTTGCTGAGACAGTGTCTAAAAGCGGCTCGCAAACTTGTCACTTCGTCGTCGGCATCGCGGGCGGTTCAACGGCTGCTCGAGATGCAATTTGGGAGTCGTAGCTCGTCGGAAAGTTTTGCAGTTCGTCCAACTGCTCGAGCAGCACACGCCGAACTTCCAGAATACTTTGCGGATGTCGGTGTACGTTCATGTGATCGGCCGGCACCACGATTTGAGACTCGAGTTGAGGCATGTTGTCGAGGCGAGCACTGGTTAACGCCACGACTCCGTCGCCATCACCAACAATGTACTTGCGCCAACCGGGGTTTGGATCATGCCCCACGACATTGTGATACGTTACCCAAGGCCCAGGCGTGGCGTTGAGCAAAGTCGGCAACACGGGGGAATCCGGTGACAGTGAATCGATGCTCGTTTTAACATCAATGGGAGCATTGGGTCGGAAGAAGTTCCGATTATCGGTCAAAAGCGCGTTTTGCCGTTCGAGCATTTTGTGTGGCAACGCAATCAGCTCATCTCCTGCCCAACGTGTGATATCGTTGGCGAACGGACTGCCACGGTGTGGCGTGCCGAGCGTTACGACGCGGCGGATCGAAGGATTAGGTCGAAAGTAAAAAGTCGTAGCTAAAGCGCGCTGGGTATCCGGATCTGCTTTGAGATCGGCGAACGGGTGATCACTCATCGTGTGCCAGAATGCATCTGCACTCTCGACGGTTTGCAATTTGGCAATTAGGCCGCCCATGCTGTGACCGATTAAGACCATCTCATCGAGCGCCGGCGCCTGACGCTGCGGATCCACGTCGCGGCGCATCCGAGCCAGGTCTTCTCGCATTTGGGTCGCGCTGATCCAAAACGGCTGGCCAGTCGGGTACAAATAGAACCAAAACTGATAGTGTTCTCGAACAGCCGGGTCGCTGCGCAGATCGTTGTACATTTCCATCCACGTGATGGGACTCGACCACAGGCCGTGTACCATGACGACGGGCATCTTTTTCGAGTCGTACGGCTCCAACATGTACAGCCCTTGCAACTGTTTCACCGCGCCAGGGTGAAGCAGTCCCAAGGTCGAGATATCCTTCTCGCTGAATTGCGGCTGGTTCAAGAAATACGCCAGCGGTGTGCTGAGGTCCGCTTCAAGGGGCACACCCCGGTTTGCCACCTCGATCGATTGTTGATCGAGAGTGTCGTACAACTCGAGGACGAAATGGGGGGCCGAAGGATCGGTATTCGCACGACCGGAATTCGCGTGCAGGTCTTCAGTGTCGTAGCCAGTGCCGCCGGGGAGCGACGATTCAGGCCGCTCGACGCGCAGAAATGCCGTGAGCGGGAAACAGACATTAGGCGGATAGTAATGTTCGGCCGGATCCTGCGTTTCGTGCGTTTTTCGAACCGCAATGAGGGGAACACCAAGCCCGTACGTGTGATAGTGATTTTGGAGGCCTTGGATCTGATAGTCGCTCACGAACTCCATGCGGTCGATGTCGTCTTCGTGCCAACCGGTGCTGTGCATCGTCACTTGGAAGGAGCACGTACTGTTGGCCGTCGCCACCGAGCGCAGCATGCCTGGGCGAATCTCGCCCTCGCGACGGACATGGCGGAGCATTCCCTCCAGGGATTGGTTGTACAGATCGGATGCACCGCGGAATTGCGGATCGTAAGGGTTGATAGTTAACGCCACGGTGCCGTTCGGACGGTTCACTTCGGACTCGAACAGGTAACGGTAGGCGTGGATCATCGCCGAACCATAGAATTGCATCGCCCGGCGATGATGAAGTTTATCTGCTTGTGTCGCCGTGATATACGCGATCTCAGCCATCGCATATTCGTGCTCTCGGTCTGGTTCGCGGCGTTGAATGTCCTCCAAGCGGGCAAGGAGCGCGGCGCGGTCGCCTTTCAACCCACCTTCAAGGTCGTACCGGCGAAGCAGCTGGATCGTACGGTCCGTAGGTTTGGGACCGCTGCGCGATACCAAGTCCAACGTCCCTGCGAGCGGGTTGTGGGGAGTGTCACGAACTTTCACCCACTCTGAGTTCGACGCGCAGCCTGAAACAAACAGCAGTGCCACCAGGCAGGATGTAAGCAAAACGTCGCGGGAAAGCAGTAAGTCAATCCGGCGGGTGGGGCGCATAAAGCGTCTCAGTTAACAGCCAGCGGCAGCGAGAAGCCAAAGAAGAGTGTCGTGGCTCGACGGAATCAGCGGAATTCAAGGGCGCGAAGAATAGATAACGCCTGGTCTTAGAGCAATGCAGAACGCACGCTAGCGTTACTGACCCTCCCCAGATTACGCGCAAAAAAAGTCAGGCCGCCCGACCTGCGATGGACGCAAGCGACGGACGGCTTGACATGGGCGGAGCTTAGTTGGGATGGATTAAATGATAGCTAATCCTGCATCGAACGAATGAATCACGTTACACATTCATGTCCAACAGTTTCCGCTGGCAGGTTATGAAGAATTGTTACGCTGGCCGGTCCACCCGCGCTCGCGCTCGACTCCGGGCCGTTTGTATCTGGTTTCTCATCGGCTCGGAACTCACGGGCCGCTTGTTCGAGTTCGCCCCGAAGGATCCGCACGTCGCGCGGGGCGTCGAGTGCTAGCGTCACTCGATTTCCGGCAATACGTCGGATCTCCAAAACAATGTTTTCACCTACATGAATCCGTTCACCAACTTTGCGACTCAGCACCAACATCGGAAGCTCCTTGTCCTCATCGTTCAAGCGTTTTCCCTAAGCCGTTCGTCGACCCAGGCGAGCGTCGCGTGTTGCGACGATACCGCAAAATGCAAGGGCCGTGCCGCTTATGTCGCGTTGGACAATGTTCAGGGCATCGCGTAAGCGCCACTGCAGTTTTCACCGAGAAATATAGGGCGGCGGCTGCATGCACGAAGTGTGACGGTCGACAAGCGAAAGTGAGGGACAGCCGAGAAACTCTCTCTGAATGAGACAGGCGTCTCGGATTGAGACGTAGCGCGTTATTGCGGCGAGTTGAAACGTGGCTGCGGCAGAGGACTGCTATCGCCGACTGTAGCAAACGCAGCGGGAGGGGGCGGCGTGGCGGGCTTTGTTGTCACGACTGAACTTGCGATCGGAGTGGTTGGTGAAGGTGCGGGCGTCGCTGCCTCCTTGCCAGTCGTGGGCGCAATGCCTGGAATTACGGAAGCCGCGACAGCCGGAGGGCGGCTAGCCGATTGGGTCACGGCTGCGCTTGCCGCCGCCGGAGGCGTAGTAGGAGGCGCGGCTGCTGGTTTCGCAGCGGCAGCCGCTGGTTCTTGGTGCGAAGCAACAACTACGCCCTGCGATGGGACCGACTTTGGAAACTGCTGTGGTGAGGTAAAGAGACTCTCCTTTGATATCGCCACGGCCGTGGCTCGCTGGGCGGCAGGCAAGCCACCTTTAGGATCGTCCTTAATCGATCCGCCAGCGAACTCAGTCCCTTCGTAGATTGTGCCATGTTGAAATGGCCCAGCACCGAAGATCCAAACGTCGTTCGACGAGCTCTCTTGGCACACGATTCCAGACTGCCAAACCGGTGTACCCGTGGCTCGGTGATATGCAAAGACGGCGATTTTCGCGATGCCGCGCTGGTCCTTTCGCTTTGCAATGGGGATTTCTGGGATTGCCGCTGGTACGGGCTGCACAAGCGGAATTTGCGGCACGTTCATCGAGGGAATGCCGAATAGCAAATCGTTCCGGTCGGTGCCAATTGCGCCGGCGCGGGCTTCGACAATAAAGTCGGCATCATCGCGTTTATCTCGTAGATCACAGCCATTGGCGAGGAGCTGTTGTCGCAACGTGCTGATGTAGTAGTTCTTGTCCACGGTGTCGGTCAGCTTCGAATCGTCCAGAAATACCGTTTGCCCCGCGAGAGTCCGGAAATTCATCGACCCAACCGCTCGATCGATCGCGTCGGAAATCAGTAACTGTTCGGTTGCCGTACGAGTTGTGTCCGTGGAGCGCGTCGTTCCACAGCCGGTGAACGGCATGAGGACCGCCACTACGAGGAACACGGCAAACAAAAAGCAAAGTTGTCGAAGCATAAGCGCGGGGAATCAGACTCGAACTCAAAACCGAATTTGCACGACGGGTCAATTCGTGCTAGCAGTCCGTCATTGCGAACGGCGGATTATAGCGGCAGGCAACCGAAGCCCAAGACCAGAATGGCGAGATAGGGTAGCTGAGAGGATAAGGCAGTTAGTTCGTGAGCGAATTCACCAGAGCAAATGACAAGTGCAAGCGAGCCTCAACGCGACGGTCAACGTCGCTAAGGAACGACGTCGAAGCATCTCTAATACCCGCCGCTCGAAAGCTTCCTGGCTTCAGCGAGCCACAGAACGGGATCACTTAACGCTCGAGTTGAACGCGCTGCTGCGACTGGCGGCTTCTTTTTGCGGCTTGTCGCCATTGGGCGCGACATCATCCGCATAGAACCTCGTCGTTTCCTCGGTGGCGAGTTTGATATCCAAGTCGCGGCACAGCACCTCGGCTCGGAATACATGGGTACCCGGCTGCGTGGCGTGGGCACGAATTCGGAGCACGATTTCGCGGCCCGCCGCGAGTTCCTCGATGGTGTGGAACGAAACGCGGCCATCGGTAATCGTGTACATAGCGCCTTCAGCTTGTTCCGGCTCGATTCCTTCGGAAAAAAGCGCGACAGCGTTGACGTCTTTCGCAGCGCTTTCGCCGCGGTTGCGAATATGAATCTCGTAAACAGTTTGCGCACCGACGGCAACCGGACCGCTGGGGTCGGTCACGTCCAGTTTCAAGTCGGCGAGCGCGATCACGTTCGTTTCCGCCATCTTGCTATCAGTAAGGTCGCCCGTGGCGCTCGTAGCGGAAAGCTTAACGATATTCTTGCCGGCCGACTTCAGGACGCACTTCAATTCCATGTAATTGTCATCGCCGGGCGCGAGTGTGCCCACATGCCAGCTCACTTCGTGGCGACGCGCGTCGAACGATTGGCCTTCACTCGCGCTAGTAAACTCGGCGCCTTCCGGCAGCGTGGCATGTACGGTTACGTCTTCGGCGGGAGCAGTTCCCGGATTCCGTACGCGGACAAAAAACGTCGCCATCGTGCCGGCGTATTTTGTCGCCGATCCGCGCCAATCCACCTCCAGTTCGGGTTTGCGGCAAAATATTTCCTTGGATGCCTCGGACTTCAAGCCGCCATCGGCCGCGGCAGTCGCCTTGACGAGCATTTTGCCGGCGTCGCGGGGCGTGAGCTCAACTTCCAAAGTTTGGCTGGCACCGGCTGCCAGATCGCCAAGTTTATGACTGTTCCCGGCTTCTTGATTGCCGCCGGGCGGCAGCAAGTCAATTTTGACGTTTTCCGCTGTGCCCGTGCCAGGATTGGTGATGGTCAGCTTGAAAACTTGCGGTTTATCGAACAAGACTTCGCTCGGACCGGCAATTTCGAGGTTGAGTTTCGCTTCCTGCACCTCGACAACAGCGCGCGACCCGACAGCCGCCAAGGACCACGAAACCCCGAGCTCAAGCGGCCGACTTTCGCGCGGAATTAGGTGTACTTCCATCGTCTCGCTGGCACGGTGCTCCAGCCGCTGAATGTGCCACTGAAGTTGACCGGGAGCTTGCGCATCTTGCGTAGGTTGAACGGTTCCCTGGGTTGTTGTCGTGTTGACGACTTCGGCGCCGCTCGGGATACGAACCGACGCGACAATGCCCTCGGCAGGGATTTCGCTCTGATTTTGCAATCGAACACGGTATACCGCCTCGCGACCAACGAGGATTTGCTTCGGCCCGCGAATATCGACATTCAAAACCGGAGTCTGATTCGACGCTAGAACGCTGGGGTCACCGCCGCTGGCGACCTGTAAGGCATCACCGAATGCTTCTTTGCCGCGAGCTGCTTCGGGAGGCGTCGGCGTCACAGTTGAAAACGGAATGTGAACCGAGTTACTCGAGCCGTAAGCGGAGTGCGCACTGTGCGATCCGCCAAACGCTTCGGCCGCACTGCGGCTCGATTCGACATTGGAAGCGCTACTTCGCGTTGCATCCGACGTCGATTGATCAGTCTGGCTGTCCGAAACCACCGCATCGGATTCCGCCGGCATGCTGCGGCTTGTACGGGGCTTCACGGCTGGCGTGCCATTGTCGTTGTGTCCATCTGCCGATCCGTTCTGGTCATTCTTCGCAGTCGTGGTTGGGAACGTGCCGGATAGTTCGCGTCGCAGTTCGTCGGGCGTAATGTGAGGAGCGGTCCGTCGGCCCGGTGAACTTCGTGTGACCGCTGAACTTTCATCTGTAATCGTCTGGTCTGCTGGTGGCGAGAGATCGCGAGAAGCAACGTGCGGAGTCGACGAGTTTTGCATGGCAGACGAGTTTTGTCCTCTGCCCTGCCCCGCTCGCGACGAAGAGTTCGAAGAGTTGGCGTTCGACTTGTTGCTGTTACCTGTGCGCTGTTGCTGCGAGTTGCTTCGCGGTAACGGAGTACCGCCGAGTCCCGGTAATTGATCGTCTTGCATCGACGCTGGATCTGGCGGCGTCGAATCATTTCCATTAATCGGCATCGACGAACGCTGGTTATTCGGTTTCGCGCTATACGAGTGCTGTTGGTTCGATTTGTAATTCTGCTGCGACTGTTGCTGTTGTTGTTGCGGTGGTTTGCTGTTGCCCCAACCGAACCAATTCGGCAAGAACGAATGGCTGGTTTCACTGTCGTCGGCTTGCTGGTACTGAGCAGGGGAAACGACGTAACGAGCTCGCGAAGCCGCAGGATCAATGCCCTCGCGCGACCAACCGGGACGCAATTGCGACACACGTTGATCCGGAGTTGTCGGATCGTACACTTGAGCCAACGCAGTCGTGGCGAGCAACGAACCGAAAACCAGGCCGGATAGGACGAGCGGGTGACGCGTCATGATCGCATCCTTGCGAGCAGAAAAGTGGTCGGGCGAGCTTTTGCTTGGGGGCGCTGCGCGCAACGACAATGAATAGTCTGTGCTACTGTCGGTCGTATATCGTCCGACGAGATTACAAGAGTTTATCGATTCCAGAAAGAATTCCGGTTAAATCGAATGGAAAATCTACGAAGAATGGGAGGCTACGCTTTTCGTGTGTGCCTCGGACCAGCTAGCAATGCGGCATCTCTGGGTTTTTGACTACCTCAAACCCGAGATCGCGGATCATTTGGTAATCTGCTTCAGGTGCCTGGCCAGACGTCGTAAGATAGTCTCCCACAAAGATCGAGTTCGCCGCGTAAAGTGCTAGCGGCTGCAAGCTGCCAAGATGCAGTTCGCGACCACCTGCGATGCGGATTTCTCGATTTGGATTTACCAAACGAAACATAGCCAGCACTTTTAGGCAGTAACGCGGATTCAATTCACTTTGCCCCGCGAGCGGCGTGCCCTCGATTGCGTTCAAAAAATTGACGGGGATCGATTGCACTCCCAAATCGCGGAGCGTGCAGGCCATGTCGACAACATCCTGCCTGGCCTCGCCCATCCCAATGATTCCGCCCGAACACATTTCCATGCCGGCATCGCGCACGGCGTGCAGTGTGGCCATGCGATCGTCGAACGTGTGCGTAGTGCAAATCTCCGCGTAGTGAGTGCTGCTGGTGTTCAAATTATGATTGACCCGATCGACCCCGCAGTCCTTGAGTTCTTGAGCTTGCTCCGGTGTTAGCAATCCAAGGCAGGCGCAAATCTTGAGGTTGTACCGTTGCTTGATCTCAGGCACGATCGTCGTGACCGCCTTCATCTCTCGCTCGTTCGGCCCACGGGCGGAAATCACAATGCAATACGTGCGGGCCTTACACTCGGCCGCCAGCCGGGCGCCATCCAGCAATTTGTCGCGGCTCAACAAATTGTAGCGCGGTATTTCTGCTTCTGAGACTTTCGATTGCGAGCAGTAAGTGCAGTCTTCAGGACACAAGCCGCTTTTGGCGTTCATCAAAAAATAAAGCTGGACCTCGTTCCCGAAAAATCGTCGACGAACCCGATACACGGCCGACATGAGATCCAACAGCTCCTCGTCGGGACACTCCAGCACAGCCAGAGCTTGCTCTGCCGAAATCGAGCCACCCGCCAACACTTCATCCGCAAGCTGCTGCCACGACCCGCGTGCGGTCTCATTGTCGGTATCGCAAAAAGTCGTGGAACTCGTCACCTGGGCTCCGATTCGCAAATAAAAGAAAGAAATCGAAAGTGCATTATTGTTTCGTAGTATCTCCACGGATGGCCGACACGCAAGGGGGTTGACCAGGCTCACCGACCGGCCCGCACACCAATAGCCAGCTTGGCAGATGGAGGCCAACAAGCGAAAATAGGGCAATGTCCCATTACCATTTAGTTCGCGTTGGCGCCATGGGGCAAGTTGGACGGTTCGCATCGCTCGAGGCGCGTCGCTTTCCGCGGCACAGCCGGGTGATTGTGCGAACTCGCCGCGGCCTCGAGCTCGGCGATGTTTTGTCGCCCCCCGATGACCGAAATGATGGCCAAGCATTTGCCGATGGCGACTTGCTTCGCGGCGTGACCGTTCAGGATGAGTTGCTCCAAACGCGGCTCGAAAAAAATCGCCAGGAAGCCTACGCAGCTTGTACAGAATTGTTAGCGGCGAACGGTTTGGACGCGGTGTTAGTTGACGTGGAGCATCTTTTCGATGGCCAGGGATTGTTCTTTTATTTCCTTGGCGAAATTTCCCCGCAGCTCGAAACGATTACCCAGCAACTGGCCGAAACCTACGAGGCGAAAGTTCAATTTCGCAAATTCACCGAGACACTGATCGAAGGCTGTGGCCCGGGCTGCGGAACCGAGGCTGCGAAGGGGCAAGGCGGCTGCGACTCGTGTACATCTTGCTCGGTTGCCGCAGCTTGCGGAACTCGGCGCGTGTAGCCGATCGTGCGAGTGCCGGTCAACGGTGGGATTTTCTACGTCAGCGACGATAAAAACTCCGTCATCTCGCCGGCCGCATGCTGGTCATTTTGGGCGCTCGCGGCCGCGATGCCATTACGCAGAATCGTCTGCGCTTCCGGAATACGTCCTAGTCGCACGAGCAGTTGGCCAGACATAAAGAAGGCTGGCACGTAAGGCGGTTCGTCTGCCGTTAGTTCGGCGAACTGTGCGAGGCTGGCGTCATGCTCGCCCTCTTTATCCAACTCCATTGCCAAGCTATACCGCAAAAACGTATCGCGCGGATCATCGACGAGCATCGCTTCGATTTTTTCGCGACGAGACATCATGGAATCCTGGACAATGAGACGTGCGAGTTGGCACGAATTGCTCTAAAAGTCTGTGAGTTCGCAAAACGACGCCGCCATCGTCGCTTTTCGTGTCATCGCCGAGCGAGGAGACGTACAATGCTCCGTCCTGACCAAAGGCCAGTCCCGTGGGACGCGATATTTTTGCAATTTTGGTCGCTCGGCAACGGGGCTTACTTCCCTCTCCGACATCGTCGAGGCGGTAAATGCCGTCTGCCTTTGAGTCTTTCGGATTGGAGCAAGCGGCGAGAAGGTCGCCCGACGTGGGCGAATAGCAGAGCCCAACAATATGCGAAATTCCCGTCCCGATTTCGAATTCAGATGTTCCATCGATCGGATTGATGAATTGCAGCAACGGCATTTTCTGATCCGTCACTAGCCAATGTGATGTAACCAGAGCTACCCACCGCGATTCCACCAACGCCCCAGCTCGCATTTCCTTTCGGCGCTGGCAGTGAGATTGCGTCTCCAAGCGTCCCGGCCTTGATCGGAATCTTCCACAGCGAGTTCGGCCCATTTTCGCTGTCGGCCGCCAACAACAGAGCATCGGTTACGCGATCGTTCACCCGCGTACGCGCGAAGTGGTGAAACGTTCGAATCCCGCTGTTGCTGGCCGTGGCTTCATCAGGAAACTGGACCGGCTGTTTTTGATCGTTGAACTGAACCGCGCCAGCCACATCTTGCAGTTCGTAGAGCCGGGTGAACGGGCTGCCGTCGTGGTCGGTCCCCGCGACAACAAGCCGCAGATGATCCAGAAAGTGCAGCGTTTGAACGCCGTTGCCGCTCGGTCGATCGTCTTTGGATTCGAACTTCGGAATACCGACGATTACCTCGTCGACTGCGTCCGGGCGATTTGCGAGCACGCGAACGATTTTTCCCGCCCCGCGATCAGCGACGAAAATTTCGCTCGGCTGCCCCCCTTCGGGCCGCACGCAGATATCTTGCGGAATCTGAAGACCGTGAGCGATGGTTTTCACGGTCGCCTCGGCGGCCGTCACCAAGGGCTGCGAGTTGATTAGTGTGCAACACGCGAAAGCGATCACGAAAACTGCACCAGTGATTCCATTTCGTGTGTTGATCATGTGCTATCCGGCCACCGCGTGGGTACGCTCGTAGGCAGCTATCTTATCCGCGTGTTCGAGCGTGAGGCCAATGTCGTCCAGCCCATTCATAAGACAGTGCCGACGAAATGACTCGACGTCGAACTTCACATTTAGACCGTGATCGTCCGAGAGCGTCTGGCTCTCCAGGTCCGCCGTCAGATAATACGGCGCATACTTGGCAGCCCGCTGAAATAACTCGTCGACTTGGTCCTCGGGCAAAACGATCGGCAGCATGCCGTTCTTGAAGCAGTTGTTATAAAAGATATCAGCGAAGCTGGGCGCTACGATTATCCTAAAGCCCCAATCTTCGAGCGCCCAAGGCGCATGTTCTCGGCTGGACCCGCAACCGAAATTGCGCCGTGCCAAAAGCACGCTAGCGCCCTTTGCTTCGGGGCGATTCAGCTCAAAGTCCGGGATCACCGCGCCCTTTTCGTCGCGGGACCAATCCCAAAACAAAAACTCGCCAAAGCCGGTTCTCTCAATTCGCTTGAGGAACTGCTTCGGAATGATTTGATCGGTATCTACGTTGGCGCGGTCCATCGCGACGACCAGGCCTTTGTGTTTTGTGAATGATTTCATCGTGTGTTATTTCCAATCGCGAACGTCAACGAAATGCCCCGCACACGCGGCAGCCGCGGCCATTGCCGGCGATACCAGATGAGTGCGCCCGCCGCGACCTTGGCGGCCTTCGAAGTTACGGTTTGAAGTCGATGCGCACCTTTCGCCCGGCTCCAACTTATCCGGATTCATTGCCAGGCACATGCTGCAGCCAGCCTCACGCCACTCAAAGCCCGCCTCTTTGAAGACTCGATCGAGCCCTTCTTTTTCAGCCTGTTGCTTGACCAAGCCACTGCCCGGCACCACCATCGCGTTCACATGCCCGGCCACTTTGCGACCGCCGATTACTGACGCAGCCGCGCGCAGGTCTTCGATCCGGGCATTGGTACACGAGCCGATGAAAACGCGATCGAGCTTCAGATCGCAAATCGACTCACCGCCGCGGAGCCCCATGTAGTCGAGCGCGCTTGTAGCAGCTTTTTGGTCGTTAATGTCATTGAATTCAAGAGGCTTCGGAACTCGCCCGTTCACCGGTGCAACCTGGCCTGGATTCGTACCCCAAGATACTTGCGGTGCGATTTTCGCACCGTCGAACAGCAGTGACTTATCGTATTTCGCACCGATATCTGTCGGCAATTTTCGCCACTCAGCGACAGCCTCATCGAATTTCGCACCTTGAGGCGCATGTGGACGGCCACGCAAATATTCATACGTGATATCGTCTGGCGCGATGAGGCCGGCCCGCGCTCCTCCCTCGATGGACATGTTGCAAACCGTCATCCGGTTCTCCATCGAGAACGCTCGCACGACTTCGCCCGTGTACTCGACACAATAGCCAACGCCACCGCTCGTGCTAATTTGACCGATTAGATACAGGATGACGTCCTTCGCCGTGACACCAGGGCCAAGTTTGCCGTCGACGCGCAGCTCCAACGTTTTGGCCTTCGACTGCAGCAACGTTTGCGTAGCCAGCACGTGTTCGACTTCACTCGTGCCAATTCCGAACGCGAGCGCCCAAAAGCACCGTGCGTCGAAGTGTGACTATCGCCGCAAACGATCGTCATACCCGGCTGCGTGTAACCTTGCTCGGGGCCAATTACGTGTACGATTCCTTGACGAGGATCATGAATGTCGTACAGCGTGATTCCGAACTCGTTGCAATTGTTGCGCAGCGTATCGATTTGCTGTTTTGAGATTGGGTCAAGAATCGGCAGGCTGCGATCCGTGGTCGGCACGTTGTGATCGACCGTCGACAGCGTCAACTCGGGGCGGCGAAGCTTGCGGCCCGTCAGTCGCAGGCCTTCGAACGCCTGGGGGCTGGTAACCTCATGAACCAGGTGCAAATCGATATACAGGATCGTCTGCCGGCCTGGCTCCTCGTAAACGACGTGATTGTCCCAGATTTTTTCGAACAGGGTGCGGGGTTTGGCGGTCATGAATGCCTTCCGAGTAAGTAATCCATCATTTTAGCTTTTGGGGACCAAGGGGGAAGGCGGAAGGGGGAAGGCGGAATTTTGGGAAGTGGTTGTTTGACACGGATTGGGCGTAAGTGGTTCAGTGATTGGTAGATAGGTACGTTGAGAGGGTGCGGGCGACATGAAACATCATTTTTTGATACAAAATTCGCGGCCTGAAACGGGCGAATGTGGCGAATTCCCGGGGAATTTGCAGAAAGTTGGGCGGCGGGGATCCGAATTTTGTGTACGGATGACATGTTTCGTGTTCGATAAGTGATCTTTCGTGGCCAATAATCCAAAGCTTTACGGGGCTGATTTTGTGGCGACCGTTGCAACGAGCGCGTCTTGAGTGGTCTGCTAGCATGGCGGATTTCCGTGCGAGCAATTCTCGGAGGCCACCATCATGGCGAAGGCGCAAGACAAGACGAAAGAGCGGCAATGGCGACGATTGTTGCGAGAACGAGAGCATTCGGGGGAATCCGTAAATGGCTTCTGCCGCCAGCGACGAATTCCAGTTCATCAGTTTTATTGGTGGCAGCGCCAGCTACGCATGCGCGATGCCGATGTGCAGCCCAGCTCGGACCACAGTGACTTCGTTCCGGTTCGCGTGCCGGTGAATTGGCCGACCATGGAGGTCGTTCATCCGGGAGGCTGCGTCGTCCGCATCTCGGCTGGAATCGACCCACAATCGCTGCAAGCGGTCCTTCAAGCACTCAACGCGGCGGAGGCATGAGATGTTCTTGCTGTCCCCGCACACGAAGGTGTTTCTCGCCAAAGAGCCGACGGACATGAGAAAGAGTTTTCGCGGATTGATCGCGCTCACTGAAGTGACCCTTGCACAAGAGCCTGCGTCGGGGTCACTTGTTCGTGTTCGTAAATAAGCGTCGCGACATGCTGAAGATCCTCCATTGGGACGGTAGTGGTTTTTGGATTTGGTACCGCCAGCTGGAGCGAGGCACGTTTCAGGTTCCACTTCCGGCAGGAACCGGTGATTCCCCGGGAATCGAATTGAGTCCTGCTCAGCTATCATTGATCCTGGCTGGCATCGATTTGAAATCGGCGCGTCAGCGTTTGCGACACCGATCAATGGCAGGATAGAAATCGGCAACCGGTTGTCAAACCCCCTCCAAGCCCGCTACGTAGTCTCGTTATATGGCGGGCCTGCTTTCTGAATCGGCTCGCCTGGATGGGAGCTGAGACGATGCCGAAACGCCGAAAACTTCCCCAGACGGTGGCGGAATGCCATCAGCTGATCCTGGAACTCTATGATCGGCTGGATGAACTCGAAGCCCAGGTGGCCGAACTCAAGCGGGCACTCTATGGTCCGCGACGTGAGCGATTTATCACGGAGGAATTCGAGAACGCGTCCCACGTTGAGAGCTATAGTCGCTCGCCATCGCTGCACCTTGACACGACGACGCCGACTGATGAATCGGTGGCCGATGTCTCACAAGACTTGGCACCCCCAGCGGCGCCGTCCGACGAAACACTCTCCTCTGGCGACAAGCAGCGACGAACTTCTTCCGGACGTCAACCGCGCGTCTATCCACCGCATGTGCCGCGTGAAAAAGTCTATCATCCGTTGAACGAACGGGAAGTTCCCCCGGAGATCCTCCATCATCCACGCGCGCGGCGGTTCTTTCGGTTCGTGCGAGAGGAAATGGAACTTCCGCAGCGCCGTCTTCGGGTTCTCGAACATTACCAGGAGGTGATCGTGGTCGATGATCCCCAGGGGACGGAAAGTAAGGCGGTCGTGGCGGCGGTTCCGCCGCCACTCTTGGATCGTTGTTACGTGGGGAACTCCCTGTTGGCCTACCTGGCCGTGAGTCGGTTTGCCGATCATCTGCCGTATTACCGTGAGGAAGACATCCTTCGTCGAAGTGGCTTATCGATTCATCGTGCCACTCAATGGCGTTGGATGCGTGGTCTGGCGCGTGTCGTCGCGCCGTTGGCACAGTTGATTCGTCAACGTGTTTTGCTGGCCCGCGTCGTGGGGATCGATGAAACGCCATGCCCGATCCTGGACCCCACCCTGCCACACACTCGGAACGCTTATCTCTACGCCCAGTACGGCGACGATACACAGCCGTATGTGAGCTACTATTTCGCGTCGCACAAGACACGAGAGAATATCGAAGCGATGTTGGCTGGATTTCAAGGCGTGCTGCAATCGGACGCCTACATCTGCTATGAACTGATTACAGCGGCTTCCCTGGACCGAATCCAGCCTGCGGCGTGCTGGGCGCACGGTCGTCGGAAGTTCGAACCGTTGCTTGTGGCGGGGAAACATCCCAAGGCAACCTGGATGCTGCAACAGATCCAGAAGCTGTATGATATCGAGGACCGTGCGTGGGGCATGTCCCACGAGCAACGACGCGCATTGAGGCAAGCCGAGTCGCGGCCGATTGTCGAGGCGATTGGTCAATGGCTGCGGGAGCGAAGTGAGCAGGAGCGACCTCGATCCGCGCTTCGCAAAGGAGTGAATTACTTCTTGAAGCGTTGGACAGCGTTCACACGCTTCCTGGAAGATGGCACGATCCCCATCGACAACAATCGTGTTGAGGCGGTGATCAAAGGTCCCGTAATGGGAAAGAAGGCCTGGCTCTTCCTGGGGAACGAAGGAGCGGGCGAAACGGCGGCGATCATCTACACCTTGATCATGTCGTGCAAACGCCACTGCATCGATCCCTACGCGTATCTGGTCGATGTGGTGGGGCGCATCAAACACATTCGTCCCGAAGACCTCGAGTCGCTGCTTCCGGATCGCTGGTTCCAATCTCATCCCGAAGCTTACGTCGAGCAACGAGCCATCGAATCGCACGCCGCGGCGAACCGTAAGCGTATGCGTCGGCTCGCGCAACGCGCAAAGTTGGCCGGTTGATTAGCTCAACGCATCACCCAGAACGCCGACGCACCTCGACCGGGTCTCATCGCTGCACTCCCGCGCCTTGATGCTAGCTCGCAACATGGCACGCTAGCGTGATACGCGCTCGTTGCAACGGTCACGATTTTGTCGCGATGTTACGTGCGCAGCTACAAGCCAACCGAGTCGCAGCGGGATGGCAGCGCGGCAGCCGTATATGTGGTCATTTGTATAGTGTGAGCAGGATACCAGAGGCGGTGGCCAAATTCAAGAAGTAAGATGGCAAAAAGAACTGTGTTCGTAGCGTCCGTGTGAGCGTCTCGATTGTGGGTGGAAAATTTGGTCTGTTGGAGGTGTGACGAAGTAGTTTGCCTATTTTCCGCCCAATTTGGAGGGAGCATCATGGCTCGCAGCCAGCCGAACGTGTCATTGAACGAGGAACAAGAGGCCGAATCGCAGCGGATTTACGAGCGTTTGCGAGGGGCGTTCGATGAGGAGTTGAAGACGATGGCGCGGTTCATGGCCTCCCAGCCGAACCACCAGTTGTTTGGCCAAACGGAGTTCGAGCTGCGCCATCGGGTGCATGAGCTGGGAGCTCGGGTGCTGGAAACGGCCGCCGACGAGCGGCAAAAAAAGGGGCGGGTACGAGGGAGCTAGCTTGGTCTGTCCGCATTGTTCACGCGACGCGCGGTTCGTCGAACGGCGCGGCAAGTGGTACGAAAGTTTGTTGGGTTCGCTGCGTGTCGAGCGTTGTTACTATCATTGTGGCGGTTGCGGCCGCGGTCACGTTCCCTGGGATCAGGCGTTGGGATTGGGCGTGCGGGCGCTGACGCCCGCCGCCAGCGAAGTGGCCAGCCTCGTCGGCGTGCAGACCAGCTTCGCGCAGGCGGCCGAAGTGACCTTACAAAAGCTGTGCGGACTGCGGCTGAGCGAATCCTCAGTCGAGCGTGTCACCGAAGGGGCCGGAGAGCGGCTGGCCAAGCTGCTCGAGGACAAGGTGACGTTTGGCGAACGCCAACCGTGGACTTGGCAGCGAGACGCGCGCGGCAAGACCTGCGCTTATGTCAGCCTGGATGCCACCGGAGTACGACAACAAACTGACCGCGGCGCAAAGCGGATGGTCGCATGGCGTATGTCGGCCTGCTCTACAACCCGCGTAGCCAACACGACGAGCGAGCGGTAGCGCCTCACTGCGTGCGGTATTTGGCCGGTTTTTACGAGTTGGACGAACTTGGCTTGCAACTGCGGCGTCAGGCGGCGCAGGTGGGTTGGGATCAGGCCGAACATCAGATCGCGCTGTCGGACGGCGGCAACGGCTTGGAAGAATTCTTCCGCAAGAACTTCCCCCGCGCCGAGTGCATCCTCGACTTCTGGCACGCGGCCGAGCACCTGACCGAACTCGGCTTGGCCTTGTATCCGGACGATGAGTCACAACGTCAGGAGCGGGTCGGCGATTGGTGTCATCAACTCAAGCACGAAGGAGGTGCGAGCCTTCTGGCCACGCTCGAACAACTTGAACTGAGCGAGGCGCGCGCTTCGACCCGAGCGTCACACGCCGACTGCGTGCGTTACTTTCAGAATCATCGACATCGCATGGACTACCCACGCTATCTGGCCAACGGCTGGCAAATCGGCTCCGGCCCGGTGGAAAGCGCCTGCAAAACCGTGGTCGCCAATCGGCTAAAAGGTAGTGGCATGCGTTGGGGCGAAGACGGCTCCGATGCCGTCTGCCACCTCCGCGCGCTGTACCTCAGTCAACCAGGACAGTGGGAATCGTTCTGGAAGAATTACCCAAACTAACCACAAACGTGACGCTCACACGTAGCGTCCCATTCGGCTTACTTGGTTGTCGATTTGCGGACGGCAGGGCATAATCGCGCTAGCACTGGTTTATTATGCTTGTTTCTTGAAATGACGGTCTTATCCACATTTTTTGTGTCTAATAACACGTTAGCCCTCAAGAGATGTGCACCAACGTAACATTCCGGCATCCGGCCGAATTCGTCGGGGACGAAGGCGGCGGCATTCTCGTCGTCAGCGGTGCGCAATGGTTCGCGGCGATATTGAGGCGTGTTCCGGGATTGGAACTCGATGAGGACTTTTGCCAAGAAGACTGGGGCGTCGTGTTCTTCGCTCGACGCAATCAGAAGAAGTTCTGGATCGGCCTGAGTGCATGGGACGAAGGCGCCTGGGTTGCGCATTTTCACCACGGTTCCTTTGCCTGGCTGCAGTCATTCAGCTCCACCGGCAAGGACCAATTGAAGCGCCTGTTGGCGGACGTTCACGACGTTCTGGCGAGTGAGCCAGCGATCACCGAAATCGCTTGGCATGAAGAGAGCGAAATGAGCAAGCCGCGGCCTGCCGGTTTCCCGACGCCAATCGAGGGCTAACAAAGCGTTGCACTTGACGGGCCGGCATGACGGTTTTTCGAGACATCATGTTCCTTGCAGCCGGCCCGCAAGTGAACGCAGTCGTTATTTGGCTAGGCCACCTTCAAAACAATCGGCTCAATTCACGTCATGGAAATCAAACGAGTAGTTCCCAACATCACGACCAACCTCATGGATGCGAGTGTCGAGTTTTACACGGCGTTCCTTGGGTTTCGTGTCGCGATGGATATGGAATGGATTGTGACCCTTGCTTCTCCTACTTCGCCGACTGCGCAGATTAGCCTAATTCGCGGCGAGCCGTCGAGCAGCGGAGCCAACGACATAACACTGTCGATTGAAGTCGACGATGTCGATACGCTATATGCTGCTGCTGCATCCCGCAAATATGACATTCCGTATCCTGTGACCAATGAGTCGTGGGGCGTTCGTCGGTTTCACGTCATTGACCCAAACGGTGTGACGCTCAATATCATGTGCCACATCGGGTAAAAGACGCACCCATGACAGTTCCACGCGGGGGTATCGTCGCTCACAACGCCAAATAACAAACCGTTGCACACGGAGCCGCGGGCCGCGCGGTTTGGTGAGATCAATGTCGTTTGCCGCGGCCCGGTGAACGGTGGCGTTATGTCCCCAGAGTTATCACTATTCGTCGCAAGCAGCCAGAAGGTTGGCATCCGCCGCCTTTCGCCTGGTGACCGTGACGAGTTTGTCGCGCTGGCAAGAGAAAGCTCCGAGTTTCTGCGCCCGTGGATAGACCCGCCCGCCACGTCTGAACGCTTCGACGCCTATCTACGCAGTCGGCAGACGCCTACCGATGACGGGATGCTGGTATGCGAGATTGCGTCCGGTCGGATGATCGGTGTGATCAACATGAACTGCATCGTTCGAGGTTTTTTCCAATCGGCGTATCTCGGCTATTGGGTCGGGGCCCCGTTCGCCAATCATGGCTATATGACCGAAGGAATGAAGCTCGTCGTCGCGCATGCCTTTGGCGAGATGAAATTGCATCGCCTCGAAGCAAATATTCAGCCGGAGAACGTGCATTCGATCGCGTTGATTCGCAAGTGCGGCTTCAAAAGAGAAGGTTTTTCACCCAAGTACCTTCAAGTATTTGGTGAATGGCGCGACCATGAGCGATGGGCTGTCCGGGCGGACGACGAGTAGGCCGACTGGCGACGTGCATAACCAAACATTGCAATGGACCGGCCCTGCGGAACGGTCCTTGATAATATGAAAGCGTGGTCGGCGCCGGGCCGGCCAGTGAACGTTGGTCCGTTGGATGCCGCCTATGAGCACCGCTCTTCCTCCACGCCCTGTTAATGTCGGCAAGCGGCGCACAATCACCAATATTTCGGGCCGCAAGATTCATCTCGTCGTCAGAGACGAGATCGTCATTCCGCACGGGGACAATAAGCTGATTTATTTTCAGCAGTTACAATTCGAAGAAGATGGACGCATTGAGTATCGACTTACGTACTACATGATTGGCCAGAAGCCCGCGCGTCGAGGAAGGTGGGTTTTCGGTCAGTATTCGCTAATGCTTCCAGCTGAGGAATTATCGGCTTTGCTCAAGGAAGCGCGCAAGCGCAAGTGGCCTGGCATCTAACAAGTCGCTACCGGCCAACAGAATTGCTCGCCCCCACTATTAAAGATGACAAGTCAACAACGGCGTCGATTCCGTCGCCGCTGCGCGGCTTCCCAAATCCGTGCTCGGCCAGACCGGGGACTGACGTCCCCGGCTACAATCAACCGCCGCTGCGCGGCTGAAGGCCTCAAATGAATCTGTTAGCAGTTCCATACCTCCGTCGACGGGAGCGACTGTCTTTATTTTCAAGTAGTGGCGAGTTCTTTCACTTTGGCCGGTTGTTGTTTCGCCAGCTTGTACTCTTCGGCGAGGTGGTTTCACGAATTTTTGGTTTGGCAAGAGCCTCGCCTTTCCGAAGTCCGCGTTCTTGCGAACGCGGCTACGGTGTGGCGCCCGTCAGGGAGCGGATGAGGGCGACTTCGTCTTCGCTGTAGGGTTTGCCATCGGTGTGGAAGATGTCGTGGTGCCACGGCGACGGTTCGCCGATGATCGGCATTTGCCAGGTTGCCCAGGGGTACTTCGTTTGCGTTTTGCCGTCGACGAGGCCCCAGCAATAGGCGGCGATGTTTTCTTTCTTGAGGATGGGGAGGATCGCTTCGAACGTGCTGCCGTTGCCGCGGGCCATGTACTCGGTGCAGAACAGCGGGCGGCCATAGGTGCGAAGCTGCTTGATGCGGCGATTCATCGAGTCGGGATTGCCGTAGTCGTGGAACGAGATGACGTCGCTCAGTTCGACCGCGGCCCGGTGGACCTTGTCGAGCTTCGCGGGATCATTCCACTCATTGCCTTGCCACAGGCAAACCGTGAGGGGTTGCGTCGGCCCAACGGCTCGGGCCCATTCGAACGACAATCGCACAAGGCGGGCAGCTGCTTCGTCCTTGTTCTTCAATTCCAAGGGGCCGTAGCTATTGCCATTGAGATTATCGGGCTCATTGAATAAATCCCAAGCGAGCACGCGATCGTCCTTCGCATAGCGCGAAATCATGTCCGTGATGTACGGCTTCAGCGCCTCTTGCTTGGCCTTGTCAGCAAGAATCACGCGACCTGGGCTTTGGACCCAGCCACTGTTGTGAACGCCGACGCGCGGCCGATTCTGTGGCCCGCTTTGTGGATCGGGGTCCCAAACGCCATCAAAGAACACGAGCATCGGCTTGATTTTGTGTTTCGCCGAAATCTCAAGAAACTTGTCGACGTTCTTGTGGAAGGCCTCGCGATCGTCTTTCCACGGCAGGTCATGCAGAAACACACGCACTGTGTTGAAGCCAACGGATTCGGCCCAGCCGAGCTCGCGATCGATCGTGGTCGGATCAAAGGTGTCCGGCTGCCACATCTCAAGCTGATTGATCGCCGTGCTGGGGATAAAGTCGCACCCTACAAGCCAGGGCTGGTGCGCGTACCAGTCGTGGGCTTGTTTCGGCGTCCAGCGTTCCGCAGCAATGAGCAGCGGACTGACGACTAAGAGCGCTACGCATGCGAAGAACGAAAGGAGAAACTTCTGTCGGCCCATTGGTGAAACACGACTCCATGTAGACGGTCGATCTGAACTGCAAAATTTGCTCAGATCAACAGTTTACTCTACACGGCGGCCGCTTCCACCAGTTCGGCGGACAATTTCTTCCGCTCGGGGCATCCGTTGCAGCTCCACCACTGGGCGGCAAGGTCGCTCGTCCACGGGTCGTCGAACACGATCTCGCGCAATGCGAGCCGCAGCGAGGGAACATCTTGGAAACGATGATCGGGATCCTTTTCCAAGCACCGCAGAATGATTTCTTCGAGCTCGACGGGTAGGTCGGGATTGATCTGCCGAGGCGGGACGACCTCTTGCGAGGCGTGCGCGATCATCACCTTCAGCGGATTGTCCGACAAAAATGGCGGTTGGCCGGTCAGCATGTAGTACATCACGGCGCCCAGCGAATAAATATCGCTGCGAGCGTCGACGGTGTCGTCGCCACTCGCCTGCTCGGGCGACATAAACAGCGGCGAGCCTGTCACCGTGCCCGCCAACGTGAGCTGCGCATCTTGGCTTTTTTCCATCGTCGGTTTCGCTAACCCGAAGTCGAGCAGCTTAACGACGTCGAAGACACCGCCTCGATAGGCGCAGAAGATATTCGCCGGTTTGATATCACGATGGACCAGACCCATGCTGTGCGCCTCGGCCAGCGCACCACATACTTGATCCATCAAAAACGCGGTTCGACTGGGCGGTATTGGGCCGTAGCCCTCGACGACTTCGCCGATATTGTGGCCCGGCAAATATTCCATGACGTAATAGAACGTGCCGTCCGCCGTGCGACCGTAGTCGTAGATATCAATTGAATTCCAATGCGATAACTTCGCAGTCGCGCGTACCTCACGCTCGAAACGAGCAAGCATCCGAGGATCGCCGGCTTTCTCTGGCCGAATCAGCTTTACGGCGCATGGTCGTTTCATCATCTGGTGTTCGGCTAGATAGACTTCGCCCATGCCCCCGGAGCCAAGCTTTCGTTTGAGCCGATATTGGCCCAGTTGTTTCGCGGCGAATGCTTCTCGCCGCAGCGTACGGATCGTGTGAACGCCGACCAGCGCTGTCATCACGACGATCGCCGTTGTTAGGACCTGTCCGCTGACGAAGCCGGCGTAGTCCGAGCGGCTCGCAAGTTCGACGTAGGCCGGAATTGTGTAGAAGTAAGCGAACATCGCAACGGGAATGGCGCCCATCAGGCCCAGAACAACAGCGGCACGCTGCCATGTGTTAGGAATAAACATCGCGTACGTGAATAGGAGCAACATCCAAGGCGTTACGATCGTGGCCAATCGGGCATGACCATCGGGCAAGTTCAGCATCATCGAGGTGTCGCGCAGCCCCATCATCAGGAAGAAGAAGGCCGGGCAACCGAAAATGACAAGCTCCGCAATTCGAAGTTTGGTCAACGAATAAGAGCAATGCTGGCAAAGCCTGATCGCGAATAGGCCCAGGATCGCGGTCACAGCGCCGTGCGTATAAAACAGCGGCATCTGTCCCGAATGGATCCATTCATCCCAATGAAAGAACCAACGAACCAGAAACGCTGAAAAGCCGACGAAGAACATGATCGCGGCGATTCGCAGCCGGTTGCGCAATAAATCGCGCGTCTCGGCGCTCAAATGCGGCGTGCTGCCTTCGACTAGTGCGACTTTGCCGCGAGCCTCGCGTCGCAAACTGTCGCCGCTAGAGTCTTTGTTGTTCGAATCAAAGGCTTCGAAAGGCGGCCGCGGCGCAATGATCGTTTCAGCGCCATGAATTGACGATGAATAGCCATTTGCGTGACCGTTTGTTTCTGCCTGCGCCATGGGGGTGTCCCTTCACGCGTTTAAGACGGTCGCCGCCCCAATTTGGTTCGCGGGCCGGCAACAGGAGAAGCCTGATTGCTCCAATTATCGTACTCAGCAATCGGCCCTTTGGGCAGACCAGCCGGCAACGACTCGCAATCGGGCGGCCGCAAAAAAACACCTCGGGATACGAAAGTCCCGAACGCTCGGCACGACTTTCGTAATCGTATTTGCCGGAATTCCTTTGGCTTTTTCACGCCAAAGCAATCTGCAATAGGGAAAGGATCTTACGCGGCCCGCCGTGTGGCATCACGGGTCGCCCACTCGGCTATTTGCGTACGCGTAATGCTGTTAAATGTGAGTTGGCCGTCGGCCTCTTGACGCTCGCTCAGTACGACCGAATTCGCATGCAGCATCCGCGGGACATAAAACCAAGCCCCGTACAAATCATTCTCGCTCACTTCGGCGCCAATCACGATCAGATCCGTGTTTTGATGCGCATTTGCCGCGGAAGCCAGCGACATCCGCGGCACGCCTGGCACCAGGCGCACATTGGCATCGGTTGCGCGAAGTCTGCGATATGTTTCCTTGAGCGCCAGCGGCGTGCGGCCTGTTGGCCGTGCGTCGAACATATCAATCCCGGTGTACCAAACCTTCTTATTTCCGGCGTAGCGCTGCGCAACCTGAATCAACGATTCAGCTCGCTCGAGATTGCTCATCCCAATTTCCACGATGCGGCTTACTGCGTGCCGCTTAACCGTACGGTACAGGTGACGATTGCCTTTGGGGCGCGCGAAATGAGCAAGAATGGTGTAGCGAAACCAATTGGCGGCGGCCACGGCGGTCTCCGGCAGGCGGGATTTGGGTAGGTGGGGAGTCGCGCAGCAGGTAACCTATACCTGTTGCACAAGAGTTGCCGACGCGAACGGGGCGGGCGGGCGTCAGCGGTTGCAGAGGCGGGTCTTGATAATTGATCGGAAAACTGCGGCGCGGAATGCACCGAATTTAGCGAATTAGCTGGCACCCATCGAAACGCCTCGGACGCAAAAAAAGCAGCGGCCCGGCGGAGCGACTGTCATTGGCTACGTGATAGCCAAACTACAGACGGCCGCGGGGCCGCGGTTGCTTGTTCGATTGTGTCCGCTAGCAAAAAGTGTTCGGGCTGAGCCTCCCACTTTAAACGTGGCAAATACTGCGAATTGGGCGTTCGCGGTTGACTTCCGTTTGCGGGCGATGCCGTCAATTTAGAATTTCTGGCCGCCGCCGCGGTCCCCGCACTTTTCGCATCGGCGCGATTCTACGGGTTCTAGCACCCGTATCGGTCATACAGACCGCAGGACTTAACGTTTTTCCAAGACACTCATTAAAACTGCTGAAAAGGTCGAGACGGTTTTCGCCGTCGTAGCTGGTCGATTTCATTTGGACTGCCACGCAGGCAAGTTTCCGCACTTATCGTTGCCAATGTTTGAAATGCTGAATCATCTTTTCGTCTGGATTCGGTACCGCTGCTGCCAGCTCAACGGATAATCGACTCGGAGTCGTTGATTGCTGATTGCTGGCAAGATTGTGAACGAGCACGTCATGCGCCGCCTCCGGTCCATGCATCATGAAATGCACCCATGCCCAAGCATAACGGTAGTCAGTAGCATCTAAATCGCTCAAATTATCTCGCTGTTCGAGCGACTCAATCGAGCGAACCATTCCAAGCCGCACGCTCCATTTCCACTTGGGGTCGTAGAAGTATGGGTGATCGAACGCCCGCTGACTGGCGGGCACCTCAAAGTACTTCGCGATTCCTTCATCCAACCACAACGGTACCGTCGTTAAAGAGGAATGGAGAAGTGCATGCGTGCATTCATGCCGTAAATCAATGTCGAGGTCCTGCTTGTCGTAGGTGTACACCTTGGGCGAGCCGTTTTCCAAAACAAATAGCGCCGATCGATAAGGCACTCTGGGGAAATGCCGCTGCGTGTACGCTCGATACTCATTCTCATTCGAGAAAATGTAGACAAAAATCGGCGACGTTGCCGGACGAACACCAAGCGTCCGCGTAATTTCGCGTTGCAAATCCGGCAATTCCTTGAACAGTCCGTCATATTTGGCCAGAGGAAAATTCGCCTGAATTTCAAATGGCCCAATTGTTCTAGCGTCAGTCCACTGCGCCGAGCTTGTTTGCGTCGCAACAGCGATCCGCGCAATCGCGATCAGCGCAATGCACATAACAGCGCAAACACGAAGTTGCCTACTCATGAAAAGTACGCGCACTATTTTGCACTCGAACGACCGAGTTGCTGCGAACTGAATACGCGCACGGGCCCAATGTTGCCCGCGACCTGCCGTTCGATGCGAAATGGAAGAGAAGAAATAAACGAGAAGCAGAAAAGTGCGAGGAGTATAGCCTCACGACTCGACGCGTCAACCGCGTTTCGCTTTAACAGGCATTGTGCTTGTGACTGAGCGGTTGTTTTTCATGATGCTATCTTGGCGGCCCGCCATTCGCTCAGCGTGCCAGCGCTGCGTGCGCAAGCACGTCATAAACGGGGCCATCTGGTTTCAGCTCGCTCGAAAACACGGTGACCTCCTCAACTAGCATTGAACCGAGCTCAATCTCAGAAAGCGCCGCCAGTTCCCGCACGAGCGCCCGCGGCTGGGAATTGCGGCCCGCGCGACCCAGTGTCAAATGGGGCACATAGCGGCGTGATTCTCCGCGAAAGCCCAGCCGGTCGAGTCGCACCTGAATCGCGGCTTGCAGTGCGATCATTGCCTGCGCCGGCCCCTGCCCCAATCCACAACGTTCGCGGTCGATCCGCTGCCGGAAATGCCCCGACCCCGCGACATTCCAAATCAAAGCACTCAATTTCGTCCGCGGCATCGGTCGCCGCTTTACAAACGAGCGGTATCTCGAGCGGATCCACATCACCCAAGAACTGCATTGTCCAATGCAGATTTTCGCCAACCATCCATTTAACATCGGCCGCGACGGGCCGCAGCGTTTCAACGACTTTCGCCGCAGATCGCCGAATTTCTGCCGACGCGACCACCGCGATGAATGTGCGGAGTTTCATGAACCTTAGAACCGCAGCATTGTTTTATACAAATCCATTCGCTTTTCGATATCCTCGCGCGAGATTTTCTGCATCCGTTCTAAACCAAACCCCTCGACATCGAAGCTCGCCACCAATATTCCGTACGCCATGGCGGTCTTCAGTGAGTGAGGTTCGAAGTTGTCATGCTTGGCGAGGTATCCCATCATGCCGCCCGCAAAGCTGTCTCCAGCGCCGGTGGGATCGACCACTTTTTCCGTCGGAAAGGCCGGCATCACGTAAGTCTCATGTTCGCTAAAGAACATGGCCCCATGTTCGCCCTTCTTAATAATGACGAACTTCGGGCCCATTTCGCGCACCCGATGACCGGCCAGCACTAGGTTTTCGGTCTTAGCGAGCATCTTCGCTTCGCTGTCGTTGATTACTAGTCCGTCGATCCGCTTAAAGAGTTTCATCACATCGGCGTGCGCGGTCTGGATCCACAGGTCCATCGTGTCTGCTACAGCTAACCGGCAGCCCGGTACCTGATCCAAAACCTTCATCTGCAAAGCAGGCACACCGTTGGCTAGGAATACATACTCAGTACGACGATATTTCTCAGAAAGCTCCGGATTAAATTCGCCGAACACGTTGAGCTGGACGTCAAGCGTCTCGCGATCGTTCATGTTCGGTTCGTAGCGACCGGTCCAGCGGAACGTTTTCCCTTGGGCCACCTGCAAACCGGAGGTATCGATCCCGCGATCCGCTAACAGTTTCGTATGCTCGGGAGGCCAATCTGTACCGACGACGCCGACAAGCTGCACGTCCGTAAAGAAACTTGCCGCGTAGGAAAAGTGGGTAGCCGAACCCCCCAATAGGTCATCGCGACGCGCCTGTGGCGTTTCGACATTATCAATTGCAACAGAACCGACGACGAGAAGGGGCATAGTTAGCAACTTAACGAGGAACGAAAAAACAGCAAGAAAGAAGGGGCGATTATTGACCGCGCCGAATCGCTCTGCAAGTCCGAGCCAATTTTCCGCCGCATTTTTGCCAGCCACGCTCCCGATTGCTCGGCAGATTAATATTTCCCAGTTATGCTAAAGGATTATCTTGCTGGCGGGTCAAGGCGGGCCTCTGCGGCAAGCTCAGGATCCAGGAAGAAGAGGCAACCGGTGAATCGGCAGCGACGATGCTATTGTTTGGCGGCTTTACTTTTGACCCTGCTCTGCTGCGGCTATGTGCGGGCGGACGCCTATGATCCGCCGCCAACGTACTACAATGCTGCCACTGGCACCGGCACGACGCTGAAGAGTCAGCTAAATGGCATCATCAAGGTTGAAACGCCGATGTCGTACGACGCGGCGCGCAGCTCGCTTCAGGTCACGGATGCGGATCCCAATGCGCCAGGTCACATGTTGACCGTGTATGATCGCACGTCGCTAAATGTTGCCGCCATCAATCCGAATGGCTCTATTCCCGGATGGGACTCCGGAACCACTTGGAACCGCGAACACACTTGGCCGCAGAGCCGCGGTATTGTCAACACGAGTATCCCTGACGGCAGCGATCTGTTCGAGCTTCGGCCAGCTCTCACGGCAAATAACGGTGACCGCGGAAACCTGAATTACGGCGGTGCCTACGGTGCTCAGCCAGCCGGGGTAGTCAATGACGGCGGCTCAAAATATTACCCAGGCAACGCCGACGCCGGTATGATTGCGCGAGGCGTTCTACATGGCCGTGCGCTACGACGGCACGGAAGCAAATACGACTGACCTCGAACTATTTAACGGTGACCCCAGTACATCGCAAGGTATGGGCGATTTGACCCGGCTGATCGAATGGAACTACGCCGCGCCACCCGACAATTTCGAGCGCCGCCGCAATCAAATCATTTACGACCAATTCCAGCACAATCGCGATCCCTTTACCGACCATCCGGAATACGTGTGGTCGGTCTTCGTAAATCAAACGAATAATAGCCAGCTTTCGATTGCCGGGGCGAGCGTAAATGCCGATGGCAGCTCAATCCGAACCGTCGATATGGGCCGTGTCTTTGTCAATGCAGCAGTGCCGACGGCTCAGTCGTTCACAATCAATAAATCGGGAACGAATGGGACCTATTTCAACGTCACCACGACCGGCTCGGCAACAAGCTCGCTCTCGGGCCGCTTCAATAACATGCGGACCAACCAGACCGATTCAAAGTCCATCACAGTCGGGCTGAGCACTTCGACCAGCACTGCGGGATTGAAAAGCGGTTCCGTGACAATCGACAACCTCGACATCACGACCGGCGGCGGCGCCGGCCACGGCGCGAACGATGCGAACGACGCCTTCAATGTAAGCCTCACCGTGCTCGATCATTCGGCGCCCTCCTTTGGATTGGGAACTTTGACCGCCTCCCTCTCGCATGATTTCGGCACGGTGCCCGTCGGCGCCAATTCATCTGCTTTTAATTTCAACGTCTACAATTTGCTGACGACTGCCGGTTTCACCGCTGATATGGATTTCGACAGCATCACGCCCTCGGGCAACACCTCGGCATTCACGACCGATCTCGCGAGTTCTGCAGGTTCTCTTGTCTTGCAGGGTGGTGCTAGCCACACATTTATGTCTGCACTCGCGGCCACGAGCGTCGGCACTTTCTCTGCCACCTATTTGTTAAACTTTTCCGATGAAAACATCGCTGGCGCGCTCAACAAATCGATCACGCTCACGCTTACCGGCAAAACGCTTCTCGCCGGCGATTACAACGGCGATTCTGTGGTCGACGCGGCAGACTACGTCGCCTGGCGCAGTGCAGAAGGCCAGTCCGTCACTCCCTTCTCAGGGGCGGACGGCAACGGCGACGGCCTCATTGATGCTGGCGATTACGACGTGTGGCGCACAAACTTTGGGTTCACGGTTTCCGGTAGTGGCAGCAGTATCGGATCGCAGAATGTCCCAGAACCGGCAATCGCCTTGCTCTTTGGAATCGCTGCTATTGCGGTCCTGGCGGTGCGCCGGGACCGCCCGATGTGGGCTGTTGTGGTGGATTAGCGTTTGCATCCGCTGGAGCACCGGCGGCGGCCACGTGTGCTTTTTGCATCATCGGCATCGCACTCGCCGCCGCGTAGCCGGCGATCACACCGCCAACAAACTGCCGCTGCGCTTGATCCTGCGCGTCAATATGCAGGCACGTAACCACCGCGCCATTTCGCGTCGGCATAATTGCCTTGCTCATGCGTTCTTTGTATCGCGCCATGGCCTGTTGGATAGGATCATCGCTCCCCGGCACGGCAGGGTTCGGAGCCCCCGTTTGATATTGCTTCACCCCTTCTTGCAGAAAAGTCTCGATCTGCTGGGCCGCCGGCTCGTCGTTGGCGTGCACGACAAGTGAAATTGGCCCAGCCGCAACAAGATTCAGAGTCAATTCCGCTGCCGACACAGTCTTCAGCGCTTCAATAGCTTGCTTCGCCTGCGGCGGCATTTTCGCTTGCGCTTGTGCGAGGCCCTTTTGCATCAGCGGCTGCAATGCGGTCACATCCATTGCCAAGTACAGATCGTTCCCCGCCGGAATATCGCGAACCATATCGAGCAGCTTGCCTGTTTTCGGTTGGCTCGCATTCGGCACCAACTGCTTCAACATGGCATCTGGCGCGACGACCATCGTACGATTATTCGGCCCGTAAAAGCTCGGCCACATCGGCAAATTGCTTTGTAGATACTTTTTGCCATTGAGTTCTGAGAGTTGCACGGACGGATGCGTCATCGGCGACAGCGTATTCGCACGGAACGGCTTTGTAAATTTTATCGTGATGCCATACGACTGCGCGACCGGATTGGTTAAATCCAAAAATGCATCCGCTTCCTCGACATCCGCCAGATCGAAGCCCAAATACTTCAGTCCCGCGGCCGCGACGACTTCCGTTGGAAATGTCTGTCCGATCGGCGACGTGAGCAATTGTGCCGGTCGAATCGCCAACAGCACGGCCGCGTTCGGCGAAATATACGTCGTATCAAGCTTTGCGCCGTTCGCACCAGGCGTGAGCGATTGATCCGGATTCATCGCACCCGGTCGACCTTCACCCGCAGGCGCACCCGGCCCGCTCAACCCTTCAACTCGTTGCCTGACCGCTTGGATCGCTCCGTAGCCTTGGGCAACCGCTGCGGTGCTTGTGCAAACTACGAACAGTGCTCCCAGCAATGAGCACAAAACCCGACGCTGCCGCTTCGAAATCATTCGTTGACGTGTCATTTATAGAACTCTGTGCCGCCCGGCACTTCCGAGGCTCGAAGTTGTGACATCACTTCAATTCGCGATGCCAGTTCACTTTAAAGTGGACGAATATCTGCGTCAAATTTGCCCTCGCCTCAGGCCATTATCCAGGCACCCATGCTTGGCAAAAACTCACGATACAGTCGGCGAATCGCTTGTCGCCCTGGTTTGCCTGCTTCCGCATTAGCCGAAGCCCAACGCAGATACCAAATTCCATGTCGATAGGCCCGATTGTAACGATCGTGACGAAACGCTCTGGGTGATTATTGCGTTTGCACGCACCAGGTGCCAACGTTTATCGGCCCGATTTTCAGGCCATTTGCATCGCACCGGGGACCTATCTCTAACCTATATTTCCTCGGGCACTGGTACGGCTCCCGCTCGGGTCGTTCATTTTAGTGGAGCTATTGCCAGGTGGTCCGCTCCCGCTATCGGTCGCTACGTAGATTGGCTCACTCATGATTGTTATCGTTGGCATCATTGTTGTGACTGGCGCCGTGCTCGGCGGCTTCACGATGGCGGGTGGCCACATGGGCGCACTCATCCATCCGTCGGAACTGGTCACGATTGGCGGCGCCGCACTTGGCGGCCTCATCGTTGGCTCGCCCAAGAAGGTTTTGATCGACCTGATGAAGGGGCTCGTCGCCGCGATCAAAGGCTCGCCCTACAACAAGGCGGCGGTCGAAGATTCGTTCAAATGCCTTTACGACCTGCTTCGTCTGGCTCGCCGCGATGGTATGCTCGCCCTCGAGCCCCATCTCTCGAAGCCGGAAGAGAGCAGCATTTTCAGTAAGTATCACAAAGTGCAGCACGATCATCACCTGCTCCATTTTATCTGCGGCGGAATGGGTCCGCTGGTCGATGCGACCATCAAACCCGAACAAATCGGGGGGCTACTCGAAACCGAACTTCTCGTGATGGCCGAAGAGCATCATGCTCCGATGCACGCGCTGCAGAAAACGGCCGACGCCCTGCCCGGCTTCGGCATCGTCGCGGCGGTGCTCGGTATCGTGATCACAATGGGTCACATCGACGGCCCGCCAGCCGAAATCGGTGAAAAAGTTGGTGCCGCGCTCGTCGGTACTTTCCTGGGGATTCTGTTGTCCTACGGGTTCGCGGCCCCGCTCGCAACTCGCATGGAATCGCTCGGGATTCAAGAGAGTGCATTCTTCAAAGTCATCGCCTCGATCATTGTCGGCTTTGCCAACAATTTGCCACCGAAAGTAGCGATTGAAATGGCCCGCCGCAGCGTGTCCTCTGAGTTCCGCCCCGAGCGCGATGAACTCGACGAATGGTTCAAGGAAGCAGAAGCAGCGTAAGAAGTTGAGCGTTGAGAGTTGATGGTTGAGAGTTAGAGCAACCATACGAATTTGATCTTCTGACTCTCAACCATCGACCATCGACCCTCAACACACGGAGTAGCACATGGCTGGCGGCGGTGGTGCATGGAAAGTGGCGTACGCGGACTTTGTGACCGCCATGATGGCGTTTTTCATGGTCATGTGGCTCACCGCGCAAAGCCCGGAAGTCAAAAAAGCTATCGGTGGCTACTTCCAGGACCCCTGGGGTACGTCATCTGAGAACAGCACGCCAACCATGCAGTCGCCCGCCGGGCTGAGTGGCTCGGTTCCATTTGCTGATGCCGCCTCCGGAATTCTGCCAAATCGTTGGCCTCAGGCCAACCAAGACAACGCAACCGAAAAGGAACCGGGTGCTGCATCCGTATGGCAACAGAAGCAAAAAGTGTTTTTGATGACGAGCACCGACCGAAATCTACCAGCCCTCGTCGTAAGTTTTGCCGACTCGTCGGTCGACCTTTCGGCGACATCAAAACAACGCCTCACCGATTTGCTCCCGGCACTCGTGGGCAAGCAGAACAAGATCGAACTCCGCGCTCATTCAACGCGCCGACCATTGCCAAAAGACGGTCCGTTTCATGATCATTGGCAGCTATGTTACGAGCGGAGCGCCACGACCATGAAGTTCCTACTCGAAAACGGCGTCGAAGCCGACCGAATCCGCCTCAGCCAGGCGGCCGCCTTCGAACCCCTGACCACTCGGCTCGAATCCTCTTGGCAGGACGAGAATGATTGCGTCGAAGTCTTCCTGCTGACCGAAGTTTCGACCAAGTCGCCGGGCACGACACCTGCCAGCAACCATGCGGCCGACTCATCCGCGGCCGCCAAAGGTAAGCACTAACGGCTCGTTGCAGATGCTCCCGTTCGCAGCCCGCAGTGCAAGCCAGAGAACGGCAAGCAGCTAAGGTTGCGAAAACAGAGAATCGATCCGCACGAACTCATAGCCGCGCTTGCCGAGCTCATCGCACAGCGCTCCGAGCCGCGTGTGAAATGGATCCTTCCTTCCCGACCCCAGGTGCAGTAACAAAATAAATCCGTTAAGCCCGTGCGGATCCTTCTTCTCGTAGGCAAGAATGTCGTCGTAAATCTTTTGCGATGACGGAAAGTGCGGGTCGTCTTCCCGCATGTAATCGCGATTCGAACCGCTCCCCGGCGTGAAATTGAAGAGCGTCACATTGAGCGGCTTGCACCATTCGACCTGATCGCGATTGAACTGCTCATATGGCGGGATGAAATACACTGTCTCTTTGCCGCTAAACACTCCGAGTGTACGCAGTCCCGCAATATTCTGCTGCAAATCCTTCGTGAAATCAGCCCGGGAAATCAGCGATTTTGCCCGATCGTCCCATGGCGCGTAAAGCGGATGCTTGTTCGAATGCGGCCCGACATAATGCCCATCTTTGATTGCCTGTTTCAGGAGCGCCGCCAAGTCTGCCTGCGCAATGAAGTTGCCAGTCACGAAGAAAGAACCGTGAACTTTCCGTTTGTCTAGTGCCTTCAGAATCGGCTCGAGGCTTTCACCGAATTCGTCGCCCGTAAATACAAGCGACAGTTTTTTAACCGACACATCGCCGCGGATTATGCCTCCATACGAATCGCGGACGAGCCCCTCTGCAAACGCATTTGGCAATAAAACGCATGTTGCTAGCACGCCAGCCGCCACGGGTAAAAACCTCTTGAACATGCACGCAATCCTACTTCGCTTCGTACCTTGCGGGAAAGCCAGCAGCATTGCCATTTCGGCCACTGCCCCCATCTGCTACTAATTCGCACCCAACAGATGACCACAGCCGATTCGCCCGTCTTCCGTGGCGAACGCTCTTCTGCTTCGCCGAGCCGTCGCAACCTCCCAAAGTTGCCAGCGGAACGAGCTCGGTTCCACCAGACCACCTAGAGTTGCTCGACGTAATTGCCATGTTCAAAGAAGAATTGCCGCTTTCTGTACACGAAGAACTCGATCGCCGCGGCCTCAACGGTGTCCCAGTCGTCCTCTGTGCCAGCAGCAACCTCTCCCTAGCGGGCGAACCCGAACGCCACTGGGTCGTCGCTACGAAAGACGCCATCACCGCCATCCGCGAGATGAGCGCTCATCACGCACCGAGCGATTCGAACTCGACCGTGACGCACGTTGACGACCAAACCGTCGTCGTCGAAACGCGCATCCCCGTTTCCGAAGTCCGCGAATTCCGCACGCAAGGTGCAATCGGCTCCGGCTTTCTCCAAGCGTATGTCGACGACTACTGGGTCGATCTCGCCCGCTTCCCCAACACCCAAGCCGACCGCTTCAGCCGCCTCGCCCGCTACCTCGAAGACCTCCGTACCGAAGGCGACGTCAAAATCGACGAAAACGCCGCCGAAAAAATCACCCACTGCACAAAGTGCGGTCAGCGCCTGCCGATCGCCAACGAATCGTGCCCCCGCTGCATTCCGCGCAAAGCGATCCTCGCCCGCCTCGGCCAAATGCTTTGGCCCTACCGAACCACCGCCTTCATCATGTGCGGCCTGATGCTCGTCGCCGTCGCCGCCGAGCTCACGCCACCAAAGCTGCAACAATATCTCGTTGACCACATTCTAAAAGGCGGCCAACGCGCCCCCGACACGCCGGGCCTGTTCGCAGGCCTGGTAGTCGTCGTCTCCTCGCTCGCCATCGCGCGTCTCGTTCTCAGCGCCGTGAATTTCGCCAAAGGTCGCATGGCCACCCGCGTCGGCGTCGCCCTCACCTTCGACCTCCGCGCGAAACTTGTCGAAAAACTCCATGCACTCGGCCTCGAATACTACGACCGCCACCAGGTCGGCGCAATCACCAGCCGCGTCGCCTACGACAGCGAAGTCATCCAGAGCCTGCTCCACCAAATCACGGGCGGCTTCCTGCTCCAAATCGTGCAAGTCACCGCCGTCGGCGTCATGCTCATGACGCTCAACCCCAAACTCGCGATGTACACGCTGATTCCCGCGCCGCTCGTCATCGTCGGCAGCTGGTTCTTCTGGAAGCGCGTACACCCCAAGCACTACCGCTACTGGGATTCCAGCAGCAAACAAGCCGGCATGCTTACCGGCATGTTATCCGGCATCCGCGTCGTGAAAGCCTTCGCTCAGGAAGACCGCGAATACCAGCGCTTCAACAAAATTAGCGACTACCTTCGCGCCTGCCGCATGCACGTCGATTATTCGACCGCCGCGTTCTCCGCGATCATGCAACTCATCTTCAGCCTCGGCGGTCTCATCGTCTGGTACGTCGGCGGCCGCGACGTCCTCGCCGGCAACATGTCCCTCGGCTCCATGATGGCGTTCCTAGCGTACCTCGCGATGTTCTACACCCCCCTCGCCACACTCTCGCAATTCACCACCTGGCTGACCAACTTTCTCACCGGTTGCCAACGCGTCTTCGAGCTCCTAGATACTCCGGTAGAAACCAGCGAGCCAGACGAACCAGTGGACCTGCCATCGGCTGGCGAAAGCGGTGGAGAAAAGGAGACAGGGAGACGAGGAGAAAAGAAGGGTGGGCCACAGCGGGATGGCGAGGTATCAGAATCTCCGTGTCTCCCCATCTCCCTGTCTCCCTCTCTCGGCTCCATCCGTTTCGACCACGTATCCTTCGGCTACGAGCGCCACCAACCCGTCCTCCGCGATATCGACTTCGAAATCCGCCCGGGCGAAACCATCGGCATCGTCGGCAAGAGCGGCAGCGGTAAAACGACGCTCGTGAATTTGCTCTGCCGATTCTACGACGTCTGCGAAGGCCGCGTCCTCGTCGATGGCATCGACGTTCGCCGCCTCGCGTCGCATGACCTCCGCCGCCACGTCGGCTGCGTCCTTCAAGAACCATTCCTCTTCCGCGGTACGATCTGGCAGAACCTAGTCTACGGCATGCCCGAAAGCACGCCCGAGCAAGCAATCGCCGCCGCGAAAGCCGCGCAAGCTCACGACTTCATCCTCAACTCACCGCTCGGCTACGACACCTGGCTCGGCGAAAGAGGTTCCGGCCTCTCCGGCGGCGAGCGCCAGCGCATGTCGATCGCCCGCGCGATCCTCTACGATCCGCCAATCCTGGTCCTCGACGAAGCCACCAGCAACGTCGATGCCGAAAGCGAGCAGGCCATCCAACAAGCGCTGCGAGCTCTAACCTCTGGCCGCACCACAATCGCCATCGCCCACCGCCTTTCAACACTCCGCGAGGCCGACCGCATCCTGGTTTTCGACCGCGGCCGCCTCGTCGAACAAGGCAGCCACGACGCGTTAATCGCCCACAACGGCCAGTACGCCAATCTTGTCCGCCTACAAGGCGACGCCCGCACGACCGACGACCTCCCCGCGCCCACTAACGCGAACCTGGCCGCCGAACTCCGTTGGCTCTACCCGAACGACGCCGAAATTCGCACCGCCCGCCTCGGCGGCTTAGAAGTCGTGAAGAAAAATGACGAAGCACGAATGACGAATTACGAATTCAGAACAGCCGCTTCACGCATTCGACATTCGTCATTCGACATTCGTCATTCTCTTACCTACCGCGGCGTCTTCGCAGTCAACCTGTTCCCAGCCACGGCCCCAGACGACTACATCAGCCTCCGCGTCTGGACCCGCGACGGAACCGAGCAAGAAGTCGGCATCCTCCGCCACCTCGACCAATGGCCACCTGAGGCCCGTGTCCTCGTCCGCGAAGCAATCAACCGCCGCTACTGGCTACAAACCGTCACCGGCCTCGACGACATCAAACTCGAAATGGGCCACCTCACCCTGAAAGTCCGCACCAACCACGGCCCGCGCGAATTCACCATGCGTTGGACCCAAAGCCAGGTCCAAGACTTCGGCGAGCGCGGCAAAATCCTTCTCGACCTCGACGACAACCGCTTCCTCGTCCCCGACGTCGAAGCCATGCCCGAACGCGAACAAGAAGCGTTCTTGCGGTATGTGTATTGGTAGAGCAGCCGGGGCAGCGTAAACTTACTAAAGTTCGACGCTACAAACCCCTTTGTCACCGATCGAGGCACGCCATGCGAAATGAATTCACTGCCGTAATCGAGCGCGACGGAGAATGGTTTATCGCCTATTGCCCCGAAGTGCCGGGGGCTAACGGTCAAGGAAACACGAAGCAGGAAGCTATCTGCAGCTTGCGCGATGCTATTGCATTGGTCCTTGAGGACCGACGCGAAGATGGACTCCGTGGTGTGCCCGAAGATGCGGAACGAGAAGTCGTGGTTGTCGAATGAAGCGAGTCGCGTTTCTTCGACATCTGCGACGACACGGATGCCAGCTAAAGCGAGAAGGTCGATCGCACTCCCTGTGGATTAATCCCACTACCGGCGAGGTCGAAGCGGTCCCGCGTCATACCGATGTGTCTGACCATTTGGCGATCAAGATTTCCAGCACTCACCGTGGTTACGCTGTGATGATCGCACTCGGATCGACGTCCAGTGGCGGGGCCTCTTCCATAGCAATTTCTTCGTTCCAAGGAATACCACATCCTTCGCTGGGCTCTCATCTTCCTGATCGTGGCGCTGATCGCCGGTGTGATGGGCTTCGGCGGAATCGAGGGCGAAGCAGCCAGGATCGCGAAGGTCCTACTCGTAGTCTTTGTCGTTTTAGCTATCGTGTCGTTCGCCAAAGGCCGCCGCGCTCCGTAACTGAATTCGCAAGAATTCAGAGCCTGAACTAAATCTGTGGCACACCTGCCCAGCTCATGCCACAATCATCGGGTCACAGCGGAGTTGCACCGATGCAATCAAGCCAAAACCCGATCCGCCTGCTGCTCCACCTACCGGTGCCCTGGGTATTCGTGCTCGGATATCTGGCCGGCGTCGCCGTCGAACGTGCGTGGCCGTCAAACTTCATCAAACAATTGCCGCAAATCGGTACGGCAGGTGGCGTCGTTCTCGGCATCGGCTGTGCAATCGCCGGTTGGGGGCTCATAACCTTCTGGCGGGCGCACACAACGACGGTTCCCGGGGAAACTTCTTCGCAAATGGTCACCTGGGGACCATATCGTTTCACGCGTAACCCCATGTACGTCGGGCTATCGATCGCCTACATCGGCGAGGCACTCCTCCTGCGCCAATTCTGGCCTGTACTGTTTTTGCCGCTCGTCCTGGCGTATGTGAATTGGATTGTCATCCCGCTCGAAGAATCGAAGCTTCAAAAAACATTCGCCGAAAAATACGATCAATACCGAGCACGCGTCCGCCGCTGGGTATGAGTGAGAAACGCTTACACAAGAGTATGAGCACCCACGAACAAGACCGCATTCGCGCCCGAATCGAATAGGTCCGACGCTAGCTTCGTATACGAAGAGTTGCAGTGGCGACCGCTCCAAAGGCGAACATACATAGTGCCGCAGGCTCGGGCACGGACGCGCCACCGGTGGCATACGATGCGCCCGCACCACTGCCCGCGTAGTTTCCATATCGAGCACGCCACGCCGTGTAGTCTTCCGGAGTATTGCTCCCGAGCGTCTCTATCTCGTTCTGCAGCGGTCCACCGTTTCGCCAAAGCACGTAGTCCGCCGCATCCACGGCGCCGTTGGCATTGTAATCGGCCGGAATGCCGTCACCCGTCCGGCTGATTAGCACCGACAAGCCGCCGTTGTTGTCGCTCAAAATGTTGTCTGGAATAGCAAACGTCAGCGTCTGGCTTGTCGCGAAACTGTATTGAGTAGCTCGGACGCCGGTCACCCGGCCACCCGGCTGCTTGACGATCGTGTTGTCAAAGTGGTTCGTGACCGCCAAGTCAAACGCCTCCGTCGCAGAGCCTGTTCCACCAGCAAGTCCTGCGGGCCGTATCGCGCCGGCAAATATCTGCGGCACAGAAAAGTTCGTCGCCCCAGCGCTGTCGAACACGAAGTAGTCGGTTATCCAGGGCGAGTTGTACGTCCACGCCGTAAACATTTGCCCGAGCTGGCTCGACGTGAGGGATGGGTACTGAGTCGCCGCCAATGTCGGGTTCGTCAACTGGAACGTATAAAACCCGGGCGCAATCGTGTATTGAAGCAAGCTCGTCGCGCCGCCGGTGAAGAAGGGATGGAACCAGTTATCCTGACCTCCGTCGAAACTTGCCGCTCCGTCCTGCTTCGCGTCGATATTCACTATTGCCGTGCTCACGGGCAGATTCGACGTGATCACTGATCCACCGACTGCGGCTCGAATTCCTACTAAGGATACCACTATCCATACAATGTATTTGATCATCAAATGCCACCTCAGCAATTCGCCGGTATCGTAATTGTAAGTTATGGGTTCAATCGGCGCGACACCTAACGAGCACCGACACGACTGCAGATAAAGCTAACATCCAGCTTGCAGGTTCGGGAACGGCGACCACACCAATTGCTTCGCCGGAGCCCGAACCCGCCGTTTGACCGTAGTGTGCTCGCCAACGGCTGTAATCATCGTTGCCTACTCCCGGCGTATCATCATTCGGAAGCGATGTTGCATTACCCAAGTTCTTGCGCCACACAACGTAATCAGCCGCATCCACCACGCCGTTGTTGTTGTAGTCTCCGGGCAAGCCGGCGGATGCAACACTCAATACGCCCGTCGTATACAACCCACTCGTATCCCATGCGAGTCCGCTGCCCAGCGTGGGCAGTTGCAGCGTTGAGAACGTCCCGCTGAGGCTTCCCCAATCAAGAATATCGAATGACTGGCCGGCATGAGGAGAGAACAACCCGGCGCCCAAGTTGACCAATTGAACGTCGAGCGTGCCGTTGAGAGTCAGTGCCCCTGTGACGCGGAGCTGGTCGTACTGCGTGCCAGGTGCCGTGCCCCCAAGTTCCATGACCAGCCGCGGCGCTCCGCTGCTAAAGGAGCCAGCTTGAAAGTCGACGCTGGCCGCCGTGCTGATGCCGGGGCTATTGCCGGGTGAGTAAGCGCCTCCTTCGTTCACATTGACCACGTCATAACTACCAGTCCCCTTCGCAAGCGAGCCGTAGTTGACATTCACCGTGCCAGTGACCGCGCCGTTGTTAACAAGTAGCGATCCGTTCAATTCCATCGTCGTGCCGCCAAGCAGATTGACCGCGCCGCCCGCGGCAATCGTGGTCCGGCTGCCGCCGCCGTTCACAAGGTTGCCCTGTTGGTTATCGATCGCGCCGCCGTTGTTCACGGTCACCATGCCGCTATTGCGAACGTCGTAGAGATTGAGCGTTGCGTTGACATTGATCACACCGCTCTCGGCATTTGAGCCTGCATTAAAACTGAGCGCCGCATTGCTCGTGATTGTGCCGCCGTTTGTGAAGTTGAGTAGCGACGCAACTCCATCTTGAACAATATTGGTGCTGTTAAAAGTTTGTACGGCATTGAGCGTCGTAGCGCCGGCGGCGGCTGAAATCGTGTGGGTACCAGGGCCGCGAAGATATCCGCCGCGAACTGTCGAGCCGCTGTATTCCACCGTACTGTTAGCATCTGCCTGGATGCTTGCAGAACCGAGATTGACCGTTCCGCCCGAGAATCGCAGCGTGCCATTGTTGTTCGCCAAGTACCCACCGGCGGCGTTGGCGGTGCCCTGAAGTGTCATCAAGCCGGCTTGCGCGACGACCGTCCCGGTGAACGCCGCCACGTTAGCGAGCGTCGTGTCGCCCGCGCTGTTCGCTTTGAGAATCAAACCGTTGCCGGAGATCGGCACCGTGAAGGTCGCGGCGTTGGTATGATCGAAGGTCAAGATATTGTTATTCACGAGGCTGCCAGCCTGCAAAACACCGGCGAGGCCGCCGGCGCCGATATTCAGCGTGGACAAAGCATTCACGTTTACCTGCCCCGCCCCGGAGCCGACGTTCACTAGGCCGCCATCCGCAATCGTGAGAGTGCCCATGCCAAGATTCCCGACCGGCAAATTCCCGCCCATCGTCCATTTCGAACCGGTTCCAGTGACAGTCACGGCACCTGTCGAAGTGGCCTGATTGGCAATGACCGCACCACCCGACGTAGCAGTCGCGCCGCTGTCGATCTGCAGCGTCCCAGCGCCCAAATTCCCCACGGATAGTAAGCCCCCGCTGTTCCAACTCGACCCCGTGCCCGTAACAATCGCTGTTCCCATTGCAACGGCCGCACTGCCGATATTGTCGTTTGCGCCAAACGCTTGGCCGCCCCCTTGGATTGTCAACGCGCCATTCCCTGCGGCACCAACGAGAATCGACCCACTGGTGTTAGCCGTAAAGGTTGAACCGACGCCTGTCACTGTGACTGTGCCTACAGAACTCGTAGTTGAGCCAATATCGGCGAACTTTCCCACAATGGCGTCTGCCCCGCCGGAGATCGCCAACGTGCCGCCCCCGTTCACGTGCAGGTCGAACCCCGTGCCATTCAGGAGGCTCCCCACATTAACGTTGATCGTACCTCCGCTGTTAATAAACGTTTCACCTGCGACGGTGATGTTGACCGGCGAGGTTTGGCCCATGTTGAGCGTCGCGCCTCCGACGGTCAAATTATCTTCAAACCCTGCAGCAATGATCGTCAACGTGGCAGGGCTCATCACCCGTTCGAAGGTCACAGTCCCCGAGGTAACGAACATGTCGGAAAGGCTTTGAAACACGTTAGAGAAATTTACGGTGTACGTGCCGGGCTTATTGAACGTTGCCGAGTCAGTTCCAGTCGGTACGCCGCCCGTCCATTTCGAAGCGTCTGACCAAGAGCCGGAAACCGCGTTCGTCCAGGTATTAAGAACGGCGTGAACTGGTGTCACCCATACCAACGAGACGGCACAGATCACGACTGCCGACAAAAAGTAGCGACGCATAGAACACTTACTTTCAAATGTGGGCAACCTCGGCGCTCGTTAAGAAAAGACTCATAACAAAAGCCGTCCCGTGGATTAGAAGCGCAGGCCTAGCGAATTGCCGAGCGCATTTTTACCGCGCAGCGAAATATCACTAGGTTCGATAATTTAAACCCGATCGCATCGATCGCACCTCACGGCACCGACGCATACGCGGGCTTGCGGTCGCCATCCTAGCGGATTCGCGTGTCGCGTAGATCGGGAATAAGCCGAAGAAATACCATATTGTTACGTTTCGCCTGTCCAATACCGCCAAAGTGCGACATTATGGGGCATATGGTTGGTATTCGCGAACCTAGACCCTCGCTGCCTCCTTCGCCCACGTGTCGCGGAGCGTCGATGTGCGATTGAACACTGGTTTTCCCGGCTTTGAGTCGACCGGGTCGGTGAAGAAATAGCCGAGCCGTTCGAACTGGAAATGCTCGCCAGGCTTCGCATTCGCGAGCGACGGTTCGAGCTTCGCATCGCGCACGGTTTCGAGCGAGTTCGGGTTGATGTTATCCAAAAACGTTTTGCCTTCCGGCGCGTCATCCGGGTATTCAGTCGCGAACAGATGATCGTAGATTCGAATCTCGGCGCTCACTGCTTGCGGCGCGGCGACCCAATGAATCGTCCCCTTAACCTTGCGGCCGTCCGGTGCATTGCCGCCACGCGTTGCCGGGTCGTAGGTGCAGCGCAACTCGGTAATGTTACCCTTCGCGTCTTTCACCACTTCAGTGCAAGTGATGAAGTACGCATATCGCAATCGAACCTCTCGCCCAGGCGCGAGACGGAAGAACTTCTTCGGCGCGTCTTCCATGAAATCGTCGGCTTCGATGTACAGCTCGCGCAAACGGGACATGCCGCGTGCCCATCTCCGGCTTTTGCGGATGGTTGGCCGCCTCAAGTTCCTCAACCTGACCTTCGGGATAGTTCGTAATCACGACCTTGAGCGGCCGCAGCACCGCCATCACCCGCGGCGCTCGCTCGTTGAGATCTTCGCGAATCGCGTCTTCGAGCCACGCCATATCAATCGTGCTGTTAAACTTGGCGACGCCGATACGCTCGCAGAAGGCACGCATCGCTTCGGGCGTGTAGCCGCGGCGGCGCAGGCCGCGAATCGTGAGCATCCGCGGGTCGTCCCAGCCGCTCACGTGCTTCTCCTGCACGAGCTGCAGCAGCTTCCGCTTGCTCATTACGGTGTAGGTGAGGTTTAACCGCGCGAACTCAATCTGCTGTGGGTGATGGATCTTGAGCGCATCGCAAAACCAATCGTACAGCGGCCGATGGTTCTCGAATTCCAGCGTGCAAATTGAGTGCGTGATGCCTTCGATCGAATCGCTTTGCCCGTGCGTGTAATCGTAGGACGGGTAAATGTTCCACTTATCGCCCGACCGATGATGCGTTGCGTGTTTGATGCGATACATCACGGGATCGCGCATGTTGATGTTCGGCGACGCCATGTCGATTTTTGCTCGCAGCGTGCGAGCGCCGTCCGGAAACTCCCCCTTCTCCATCCTCTCGAACAAATCGAGATTCTCCGCGACGCTGCGATCACGATACGGGCTATTCTTGCCGGGCTCGCTCAGCGTTCCGCGATGTGCGCGGACTTCCTCGGCCGACAAATCGCACACATACGCCTTGCCATCCTTAATCAGCTGGACGGCCCAATCGTAGAGCTGCTGAAAATAGTCGGACGCGTAAAACAGCCGGTCTTCCCAGTTACCGCCGAGCCAGCGCACGTCGTCGATGATCGAATCGACGTACTCCTGCTCTTCCTTGGTCGGGTTCGTATCGTCGAACCGCAGATTGAACTTCCCGCCATACTCTTTCGCGAGCCCGAAGTTCAGGCAAATGCTTTTCGCATGGCCGATGTGCAGATAACCATTCGGCTCGGGCGGAAATCGCGTGTGCACGCGGCCGCCGTTCTTACCGGCCGCCCGGTCAACATCGATGATCTGTTCAATGAAGTTTTTTGAGGCAGGTTTGTCGTCGCTTGATTCATCCGTGCGCGGCGGATTCGTTGTCGAGGCCATGGCAATCCTTTTTCGTTCTATCCGCCCTGTTGTCTATTTTCGTCAGCGTGAGTTGTTGTAAACCGTCCGACCAATTTAACAAATTCCTTGGGTTTGCTGTATCGCGACCGTTTTTCGTAACCTCTTCAATAATCAGTGCCCCTCCGCTGGCACGGGTTCGCCCCAATCGGCCTGAAAATCGTGTTGACACTTTGGGCAACGGACTTTTTTGCCGAGATACGACCCACGAGACTTACTCGCATGGTTACAGGCCGGGCAGATGAGCCGGAAACGCCAAGGACCATCGTCCCCATATTCGAGCTTCGTGCCGGCCGGCAGGTCTTTGAACTCGATGTCGTCCGCCTGGAAGAGCATCAATTGGTCGGCCGAAATTTCGCGCATGTCGGCAATCCGATTTGCCATTCGCCGAATCGCCTGCTCAAAAATGTTTCGCACCACACGGCCATTGCCGAAATTTCGATCGCGATTGCGATGCAACTCAATGAAGCCCAGCATCAATTTGGCCCGCGTGCCGTCCGCCAGTTTGTAGCGGTTCTTATCGCACAGCGAAGCGAAAATTTGAGCCATCTCCGTTGGCGAATAGTCTTCGAAGTTCAGGACCCGATTGAATCGCGACGTGAGCCCCGGATTCGTTTTAAGCAGCGAATCCATTTCTTCCGGATAGCCAGCCATGATGACGACCAACCGCCGCCGGTCATCTTCGGCGCGCTTCAAGAGAATTTGAACCGCTTCGTTGCCGTAAGCATCATCCGCTTCGTGCGCCACGAGGCTGTAGGCTTCGTCAATGAACAGCACGCCATCGAGCGCCTCATCAATTTTGGCGTTCGCCTTTGGTGCGGTCTGGCCCATGTAACCCGCAACGAGTCCTGACCGATCCGTTTCGACCAACTGCCCCTTCTGCAGAATCCCCATCGCGCCGAGAATCTTGCCCAAGATGCGAGCCACCGAAGTTTTGCCGGTCCCGGGATTACCAGTGAAAACCATGTGGAGGCTCACTTCGGTGTCGGAAAGCCCGGCCTTGCCGCGAAGGCGCTGTAGATTCAAGTAGTTGACGAGTGTTTGAACTTCGTACTTAACAGACACAAGGCCGATCAAATCGCTAAGTTCTTTAAGCGCATCGTCGAGCGTCGGTTTGGCCTCCGTCGCAGCTTTCACGGTCGTGGACAGCCTATTAAGATCGCTGCCCGAATTCGAAATCAGCCGGGTCGCGGCATGCACGTCGCTGGCGTTTCGCTGCATCGTGGCGATTGCCTGGCCGGTTTGCGTGTGTGGTTCCTCGTGCTTCGTCGGTTCATCGATGGGTACAGGCCGCAGGTGATGTTGCAGTTCCTCGCGAATCGAACGAATGACGGCCGCTTCCTGTTCGCCAAGCTCGCCATCGGCGCGGCCAATGATATTTGCCAACCGCATGACGATTGTTTCCAATGCGCCGACCCGGTCGCGGAGCGGTACGATGCGGTCGAATGGCCGAATCACGCTGTACCACTGGATCTTATCGCTTTCCTCGGCTGCCTTACGAGCGGCCGCGACGAGCTTTTCGCCGGTCAGTCGCTTGTGCCACAGGTGCTCGAATAGCACCTCGGCCATTTTCCGTTCGCCCTGCGACCACTTTTTGTCTGCCTCGCAGACCATCACGTAAATCTTGAGCACGAGCGCTTTGTGCAGGTCGTCCATCAACTGCACGAATTCGTCGCCCGATTGCGAGATTAGTTGCGGGTACTGCTGGGCACACAATTGGCCGCTGGAAATGTAAAGTGTTCGGCATTCTGCGAGCGTCGACTGCAGCAACGACAGCGTTTCGGAATTTGTAGTCGTCGACATCGCCGTCATTGTAATCCGTTTCGTACGCCGGGTCCGAGGCCACAACGCTTGTTAGTCGTCCGCTTTTTTGGACGACGCCGGTTTCAGCGCTTTTTCGTAAAACTCCTCGATATCTTTTCGCAGCTTCTTCATCGACGGTTCGTAAATGTACATCATGTGGCCCCCTTCGTAGAACTTGTGGTCGATGTTCTTCTGCAGCTCAGGCGGCAGGCGCAGGTGGTCGACGCTGTATGTTACGGTGGCCGGCGGTGTGGCCAGGTCGTAGTACCCGCTGGCGACGAACAGTTTCAGATAAGGATTCTGCGACATCGACTCGCGAAGTGTGTTCGTTGCGTCGGGAAAGTGGGACATATAGCGGCCATAGTTCCAGGGCTGCACTTTGTCGGTGATGATTTCATAGACGTGTTCGTCTTCGATTTTTAGATCATTCCGCAAGTAGTCATTGATTGCCGCAGTGAACGGAGGGAACACGGTGGCGGCGCTGGCGTCATACTCGGGGTCCTCGCCCGCGTCGTCGACATCGATGCCTTCGTAGCGGCTGTCGTAGCGACCGACGACGCGGCCGCGCTTACGGAGAAGTTCTTTCGCGAATCGCTGCATGCTAATCCGCAGTTTCGATTGCAGCACGTAATCCTTCGATAGGCCCGTGTAGCGTGCGAGTTTTTCGGCGACTGAGTTTCGTTCGTCGTCGTTGAGCGTTTGGCCCTTCATGAGTGCCAGGGTGTAGTCCTTCAGTGCAAACTCGGTGGCCTGCTTTACTACTTCTTCGAGTGAGAGGGCCTGCAAATCGCCGGGTAGGGTTTTGTGATACCACGCTGCGGCGGTGTAGCCGGGCACAAATAAGATGTACGGCAAATCGTTGCCGAAGGCGAAGCCGATGGTTTCGAAATTGAGGGCGGGCGAAATCATGAGGACGCCGTTGAGCGTCATGTTGTAGCGTTCGCGGAGGTAGCCGGTGAGGCCAGCGGCGCGCAGGCCGCCGTAACTTTCGCCGATGAGAAACTTGGGCGACCGCCAGCGTCCGTATTTGGTGACGTAATCGTGGATGAACTGGCCGACGCTTTGCAGATCTTCCTGGTAGCCATGGAACTGATCGTCTTTCTCGCCTTTGGCGGCTCGGCTGAAGCCGGTGCTTACGGGATCGATGAATATCAGGTCGGTGAGATCGAGCAGCGAGTGTGGATTTGTTTCGAGGCCATACGGCGGCGCGATTTGGGATGCGTCATCGGGCACTTTTACGCGCTGGGGGCCGAGCATTCCTAAGTGGAGCCACACGCTGGAGGAGCCGGGCCCGCCGTTAAATGCGAAAGTGACTGGGCGATGGCTGAGGTCTTCTACGCCGTTCTTTGTGTACGCGATGAAGAAGATCAGGGCTTTGGCTTTGCCCTCGTCATCTTTCATGACGAGCTTGCCGGCGGTCGCGGTGTACTTTAGTTCCTTGCCGTTAAGCGTTACGGAATGCTGCGTGACGGTCGTCGTATCCTTCGGCTCGTCTTTCTTGTCTTTGTCGTCTGGCTTCTTCTCGTCGGCGGATTTTTCGTGTTTGTCTGCGTCCGGGGCGGCGTGGGCACTTGGCGGTAACGCCGGGAGAATGAGGGACAGACTTAGAACGATAAATAGTGAGCGAAGTATCATGGTGCGGCTCAAGTGGAGATCGGTTTCGTTGTACGTTCGGCTAATGTCTAAGGCTAATCTCTGTGAGGGTGGCTGCCAAATGACCAGCGCCTGGCGTGGCGGTTACGAATTTTGTTAAATGTGCGCGACACGATTTTTTAATACAATATTCATGAATTATGGAAGCAGCGTTCTGGGAAAAATTCGGGAAAATAAGCGTGAGTTGCCTGGGTCATGTTCCAAAATGGATCGATTTTTGAGATTTCGATGCGTGGCGTTGCACAAATATCTTGCGATGGCGAAGTCAGTTGAAGAAACCGAGGGCTAGCGCCCCGCGGCTGATTTAATCAGGCGGCTCTGTGTGGATTTCGTTAAGGCCTTTTGCGTTCTACTAAGCTAGCAAATTTTGTACATATGTATAGATATTACTTTTGGCCACCCTTGAGGAGTGGCCGACCCGCATCGTTTGGGCCCGTGGGCGTTGGGGCGAAAATATTTTATTTGCTTGTTTGTCGAATTCGGGTTCTGCCAAGCGACTAAGAGTGTGGGGCCAAACAAAACTAAGGAGAAGAGCCATGAAATTCCTGATGCTCATGATTCCGGGCGTTTACAAAGACAACAAAGCGGATGCCGACTTTATGCCGGAGCTAGAGAAAATGGAGCCGATGGGCCGCTTTAATGAGGAGATGGGTAAGTCGGTCAAAATTCTGTCGCTAAACGGACTTCACCCACTCAGCGCCGGTGCGCGTGTTTCGTTCGGCAAAGGGAAACCGACGGTGACTGATGGACCATTCGTCGAAGCGAAAGAAGTATTGGGCGGCTATTGGATGGTGGAGGCTAACTCGAAAGAAGAGTTAGTGAAATGGGCCGAGCGGTGCCCTGCCGAGGAAGGCGACGTGATCGAGATCCGGCAGATATTTGAGTTCTAGGAAGTTGTCGACACGAAATTGGGGGGATTATTGTCGCCACGTCCTGTTCGTGACACGAGCAGCGCGCGAACGCCGGCGGTTCGCAGCGTGCCGTCCCCGGATGCTTCCGACTCGACCGGACTCAATTGCAGTCTACAATTGGCCATGTCCACAAACTTGACGCAGTCTCCATCCGCCATCGCGATCGGGCCCGAAGTTATTCCAAAGGCTAATAGCCAGCGGACTAACAACAGCCGCTCGCGGTTCGATCTGTATCGACAAAAGCTTAAGAATCGTGAACTGCCCTCGGGCAGTGCTCACTCTTCGGGCGAGCCACGCGAAGCAAGAAGTCGAGTCCGGTCGGCGAAGCAGCTTGTCTTACAGTTCGTTCGGCTGCTCCGTCCTTTTCGGCGGGAAGTGTTTTGGATTTTGGCGTCCGTAACGGTCGCCACGCTGATCGGACTCCTGCCGCCGGCAGGGACAAAGTTTGTCGTCGATTACGGACTGAGCGGCAAGCATTTGCCAGAGCAGTGGCTGCAAAGGTTTCCAGCACTAGCCGACCCGCGACACCTATTGCTTATCACGGTGATCGCCGTTGTCCTGACTTCGTTCGTCAAGATCTTGGTCCACATTTGGGGACGCTGGCGTGCGACCAAAATGTCGAAGCAGATTCAGTTAGACCTTCGCCGGCGCGTATTCGAGCACGCCGTACGGTTGCCGCTGCATCGCGTTCAGGAAATTCGCTCCGGCGGCGTAGCATCGATCTTACGAGAAGACGGCGGTAGTGTTGGCGAGCTTGTGTTTGGGATGATCTTCGACCCCTGGCGCGCCATCATTCAATTGCTCGGTAGTCTCGCCATCCTGGCGTGGGTCGATTGGACGCTTCTTATCGGTGCGATCGTGCTGCTGCCGGCCGTGTTTCTTACGCATCGAACGTGGATCAATGCAATTCGTCCACAGTTTCGCGTCATTCGCAAGCAGAGGGAGCAAATCGATGCGAGCGCCACCGAGTCGTTCGCCGGCATGCGAATCGTGAGAGCGTTCAGTCGACAAAAGCGCGAGGCGGCTCGCTTTACGACCGAGAACAACCTGATGGCGCGGCAGGAGCTCTACGCCTGGTGGTGGATGCGCGTCGTGGAAATAGTCTGGCAGACGCTCATTCCCATCGCCAGCGCTGGGCTTCTTTATTACGGAGGATGCCGCGTCCTCGACGGCCACATCACCGTTGGCGATCTCATGATGTTCCTGGTGTATCTGACAATGCTGCTGGAGCCGCTCGCGACACTCGCGCAAAGTGCGACTCAATTTCAAAACAGCCTGAGCGGACTCGATCGAGTGCTCGATTTGTTGGAAGAAAATCGCGAGATGCCTTCGGCGCCCGATGCACTGAAGGCGGATCGGCGCTCGATTGACGGACAAATCTCGTTCGAGGGCGTCACGTTTACGTACCCTGGCAGTGAGTCGCCGGCGCTTCATGAGATTAATCTCTCGATTGAAGCGGGACAGACCGTGGCGCTCGTCGGTCCGAGCGGGGCGGGAAAGACTACGCTTACCAATTTAGTTGCCCGGTTTTACGACCCGGATGCGGGTTGCGTGACGCTGGATGGCAGGGATCTGCGTAAGTATGAAGTCGAGTCGTTTCGTTCGCTGCTTGGGATCGTCGAGCAGGATGTGTTTTTGTTCGACGGTACGATCGCTCAAAACATCGCTTATGCGAAGCGGTATGCAAGCCGGGAGGAAATTCGCGCTGCCGCCGAAGCGGCGAACGCGGCAGAGTTCATCGACCGACTGCCCGATGGAATGCAGACCATCATTGGCGAGCGCGGCGTACGACTAAGCGGCGGCCAGCGGCAGCGGCTGGCGATTGCCCGCGCGATTTTGGCCGATCCCAAGGTACTTATCCTCGACGAAGCCACCAGCAATCTCGACACCGACAGCGAGCGGCTGATACAGCAAAGTCTAGGCCTGCTGATGCGCGGCCGAACATGCTTTGTCATCGCTCATCGACTGAGCACCATCTCGCGCGCCAACCTGATCGTCGTCATTGAACATGGGCGCATCAGTCAAATCGGGAATCACGCGGAGCTGATGTCGAAGGGCGGAAAGTATCGATCGATGGTGGAGCAGCAAATTAATATGACGCTGGGCAACTTTACGACGCCGTTGGCAATGGATGCCAGCGTGTTGCTAAGTTGAGTGAAGACCGCTGCGCGTCAATCTGTGGCTGGGAACCGGAGGCCTGCGATAGTTGCTACGGCAGCGGGCTTCTTAATGCGATGCCCGATTTGTGCGCGATCGTAGCGTTGCTCGTTGTGCGCGCCCGGCACGCGATTCGCGAACCACAACGTTTCCGTGGCGTCCTGGTCTAAATCTCCGCGGTCGCCACATCTAGCAGGCGAATTAGCGTGCGGATCTGCACAGTGATGTGTCGCAAACACGCACGGTTTGTGGGCTAAGAAGCGCGTGGATGAGGGCCGCTGATTCGCGCCGGAGAGCCGTACTGAAAGGAAGGAGATGTGCGTTATGGAACAATATTTGTCAAACAAGGGAATTGGGAGAGACTTGAGAACATTGCGTGCGTGTTCACGTCAATGGAAAATGAAATCCCTTCGCGCGGTGCTTTCCATCGCTGCCTTGTCTATGGCGATTGCGCCGAGTATTGCAACTGCTGCAATCTTGGGTTTCTTGGGGAATTTCGACGTCATCAATGACACAGGCCAACCCGCATACGGCTTTGAAATAGACCTCGAGGGCCTTCACAGTTCGGACATCACGGATGTTTTTGGCGGCCCTGGTCGCGGGTTTCCGACCGGTCGTGGGTACGACCCAGCTACGAGCGTTGAACGTTACGGCTCCCCTTCGATTACTGAATACACGAATGGAGGGACGTTCGGCACGAAGGTGACGTACAGCGCCATTTATGATGGTATGAGTTGGGACTTCAGTACTCCGAGCGGAACGTTCATTACACCCGGCGATAATTGTTGGTCCGGCGGGGGTGTGGGCTACGGCGCGGGGACGCCGTGCGATCATTTTGGGGTCGGCACGATTGGTAATCCGCTCAAGACGACCTACAGCTGGCTGCACGAGGTTCCCGGTTCTCCAGGCGTGTTGACCGGTGCAACCGGGATCGTTCAGCTTCCTGCACCGGTGTGGAATGTTATACCTCCTGCTCCAGGTCAACCGCCCGGCCCTCCTCAGGTTGTTGCAAATATCGAATCGCCTGACCCCGCAGCTTTTGAATTCGGCGACGCGCTGTGGGTAAAAGTCTTTACGACCGAGTTTGAAGATCCGATCGGGCTGGAAGAACTCGTTGGCGATAACGCCCACGTGCAACAGGCAGAAACCGAGATCGAGTGGCAATTGTTGCAGAAGGACGTTAACAATCCGCTCTCTGGACAATTGGAAAGCGGATTCGGCGTCCCGGTGGGACCGAACGCTGCTTCGATTTTGCGTCGCTATGAATTCTATGAGTTCAGTGGCCTCTATGACACCGAAACTCATGAAGCCAAGTTTGACCACGGTTTTGGTGATTCCAATCCGGGGCCAGGCGATGTCGGCACCTATCTAGGGTCGCAGAACGCTGCAGTCAATTTGGAAGTCGTAGTACCAGAGCCGAACGCTTGGGTGCTGCTGCTCGCCGGGCTTGGCTTCATTGGCGCAGTTAACCGACAACGAAAGGAAACTATTTTGCGGTAAAGGGATTTTGCTTGAGCCCTTCACCACACAACTCATTGTGCATAGCGCACCTTTTCAAAGGAGAAGGATGCTATGAAAAGCTTCATTCATCTTACGATTGTGGCTTTCCTCGGTTGTGCTTGGTGGGTACCGACCCGCGCGGCGACGGTCACTTTTTTTTAATCCGTCGCAAAATGCGGTGCTCGTCTCCGAGGGAACCACGTCGGACAAAATTCGGAGCAACGGATACTACTTCACCTACACGCGAGACAAGCTCTTTACCGGCGGCGGTCCCGATCCGATTGGGCGCTATGTACGCATCCCATGGCCGGATGGCGTTGAAGCGCAAGCGGTTACTTCGGGGCCGACTCTCAGCAAGGCGAAAATCACCATCGAGCGCGTCGATGGCGACGTTTTTGACTTCTCGGCGTTTACAGCCAGGCTGCTGGCAAACACCGCAGGCGCCGGAGGTACGTTCGAGGTCGTGCCGTTTCTAAACGGTCAGGAGATGTTGCCCGACCCTGTCACGTTTGACGCGACTGGTTATTACTGGAGCACGTTTACCTACAATACGTCGCCAAATCCGTGGGGCAGCACGGCACCGCTCACCGGGTACGACAAGTACACGATTGATTTGTACGTCGATTTCGTCCTGACGGGTCTGACGTTCGAAGGCGCCCCGATTCCCGGCCCCCCGGGAGACTACAACTCGAACGGTGTCGTTGATGCGGCCGACTATGTCCTGTGGCGCAAGACCGACGGCACACAGGCTAACTATGACGTATGGCGGGCGAACTTTGGCCAGACGGCTGGCGCTGGTGCAGGGATTGGCTCGGTCGCGAATGCTTCCATAGCCGAGCCACAAACAGTTGTGATTCTGCTTGGAGGAATGCTGGCGTTGTCTCTGCGACGGCAGAGTTGCAGTTTGGGGCCGGATCGTCGAGGCATGGCGGTCCGAAGTATACGAGAAGAGGAGGAAGTGATCGCCCTCGTTTAACCGCTTTATCATGGCGGCAAACATTCGGGGGCTAACGACGATTGCAAGAATCGGAATTGATTCGGTTGCCTGATTGGGGCCTATTTAAATCCGTATCCCCGGCAAAAGTAATAAATCTATTGGTTCGAACCGCCGTCCTTACTGTCTTTAGGAACAGCACCCGCGTTATTGCGCCGGGCCGGTCCAGGGGTCGACGTCGGAGCGGGCGGCCCGGGCATCCCATTCGTCGGCAAATTTCTTCGCCAGTTCGGGTTTCTCTTTAGAGAGGTCGTGTTGCTCAGTGCGATCGGCTTCGATGTCGTACAACTCCCACGGGCCTTTGTATTTCATGACGAGTTTCCACTTTCCATCGTGAATACCGCGGTAGCGAGCAAGGCCGCTCGGGAGTTTCGAGGCAGCGATTATGAGTTACATAACATCGACGAGTTGGCGAGCAGCGATTTAGGCCGAAAGTGATCGGCTGGAATTCAGGCGCAATAAGGAATCCGTCGTGCTTGGGGCAACTAACGGTGGGGTGATGAAAGTGTCACCCGTTGACGACTCTCGCGCACTCGTCGGTGTTGCGACCCATTGCCGAACCGGAAGTCCGTCGGAGAATCCATGCACTCGCCCAGATTCAGCGCACTTCTGATAGTGCCGTGGCCAACGGTTCATCAATGAGTTCCAGCTGATCCTGGTCAGGATCGTGGCCGTTCCGGCTGTCGTCTGGGAACGCGAAGTGGGGCTGGGCGGTGCGCCCTAGGCGGTCATTTGCCAGGAGTATAATCAATTGATCGTCGACCAACGCAGCGAGTTGAACGGTGGGGCTCCGAGTGGCCGAACGATGGCCCGCGTTGTGCAGCGTGGAACTTGGTGCGGCCATGGTAAAGCTTGCCGCTCGCACGGTGACCGAATTAGCGGCGATCGTGGGCGCGGCGATACTTGCCCATGATCAATTTTGACTCCGAAGTAGTCACTTAGGCATTAACTTCGGCAGGATCGCCGTACAGATGAGCAAGACGGACCATTCCGAGCAATTAAGAACGGGGAAGAGTGAAAGTCCTTCTCTACCCTTCTCCCTGGGACTATTTTAATTCCAGCCTGCCAGACAGCGAGTCTTTTGGCTGGACTGGGCAGCAAGAGAAGGGTTTTGTGGGCCATGTGTGCCGATTTCCTGCTTAACGCCATGCTCATCAATCGTTTGGCATACCTGTCACGCCAAAATTTTCCGAGCGGCCGATTCTCAGATTACATTGGGTTGACGTAGTGTTTTCATGGTCGGGAATGATCATCGATTGTCAGGCCGATTGCGGAGATGAGTTTTCGGGACGCCCGGGCCGTGCCATCAAACGGACGAGTTATCGAGAATCGTTGCCCGTCTCAGAACGGGTGGTTTATTGACCGGTGTTCCGTGTTGACGAGTTGCTGGGACTTTCCATGCGACCCAATGTCTCCGAAGACCCAGCTAGCCGCCGCAAACATCTGTAGTGTTTGACGCTGGCCGCGATGCGCTCAGCATTTCCGCTACTTCAACCGCCCGACCCCATGCAGGCTGGAATTGCTTCGGCACCCTACCGAGTTTCCCGAACCGCTGGCTTTTCGGCTAGCGAAAACACGACGACCTCTTCACCTGTAGTCGTGCTAATGTCATGGTGCAGACTGACGACCTTTGCGCCGGTGACCTCGGTCACCATGGCCTCCATAATCGGACGCGCTGTTTCGATGAGATGAACTCGAACCTGCTTCAGTAGATCCCTTCCCTTTTCAGCAGGAAGCGAGGCGACCAATTGCTGCTCCGCCACCGTTAAAACGCCTATTAGCCGGACAACCAGCAGGTCATCGATCAGGTAGGCATGTATGTCTTTGGGTCCGCGACCCATATAGTCCTGCTCAAAGCGGCTAATCCCTTTGCAGATAGCGGCTTCGATTTCTCCCCGTGTCTTCATAGGGCATCTCTATAAATTCGCGCAATTCGAACAAAATGCAAAACAGACGAGTGGCCGAACAGCGCGACAAATCGTCTGTATTTGCCGTAAAGATGTCGCATTTGTATCTTAACCTATGCAATACAGTCGCTGAATGGGGCTGGTAATCCGCAATCTGAGCCGTATAGTTGAGGTAGAAGATAGGTAGATGCAGCCGTCTTGAACTTCTGCCGGCTGCACTGTGAGATTACGAGAAGTTTCGGATGACTATATAAAGAGCAGCCCGGCTGGGTCGGGTGGCTCGTTAATGAGTAAGCCGATGCGGTGGAATACCCTCCGGGGTGTTTCGCCGCATCGGCTTTTTTCGTTTCCTGTCATGTCATTGCAACGGATTACCTTTGGATGGACCAAATGGACAAGGTCGAACGAACGATAGCTCAACAACTGGCCGACGCGGCCAGAGATTTTCAGACCAAGCAGACTGGCCGCGCACCATCGAATGTGACCGTCGCAGTGGGCGAAGACACGCTCGTGTTCACGCTTCACGAGGTGTTGTCGCCGGCAGAGCAGACGCTCGCAAAGAGCGCGGAGGGTGCCGCGAATTTGCGCGAGTATCACCAGCAATTATTTCGAAATTCGGTCGACTCGTTACGTGAGGAAATAGAGCGGATCACGGGTCGGAAAGTCCGCGAAGCAGCTGCCGAGGTCGACCCTGGCAGCGGAAGCGTTACCCACATGTTCACGACGGGCACCACAGTGCAGGTGTTCTTGATGGACGGCAACGTCCCATCCCAATCCATTCCCGGCGATTCCCACTTACCCGCATAGCATCGTTATTTAATTTATTGCGAACAGTCGACGCCTTGAAACCGAACGAGAGAAGTTATGAATATTCCCAGCCAAACTAAATGGTACGCGACCATCGCATTTCTGAGTCTTATCGCGACGACTGTACTAAACCAGTACTGCGCTGCACAACAGGCATCCGTTGCCACTCAATACGGGGTGGAAGTGCTCACGCGCGGACCGGTGCACGAAGCATTTGCAGAGACGATTACATTCAATCCGCAGCCGGGCATCGAGGCTCGGAAAGTGCCCCCGGCCGCTATTGAAGAAGTGCCGCCGCAACAAAGACCGGAGGGAAGAAACGTAAGTTGGATCCCCGGCTACTGGGGCTGGGACGATGAGCGTAACGATTTTCTTTGGATCAGCGGAATCTGGCGTGCTCTGCCGCCGGGTCGTCAATGGGTGCCCGGCTATTGGGGCCGATCGCAACAAGGCGCGCAATGGACATCTGGCTATTGGGCCGATGCTAACGCCACCGAAGTCGAGTACTTGCCAGAGCCGCCGGCGTCGGTTGAACAAGGACCAAATATTGCGGCACCTTCTCCCGATCAGACTTGGCTGCCCGGAGGTTGGGTCTGGCAGCAGAACCGCTATGCCTGGCGGCCCGGTTATTGGGCTGCCGGAAACCAGGATTGGGACTGGACGCCGGACCATTATGTTTGGACTCCGAGCGGGTATGTCTTTGTCGATGGTTACTACGACTATTCCGTGCCGCGACGCGGTGTCGTGTTTGCTCCTGTCTATTTTGATAGAGGACTTCGCACACAGCGTGGCTTCTCCTTCTCGCCCTCGACGGTAATTAATCCGGTTGTATTCGCCAGCCATCTATTTTTGCGGCCAAGCTACGGCCACTACTACTTTGGTGACTACTATGGGTCGAATTATGCCGCCGCAGGGTATTCACCGTGGTTCGCGTACCAATCCAGCCGAAGCGGCTACGATCCGATTTACGCCAGTCAACGATGGCAGCATCGAGGGGACCGCGATTGGGATCGCAACAATGAATCAAATTTCGGCAATTTCCGCGACCATGCGGATGCTCGACCGCCACGTACATGGGCAGCTCAAACCGCGCTCGCCGGGCGGGGAGATGAGTCAACCAGAAGGAGCAATACAATAACGTCATCGTTCGACGAATTGGCCCGCCAGAAAGACAGTGGATACCGATTTCAGCCTGTTGATCAAACTGACCAACAACAGTTTGGCCAACGCGAGCAAGTGTACCGCAAGTACTTGGAGCAGCGACAACAATTGGAAGCGAATGCGGGCAGGAACTCAGGCGGAGTTCCCGCTACCGCACCTGCGCCGGCACGCAAGAGTTTTTCGCGATCTCCGTTCGTGGCAATGCCGGTCGATCAACTCGGCAAAAATGACGCGCCGCCGCAACGGCACGTAGTTCTTAAGCCAGAGCAATCCGTTCAACAACAGTCCAAAACGCGCGGCGGTAAATCGGGAACGCCTCAGGTGTATAAGCAAGGTGGGGCAACGGACGGGTCGCAGCAACAGGATCCCAAGGCACGGCGCAATGTCGGTTCTCAAGGACAGCTGCAAAGCCCAGATGCGAATCGCAATAAGCCTCAAGGGGCCGCAAGCACCCCGTCACACGATCCACCACGGAATCCGCCACAAGGTGAATCGAAGAAAAAAGACAAAGTCAAAGACAAAGGTGATCACTAAGAGTTGGTTGAATTAAACGCGATCCGAGATGTGGATCGAAACGAATGAAGAGGCCGTGCAACCGCTGCATGGATGACCTCGCGCAATCTGATCGACAGCAATGGATGCACAATATGATTGTCGCGGGGTCATCTGCAGCGGCCTCCAGCTTTAATTCGCGACACGAATAAGACATCGAAGGTGAGTTACGAATGAAAAAACTGAGCGTCGTGCTATTCGCAATTGTGATCTTGGTTGTTGGCCTGGGCTTTTACCGAGGGTGGTTCGCGTTCTCGCGTTCAGCCCCCGACACGGGGAGCAGCAAGGTTAGCATCACCCTCGACGCCAACCCGGACAAAATGAAACAGGATGCCAAGATTTTAACGGACAGGGCCACAAAGCTGACCAGCGGGGTCGGGAAAGACGCCAAGGCGGTCGGGCACGCAAACGAAAAAGTGAAATCAGAATGAGCTTTTAAGGAACAGAAAACGTGGTTTCCAATTTAGCGACATTGAAGACCACGTTTTAGGTTCGAAACTTTTCTTGAAGGAGAGCTGAAATGATTTCCGTTACCACGATCGTGATTGTGCTCTTGATACTTATGCTGCTGGGGGCGCTGCCGACCTGGGGTCACAGTCGAAATTGGGGCTACGGTCCGAGCGGTGGGGTGGGACTGATTGTAATTGTGCTGGTTGTACTGCTTCTCATGGGGCGCATTTGATTTAGTGACGAAAGAACTAAACATGTTGGAATCAACGACCGTCAAAATTTCTGAAGCAGAAATGCAATCCCGCACCGAAGCCTTGCCGGCCGTTTCCTTTAGCGTTCGCTTGTTGAACCTTTCGGTCGTGATCCTGCCCTTTGCGGGGTTCGTCGCAGTGATCGATTCGCTATGGGGCCGAGGCTTCAATTGGATCGATGGCAGTCTGCTATTGGGAATGTACATCCTCACCGCCTTGGGAATCACCGTCGGTTACCACCGACTGTTTACACACCGGGCATTTGAAACTAATAAGACGATCCAATTCCTGCTTGCTGTGCTCGGTTCGATGGCGGTCGAAGGCCCGCTTCTGAAATGGGTCGCCATACATCGGCGTCACCACCAGCACAGCGATACGCGCGAAGATCCGCATTCGCCGCATGATCACGGCGATGGTTTGCTGGCACTATTTCGCGGCGTCTGGCACGCGCACATGGGGTGGTTTTTCGAACCTGACTCGCCAAGCCTACCACACTATGTGAAAGACCTACGCCAGAGCAAATTACTACGCAGAGCAAGCCGGCTCTTCCCGTTGTGGGCTATCCTTGGCTTACTGATTCCGGCCGCATTGGGCGGCCTGCTGACAAGAACGTGGATGGGTGTTCTATCTGGACTGCTGTGGGGCGGTTTGGCGCGGATATTCTTGGTTCATCACGTGACGTGGAGCATCAACTCAATATGTCATCTATGGGGCAGCCGGCCTTTCAAAACTGGCGATCAAAGCCGAAACAATTTCGTGTTCGGCGCCCTCGGGCTGGGTGAGGGTTGGCATAACAACCATCATGCCTTCCCGACCTCGGCCCGGTTCGGCTTGCGCTGGTGGCAAGTTGACCTTGGCTATTGGTTCATTTGCGTTCTCGCCTGGTTGGGCCTTGTCGCAAGAGTACAGACACCACGTCGAGGGGAAAGATGAACAAATTGAAGGTCGTTGCGATTGCTGTCATCGCCGTGGTCGCTGTGATTGTGGTTTTTCAGAACACGCAAGCCGTCGAGACAAAGCTGCTGTTCTTAACGGTGACATTGCCGAACGCGGCCCTGTTGTTTGGAACCTTAATCGTCGGCTTTGCGATCGGCGTATTAACAGCAGGACACATCGTTTCCAATGCGAAACGGCGGCTGCCGGATCAAGCAGCTTCGAAATAAGATTGAAGAAGCGGGGATGGGATTACTTACGTTCATTGAAAGGAACACAAATGTCTACCACGAGTAGTCGGCTTGGAGCGCAGGCGAAAGAAGTATCCAAGGACCTTAAAGAAATGGGCGGCATCGTACGGGATGCTGCCGAGGAGAAGATCGGGCGTGTGCGCGAGAATGCCACCGAATTTTATGAACAGGGGCGAGACAAAATCCACGGCGCCGGAAGCGCCTTCGAGCAATACGTTCGGGAGCGGCCGGTCAAGTCCGTTTTGATCGCGGCAGGCATCGGCTTGCTATTCGGTCGCTTTTGGATGCGTCGCTGACCCCACGTGTCGATGGGAAAAGTGAAACCAAAAATTGAAATCGCGAGAGACAATCACATGGCACCAGGTTTGTTCGCCCGATGATGCAAAGCCATTAAGAAAACGATGAAGTGGGCGATCGATAGTGAAAAACGAACACGCAGCTTGTGTTTTCGCGCGTTAGAACATATCATTGATATGAGATTGTCGGATGACTAGATGAAGAGCAGCCCGGTTATACCGGAAGGCTCGTTAAAGAGTAAACCGACGTGGTCGATCACTTTAGGGTGTTCAGCCACGTCGGTTTTTTTGTTGGCTTCTACTTCGTTTTATGAGGTGACGTATGTTATGGACTGTGCTGCTTATTTTGCTGCTGATGTGGGCTTTGGGATTTGGGTTTGGCGTGGCGGGGAATTTAATCCACATTCTCCTGGTGGTCGCACTCGTGGTAGTGGTCATCAACCTTCTTCAGGGTCGCAGGGTCGTCTAACGCGGAGTAAACCACTTTGTGTGAGCAGCGACATGAAATGCGGGCGTTCGTCGCCGACAAAGGGTGCATTTAAAGCGCGTGAAGTATAGCGCGTCGCAAGGCAGAGATTCCTATGGAACACCCGGACGAAATCGCGAAATCATCCTGGATATCGACGTTGGCGTCGGCCGCCATTGTCATCGCCGCGCTTTACATGGCGAAGAGTCTGCTGGTTCCATTGACGCTCGCCGTGCTGCTGAGCTTCTTGCTGATGCCCGTTTGTGACTGGCTTGAGCGCGGGAAGCTGGGCCGTATTCCGGCTGTGTTGGTGACTGTCTCCCTGTGCTTCACGATGCTGGGGATCGTGGCCTGGATCGCAGTTGTCCAAATGACCCATTTGGCCCCCAAGATCCCCGAGTACCAGAACAATATCCAGGTGAAGCTCAGCTCGGTGAACGAATATGCAGCCGCCGCGTTGAGCAAGCTAACAAAAAACGTACCGGAAGTTGGCAAGGACCTCTTGCATCCAGAGCAGACCGCCGTGCCAAAAGGGACCTCCGAATTGCCCTTTTCGGTCCGTGTACTTTCTTCGCCAATGAGCCCGCTTCAAGTGTTCGGTGGCATGTTTGGCACACTGCTCGAGACCTTGGGCACAATTGGCATCGTCATCGTGCTCGTCGTGTTCTTCCTAATTCGAAGTGAGGATTTGCGCGATCGATTCATCCACCTGGTAGGAAAGGGTCACGTGACCGTGACCACGCAAATGCTGGAAGACGCCAACGCGCGGGTCCGTCGCTATCTTTCAATGCTGTTTCTCGTCAACGTGACGTTTGGCATTTCCGTCGGAATCGGGCTGTACCTGATCGGTGTACCCAGTGCCCCCTTATGGGGAATACTGGCCGCAGCACTCAGGTTCATTCCCTACGTTGGCCCGTGGATTGCCGCCGCGATGCCGATGGCCCTTTCCATGGCTATCTCGACGGGTTGGGTGTCGCCTCTGCTCACCGCCGGGCTGTTCGTCGTGTTGGAGCTGTTCAACTACAACATCCTGGAACCGTGGCTTTACGGAAAGCACACTGGCGTCTCGGCGGTGGCGATTCTGGTGGCCGCCGTCTTTTGGCTGTGGTTGTGGGGACCCGTAGGGTTGCTGCTCGCGACGCCATTGACGGTGTGCCTGTTGGTGATCGGTAAGCACGTTCCGCAACTATCTTTCTTGGACGTTCTATTGGGCAATGAGCCAGTGTTTGAACCCAAGAAACGCATCTATCAGCGACTCGTGGCGGGCGATCAAGAGGAGGCAGACGAAGTACTGGAAGATTTACTTGAGCACAGCTCGCTCGCCGAAGTCTACGATGCGGTGCTCATCCCCGCGTTGGCTTTAGCCGAGACGCACTGGCATCGCGGCGAATTCAACGATGGAAAGCACAAGTTCATCATCGAAAGCCTGAAGGAGATGATTCAAGACCGAATTGAGCGCCAACAAGAATTGCAGGCGCAGGAGATTTCGGAGGGCTCGCAAAAGGCAAACAACGATGCCGGGCTGGTTGATGCGATTGCCTCGCCGACGATTTGTATCCTCTCTCTGCCCGCTCGCAGTGAGGCGGATGAGATCGCCGCCATGATGCTCGCGCAAATATTGGAAACGAGGAGCTGTGTCGTGCAGGCCCTCGCAGTTACGTCGCTCGCCAGCGAGATGGTTGAGCTGGTGGAGCGGCGCAAGCCCGATGTGGTTTGCGTTTCGGCCACCCCACCCGGCGCCATGATGCATGCTCGTTACTTGTGTAAGCAGGTTCGGCGTCGATTTCCAAAAGTGAAGCTTGTCGTGGGAATGTGGGACATGCAAGGCGATCTGAACAAAGCCAAAGAACGCATCGGTTGCGGCGCAACCGTGGTTGCAACGTTGGCGGAAGCGCAAGAACAGATTCGCCTCTTGACGCAGAAGTTTTTGTCGAAGACCGAGCAGAAAGCGCCACCTGAGAGCGATGCAGTCGTCATTGAGAAGGCGCATCCATCCGATTACCCGCCAACCGTCATTGTTCAGTCAGCTGCTCAACAAATGCCCGTGGCCAATTCCCTCGATTCTGGGAATTCTATTTCAAACTAACCTGCGATTGAGGAGCAACGACTATGACCGTCAAGCCCGTTATTGACCACGGCCAGGAACTGGCTCGACCCGAGGGGCAGGCCATTGGCTTTGTAGACACGAAAGAGCAGTTCGACGCAGTGACCCAGGCCTTGAAGGCGGCTGGCTATGCCGAGTCGGATATCGTCGCTTTGAAAGGCGAAGATGGCATAGACATGCTGGAACGTTTGCAAGAGACATTTAATTTCGGAGACGGCGAAGATGTCCTTAGGGAGTCTTCGATCAAGGAGCTACGAGCGGGGCATTACGCTTTGGGGGTTAAAGCGGATGACCGAGATGGCGCATTGCGGGTTGCCAGTCTGTCCGAGCCTTTAGGTGCCCATAGTTTCAGCTACTTCGGAACTTGGGTGAACGAGCGATTGACGCGCTGATTAGCGACATGGCCAACTGGCGCTGCATCACGCAATGAGGTGGTTATGACCGACCCGTCACTGGACGATAGAGAATCGCTACACGAACAGCGAGACTGGCTGCTCGTTACGCTTTCCTGTATTGGCGATGCGGTCATTACCACGGATGGCGAAGGTCGGGTCACCTTTCTGAACCCGGTCGCGGAGTTCCTGGCGGGGTGGACGCAAGACGCCGTCGGTCACCCGCTCGACTCCGTCATTCGTATCATCAATGAGGAAAGTCGCGAACCGGTCGAGATCCCCACCGTCGAAGCCTTGCGAGAAGGTCGCACCGTAAAATTGGCGAGCCATAGTCTGCTCATCTCCAAAGACGGTACGGAACGGTCGATTAGCGACAGTGCTGCGCCGATTTGCAACGACAAGGGCGTGGTAGGCGGAGTGGTGCTTGTATTCCGGGACATCACCGAGCGCCGTGCGATTGAAAGGGAGTTAGCGAAGTCGCTTGCCTATGCTGACGACATTATCGCGACTCTGCGGGAACCATTCGTAGTGCTAGACAGCGATCTCCGAGTCAGGACGGCTAACCGGTCATTCTATGAGTCGTTTCACGTGGCAAAGGCGGAAACGGAGAACTGCCTTGTATACGACCTGGGCAACGGCCAATGGGACATTCCCGGACTACGGACATTGCTGGACGAAGTCCTTTCCCGCAACCAATCCGTTCACGACTACGAGGTTGAACACACCTTCCCGGAGCTCGGTCGAAAGACCATGCTCCTCAACGCGCGGCCTTTTCCGCCCGACTCCAAACACCCGGAATTAATCTTGCTGGCTGTGGAAGACGTTTCAGCATTACGAGAACGGGCTGACGAACTGGCCGAGGCCAGCCGACACAAGGACGAGTTTCTCGCGACGTTGGCCCACGAATTGAGAAACCCTCTGGCGCCGATCCTCAACTCCATCCACTATCTCGGACTGGAGGGGTTGACGGAAAAGGAAGTCAAAACGGCGATAGACGTTATTACACGCCAAGTCACGGTCATGGTGCGGCTTATCGATGATCTTTTCGACGTGGCGCGCATCAGCAGCAATAAGCTGGACGTCCGCAAGGAACGGGTAGAACTCGCAGCGGTAGTAGAAAGTGCGGTGGAAAGCAGCCGTCCCCTCATCAGTCAGTGCGGCCATGAACTCACGATCAACCTGCCGACAGAAGCAATTTATTTGGACGCGGATCCCATCCGACTTGCTCAAGTGTTTTTGAACTTACTGAATAACGCCGCCAAGTATACAGACCACGGCGGGCATATCTGGCTCACGGCCGAGCGCGAAGGTAGTGACGCTGTCGTCAGTATCAAGGACAACGGCATCGGGCTTCCGAACGATATGCTGTCCACAGTCTTTGCGTTGTTCACACAGGTTGAGAGTTCGTTGGAGCAATCCAGAGGTGGACTGGGAATCGGCTTGACATTGGTGCGGAGACTGGTCGAGATGCATGGCGGCAGCATCGAGGCTCGCAGCAGCGGCCCCAATGAAGGCAGCGCATTTATTGTTCGTCTCCCGCTCGATATTCTGTCACGGCATGAAACCGCGTCAACTCCTGGCGCACCACCATCTAAAGCCGTGAATCGATGTCGCATTCTTGTGGTGGACGACAATAAGGACGCAGCCGATACCTTGGCTATGTTGTTGCGGGTCCACGGCAACGACATTCGCACCGTCTACGATGGCCTGGAGGCCGTGGAAGCTGCAGAGATGTTCCACCCCGAGGTAGCGCTACTGGACATCGGCCTTCCTAAGATGAACGGCTACGATGTCGCCCGGCGCATTCGACAGCAGCCATGGGGGCGCGACGTGACTCTCGTCGCATTGACGGGCTGGGGGAAAGATGAGGACAGACGCCTCTCGCAGGAAGCTGGGTTCAACTTCCACCTCGTCAAGCCCGTAGATCTTGCCGCCCTTGAAAGTCTGCTCGGTGGGCTGAAGGCAATTTCCTGCGCGAATCCCTAGCAAGTCTAAACATTTCCAATATCGTTGGGTTAATGACGCAACTGGCAGGGTGTCCCGCGAGATCCGTTTCAATAGCTCCGACCAGACGTTTTCTGGCACGTAATTCGTGCGTCATAAAACGTGTGTCGCATCGGTCGTTATTTGGCATATGTCACGCATTCATGAGTTGCCGGAATTATCACATGCCACAGCTTGGCGGTTTCCTAATAGGTGAGCCCCTTGTTCGGCGCGAGTTTTCCAACAGTCCGCGACGCCTAGAAACTGTAGGTTGTCACTCTCTTTTAGTTGCTTGCACGCGTTCAGGTGATTCGTGCCCATTCCGCCGGCGCCGATGAATCCGATGCGGATTCGCTCGTTGGCCCCCACGATTTGAGAGTAGCTTTTCGCGGTCAATGCCATTGCTGTTAGCCCTGTAGCGGCAAGAAAACTCCGGCGCGAGATGGACTCAATACTTGTCATGCGTAGCTCCCAAATTGTGAACCCTATTCTTTTCCCAGCGGAAGTGTTTTAGTACGGCTTGTCAGCAGCCGCGGTTTGGATTTCCGCGCTACTGAGAACGCGGCCGTAGAGTCGAATGTCGGCCATCTTGCCGTCGAAGTATTCGGTCTGTCCGAATCCAATCCGCAGCGGCTGGTTGGTCGACAAATCGTATTCGGTAGGATCAAAATGCGACGACTTCGCTACCAGCGAACCATTGATGTAGAGCTTTAAAAGTCCCTCACTTCGAACGGCCGCAAGGTGCTTCCAACCAGAACCCAAGTCGTCGTCGTAAGAAGCGACTTTGCCCGCTTCCATGCTGAAAACTTTGCCGCGAACGTCGCAGGGGGCATCAAGCACGGAGGCAGTGCAACTACCGATACTGGCAAAAAGTTTGCCGTCGTAAACGGTCAAACTCGTCACGCGACTCCACTGATTGTATTCCTGGTGGGACGCTTTACCTGGCAGTCCGGGCTGCCAACCCTCGGGGGAATAGAATCGCTTCAGAGATGTCCACTCGGGGGCTCCGTCAAAGCGGCAAACCTCAGCAGCAATCTCAAACTTGGATGACGAAAAACTGACTTACGTCGTTCACACCCTTCAAATGATAAGTGCCGAATCGCGTGCTTGAGCGCTCGCCTTGCTAAAAGCTGCGATGGAAGTGTGAGGTGGACCCCATTAGTTGGACAGCTTTTGGGGTTGAATAAGGTAGTGGGGCTGGCGGCCCGCAAGACCCCTCACAGGTCTTGCGCGGCCGCTGCAGCGGTTTAACTATCTGATGTACTAACCAGCTATCAACTTATTGCGCGATTTCAATTCGTTTTTCGTCCGGCGGCTGCCCGCCACTTGAGCCTCGATCTCGATAAACCTCCAACGGCGTGCGGTAGTCGAGCGCCTGATGGATTCGTTCGTGGTTGTAGAAGCGGAAGTACTCCGTCAGCGACGCTTCGGTCTGCCAGCCGTCCGTGTAGTCGCGCAGGTACACCTCTTCGTACTTCACGCTCCGCCACAGCCGTTCGATGAACACGTTGTCGAGCGCTCGGCCGCGGCCATCCATGCTGACCGCGATGCCACACGATTCCAATCGCGATGTGAACGCAGCAGCCGTGAACTGGGTCCCTTGATCGCTGTTGAAGATCTCGGGCTTCGTATGCGCGAGCGCTTCGTCGAGCGCCTCCAGGCAAAAGCTGCCCGTGAGCGTGTTCGACAATCGCCAACTGAGCACATAACGGCTGTACCAGTCCATCACCGCCACGAGGTACAAAAATCCATGACGCATTGGCACGTACGTGATGTCGCTCGACCACACCTGGTCGGGCCGCGTGACCTCCACATTCCGCAGTAAATACGGGTAAATCTTGTGCCCGGCGGCGGGCCAGGTCGTCCGCCGCTTGGGATAAATCGCCTCGATCCCCATCAGGCGCATCAATCGCTGCACACGCTTGCGATTGACGCCCACCATCGCCGAGAGCTTGCGGCTGCCGTAAAACGGAGTCCGCAAATACTGCTCGTCGATCCGCCGCATCAGCACCAGGTTCTTGGCCGATTCGCCGGCCGCGCGGTAATACCAGGTGCTGTGCGCCAGCTCAAGCAAGGCGCACTGCCACACGATCGAGAGCTTCTTGTGGTCTGATTCGATGCATCGCCTCAATCCTTCAGGTGAGCTCGGCAGCTTTTTTTCAACCACTCGACTTCCATCTTCAGTCGGCCGATCTGCTCGTAGAGCTCCTGGTCGTTGGCTGTGTCCTCGGTCGCACGCTTGCTGCGTCCGTCTTCAAACAGCTCCGCCGCTCCTTCCAAGAGCTGCTTCTTCCAGGCCGTGATCTGGCCCACGTGCACTTCATACTCGGCGGCCAGTTGAGCCGTCGTCTTGTCGCCACGGCATGCCGCCAGTGCTACCTTCGCCTTAAATGCTCCACTGAAACTTCGTCGCTTCCGTGCCATCGACCAGACTCCTCAAAGGTCATCCCACAGAGGGGATTTTATACCTTATTGGACTGTCCAGTTTTTGGGGTCCACCTCAGTGCAGAGCTGGAAAAAAATCGAACTCGATGGCGGTATTCAGTTTGCAAACGTGATGCGAGTTCACATAATAATGGAACTCCGGCAAACCGTTCGCATTTTGTTCATTCAATGTGATATTTAAGCTGGGATTCGCTACAACTTCACATTAGATTTCAGCGCACGCAATTCTTTCAAAGAGGTGGGTATGTCTTACACACTCAAGCACTTAGGTCTCGGCGGAATCCTGGATCAGGCGATCGCAATCATTCGCGATAATTTTGTTCTTCTTTTTTCAATTATGCTAGTCGTTCTAATTCCAGTGTTACTTGTGCAGGGCTTCTTCGTGTACACGGTGACACCGCAGTTGCCGCCTCATCCGACGATGCAAGATGTCATGCACGCCCGGCAGGCACAAGCGCACTATTGGCCCTGGATCTTAGGTATCAGTCTTCTCGAACTGGTGATAGTGATACCGATTGCAAACGCCGCCGTGATTCAAGCAGTTGCCAGACTATATTTAGGACAACCCATTACGGCGACCGAGGCCATTACACATGGTCTGCGACGATTTCTTCCACTATTAGGTACAACCGTCTTAATGTACTTGGTAATATGGGGCGGACTAATTCTCTTGATCATTCCGGGGCTCTATTTTGCTATTTGGTTCGGGCTTTCACAGCACGTTGTCGTCATCGAAGGCTCGGCAGGACCCAAAGCGCTCGGTCGTAGCAAGAAATTGGTTCACAAGGACCGAGGGACATTCTTGGCGCTAATGATTATCCTCGGCGTGATTACATTCTTAGTAAATCTAGGCCTGAATTATATTCCGCAACCACACTTGCAAGTTATTGCTGGCGCATTTCTCCGTGCTCTCACAACTATGTTGTGGACCGCGTCGCTCGTCGTGTTCTATTTTTCATGTCGTTGCGCTGTCGAGAATTTCGACTTGCATCATTTGGCCGCGTCGATCCAGCCGGAAGCAACAGACGGTGCACCAGCTTTGGCACCTACTTCCACATAATCTGGGGCAACCTAAGCCATTGCGAGACAAAAGGCCCTAGGCAAAAGAGTTTTTGAAGAAGAGGCCATGTCGTTACCCTTGGGACTAAGCGCGCTGTCTCCGCCAGTGTCGATTCGCGAGGTTGCGAAAAATGTCGTCGCGCGGCCATATTTTCAAGATGACTTGGGACGCGATCAGGAGGGAATGCCGCTCTTCTTGCAAGTCATCAGGTGGACCCTGAAACCGTTCGAATGGCTCTTCGACAGCTTGTCGGGTTTGCCAGACGCTCTTCGCTGGTTAATCGTGGTGGTATGTGTCCTTCTCTGCGTAGCGATTTTGCTTCATATCTTCTACATTCTCCTATCGGCCATTCGTGGGCCCCTAACGCGCCATGCACGACGTGCTAATGCGACTATCAAAGAACTCGATCCGAGCGAACTAGAGGCGGAAGCCGATCGTATTCAGGCCCGCGAGGATTATATTGGTGCGATTCGCCTGTTATTTGGCGCCGCGCTTCGTCGCCTCGAAATATTTGAGAAGAAGAAGTTTAGACCCGGTATTACGAATCGCGAGCTGCTTGCCAAGTACCGTAGCAGTCCATACGCGGAATCATTGCTGCAGTTTGTCCAGACGATTGACGTGAAATGGTACGGTCGTATGCCTTGCGAACAAGCTGATTACGTATCTTGCAGAAATGAGCATGGTCGAATCTGCCAATACATCCGCCAGTCCAAATCTGCTGACGGCTCGTAGCGCAATCCTGGGATCTGTCCTGGTGTTGGCCGTGTCGTTAGTTTGGGGCTGCCTAAGAATGCTGCAACCGAACGACTCTGGTGGACTGGGGAGCGACTCCTACGGTACACACAGCGACGGATTTCGAGCGTTGTACGAAACGCTGGAAGAATTGCACGTGCCCGTTAGCCGTGATCTCGCGCCGCCACCTCCAGTGGCCAACACCAAGACGCTTGTCTTTTTGCAGCCGGTGCCGCGACTCGTGCAATTTGAACCGGCGTATCTTAAAGCGCTCACACCGTGGCTCGAAGATGGCGGTCGAATCGTTGTTGTGCCTGCGCGATCGAACAAGCGGACCGCTGAAAGGGAAGATGATGATCTTCCTGGCGAACCTGACATCCTGAAGGTGCTCGAGCTGTCCGACTTCGTGACAACCCGGACGGTCCCAGCCTCGGAGGAGGTGCTCAAGAATCGCCGCAAAAATGCTGGAAATACTTCGCGTTCCGAATCGGACGAGAGTTGGCATATTTGGGCAGCCGAAATCCCACAGCCGAGAGTATTCAAAGTCAAAACCGATGGAATTCTCACGCAAGTCGCCGCAGATGTGCACAGTCTTTCACTGCCGGGCGATGAATTCGGTGTTTTTTCACGTGGCTCGAAAAAGTTGACCGGTGCGCTTGCTCTGACGATGGAGGGCGACGAGGAGTCATTGCTCGTTGCCGTCGTGCCACGTAACAAGGGCGAGATTATTTGCATTAGCGATCCCAGGGTCCTGACGAATTTGCTCCTTGCTCGCTCCGACAACAGCGTGTTGGCCGCAGAATTGTTGGCGCCGCACCTCGGTCCTGTCGCATTTGATGAGTATTACCATGGCCTCGCAGTTCGCGGAAATCCACTTTACTTGTTAACGCGACCAGGATTTGCCGCAGTCGCCATTGCGATCCTCTTGGTAATCGGCGTGGTAGCCTGGCGGGCAGCGGTATTTTTGGGGCCGCCGCTCCCCGATGCCGCCCGCTCGAGACGCGACATTCAGGAATACGTTCGAGCGATGGCGGAGTTTTTCAGCAAAGGCCCAGGTCATCGCCAATTTCTGGTTCGTGAAGTCCGAGATGGGGTGCTAAATGAGCTTTGTGAACAGTTCCACTTACCACCCCATACAACGGATACTGATGTGATCACGGCCGCCATGGCACGCCGCAACCCCGACCGCGCCACGTTACTGCGTAACGCATTAACAGACATAGACCGTCAACTCGCGCTAGGTGGCGAATATCCGAAATCGTCCTTTCTTCCCTCTCTGAAACAACTAGCGGGCTGTTTGTGAACGAATATTACCGCACCCTACGCAGCGAATTGTCGAAAGTGATTTATGGTCAAGACGAAGCAATCGACTTTGCGCTTGCGGCGCTATTCAGTTGTGGGCACGTCATTTTCGAGGGGCCTCCGGGCGTCGCCAAAACGCTTACCGTTCGAACGCTCGCCGCGGCGCTCGAGTTGGATTACCGTCGGATCCAAATGACGCCTGACTTGTTGCCGACGGATGTCACAGGTTCTTCGATCTATCGCGATGACAGGCACGAGTTCGAGTTTCGGAAGGGATCAATCTTCGCGAACTTCGTGCTGGCGGACGAAATCAATCGCGCGTTGGCACGAACACAGTCGGCCCTGCTTGAGGCAATGCAGGAGCTGCAGGTGACATACGACGGCGTGAGCTACGCGCTGCCGGAACCGTTTATTGTTTTCGCCACGCAAAATCCGATTGAGCAAGAGGGTACATACCCGTTGCCACTTGCGCAACTCGATCGCTTCATGTTCAAGGTGAAAGTCACCTACCCGAAGGCGGAAGATGAGCGGCGGGTGTTGCACGAGCATCATGCTACATCGGGGATGTCATCGCCAGAACGTTTTATGGTGAGCAAGGTAATGTCGCCTCAACAACTCTTGGAAACGAGGCAGCTCATCCGCCAAACTCACGTTCGGGACGAGGTCGTAGATTACGTCCAGCGCCTCATTCAAGCCACCCGCGAGCACGACTCGATTGCAGTTGGTGCTAGTCCGAGAGCCGGCCTCATGTTGCTCATGGGCGCCAAGAGCTTAGCCTGGTTCGCGGCCCGCGACTTTGTGATCCCCGACGACATTAAATCGGCAATCCTGCCAGCATTGCGGCACCGACTCGTACTAAGTCCTACGGCCGAACTGGAAGGAACCACAACGGACGACGTCTTGTACGATATTCTTGAGTCCGTAGCGGTACCGCGATGACGTTCCGACCGGGAAATAATTTGCTCTGGGCGGTTGCAACTCTCGCCGTCCTTAGCATGTTGGCATTTTTTGAGTGGCAGGTCGTGATCTTGCTGGTCATCGCGCTCGTCGCATTGGCGGTTGCAGCGTATTTGGAAGGCCGTGGCCTCAAACAGGCACTAGCCGGTATCAAGGTTGAGCGGTGGTTACCGTCAGTCGCTGGCCGCGGCGTCGAGTTTCGAACCCACCTCAACGTCGCCAATCAAAATTCCTCGGCTATGCATGGCGAGATGCGCGATGTCGTTCCGTCGCACGCGCGCCCGGTCATCGTCCTGCAACCATTGGACATCGGCGCGAATCAGGTGAGCGTTGTGCCCGCTACCTACCGCATTTCGCGGCGCGGTCGACATGAATTCGGCCCCGTGTGGATTCGCCTTCAAGGACCATGGGGGCTGCTCGAAGCGCAGCAAGAGTTTGCCTGCCCTGGCGCAATTAAAATTCTTCCCGAGACGTTCGCATCCCGCGATCGCATCCAAAAGGATGTCGGTGCCGAGGTACGGCTGTTAGATCAAATCCAGCGATCACGGCAGCGGGGCGTTGGGACGGAATTTGAGTCATTGCAGCCATTTCGTCTGGGCGACGATCCACGCCGCATCGATTGGCGTGCGACCGCGCGGCAACGATCGCTCGTTGTTCGCCATTTTCAAATCGAGCGTCATCGCGACGTAATGATCATTCTCGACAGCGGTCGTCTGATGGGCACCGACGTGGGCGGCGGTACCAAACTTGACTGTGCCGTGGACGCCGCACTGAACCTGTCACGTGTCGTGTTGCAAAGTGGCGACCGCTGCGGCGTGGCGGCCTATGATCGACAAGTCCGAGGCTTTTTACCGCCTATTGCCGGGAATAGTGCACTCGGTTCGTTGACCGAGTGTGTCTACGATCTGCAGACGCAATGGAATGAATCCGATTTCACGACTATTCTTACCGAACTCCGGCGTCGCCAAGCCAAACGAACATTTCTTATCTTTCTTTCCGATCTCAGCGACGCGGAAACCTCGCAGCGCACGTGCGCCTCGCTGATTCAGCTGCAGCGGCAGCACCTAGTTCTCTTCGCCGCATTGCGGACTCCCCTGCTCGGCAGAATTGTGCGGGAACCGATTACCGAATCGCAGGACGCATCGCGTAAGGCGGTAGCTTTTCGATTGATGCGGGATCGCCGACGTGCGCTCCACACTCTATCTCACAACGGCGTGCACGTCGTCGACGTCGAACCGACCCAACTCACGGCTCCGCTCATCAATCAATTTATCGAACTGCGGCAACGGAACTTGCTGTGAGAGCGGGGCCGATCGCTAAATTGCCTATTTCAGCAGCATGCTCCTGCCGCTCACGATGAAACCCGAGCCCGATATACGCAATCCAAAAGCACGCCGTAGCGCCAGCGAATACGAGCCGGGCCTCGGTTGACCAACTCGTCTGGCGAACAAAGCCTTCAATTAGCGCGGCAAATACGAGCATCGCCGCGGTGCCGATGCAAATTGCCGAAGCTTCTCGCCCAGCATCGAGCAAACTCTGCCTGCGTGACCGCAGTCCAGGACTAACGACCGATTTGCCCAGCATCAATCCGACACCGCCACACAGCGTAATCGCTCCCAGCTCTGTAATTCCATGGGGCAAAATCCAGGCCCACATTTCCGCATTGATTCCCGCTTGGTGGTGAATCGCCACGAAGGCACCCAGTAGCATGCCGTTAAGAATCATCAAAAACACCGTGGGGACGGCCGCCAGCATGCCGGTCGCCATTGCCAATAGTGAAACCGTCAGGTTGTGTTGGAACAAGAACGACGACAAAAAGAATCTCTCGCCTCTCGATGAATCGCGACCATGCCGTAGGGAGCTTAGGAGCTGTTCCGTCGAAGCACCGGGTTGCCGCGGATCGCCGCTGGGCCACAACGCGTGGCACAACAGCGGATCAGACATCGACGCGTAGTACCCCAGAAGGCCGCCGCAAATCAGCAAAATGGTCGAAAGCAGATGGGATCGCCAATTTCGCGCGATCGCGCGGGGGAATCCCTCTGCAGCAAATTGCCAAATCTGCTTCGCGACCGTTGGCCGCGGCGGCAAGTAAATAACGCTATGTGCGGCCGCAGTTAAGCGATTGAGGTATTCAAGTAGAACCGGATCGGTCGAGCGCGTTGCGACGCGGGCCAAATGAACAGTTGTCTGCCGATAGAGTGAATCGAGTCGCTCTCGCTCCTTAGAGTTGAGGGAGCCGCTCCACTTTCGGGCACGCCGAACGAGCGACTCCAACTCTTCCCAAGCTTGCTTGTTGCGAGATGCAAAAGTGCTCATATTCTAGGAACGTTATGACGTCTTGGTTCGCGATTTCACGTCGAATGACTCTTCGCTACACTGCTCAAGTTGCATGACAGATCACGATTACGGATTGTAAATAAGAACCTAATAGGGCACGATCGCCAATGCCATCCGCACTCCAATTTGAGACACCTGAAAACGTACAGGTTCGCTACGAACCAGCGGGGTTAGGCACGCGATTCGTCGCCTGGTTTGTCGACCAAATGATCGTCTTCGGTCTCATCCTAGCACTTTTCGTGGCCTTGATCGCCGCGGGAGTCTCGTTCGACTTCGCTCGAGAGGCCTTCGCGGGCAAATCCCATCGCGGCGATCGCGCGGCAATGTATTTTTTCGGCCTTATGATTTTAGTCTGGGGGCTGGGCAGCTTTGTATATTTTGGTTGTTGCGAGCTGCTCCTCCGCGGCCAAACAGTTGGTAAGAGGTCATCTAAGATCCGAGTTATCAAATCGAATGGCTTTCAGTTGGACGGCGGCAGCATCCTCGTTCGTAATCTGTTTCGAGTCGTCGATCATATGCCACCGATGTGGCTGTTTCCACTGATCTCGCGCCTCGGGCAACGCGCCGGAGACATGGTGGCGGGCACCATCGTGGTAGTTGACGACCCAACAAGATTCTCAACCGTCCGTGCAGTCTTATCCGCACGAACAGCGGCCGAAGCTCAATTCCGATTCGATGCATCAAAGCTAAAGCGCCTCAATGACACGGATTTTATCGCTGTTGAGCGCTTGCTCGAGCGGCTCCCATCGATGACGGTAGCGGATGGAGACGAGTTGGTACGAGTATTCGTCGCACAACTTTGTAACAAGCTTGCTATTGATCAGCCGCCAGCTGATCAGGAACAGCGACTTCTAGAGGATTTGTTGGCGGCGGAACTTCGCCGACAAGACCGCAACCTCGCTTAGTTGCTCAGAGATTCAATTCATTAATGAAGAACATCCACGCATTCAATCGTGTAGCGATTTAATGCGAGTTGGTTGATCCTCGCCTTCAGTACGACAGCTAATTCGACTTGGTTCCCATCCAATTAACTCATTGGAGGGTGCACACGCTAGAAATCCGCCCCCTTGATGACACAGTTTTGGCGTTCCGAGAACTCATGCCTTTTCTTGGAATGAGACGTAACCACCGCTCGGACGGGCGAAGACGCTTCATCAACCCAACCGTTTTCGGTACATGGATCTTAGCTGGTTCACGAACTTCAAGTGCGCCGGTTATGGTCTGGTAGAATCGATTCAGACACCAATTCGGAGCGAGAATGATCCGTTTTCCAACAGGCGTGCTGGCAATCCTGATCATCGTCGGTGTAGCGCGAGCGGACGAGGCGGACCGACCTTGGCAAATCTGCGGCCAGGTCGTCGATGAACAAGGAAAGCCGGTCGAGGACTTCGAGGCCGCCACGTTCTGGTTGGCGAATGGCAATTGGTGGGATGAAAAAGGTGAACTGCTCAAAGCGGCCGCGGCCGGGAAGCTTTGGACGAACGAGGGCGTACTAGCTCCTAGTCCACACCATCGCGCAAAGCGGCTTCCGGAAGGAAAATTCACACTTGCCGTCGACGGACACCCAAGGATTACTCTCTTCGCGATCGACAAGCGCCATGAACGTGGCGGCATTGTCTCGGTCGATCAGAGCGCGGCCGACAGACCCATCACAATTACGATTGGGCCGCTGACGCGATTGACTGCCAAAGTTTATTCCTCCGAAGCTGGCAAAACCCCAGAACAGACGAACGCCTTGATTTGGGTACCTAGCGACAAAGACAAATACTGGAAGTTGATGCTATGTGGTTCGTTCCGAGGACAGATTTCCTTCCTGTTGCCGCCCGGCAACTATGAGTTGGATGTCAGTAGCACATTACCGAATGCCGCACTACCTGCACCGAAGGGACAGAAAGGTATTACCGTCGAGATCCCGCGTGGTAAAACTACGCTCGACTTGGGCGTGCTCGACGTAGCGCGACCGAGGGACAACGACGGCATCCCCCACGACTTTTCCCAGTTCTATGGAAAAGAGCCCCCCGAACTGACAATCACCGACGCCCGCGGCGTTCCAAAGGGTGTCAAACTAGCTGATTTTCGGGGCAAGTGGGTGCTACTCGATTTTTGGGCGGTATGGTGCGATTGTTGCGTTGAGCAAAGTTTACCCGAGTTAACAACGTTTTATGCGGAGCACAGCGCTGATCGTGACCGGTTTGAAATTCTCGCCATCTGCAATACGCGCGTGGAGAAAGCCCTGTCGATCGATGCCTTCGATGCCCTCGCCGCACCGCTCATCAAAGACTTTTGGGCCGGCAAGCAATTGCCGTTTCCGGTTCTGGTCGACGGCGAGGGAAAAACTTCGAGCGTCTATGGCATCCGCAGCTGGCCGACCGTGCTCTTGATCAACCCTGACGGGCATCTCGTCAAGGACGGCGATGAAAAGGTGCTGGCTGAAAAGCTCAAAGAGAAGAAACCCTAGATCGCCATTGTCCCGCAATCTCATACGATTTGCGATGGGTCCGAAAAAACCACCCTTTTCGGTACTACGCATCTCTGCGTCGTCCGGTGTCTGGCCGAAGTGGGCACGCCGGATCTATTAGTCGGCAGTTGAAAAGGTTGTGCCGAGTCCTTTGCGCCACACGAAGTCGGCGGCATCCACGCCGCCGTTGTTGCTGAAATGGCCTGCTACAGTCCGAACGCCACAGACGGCCAGCACTTCGGTAGTGGAATCAGCGTGTGGGGCAATTAGGTTCCAAGGACTCATTCAATCCACTATTATGCCATTACGTAGTCGTTCGCTGAATAGTGAGCATTTCGTAGTCAGGAGGAGTAGGCCCCATGTCAACGGTTGCAAACGCGTCAGGCAAATTGGCAATTCATGGCGGGCCGAAATCAGTAACGAACGCGCTGCCAGGTTGGCCGCAATTCGATGATGCCGCTGTCCGAGCCGTGGAGAACGTGTTGCGGTCGGGAAAAGTGAACTACTGGACCGGGCCGAATGGAATGGAGTTTGAGAAGCGATTCGCGAAATGGCAGGGAAGTAAGTATGCCGTAAGCACGGCCACCGGCACGGCGGCCCTGCACGTCTGTTTGTCTGCTATGGGAGTTGGTCCCGGTGACGAGGTGATCGTGCCAAGTTACACGTTCATTGCCACCAGTTTTTCAGTCGTGCAGGCTGGCGCAATTCCACGGTTCGCCGACGTGAACATCGAAGATCATTGCATTAGCGTCGAATCAGCGGAAAGGCTGGTATCGCCGCGCAGCAAAGCGATTATCCCTGTGCATCTTTACGGCAATGTTTGCGATATGGACAAAATAAATGCCTTCGCGAAGAAGCACAATTTGTACGTGATTGAGGACAACGCCGAAGCATTTGGAGGTTCTTACAAGGGGAAAAAGACAGGGACGCTCGGACACATGGCAGCGGCAAGTTTCTGCCAGAACAAGACCTTCACTACCGGCGGTGAGGGTGGCATGGTCACCACCGATGATGAAGACCTTGCATGGGAAGCTCGCAGCTTCCGCGATCATGGTTATGACGTGAAGGAACGATTAAACTTGCTCGCTCTTGAACAGAAGCTGCCGTATATCCACAACCGGGTAGGCTGGAATTATCGAATGACCGAGATGCAGTCTGCGATCGGCTTGGCTGAACTAGATCGCATGGAGACGTGGAACATGCCGGCACGAAAGCGCAATGCCGGTATCCTTCTCGATGCCCTAGGTGGGTTACCGCAAGTAAAGTGTCTGCCGATCGATACTGCCGAGCGGCAAAACGGTTGGTATGTCTGCGCGTTTTCTTTGGACATTGAAAACATGCAATGTGACATTCAGCAGTTTGTCGTGGCGGCAAGTGCTGAAGGATGTCCGTGCTGGAAAGTGTTTTGGCCGCAGTGCCACACCGAGCGCGCATTCATAGAGCATCATGGTTTCGGCAACTCAGGATTCCCGTTTGAGTCGAAGGAATACACGGATCCACAGAGCGCAGATTACAGTAAGGTTGATGTACCCAATGCTCGCTGGCACGAATCGCACACCTTCACGTGCTTCGCTTTTCCTACGTTTAGCGAGGCAGACATGAAGCAAATCGCTGCCGGTCTGGTGAAGGTCATTAAGGCGTATTCGTAAAGGAGCGCGGGATGCCGGCCAGAGTTAATATTGGCGTGATCGGCGCGGGCGGGATTGCGCGGCGGCGTACGATTCCGGGCATGTTGAAGGCGAAAAATTGTCGCTTGGTTGCGCTCATGAATCCAAGCAACGCGGACCGAATTGCGCAAGAGTTCAAGATCCCGCAAGCCTACCGTCGCGAGGAAGAGTTGCTGGATGACTCAGAAGTCGAAGCGGTTTACATTGCCTCGCCGGTCCAACATCATGCACGGCAGATCATGCTCTGTGCAGATGCTGGCAAACATATCTTGTGCGAAAAACCGATCACACGTGATCGGAGCGAGGCTCGGAAAGCTGTAGCCGCTTGCCGGAAGCGAGGCGTTTTCCTCCAGGAAGGCTACATGATGAAGTTCCACGGAGCTCATATCAAAATCAAGGAGCTGGTCGAGAAGGGAAAGTTGGGAAGCATCGTCTACGTACGGGCACAGCTGTCCTGTTGGTATCCAAAGATCGCGGGCGCATGGCGGCAAGACCCAAAGAATGGCGGTGGGGCTTTGATCGACATGGCGTCCCATCTTTATGACCTGATCGAGTATTTTGCTGGACCAGTCCGCAAGATTACAGCATTGACTGGCAACCTCGTTCAGGACTACCGATCTGAAGATGCCTCGACCACGCTGTTGGAGCTTCAGTCAGGCGCTCAGGCCACCGTGGATTGTTTCTTCTGCATTCCCGATGAGGCGAGCCGCACGCGTCTGGAGATCTACGGGTCGGCCGGCGCGGTTCTCGCTGAAGGAACCATCGGTCAAGGCAGCGGCGGAAAAGTCGAGGCAATACTTGGTGCGGGCGTCGGCGGTTATGATGCGAAACAGTCGAAGGACGTCGCGCGGAAGTTCGAGCGAATTGCATTTCCAAGGATCAATCCCTATACGGCCGAGTGCACCTACTTTGCCGATTGTGTTCTTCGCCACCAACCGCCGGCGATCAATGGGGCTGGAAACTCCCTGCGGATGATGAGTTTAATTGAAAAGGCCTATGCCTCTGCAAAAAGCGGCCGGATATACCGTTGCTAAGAATGCAGGCGAGAATGTGAAGCCAGTCGCGTGACCTCATCTCGATCACCAAACGATACGCTGGCCGCCGCCGAACAGCCGCACCTGAGGCGGCTCCTCACGATTAAGGATCTGGTATTTTTCGGCATCGTGTTGATTCAGCCAATTGCACCGGTGGGAATTTTTGGGCTTGCGCAGGAAAAATCGCATGGACATGTCTCGGCGACAATCATTATCGGCATGGTTGCGATGATGCTGACGGCTTTCAGCTTTGGTCGGATGGCCGCGTTGTATCCGTCGGCCGGATCGGCCTACACGTATGTCAGCCGGGGCTTAGGAGCGCATCTTGGTTTCGTAGCCGGCTGGTCCATGTCTCTCGGTTATCTCATCATTCCGCTCGTTAACACCGCTTATTGCGCGCTTACCTTGGAACGAGTTTTTCCCGGCGTACCGTATGCGGTCTGGGCGGTCCTATTCGTGGTTCTCATTACCACCCTGAATCTCCGTCACATCTCAGCCACGGCTCACACTAACACGGTCCTGCTCGCCGTAATGACCGTGGTCATCGTGGGCTATGTGGGGCTCGCAATCAAATATTTGATCCAGACTGGCGGCTGGGGCGGCCTTCTTTCGTATGAGCCGTTCTATACGCCCGGGAAGTTTGAACTCCGCGCCATTGGTACAGCTACGTCTGTGGCTGCGCTTACGTATATTGGCTTCGATGGCGTAACGACGCTCGCTGAGGAGGTCCACGAGCCAAAACGTAGCGTCCCCATCGCGGTCGTGTTGGTTTGCTTTCTCACCGGAGTGTTTAGCACCATCGAAGTGTATCTGGCCCAACTGGTGTGGCCCGACTATACGACCTTTACCAACTCGGAAACGGCGTTCCTGGATGTTACTCACCGGGTTGGAGGCTCTTGGCTGTTCCAAGCAATGGGATGGGTTTTGGTAGTCGCTTGTTTAGGCACCGGACTGACTGGTCAGGCGGGTGCCGCGCGTTTGCTGTATGGGATGGGACGGGAGAACGTCTTGCCGCGTGCATTTTTCGGTCACCTGAGTCCGAGCACGCGAATACCCAATTTCAACGTGATCTTGATCGCAGTGCTAACCTTAGCAGCAATTCCGTTTGTCGATTTTGAACTCGCCGCCACAGTATTAGTTTTCGGCGCTTTTGTCGCATTCATGGGTGTAAACTTGGCCGCGATCCGCGAGTACTTCTTTCGTCGCCGCAATGGGCAGCCCAATATCGTAAGGGATTTGGTTGTTCCGGGATTAGGTTTTCTAATCTGCCTCGCAATCTGGCTTAGCTTGCCGACGCTTGCAAAAATCGGCGGCGGTGCATGGCTTCTTCTCGGGCTCTTGTTCGACGGCATCAAGTCGCGAGGCTTTCGTGTCCAACCCGTGCAGATTGATTTTTCTGAAAGTTGAAACAAGATATTGGCCGTAGGTTTGGGTCGTGTTTAGCCACATGCATAATGGCGAATAACTGGCGCCAATCGCATATATGCAACCGGTGTGGGACTATCGAGTTCGAGATCAATGCAGAAGCAACGTGCGCGAAGTAAAACGAATTTGGGGAACAGCACAGCGCGAGCGATGAACACGCCACTGGTAAAAAGGTTCCAAAACGTTCTTCAACATGTACTTTGCTGGCTAGCGCTGGCTGGGATGACCTGTGCTGCGCCGGTGGCGACGCATAAAAAACAACTGCCGACGAAGCCCGAATCTTTGATGACACTTTATCCTCCGTGCCCGTGCTATCACGTTGCCGGAAAGGGCGATGGGCTGACGCAGATTGATGCGCGGATTGAGTTGGATGGACGTGATCGTTTGGGAGCGCGGTTGGTGGTGGATATCTCGGATGCGTCGGGAAAGACGATCCAAACCAAAAGCCTCTCGTTATCCCGCAGTACGATCGCGGGCGTCATCGTTCACGTGCCGATCGACGCGGTGGCGCGGTTCGGAGTTTCGGCCAGGCTTTTGGACAAATCAGGCAGGGAGATCGCAAAGGGCACCTCAGAAATCCATGTGGCACCTGGCGAGGAGTCGCGCGTCGCGATTAGCCCGGATGGGTTTCTACGAGTAGCAGGCAAACCACAGTTCGTTCTGGGCATGTACAGCGCCTCCCACTTCCCCGAAATGGGTGAGGCCGGTTTCAACGCGACGCACAGTTATGCTGTTGTCACAGGAGAGACGGCGGACTCGATCAATTCGAACGATGTCCATCTGAAACAACTGCTGGACAGCTCATGGGACAATCACATGCGAATGATGGTGGAATTGCCGAGAGAAGCAATTGAGAAGGCGGACTGGCGGCAGGTGCGGCGACGGATTCTCACTTTTCGGCATCATCCCGGTCTACTCTGCTGGGGTTCGGAAGAGCGCGTAGCGCGAGGGCGGACAAAGCCGGCGAACATCTCCGCGCTTTACCAACTGGTCAAAGAGCTGGATCCGGACCATCCGCTGGTTCTGGGCGACAGCAAGGATGTGATCAAAAAATTTGAGCACGACCGCAGCGACTTTTTCCCTGAACCCGATATGGATGTCGGCATCTGGTGGTGGTATCCGATTCCGATTCGGATATCCCAAGCCAGTGCGCTCCAGGGAGACGGGGCTAAGAACGGTTTTATGGAGCCGCCTTCCTGGCTGACGACGACGATCGCAAAAAAGCCTCTTTGGATTGCGATTCAATCGTATCAGAAACCAAAAGCGGACGCGCGTTTTCCGACGCCCGCTGAATACCGATGCATGGCTTATTTGAGCATTATCAACGGGGTAAAGGGTTTGTTCTTTTACACGGGCTCAGGACAGAAAGACCACGATGGCAAGCCGTCCGGTTTGTTAAACAAGCCGGTGGAGGGGCATTGGAATTACGTGCGAAAACTAGTTGGTGAATTGCATGAGTTTAGCCCGATAATCATGGCGCCGAGCAGCGCTGAAAAGGTAGAAATTTCTCCGGCAAACAATCCGGTTGAGTTTGCCATGCGGAAGTCAGGCAACAAAATTTACTTAATCGCGGCAAACAAATCGCCAAGCCCGCAATCAGTCAGGTTCAGTAGTCCGTTGCTCGCGGATAAGAAGGCATCTGTACTTTTTGAAGACCACGTTGCGACGATTCTTGGGAACGTTTTAGCGGATTCTTTCGAACCGTTCGGGGTGCACATTTACTGCATCGAGTAAGGAACCATTTTGATACTACTTCTGTGGATCTCCATTTCGCAGCCAATGACGGTTCGACGAATGGTGCGTAGTTCTCACATAAGTTGTTGCGCTGAATTGATATAGATGAAAAAGGCCTCTCTTGCGTAGATGGAGTTGTCACACACCCATCACCGGCAAGGAGGCCTCACGATGTCGTTTTCTAACCAGGGACGGTTTCGCGAACAAGTGCGTTTTCTGCGACGGCAGTTTCTGCAGGATGGCGACCTGCCATTCACCGATGTACTGTCTGAAAATGCGGTGGCGCAAGCATTGAAAGCATTGGATGTTGTCTGGCTCGACCGGATCTATTCGCCGCTGGTTACGCTGTGGGTCTTCTTAGGCCAAGTGCTGAGCCAAGATCATTCCTGTCGTGCGGCCGTCGCCCGCTTGATCGCTTATCGCGTCTCACGAGGACAACGTCCCTGCTCGGCGGAAACCGGCGCTTACTGCCAAGCCAGAAAGCGGCTGCCCGAAGAGTTCTATGCAGAGGTAGCACGCAAAGCGGGACAATCATTGGATAACAGCGCCAAGAAAGAGTGGCTTTGGAAAGGTCGCCGTGTCTTGACCTACGATGGCTCAACGGTGTCGATGCCGGATACCGCGGAGAACCAACAGGCTTATCCGCAGCCACCGCAACAGCGGCTCGGCGTCGGCTTTCCGCTGGCGCGCATTGCGGCGTTCTTTTCTCTCTCGTGTGGAGCAGTGCTTGATCTAGGCATCTGCAGCTATTCAGGTAAGGGGCACAGCGAACTCGGAATGCTCCGCAAATTGTGGGACTTCTTGCGCCCGGAGACATTCTCCTTGCTGACCGATACATGTGCGCGTGGCACGAAATCTATCTGCTCAAGCAGCGTGGAATCGACACAGTCACTCGTGTCCATCACTGCCGCCGAGTCGACTTCAGGTGCGGTAAGCGGTTGGGTAAGGGCGATCACATTGTCGAGTGGCATCGCCCTGGTCGCATTCGCTCGATCGACTGGCCAAGCCTCAAATCACTTCCCGCATTGCTCACGATCCGCGAGACGCGCGTTGAGGTTCAGCAGCCTGGATTTCGCAGTCGAAGCATGATCGTCGTTTCAACGCTGTTGGATGCCGAGTCGGTGACCGCCAGCGACTTGGCAGAACTTTATCGTGCGCGCTGGAATGCCGAACTCGATCTGCGGTCACTCAAGCAAACGATGCAAATGGATATCTTACGTTGCAAGACGCCAGAGCTGGTACGGAAAGAGCTCTGGGCTCACATTCTGGCTTACAACCTCATCCGCACCATTATGGCTCAAGCGGCGACCGAGCACTGCATTGAGCCGAGAACGATCAGCCTGAAAGGTACGATCCAAACGCTGGAAGCATTCCAGCCGCTCTTCGCTATCCAAGGTAACCGTGATCGAGCGCATCGGCGAAGGCTGTACCAGCAGTTCTTCGACGCTGTCGTTACACATCGCGTCGCCGACCGGCCTGATCGCTTTGAGCCCCGCTTACGCAAACGGAGGCCGAAGAAATACGATTCGATGCTAGAGCCCAGGAACGCAATCAAACGCAAGATGCTAAAACGAGTTAGATAGAACTACGCACCATTCGTCGGTTCGACCTTTGTCATCGACGCTGTAGGTGGACAGCGCTCAATCCGTGGCGGCGACTCGCACAGACTGGCCGGACAGCCTAAAACTTCGCGGATGTTTCGCTAACCAGCGGGGCGATGACCCGTTTTGACGATTCATTTGGTTTCCGCGCATTTTTGCGACGCGGATGGCTGACGTAAGCAAGCCCAGCGCGGACATGCTTCAGTTCATCGGTCATACGCAAGTCTGCACAACGGCCTCACTCTAACACCAGTTGAGCCTAAGTGAATCGCCCAATTTGCTCCACGCGTCGCCAAGGTTGGTCTCCGGTTTGGTCGGATCATCGATGGTGTGCGATTGCAGCGCACCAGTCTTTTCGGTGTGAGAATAATCGTCGAAGTCGCGCACGAGCAGCAATTGCTGGGACAAGCGAGTTTGGTCGCTGATTGGAAGAAACCGAATCTGTTCATCAACGGTTTGTAACCGCGTCGTTGCGGCCACTGGATCCGGGTACGCTGCGAACACCGCTTCAGCTGCCTTGAGGACGTTCGGCACCCTTGCCTGCAACTCGTCGACATTTATGTCCTCGCCGGTCCCCGCCGCTGCAATCGTCGCGTGAGATAAGGCCCCGCCCAACACGATCAGCACCGACGAGCTCGCATCATTCTTGGCAACCATGATCGACTGCAGCGTCTTCGCCTGGTTAACGGGAAACCTCAGACCGAAGATCGCCGGGTCGGCCGCGGCTTGATACGTGTGCGTAACGCCATTCACTCGGTCCATGCCATTCTGCAAGAAGTAGAGCCTCGCGTCGCCCTGTGCAATGGTATTGCTCGAAGTCAACCCTGCTGGGTCGTCGAACCAATCCGGTGCGGTCGAAAAAAGCGTCGTTTGCGTGCCATCACTATAGCGAAGCGTTACCGCGAGCGGCGTCGATCCGTCGCCCGAGGTAACCACTAGGTCGAGCTGCGCGTAGTTGCCGTCCGGCACCTCGATGTCGGCCGTTTCGCCCTGGGCATCTAGCCGGAGCACGTTGTTCGTGTTGTTGGAATCGCGGTACACCAATTGAAGATCGAAATGTTGCAACTCAGCCGGAAAGAAACCGGAGGTCGGCAGTGCGTTGAGCCCGTTGCCTCCGTTCTGTACGGAAAACGCCGAAGTTACCAGTAGCGAACCGACGCCGTCGATTCCCAACGGGCCGTTTTGATTCAACGCCTCGGCCCCGTTCGCAATCCCGTCATCCCCCAACGGCCCGGCTATCGGCAGAATGAGTGGAATTGTGATTGGCAACTGCGTTGGCACGATCGTATTGCCGAAGTTGGATCGCCACAACTGATACGCGGCAGCATTCCCGTTCGATTTGCGCCACAGCACGTAGTCGGCCGCATCGGCAGCACCGTTCTGGTTATAATCACCGGTGGGGTAACCGGTCGGCACGCCCTGCGATTCGTACGCGCCCATATCGACGATCGGCCGGCTCGAGCCGCCGCCGTCGACGAGCCGGGCAAAGCCATCTCCCCGTTCGTCAAACACGAACGGCCCTGCGAAACCGGCAGCCGTGAAGGTGCCTGCGTCGAAATTCGGGTCACCCGCATCAAGCGCAGGGCTATCAGGAAGCAGGGCATGAGTCTTCGTCCGACCGCCATTATCCGCCAACAGCCCGAGCTTCGGATCAATTGTGCTGGCGTGCGTTCCGACGAGATTGCCGTTGGCGTCTGGAGTAGCGGTGGGCGTGAGGCCGCTACCGTTTTCGTCGCCGATCAGGCTGAACTTGATCGTCCGTGTGCCCGCGAAATCGGGTACCAAATCGGTGCCGAAGGTGCCGGCCGAGTTGCCGGCGACAATGGAATTTGTAATTGTCAGATTGGCGTCCTGACCGCCAAAGAAAAACACGCCTCCGCCCTGTTCGATTGCCGCCCGATTGTTTGTGATCGTAGACGACGCGATGGTAACATTGGCGGAGACGGCAAAGATGGCTCCGCCCGATGATGAACTGCCGGCAAGCGTATTGCCGCTGATCGTGCTGGAGTAGAGCACGAGCGACCCTGCATCGATGCGGATGCCTCCGCCGTTGGAAACGCCGGCCGTGGCGGTGTTGCCGCTGATCGTGCTTTGGTTGATGGTGAGCGCCCCCGATTTCACATAGATGCCACCAGCACCCGCGGCAAAACCGGTCGTGGTATTCCCGGAGATGGTGCACTGAGAAATGTTCAGCGCGCCGCTGGACAAAAAATTGATCCCGGCGCCTTTGCCGGGATCCCCGCCGGCCGTCGTCTTACCGCCCGTAATCGTCAGGCCCAAGAGCGCCAAATTGCCGGTCGACGCAGTGAAGTGCAGCACCCGAGATTGCTGCTGAGCGTCGATCGTCACCGGCGACGCCAGCGACGACGCGTCGATCGTGAGCGATTGAGAAATCGCTAATTCCGTACCGCCCAGCTTGATCGTCTGCCCAGAGAGGCTCGGGGCGAAGGTGATGTTGTCGATCCCAGCGATCGAGTTCGCCTGATTCACCGCTTCGCGGAGCGTTAACTGCCCCGGGCCGTAATTGCCGTCATCGACGTCGCCCGTGTTGTCGACGACGATGGAATCGTAGAATTTGATGTTCGAGATCGTCAGCGTACCGTCGATGTGGCTGAGGCTGTCGTTGTTCTTCCCGCCAATGCGAAAGCGGAACGACTCTCCCGCGCGGGCAATGAAGGAACTCGAGCCGCTGAAGCTAAAACTCCCCGAGGTCGTCACGTTGTTAATAATCGACGTCGACGTTGCGCCGGACAGCGTATTGAAATCGACCGCCGCTTGAAAGTAGCGATGGTTTCCCGTGTACGAGTAGTCAAACGTGACCGACCCCGTGACCGACGAACTGGCCAGCGCGAAGTCGGCGAGCCGCAACGATACGCCGCTCCCCGGCGCCAGAGTTACGTTGTAACCAAATGTGCCCGTCGCGCTGTCGCCAGACGCGGGCAGCATCGTCGTCGTGCCACCCGTAATTCCGCTCGATGTCCAGTTGCTCACCGCATAGAGACCGGTGAACCCCGTCGTCACAGCCAGTAGCCGGCGATCTTCGAGTTGCTCGTAGCGCAGAGGGCGGGCAAATGATCGTGCTCGCCTGGCAAGAGCATGGATTGGCCGCCGAGTTCGTTTTCGCTGGCGCATGGTCATCCTCCGACCACAAGGTTGCCCGCGAGTCCCCTTGGCCGGTACTCGTTGGCTGTCGCAAGTCGATTGTAGTCGAAACTGATAAGAATTGTAGGTTTTTTTCGGACGCCACCTCACATTAGCGTGGGCAAGCGGCGAAACGAGCGAACGGTTTTGGATCCGGTGGACCGAGCGCCGACGTGACGGTCGGCATGGGAAGGCGAAGCGGCAAAAAAACGGACGTAGTTCGCCAGAGTGGCGAACAGGTCGTCGACTCCCGCCGTCGTTGCGTTCGTGCTTCGGTTCCGTCCCGCCGGTGGGTTGCACGCTGCTTTGGCGATCGCCTGAGTTACGAACGCCGCAGCGGAGTCCGCCCGGGTGGGCGTGACATTTGCACGTTCGTTCCGACTATGCTGCCCGGAATTGGCCTTCGGGTTACGCGGAGGAGAGGCCGCGTCGCAAAGCATCTCCGAACGGTGCCAAATCCCGTCAAGCCGTGAGTCGTGTCAAAAACCGACCGGTTTACAAACGGTTCGGAGCGGCCTGTTCGGCGGCCGCAACTGACGCCTTCGCAGGTCGATTCACACCTCGTCGATGCGGTAGCTTTTCCGCACAGCTACCGCGTTCCGGAAACTCAACTCCGCGCTTGGTCTGACACGCGGCATCGAGTTTTATGCGAAATAGCAAAATAGTGCGCTGACGCCAACGACAAGTCGGCGGCTTGGGTTCGCAACCGTTACGCTGCTTTTTCGGCGGCTTGCCGGCGTAGAAGGCGCTTTTTCTGTGCGGCTTTATTTTTCCTCTTTTGCTCTTTGTCGATCGGATGCCCGGGAATCGCTTTATGCTCATCGAGCACCGATTGCAATGCTTTCCGCGATGCTATGGCATCTGAGTCTGTTGAGTCTTTGGCAACCGGAATTTCCTTGAACGGCGCTTCGCTCAGGTCGAACATCTCGCCAGCTGCGGTGAGTTTGAATTTGGCATCGCGGGCGTACGATTGGCCGTTGAGCTCGACATATACCCATTCGCGCGGCGTGCCCTTTTTGCCTTCAATTTGTGGGGCGAAGCTTTGGCCGTCGATCTTAACGCCCTCCGGCATCTTGGCACCCGCGAGTTCAACGAACGTCGGAAAGAAATCGCTGAAGTCGGTAAGATCGTTATTGACTTTTCCGGCAGGCGTATGTCCGGGCCAATTGACGGCCAAGGGCACACGGCTGCCTCCTTCGAGCATGGAGCCTTTATTGCCGCTGATAGGCTTGCCGTCGACTGTTGCTATCTTGACCCCGAAGCGAGCCGTGCCGTTATCGCCGGTAAAGATCACGACTGTGTTTTCCCGCAGATGAAGTCGATCGAGCTCCTTCATCAGTTTGCCGACGAGCTTGTCCATGTATTCAATGTTGTCTTTGTAGAGTTGGTCCGCGTTGGCGCCTTCTTTGCTGTCGGGAGTGGGCAGGATCGGGCCGTGAATGTGTGACATCGGATAGTAGAGGAAAAATGGCTCCTCCTTGTGACGGTCGATGAAATTGACAGCGAACTTGTGCATTAGGTCGGGTAGGTACTCGCCTTTCGCCAATTTCTTGTGCTCTCCGTTCACGGTGTAATCCGGATTTTGGTAGCTCCAATAATGTCCGCTTCCGGGAAAGACGAGATACTCGTCGAATCCCCACTCGCCTGGGCCGAGCTGAATTTGCCCCCACTTGCCCACGCTACCCGTCACGTAGCCCGCTTTTTTCAACACGGTTGGGATCATGATTTCGCTTTTAGGATCGACCGCCGTGTGACTTTGATTGCTGTTAAGGCCGGTGCGGAACGGATATCGTCCCGTGAGCGATTGACAGCGCGAGGGACCGCACAACGGCGTCGCATAGCAGTACGTAAAGTGCGTGCCTTCAGCGGCCAGTTTGTCAATGTTTGGCGTGTTGAACGGCCCTCCGGTAAAATGTATGTCTCCCAGCCCAACATCGTCTGAGTCAATGAAAATAATGTTCGGCTTGCGTTCGGCAGCACGTGCCGCCGCCGCGTCCATGCCAGTAGCTGCGGCGAAAACCAGAGTCAGAACGATGATGACTAGTCGGTGCATGGATGCTCCCTTTCTCTTGTGGTAAGTCGCGCCGCAGCAGATCAATAATAACCTAAGTGAGATGCATCCGCTCCAGCAGTTAAACGCGCGACGCCGGCAGGAGTTTCGCCAATAATTACCGAGCGGTGGATTTCGGCGGACGGCGTGCTATTGTGCGCTCAAAAAACATTAGGACGACAAAAATCATCAGACATGGGGCACCCGGCTCCGGCGCCTTCGATTGCCAGGGATCAGCCAGTTCCACACCGTTACCATTGCCTACCGTCCGGCCGAAATTCGCTCGCCACACATCGTATTGAGCCTGCGTGCGATTCGGATCATCGCGCCACACGACGTAGTCAGCCGCATCGACACTGCCTTTTTGTTGTAGTCGCCCAGCAGCGCTACAAACCAGGGCTGGGTGAATTCGGAGTTCGAACAGAAATCCAGCAGCATGTTGCCGACTTTGGTTTCACCCGACTGCGAGGGATGTGTCCCGTCATTGACAAAGTCGCTACGTTCCCAGGTGAGGCCGTCGCTGCGCGGATTCAGCCCGTCGGCCCACGTATACGGCCCCCACGCCAGCGAGGGAACAACGCCGTTGTTATAATTCAAATCGCCGGCCAGGGGATCGATTCCGCCGCCGTTCATTTGGTTGATCTGGGCCTGGATGCCTACTGTATTGAGCGGCTGAATTGCCGCAGCGCGCGCCAGCCCTGCCGCCGCGTGAGTGGCAGGCACCACGCTGGAACCGTTCGGATACAATCCACCCTGGAATTGATTGAGATACAACCCCGTGCCAAGATCGTTGAGCGGGATGATTGGGGTTGGACTTTGAGCCTTAGTCGACGAGACGAACGAAGCGAGCAACAGGGCAAATCCGCAAGCCAAACGATTCACGCAACATGATGGCATTCCACAGCTGAGTGAAGTGATGGTTCCCCTTCACAATACACAAACTTTGCCGCAATCAATTCGAATCCCCGACCATTTAAGGGCGGTGCAAAGATTTCTCCGTACCGGAAATCGTCGGCGCGGACCTTTCGAGACGGATTGGGGGGATGACCGCTCCAGCGGTGTTGCTAGAGCCAACTACGGTTCCTGTGCTTTGGGCCGATTGCTTGGGGGGTTTTTCTACCGACATCGCAAGACAGCCCACCGAAATCGCATCTAACGAGCGCCGTTAGGTCACCGTTTGTACCTGCCCTACTGGTACTTGCCAACGTGCGCGGTAGGCTGTTGGGCGGGGCCGGATGATCGCAGCAGGATTGTCGCCATGAATAAGAACACAGCGAGCAACGAGAATTGGGGGACTTGTCCAATGTGTGGCGAACCGGTCTTGATCAACCCGTCGACAAATAAAATGGAACCTTGCGCTGCGTGCGCGTCGCGGAAGTCGCCTGGCATCGCGATCAGTACGATACTGGTCATTGCCGGCATCGCGGCGGTCGCCGGACTGGTTTATCTTTGCATTCGCATTTTGCTGTGATTCCGACGTTTGCTGCCTCGGGCTGGTGTCTCAAGCGGAACCGGGCCGCGTAGAAAGTTCCATCGACTCGTCGACACGTGATACACGCTAACAAATCACCGATTGAGAATTTGGGAAACTTATGTGGAGCGTGGGTGTTAACTAGATTAGACACTTCATCTTTGATTCTCGTCGGTCGCCACTTCAATGGTTGCGTCTGCCAGTGCAGGTCGTTTGATCGGCTACGCACGTATGAGCACGGACGACCAAGATCTCACGCTTCAAATTGATTCGCTGACAAGTCTGGGTATCAATCCTGAAGATATCTTCACGGAAAAGATCTCGGGAGCGAAGACGGATCGCCCCGAGTTGAATGCCTGTCTTGCTAAGTTGCAACATGGCGACACGCTTGTAGTCTGGCGGCTAGACCGACTCGGACGCTCGATGCACCATTTGGTCGAGCTTATCGAGGAACTGCGCAATCGCGGTGTCGGCTTTCGGTCCGTCAGCGACGGTCTCATCGATACGACGAGCCCATCGGGTGAATTGATCTTTCACATCTTCTCGGCGCTGGCGCAGTTCGAGCGTCGCTTAATTCAGGAGCAAACCAGGGCCGGCCTTGCATCAGCGCGAGCAAGGGGCAGACTTGGCGGCCGCCCACCGATCGACCTCGACGAAGCAAAAGTGCGGGCTGCAAGAAGGCTGCACGAAGATCACACTCTGTATATCGACGACATCTGCACAACGCTTAACATTTCCAAGTCAACGTATTACCGTTACGTACAAATGAAGAAAAAGAATTAGCCTCACGTCACAGCCTCAGATTCTCATACTCTTGATGGTGTCGTTGCCGCGTTCCGGAAACTCAGACGTTTTCTCGGAATGTGACGCCACAACGCTCGACGGCCGTGAGACGCCTTGGTAATCCAACGACATCTGCCACAGCGACTTCGCTCACGCTTTCGTCGATGGGGTTACTCAAATTGGGAAATTGGAAGGCTGCTGATCGTACAAACACGAATCGGCTCGTCACGAGTTGGCCCCGCTATCTGTAAGATGGCGAAATAAGTGCCATACTCGCCTGGGAAGAATGCTGAAGCATTTTTTTACGCCAAGTGTCTAAAGTGGCTGCTCTTCGACGCTCTTGCAAACCGGGCCCGATGGAGTCAATGTAGCGGTTTCACCGCACGAGCAAGTGCCGATAGCTTTCGACGCAGCCCACAACGAATCGCCAGTGGACTTATGCCCCAACCGGTTCAGACATCCGCCAAACGCCGATCGGAAGGCACCGCAATTTCGGGCCATGAAACCTACGTGCCGGACGACGCCCGGATAAGCGAGTTTACCTGGACGGCCAGTAGTTCTGGGAGCAGTGCTGGGCATCATCTTTGGGGCCTCGTCGTTATATCTGGTGCTCAAAGTGGGGATGACGGTTTCGGCGTCGATTCCCGTGGCGGTGCTCTCGATTACGCTATTTCGCGCGTTTTCTCGGCATGTTCGGGTTACGCCCGGCCACGATTTTGGAAAACAACATCGTGCAAACCACCGGCTCGGCGGGCGAATCGATTGCCTTCGGCGTCGGCGTGACGATGCCGGCGCTGATGCTGCTTGGGCTTCGACATGAACATTTGGCGCGTGATGGTCGTTTCGATTCTCGGCGGTTTGCTCGGCATCTTAATGATGATCCCGTTGCGGCGGGCGTTCATTGTGCGGATGCACGATGAATTGCGATACCCGGAAGGCACTGCTTGCGCAGGTGTTGATCTCTGGCGAGCAAGGGGGCGCGACAGGACGATTGGTATTCATCGGCTTCATCCTGGCATTCATTTATAAGTATCTTCACGCTCGCGGCCGACGTGCTGCGGGAGACGATGGTCTTTCCCTTGAAGGAGCAATACAACCGCGTGGCCGCGCTGACGACCGATTTGGCACCCGAGCTGCTGGGAGTGGGTTACATCATCGGGATGAAAACTTCGTCGGTGATGATGGCGGGAGCGGTGATCGGCAATTTGGTGATCGTGCCGGCCATTGCGATCTTTGGCGACGCTGCACCGGGCACGATTTCGCCGGGCATCCAGCGCATCGCGGAGATGGACATCGAGACCATTCAATCCAGTTACTTGCGCTACATCGGCGCAGGCTGCGTTACGGCGGCAGGCATCATCAGTATGTTCCGCACGCTGCCGATGATTGTTCGGTCGGCCGCGTGCGGGCTTCGTGGGTTGGGTGGAGCGCGCAGCGAAGGTCAGCAGAAGCGGACCGATCGAGATATGCCGCTGGTTACTGTTCTTATCGGTTGCCTCGTGCTGTTGGTGGTGCTGACTGGTGTGTTGATGACCGAGGTGAAACCACTGACCGCCATCTTGGGTGCGGTTCTGGTTCTGGCTTTCGGATTCTTGTTTGTAACCGTCTCATCGCGGTCTGACGGGGGAGATCGGCTCGTCGTCGAATCCAATTTCAGGGATGACCGTGGCCACGCTCGCGCTGACCTGTTTGATCTTCGCCACGCTGGGAATGCGTTCGCCCGCCGAGGCGGTGCTGGCGTTGTCGGTTGCGGCGGTGGTCTGCATCGCGGCATCGAACGGTGGCACGACTTCGCAAGATTTGAAGACCGGTTATCTTGTGGGCGGCACGCCGTACTGGCAGCAATGGGCGATCGTTGTCGGCACGCTGACGTCGGCACTGGTGATCGGCGGAACGTTGTTGCTGTTCAATAGCGCCGGCACGGTGTACAGCACGCGAGACCTCCCGCAAGTAACGCTTTCGCACGCAGCAATACGATGCGCTGACGCAGAGCGCTAGCTACAACGGGCAGGACTATCGCGTGTGGTGGGCCAGGCCGGGTGATAATCCGGATGTCCTGCCGGGCAAATATTATGTCGACGCCAACCGACGCCCGGCGGTGCTGGTCGACCCGGCGATTACGGGCCGGCTCACTCGCAACGACAACGGCGAGGAAGTGAAATTCAAGTTCCCCGCGCCGAAAACGCAAGTGATGGGGATCATCATCAACGGCGTGTTGGGCGGCACACTGAATTGGGGCCTGGTACTCGTCGGCGTGATGCTCGCGGTAGGCATCGAGTTGTGCGGTGAATCGTCACTGGCCTTTGCCGTCGGCGTTTACATCCCGATGCAATACACCACGCCGATTTTTGTGGGCGGCCTCATTTCTTGGCTGGCCGGCCGGATGACTCGCGGGAAATCGAAACCGCCGAAAGATGAAGCCTCGGCAATGGCAGAGGCCGAAACCAGCCCCGGCACACTGTTGGCCAGCGGCTACATTGCCGGCGGCACGCTGGCGGGCGTCGCGATTGCGTTTCTGGAATTCTGGCCGTGGTTGAAGGACAAACTAAACTACCACCAGCAAATTGTCGGCACGTTCGTCGATTCGCGCTGGTTTCCCACAACGCTCTTCGCGGTGTTGATCGTCGTATTGGCGATCGTCGGCATGCGCAGCGCAGATGACGAGACAAAATAGGACTTGGTTCTGATTACTTAGAAGGCGCCGATTGAGTCATGAAACAATTTCAACTTGCTGCCGCACTCATGTTAGGAATTTCCATGTCGTTCACTCCCTCCACCGCGCCTGCCGACGAGGGGATGTGGTTGTTAACGAACCCGCCCACAAAACTGCTCAAAGAACATTATCAATTCGAGCCCAGCGCAGCGTGGCTCAAAAACCTGCAGCAGTCCGCGGTGCGGTTTAACAGCGGCGGAAGCGGAGCGTTTGTTTCGCCCGAGGGTTTGGTGATCACGAATCATCACGTGGGGGCCGATGCCCTGCAAAAACTAAGCACGCCGGACCGGGATTTGGTCGCCAAAGGCTTTCACGCCAAAACTCGCGACGACGAAATCAAATGCGTTGACTTGGAATTGAACGTCTTGATGAGCACGGAAGACGTAACCTCGCGCGTGAATGCGGCCGTGAAGCCGGGCCTGAGCCAGGCCGACGCGGAAAAGGCCCGGCGGGCCGTGATGAACACGATCGAAAAGGAATCGCAGGACGCGACCAAGCTGCGTAGCGATGTGATCACTCTCTACCACGGCGGCGAATACCATCTCTATCGCTACAAAAAATACACCGACGTCCGGCTGGTGTTTGCCCCCGAGCAAGACATCGCCTTCTTCGGAGGCGATCCAGATAACTTCGAATATCCTCGCTACGATTTGGACATCTGCTTCTTCCATGTCTACGAGGATGGCAAGCCCGCGAAGATTGAACACTATCTGCCCTGGAGCAAGTCGGGGGCCGGCGAAAACGAATTGGTGTTTGTCGTCGGCAATCCTGGTCACACCGATCGGCTGGATACCGTCCGCCATTTGGAATTCTTGCGCGACCGCATGTACCCCTCCTCGCTGCGAACCATCTTCCGCCGCGAAGTGCTGCTCACCGGCTTACAGCCAGCGCAGCTTGGAAAACGCCCGCCGAGCCAAGGATGACCTGTTCGGCTTGCAAAACACTCGCAAGGCGCGGTTAGGTGGGCTGGCCGGCCTGCAAGATCCGGCAATCATGGACCGCAAACGCAAAGATGAGAAAGCGATGCGCGAGGCGGTCGCGAAAAAGTCGGACGTCAAGGGCGTCCCGAAAGCCTGGGACGATGTCTCCACGGCAATCGAGGAATGGAATCGAATCTATACCGACTGGGCCCTGCTTGGAAAACGGCACGGCGTTCAATAGCGAGTTGTTCATCATTGCCCGCCAGCTGGTCCGCATCGCCGACGAAGACAAGAAAGATAATGCCGAACGCCTTCGCGAATATCGGCAATCGAACCGCGATTCGCTCGAGCAGCAACTCTTCTCCGAAGCGCCAATTTACGACGATCTGGAAACGGTCAAACTGGGCGACTCGCTAAGCATGTTCATGGAGCAAGCAGGTGCCGACAACCAGTGGGTCCGCAAAACGCTCGAGACCGCTCGCCGCAAGCTCGGGCCGATGAGCTCGTACGCGGCACCAAATTGAAAGATGTCGCCTATCGCAAGGAGCTAGCCAAAGGCGGCCGAGCCGCGATCGAAGCGTCGAAAGACCCTATGATCCAGTTAGCCCGGCTGCTCGATCCGCCTGCGCGCGAGGTGCGAAAAGCCTACGAAGAAAAGGTCGATGAACCGCTGAAGCAAGCCTATGCGAAGATCGCGAAAGCGCGATTCGCCATCGAGGGAACCAGCACGTATCCCGACGCCACCTTCACGCTCCGCCTCGCGTTCGGCCAGGTGAAAGGCTACACCCAAGACGGCAAAGCGGTTCCGCCGTGGACAACCATCGGCGGCGCATTCAAGCATTCCGACTTGCACGGCGCGAAGCCGCCCTTCGTATTGCCGCAAAGCTGGCTGCAGCCGCCCAAGCCGTTGGATCAAGATACGCCGTTCAATTTTGTCTCCACCGCCGACATCATCGGCGGCAACAGCGGCAGCCCCGTGGTCAACAAAGCCGGCGAGTACGTAGGAATCATCTTCGACGGCAACATTCAATCCCTGGTGCTCGATTTCGTCTACACAGATAAAGAGGCGCGGGCCGTGAGCGTACATTCCAGCGCGATCCTGGAAGCGCTGCGAAAAGTGTACGGGGCCGATGCATTGGTGAACGAGATCGAACAGGGCCGAACAAGATAAGATCGCTGGCCACGCCTCTGGCGTTCCCCCTTTGTGAGTTCCAAAAATCGTTCGCCTGCGACACCTCAACAACTCACCGTTTAGCAATGGTTCCATAGCGGGATCCGCCCTGATCGACGGACCGCGACTGACGCCTTCGCCAGGCGTGTCTAAAGTCGTCGACGCGTTAGCTATTCAACATACCTTTCCCGTGCCGAGAACTCGTCTTTGCGCTGGCTCTGATGCTTGGCCGTCGTTCTGACCGTGAAAACACGTCATCAACCGAACGTTTGTGGCTCAGTATGCGAATGTCCAGACGTCACAAGCGTCCGAATTTCGGACCGTATTTGCCGCAGCCAACCACCGGCGGAGCCGTTGGGACCCCCAGGAGGGGCCGAGCTGGTACGCATCTCGGCGCCATTGGAAGCGTTACCCTGCCGGTGTTGAGTCTTCCCTAGCCTGGGCGGCTCAATGAGACGGCTGCGGAAGCGTTTCCTCCCCAATCGCAATGGGTAAGGCACCCCCAACGGCGCGTGTGAGTTCCGCATAGCGACTGTGGTACATCGCTAATGCCTCTTCACGTTTCTCCTGGATTTCGATCAGTCTGCGTTCCGCCGTAGCCAAGTCAAGAAAACTTGCTTTATTGACGTCATAATTTGAGCGTGCGGCCGCTACGTTTTGAGTAGCGGCTGGAAGTAATCTCTTTGAATAGAGTTCGAGCACTCGCTGACTTTCGTCTACTTGCTCAAAAGTCGAAGTGACTTCGTATTGAATATCAAGAATGAGTTGCTCGTACTCGGCCCTACGTTGGTTCGCTGTAAAGCGTGATTCGCGGGCTGCGGCATCCAAGCGGCCTTGATACAGTGGCACATTGAGGTTCACACCTACGGCTGGCTTGAGCGGATTTTCTTGCCACACTGCATCGTAGCGACCAAAAATCTCCGTGTCGGGATAGTAATTTTTGCCAGCTAATGTCACGGCCGCTTCGGCGGCCTGAATTCGGGCTCGAAGCGCTGCCAAATCGGGCCGTTTGCTGATTGCCAATTGCTGAAGAGTGCAGACATCGAGTTGATTAGAAGAGGGAAGCTCAAGCTGCTTCGGCGGCGGCAGTAACGGGCAAGATGGGTCGTTACCCAAGAGTGTATTGATTCGAGCGATCGAAACTCTATCCATTCGCACTAGTTCGAGATTTCTACGCTCCAAGTCTGCGGACTCCAGTTCCGCCTGAAGTACGTCTTGTTGCGTAACTTGGCTGGCTTCGTACTTCGATTGAGCCGTCTTTTGAAATTGAAGAATGACATCAATGTTATCCCGATTAAGGTCGAGATCACGTCGAGCCAAGTAATATTGATAGAACGCCGTGCGAGTGATTTCGTCCAAGCGATTTTGGCTATCTTCAAGATCGTGAAACGCGGCTTGAGATTCCGCCTGTGCCTGTCGCCCGCGCGCAGCCCGTTTACCAAACCAGGGGAACTTCTGCGAACCTTGCAAGGTGTAACCTGGATCGACCAGATCCGAAGCGAATGACGCTGGTGCGATCATCGCCATAAACATCGGGTCTTCCAGTGATATCGCCTGCGGAAATCGCTGTGCGGCGGACTGCCAAGCGGCGGCCATTGCTTGAAGCGACGGATTTCGAGCTCGCACTTCATCGATAAGCCGAGTGAGCGAAAGTTCCACGTCAGGCTGCGAAACGGCAGTCGGGGCGGGCGCATCATCCATCAAGGGCTGCTTTAGCATGCTTGGTGCCCCCTTCGGAAGTGATTCATAGCGATCGAGGGTCGGAGCGTGGAGTGGCTCCTCCGCATTCGCGCGCATAGGCACACGCCAGGCGATTGCAATCATGAGAAACGCGCATAGTTGCGCAGTGCGGACCAGCGACATGACGCCTCCGTCGGGGCAACTGGCGGGCTTGATCGTAGCTGGCGGGTTAGCATATAGGGCTTAAGTTCGATAGAAACGGCCCCGTCGGAAGAATCGGTGCTCTTGCGCGGTCGAGACGAGGCGAATTCATGGAACTGCGTGCTGTCACATTGCTTACACCTGTTATGACCCGTCTAATCATTAACACTTTACACCGCATGCAAGGTTCCGCTAGCAGAGCAACGGGGGCGTCAAGCTCGGCTCCATGGTTTCCAGGACCCCTAAGACTACTGTTTGTGCAACTATCCGGCCCGCCTAGACTGAATGCCGTTAGATTCCAGATCGCCGGTTGGGCGGTATTTCATGGCAAATGCAGCAGCTTTCGGCCGTTAAAGCGGCGCGTGGAGGCGAGAATCGGCGATTGGCATTTCTTTGCACAGTTGATTGACCAGAATCAGACGGAACAATATAGATAGAAGTGCGTAAGATGTAGGCGGCGCGGTAACCACGCTTTCCAAGCACCGAGTTCCTTTACAGCATAATGTTCGGTCTCCGTTTAGCTCGGTTTTCTCGGCACTACGGTCGGGCGCTTGTCGTCTGGGCGATGATGCCACTCGCCCTATTAAACGGACGGACGATAATTGGTTGCGGCTGCACCGGTCACTTCGAAGAAGTCTGTCGTTGCAACTCGCCTGCAGGCGGCAAATCCTGTTGCGGATCGATGGGGAGTTGCTGCCGAGGGCATCACGGCACAAAATCCTACTCGTGCTGTTCAAGGCGTCAATCAGGCGTATCGCCTGACTCGAAAAAGGATCGAGCTTCCGATACTTTTTGTCACATCGGTTCGCGACACTGCGTAGTGCTTGCCATTCATGAGGTCATTCCTGCGACGGAAGGACCAACATTTTCAAGCGATGATGGGAACTTTGCTTCTCTCGCTTTAAGTTCAGTTGACCTCGCATTCTCGCCGACATTCGCACCATTGGAGCGCGTTGTGCCGTTGGACATAAAATGTCCGCCCAATGACCTCGTTGTGACGCTCCACAGATTTATAATCTGATTATCTGCTGCGCAGTATTTCTTTGCTGCGACTTCTAGCATTCGCTCGCACTGTCATTGCGCCAACCTCGTTGGATTGAATATCCACGACGTCGGCAAATGCGGTGCGGGAATCTTGACCATCCACTTCCGAACAAAGGTGTTTGTATGAAACTAGTTTTTTCGTTCGCGATGTTTGGCGTTCTGATCTCAGCGATCGGTGTCTTTGCTAACGATTCGGCCAAGTCGAAGGATCCACACCAAGTAGTTCAAGCGACTTACATGATCACGGGGCTGCATTGTCCTGCCTGCACGCGCACTGTTGAGTCATCTCTGGGCCACGTAGATGGTATCCGCGGCGTTAAAGTAGATTGGAAGACTAAGAACGCGCGGATCGAGTTCGACGAGTCCATACTTCCGGCGCAGAAAGTAGCGCGCCTCATTGCCGACACGCCCCACATGATGGGGAAGAACATGCACTATGACGGCTGGCTCGCGCTCAAAGTATCGGAAATCGAAAACGCCGAGTCTACGAAGCCGGTGGCCGATGCGCTGCAGAAACTCGAAGGCGTAAAACATGTAACCGCCTATCCGAAGCAGCACTCCGTGACCGTGCAATTCGATTCGAAGGGTCAAGTAACAGACGCCCAACTGATTAGTGCGTTAGCGAAAGCCGGCTTTCACGCGGCAAATCTTTGAATGAGCAAACTGGAACGGACGCTTGAAACGAGAACTTTAATAGGAGGAAACTCAATGCGTTGGTTTATGTTTTCAATGGCGGTTGTCGGAATGGCGTTCGCCTTTGGCATTTCTGGCTGCAACAGAACAGCTACAACTAAAACCTCTGCGACCACACCTGGTGTCGCGGAGCAGGATCGTGAACACGCCGATCATGCGCAGGGCGACGCCCCCAATGCAGATATATCCGCGGGGCTCGCAGGGCTTTCTGCCGAAGACAGGAAGCTCGCCGTAGAGCAGAAGATATGTCCGGTTTCAGGAGAGTTGTTGGGCGCCATGGGTGCGCCGGTCAAGCTCGACGTGAAGGGGCAACCGGTCTTTATTTGCTGCGAAGGTTGTAAAGATAAAGTTTTATCGAAGCCGGATGAGTATCTGGCGAAACTCAAAAAAGTAAACTCTCAGTGAATCTCTGGACGGCGGCTCGAAGTGAGTCGCTGGTATTTAGAAAAAGGCAGCCGTGGTCAGGCTGGCGGGTTAGCACCATTTGTCTGGCTGGCTTGCATCACGGCTGCCGATTTTCTTGCCCGAGCGTGGCAGGGACAAATTATGATCGACAAACATCCTTCCGCAATCGACACGCACGATCACGGCTTGGTTGGTGGGGAAGAAGGCGGCCTCTCCGCTCCGCCGGATCTGCACGGTTGGAGAAAAGCGTGGTGGTGGTTCGATTTCATCATCCTCGTCAATCTTGCGCGGCTTCGCTTTATCGCCATCCTAGCCGTCATTGGATTAATAATCACGCAGTGGGGCACGCTCATTGCCTATTACGATAAGTGGACGAGGCCAGCCGAAGTCGCCCAGAGTCAATCGTCTGGCGTCGAATACTTCTGTCCGATGCACCCCTCGATTATTCGCGACAACCCGAAGGATAAGTGCCCGATTTGCTTCATGCCGTTGTCGAAGCGCAAGAAGGGCAGCGGCGAAGCCGAACCGCTGCCAGCCGGTGTCGTGAACCGCGTCCAGCTCACTCCTTATCGCATTGTTCTGGCAGGCGTGCATACCACTCCCGTCGAATATGAGCCACTTACTAAAGAGGTTACGGCCGTAGGCTATGTGGAATTCAATGAACGCGGGCAACGCACCGTTTCAGCACGAGTCGCTGGTCGGATCGACAAGTTAGTCGTCAATGAAACAGGACAAATGGTCAAAGCCGGTGATGAATTGGCCTCGCTCTACAGCCCCGATCTCTTAGTGACTGTTCAGAATCTGCTTGATGCGAAGCGGAGCGGCAACAAGGAACTACTTCGCGGCGCTCGCACGCGATTAGAGCTATTGGGCATCGATGCGGATCAGATCGATGATGCGCTCGCGGCGGGCAAAGCCGATACCCACTTGAAAATTCGCTCTCCAATCAGCGGGCACGTGATTCAAAAGTATGTACGTGAAGGTCAATACGTGGAAGAAGGCACGCCACTCTATGACATTGCCGACATCTCAACTGTCTGGATTGAAGCCCAGATTTACGAAGAGGACATGGCATTTTTGCCCGTCGGCGACGGCGCCAACCGTATGAGCCCGGTAACAACGAATGCACTGGACGTAACCGCAACAACCAAGGCATTTCCCAATGAGGTCTTCCGCGGCAAGCTCGCCTTCATCTATCCGCATGTCGATCAGGATACGAGAACGGTCACCGTACGCTTTGAAGTCGATAATCCCGACCACAAACTACGCCCTGGAAGCACCGCGAATGTAACGCTTAAAGTGCAGCCTGCAAATCTGCCCATGCTGTCCGCAGGAAGTACCGATCAAAAGCGGCATGAAATGTTGTCAGAAGGTCGCGTGTTGTCTATTCCGGAAAGTGCAGTGATCGATACGGGAAGTCAACAGATCGTGTACCGCGAATCGTCGCCGGGAATCTACGACGGAGTGGAAGTGCGGCTAGGACCGAGAATGACTGGTCCGCAAAGTGAGATCATGTTTCCTGTGCTAGACGGGTTGAAGCCAGACGACCTTGTGGTGAGTAGCGGTTCATTCCTTGTTGACGCCGAAACGCGCCTGAATCCTGCTGCCGGCTCGATTTACTTTGGCGGAAGCGGTGGCGCGCAGACGAAGGGGATGGGCGCAATGACAGTTCGGCCTTCTACCCCAGAAGATCCAGATGCCAAGATTCGGGCGTCGCTCGCCACACTTTCAAAAGAGGATCGCGAGCTTGCGGAAGCGCAGAAATTTTGTCCGATATTGTCGGACAATCGTCTGGGGGAAATGGGCCCGCCGATTAAGCTCATTGTCGATGGCCAGACGGTATTCGTGTGCTGCAATGGCTGCACAAAAAAGGCGCTGGCAAATCCGAAGGAAACTCTCGCAACGGTCGAACGCCTGAAGGCTGCAAACAGCGAAAAGCGAGCACATTTACCGGCCGCTGGAGTTTTCCATGATTGAGAAAATCATCGAGCTTTCGATTCGAAACCGCTTTTTAGTGCTCGTCATTGCGGCTGCCCTAACCGTGGCGGGCGTTTACGCTGTTCTCAACACCCCGGTCGATGCGATTCCGGATCTTAGTGAAAACCAAGTCATTGTGTTCACCGACTGGATGGGACGAAGCCCCAAGGAGATTGAAGACCAGATCACCTACCCGTTGTCGCGCAAGCTTCAGGGACTCGCGGGAGTACGAGCCGTTCGCTCTTCGTCGGAATTTAATTTCTCGATGATCACGATCATCTTTAACGACGACATTGACTTCTACTTTGCTCGGCAGCGGGTCACCGAGCGGTTAGATCAGGCAGCCACATTTCTTCCCGCGGGCGCCGTTCCTTATTTGGCTCCCGATGCAACGGCCCTCGGTCAGATTTTCTGGTACACCGTCGAAACCACACCGGGGAACCCCATCGAACCAGGCAGGCTCTGGGCGCTCAATAAATTCTATATCGCTCAGCAACTGAATTCCGCGGCAGGTGTGGCCGATGTCGCCATCGTCGGCGGGACGCCGCTCGAATATCAAATCGATGTTCGGCCTGAAGATTTGCGGGCCTATGGTATTACCCTCACAGAAGTGTTTGACGCCGTTTCCAAAAGCAACATGCCCTCAGGCGGCGGAGTAGTGCAGAAAAATAACGCCGAGTACATCGTCCGCGGCGTCGGGTGGATAAAAAATACGAAGGACATCGAAGATACCGTCATTAAGGAAATCAAAGGAACGCCGATCTACGTCAAGAATATCGCGACGGTGCAACTGGGCACTCAGTTCCGACGGAGTATCTTCGAGAAGGACGGAAACGAGGTGACGGGCGGCGTAGTCCTCATGCGCCACGGAGAAAACCCGCTGGCGGTAACGGAGCGCGTCAAGGAAAAGATCCAAGAACTCCAGCCAGGGCTTCCCGAAGGCGTTCACATTGTGGCCGCGTACGACCGGACGCGACTCATACATGGTGCAATTCGCACGCTGACCGACGTGATGACGCACGAGATGATAATTGCGTCGATTGCCGTGTTGCTGATTCTTATGCACTTTCGCAGCGTCTTCGTGATCTGTATCACGCTGCCGCTGGCGGTGCTGTTTTCATTTCTGATGATGTGGATTTTGCGGGTGACGGGCATTATCGACATTCAAGCCAATATTATGTCGCTGGCCGGTATTACGATCTCGATTGGCATCCTCATCGATCAAGCCATTGTGATGACGGAGAATGCCACGCATCATCTCAAGGCGCACTTCGGCGACAAGAAAGTCACGGGTGATATTCGGGAGTTGGTAATTGCACCCTGCCGCATTGTGGGGCGGCCGATCTTCTTCTCTGTCATGATCATGTTGCTCTCCTTTATTCCCGTATTCATGTTGAGCGGACGCGAAGGAAAGCTCTTTCATCCTTTGGCGTTCACGAAGAGCTTTGCGATGCTCGGCGTGGCTATCATTTCGATCACACTGGTTCCGGCACTAATTCCGACGTTTATAAAAGGCCCCTTGCGGAGCGAAGAAGAAAACTGGATTGTCCACAGTTTCATCAATATTTACAAACCACTGCTGACCTTCGCACTGCCTTGGCGTAACTCGGTGATGTGGGGGTTCGCGGCGCTGCTTATCCTCGCCGCAGGGATGTTTCCGCTTCAGGCCGTATTTGGCCAAGGGGCCTCGGAAATTGCCTGGAAGAACACGTTTCTAATGGTCTTCGCATTAGTAACATCTCTAACAGTCATTCTCACTACCGGAAAAGGGTACGGCTTGCGGAAGGGGATTCTCCTCCTAATTGCGACGTGTGCCTTACTGCTTTTTACAGGAGGATTGGTTTGGATCGGCGTGCGACTCAGCTTCATATACGTCCACCTGCCACTCGTCGGAAACTTCGAGTTCCTTAAATGGTTATTCTTTGCATTTGCCGGCGTGGCGATTTCGTTTCTTTACTGGGTCGGATTTCACAGCCACAGCGTTGTAATATGGCGAACCCTATCCCTGGCCAGTCTCGTGCTGATCGCACTCTGGGCCTATCGCTTTTCGAAGATCGGCGTCGCCTTCATGCCAGCACTTGATGAAGGTGCGACGCTCGATATGCCCGTCACGGTACCTCGCGCCAGTATCACGCAGGCTGCCGACGATCTTAAGGCCAGGGACGCTTTATTGCGTGGGTTTCCGGAAGTCGAGTCGGTAATCGGAAAATCAGGACGGGCCGACACGCCAACCGATCCGGCGCCGCTCGATATGGTCGAGACATTTGTCAATTACCGACCGAAGGAACTCTGGCCGAAGCGTGTCTTGAAGTACAAGGATGCAGCTAGCCAAACGCGACGGGTGCTCGACCGCCTTGAATCGGATGGATATGTGCTACGCGCGAATGACGAGGGCGAACGAAATAACTTGGTAAATGATGCAAGTCAGAAAGCGCTGGAGCGATTCGATGAGACGATGCGAGACTTATCCCTTTCTCGCTACAAAGAATTCGAACGCGAACTGCAACCTGAACTCACTCGATATCTTGTTGAGGAAATGTTTCGACGTCTGGAAACAGCCGGGACATTGCACTGGCCTGCCAAGATCGACGTAAAAGCTGAAACGGATCGATTGGCCAAAGAATTGTCGTTGAAGTACGGTCGTTGGTTGGTAGAAGCGCCAGCGCTGGAGGATGTAACTCAGCTGAGCCAAGACGTAGCGCGGGAATTGAAAAAAATGGGCTCGGTGTCGGATGTGGCAACTGCATTAGACTTGAAGGAATCTTCATTGAAGAGTTTCTGGAACGACACCGAGGAATTCTTCGGTGGAAAACACAAAACACTGGCCGGTGAATTATTGCGAGCCGTTTCTGAAGAGCGAACGAGGCTATGGAAAGAGCGAGTCCACGAAATCAATTGGGAACTCTTCGATCGTGGAACGGAAGCCTTCACGTGGTACGCAATCGAAGAGCTGTTGAAAGGCGCGAAGAATGCTTCGCTCGTAAGCGGGTCCGAATATAGAACAAACTGAAGCATACATTCAGCAGGCTTTAGAAGTGCAGCTCGCAAAGCCGTTCGATTCGGCCGCCTTTAAGCCCTTTTACGCGATACGTGAGGATTTGGAGAAACCATTTCGAGATAAAGTATTTTTCTGGCCGAGGCAATCTGGCCCGAAAGGCGATTTGGTCGACGACGAGATGGGCCGCGTGCTCCAAGTGCCAGGTTGGAGCAACATCTTTACGCAGCCGATCATCAACCGGATTGAAATGCTTTCTACCGGAGTCCGCACGGATATCGGCGTCAAGGTGTTTGGTCCCAATCTCGATACAATCGATCGAACGTGCAAGGAAATTGAAGCCGCCCTTAAACCCGTAAACGGTGCTCGCGATGTGATTGCGGCTCCGATTATGGGTAAGGGATATGTCCAAATCGATATCGATCGGCAGGCGGCGGCACGCTACGGCATTTCAGTCGAAGATATTCAAGACGAGATTGAAGTCGCGCTGGCAGGCAGGCCGGTTACTTTTACGGTCGAAGAGCGCGACCGCTTTCCGGTGCGGCTGCGCTACGCGCGAGCCAACCGCCGCGACGAAGAAAGCATCCGCCGCCTGCTTGTCAGCCCAAGTTCCGGTATGGGGACAGCATCCAGCGCTGCATCATCTTCCGGAGCGATGTCATCCGCCGAATCGAGCGGCAAGATCAAAAACTCAAACAATTGACGTCTAGCGATCAGAATTCACACAGTGCTTCACCAGTCCATTCGGTCAAGGGAAAGCCGCTGATACCGCTGAGTGCGCTGGCAGACGTAAAACTTGTTGAAGGCCCGGCGATGATCAAGAGCGAAGATGGACGCCTTCTAAACTATGTCACGCTCAATGTTCGGGGACGAGATATCGTAGGATTTGTCGACGAGTGCACAGCGCGTGGTGGCCCAAAAGGTTAAGCTGCCTGAAGGCGTGAGCATTGCATGGAGTGGCGAATTCGAGCATCAGGTTCGCGCGGCTCGGACTCTACGAATTGTCTTTCCTGCCGTGATCGTGCTCATTTTCATCATCCTGTACCTGACGTACAACGATTTAGCGGATGCCGGTCTCATGATGCTTGCTGTGCCCGAAGCGCTCGCAGGCGGAGCATTTTTCATGTACTTGTTTCCAAAGATCATGCAGGGCTGGGACGCGCCGCCCATGGACTTTAGTGTTGCAGTGTGGGTTGGTTTCATCGCCTGCTTCGGCATGGCGACGGAAACGGGAATTATCATGCTTGTCTATCTTCGAGAGGCGATTGAAAAGCGTGGCGGGCTGGAAAACATTAAGTCCCTTGAAGAGCTGAGACAAGCCGTCATTGAAGGCGCGGTCCACCGATTGCGCCCGAAGCTGTTGACCGAAGGAGTGGCGATCATCGCAATTTTTCCGATGGTGTTTGCGAAAGGTGTGGGCGGTGAAATCTTGGCGCCGATGGCACTGCCCGTGCTTGGCGGCTTACTTATCAGCGACGAGGTGGTCGATTTGTTTCTGCCGGTGAGATTCTATTGGGTGCGCAGAGGGCGGTGGTTGAAGTTGCACAAGGAAAAACGCGATAGTGAATATACTGCACAATTCACCGCGGCTGGCCCCCCTCGTTACTGAACGAGTTGTCGCTTGATAATTAATCAGCTTGATGAATCATGCAGCGGCGTGGCAACGTTTCTTACGAGAGCGACTACGCCGCTCGCTGTTACCGGTAAAGGGGACGCCGCGAACTTTCCTGTTCGAAGTTGCGTAGCCGGACTGCACAAAGTACGAGCGTTGATGATTTAAGATGCCAGCTACACGTCTTTCAGCTCTCAGTGCAAATCTGATCTCACCCCAAATATGTGCCCCGATGAAGCAAGGCCGGGCAAGGATCGTAAGACCTACGATCCTCGTCGCGGCTTCCAACTAAGTCGCTTCACGATGCCACAGCCAGGAGGCCAACTGATCGTCGCTAATGATACGTCGGTGGTCTTAATTACGATGCAGTTCACTTCTGCTACCTCTTTCAATTTATATGACCTGTTACCAACCGCCGCGCTCACGCAATACCTTGGCAAGGTATTGGTCCGGATCGCCCTGAACCGTTTTAACGCATCCCCGGCAGCAAACATATATCGTTTGGCCCGTAATCGTTACTTGGACGGGCGGGCCCATTTTTCCCAGCTTCTCGTCGGTAACGGGACACGTCTTCTGACCGCCGTATTGCACCGCCCCGTTCGGCGGCGAGTTCTGTGTTGCTGGTCGGTTGTCTGCTACTGTTGCTCCATAACTACCGGATCCGCCGAGGCGTGCCAAGGAATTCGTGGCGGCCAAGGCAACCGAACCAATCGTCAAAACTGCAACTAGAGTATTTCTTAAAGCTTTCATCGATTTGCTCCTAAGGAAAGTGTGAAGGAGTTGAACCGCTGAAGAAGGGCCGTCGATGCGAGTGACGGGATCCTTCGATACCGTCTCTTACGGCGACCCAACCGGACATTACAGCGACGGGAAAAGAATGATGAGAAAGTCCCAACAACTCATCAACGCGGTAAGCGTCCGCTGAATCCATACTTATCGGCCTTGGTACTCTGGAGTCATTCTCTGTGAGTATTCAAGGAGCCAAGTCATGGGCAAGACGGGCAGGCCTGGTCCGACGCTGGACGATTATTTGTATTGGCAGGAGCGTCTTGAGGGTCGCGGCGCGAGCGGATTGAGCATCGACGAGTTCTGTCTCGACGAAGGCGTATCCAAGTCGACGTTTTATCGTTGGGTCGGGCGAATTCGCGACGGCATACCGGATTCGGTCAAAGAGGAAGGCGAAGCGCCCACGTTGGCCGACTTGGCGGCGCCGAAGTTCTTGCCGGTGACCCTGACGGCATCTCCCGTCGAGATCGAGTTGCCGAATGGCGGCTCGGTGCGCGTTCCCGTCGGTGTGGGCGAAGCGGTGCTGGTGAAGATCATCGAAGCAGTCGGAACATTACGTCCCAGATTGGGCCGATCATGACGAATCTCAACCTTTCCGACGTGCGGATCTTTGTCTGCCTGAATCCGATCAAGATGCAGTTCAGCTTCGATACGTTGATGGGTCTGGCCCAAGAGACCTTCAACCAAGACCCGTTGTCGGGCCACTTGTTCTTATTCTTCAATCGCAAGCGCGACCGAATCAAGATCTTGTTCTGGGACGTAGATGGTTTTTGTATCTGGTATAAGAAGCTCGAGTCAGACTGCCCCCATTTCTTCCTCTTTACAGAAATCGGCCGACCCGCCAATAATCTCGCTTGCCGGCCTGCTGCGGCTGGCGGAATGGATTCAGTCTCGAAAAGAAACGGTCCAAGGAGGCGACCCATGCCACGGCAGATCGCAGTTATCGCTCCCCCCGCGCCCGGTTCCCCGCGGGGCCGTAGATCTGAACCAGTTGTGGTGCCAGCTGACGGAAGCCAAGCGAAAACAAACGCTGGCGACACTCAGCGGCATCGTCGCGCGGCAGCTCGCCGCACCTCTCGACGAAAAGGAGGTGCGCAATGAGCGGTCGTAAATCACTCGTCAGTACGAACACGTCCCAGCCCGTTCCCTCGGCACCAGGCCCTTCGGCGCCACCTGGGTTGCGGGCGACGTCCAAGATTCGGGACGTTCACCTCGATCGGTTGGCGATCGTGTACGTGCGACAGTCGTCACCGCAGCAGGTACAAGAGAATCGGGAATCGCGCGAACGGCAGTACGCACTCGTCGATCACGCGCGGCGGTTGGGTTGGTCACCTGAGCGCATCGTGGTGATTGATGAGGATCAGGGCCTCAGTGGAAAGTCCGCCGACAATCGCGCCGGGTTTCAGCGGCTGATGGCCGAGGTCAGTCTCAATCACGTCGGAATGGTGCTGGGATTGGAACTGAGTCGACTGTCGCGTTCCAACAAAGACTGGCATCAATTGGTCGACGTCTGTGGCATCTTCAACACGCTCCTGTGTGATCAGGACGGCGTGTACGATGCCGGCGAAGGGAACGATCGGCTCCTCCTCGGAATGAAAGGCGCCATGAGCGAATTCGAACTGGTCACGCTGCGCAACCGCTTGTTGCGCGGCACGCGTAACAAGGCCGAACGCGGCGAGCACTTTACGCTGGTGCCCGTTGGGTACTTCAAGCAACCTTCGGGACAGGTGATTCAGGATCCGGACGAGCAAGCGCGGGCCATGATTCGGCTGGTCTTCGAGAAATTCGCCGAACTGCGCACGGTGTACGCCGTATTCCGCTATTTTACGGTGCACGGCCTGCGTCTTGGCTTTCGGCTCCACCGCGGCGAACGGATGGGTGACCTGGAATGGCGTGCGCCGTCCGCAGCGCGGATCCTCGCCATTCTTCGTCATCCGTTCTATGCGGGCGCCTATGGCTTTCCCCTGCATCGTGCGGGCAAGAAGAATCCCGTCACGGGAGTCGCCGAAGGAGGAAAGTGGTTCGTGCCCCCTGACGAACTACCCGTGCTGATTCGTGATCAACTGCCTGCGTACATCACGTGGGAACAGTACTTGGCCAACCAGGAGCAGCTGGCACAAAACCGCGCACGCAAGGGCTCGCGCGGTGCACCGCGGCGGGGGGAGGCCTTGTTATCCGGCCTCGTCGTTTGCGGCAAGTGCGGCTATCACATGAGTACGCGCTACCCCGGCGACAAGAAGCCGAGCTACCAGTGCCACGAGTATTACAGGGACGTCGTAGCCGACTTGAGGGAACCCTGCGGACGTATTGCTGCGGCGGCGTTGGATGAGTTCGTGGCGCGCGAAGTGCTACGAGCGCTGGAGCCCGCAGCACTGGAACTCAGCCTGCGCGCCATCGAGGACGTGGAACGCGAACGTCAGCGCCTACACGAGCAGTGGCGCCTGCGACTCGAACGTGCACGACAGGAGGCAGCGCGTGCCGAGCGGCAGTATCAACTGGCCGAACCGGAAAATCGGCTGGTGGCACGGACACTCGAGGCGCGCTGGGAAGAAGCCTTGCAGCGACAACGGCAAGAGGAGGAGGAATACGACCGTTTCCTCGCCAAGCAGCCCGTGACACTGAGCCCCGCCGAACGGCAGCGCATCCGAGCGCTCTCCGAGAACATCGCCAAACTATGGAACGATGCCGGGACGTCCGTTGTGGATCGCAAGGAGATGATACGTTGCGTCGTGGAACGCGTGATTCTGGTCGCGGATCGTTCGACGGAGCTGAACGAAGTCACAATCGTATGGTCGGGAGGAATGACGACGAAGCACCAGATCGCGCGTCCGGTCATGTCCTTTGAACAACTCAAGAACTACCGACGCCTGACGGAGCGTATACGTGAACTGCACGCCGCCGGACTTCATCACTTCCAGATCGCGGAGACGCTCAACCGCGAAGGATTTGTGCCGCCCCGCCGTCGCGGGGTCTTTACCAAGGGAAATGTCGGGGACCTGGTTCGCCGGCTGAGGCTTTCCGGCGAACTCTTCCGTGATGACCTGTTGAAGCGGGACGAGTGGTGGATCCCGGATCTTGCTCGCGAATTGGGAGTGATCGCGGTGAAGGTTCACTACTGGGTGAAGCAGGGCTGGATTCACCATCGCCGCACGCCGACCGGTAAGCACCTGATCGTCTGGGCCGACAAGGACGAGTTGCGACGACTGCGCAAGCTGGCAGGCAAGAAATCTTCCTGGTTTGCCGCCAAACACCCCGACCTGGTCGTTCCCAAAAATCGTCGCCCAAAATAGAAGTATAGAGATTGGTCCCGTGTTGTTGGGTCGTGAACAGATTCTATAATTCGATCGGAAAGGACGTATTGTGATGCCAAGATCAAGCGCTTAGAGGTTGGCGCTTTTCAATTGCCGGTGGCCACGGAAGGTGAGCATGGCGTCGAGCTCAATAGCCGCCAACTCACTCAACTGTTGGACGGCCTGGACCTGCGGAACGGACGCCGTCGAAGGCGCTATCGACGAGTCAGTTAATTTTTTTCAACAGGACTTTTACTCCTCGCGAAAGTCGCTACAACAGTGGGCGTTATGGATGACGCTCACGCTCTTCCCAATGACTTGGTTACGTGCCACCAACTCTTGTTGGCGGCTTTTCGAGAAGCGTCGGAGCTGGAGCGCGTGCTCGATGAGACGGCAGCATCGTACGAATCGCTGCAAGCCACGCACCAGGCCGCGCTCGAGGAACTGAGCGCCCTGAAGCGCTGGATCTACGGTCGGCGGACCGAGAAGATCGTCGAAGGAGAGGGACAGTATCATCTGTTCGACCTCGAACCCTCTAGCGCAACGACTACGTTGCTTGAGCCAAAGCCAGAACTATCTCGCCCAGTAGCTACGGGACGTCGCCGTCGCCGGGAACTCGACCTCGATCAGCTGCCGCACTTTCGGCACGAGCATGACCTGAGCGAGGCGGACAAGCAGTGCTCCGACTGTGGCCGGGCCAAGGACCGCATCGGCCAGGACGAGAGCCGAATTCTGGAGTACGTTCCGGCGAAGCTCGAAGTGCACGTGTACTTGCGACCCAAGTACGCTTGTCGGTACTGCAAGAATGGCGTGATGAGCCCACCACCGCCGGTGCGGCCGATTGCTCGTGGCATAGCCGGACCAGGGCTCGTGGCTCAGATCATTGTCGGTAAATTCGGCGATCACCTGCCACTTTACCGGCAAGAAGACTTCTTCACGCGTCACGGTCTGCACATTCCCCGCAGTACGCTGTGCGACTGGGTCCAGGCAGCGGCCGAACTATTGAGGCCGCTCTACTAACGACAGAAGGAGTTGATACTCCAGTCCCCCGTGCTCTGGACTGACGACACACCCGTGACCGTGCTGACGAGCGGCAAAGAAGGAAGTCGCCAGGGACGCTTCTGGACCTACATTGGCGAACAGCATCCTTACTCGGTGTACGACTTCACTGAAAGTCGCGCCCGCGATGGACCAGCCAAGTTCCTGGCAGGATTCCAAGGTTACCTTCATGCCGATGCCTACGGCGGCTACGACCACATTTATCTGGGGTCGAACGACGCGATCCGCGAAGTTGCCTGCTGGGCCCATGCGCGGCGCAAGTTCTTCGACGCGCGTGACAGTTCACCACGGGATGCGCATCAGATCCTGGAGTGGATCAGGCAGCTGTACGACATCGAAGATCAGGCCCAACCGTTGTCGGCCGATGCGCGGCGTGAGATGCGTGCGAGCCAAGCGGAACCGGTGCTCGCGCTTATCAACGCACGTCTCGCGGAGCTGGAGAGACGGACGCTGCCCAAGAGCGCGCTCGCGAAGGCGGTCTGGTACGCTCGCAATCAGTGGCAAGCGCTCTGTCGTTATACGGAGGATGGTCGGCTGTCGATCGACAACAACGTCAGTGAACGAACGCTCCGTCACCAGGCGATCGGGAGAAAAAACTGGTTGTTCCTGGGCAGCCAGCAAGCCGGGCCCCGCGCGGCCATCTTGTTCACGATCCTCGCTGGCGCCAAACGTCACCGCATCGAACCGTGGACCTACCTGCGTGAGCTGTTGTTACGCCTGCACGACGACAATTCACGTCTCGATGAGATGCTCCCCGACCAATGGGCAGTCCATCACCCCGAAGCCGTGCTCAACTACCGACTCGAAGAATCTCGTCGCAAAGCGGCAACTCGAAGCAGGCGCCGCCGTCACACGCGAACAAGCAGTAGGCCCCGCTGATCGGCGAACGAACACCATGCCTCGGCCGGCTTTCAATTACCCACAAAGTTGATCTCCGAGTTCGACGCCGAGGTGAATGTCGGTCAATCGGGATAGGCCGCGCCAGAGGACGGCATTGCCTGGCGGTCCATCGTTCTTGCGGTTGAGGTAGCCGCCAAGTTTGGCGACGGCCAGGAGATAGTGTGCAATGTTTCTTGGAGGCGACTGCTCTGGATCGCCGGAGAGATGGTTCAAGATGGCGATTTCGGTTTCCGTGAACACCGTGTCGACTGACATTTTCGGATTGGTACGATTCACCATCGTCAGCCAGAACAACCGCCAGGCAACGATGCAGAGTACGGCAATCAGGTTCGTCAGCCGCTCGGCCGTGCGCAACTTGGCATCTTCGGCACGACAGCCTGACTTGAGCACTTTGTGAAAAGTCTCCATTTTCCAGCGTTGGGAGTACCAATCCACCTTCTCAATAGCCGACTCCAAGTTCTCAACGGGGAGGTTAGTCAACAACTTCCAACAGATCGGCTTACGGCCTTTCGGCTTGCCCCGCTCCCAGGCATGAATCACGGTCAGAGACAGCGGCGGGTATTTCTTGTGTTTGCCGATGGGAGGATGCACCGTCATTTGGCTGTATCGTAGTTGCAACGTGACGTGGATCGGCCGCCGCTTCGCATCCAGCACTTCGATTTGGTGTGTGCCCTGAATGGGCTCCCGCTTCATCTTTCGTGCAATCGTGGTGTTTGCCGTGCCGGCAAGGCGATCGACGCACGTACGCACGAGAAAATGCGTGTTTTCGTCTTCGGCAAGGCAAAATAGTTCGTATATGTCGCTTTCGCGGTCGCCGATGTGAATGCAGCGATCAGGATTCACGAGTTGCGTCGACTGCTGCAGGTTCTCCAGCCAGCGAATACTCTCTTTCTGCTCGATCGGAATCCGCGTGGCGTTTACCGAATGCTTGCCGCCATCCTTGCCACGGCCCTGAAGCGCGTTGGTCCCCTTGAACTTCTTGCGTGTCCAGAACTTGACCGCCGCGAGCCCCAGCGGCTTTCCCTGTAGCGTGATCGCCAAGCTGGAATGCATCAGCAGCCCGCACTTGGTGATCCGCTTGCTGCTGATTCGACAACTTGGCAGCAGCCGGGTCTTGCCGATCGTCTCGGGCCGGTCGCGCTGAAAGCTGAACTCGGTCGTGTCATGCAAGATGAGGATCGGGCCTTTGGCAGCCGCCATGCGTGCCTTTGTCGCCGTGAAGTGCCCGGCCAGGATAATACTTTCGTCCACGCGGCGGTTGTCGAAGAAGCGATAAGCCGCCTTCGTGGCCGCCCAGTCCTGGCAAGCTGCTGGAAGTGCCGCGCCGATCTTCTCGCTTAGCTGGCCAAGCAACTTGCCGAACCGCGTTTTCAATCGATCGTCAGGAAACTCACACCCCTCAATCTCTCGTTCGACCCAGCCTTCCATGGCCACGGTCCTCCATCGAGCCCAAACTTCAGCAAGCAAAGCTCGCAATCAAAAATTAGATTACCCTCGACTCGGCCCTAAGCATACGGCGATACTTGTGGGTAATTGAAAGCTCGGCCGGACGCTTACCGAAACCTGAGCTTGAGGGTGTCGTCGCGATTTGGTTTAGGACATCTCTCTGTCGCTCACACCGTCCGATAGGTTGGAAGAATGTTCGCTTCTATCAGAACAGTGCCAAATTCGAACCACTTTGGAACGCTGGCGGATCGTCGAAACCGGCTGTTCGCACCGAGCTTTTGCGACCGTGTGGGCCGCGTCGCAATCCAGCATGTAACTATGCATGCCAGAGCAACATCCTCATACTGGCCTACTCTCTCGAGCTTTCGTCCTTACTGCCCTTCGGAATGCCGCCGGAGTTGTCGCGTGCCGGGCCGGTCCAGGGGTCGACATCGGCGCGTTTCGCCCAGGCGTCCCACTCAGCGGCTAGCTTTGACGCCAACTCCGGCTTCTCTTTCGATAAGTCATGCTGCTCGGTGCGATCGGCTTCGATGTCGTACAACTCCCAAGGGCCTTTGTACTTCATGACGAGTTTCCATTTGCCTTCGCGAATGCCGCGGTTGCCTTCGTGGGCGAAGTAGATTGGGTTCTTGCGGTCGAGCGGTTCGCCGTCGAACGCTGGCACGAGGCTGACGCCTTCCATTGGTTGAATCGCATGGCCTTTAAATTCCGTTGGGTACTTGGCGTGTGCGACGTCGACCACAGTTGCCATTAGGTCAACGACGTGGCCAGGTTGCTTTTCGAGTTTGCCGTCTCGGTCGGCGGAAATGCCGGCGGGCCAGTGCGCAATGAGGGGCGTCGAGATGCCTCCTTCGTGTGTGAAATGCTTGTAGCGGCGGAACGGTGTGTTAGCGAGCGTCGCCCAACTTTGGCCAAGGAATACGGTCGACGCGGGTCCGCCGGGCTTTTTGCCTTCGTAGCGGCCGTTTGGACCGGATTCAGCATTGCCGCCATTATCGGAGAGGAACAGGATCAGCGTGTTATCTAAAACGCCACGATCTTCGAGGTGTTTCACGAGCTTGCCGACATTGAAATCGATGCGGTCGATCATGGCGGCGTAGATGGCCATCATATCGTCGAAGCGCTGCTTGTCGTCGTCGCTGAGTTTGTCCCAGGCCGCGACTTCGTCGGGGCGTGCGCTCAGCGGCCACGCTGGGTCGACGAGGCCCATCTCGATTTGCCGCTTATGACGCTCTTCGCGAAGTTGGTCCCAGCCGACCATGTACTTGCCGCGGTATTTGTCGATCGTTTTTTGCGGCGCCATGAGCGGGAAGTGGGGTGCGCATTGGGCGACGTACAAGAAGAAGGGCTGCTTCGCGTCGATCGCTTCGTCGGCAAACTTCAGGCCCCAATCGGTCCACAGGCCGACACTGTACCAGTTGTCGCCGAAGATCGGATCATCCTTTTTGTACTTCTTGCCGTTCAGGAAGAGGTCGGGGCGCTTTTTCTGCGTGGGGAAGTAGATTCCGCCGAACGGTGAATTGAGCTCTTGTTGGAAGCCGCGATTCCACGGCGTGGTGCCGTGCTGCTGGCCGAGGTGCCACTTGCCCGTCATGGCGGTGAAGTAGCCGGCATCATCCAGCACTTCGGCGATCGTGACGCAATCGTCGCGCAGCTTTCCTTGCGTGCCCTTTGTGCCTTCATGAACCACGCCATCGAGATGCCCCATGCCAGCCTGATGCGGGTAGAGGCCGGTCATCAAACTGGCGCGCGTGGGGCTGCAGCGGGCCGTGTTGTAGAACTGCGTGAACCGGACGCCGCTCTTCGCGAGGGCATCGATATTTGGCGTTGGGATTTCGCTGCCGTAACAGCCGATATCTGCCCAGCCCATGTCGTCGCACAAGAAGATGACGATGTTGGGGCGCGAATCGGTGGTTGCTTCAGCGGCGCGAGACGTCGAAATGAAAGCGAAAATTGCTGCAAGAATCGCTACAACCCATGGATTTTGATTATTCATCTTGTCGACCATTTTGAAATGATTTCGAGTAGATCGCTTTTCGGGACAAGCATCGATTTTTGCCGATTGCGTCGCGAACAATTACGTTCCGCAAGCGCCCGACGAACTACTTTTGCCGTCAAGCGACGCCTCAGCAAACGACTCGTCGCTTTCCCACAGCACGACTTTGGTCGCAGTGACGCCTTTGCCGGCGAGTAGTTTCGGGCAAACTTCACGCAGTAAGTAAGTCGCCATGTTTTCGGAGGTCGGATTGTACGGCAGCTCGAAGTACCGGCATGGTTCGACGATTTTAACGGCGGCCAGCCCGTTTTCATCTTCCCGATTGAGGACGAAACCGTGGTCCCAGTTCTCGTCGAGCCAGCCTTTGAAGAGCTTCTTGAGTTCCGAGAAATCGATGACGCGGCCCACCGCGTCCACCTGATCGCCAGTCACATAAAAATCGGCGATGTAATTGTGGCCGTGAAAATACTCGCACTTGCCGCCGTGTTTATGAAGCCGGTGACCGGCGCAAAAGCGAATCCGACGCATGATCGTGAGGGACATGGCGTGTTCCAAGCGGGAGGGTACAGGATGCGGGATGCAGGGTTGCGGCGTCGTTTACGCGTGCGGTTTTATTTTGCGGGCACCGGAGCTGTTTGAGAAGCAGATTATAGTGGACGATAGGTCCATCAAACACCGGGCGTCCGCCTTTTCCCTGCCCTCTCAATCCCGCATCCTGTATCCTTCATGACGCTCGACATTGTCTCACTCGAATGGATCGGCATTGTCGGCATCGCGCTGCACGGGCTCGGCATCTTGACGGCCATTCACGCCGTGATGACGGCCCGTACGGCGCAGGGTGCGATCGCTTGGGCGTTGTTGTTGATCCTGTTTCCGTATCTCACGTTGCCGGCGTACGGCATTTTTGGCCGCGGGAAGTTTCAGGGATATGTAAAGGCCCGCCGGGCTGGCGACTCGCAGATTGACCACATTGCTCGGGCGCTTGAAAAAAAGATGCGACTCTTCCGCATGCGCGATGAGGAGCTCAATCCGACCTATATCGCGCTGGAAGAACTGGCCGAGATGCCTTTCACGAGCCACAACGACGGCAAACTGCTCGTCAACGGCGATGCGGCATTCGCGGCGATTTTTGCGGGAATGGAGGCGGCGAAGAGCTACATCATCGTGCAGTTCTACATCATTCGCGATGATGCAATTGGGCAACAGCTCAAGGAAGTTCTCGTCCGTAAGGCACGCGAAGACGTTCGCGTATACGTGCTGTACGATGAAATCGGCAGTTACTATTTACCGAAGGCGTACCGTCGCGAGCTAGCCGCGGCGGGCGTGGTCGATTTGCCATTTCGAACTTCGCGCGGTTTCCGCAATCGCTTCCAAGTCAATTTCCGCAATCATCGCAAGATCGTGATTGTCGATGGCGAGGTCGCCTACGTTGGCGGGCTGAATGTCGGTGACGAGTACATGGGCCGCAGTACGACGTTCGGTCCCTGGCGAGATACGCATGTGGAAGTGCGCGGGCCGCTAGTTGAGGCTGTCCAATTCACGTTTTTGGAAGACTGGTTTTGGGCGACCGGAAATGTGCCGGAACTCGATTGGACGCCGCGCCCTGCGCCAGAGGGCAACGAAGCGGCGCTCTGCTTGGCTTCGGACCCCTCGGACCTGCTCGAAACGTGCGGCCTGTTCTTTATGCACGCAATCAACTCGGCGCGGCACCGGTTGTGGATTGCTACCCCCTACTTCGTGCCGGATAACGCGCTAATTTATGCGCTGCAATTGGCGGCCCTGCGCGGCGTGGATGTGCGAATCATGCTGCCAGAGAAGCCGGATCACAAAATGGTCTATTTAGCGGCGTTTTCGTATATCGCCGAAAGCGAGCTTTCCGGCGTCAAATTCTACCGTTATCAACCGGGGTTCATGCACCACAAGGTGATCCTGGTGGACGATGACTTGGCGGCCGTGGGTACCGCCAACTTCGACAATCGCTCGATCCGGCTGAATTTCGAAGTCATGCTCGTATTCTCCGACCACGACTTCGCCGGAGAAGTTACCAAAATGCTGGAGCATGATTTCGAGTGCTGTCGCCAGACGACTTCGGCCGATTTCGCGCGGCGGCCGTTTTGGTTTCACTTCGCGGTGAGGCTCGCGCGGCTGATGGCGCCGGTGCTGTAGTGATCGCGTGACTTTTATCCGCGTCACCAATAGCGGACCGATATGCCGGTGCCCGCGAAGAAATCATCGGCCCATTTGTTGAGCCCCATGCCGGCGCGGATGTCCCACTGAATGTTGTTGGTGAAGTAGACGGTGACGCCCCGGTCAAAATAGTATTGCGGATGCTCTTCGTTCGCGCCGACGGGAGCGAGCAAGTAACCCTCGATGAAGCTGTGAATCTTATCCGACCAGGCGTGGTCGAGTGCTACGGATTGTGCCGAGCGGGCGTACGTTTCGCCCGATGTCCGATCCACGGCGCCGCCGATTGCGGTGTTTCCGTAAAGGATCCAGGAATCGGTCCCCGTAAGGTCCCAGTCGTAGCAGTAATTGACGTTTGGCAAGACTTCGTGCGCGGTGAACGGATCGTCGCCCGCGGGGACAGTCGATTCAATGATGAGCCCGCTCTCCGGCAGGAAACAATCTTGCGGTGTAAGTGCGAGTTTGCATCCCACATTTATGTCGGCGGACCCCGCATCCCGGACCGCCGCGCCGCCGGTTTTGGTGCGCTCGAGATCATAGTCCCAATCGAGGCGTAGCTCGAACCAATTTGCTATCACGCCGACCCGCAGCAATGAATTGGGGAAAGAATGTCGGGCAATCCGGACGCCGTCTTCGTCGTCATACATATAGGTGTAGCCCGTTTCGAGCTGCACGACGCCGCACCCGACCGTCTGGGGCGATTGCGAGAACTTGGGCCGGTCGAAAGCTAATGGCAGGGCAGTGTTCGGGGCATCGTCCGTTTCCGAATCGAGTCCCCACGTAAACAGCGTTCTGCAGCCGTCAGAATCAGCCAATGCCGAAGTACAGACGGCCGCGGCGATGGCGCCGCCGATGAGCAGCATCAACAGGGAGCGATGGAAGCGCATCAACAAGGGCGGGCTTAGAGGAGCATTGACAACTAAATAGGTTTTCGACCTGCGGCCGCGACATTCGCCACGGGCCAGCGGGCGGCCGTCAAAGCTCCGCCAACTTTTGGCAAGATGTAGCGGTTAGAAACGACTCAGCTCAAAGAGTCTCGGTAGATCGGCCGCAAAGTTTACCTAGGCGGTAAACGTTAAAGTGAGGCGGGGCGGCGATCAGTTCAAGGAGGGATCGCTCGGCATGTGCGCTCGGTCGATTTCCGGCGCCATGATTTCGAGGCCGATTCGTTGAGTGACGGTCTTCCAAATCGACTCGTGATCGGCAAACACATCGTCTACCGTCGCCTGAGTCGACAGCCAGCCGCCGGCTTCCATTTCATTTTCGAGCTGACCACTGGTCCAACCAGCATTGCCGCTGCACAAGCGAATGGGCACATTCCTTTTGCGGACGATCAAATCGAGCTCATCGCGATTCCTGGAGAAGAAGAGGCCCGGCAATATCTGGTGATCCGAAAACGCCTGCAACGGGTGGAGCGCGACGAGCGGTCCCGGAACCGGCCCGCCAACATAAATCCGATCGCTCCGTTCGCACGGGGCGTTGCCGATCATCTCCCAAACTTCGCGCACCGTCTTATCCGACGGACGATTGATCACGACACCCATCGCCCCCTCGTGATCGTGGTGGATCATCAACACGACCGATTGCGCGAAATTCGGATCGCGCAGATAGCGTGAAGCAACCAGAAAATGCCCGGCAAGCCATTTTTCGGACATGTGTGCAGCGCTTAAAGAGATTCGACCCCTTGGGACTCGCGACGACGATGGTTATTCTACCACCGCACATCGGCCGAATAAAGCTGCGCTCGCTGGCGGACGCGGGGAGGCGTTGGAGAAATGGTCGCGACGAACTGCTTCACTCAAAAGTCTGGCGTACTGTAAAAGCCAATTCGGGCGCGGACAACGGCGAGACGATGTCATCCCCCTGCAGAGTTTCAATCGATGCGTAACGTCCCTCAGTCGGCTCGCGATGTACAATGAGAATTTCGCGTTCTAAATCGGCAATCCAGTATTCCGGGATTTCGGCGGCGGCGTATATCGGTAATTTAATGCGCTGGTCAAAATGCAATGATGATTCGGATGCTTCAACGACAAGGCAAACATCTTGAGCCTCAGGCAATTTGAGCTTGTAACCCTCTGGCTTTTGCTTCAGAAGCGTGAAATCCGGATCGAATATTTGCCCTTCAGCGATAGTTAAGGTGCCTTGCACGGCAATGAAGAACCGCGAATGCAATGGAGCAAAAAATCGGTTCAATTTCATCAAGAAGCTGTTGTGACGCGAACCCTGTGGAGACATGTTAACGATGAACCCTCCAACAAGTTCGACCCGATCCCGAGGACTTAAAACTCCCTTGTTAATCATCTCCATATACTCAGCACTGCTGAACTGATGCAGCGGAGCTAGCTCGAAGAGATCGAGGCTCGGGGGGGCAATAGTCGTCATAACACACGATTATACTATGTAGGAATTATACCGCCACCAGTCTTAACGTACTCGATGCTGCGTGATTTCGACCGCCTTCAGCAGCCCGCGCGCCTTATTCAGCGTTTCCTCATACTCGCGCTCGGGAACGCTATCGGCGACGATACCTGCGCCCGCCTGGATGTACGCCACACCGTCCTTAATGACCATCGTACGCAGGGCGATGCACGTATCCATGTTGCCGGCGAAATCGATGTAGCCCACTGCTCCGCCATAGGGGCCGCGACGGTGCGGCTCCAACTCGTCGATAACTTCCATCGCCCGCACCTTGGGCGCGCCAGACACCGTGCCCGCCGGCAGGCAAGCAGCTAACGCATCGAACGCGTCGCGCTCTTCCGTCAATTGGCCCGTGACGTTCGACGTGATGTGCATCACGTGGCTGTAGCGCTCAATCACCATCACATCGGAAATTTCAACCGACCCGAACTGGGCCACGCGGCCGACATCGTTGCGACCTAGATCGACGAGCATCACGTGCTCAGCCCGTTCCTTCGGGTCAGCCAGCAACTCTTCGGCAAGTTGCGCATCTTCTTCCTCAGTCTTGCCTCGCCGACGAGTGCCTGCGAGCGGCCGCACGGTCACTTTGCCGTCGACGACCCGCACCAAAATTTCCGGCGAGCTGCCGACGAGCGTGCATTTGGGTGTCCGCAAGAAAAACATGAACGGGCTCGGGTTCACTACTCGCAGCGTGCGGTACACCTCGAATGGATCGGCCGTAAGCGGAATTTCTAGCCGCTGGCTCAGCACGACCTGAAAGATGTCACCGGCCCGAATGTATTCCACACTTTTGCGAACGGCGTCTTCAAACTGCGGCTGCGTGAAGTTCGATTTGAACGCTAGTTTCGAGTCGCCCCCCGTTGCAATGTCGGTTGGCGAGAGCGACTCCGAAGTTGTCGAAAGTTTTGCGACGAAACGATCAACTCGCCGGCAAGCATCCTCATACGCCGCTTTAACTTGACCTTCTTTCTTCGTTCCTCGTTCCTCTCCCACCTTCGCCAGCACGACAACGATGACCGTCTTCTGAACGTTATCGAATACGATCATGTGGTCGTAAAAAGCAAACGATAAATCTGGCAGCTCGCGGTCGTCCTCCGGCGCGTTTGGCAGATTCTCGATGTAACGCACGGTATCGTATCCCGCGTATCCGACCGCACCACCGACGAACGGCGGTAGCTCGGCAAGCTTCGCGACGCGGACTTTTTTCACGTGGTCGCGTAACACGTTCAACGGATTTTCAGAGGTTTCCGTCGCCTCGAGATCGGTGATCCGAAACTCATATTCGTTATCCCCCTCTTCTTCGCTCCGACTCGATGTGGTGATGGAATTGCCTGTGGCTTCGATGCGGGCGAACGGCTCCGCCGCCAAAAAGCTATAGCGCCCCACCTTTTCGCCGCCGATGACGCTTTCAAACAAGCAAGCACACCCACCGTCATCGATCTTATGAAACGCGCTAACCGGCGTGAGCACGTCGCTCAATAAGCACCGATAAACGGGCACGTAGTCAGCATTTGCGGCTAACTTGGAAAACGTCGCAAAATCGGGAAGGTGCGGCATAAGCGAGAAATTGTCGAAACCGTTGAACTAAGACGAAGTAAAAACGTGCTGCGTGCGAAGCATGCATTTCAACCATCGATCGCCGCCATCGTACCACGCCAGCACGCGGCCCGGCGAGCCGAGTCGCAACGCCATATCACATGGGCCCATAACGGTTTAGCAGCCCTAGCAGTATCGACGCTTCATCTTGACACTAAGGTCCCCGCGGCTAGAATCCCCTTAGCCACGTTGAAACCTGCCTCTTCGCCGCCATTTTCTATTGTGCTTTGCGGCCATCGACTACGCTGAATAAGTGTGGGAATGGGGACTTGGGTTCGCACCATCGTGGTCCACGACCTATGAAATGCCAAAAGTGCGAAAAGCCGGCGACCTTTCACATTACCGACTTGGTGGACGGCAAGCCAAATGAGCTCCACCTGTGCGAGGAATGTGCGCACAAGTTTCTTGCCCCGTCGACCGACGACGCCAACGAAGTGCTGCCAGCAATGGCAGGTTTACTTGCGCAGCACTTGGCCGTAGGCGAAACGGCCGAGGACCTCGCGCGGCTCGATCAACGTTCTTGCCCAGTGTGTGGCATCACATTCCTCGAGTTCCGCAAGCAGGGGCGGCTCGGTTGCCCGCACGATTACATCAATTTCGCGGCCGAACTCGAGCCCCTGCTGCTGAACATCCACGGCGAGACGCGGCACGTCGGCAAAGTGCCCAAGTTCTGCGCGAGTGGCGCCGAACAGCAAACGCAGCTCATCCGCCTGCGGCGGGAAATGAAAGAAGCGATTGCAGCCGAAGAATACGAACAAGCATCGGCGCTGCGAGACGAGATCCGTTCGATCGAACAAGCCCGGGACAAAACAAAGGAATGACGAATATCGCATGACGAAAACATTGCGACGAGTTTGAGCTGCTTGTCATTCGTCATTCGAAAATTCGTCATTTACCCTACCCCATGGATTTTTCCGACCTTAATCTGCAAGAGCTCGCACAAACTAGCGGAGAATGGCTGCGCGGTTCCGGGCCGGAATCCGATATCGTCATCAGCAGCCGCATTCGCCTGGCCCGCAACCTGGCTGATTTTCCGTTTATCTCGCGTGCAACCGATACCGATCGGGCCGAAATCGGCAACATCCTTCGCACGCGCATCGAAAAGCTGCACGAGCAGGGCAAGTTCACCGGCCAGCTGGTGTATGTGGACGTAAGTGCCCTCGAAGCAGTCGACCGGCAATTTCTCGTCGAACGGCAGTTAATCAGTCGCGAGCATGCCGATGCGGAGGGCGCTCGGGCCGTTCTCATCGACCAGCGCGAACAAATGAGCGTGATGATCAATGAAGAGGATCATTTACGCATCCAAGTCCTCAAAAGCGGGCTCGATCTCAGCTCCGCTTGGGAACAGATCAACGAGCTCGATGATCACATTGAAGCCCAGGTGACGTACGCGTACAATGATCGCTTCGGTTACCTGACTGCTTGTCCTACGAACGTGGGAACCGGTCTGCGAGTCAGCGTCATGCTGCACCTGCCCGCCTTGGTGATCACGCGGCAAATCGACAAAGTCTTCCGGAGCCTGCAAAAAATCAACCTCGCCGTCCGCGGTCTGTATGGCGAGGGCTCGCAAGCGCAGGGCGATTTCTACCAAGTCAGCAATCAAGTAACGCTCGGCCAGAATGAAGAAGAGCTCACCAAGAAAGTCGCCGACGTGGTGCCCGTCCTCATCGACTACGAGCGCAAGGCTCGCGATTTCCTCATCCGCGAGAGCCAGGAAACGCTGCACGACCGCGTGAGCCGGGCGTACGGCATCCTCCGCACCGCGCAGACGATCAGCTCCGAAGAAACCATGCACCTGCTATCGAGCCTGCGGATGGGCGTAAACCTGGGGCTGATCCGCGACGTCGAAATCCCCACGGTCAACAAACTTTTCGTCCACACGCAGCCCGCGCATCTGCAAAAGCTGACGGGCATGGAACTCGACTCTTCAGACCGCAACATCGAGCGGGCCACCTACTTGCGGCGGCATCTCAGCGGCGACGGCACGAACGCGGGACACAATTAAAAGAACTCATCTCGCTCCGCGAGCAAGTTTGCCTCGCGGAGCGAGAATTGTTCCCTGTCCTATCCTCGCGCCTAACGTCGCCGCGCGCGGGCGATGAATGCGAACGTTCCGCCCAACAATAGGACTAGTGAACTCGGTTCTGGAATATTCGGCGGAGCTGCCAGGATGAACGATGCAAACGTGCTTGTTCTTGTGACTTCCAGCTTTCCAATTTGTGTGTTGTTCTTCAAGAAAACGGTGACTGTCGGGTTTCCGGGCACCGAGTTACCGTTGAAGTCGTACACACCGGGAGAAAAGTTGTAAGCTGGCATCGTAGCGGCCGTCGAGCCCAACGACGCGGCGAACGGCGTATCAAGCCAGGGCGTCAAAATCAGATTGCTGGATGTGTCGAATGCTCGAAGGCGAAACGATTCGTTCTGGCCGGCTCCATTGTCGAGGTCGCCAAAGACGAAATAAGTCCCAATTTGCAGCACGCCCGGCGCGTAACCGCCGCTGGGTGTGAAGTTGTAGTTCGCGGTGCCGGTCGGGCCGGCATTCCCGTGTGGCATCGGCCCGGTGACGGGGAAAATGCCCCACCATGCCGGACCCGCAGTATTCGGTCCGCCGCCGGGCCATTGACCCGTGAAGGGGCCCGTGGACGGTCCAATCGGTGCGTAGTTATCGCGCAGGGTTTCCCGTCGCACCCGGGAAAGGCAGGTTGCCGCTACCAACGAGCGGCGCCGCCAATAACGAACTCGCAGACAGAACAGCGATCGATGCGGAGAGAAAAAACGCGGATACGGAGGCTTTCATGAGCTTAACCTTTGCAAATTGAAGTAAAAACGATTGGATGCCGTGTTTCGGCATTCATGACGAAAAGGATTTTCGATCGCTTCTACTTCACTCGCGTCTGGTTAACTCAGAACTCTCTCCGTAATTTCGACGGTCATATTGACCGAATGTAATCAATACCACGCCGAGCCGGCCTGGAAGCCAAGCTCCATGTGCCCGGATTCTAACGTCCCCTACGAAAATTGAAAGTGTATTTGCAAAGTTTTTTCCGATTTTCTTACAAATATCATCGACCGTCTGCAGGCATCAGTTCTTAATCCTCCGCCCGGCTCCCATCTCCGCACATCTTCACGATCTTCGGGTCAAACCGCGCCACGGTTTCGACTAAATCTTCTTGCGCAGCCATCACTTCGCGAATGTCTTTGTAAACGCCCGGCACTTCATCCGACCCTGCAGCCAATACGAACACGCCGCGTTGTTCCAGGTCCTTTCGCACGGCCTGAAACCGATACATATCGTTGGCCTTTTTGCGAGACATCCTTCGGCCCGCCCCGTGAGCGGCTGAATTGAAACTCTGCGGATTACCGAGTCCTCGGACAACAAACGCCGGGTCGGCCATCGTGCCCGGTATGACGCCGAGAACTCCCGGCCCCGCCGGCGTCGCCCCTTTGCGATGCACAACAAGTTCGCGACCTTGGTGGCGTTCCTTCCAAGCGAAGTTGTGATGATTCTCGACGCCCGCAATGATGTGGGCGCCGAGCAGGTTCGTGATCAACCGATGAATGACCGCATGATTCGCCGCCGCGTATTCGCCCATTAAATTCATCGCCTGCCAATACTCTTGGCCAGCCTCGCTATCGAGATCCAGCCATGCCAGCCGGCCCAAATCTTTATAGCGCCGCGGCAGTGCGGCCTGAGCAACTTGGCTGTAGGTGTTGCAAACCGCAGAACCGACGCCACGGCTTCCGCTGTGGCTCAATAAGGCGACATACTCGCCCGTCTTTAGGCCTAGCTGTTTATCGTCGTTGGCGAGCGACAGGACGCCGACGTCTACAAAGTGATTGCCCGATCCGCTCGTACCCAATTGCTTCCAAGCACGGTCCTTGTGCTCGCGTGTGATTCGCGTAACGCCCCAATCGCGATCCATCACCTCATGGGTTTGAGCGGGCCGGTGCTCGACGCCAACGCCAAATCGTGTGCCGCCGTTCAGCGCTTCTTTGTAACGATTGAAGTCTTTCGTGAGCGAAGTCACCGGCTGATCGAGTACCGACAGCTTCATGCGACATGCGATATCGACACCGACCGCGTACGGCATAACCGCGTTTTCGCAGGCCAAAACGCCGCCGATCGGTAGGCCGTAGCCAATGTGGGCATCGGGCATGAGCGCAGCACCGACAGCACTCGGTACCTGGCAGGCCGCCCTCATTTGCTCGTGGGCGCCCGTGTCGATATCCGTCCCCCAGGTACGGTAACTGATTGGTTCGCGGCTCAAGGGCGCGGATTGAGCCAGCAATTCGCGTGAAAACTCTCCCCAAATCGGGTCGGTTTCGTAGTTCCGAGGATTTCCCACGACCTCGGAGACGAGCTGCCGGGCTCGTTTCCCTTTGAGCCCCATCCCGGTCCCCTGCTCCGCCGCCTTGGAGAGCGCCCGAACCGCCGCCAACGTGCAATCGGGCGGAACACCCAGTTTTTGCAGCTGTTTTCGATTCATTTTTGAAAGGATGCAGGAGGGGGGATGCGGCGGACAGGGAAGGACAGCCGTTGAGTAAGAGGCCGTCAATTCAAGACATCTGCAATGCATAGTAAGTTCAAAAATGCCCTTCCCCCCGCATCCTGCCTCCTGCATCCTTATCTGAGCGAAAGCGAACCTGAAAGCGGCTCACTGAGTCCCTAAATTGCGATCCGAGAAATTCGCCGAATCAATATGTAGCCGGGCCAGTATCTCGGATTATAATAACGTCAGACAGGGTCGTGCTTACGCGGCACGACGGACTAGAGGGCAACACTGATCTGTCTAAGTTTTGGCTTTCTAGATCGGCTTTGCCATAACAAGCTAGTAGGAAGGAGGTGGTCTTTGTACGACATATGTCTTTGCCAACGAGGTGGTTTTACCTGAGATTGGCCGGCGGGTCGCCTCAGGCGGCCACCACCTGCTTCTGAGTCGGGCGACCTGGAATTGCTGCAGCAAAACCCGGTCGACTAGTTCTCAAAGCAAATAACAGAGCCCGGCTTCCACTTGGTGGGAGTCGGGCCTCTTTTTGCGCTTTCCGGGGCGAGTTCTGCGATTTCCCGCATTCGAAGCTCGCCATTGCGCACGCCAAAGGTCCGTTTAAACCGACTATTCGGATTAACGCTACCTCGCCCGTTCTTTTCAGCAAAGTCTCGCCAAACGCACCTAAACGCGTAGTGAATTAATTGACATTCAATGTGAAAAAACTACGTTTTTGCAGCCATTTTTGAGAGACTTTGAGGCAACTGCGACAATTTCGCGCTATCGCCACTACGCGAAAGCCGAACTTACTGAAAATTGAGCGCTCACTGACTGAGCCACACCAGATGTTGTTACTTACAGCCGACATTGGCACTTTTTTGGTCGTCAATCTCCTGTGCGCTTGTGTCGCACTAGGTGTTGGGTTCGCGGCTGGAGTGTGGTTTTTCGGCGCGAAGATGGCCAAGCCCGTCGTCGACGACGCGGATAAAAAGGCATCCCAGAAACAAGCTGAAGAAGCGAAGCGTGCCTCCGAGCGTGCGGCCATGGCGGCTAGCCGTGTTGCCGATTTGGCCCACACCGTCGCCACCGACGTCGGCGATCATGCCGCCAAGATGAAGGTCATTTCTGCCGATTTGGCCGGCATCGATCGCAGCTCCGACACTGCGAATGCAGCTGTTTTTTCCGCGATGGATCAAATGCTGGCCGCGAACTCCGAGCTGCAGCAACGACTCGCATTGGCAGAAAAGCAGTTGGTAGTTCAGGCCGTCGAAATCAAAGCTCACGAGTCCGAAGCCCGCACCGATTCATTAACCGGCCTTTCGAATCGCCGCGCCTTCGACGACGAACTCAAACGCCGCCTCAACGAGTGGCAACGTAAGCAAACGCCTTGCACATTAGTCTTGATGGACATCGACTTCTTCAAGAAGTTCAACGATACACACGGGCATCAGGTCGGCGACGAAGTGTTGCGGCAAGTCGCCAAAGTTTTGATCGCCCAATCTCGCGAAATGGACGTGCCCTGCCGCTATGGCGGCGAGGAGTTTGGCGTCATCCTGCCGGCAACCGATGCGGTGAACGCATGCAGAGTAGCGGAACGGATTCGTGCCGCGATCGAGGCTTCCTCCACTGTTTGTGACGGTAAAACGCTCAAAGTCACCTGCAGTTTGGGCGTTGCCTCCTTCATGGGAGACGACGACCCTGCGGCTTTGATCCGCCGTGCCGACGATTCCCTGTATGTCTCGAAGAAAGCGGGCCGCAACTGCGGACATTGGAATACGAGCACGCAGCACGTGCCGATCACGACGCCGGAAATTGGTGTTGAGGAGAAACAGACGACTGATCCGATCGCAGAAGCTCCGACTGCAGACACGAAGAATGTCGCGGAAACAATCGGCTCGCCGAGCGGAGCGACGTTCGTGCAAATCCTGAAACGGCGTGTCACCGAAAGCCACCGTTTCGGCATCCCTATTTCCGTGCTGTATTTGAAAATCGAAGAATTCGACATCGTAAATCGGAAATACGGCAGCCACGTCGCCCGACAAATGATGGACTCCGCGGCTCCCGCTTTTCAGCGCGTATTGCGTGAAATGGATGTCATGTCGAAGCTCGAAAACGGCGAGTTCGTCGCGATGTTGCCCGGCAGCACACAGTCGGAAGTTAACTTCTTGTTAAAGCGGATGCGCTCGGCAACCTCCAGTTGCGTTCTGCCGCTTGTCGATCGCGAATTGCAGATCCGCTTCCAACATGGGGTCGCAGAGCTGAAGGCGGGCGAAACCGCACAAGAAGTGCTGGCTCGCGCGCGACAATCGATCGGCACATCGCCCACGCCCCAGGCCGCGGCGACTTTCGATCGCTAATCGCAAGGCCTCTCCCGCTGCACCTAGTCGCACGTTTTGCGACGGTGGTATGATTCACCCGCCACGACGTTCAATCGTCTATTCGTGCGGTGAAATATGCCCAAGTCGGAATCCCCAACGCACAGCCAACCGCGCCGATCCAGGTTTTCGCTTCCTCGATTCCGCTTCAGCCTGGCGTGGATGCTGATTTGTGTTACGGCGATTGCAGTCGCCTTCGGCTTGTCGATGGCGATCGGTTCGCTGCTCGCAACACTGCTGTTCGCGATCGTGTATTGTGTGCTGCCAACACCACTCGTGATCTTTGCGACTCTTTGCTCGCGGCGACACCCAGGCCTTCGCCATTGGGGCCTTAATTCCCTGGTGGACACTGCGAACTTGGATGCCCGGCGGTTCGTCATTTTCAAACGCCATCTGGCTACTGACGATGTCCACCGTCTGCGGAGCCGTGGCGGCGGTAACGCGGCGATGGATTCGGTTCACTGGTTCTTGAGCGGCCGCGTTCTCCATTTTTGGCCCTGGGGTTACGATGGATACCCGGCACTCACTGCGCCTTTCGAAACTTACCTAATTTAACGGCCAAACGCACTATTCCAGATTTCGCAAAATTCTGGATTTCCCCCCTTGTCGCCGCTCGCAGCATCCGTAGAATCAATTTCTCTCGCGTTTGACACGGTTTTCACAGACCGCTATATTCTGCGATTCCTCCGAAGGGGTTTCCCGTTGCGGGCAACTCATCGGCGGAAAAAGCCACCGCGAGTGGCCAGAGGCTGGTAAGGCAGCCCAATCCAGGAGGGAGATACTGCCTTGTCGGCCTCTGTCCATTGGCGAGTCGAGTAATCGACTTTCGGCAATGTGCGGACCCGATAGATTGTGATCGGGTAAGCGATTCGGGCTCTTTGGCCGTTGGGTCAGAGAGGTCAGTCGCGAATGTTCTTTGACAATTGGTTTGAAAGCAAGAGTGGCATCTTTGCTAAGCATGTCCACGGCTAGGGGTGCGTAGCTGAATTCGCAAGAATTCGGTCCTCGTACGCCAAAGTTGTGAAGCATGTTTGGTACAAGACTCTTTTTTGTCCTTAGATAATTTGTTTTGTTTTGAGCGTTACTCGTTCAATTGCCGTCGCTGGCAATTGAACAAACGTAGCGTGGGTCGGATATGCAACCGACCCACCAATCATTAATCAAAACTCCCAGTTAGCGGTCGGGCTTGCCCGACGCGAAATTGAGAGCGTTCGATTAATGTGGCCAAGCTACTAAGGGCGTATGGGGGATGTCTTGGCATCAGGAGGCGATGAAGGGCGTGGAAATCTGCGAAAAGCCCGGGGGAGTTGATAAACAAGTGATGATCCCGGGGTACCCGAATTACCGCATAGTGAATTCATAGCTATGCGGAGCCAACGTGGGGAACTGAAACATCTAAGTACCCACTGGAAAAGAAAGAAAAATCGATTGCGTTAGTAGTGGCGAGCGAAAGCGTAATAGCCCAAACCGCGAAGGTTTCCTTTGCGGGGTTGTAGGGCCGTTCACATGAGAGTTACAAAATTGCTGGTTAACAGAATCTTTTGGAAAGTTGAACCATAGAGGGTGACAGTCCCGTATGTGGCAACTGGCAATCTCTCGAGCGGTACCTGAGTAAATCGGGCCACGTGGAATCCCGATTGAATCTACGAGGACCATCTCGTAAGGCTAAATACTCCCTGATGACCGATAGTGAACTCAGTATGGCGATTGAAAGATGAGAAGAACCCCTGTTAGGGGAGGAATGTGAACCTGAAACCATACGCTTACAAGCGGTCGGAGCACTATGACTCTTCGGAGTAATGTGTGACGGCGTGCCTTTTGCATAATGATCCGGCGAGTTACCGTCTGCGGCTTGGTTAAGGTCCTCCGGACCGAAGCCTTAGGGAAACCGAGTCTGAATAGGGCGACTATTGGTCGTTGGCGGTAGACGCGAAACCACGTGATCTACCCATGAGCAGGTTGAAGCGCGGGTTATACTGCGTGGAGGACCGAACCCACTTGGGTTGAAAACCGAGGGGATGACTTGTGGGGAGGAGTGAAAGTCTAATCAAACGTGGAGATAGCTCGTTCTCTCCGAAATAGCTTTAGGGCTAGCCTTGAGCCACTATGCACCAGGGGTAGAGAGACTGAATTGATTTGAGGCGCCTCACCGCGTACTCTGTCGAACCAAACTCCGAATACTGGTGTATTTATCTCAGGAGTCAGTCCGCGAGGGATAAGCTTCGCGGTCGAGAGGGAAACAACCCAGACTATCTGCTAAGGTCCCGAAGTAATACTTAGTCACTAAGGAAGTTGATTTGCTGTGACAACCAGGATGTTGGCTTAGAAGCAGCCACCATTTAAAAAGTGCGTAACAGCTTACTGGTCGAGCAGATCTGCGCCGATAATGAACGGGAGTAAGTATTACACCGAAGCAATAGATGTATGAAGCCTTCGGGCAACATGCGTGGTAGGAGAGCGCTCTTGGTCAGATACAAGCCGTACCGAAAGGAGCGGTGGTGGGGCCAAGAGGTGATTATGCCGGAATGAGTAACGATAAGGCAGGTGAGAATCCTGCCCGCCGAAAGCCTAAGGTTTCCTGGGGAAGGTAAATCCGCCCAGGGTTAGCCGGTGCCTTAGTCGAGGCCGAAAGGCGTAGACGATGGACAGCAGGTCAACATTCCTGCGCCAGCTAGGTGAACCGATGGAGGGACAAGGTCCGAAAGGTGAGCGGTACGATTAGAAATGTCCGTGGACCCTCGCGAGATGTGGAATAGGTAAATCCGTCCACACAAAGTCAAGCGTGGGGACTGAGTGCGTTTATGTTCACGAAATCATCGGCAGGATCTTCAAGAAAAGCTTCGTAGGGTTAAAACCTAGTTGACCGTACTAAAACTGACACAGGTAGGCGAGACGAGTAGTCTAAGGCGCTCGGGAGAATAGTGGTTAAGGAACTCTGCAAAATGACCCCGTAAGTTCGCGATAAGGGGTACCGTGGGCGGTTCACGCTGCTCGCGGTCACAGTAAATCGGCTTCTGCGACTGTTTATCAAAAACACAGGTCTCTGCTAACACGTAAGTGGATGTATAGAGACTGACGCCTGCCCGGTGTCGGTAGGTTAAGGTAGAGGGTTAGCCGCAAGGCGAAGCTCACGACCGAAGCCCCGATAAACGGCGGCCGTAACTATGACGGTCCTAAGGTAGCGAAGCTCCTTGTCGGGTAAGTTCCGACCTGCATGAAAGGCGCAACGACAGAAGCACTGTCTCAATCACTAACCCGGTGAAATTGTAGTCGTGGTGAAGATGCCACGTTCCCGCAGCTAGACGGAAAGACCCCGTGAACCTTCACTGTAGGCTGATATTGGGCTCGTGTCTAAACTGTGTAGGATAGGTGGGAGGCTTCGAAGTCCATGCGCCAGCATGGGCAGAGCCGTCGGTGAAATACCACCCTTTTTATACATAAGTTCTAACGCTGATTCCCTTCTAACAGGGCAGCGGACAGTGTCAGTTGGGCAGTTTGACTGGGGCGGTCTCCTCCTAAAGAGTAACGGAGGAGCCCAATAGGTACCCTCAGCCTGGTTGGTAATCAGGCTTCGAGCGTAAAGGTAGAAGGGTGCTAAACTGCGAGACTTATCAGTCGAGCAGGTACGAAAGTAGGGCTTAGTGATCCGGTAGTCCCGTATGGAAGGGCTATCGCTCAACAGATAAAAGGTACTCCGGGGATAACAGGCTTATCGCTCCCGAGCGTCCATAGCGGCGGAGCGGTTTGGCACCTCGATGTCGGCTCATCACATCCTGGGGGTGGAGAAGCTCCCAAGGGTTCGGCTGTTCGCCGATGAAAGTGGTACGTGAGCTGGGTTCAGACCGTCGTGAGACAGGTCGGTCCCTATCTACTGTGGGCGCACGAAACTTGCGGAGGTTCTTCTTTAGTACGAGAGGATTTAGAAGGACAGCCCTCTGGTATTCCAGTTATCGCGCTAGCGGTATGGCTGGGTAGCTATGGCTGGATAGGATAAACGCTGAAGGCATCTAAGCGTGAAGCCCGCTCCAAGATTAGGTTTCGTTGAGCAATTGCTCGAAAGTCCCCTGGAAGACGACCAGGTTGATAGGCCGGATGTGTAAGCGTAGCAATACGTTCAGCTAACCGGTACTAACGGACGAACGCTTGGCCACATTTATCTAACGCTCTTGAAAGAGAGATGAGGATTCGGAGGTCAGAGATCAGAGTTTCAAACGGAGCTCCGCTTCTACTGCACGCCGTATCCGCATCCGAAACAAGATCAAAGGACAAATGAGTTGGGTGGAGTGGCGAGGATCGAGAGTCGAAGTCAGTTTTTTCCCTGACCTCCGACCTTTGACCCCTGACCCCTCACCCGCCACTCTTGCAAATTCAAACCAATTCAAAACCAGGTCCCGCTCCGCCTAACCGCGGGTGGGATCTCTTCTGGCGACCATACCGGGAAGGAAACACCTGTTCCCATTCCGAACACAGCCGTTAAGCTTTCCGGGCCGATGATAGTGCCTACCAGCGCGAAAGTAGGTATCGCCAGGTTATTTTTAAAAACCCCGTTGGGTCTTCGGACCCCGCGGGGTTTTTATTTTGCGCACCTTTAGTATTTAGCCGTCGGCCAATGGCCGGCGGTCGCCTGCGCTGCACGATCCCTCCATCAATCGATCGTCACTCCCTCTTCTCAAAAAACTCCTTCGCTGCCGCTTTGGTTTCGCTCTCAGTTTGTTCTGCCAGCTGCTGATTGATTCCCCACTCGTGCCCAAACGGATCAACGAACTTCCCATACCGCGCCCCCCAGAACATCTTTTCCAGCGGCATAATGACCCTCGCGCCGCGGGCCACCGCCCTTTCGAAAATCGCGTCGGGCTCCTCGGTGTTCACCGTTATCCGCGTCGTAGTCGCGCCTAATGATCGAGGCGACCTGGTGATGACATCATCCTTTTCAGCAAACTCATCGCTAAGGAAAAGTGCGTGGCCGTCGAGGATAATTTCCCCATGCATCAATCGCTGCCCGCCAGGCTCCATCATCACGTCGTTCGTCTTCGCGCCGAACACTTCTTGATAGAACGCGAGTGCTGCCTTCCCGTCGTGCACCACTAAGTGCGGAATGAATTGATCGTTCACTATCGCCTTCTCCTTAAAAATACTGAACCGGCTGCCGACGCGGAAATTCGCTGCAGCAATCGAATTGTTGCGGGCCAGAAATTCATCCGCGCTACCGTGACATTCTGTCACGAAACGCGCACAATTAAAACTGAACCGCAAAATCTTGAAATGCGGCCGCGATCGCGTCTCGTCTCTGCACATTTAGAAGGAAGAATCTGATGCCACCCCGTTTGTTGACGTTGTTCCTCGCCGTACTCGCTGCCCCAACTCTCTCGGCGGCCGCAGCAGAAACCAAACTCTCGCCGGCCGAAGCCAAACAGCTCGCCGTCGATGCCTACATCTACGGCTACCCGCTCATCACGATGGAATACACGCGCCGCGTCATCACGAACGTCGCAAAGCCCGAAGGCACGCACGGCCCCATGGGCCAGCTCATTCGACTTCGCGAATATCCGACGGCCGCCTTCAAGGACGTCACCGCTCCCAACGCCGATACGCTCTACACCACTGCCTTCATCGACGTCGCCAAAGAGCCGTATGTCCTAAGCATCCCGGACGCCCACGATCGCTACTACCTTTTCCCCATGCTCAATGCCTGGACCGATGTCTTCCAAGATCCCGGCAAGCGGACCACCGGCACGGGCCCGCAAAAGTACGCCATCACCGGCCCGCACTGGAAAGGCACCCTCCCTTCCGGCGTCAAAGAATACAAATCGGCCACCGCGCTGGTCTGGATCCTCGGCCGCATCTACTGCACCGGCACGCCCGAAGACTACGCCGCCGTCCACAAAATGCAGGATGAAACGTCGCTCGTCCCGCTCAGCGCCTACGGTAAGGACTACGCGCCGCCCGAAGGCGAGGTCGATCCCAGCATCGACATGAAAACGCCCGTCCGCGATCAGGTGAACGCCCTCAGCACCGAAGATTACTTCAACCTCATGACCCAGCTCATGAAGGAGAACCCCGCCTACGCCGAAGACGCCCCGATGGTCGCCAAACTCAAAAAGCTCGGCATCGTCCCCGGCGAAAAGGTCGAGCTCTCGAAGCTGGGCGACGAAGTCGCCGCCGCGCTGAAGGACGTGCCGAAACTCGGCTTCGAAAAAATCATGGGCCACTTCAAAAAGGCCGGCAACGACGTCAACGGCTGGACCTTCACCACCAAGGCCGGCCTCTACGGCACTGACTATCTGCAACGCGCCTTCATCACCGCGATCGGCCTCGGCGCCAACCGCCCGAAAGACGCCGTCTATCCCACGTCCGAAACCGCCGCCGATGGCAAACCCTACATGGGCAACGAAAAATACGTCATGCACTTCAATAAAGGCAAGTTCCCGCCGGTCGACGGCTTCTGGTCGCTCACCATGTACAACGAAAAAATGTTCTTCGTCGACAACCCGCTCAACCGCTACACGCTCAGCGCCCGCAACAAGTTCGCGAAGAACGCCGACGGCTCCGTCGACCTCTACCTGCAGCACGAGAACCCGGGCAAAGACAAAGAAGCCAACTGGCTCCCCACTCCCGAAGGCCGCTTCATCCCCATGCTCCGCCTCTACTGGCCAAAACAGCACAAGCCTTCGATCCTCGATGGCACCTGGAAGCCGCCCGCGATTAAAAAGGCGGGGTAGGCACCGCGGCGAAAGGAAACACTGTACCCATTCCGAACACAGCCGTTAAGCTTTCAGGGCCGATGATAGTGTCCACTAGCGCGAAGGTAGGTATCGCCAGGTTATTCTTAAAAACCCCGTTGGGTCTTCGGACCCCGCAGGGTTTTTATTTGCGCTTGAGGCGATACGCTAGTTCTTAGGAACCTATCGCGAATTATAACTGTCATGAGTTCCAGCGGGAGATTCTCATGAGCAAATCATCTAAGCATAAGGTAATGCGCTCGAAAAAAAAGCGCCAGCAAGGACCAATTGGTCCCGATAAAGTCACTCAGCGTGGTCCATTACGTGCCTCCCAGTGGGACAGCGTCGTACTGCTTGAAAACCAAAGTTCGGACGAGCAGCGGAAGGATATGGAACTGCATCTAGCAAGTACGTTTCCGGAAACATGCCGTGAAATCGACGGACTTGTAAATCGTATTTGCGAGATCATACGGGCAATTGATCCGGCAACGTACTTACAGCGCGCATATTGGCACGTCATAGACAAACACTTAGGACAAGGACCGGAAGAGTCTAATGTTGGGCCTGCACAGCTCACTGCGAGGCGAATGCTTGATTACGGTCAAAGCCTAATAGCGGCGGTCGGTGCCGAGGGAGGTCCGGTCATAACGGACGAACAGTTCAAAGAGTTGGAACAATTGTTCGACCAGCTTTTCGTACTTCTCAATTTGCCCTACTTTTTTGGCCGCACGGCTGTGGCTCGCCAGCGGCAGGATTTTGATGAAAACCGAGAAGAGTTTATCGTCGCAGCTCAAATGCACTATTGCGGAGTGCGCGGCGATAGGTATTTAAGTCACGATTTTCCCCATTTGCGCGAACTGCTTTTACCGCAGTCTAAGATTATTGAAGAGGTCTATGGAATAACCTCCGAGGCACTTTTGGATGGTTTCAATTCACTTTTGGAATCGTTAACAAAAGGCATTTCCAAAGTATTCGTCGAACTGGATCAATTTCGAAATGAGACCCTCGACGCTTTCTCCACTGATCAAACTCCAATAGCCGACGATATTACAGAATTCGTATTGCCTGAAAGCATCGACAAAGAGAAATGGCTCTCGGAGCGAGACGATATTGGCGGACGCCTTTTCGGCTTAAATTTGTTTGAAGTTAAGCGAGTCACAAACTGGCCCGATAAATTGGTTGCGGACTTGTCGGTTGGACCAGGCGAAGATGACGATTTTGCAAAGCCGGGCGCACAGTCCGCTTGGCCAACGCGCTTGTCAAAGACGCGATTCAAACCATTTCTTAAAGCAGCGGGCGTTTACTACTGCTTCGACGTTTACGGTTTGACAGATAATATCTATCGGGCGTTTCAGCGTGCGACGCTAAATCAGCGACCGGACTTGGCGAATGTATGGCGACTTACGCAACAGCAGGCCACTGAGGCGATTCCATTTCAATTGCTGGCGAGCATTTTGAGAGGGGCGACGGTATACCGGCCAGTTTACTACCGAGCTCCGACAGGAAAAAACCAAGTTCGAAATTGGGCCGAATGCGATGGAATCCTCATTTACGACAGAAATCTATTTGTCGTTGAGGTGCGTTCTGGTGCATACGTGCACACACCGCCGGAGCACGATGCTGACGCTCATTTTAAGTCATTGGCTGATGTATTATTGAAGCCGATTACGCAAGCTAATCGTTTTATCGATGAGTTAAGCGCGAGCGGGGCACTCGAACTTTGCGATAAAGATCACAAGCCACTGGCAACAATTCGCGCAGCCGATTTTGTTGAAATCACTGGTTGCTGCGTGACGCTGGACCAATTGGAATACTATGCGTCGCATATTCAAGATTTTGGACACTTGTCCGGCGACGTTACCAAGCGTCCGCTTTGGTGCGTTTCCATAGACGACTTGCGCAGTTTACCAGGATTTGTTCGACAACCCTCTCATCTTTTTAGACTACTTAGGCGAGCGAAAACGCTCTCAATCGGCGGACCAACTCAAAATGCAAGACGAACTCGACCATTTGGGCACGTATTTGCATCACAATCGTTATGTGACGCGCGCTGAAAAGATCGCGAGGTTACCTAACAGTACCATTTCGTTTTCCGCTGGTTATCGCGACGAAATAGATAGCTACTATTCAGCACGGTGGAATGAACAGCCATGCAAAAAACCAACCCAGGAAATGCCACGACGAATTCGCCAAGTTGTCGACGCCTTATCTCATTCGAAACGCCCAGGTCGGGCTGCCGCCGCAACTGCGATCCTCTCACTCGGAGGTCAGGCACGCACCGAATTGTCCCAAATGGTGGAGTCTTTATTGGTTCGACAGCAAGAACTGGAACGACCGCGGCCATTAAGCATGTTTGCTCTGAATACAACTTTCTTCTGCGATCAGAAACCGCACTTGCTAACTACGCTTGAAAATGTCGTTGAGCACGCTTTAGCCGTTATGAGCCTTGAAAATGCGTCTGAGTGGACGGTGTTCCAGATTATATTTTCAGAACACGGCCTACTCGAAGATGTGAGATGGCGTTTTCTTACCGACGCGGATTTAAAGTCAATGAATCCGGAAAAGCTCCAGGAGAGAAAATCAAATTTGCTGGAGTCGAGGAAGCATAAGAAAACGACAGTATTACCCGGGACGAAAACAAAGGTGAAATTCTGATTGTCGGTCCAAGAATCTAATTGGCATGTAAGGACTGATCGTTGTTCCGCAATCTGCCATCATTCGCAAAATGAACACCCTCACCATCACCGAAGCCGCCCAAGCCACGCTCGCCGGCACCCTGCCATTTCCTGAAATCGTCGCCAACCTAATCGCGGCCGGCGTCGAGTACCGCCGGTGCGGCTCGCACTAGCACGTCGATTACGTCGGCATGTGCAAACAGTTCTATGACGGCGAGGGCGGCCGCGTTGTCGCGCCGATTCCGTGCGAAGGCCTGCCGCCCGTCGCGGCCGAGCTCGCTGTCGCCGCCCTCCGCCTCTTCTGATTCCCCTCCCTTGTAGGGAGGGGCTAGGGGAGAGTTCTTTTGGGCCGCGCCGCGATCAGCACACCGAATGGTTCCCCGGCGCCGCCCCTCGGGATTGATGCAACTGGAGCTCAGCCATCGTATAGCATCCTGCACTGCGACGAATTACGATACCGGCATGACCATCATGCCGCTCCGCACGAAAAGATTAGTTCTCAATCTGCTGACCCGCGAAGAAACTCTCGACATGGTCGACGCGATGAGCCCCGAGGATCGCGCTCAGGTGTCCGAGGATTGGCTCGCGGCCTTGCGAGCGTCCGATTCTGTCGATCCGTGGCGGCACGGGTTTTCGATGGTGCATCACGATACCGGTTGCACCGTCGGCAAGTGCGGTTTCAAAGGCCCGCCAATGGATGGCGTCGTCGAAATCGCCTACGGCGTCGATCCTGAACATCAGAGCAACGGCTTCGCCACCGAAGCGGCCGCGGCCCTCACGAACTTCGCCTTCACCCAAAACGTTCGCACCGTTCGCGCCCACATACTACCCAACCCGAACGCCTCGACGCGAGTCCTCACCAAATGCGGTTTCCGCCACTTAGGGATGACTCAAAAATAACTTCGGCGTTTCAGTTGGGCGAGAATTTATAGTTGTAGGCGGAAAGGGCGTAGTCGCGTCGCGTTGGTTCGTCGGTGAGGAATTCGGGGTCCGCTTTGATACCAGCGGCGTATTCCTTGCGGGCCAGTTCGCAAACAACGCGCAGGCCAGTCCGCGTAGTCGTTTGTTGCAGTGCTTGACGGATGGCTTCGATGCTGGTGAGTTGAATCGCCTGCAAGGAGCGTGACAAGTGGCAGAACAGGCGGTGGTCGATGGGATTGTATTTCGAGCAATACGGCGGAAGATGACACACGCGGAACGTGCGACACAGACGCTGGCTCAATTGGTGCAGTTGCTGCCGAAACAGCGGCACGCGATAACCATTGCTGCCGCCGCAATCGGCCAGCAACAGGATCGGACTCGTCGGATCGTAGCGCCGCTTGCCCAGTCGGTGCCACCAGCGGCGAATTGCGTCACAGGCCAACTGGCCGGTGTCGGCGCCTTGCGCCAGATAGACCAGGGCTTCATTCGCCGCGAGATCATAGACTCCGTAGGGAATCACCTTGCCCCAGCTCGAACTAGGGAAGTCATGATCCCAGGCTGGCAGGCGATCGTCCGTCCAGGCTTGACCGGCGCGCTCGAACCGCCCCAGAAGCTCTTTCTTCTTGGTGTCGATCGAGAGCACCGGCCAGTCGCGGACCAGAAAGTACTGCTTCACTTGGTTCATCCGCTGGAATTGCGCTTCGCGATCCGCATTCTCTCCCATGGCCAACGTTTTCTCCATCTTGCGGCGCGACAAACCAAGTTCATTGCGCAGCAGCCGGTCGACCGTGTTCGCAGAAACCGAGAATCCGAATTCGGCCAGCTCCTCCGAAAACGATTCACACGAGTGACTCGTCCACACGCGACCTGGCTCGACCGCCGAACCAGCCGTGTGATGTTCGACCAGCTTCTTCAGTTGGGGAACCAACTCGGGCTCGGCCGAGCTAGCTTTCTTACGGCCTCCCTTTTTTTCGGAGGCGCCCCGCGGCTGCGTCCTGCGGAAGGTGCTCGACATCGGTCATGCCGCGTCGAATCGTATCCGGATCACAACCAAATAGCTCGGCGATGTACGCCACCCCGCCATGATCCAGCTTCCCGGCTTCGACCGCGGCGTATCGTCGCCGATCCTTCTCCGACAACGACCGGTAAAAGTTCACCATCTGAACTTCCACCCGCTCTTCATATCCATTCATGTCAAACTCCAAGGATAACCCTCCTCGGAGTATAACAACTTGCGGTAGTTATTTTTGAGTCGTCGCTT
>CAVTEJ010000028.1:0-34784 GCA_963733705.1 uncultured Planctomycetota bacterium | reverse complement strand
ACCCACGAATACCTTCGGGTTATTTCGAACGACTTCGAAATCAATCCGATGAAGCATCCGCATGACACCGTAACCACCGCGGCGCACCACACGGCCGCCGTTTCCGGGTCGGCAAAGGCAGCCATGAACTCCGCGGTGCGCGTCGCATCATCGCCGGCCAGGTAGCCACGCGAGCGATAGATATCGCCATACGTTTTAATTCGAAAACCGCGGTCGCGAACACGAGCGAGTGCCCGGTCGATTCGCTCGCGGTTAAGCGGGCCTGCCGGTACGACGACGCCGATGGTATCTCCCGGCTTGAGCGCTCGCGGCTTGATCGTCGGCATCATGGAGAATTTCCCGCCGCGTTCAGAAGGGTTGGAAAGGTTTGCGCAACTATAGCCGGTTAGTGACCGTGATACATCAAATAGCCGAGCACTACGGCGGTCCCGATGCCAGCCGCATCGGCACATAGACACGCGATCATTGTATGCCGAACTTTTTTCACGCCGACAGAGCCGAAATATACGGTCAGGATGTAAAACGTGGTTTCACTGCTACCCATCATGATCGAGGCAGTTTTGCCGAGGAAGCTATCGGGGCCATGCAGGTGGAAGATTTCGAGCATGATGCCGCGTGCGCCGCCGCCCGTGAGAGGCTTGGTCATTGCGAGCGGCAGTAAATCGAGCGCCTCGGTGTAACCGCCGAGGCCAATGTAATTCATCGCGATAGTAAGTCCGTACTTGATGTCGTCGAACATACCGCTGGCGATGAATATTTTGATCGCGAAAAAGATCGCGACCAGGTACGGAATGATCATGACGGCAACGCCGAAGCCTTCTTTGCGCCCGTGACGAACGATTCGTACATGGGGATACGCTTGTAGGCGGCCGTCAAAATGACCAACAGTACAAGAACCGGGATCGCCCATTGGCTAACCGCTTCCATGAAAGCAGTGATCGCTTGCATCCGTTCGGATAAGGTCATGCTATGGCCCCGCCGTCGTTTCCAGGATTTGAATTTTCCGGCGGATCGTTCATTGCTATTTGATATTTGGGAGAACGAGATAACCAACGAGCGGCAGTTACGCCAGCCACGACGCTGGCCGTTGAGGCGATCAATGTTCCTACGATGATTCCGGCCGGGTCTTTGCTTCCGCTCGCGAAGCGATAGCCGATGATCGTAAATGGAATTAGCGTGATGCTGCCGCAATTGATCGCGAGGAATAATGCCATCGAATTCGTCGCCGTGTCTTTCACTGGGTTTAGCGTTTGCAATTCCTCCATGGCCTTGAGGCCCATCGGCGTGGCGGCATTATCCAGGCCAAGCATGTTGGCGGAGAAATTCATGAGCATCGCGCCCTGCGCGGGGTGGCCGTCGGGTACTTCGGGAAACAACCAGCGCATGAAAGGGCGAACGAGCCGGGCGAAAACATCGATGAGACCTGCGTCCTTGGCGACATTCAACAATCCCAACCATAAGGCCATGATGCCGATTAGTGGGATACAGATATCGATCGCAGATTTTGACGCTTCGAGTACAGCGCCATTGAGCCGCTTGCCCATTGCGGTAAGCGGCGTTTGGTCCGATTTTTCGTCAGGTTGGGCAGCATTAGCTGGAGCTGCCGCAGGCTCTGGCGGGGGAAATTTTGTCTGATATGTCGCTTTGCAGAAACCGTAAATAATTCCGATGCACAACAACCAAAACCAGATTTTGTTGAGCATGAATTAGGCCTATCGGTTTAGCCGCGGCGGAGAAAGATTCCGGGCGTGAATTCGGTTCGCTGTCCATCTTCCCAAACCGTTTCGCCAGCGACGATGACCCGCGTGAGTCGCTTCCAATCGGTGGGAGAGCTCTCGTCAATTTTCTCGCCTATTTTGAACACCGCGAGATCAGCGGAACTATCGCGGCCGACATTGCCACGGCGGCCGGGTAAATTGAGCAGCGCGTACAACTTGGCAGTTTGTTCCGACCGTTCACGATAGGATCCGGCCGAGGAGGCATCTTTCAATTTGGCGAGTTGAATGAGTGGCAGGCCGACGCGGTCGAGCTGCTGCCATAGTTCCTCGTTGGCACGATCAGTGACGATCGCAAGCATTCCTTTGTTCGCTGCCGTCGCCACACGCTCGACGAGTTCCGCCGCGGGCAACGCAGACGCCTTATCAATTCGCCCGACGAATGCCCAGTTTATCGGCAATTGAGCGGCTGCCCCAATTGCCTCGATGGCATCTCGGTTCGCCAGATCGACACAGCCGATGACAGTCGTGACGCCTTTTTCTAGTAGCGAATCGATTTGTTGATTCGAGAGCTTCGCGCCCGGCACCCAGGATTCTAAGTACGCGAGTTGCCCTGGCAGGATGAGCCAGCCTGTCGCGTCGATATGCTCCTTGGCCGAGAGAGTGCTCAAGTCGCCAATTTCAATGATGCGGCCGTCACTTTTCGAACTGCCGCCGAGCCGCTCGGTTCGAGATTGCTCGATTCCGAGATCGGCAGTGAATGCATTCGGCGTTACGGCACTTAGCACATTGGCGTTGGAAATCATGCAATCCAGCTGTCGGCCGGAGTTCGACTCGGGCAACTTTTCGTATAAGCTGATGTCGGCATCAAAATATTTATCGGTTGCTATCGCGTGAATCGTAGAAAGCATGCCGTTGAAGTGAACGCGTGTTAATGGTTCGATGTCCGGATCGGTCCAGCCGCCCGCTTCGACTAGCATCGTGGAAGCGCCAGTGGCCTGAATCGTGTCTCCGAAGGCGCGCGGCTCGTGCGTGTCGTCGTACCGTGAAATCATGCCGGGCACGTCGCCCCGAACTGCTTCTACGAAATGAGCGCACATTAGCTTCGCGCGGTGCCAACTCGGCGTGTCATGGCCGCTTGGATCGGCGCGGGAGCCAACACTGATACCGCTGCCGGTTTTGGCGGGCGACCGACGCTCGTGCGGGCATGCTGATTGTGCAAATTGAACCCGAACTCGGGTTTGATTGTTTCGACGGCTTTTCGCAGGGCTCGACCTTCCGGAGTAGAGAGCCGTCGCGCGTCACGGTTTATATCAATCCCTTGGGCGTTGTAACGCTTCACGGCCTCGGCGCCGTCCGGATTGAGCATTGGGATGAAATTGAGCATGCATTTGGAGAGAATGTCGTTCGATTCGGGCTCCGCGGGTTTCTTTAGCAGATAACTGGCCAAATCGAGTAGCACGGCGGTGTGCGTCGGCTCGTCCCCATGCATTTGTGACCAGAGCAAAATCTTTTTCGGACCGGTGCCGATCTTAGCCAGATATATTGGCAGGCCTTCGACGGACTCGGCGAATTTTACGATCGTCAGGCGACCATCGGACGAGCTAACCAGCTGTTTCAAAATGCGTTCGACATCTCGGCAACGAAGTGCGGCGGGGTCCAGCGGTGCAACGCGAAACCGATCGTATTTCTCGCGTTCGAGCACGGTCGTCACCCCTTCTGATTGCTATCTAAAGACCTTCGCCAATCGGCCAACTGACGCTATTTCGCGGGATCACTCGCGACTGGTTTGTCGGTACGGTGTTTGGCGGCGTAAGCTTCGACACCGCGCATGACACGCAGCAAATTGCCGCCCAAGATCGCTTTGATTTGCTCATCGGTGTAGCCGCGGTCAATGAGTCCTTGCGTAATGTAAGGATAACAGCTGGCGTCTTCGAGCTGCGTCGGCAGCAAATTCACGCCGTCGAAATCGGAGCCGATGCCGATGTGTTCGGTCCCAGCAATCTTGGCAATGTGATCGATGTGGTCGAGCAGGTCGTGTATCGAACCGCGGGCGTATTTGTGAGCAGCTTTCCAGCGTTTCAGCTCGGGCTCGTAAAGTGTTTTATCCCCGTTGTATTTCTTCTTGAGCTCGCGCTCCAAATCCATTTCTTCGATCGCCGTCTTGGCAGCCGATGGCACAACGTAGCCGGAGAAAAAGTTGACCATTACGACGCCGTCCTTGTTTTTCAGGCTCATAAGTACATCATCCGGCACGTTGCGCGGACTCGGACAGACGCCGAACGCCGAGGAATGTGAGAAAATCACCGGTGCGTCGGAGGTCGCGATCGCGTCCCTCATAGTTTTCGCTGAGACGTGCGACAGGTCCACCATCATACCCAATTGGTTCATGCGTTGAACAACCTGTTTACCGAACGGCGTAAGTCCGTTGTTCTTGGCAGTATCTGTGCTCGAATCGGCCCAGCTCAGCGAATCGGTGTGCGTAAGTGTCATGTACCGCGCCCGAGGTGGTACAGCTTTTCGAGCGCGACAAGGGATTCTTCGATGCAGTGGCCCCCCTCGACTCCGATCAACGAAGCTATTTTCCCCTTGGCGTGGATGCGTTCGATGTCGTCGGCGGTCAGCGCTAATTCGAACGTATCCGGGTAGCGCTCGATCATGCGCTTGACGAGATCGATTTGCTCGAGCGTCATCGACAGGGCTTCACCCCGGTAGCCCGCTTCGACTGGCACCCATACGGACCAAAACTGTGCACCAACGCCGCCCTTGCGCAGCTTCGGGATATCAGTCTGCAAAGTGGGCTGCGGTTTTGAGATATCCATTTTGTCGAAACTGGAAGACGCTTGTTTGCGGATCTCCCACGGCATGTCGTTGTGGCCATCGATCAAGAGCGAATGGGAGTGCAGTTCCCGAGCGCGATCGGTGAGGACGATCGGCTTACGATCGGCGGGCGACGCCGGCTCGTCGTCCGCGAACGATGTTGGACAAACGATGGAAATCGCAGCGACGCCGAAAACGGCGAGAGCGAAGGTGAGCATTTTCGTCGAGAGATTGAGCATCAATTCGCTTTCGAGACGCGTTTGGCGTCTTTAGAGTCATCGCCTTCCATCTTCAGCAGATCTTTCCAAGCCCAACGATACAGATTTCGCGAATCGGCGTAGCGACCTTCGGTCGACGGCGCCCCTAGCACGACGACGATCAACCGCTTCCCGTTTCGTTCGCCCGTCGAAACGATGCAGTTGCCCGCCGCGTTCGTGGTGCCGGTTTTTATACCGTCGTAACCTTCAGTCCGCAACAATTGGTTCGTGTTTCGCCATTCGATGTTGCGCTGATAGCCAGCGACGGAATCGAGTGTATAGCCATGCTTCGCCGTTTTAACAACTTTGCGGAAATCAGGGATTTGGAACGCGGCATACGCGACGCGGGCCAGGTCGCGAGCGGTGGTCACGTGACCGGCGCTCGGCAAGCCGTGGGTGTTATTGTAGTGGGTCGACGTCATGCCGAGTTCGGCTGCTTTGCGATTCATGGCCGAGACGAAGCTCTCGTACGCGTCGCGATGCGCTTCTTTGTCCTTCTCATCCGCGAGGCGATCGCCGAAGTGTTCGGCAAACGCGACGGTGGCATCATTGCCCGAGGGGAGCAGCATTCCATAAAGAAGCTCGCTGACCGGAAGCTTTTCGCCGGCTTTAACTTCGGATGATGAACCGGACGTTTTGTCGGCGCGCTCCGAGAAGGTGACAATCTCATCTAGCACCTTAGGGTCTTTTTGTGTGAGCAGTGTCACCAAGTAAGCGGTCATGATTTTGGTCGTGCTGGCAGGTTCGCGTTTGTCATTTTCATGAGCGCCCGCGAGGAATTCGCCTGAGTTGCCATCGATAATCGCCCAGGCTTTACACGATACAAACGGAGGCCCGTCCAACGGATCCGGCGGAGACTTCTTGCTTTCCTCCGCATTAACGACCGCTGGTTCCGGCGCTGGCTCGTCTTCCATCACGAGCGGGCCTAAGGCCTTCCAGGTGGCGGCGTCGACAACTCCTGTCGCTTCCAGCTTCTTCTCGCTCTGGAACTTCTTCACCGCATTTTCGGTTTCAGGGCCGAAGTCGCCATCGGTGCCAATACCGGGAGCCGGCTTCATGCGTGCGTTGAGCGTGCGCTGGAGCGCCGTGACCATTTCCCCATCGGCGCCTAATTTCAGCGTGCTTGTGAGCGTGCTACCGGCAGGCGCGCCCTTGGGGTTAAAGTATCGGTAGATCGCGTCACCAATTTTGGCGCAGAACAAGTCGCCGGCGTTGTCGTCCGTCCAGCGTTGATCTTTATTCTTGTTCGTGAGAATGCAGTACGCGATTGGACCGGCCGGTGAATCGATGATGCCGGCATCGGTGCGCGACGAGTTTACGGACCCCGTTTTGTGGGCGATTTTGGTGCCCGGCGGTAGCAGTCGGGGAACCTTCAGTTTGTCATCGCACGCATACATGTGGTCGAGCATCTGCTTCGAGGCCTTTTCGCTGACCATTTTTTTGTCGTGCAATTCTTCGCACAGCTTCACCATGTCGTTGGCCGTAGTGCTGCCGAGGCCATATTCCTTACTGCGTTCCTTGTCGATCGACGTGTCGCCGCGAAATACCTTCGAGTTGATGCGCGTTTCGGGGCAACCAAGCTTTTTCATGTATTCGTTGGTGGGCGCGATGCCGAGTTTATCGAGCACTAAATTCGTAGCCGTATTGTCCGAATAAACAATCATCAAGTGGATCGCATCGCGCAGTGAAATCATCGTGCCTGGTGAAAAGTGCGCCGTTAAGATACCCGATCCCGGCACTTGATCGGATTTCTTCAACTCAATCATGTCGTCGAGAGAAAGCTTGCCTTGTTCAATCGCGTCGTACGTTGTGATCATCACCGCCAGTTTGATCAGGCTGGCAGTCGGCATCGGGCGATCGGCTTTGAACTCGTAGTGCTCGTCTGTTTTGAGATCCTTAATCGCCAGGCTCACTTCGCCTTCGTGCGATTGAATCAATGGGAGCAGGGTTTCTTCGAGCGTTTTTTTTGTGTCGCTCGATTCGGCCGCGGGGGACGCATTGATAACCGTCGCCAGTAGGATGACGAGGGCTGTTATTGCAGTTTTACTGCGGAGCGAAGCGTAAGAGAATACTTGGCAAAACATGTTGATAACTTTTATGTGTGGGAGGGGAAACTAGAACGGCCCGTCGATTAAATTAACACCCGTGCCATTTTCCTTTGGATAGATGCACTTGCCGTGATCGAGTCGCACGCCCGTGGCGATGTCCTTGGCGATCAAAACGGCGCCATCCATGTCAACATAGTCTAATAGTGGCAACAACTGCGCGATCGCAGAAATGCCGACCGTTGATTCAGTCATGCAACCGGCCATGACTTGCAGTCCGAGCTCACGAGCGCGAGTTACCATCCTCCGGGCAACCGCCAAGCCACCACATTTCGTGAGTTTAATGTTGATGCCATGAAACCTGCCAGCGCAACGCTCGACATCGCTTTCAACGATGCAGTTCTCATCCGCGATTAGCGGCAGAATCGATCCTTCGAACGCGCGTATCGCGCCTTCGACATCTTCGGGAGGAAGCGGTTGCTCGATGAACTCGACCCCAAGGTCTTTCAATACGGGCGCGAACTCGATCGTTTGTTCGGCCGTCCATCCGCAATTTGCGTCCACGCGGAACAGGGAATTTGAATGCTTACGCAACTCGCGAACAATGGTGAGGTCGTCGGGCGTGCCCAGCTTGATCTTGTAAACCGGCCAGCCGGGCATTTCGTTCATCTTGGCGATCATCTTCTCGGGCGTGTCGATGCCGAGAGTGTAATCGGAGTCTGGGATTCGATCCGTCGAGAGCCCCCAAAGTTTATAGACCGGTGCACCTTGAAGCTTGCCCCACAGATCGTGGATCGCGAGATCGAGCGCATTAAGGGCAAAGTTAGCGTACTTTTCTCGCGGAATACTTTGGGCCATCCGAGCAATTAATGGAAGGGGATCGGCAAATGAACTGTCTTCGATGATAGATCGCACCGATTCGATCGTGGCCGACATGTTTTCGATTGTCGCGCCATAGAACGTATTCGTGGTCGACTCGCCATAGCCGTACACGCCGCCCGATTCTAATTGCACGATCAACGTCTGCTGCACGCTGACCGAACCACGCGAAATGGTAAACACGTGCCGCAGCGGCAAATCAAACTTTCGATACGACAGCTTCATGTGCGCTTTAACTATCTGCGACAATCGAACGGGCAGGGCAGTGGGGGCCAGTTGGCTCGACGAACTAACCGGCTTTCGCCGCGACGTGGGGGAATAACTTTTGGCGGAAAGCAACGATGGCGTCGAGTAAATCGTCTGGCCCATGTCGAATTACGTCGCACACGGGAACGCCGAGTTCCTTGCGCACGCGATCCCGTTCGGCTTCCGCTTCATCTGGGGATAACAGCCGGCTGTTCATCGCCACGCCGATTACTTTTGAGGGCATTGCCAGGGACGCCATCATTTCGTTCACTTCAACGATTTTCTTCAACGGCACGAGTGGAATGTAGTCCATCCCATGCACATTCTTGCGGCCTGCTTCGTACACCAAAATCATGCCCTGCGGCACGCAGCCATGCAGTAAACCGAGCGTCACTGCCGAGTATCGAGGGTGTGATAGCGAGCCTTGACCCTCAATCAACAGAAAATCGTGGTGCTGATTGGCGAGAACCAACTTTTCGACCGCGCCGTTCACGAAATCGCTGACAACGCAATCGACGGGGCAACCGTCGCCCTCGATCATAATTCCGGTCTGGCCAGTTGCAATGAATTTGGCGTCGTACCCGCGTTTTTTAAGACCGATCGCGAGTTCGACAGAGGCAAGCATTTTGCCTACGGAACAATCTTGGCCGACGGTGTGAATCCGCAAGCAGTCTTCGCGCAGATTCAAACGATTTGAAACGTCGCGCTCGTTGTTCTTGCGAACGTCGTGAATTTCGACGCCCTTCTTAGCGGCTGCCGCGGCGATCTCTGGGTCGTTCGAGAGAAAATCGTGCAAGCCCGAAACCAGGTTCATGCCCCGATCGATTGCTTCGAGGAGGATTTTTCGCCACGCGGCGGGAAGCTTACCACCGCTGGGCGCGATACCGATCAGCAGCGTGTTGGCACCCGGCGCATCGGAGAGGTTTGCCACGACCGGAATCGAACCACCAACCCCGAGCAATTCACCGGCTGTTCGCCCGGGCTGGGTCGTATCTAGAAGCGCCACAACTTCTTTGGGCTTATAGCGCACGACACAGGAGGCCGTCTTCGCGCCGGTGGGGGTGGTTCGCCCGTCCGTCAAAATAACAATTCGCCGCTCGGCCATCGATTCTCCGATCCCCCTGATAACTAATTGTGAAAGATGCTCGTATTATTGTAGCGGTGCGCGGTCCGCCTTTTCAACCAACGGGTTCTAGTAGCAAGTCGACCAGAGCCTGCTGAGATGCGGGGATGTCGCTATACGTGCAAATGCGAGTCGTTGCCGCCGGAAAGTCGTTTAGTGCTTGGGGGACGCCCAGCGATGCCAGCGTCGCGCGGGGGTGATTTTGGAGCAAGCGGCGGATCAATTCCTTCTGCTGGGGTAGGAGACCAAAGGCGTGCCAGGCGGCAGGCCGAACGATGATGGCGATCAGTAATTGTTCGGCCGTCTGGGCGAGTTCAAAGGCGTCCTCATAAGCCTGCGCGTCTGAATTTGGCCCCAGCTGCGCGTAGCGAATTGTCCTAAATCGTTTGCGCAACTCAGCTGCCAGTGGCTGCTCAAGCGGCTCGATCGCGGTTTGGAAAGGCTTAAGCAAGATGGCAACCGTAGATTGATCTGGATTGAAGGGCAGGGCGGAGGCAGCGCTGCGAGACAAAACAACGGCCCTCGCCGCAATCTTCTTTGCGAGCGTTTGAGCTTCAGTTCGACTTACCGTCTGCGCTGCGCCCATTTCCGCTGGCTTCGCAAAGACGCGTTGTTTGAGCGCCCAAACTCGTGCCAGCGCTTCGTCGACGCGTGCGAATTCAAGCTGCCCCGTTTTTATACACTTGCAAAGGTAGTCGACGACGTTCACAGGTTCGGCGAGATCGAGCAGTAAGTCCACTCCGGCTTTGAGCACCCCGAGAGCCATCTCTTCTTCGCAGGCAAATTGGTCGCGGACGCCAGCCATCAAGAGGCTGTCCGAGCACACGACACCTCGAAACCCCATTTGCGTTCGAAGCAGTTCAATTAAAATCGCGGGCGACAGCGTCGCCGGCACGCCACTCGAATCGAGTGCGGGAAAGCTAACGTGCGCGGTCATGATCAGTGAGCAACCTGCATCAATCGCCGCTTGAAAGGGTATCAATTCACAAGCACGCAATACATCGAGCGTCCGCTCTGCAACGGGCAGCGAATCGTGAGAATCACGTTCGGTGCTGCCGTGGCCAGGAAAATGCTTCGCGGTTGTAAGCAATCCTGCAGCCTCGCAGGTCGCCACGAATGCACGGGTCAACTCAGCAGCGCGCTCGGTTATGTTGCTGAAGGCCCGTGTGTTGATAATCGGATTGGCTGGATTTGTACTGACATCGGTGACTGGCCCGAACGTTATGTGTATGCCTGTCTCAGCGGCTTCGGCGGCCAGTGTTCGAACAAACTCCGCGACGGCGTCTGGACCATCCGCGCCCAGTCTGTCGAATGCCATCGCGTGCGGGAAAAGCGTAAAGCCTTTGACTTGCTGACCTACACCGCGTTCAATATCCGACGCAATCAGTAGCGGCACCGTGGCACGTTGTTGCAAGCGAGCGAGAGCGTGCTTTGTCTCTAAGTCGCCATTAAACAATAGCAGCCCGCCAAACGGGCATTCGTCGAGTATTTGTGTAACGCGCTGCTCGTCCATTTCGACCGTGTGCACCGGTGGCATATTCGACCCGATGCGCACGAAGATCAACTGCGCAATTTTTTCGCGCAGCGAGAGCGTTGCAGGAGATGGAAGCTCGAGGCAGGATGCGATCATGAGTGGCTAAACGGTGGGCTGCGGCGCGGTCTTCTTACCAAAATCGGGATCGTACGGAATCGATGCTACCGCCAATAGGCTGGGGATCATCGCCAGCATAATCCACACGAAAAAGTGCCGATAGCCGATAAGTTCTTCGAGCCAACCGCTCCACATTCCAGGAAGCATCATGCCGAGCGCCATGCAGCCTGTGCAGAGCGCGTAGTGCACTGTTTGGTGTTTTCCAGTGGCCACGTAAACGCAATACAGCATGTACGCGGTGAATCCAAACCCGTAGCCGAACTGTTCAATCGCAACAGCGACGGTAATCACCCAGCGGCTTTCAGGCTGTGCGTATGCCAGGAATAAGAAGGCCAAATTGGGCAGATGAATTGCGAGCGCCATGGGCCACAAGCATCGTCCCAGGCCACCCCGCGCAACGGTGAAGCCACCGATCAGCCCGCCCAGCGTGAGCATGGCCACGCCGATGGTCCCATACACAATCCCAACTTCGGCGGTCGTGAGCGCCAATCCACCCACTTCACGCGTATCCAGCAGAAATGGCGTGGAGAGCTTGACGAGTTGAGCTTCCGGAAAGCGATAAAGCAACAGAAACGCCAAGATGCCGAGGATCCGCGGCTTGCGAAAGAAATCCGCAAATGGCACAAGGAATCCCAACATGCCGGGTGCAGAATCGTTCGCTCGCGAGCCGGGGATGTCCGCTGCCGGATGCGGGAGCACGAAGAAGTGATAAATGCAAAACGCCAGAAACCCACCGGCGACGACAAAGAACGTTACCGACCACGCCAGACGCAAGTTGCCTGAACGAACTTGGAATGTAGCCTCAGCAACCATCTTGAGTTTCGGATCGACTTGCACCATCGCCGCAAACGGCACGTTCGAATTATTCTCGTTAACAACGAATCGTTCGCCTTCGACGACGTCAAAATTGGCGTCGCCGCCTGAGCGACCAAACTGCACAATTTGCTGTTCACCAGTTTGCACAGGCTGCGTCAGTCGCAGCATGACAATCGCGAAGTCGCCAACTCGATTTACAGATCCCGCATCTGCAACTTTAGCCTGGCCAAAGTGATCGCGAATCCAAGCTTCGAAATTTCGCTGCCACTCTGGCTTCGAGGCGGCTTTCGTTTCCGCAGACTCAGGTGCGGAATAGAATCCATGGCTGACATTCCACTGCCGCACAGCCTCTTTCGCCGATTTGGCAGCTGCCGCACTCACGCCCTTTGAACTCACCTTATAATTTGATTCTGCAGAAATTATGCCAGACGAAGTTGTAGATTCAGCAACATGGAATGCATCCAGCGAGAAAGGCTGCTCGGTCGCGTCTCTGGCGACGGTCGAAATCGGCACGTCGATGACTGGCAATCCAGTCGACGATTCGAGCGCACCCGCCAACATAACTAACAGCCCTTGCCCAGCGATCATCGCCAAGCGGTAGACGGTGCTTCGGATACCCACAAACCACGCTTGTTCGTGGCTCGTAAGGGCCAGCAAATAGAAACCATCCGCGGCAATGTCGTGCGTTGCAGAGCAAATCGCCACAGTCGCCAACGCTACCAAACTCCACCGTAAAAAACTTTCAAGTGGGATTACAAGCGCCACGCACACCAGCCCCATCGCCACTAGCAATTGCATGACGACGACCCAAGCACGGCGAGTCCCGATTCGCTGAACCAGCGGGCTCCACAGGGGCTTGATCGCGTACGGCAGATAGAGCCAGCTCGTATACAGCGCGATTTGCGTGTTCCCTACGCCCAGCCGCTTAAACATGATGACGGCCACGGTCATCACGACGACATACGGAACCCCCTGTGCGAAATACAAGGTCGGCACCCACCACCATGGCCCGCGGGTCGTGGTCGTGCCAAGCTCGTTCGGGTTGGTGCCGGGTGTCATTTAATTATTGAACTTTTTCGACTTTCGCCGATGAACTTTGGCCTTCGCGAACTAGCCGCGAAATCGCCGAAACGACCACTTCTGCTGGTACTTCGTTCGAAGTCTTAATCACATAGTGTGCTTGGTCACCCGGTACGATTGCATCTTGCCAGCCCGCTGAGGTTCGAGTTCGGACCAACCACTGCCAAGGCGACTTGCCATTCGGCAGGCTCATTGCGACGTCCACTTCGCTCTTCGTAGCCTTTGCGGATGCCTCAGGTTTCGGCGGAGTATCATCACCGAGCCATGTTGTTTCTGGCACGAGAGCAGGTTGGGAATACAGCCCGCTCTTTAGTTTCTCATTGATTCCATCGTAGTTCTGCAGAAATGCCTTCATGCTGAAATGAACATTCCCTGTTGCGCCCGGCGTTGAGCGAGTGGCCTCGATTTGACTGATGATTTCATCAGCCAGCCACACTTTTGAAGCTTTTGAATCCTTGTTCTTCTCGGCCGTTTCTTTGTGTTTTAGTCGCGAAGTGAAATTGCCTGGCCACAAGTGTCGCTTATGCGAATTCTGCTCAGACCACCAACCCAATAATTTCGGGTAATTCTGATCCGTACTCGTGACCGACCAATAGAGTTGTGGCGTGAGATAATCCAGCCAACCTTCTTGATCCCACTTGCGGGCATCCGCATAGAGTTTGTCGTATTGGTCAAAACCCTTGATCCCTTGCGGGCTCCCGGGCCTCCAGATGCCAAACGGACTAATTCCCACGAGAACCCAGGGTTTGGTCTTCTTCACCTCCTCGTACATGCGGTGGATAAGATGATTTACATTCTGCCGCCGCCAATCCTTAAGCTCAAGCGTCTCGCCTTTTGACTTCGCGCGGGCGTAGCTATCGTCATCGGGAAAAGGAATGACTTTGCCTGACTTATCGGTTTCTTCGTACGGGTAGAAATAATCGTCGATGTGAACGCCGTCAATGTCGTATCGCTTGACGACATCGTTGAGTACGGCAATGAAGTTTTCCTCTGCAATCGGCTCGCCCGGGTCGTACCAAAGATACTTACCGTATTTGCGGACAGCGTCTGCATGCGCTACACTCGCGTGATCCGGCGACGCGGGATCTTTCTCATCCGGCACTCGAACACGATACGGATTGAACCACACGTGCAATTGCAGGCCGCGTTGATGGGCCTCTTTCACAGCGAACGCCAGCGGGTCGTAATAAGGCTCGGGCGGCTGGCCCATTTTGCCCGATAGGAACTCCGACCACGGCTCAAGCTTCGAAGGATAAAAGGCGTCCGCCTCAGTTCGAATCTGTAGGACGACCGCATTCAAATTCAGCTCAACGCATTTATCGAGGATTTTTATCAGCTCGCGCTGCTGATCGTCGCCCGACAGGCCAGGCTTCGAGGGCCAGTCAATGTTTTTCACCGTCGCGACCCATACGCCGCGGAATTCTCGCATCATCGGCGGAGGGGTTGGCAGTGACGCGGTATCTTCAGCACTTACTGCGGCGGAAAAAAAAATGACGCCAAATGAACCGACGAGCAAACGTAGAGATGCCTTAAACTGATCGTACAAGCGCATATTTACTTCCTGTTCACTCCTGAAATGTGTGTCAGCTCAGCGTTGGCACAGGCGTAGTGGAAAACGAGAACGGTCAACCCGACCTTCTCAGAATAGCCGACAGGGCAGCGGATTTGCAGGGCCGGCAGCGCACCGCGCTCGCGTTATTGCGCATGCGCGTCAGCGGGTTCCCGGTAATGGCGCGCCTTGATTAAGACCACTGCTGGCGGCGAATTCTGTGAGAAGCCGCCAAAGCGATCAAGACGTACACCAATGTGGCAGGCTCTGGGATAGAGGTATTTGCCGCGAGCGACGATCCACTGCCGGCAACTTGGCCGAAGTGCGATCGCCATAAATCGTAGTCGCCCTGCGTGTAAATCGTACCGAGGTCGTGGCGCCACACAACATAGTCGGCCGAGTCAACTGTGCCATCCGCATTGAAATCACCGGGTATCGTTACCTGCAGATTGATCGCAGTGCCCGTATCGACCAATTTGTAGCTAAAGGTGATTGGATTGCTTCCTAGGGACAGATTTGCAACGGAACCGCTCAGCGATGAGTAGTTGATCAGTGTGTGGGTACCGAGAGTTAGGCCGCCCAAATCGCTCAAATTCAGAGTTCCGCCGCTAATAGTCAGTAAGCCGGTCACGTCGATTCGATCCGCAGCGCCAGCCGTGCCGAATTCGTAGTCTAGCAGCGAGCCGGCGCTCAAAGTTACGCGCTCCTACGCCGAGTGTGCCAACATTTGCGCCTGGTGCAATGTGCGCCCCGGTGCCCACTGTCACCGCGCCGGAAACGGAGCCGTTCCCACCGAGCACACCACCGCCGACAGTCACAGCCCCGGTTGAGTTGGGGCTGTTAACAAGAAGCGTACCGCTATTCACGACAATGGCGTCCAGCGTATTACTGCCGCGCAGCCGCATCGTCCCCGAGCCGCTTTTTGTAATTCCGCCGCCTGTAATAGGTACCGCCACGTCCAAATCCACGGGTGAAGTGCCATCGCCGACGTTAAACGTTCTCATTCCGCCCGCTAAGTCGACCAGGCCAGAACTGCCGGCACCGCTGCCGTTGGATATCGTCGCCGTCGCGTTATTGAGCGGAACGATATTCACGTCGCCGGTCACTGCCAGCTTCGCCGGCGCTACACTGCTGGGCATCAGGTTAATCTGCCGAAAGCTTAGTGTGCCACTACTTCCGGCGAGAGTGAAAGTTTGAGTCGCGTCCACCTGCAACGTGTTAACGCTCAGGCTCCCCGTGCCGCTAAGTGTGACCGGCCCAGAAAACTGCGCCGAAATCGGTCCCGATCGCAGGGCGTTCGGGTAATTCACTGTGTCCGATACATAATTTGGATCGTAGTTGATGGTGAGTGAGCCGCCCGTGATGTTAAGCGATTCGCGCATATACAACTTGCGAATGTTCGATGCACCGGACGACATTGTCACGGTGATGTTTGCGTTTGGCCTCTCGAGAATGACTGTATCGTTCGACCCGGCGGTGGGGCCGGTTCCCGCGTCGCCCGGCAACCGTGCGGTTGGTAGCGTTTGCGTGCCGATAGGCGCGAGCTGACCGGTCATCTGAGGAGGGGCGATCGGCGGGCGGCCGCTGTTCCAGTTGACAAGCGTGCTCCAATCCCCGCTGGTATCCGTCATCCACACCGCCGGAATGAGCTGATCTTTCACGTATTCCATGTCGCCGTGAGCAACATCGACATCCGTGTTGGAAGCGCCATTATTATTGCCATTTAAGTGCATGGTGCTGGCGTATTGCCAGAAATTCCATGGTTGTGATACACCGTAATCGTCCCAGGGACCGTAAATCGGTGCGTAGGTATCGCTGGGGTTTGTATTCTGCGTATCGATCAAGTTCGGATTGGCCTGATTCGGCCACCGTGCGTTGATTAGCGTTGGAATGCCGGGCGACACCACACTCGGCTGATTGCCCGTGGGCTGCGCGAGCTGATTGCGCAGCGACGCCGATGCGTTCTGCAGCGTGACGTTGTAACTGCCGTTGATGTAGATCGAAGGGCGAATTCCCATGACCGAGTAAATGCGATTCGAGAAATCGATTGAAAATTGCGCCATTTGATCGGATGTACGCTGCGCCTGCCCTGCTTCCAAATCGAGCATCGGCGGCAAGTACCCCGGCCGCATCCAAGGCCCCGCCATTTGAATGAAGTGGTCCGCTTCGTCCGTACCGTTGTTGGCAACAGTAACCGTCGAGCCGTCCGAGTTCGCGGTGCCAACAATTACATCCGGCCGAGCGAAGTGGTATGCGCCTGCGAACAACCCCGCCGACGTGGCGCGATTGATATTCTGCACAAAATACGGGTCATCGTACCGTTCCGATCCGTAATAAAGTGTGTTATTGCCAGACGGGTAGCCGCCCTGCCGATGATCCTCGCCACTCGTGCCTCCGCGGCTCGAACGAATGATCACGAAGTCGCGGCCATCGCCGAAGACACCGCCAACTTGCTGATTTGTCGGCCGCTTCAATGTCGCCCAACTCGTAGTGGAGATGTTTCCTTGATACGCGGATACATCTAAGCCCAACAGGCGTTGAGCGTGCGCTATTTCGCCGATCAACAATACCACCGCCACGCCCATCGCCGCGCTACGTACCCTTCCGGCGAAACTTCGTCCGCAAATCCGAATATGCATCTCTTCTCTCGTGGCTTGAGCAAGTTCAAGATTTGCGGAGAGCTAAACGTAGCAGTCCGTCTGTTCCGTATTCTCTCTAATGTGATAGGACCGTTAGAGAGAGGTACGCAAGAGCGAGGTGCTCTGTTCCACGCGGCAACGCTCGCCGACATTGCAAGCACGCAGCTTCTTCATAATTTGATTATTGACCGCATCGCAACCATCAGCAAGTTAGAAGTTTGACGGACGCCGCTTAATTGGCAGGGAGTTCACATCGGGTCTCTTGCTTAGCGCAAGTCGCTCGCGAATTCGCGCACGGCGGAATCATTTTTTCTCTCTGTCAATCAGCGCAAAAAAACCGCGCCGGAGTTCATCCGACGCGGTGTAGGCTTCACTTTCACTACGTGGTCATTTCTTACGGCGACCGACAACTAGGGTCAGCCCCAGCAACCCGTAGGCTGTTAACGCGATCGTTGTCGGCTCAGGCACGGACACGGTGCTTACACTGACGTTGTCGAAGTTCGCACCTCCTCCTCCCGAGCTCAGATCCGACGGACCACCAAAGCGCAAGATATCGTAGGTGATGCCTGCCGAGTTAGCCGGCACGGTCGCACTTGTGCTTCCCTTGTTCCCCGAAGCTTCAAACAAGATGCTTGTTTCGCCAATCGTTGCCGTGAAGTGCAGCCACGTGTTTGCATCCGCCAACGTTTGAACCGGGAACGAATGCCAGTTAGTGCTACCCGGCAGGAAGACCGTGCGGTATGCCCAACCAGACCCTTCCGCCGTCGCGTTGTAATAGCCCATTTCAAGTATGGCGTTGTTCGCGCCAACGCCATTGTCTCTCAACCCACCCGAAATGCGCTTATTGCCTGCACCGTCCCAGTACATGTCAAACTGCCAAACCAGCGGCGTTGCATCGGTTGGAACAGTCTCCGGGAAGATATGCTTGGCTGTGGCGCCGCCAGGGTGGCTCAGAGATTGCCCGGGATTCCCGAGCGCCGTATCAAGTGTGCCAGGGTTCGCGGTGCTTGCAGCATCCCCCCAAGCGCCGGCGGCATTCATTTGTGCCGTGCTCGTATACGACTCAAAGTCATCGGAAAAAATAGTTGCCGCGTTGGCCGTAGCCGCAATGCCGCCGACCAGCAAAAAAGTTGAAATAAAACTTCGGATTCTCATTAGCTCTCTCCCAGATGAGGTCTCAATTCAAATCGTAACTGATTATCACGAACGCTAAACGCTAACGCCGGCGACCCACCAATAGCACATTCGTCATACCGAACGCAGCAAGTAAAATCGTTGAGGGTTCCGGAACATTCGGCAGCTGCGCAAACAATATCCCATCGCCTCGTACCACGTTTCCGCCGGCTCCGTTCGTGGCAATGGTGACGCTACCACTAAAACCGGGGCCGAAAGTCCAAGTCCCCAGGGACTTCCAAGCATTGGTCACGCCGCTCGACAAATCAACGTTGATATTGTCGGTTCCCGACGAGCTTACGACAGTTAACAGTTGATCGACGTTCATATTCGCGGCTGCGGTCACAAAGACTTCGAATGTGCCGCCCGCACCGAAATCCGGCGCGGCTGTGAACGAACGACCCGTAAACGCGTTGCTGGAAAACGTACTGCCAATCCCAGCGGTTACTCCGGCAGCAGTGCTCTTCGATGTAGAGTTGGAAAAAGTTCCCACCTGACTATACCAGGCGAAATTCTGGCCGCCGCTTCGGCTCTCAACGAGCGTCTCACTGACCGACCCGGGTATGATGCTCGCCATCGCTCCCGGAGCACCAACAGATAGAGCCAAAATGGCTCCAAAAAAGATTCTTCGCAAATTCATTAGCGATCTCCTAGCTGCGAGTCAAACGGCGTGCATTCGCTTCGACGTGATCCCCCCGTCTCGTAGAGCCACACTTTCACCTTAAATTGCCATTACAGGCAGCACAACAGAATTCTGCGCAGTCTTTTCTCGTTTTTGCATACAGCCGGCTCTGCGCTATCCGCCGAGCAATGCTGAAAAAATCGAATGAAAGCGCTTTACTTCAGGTCGAAGTTGATAGGATCTGATTGATTCTGTCCCACATTTGCTTTGAGCTTACTTTTTGTTCTCGAAGTGTACTCGTCCGACAACACATATTTGGGGGCAGGAATGGGATCACCTTCCTTGAACCCCTTTGGCAATTGCACACCTACGCTGATCGTCACTGTGAAATCGCCTGGCGCTAACTCTACATTGTATTCGCCCTCTGGCACCGCAGCCGTAACTGCTCGGCCCGTAGACGGAAAGAAAGTGATACTTGCATTTGAGACGGGCTCGTTGCGGTATTTAATCACACCGTGTACGTGGCGCAAGTCGGAACTTTTTGCACAACCACCGGCAGTTAAGCCAATTAAAAACAAAATCGCGACTGCGGTTAGCGACGAACCCCTGCGTAATTTCCTCATTGCCGCCGCCGTTTCTGATTCGCTATACAGTCGTTTCATTGACTGACGGCTTCATCGCCGTTGCGCGAGCCGAGTGCCAGGTACAATGCAGTATCGATGTCGTTCGGCATCCACTTCACGCTGCCATCACCGTAGGCGAAATTCACGCCGCCCGGATGAAAGCTGCCGAAGGGCAGGCTGTTGACCGGAATGCACTTAGGGGTTGATGGAGGAATTGTTGGGCGATCCCCGCCGGCTCGGTCAGGATACTGGTTTTGATGATCGAAGTAGGCATTGGTGAGCGGATCGTGATTGATAGGCGCGAAATCAGCGAGGTTTTTCGTCGAGAACAATGCAGCCGTGGGTTGAGGGCCGTCCGGAGGAATGGCGGGACCCCGTCCGTTGCTTGGTGGATCGGACGGGCTTCTCCAATAAGCGCCAATCATCCAGGCGCGAACCATATACCAGCGTTCGCCAAGCATCAGTGTTTTACTGGTGCCATCGGTGACCTTTTTAAGCGGCGTACCCCAACCCTGTACGATCAAGCCGTCGAAATTATTAGGACCAAAGATATCGCCGCAGGCACTTGGACTTGTCCACACGCAGTACACGCCGGGCTTTTTCTGAGTGCTACAAGAATTCAAACCATTTCGCGCGTTATACGACCCGGTGACACCGCAGTACGACATTTGCCTACGATCCGCCGCCAGAAACTTCTCGATTTGGAATGGCAGTTCACCATCGCTGGGGCAACCGTACATTGGTAGGAATTGCCGATTTAGCTCATTCATCGCCGGGTCGTTTGCATATGCGTCGCCAATCGTAGCAAACCTCTCAAGTGCGGCCTCACCGACCGTGCTTTCTTCCACGAAGGGGAGGATAAACACGGCCCAGCTCAAACCGCTCTGGCTTTCCCCCTTCGCGATATTTGACGCGGGCGGGAGAGTTTTTTTCGTGGACTCATAGTTCAAGCAGGCAAGTGCGATATTCTTGAGATTGTTAACACATTTAGTCCGCCGGGCCGACTCGCGAGCGGATTGAATAGCAGGTAGGAGCAGCGCGACGAGAATACCGATGATCGCAATGACGACCAGCAGTTCAACGAGCGTGAAACCATGTAGGGGTCGAGAGAAGCGGGTATGCTTCTCGGTAGTGTTGTGATTTTCCTTCGACCCCGTACATGGAGACTCTTGGAATGCCCGTTAATCATCACTGGTGCGTCGGCGTGGACTTGCACAAGGACACACTCACGGCTTGCATGTTCTGTGGCTGCTGCGGAGAAGTCTCGTTCCAAAAGATTCCCTGCAAGTGCCGCAAGCAGGTTGCCGCATACTTCGCGGCCTTGCCTCGACCTCATACCGTGGCGATCGAGAGCGTGGGCTTCTATCGCTGGCTGTGGGAGCTGCTCGAACCGATTGTCGAGCGACTTGTGCTGGCCGACGCTACTCAGGCCCGCGCGTTGGCGGGCCGGCGGCTCAAGACCGATCGCGAGGACTCGCTCAACATCGCCGAGCTGCTCTCGGCCGGACGCCTCCCCACGAGTTACGCGCCGCCGCTGGAAGTGCAACTCCTCAGGGACATCACTCGGCACCGCAACGGCTTCTCGCGGCAACACGCCCGCGTCTTGCATCGCGTGAAGAGTATCATGAACGCCAATAACCGGCCTGGTCCGGCGCGGATGCGCAGTGATGGGCTGATCCGCTACCTCAAGGCACAGGGAGAGAAGCTGCCCGCGCGGCATGTCGCGATGCTCTGGCAGTGCGTCGACTCGCTGGCGCTCACCGAGCGGCAGATGCAAGAGGCCGAGCGGACCATCGGCGAAGTGGTCCGCCGCGACTTGTTCCGCGAGGTGGTTGAGATTCTGGTCAGCTTCCCCGGCGTGGCCCAACTCACCGCGGCGACGGTGATCGCCGAAATCGGCGACTTCCGCCGCTTCCCCGATGGCAAGGCGATTGGCCGCTATGCGGGACTCAATCCGCGGGTGTTCGCCTCGGGAGGAAAACAACGAATGGGACACATTGCCAAGACCGGTTCGGCGGACCTGCGGTGGATTCTGCAGCAAGCCGCCTGGACCGCCATCCGTACGGATGATGCCGTCAAACGAATCTTCTTGCGGATTGCCAAACGCAGCGGCCGCAAGGCGGCCGCCGTGGCCATCGCAAGAAAGCTGTTGACTTGGATGTGGAGCGCTGTCAGCAAAGGAGAAGTTTATCGAAGCCGCGTCGCGGCTTAAGCATTGAATTGCGGGACCTCGGAGTGAACGAAGAGGGACGACAGCTCGCGCCGCATTTTGGGCCAGGGACTCACCGTCCAGAGCTCGTGAGTGTGAATGGGCGTCGTCGCTCGCGCAGGCGATCTCATGGGCCGGAGGCAAGTCCTCCTGAGCTCGAATAGCTGAATGCGCCCCCCGAGGCGTCTTCGAGGTCAACCCCAACACCAATGGTCCGTCGGATCGTCTGCTCTGCTCCGACCGGTGAGGAGTCGCGGCGGCGCGGACGATCCGACTCATCCTACGAACAACAAATATGTAAAAACCCATCAACACTTGACAGATCCCTACATAGCTAAATGCCGACCACCGGCCAGCGCCGAAACGTAGAGAGCGTTTCATAATTTCGAGCACTGTTCCCAGCACCCGTCCCCACGGCCTAACGAACGTTCAGCCCCTAACAAACAGCGCGGCCAGCCCATCAAGGCAATACGCACATCAGCAATTTACCAATTGCCGCGCAGTTAGAACGGGACGAAACTCACTGCGCCGCCGCCGAGCCGCCAGCCGACAATGGTTCGATCGTGAACTCAAGATCGCTAATATTTCGATCCACCATAACCTTATACGGCGGGGAGGTGTGATCTGTGTATTTAGGAGCAAGCAATGAAACAGGCGCCATTGGATTAGTTGCAACATTGAATAGCACCTCATACTCGCCAGGGTTAACACCGTCGCCGCTTACTCGTGTGTACATCGAAAAGGATCCATCGGGTCCGATCTGGCCGGTCGCATTGCGGCGCATCTCACCCTTACCATCTTTCGCAGGTACAAAATTCACCAGGCATATCGGTGCCTTTGGAATAGACCCATCTTTGTACTTTACTTTGCCGCTAACCTGGTACATCGTTCGACCGTGCTGGCAACCGGTGAATAGAATTGCGACGGAAAATACGCAAACGCATCCGAAAACGACTTGCCGCACTATAGTCATTCTATCCATTTCGTATTCGCTGCTCCCTGGCGTCCGGTTAATGGCCAGCTACACCCAATTATTGACAATAGACACCGCGAGTATTTCCGCCGTTGTAGCCGCCTAGTTCCCCTTCATCTCCGCTAGCAATCATGTAGTCCCAGGCAGTGCAACAGGACAGGGAGGAATAGCATCCCGTCGTTTCAATGTCATCGTTGATAAACGTCACGCTCCCGTCACACATCGCGACGTGAACTCCGCCGGGATGCTTGCTCCGGATCGTTTGTTGATCGAACCCACCACTGTGAGCGGTCATACCCTCGGCAATTCCCAAGGGGTCCGACGGCGCACCGCAAACTCCCGAGGTGTCACCAGTGTCGGTGTAGACGTCGTCACCACCCGAATAGACAGCATTCGGCCCGTTATCATCGCTGCCGCCGCCGTACATTGCTACGAGGCTGGCACCGGCATGACCCATCGCCCACACGCCGCGCACATCGTTTTCGGTAAGTCCTGCGCGGATCTCGCCCAGCATGATCGTTTTGCTCGTGCCGTCGGTTATGCGCCTTAAAGCGACTGCCTCATTCGGTCCCATGACGCCGCGAAAGCAATTGTTCTTCCAGGCCGCGGAATCGGGGCCGTTGTTATAGCTAGCGCCGGTACCTGGGTAAATGAATGCCCGCCCAGCATTTGCTGCATAATTTGTGCGGGCCCAGCTTCCCCCGTGGTGTGCCGAAGATTCTGAAGGGAGGCCGCCCTGGTAGAGAATCTTATTAAAGGGATCGCTCGGACAGAGCAACGCGGGAATTGGCGTCGCCCGAGCCTTCTGGTTAGCGGCGATTACCGGATTGTCATTCACGGGTTTGAAATTAGCGCTATCGGGCGGCATAAACAACGACGGATCGAACGAATCATGAAGTGCTTGCTCTTCCATTTGCGGCAAGATGCTGATGATCCAATTCGGACCGAAAGCGTTCATTGTGCTGATATTCGCAGCTTGTGAGGCTGGAAAGATCATCCCGCTGGGCAGCGTCTTCCTAGCCGATTCAAAATTTAGTACGGCCAGCGCTACATTGTGCAAATTACTCTGGCACTGTGCCCGCCGCGCCGCTTCCCGCGCCGCCTGAATCGCCGGCAACAAGAGAGCCACCAAAATCCCTATGATGGCGATCACTACTAGCAGCTCCACTAATGTAAAAGCGTGTCGCCGCACTGCCAAGTGTCCGCTTACCTCCAAACGCGTACGCGAAGATCGATTTCGTGCAGCTTGATTCGCCGCGAATGCAGCTTTTAAGAGAATCATCCTTACCTCGATTGTTCCGCCGGTAAAAGGCGACATCAGACCACTTAATTGGCCTATCCCACCTTTATTCTAGCGTAGCAGGCATTAAATCGACAACAAAGCGGAAGCGCAGGCGTTTCACGCATTAGCGCAGACAAATGCGACTGCGATCTAAGACGAAAAGAAAGGGCGAGGGTTTTGACGCCTCGCCTTTGTTAAATACCTAAAACACCAACCATTTGAGCTATCGTGAACGGCGACCGGAAACCAAGCCCCCCATGCATAGCACGACTAGGACTAGGCTGGTCGGCTCGGGCACAGCGCTGCCGCTACCCAAGCTACTGCCACTTCCGGAAGTCGCGCCGAACCGGGAACGCCAGTAGGTGTAGTCCGTCGCATCGACAACGCCCGGCGTATTCACATCATTCTGGAGGGGACCGCCATTGCGCCACAGCACGTAGTCGGCCATATCGACAACACCGTTACCGTTATAGTCGCCGGCCACTCCCGCGGATGGCAGCGTGGTGATGTTCAGCAGCCCAGTGCCAGAAAACAGCGAACTCGTGTGGGCAGCGCCCGAACCTGCGCGCCCCATGTGCCGATCGCTTGCCCAACACTATCAAAGAAGAGCGAGCGAATCGTATCTGTGCCGGCGAAATTCAAGTTAAATATCGACCCCGTCGACAGGTACACGTCTGCCGCGTCGGCCAAGTAAGCGCTCGAAATGCTGAGCGTACCCCCTTGGACCTTCGTGTCACCCGTGTAGGCCGGAGTGCCGGTCAGGTTTTGCGTCCCAGTACCGGACTTAACAAAGCTACCTGCGCCAGTGATCGGACTGCTCCACGTATACGTGCCCCCGGCCGTGTCCGACGTGAGAGTCTGCCCGGTGGCGACACTAATCGTGGCATTGTTCGTCGGGTTCTGGGAAAAGCCCGTGATGTCGGCCAATCCCTTCGCCTTCAGCGACGAGCTGAGGGTTAGGGTCCCGCGCGAGCCGATGATACCACCCGTGAACGTATTTACGTTGTTGGAGTTCTGTAATGTAAATGCCGGTGCCCCCGCCGATGTCGACGTCGGATCGCCAATATAGAGATTGCCAGATCCGCTGAGTGACCCTGGGATGACCATACTGGCACCAGCACCATTATCGAAGTAACCACCGCCCAACGCCGCATTGCCAGCCAGAACCCCGAGGGCATTTCCCGCACTGTTCGATATCGTAATACCGCGGTTCGCATGAAGAGTTATGGTGGCGTTCGTGCCGATACCGCCGCCATCAAGAGTGATGGCATCGGCCAATGGGCTCAATGGCTCCGCACCAAACAACCGTTCGTCGATGGTCACGGTTGTGCCGACCGTCAGATTGCGAAGCCGGAAGCCGCCTTGTTCCACGCGTAACTTTGCAAAGGAATTAAGCGTGAAATTGTAAACGCCTCCGCCAGTATCCTTAACTCCCATGCCAATCTGATCAGGGCCACTCTTAATTAGAGTGCCCGTGCCACCATTCGTTGGCGTTCCGCCAACACCTGTGATCACATTGCTCGAAAGAATGGACACTTGGTTGTCCGGCGTCCCATTGCCATCGTCATATGAAACGCGGCCGAAGCCGTCGATCTCAACTGTCTTGTAGGTCGTGGACCCACCATTGAGCGTGGACCCCGCTTGGCCAGTATTGCGTTCTTGAATTTCCCCAGCGTTCGCAATGCTGGTTCCTTTGAGCGTGATTATCCCACCGCCCTGGAATTGACCGCTCGCGACCGTCTGAATTGCCGCACCGGCGTCGACAGTGATCGGGCCCGGCGAACCTGAAGCTGTCGGGTCGGTATTCACGAGGCCACTTGCGATTTTTATGACGCCTTCTTGAATCTCAACGCTCGACGCCGTCGTCCCTGCTGCAATGGTGATCGCAGCATCGAATACTGGCGTCCCCACCAAATCGCTACCGGCCGAGAAAACCGCGTCGCTACCGTTGACCCAAGCGACATTCGAACCGCTTCCATCGGCGTTCAAATTCCAGTTGGTCGCCGCTGTATCCCATGTGCCGTCGCCAAAATTTGGTGAGCCAGGATTCGCGCCAGGCACGCCATCGCTTCGATCCCAATAGTAAGTCGTCGCATTTAGAGTCGACGCACTGGCAACCAGCACAAAGGCCGCAATAACCGACGCCATGAAGCTTTTCATCAAGGGTTTCTCCCGCCCGCAAGAACAAAACTGTGATAAGTTACGCCCAGTCATCAGCCGCGCATTGCGGCAGAATCACTATCCTCAAGATAACCGCGTTCCACAACCGTGCAAACAAAATATGCGCAATAAATTCTCGTTTTTTCGCAACAGAATCGGACCGCTCGCAGTGAAAGCGCATTCATTGCCATGCAATATGTATGGGGTGGAATGGAAAAGCGACGTTAAACCGAGCGTCGATTCAAGGTGAACGATGTCGTCGCCTCGCACGCTGATTTTGACGAGCTGCACCTCTATAAGGCTGAGCCAATTGCACTCTTTGGGCTCAGGGTGAACGGCCGAACAGTAAATTGCTTGGAAGCCGTTGTAGCTCTTAGTCGTGCAATCCGACACGACATTTTAGTCGTGCGCTTTGGCGGTACAATTGCATATTGGCCGGCTTCCGCCGTATGCTTGAGCCACCCCACTTCAGGCATTCTGAATTTGCATATTTCAGGAGTTCTCGATGTCCGTTTCTCGCAACTCATCTTTCGCACTCGTGACGGCAGCGGCTACATGTGTAACCATCTCCGCGTGTAATTTCGGCCCGTCGGCTATCAAACCGCCCTCCATTAGCCCAGATGGCGCTGCAAGTAAAGCCATGGAGTTATACGACAAGGATGGCGATGGAAAAATCTCCGGCGCCGAGCTCGATAATGCGCCGGCGCTCAAGGCGGCAATGGCGACGCTCGATATGAACGGCGACAAAGCAGTGACCGCCGCCGAAATTACTGCGAGAGTTAAATCATGGCAAGCCAATCCAGCAGCGCTGACTGGCGTCAGGGCCCTTGTTACATTAGATGGGCAGCCGCTGGGTGGGGCCGAGGTCACATTCGAGCCAGATCCGTGTTTGGGAGGCGACATCAAAGCTGCTAAAGCGACGACAGGGATATATGGCGATGTCACTCCCGTGATTCCACCGGATCAACGACCTTCGGCGAACTATCCGGGCGGCGTGCAATTAGGCCTTTACATCGTCCGTATTACCAAGAGCGTCAACGGCAAAGAAACTATCCCCGCGCGTTACAACACGCAAACGACGCTCGGCCAGGAAGTCGCCTATGATGACCCGGCGTTCAAGAACCGTAGCATCCAGTTTAATCTAAAGAGCACGCATTGAAGCAGGCCTTGCAATCGATGAAAGAATTTTCGAGCACCTAGAGACAAACTCGCTGCACGCAGCCCCCTAGGCCCGAAGCAGGCTGCTCAGCTTCCTTCAGCAAGACGTGCGACACCGGCAGCCCACAAGCTGTTCCAGAAGGGGCCTACGGCAGAACCGCAGTCTCGCCGTCATTCCGCACCGCTAAATTACGATGCGTTGTCGGGTCAATGTCGTAGGACAGAAAGTGTACTGATCCGTCGCACATTGCCATGTTCAAACCGCCCGAATGAGCGCTGCCGAAGCCATAAAGTGATCTATTGCTGTCTAGTCCAGGTGTGTCTTGCGAAGGCTGGGTATCCGATGTGTTACCGTTTCCGTCTACAACCGGCTGATACGCACGTCGCTCGTTGTCCCACTCAAATCCGGTGTAAATCGATTGATTTTCACCCCACCCGCCCCCCGCTACTGGATTCGTAACCGAATCATAATAGCTTGGAAACAGATACTTTTCACCGATTAAGTACGTGTTGCTTGTGCCATCGGTGATCGCTGAAAGCTTTGTTTCCGTGTGATGACCAACAGCGCCCGATTGACAAAAGGGTCCCGGTCCGGTGCCTTGTCGGCTGACCACAATCGCGCAGGACGGATTGTCCCAAGCTTGTTGGGCATCAATCGACGCGTAAGTCATTCCGGCCGTCGGCCACATCTGAACTCCGAAACCATCACCCGCCGTTTGCTGCGAATCACCGGCGTTTGCGGCGTAGTCACCCTTAATAACAGTGAGAGGAGGTGTAGTATTGAGCCGTAATTGATTACCGTTTCAGGCGAGGATGAGTTGGGGTTGGGGGCGGCAGAGGGCATTGATCAGGAAGGTGAATGGGTGGATGTCGCGTTGGCCGCAGGTGCGGATCACCGACATCAAGATCCCCTGTGCCTGAGCGCCAAGCCAGGTGCGGTTTCCGCCCCAGACTTTGCGGTTGACCACGGCCGGACGAAGGGCTTGCTCGGCCCAATGGTTCGTGGCGGCGATCGTCGGATCGATCAGGAACCAGAACCAGTGCATCGCATGTTTCAAGAGGTGTCCCGCCAGGCGCCGGTTCGGTGCGTACGTGAACCGGCCCGAGGCCAGCTGTTCCAGTTCGCAGCTCAAGGCCAAGCCCTGCATGGCCAGGTCGTCGCGGCCGAGTCGATGACCACGCCACGCGCGACGCAGGGCGAAGGCCCGTTCGATCAGCGCCAGCACCGCGCGCGGCAAGCGCCGGCGCCGCGCACAGCCGTTTCGAGCAGTTCTTGGCAGCGACGCTGCAAGTGCCGCACACACTGCTGATGAAACGCCCGCGTGAAGCGGTCGTACACGCTCCAGCCGTCATGAACCAGGGTTCCCGACCAGTCGAGCCCCAGCAACTGCTCAGCCGGTTCATGACTCCGCGTCGGATCGATCACGTAACACGTTTCACGTCGACTGACGAAGACGTGCAACCAGGCCGAGCGACCGCCGACACGCCAACCCGTCTCATCGGGCGCGACCTCGGACGCGCCCCGAATATCCCGGCCAAGTTGGTCAGCGGCCGGTCGGCAACGCTCGGCCGTGCGGGCGATCGAACGCACGCTGGTGGCTCGCGCAATGCGCAGCTCGGGGAACAGCGTTCCCAACAACCGTACGCTCTTGCCGTGAGACAGGCCCAACTCTTTGTTGAGAATCGTCAATAGGGCATGCACGCGTGGCCCGAGTTGGCTGGCCGCCGCGCCGCTAGCCGTCGAGGTCTGCAGATCATGCCGGCCTCTGACGGTGTGGCCGCAGTGTTCGCACGTGCCCATGTGCACGTCGAATCGTCGATAGATCACCGTGCGTGGAATCTCCGTCTGATATTGGGTGGCGACGTGGGTCTCGCTCAGGCGACGTCCGCCGCAGTGCGGGCACGTCTTCGGCAACGGCACGTCGTAGGTCTCGTCGATGCGTGGCGGGACAGCCCGATGGGCGTGCGGCCCGTGACGCTTCCCCACTTTGCGTCCGGGCTTCTTCGACGTCGCCGACGGTTCGTCCTGCTTGCGAAAGGGCGCGGCCTGGCGTTTACCTTCACCACGCAGTTTTTCGACGAGCCGCAGCAACTCCTCCACTCGGCGTTCGAGCTTCGCGATTCGCTGCTGGGCGACCCGCAACTCCGCGCGGAGTCGTCGATTGTCGGCGAGCAATTCCTGATACGTCGGATCGGCCAGTCCGCCCGCACCGGCTTCGGATTTCGTCGCGTCCATATTCCTTCTACGACGAGAATCACGCTAGCAGCACAGTCGGCTCCCATTATCCGACTGTGATCGGTAACCAATAACTATTGAGCCAAGTCGGACCAGCCCCGATCCAAGGCCGCAACTGAGAGGCGGCCCTCCTGGTCGGGCAATTAAACGCGGCAACTGGCGTTTGATGCAGCTGTTTGGAGGCGTCCTGAAATGCCCGCGATGCAGTAGCACCGTCGAATGATTGGCCCTTACCGAGATCGCGAAGCGATTGCTCTTCGATATATGCCAAGATGTTATACGCCCAACTCCCGGGCTGCTTCCAGCCGTAACCCCGGTTCGGATCGGGAGGATACGAATCCCGCCAGCCGCCGCTCGGCAAAAATCTTTGAGTGTCCACATGCAATAAACAGCCAAGCGCCAGCTGCTTGACGTTATTCTTGCACTGCGTACGTCGCGCAGCCTCGCGCACCGCCTGAACGGCCGGCAGCAAGAGCGCAACCAAAATCCCAATAATTGCAATTACGACTAGGAGTTCGACGAGTGTAAATGCAGCGCAGTTGCGCGAATTGGGAATGAGGCAAATTGGGCGCGTCATAGTTTTCTCGCAACTTTCGGCGTCAGGCGAATCGACAACCGAAATGACGTTCAGAGCGGCAAGTGCCTGTGTATCCCAACCATCTTTCTTTATAATACTAACCTCACCCGTTATTTTCCGCTAGCGTCCGGCAAAAAGCAGTTGTAGCGACCGAATCATGAATCAAAAAATCTGCAACGGGACAACCATTAGGTGAATAGACACCCAATTATTGACAATAGACACCGCGAGTATTTCCGCCGTTGTAGCCGCCTAGTTCCCCTTCATCTCCGCTAGCAATCATGTAGTCCCAGGCAGTGCAACAGGACAGGGAGGAATAGCATCCCGTCGTTTCAATGTCATCGTTGATAAACGTCACGCTCCCGTCACACATCGCGACGTGAACTCCGCCGGGATGCTTGCTCCGGATCGTTTGTTGATCGAACCCACCACTGTGAGCGGTCATACCCTCGGCAATTCCCAAGGGGTCCGACGGCGCACCGCAAACTCCCGAGGTGTCACCAGTGTCGGTGTAGACGTCGTCACCACCCGAATAGACAGCATTCGGCCCGTTATCATCGCTGCCGCCGCCGTACATTGCTACGAGGCTGGCACCGGCATGACCCATCGCCCACACGCCGCGCACATCGTTTTCGGTAAGTCCTGCGCAGGATCTCGCCCAGCATGATCGTTTTGCTCGTGCCGTCGGTTATGCGCCTTAAAGCGACTGCCTCATTCGGTCCCATGACGCCGCGAAAGCAATTGTTCTTCCAGGCCGCGGAATCGGGGCCGTTGTTATAGCTACGCGCCGGTACCTGGGTAAATGAATGCCCGCCCAGCATTTGCTGCATAATTTGTGCGGGCCCAGCTTCCCCCGTGGTGTGCCGAAGATTCTGAAGGGAGGCCGCCCTGGTAGAGAATCTTATTAAAGGGATCGCTCGGACAGAGCAACGCGGGAATTGGCGTCGCCCGAGCCTTCTGGTTAGCGGCGATTACCGGATTGTCATTCACGGGTTTGAAATTAGCGCTATCGGGCGGCATAAACAACGACGGATCGAACGAATCATGAAGTGCTTGCTCTTCCATTTGCGGCAAGATGCTGATGATCCAATTCGGACCGAAAGCGTTCATTGTGCTGATATTCGCAGCTTGTGAGGCTGGAAAGATCATCCCGCTGGGCAGCGTCTTCCTAGCCGATTCAAAATTTAGTACGGCCAGCGCTACATTGTGCAAATTACTCTGGCACTGTGCCCGCCGCGCCGCTTCCCGCGCCGCCTGAATCGCCGGCAACAAGAGAGCCACCAAAATCCCTATGATGGCGATGACGACCAAAAGTTCGACCAGCGTAAATGCCCCAAGCGGTCGGCGGCGACGAACGGCATTTTTCATGGCTAAGTCCTGGGCGGAAGACTGAAAAAATAAAAATCCACCTTATTCTAGGGAACCGCGAAAAAGATTCAACCTAGATTGGCAGATCGTTTCAATTGAATAACTCGCGCAGTCATCTCGTCGATGCCCCCCTCCGCAATTCTTACCCCGATGTGCCCGTGGATGTCGACGCCGCCGGCGCCGTCGGTCTACCAGGCGCCGAGCCAGTCGCAGGCTCCACGGTGTATAGCAAATCGGTCATATCGCGGTCGACCGTTTCGTGGTAAGGGGTAGTCCCCGACGTCGTATATTTCTGATTGATCAATTGAACCGGATCTCGCCGCGCATTACCGAAATCACGACGGCGTACTTTCCAGCAATAACGCCATCTCCCGGCTTTCGCGTAAACAATTCGAACGATCCGTCGTCCTGAATTTGACTGATCGCCGTCTTACGTAAACTCGCTGTGGTGTCGGCTGTCGGCTCAAACCGGATTTCGCGCACTCCGCACTTGATCAGAGAACCATCTTTGTTCGTCACCTTGCCGCGCACCTGCACCATGGCCGGACCGCGGTTGCAACCGGTGCCGGCCAACAGCAGGGGAATCGCAATCAACGCCGCGCACCAATTGAAACATTTCTGTAACATGCAAACCTTCCACCGTTAAATAGGTGGCCAGAGGCGTAAACTAGGGGCAGCCAGGCCCGCGCCCCGCTCCATTGTAGGGGCCTATCTCGCCGTTGTCCGCGCTCATGATCATGTAATCCCACGGCGAGCAGCACGATGAACCAACCGTGGCGCCGCTGGTCTCAATGTCGTTGCTGATAAACTGAACGCTCCCATCACACATCGCCAAAAACGCGCCCCCCGAATGTTGGCTGCGCACTGTCGCTTGCGCATAGTAGTTAGGGTCGCACGACATGCAGGTGGATTGGGCATACGCGCTCGTGCAAGCGTCACTGAACACGTCATCTTCTTTATGCGCGGCGTTACATACATTGGGACCGTTGTCGTCGCCCCCCGCGCCGTATCCGGCGATCAAACTAGCGCCCGCGTGCCCCAATGCCCAGACCCCCCGTCCATCTCCCGGTGTAATACCCGCGCGAATCTCGCCTAGCATGATCGTCTTGCTACTGCCGTCGGTGATCCGCCCCAACCGCACCGAAGCGTTCGGACCCATCACACCGCGGTAGCAGGGATTTCTCCACAGAGGGCTATCGGGCCCCGTATTAAGGTTCGGCCAAATGTCGCCGCGGCCCGCGCTAGCAGCGTAGTTAGTGCGAGCCCAGTTGCCATTGTAAAAGGCGCCTGTACCTACTGCAGTGTAGGGTATGCGATTAAATTCGCCATCGCTGGGACAAAGCAACACGGGGATCTGCTGACCGCGGGCGATAATATTTCGATTGCCCACGCCGGGCTCATTCACCGCTACCTTGAAGTTATTGTAGATATCCGGATCAAAGGCGTCATGCAGCGCCTGCTCCTCCAAATACGGAAGGCATTCGATAACCCAGTTTGGGCCAACGCGCTTCAGACCATAGCTGATGTTAGCCTCGTATGTACTGCTAAAAGTCATGCCGTCGGGAAGTATCTTTTTCGCCGATTCATAATTGAGAATCGCGAGCGCAGCATTGTGAATATTCGCTTGGCACTGCGCCCGTCTAGCCGCCTCCCGGGCAGCTTGGATCGCCGGCAACAACAACGCCACGAGGATCCCGATGATCGCGATGACTACGAGCAGTTCGACGAGCGTAAATCCTCGGCCAACCTTGTTTAGGTGCATCCGAAAAACTCGTCGCATATATAAGTCCCCGGTGAATTTATAAACAAAGCTGGCGTCGTGGGCCTTCACCACGCCGCCAGCTTCGGTTTTTTACACTCGAAAACGTTGTCCAACGTTCTCGCTTATGCCGAGCGCTTGCGACAGCCGCCAACCGCCAGGAGTCCCAACAGAGCCAAGCTCATGACGCCCGGCTCGGGAACCGCAGCACCCTTTCCCAACGAACTGCCGCTGCCCGAAGTGTTGCCGAAGTGAGAACGCCAAAAGTCGTAGTCCGCAGCTTGTACGCCGGGAGTCGGATCATTTTGCAGCGGTCCGCCGTTGCGCCACAACACGTAATCGGCCATATCGACAACGCCGTTGTTGTTGTAATCCCCGGCGACGCCGGCCACCACCAAGGCAGCCAGATTAAACCCGGAGGTGCCACCGGCGACAGTGCCAGACGTCGTTGCCTCCCAGTTGCCGCCTGGACTGAATACCTGCATCAACTCCGAGAAGTTGTTGGTTGTATACACATTGCCGGCGGCATCCAGAGCCAAGCCCGCCCGCGTGTGATTGGTGCCGTTGGATGCTTCAGTAATCGTTTGCATATTCGTGATCTGACCGCCAGAAACGGTTAGATTAGGAATCCCATTGGCATCTAACGGAATGATTAGCACATCGCCAGGGTTGTTGCTCGTTGGCCCTAAAACCGTATTACTAGCTGCTCCATTGAAGCGATGAACTAATAATGATTTGCCATCTGGAGAAACCACGACACCGCCACCAATATTGCGGAAAGCGTCCTGGATGTCTGCCGTGGTACCGGTAGGCGGGCTTGGCAACGTATTATCGCCGTCCAAGTTGTTATCAACTGAAAATTGCAACGACGACCAAGCCAGTGTAGGTGTATTTCCATCTGCGCCATCTGGCGTGACGACAATTAATCCTGCCTCACCACCATTATTTCGATTTTCCACCATGTACCATTTGTTGGTTTGGGGCGAATATGTCGCGTCGGCCAGTACGCCTACATTCAAATTCAAAAAATTGGATCGAGGACTCGATTCAGTCGTTGGGGCAATGTTTCCCGTGTTGATAACTAACTGTGGCGGTTGATCATAGCCGCCAGTGAACTCGTCTTTCCCAAACACTGAAGTCACAGTGGGGCTCGGATTCGTAACGTTGCCCACGTTCCATTTCCAAATGTTATTACCGTCTGAGGTGCCCCCGGCGGCGCCCATATCTTCGTCCATGGCATACAGTGTCAAATTGTTTCCTACGCTTCCGGTGACATACGGCCGCGAAACGATTGAACCATGCACCGCCGGACCGCTAGTTCCATCTGGGCTATTGCCCAACAAGGGCGTAATTCCATCCTCGTGAATCAACAGCGGACCGCCTTGGGTCAAGTCTCGTGTCGCGTACTTAACGCCACCATGCAAATCCGACCAGTCTCCAGCAATCAGGTTGCCAGCGGAATCAAGCGATATCTTATAAACTGAGGTATCTGAGGTACGCGTGGGGTTAGTCGTACTGCCAGTATTCGTCCAACCCGGCGCCTTAGCTTGGGTGGTATCGTTCGGATCCGCCACCACTGCAAAGTTGCTCGCCAGATCGACGCCCTTCTGGTCGGCAGTCATCGCGTAAATACCATCCCCCATCGTCCGGCCAGATCCCGATGTCGTGCTCCGATCGTTATTTACATAAATGGTGCCAAAGTACGGACTGTTTGGTATTGTGTTGACGATTACGTCTGCTGGCTGCTCGAAATTTGTGAACTTATTCGCGCTGTCGCTGATGGCAGTCCAGCCAACGGGGGCCGATTTCTGCACCTTAATGTCG
>CAVTEJ010000027.1:0-257169 GCA_963733705.1 uncultured Planctomycetota bacterium | reverse complement strand
TCGACAAACAATCACCATGAATTAGATTAAGAAATGTCACTAGCGACCTCCGTTACAACAATTTCTGACTGAGCCGGAGCAGGCTGCTCACAATAATGCTCGATAACCCACTCCTTCCGTGTGCGGTCGCCACTCTCGCGGGCTTCGCTCACAATTTCTAAGTCGCGGCTTGAATAGCCGGCGTCATTTATGGCGTTGAATAGGTTGTGAAGTTTCTCGTTGATGCTGTTGCCTTGTGGGACAGCAACTTTCGGCGGTCGCGTGCCACTCCGCAGATTGCTTAATGAGGCTTGTGCATCGGCTATCCGTGCTTCAGCGGCTTCAATCTTAGCTTGCTTCCGAGCGTCCCGATTCTCGAAAACCGCTCGTAGGAGACGACGCGACTCTACCGAATCTGCCCCGACTGTTTGTAGGCTGACGCGAGCCTTGCGAATCGCCTCATCCTCACTCTCAGTGCGGCTGGTATCAAACTTCATACTAGCCGAAAGCGCATCCAGTTCACTTAACGCTCTCGCTCGGAATGGATCAGCGAGCCATTCGCGTTCGGCAGTTTTTGCGTCCGCCGCGTCATCTTCTTTGCGACGTAGACCTTTGAGGCGGTTTAAGTAGCCTTCTGTGGTCAGTGCGTTACTCTCTTTGTCGCGCAGTTCCTTTTCCGCTTCCTCAATCATCCAGTCGAATTTTCCGCTGTCGCGGGAGTCAATTTTGGTCGCCAGTCGCGGTCTGCCATGCGTTGTTGTACGCTTCGATCCTCAAGCGGCGTAACGCCTCGCAATAGTTCGGTCTGACTTAGTGGTCTACCGGCCTTTTGCTCGGCTGCCTGCTTATAGGCTTCGTCATACTCATTAACTTTTGTGGCTGCCTTTAGCCGCTCGGCTTGTGAGCCGTCGCGGTACTCGATGCGATACGATGGATCAAAATAACTTGTGACAACATTGTTAGGCATTGGTTCCCCCATTTTGGATGATTGATGTTCTGGATACCCTGTAGCTGCGCTACAATTTCGCGCAGGCTAGCCGCGATGCTCACCAGCGCCGTTGTTGGATCGTCGGCGGACTCGCCCCATGCGTCCAGAAACTCGCCAACGGCCTTATCGTGGCTAGTATTGAGAATCTTGTTGATAATTTCGTGATTAACCATTCTGGTTTTCTCCAAGTGTGTAATGAATGTGTCTGCCTTCGATGACTTTTATCGCGCCGTCATCGACCATTCGCTGACACATAGAATTGAATCGTGCGTAACCGATACCAGCGGCGCGATACAGCCGGTCCTTAACAAGCGGCTCGCCTGCATTTCTAAGTGCGGCTTGGACTTTTTCTACGTCGGCCAGATATTGCCGCTCTTGCGCCACCGCAACTACTTCGCCATAGCTCTTGGCATCAATCTGCCAATGGCGATTCGGCTGAATACCTTCGCTCGCGTCCAGGTGAATCAATGCGGAGTGACCAGCCGATCCGCCAGAGCGAAGGTAAAGACGATGCTCGCCAGTGCCGTCGATGTACGGTTCGCGGCGACTTAGCAGCAACCATTGCCGGGCAAATTCCGCAAAGCCCGACCATGCAATGTCCGCCAATTCTAAGTGGCTCATATTCGCGCCCGGCTGCTTTGGTGCAATGGTGGGCAATGACCAGCGTGATTCCGAGTCGCGTGCAAACTTGTGCGATTGTTCGCAGTTGTGGCCCCATAACGAACATATTGCCCGCTTCGGTGCCGTCCATTGCGAGATAGGCCGGGTCGATAATCAGCACGTGCGATTTCGTGTTCCTTCAGCAGCCCTTCCAATTCGTCCAGCGGTCGCGCAAGTGTGGCAAGTCGGGCGACAGATATGAAGTAGTCCGGCTCCGGTTTGACGCGGCATCGTCGACAGTATTCGCCGTACCGCTCCTGCAACGTGGCCATGTCCGCTTTCGCCGCTCATAAACATGTACGCGGCTTTGTTTGGCATCGCTTCCCAAGGAAGTCGGCCGCCAGCCGCAAGGCATAGATAGCGCCATAGTACAGCAGTAGCGTTGTTTTCAGCGACTTTTGCGGTCCCACGCACAAGCAGGGTTGGCCCGCGACTAGATAGCCGTCGATTAGATAAGTAACCCGGAAGTCGCCGGAAAGTAGGTTGTCGAGTGTGAATAGTCTGAGAACTGAGGTTGCTCGATTGTGCACGGCGGCTAGCTTCGCGCGCCCAATGGAAAATGGAGCCAGCGGTTAAACCACCGTCGCGGCGGCTGAACGTCTGCCACTTTTGCTCGCAGACACCGGAACGATAATTCGTCAATGATTGCTGGCTGAACCGTTCCCACAAATACAACAAACCGGGGTCAGTTCCGTACAATGCCAAGCCGACGCGCAACCACAATTCATATTCTGTGTAGTATTGCGGCGGCAAACTGAAAGTCGCGTCGGTCAGTGCACAGGTCATAATCAGTATCAACTGCCGCCGGTTGTGGTCGTTCAATCGGCAGTTGAAAATCGTCAACTGCCAGTCCGTTAATCAACAAGTCTAAGCCCATCGTCGTTTACCTCTCGATATAAAGCCCAAAGATTACCGCCGCATACATCCGCAGCAGCATGAAAATCAAAATCGCAATCCCGACCCATGCGAGTTAGGACGTGCATTGCCAGCGCAGCATGCTCAGTGTGAGTCCGCGTGGTGAACCAAGGATTCAGCGGTACAAGTAGGTGATAGCCTTGACCCGACTTGGACGTGCGGGCGACCACGTAGGGTAGCTCGAATGCCCGATGCAGAATCTTCCCTCAACTTGGTCGGGAGTCAAGTCCGTTTTTGTGATTCGCAATCGAGTCGAAATCGAAGCCCACAAACATCGACTTGCGCTGCTCCCAATGCCATCCGGTATTGCCGAGCAATACCCATCGCTGGTGGATCGGCCCATATACGGGGCGGTCGCGCCAATGCGGTTCGCTCCATGCGCATGCGTGGTATGCGTATGTGACGATGCTCATAACCTTCGCTATCAATCCAATGCGTCGTCGGCTCGCTCAGCCCTTTTCCGTAGCACGGCTCAAAACCTTCGACGTCGGCCATAATCTGGGTTTCCCAGCCCGGCTCCCACTTGGAAAGCCAGGGCTCTATCTGCGGATGCAGCCGAATCTGCTGGTCAATAAATTGTTTGATTGTGTGACTTAACATGATGAATTAACCGGACACGCGGCCGACCGGGCTTAGTAAGCCGACCGCGCCACGGCTCCTATTAACGTGGTGCCCGTTGCCATGCGCGGCGAGTTGGTATGCGGCGGTCTAGCAAGCAGTAGTGTCGACGCTCTAAATCATCAAGTCGCCGCTGGACTTCGCGGCACGACAGTCCGACTTCGCGCGATACGTCGGCGACGTGAACAGGCAGGAAGCGGGTATCGAGAACGCGGGGAGTTAAGCCGCCATCACACCGCGCTATCGGTATCGCGCGGTCAGCGTCGTCGCGGCACAATGAGAAAAGCAGCTCGTAGTGTTCGGCGACTGCACACCATTCCTCTACGCCCGATAATGAATCAATCCATTCGGGGTCGACGTTGTGCAGTGTAAAGTCGCCCGGATCATCACCACGATTTTCGCGGTCACGTCGGGTTGACGGCGGTATGGCAATCAGTCGGTCTGTTTGCCAATAGTGAAGAATCTCAAAGTCGAGCCAAGTGCGGAGATACTCGTTATTGCAGTCCGGGCTTTTGACCAGAATGTTGGCCAAGCAAAGCACGCCCACGCTAAACAAGTCATACGCTTTGTCTCGCTCACGTGTGTGACGTCCCTTGAATTGAACGCCCGTTTGTGGATCAAACCGCAGACCTTTAATGTCGAGAAAGTTACCAACGCGTTCGGCTACCAGCCAAAGCCGATCGACCACCAATTGGTGGTCCGAATCACTGAATTTCATTAGAAGCCCTACCAGATAAGACAAGAAAACGGATCACGTTTTCCCGTCTTAGGGCGATGATGGACCTTCCAAAGGTCCAATCGACGGAGGGGCAATACTGCCCGCCTCAATTCAGTGGGTCGCTCCAATCCGCGAGCGGCCTGTCCGCGACTTGCGCAAGGACAAGTCTCCATTCTAACCTAAGTCGTAACCTTATGCAAGTGCTTGGGTTACGACGATTGTAGCGGTTGTATCGGCTGTTAAGAACTCGCCGAAAACCGCCTGATACCTATAGGTAGAACGGATTACGGCGCGAACGATCAGAATTCTTTCCAAAATTCCGCTTTTGCCCACTCCGCATCCGCTCACTGCTTCGCCCTTATAGGGCGAAAGCGGTCGAGCGGCTGACGTGCGCAAAGTCGCTCAGAGCCGCTGGTATGACCACTTTTTGCGCTTGCCAACCGATCCGAGCCGCTAGTGCAGTATTTCCAGCCGCTTCGCACCGTTCGGAGCGACTGCGAGCGAATGACGGCCAACTGCCATGCTTTTCTGATGTCCCCGTTATGAGGCGAATAGGTCAATTTCCGGCAGGACCGCGTACAACGCGAGCGCAATGAAAAAGGCGGCTTGGAAGCCGCCTCCTGTAAGGATCGCCAATTTTGGGCAGCCTAGAAGCTGAGCGCCGCCACGCGGTCAAGATCGACGCCACGGCCTTTAAGATACACGTCGGTTGTCGCTAAGCGAGCGTGGCCAAGCTGGCGATTCACTAACCCTAAGTCTTTGGTTTCGTTCCATACCATGAGGGCGTGGGCGTGGCGAATCTCATGCGGGTGAACCTTCACCGCAGCACGTTCACTGAGGCGAGCCAACAAACGCCGAACGTGGGACGTTTGCCACTGCTTTTCCGCTCGCGTCCGAAACACGTAACCAGTGCCGCCCGACTTCTCTCTCCATAGTTCAACCCAACCGTATGTCTCAGCAAGGGCAACTACTCGCCGCTTCCCACCCTTGCCACAACGCACCGTGACGCGGCTTGCCGTCTATGTCTGCCCAATCCAGGTCGCATAACTCGGCTGGCCGTAGGCCGCTATGGAATGCCAAGTCCAGGTAGGCGCGGCTCTGTAGGTCGGTAGCCTTGCACGCTTTTAATAAGTTTGTTCACTTCATTCGCTGTTGTCGTACTCATTGTGTCGCCTTTGAATCTTCTCGATACACAGTTGCCGATCATCATGCCCACAATCAACTCTACTTGCTGTCTGCGGCTCGCGTAGGCGGTCACTTCCAAGATTGTGTCGGTTTCTGACAATCAAGATTCACACAATCCACAGAATCAATTGCATCAACTACTGCATCTGTTCCTCGATTGTCGAGTGTGCTGTCCGCGACGGGGGAGGGGTATAAGACGTGTGGAGATGGGGATTCCGATTTTGCGGGCGACTAGGGGCCGTCGCGGCATCAAAGGGGATGCGTTGTGAACAGAGCAACATGCGTTACCACCATTTGGTTGCGAACAATCAACATCGCATCGCAGCACTCATTAATCCGCAATCATTCCATGTGAAAGTTTGACTGCCGATCCTGAACGCTTGTCCGATCCATTTCTACTTAGCCGAGCGATTAGAGGGGATCGTAGGCCCGCAAGCTTCTATTTGTTACAACCGGCTACTACACGGGCTTACGCCCCATATGTTGCCAAGGCATTCGCTAAGGGCAGTTCAGCCGTCCGGCTTATCTGGCCGCGTGTCCCCGTTCTCAACCAACCGGTGTGAAACTCGCATTCACAATGTGGCGTTTCATGCGGGCAATCGTCAACCTTATTGGAGGTATAATGGTATCGAAATATGAATGTTCGTGACGCAATCCGCATGATGCTTGAATCGACAGTCAAGGATGCTGACGTATTTGCGATTTTGGACGCGGCCCTTGCCGCTCACCTGCTGTCGCTAGATGACGCTAAGGCGCTCGCCTTGGAAGTCAGCATCGACTACGAACTAGCCGCCTAACAACGTAGGGTAGCGTCCCCGGCTCCCGCTGGATCACGGGACCGGGGCGACCCCTTTTTACTTAATCTACCACCGGAGAATTTCACCAATGAGTCGTAGATACAAAGCTGTTTTTGGCAACAAAACCTGACGGATCGACAAGCAAAGCGGGAAGTCTTGGACCACGTCCGCATCGCTGAGAAAAATGGATTCATTGCGGTGCGCACGCGGCGACAATGGGTTTACCATTAGTTGGCCCGAATATCCCGTTTATGGTGCGTTGAAGGCTACCTGGACAATCTACCTATTCTATGAGTCCTCGACGTATCGCATAGTTTCGTGTCCCGGTTCCCGTTTAGGCATTGCGGGGACCGGGGCAACCTTTTCACCAATGGGGAATTGCAGTTATGAATACATTAACGATATGAGAAAGTGGCAGGAACGAAATCGGCAATTTACGGAAGCCCTGCGTAACGGCGAGCCATCGGTGCAAGATCTTACACGACCCTGTATTCCGCTCATGCTGTGCTAGACCACGCGATTGAGTGTGTCGAGTGGGAGCATGGCGAGCATTTAACCGACGATGAATTGAAAATCTCCTTGTCGAATTCATGAGGGCGGCATGAGTATCGCAGCCCTGAAAACTTGGATTCAAGCACTGAGCGAGGTAGAGCCGACAATCGGTGAACCATCGCGCGCAAAACGCCGCAATCGTGGCGGAATTGAAACAGCGATGCTATGAGGCTGGTTTGTATGAGCTAAGTCTGTCGCTGCCCATCGTGCAAACGAAGCATGGGGTATCGGCAGCCGCGCAGTTACATCGCATTCTGCAAGCAATAGAAACGCCACCCCCGCTGTTGAGGGTGGCGATATGTCTGTTATCCAGGTAGCCGGCTACTTGGCGTATCCAAGGAAACGGTTTACGGCCTCTGTGCCTCTGGCGATATGGAATGCAACCGTATTGGCAAGCGAATCACAATCACACCGGGCACAGTTGGCGAGCTACCGCCAATCGGTGGCAAGGTAATAGGCAAAGTCTTAGCAGCCTTTTGCAGATAGTCAGTATCTTGGGTCAAGTGCTGGTAGTTCCTAATGAGAGTCGCGGGGTCACGGTGGCCCATTAAGATACTGGCCGTCGTGCTGTCCATTCCATTCTTAAGGGCATTAGTTGCCCATGAGTGACGCAAGGTAGTGGCACACAATCCAGGAATGCCCATCTTGGCCGCTAGTCCAATGATTTTCCGTTTCTTCGTTCGCCGTCTAAATCGTAGGCGAACCGTGTTTGCATCCCATGCTTTGTTTTCGGGTGTTCGGAAAATTACCCCGGTGGGATGCTTCGCACAGAGTTTCTTAACCAGCTTCAAAGCATCGTCATTCAGGAAAATAACTCTTGGATGTTTACCGCCCTTTGGCTTCCGATGCTTGTAGCGTGATTATGTTACCGTCTATGTGACGTTTCTCGATAACGCGAATCTCCATTGCCCGGCATCCGGTCAGCCACACAAAGGTTAGGTAGTCCTTAAACTCTTGATCTTTGACCAATCCTATGTAATTGTGCGAACTGCTCATTCGTTAGCACAGTCTCGCGCGGCTTACGTGCTGGCTTTTCCATTCCAGCTATTGGGTTGTGTTTAATGAATCGCCGCTTCATTCCCCAGTGGATGGCAGCCGCAACAGACTTCATTAAATTGTTTTTGGTGGTGCTTGAACAATGGGAATATTTGCGGTCAATCCACTGCTCTACGTGGTGTGGCATGATAGACGTAACACGCTTGCCGCCCGGCCACGGCCACGAACGAATTTAGATACCGCTCATAGAAGGAGTAGGTATTTGGTGAGCGGTTCAACTTCACCCAATTGAGAAACCTTTTCACAAGGTTTTTGACGGTCAGTTGCTCCGGTTCAACTTCCCCGTTATCTGCCAATAGCTGGACGTACTTATCATACGCCTGCTGATACGTGGCCGAACCGTCGGCAACCTTTAGGGTTTGCTTCCCAATGGTGGTGTACCAATGGTTGTCCTTAGTCTCGCCCTTACGTCGCCACGGTCCCTTACGTCGCCTAGCCATAGTAAACCCTCCGGTAAATCGTAGGTCACGATTCCGGCGATTTACTGTAGAATTTACTGTAGCTAGGCAGCAAAAACTCTCATTTTTGCTAGTCGGGCCGACTGGATTCGAACCAGCGACCTTTTGACCCCCAGTCAAACGCGCTACCAGACTGCGCTACGGCCCGAACTGAAAACGTGATTTTACGGCCTTTTTGCCAACGACAGTAGCCCACACTTCAGAATTGCCGCGTTTTCCAAGAGGATGGCTCGTTTTAGCGGCATGCACTCCCGCTTATTGCCCGCTCGTCGCGGCCACAACGTCCTTCTTGCCAGCGCCACGCTCCATTATCGCTTTAAGCTCCTCCAAGTAATCCGCATACACATCGCGTGGCCCGCACTCATGTGCGCAACAAATCGAGGCCGCCATGCCGGTGATCTCCCCCATGCAACCGCAAGTTCGCATTACCCGCACCGCGCCCAGCGCCTCGTGCGAAACGCTGATATCGCGCCAGCCAGAAACAAATTCGACATGTTTCGGCTATAAAGCGTTCGATACGGCGCCCAATACGGACCTTTGTACTCATAATCTTTGCCACGCGTGCATTTCGCGATGAACTCGGCCCCTTTACTTTCACCAACAAAATCCGGGTGAGGCGAGTGCAAATCAATCACCCAAGTACACGGAAAGCACGCATCCTCGAATTTCTTGCCGTCGCGCAAATCGTCGCCCGCGAGAACGACGTCCCCCAACAATCGCCGCGACTCTCGCTTCCCAGCAATGTATGCGGCCCACCGCAGTCGATAATTCGGATACTGCTTATCGACATTTTTCAGCGCATTCCACGCTCCGTACATCGCTCGCAGGTTCTGGTCGCGCATCCACTCGACATCTTGAATCGGATCTTTGTTGAAACCGCTTTCCCAAAACCAGCCGCCAAGCCGATCGAGCGGTTGCTTGCTCTTCCAACCTTTGTCAAAACCCTTACGGCCAGGAAAAGGCTGCTTGCTCAAATCGACGGCCCACTCGCAACGCGGAAACGGCACCGGCTCTTTCGTCTGCACGAACGCCATCGAAAGGGCATCGGTGTCTTTGCATTCGCAGTGAATCTGAAATTCGTTCTGAGTCGAATCACCCACGTTCCACAAATTGCTGACGCCCATATGGCCTTCAGCGGTCATTTCAAAATCCGCGCCAACGAGCGCTCCCAATACGCCGTCGCCAGTGGCATCAAGAAACAGCTTTCCATGAATCTGCGTCCGGCGACCGATACGCGTGTTTTGCGCGACAACACTCTTGATCGTCCCGTTCGCAGAATCGGCCGCGTTCACCCGCTGTTCGAGCAGTAGCGTGATATTCTTCTCGCGACCGACGACGTCCAATTTCCGTTTGTCGTCATAAATATCGGCCGTCTTTGCGTTCCCGTCCGTCGCCGTCCGATCGCGCACAAGTTCGGAAACCACATCACCCACATGCGGCCACGGCGGTAGGTTCGTCTTCCCTTCGGGCCATACACGCACCTCGGAGCTGCCATTCCCGCCCAAAATTGGCCGGTCCTGAATCAGCGCGACACTCAACCCCAGCCTCGCTGCCGTCACCGCCGCTGATGTCCCCGCGATTCCGCCCCCAACGACGACAAAATCGTAATTGCCGCCGTCGGCAAGTTCCTTTGACCAGCCAGAAAGTTCACTACGCAATTTCGCAAGGTCGTCGCCGCCGTCGGGCGGAATGAAATCAGCGTCGCGGCAAAATAAAATCGCGTCGCATCGCCCCTCAAAACCCGTCAGATCGTGCAACGACACGTGCGCTTCTTTGCCGACGTCAATCAGGCCGCCATCCTGCCAGTGCCAATTAGCTCCTTCGGTGCCAAAAGTCTTCTCAACCGGTTTGCCATCAATGAGAACTTGAAAGCGACCCGGCGAACCCGGCGCTTTCCACGGCGCGACCCAATCACGCGTCCGCACCCACACACGATACTTGCCGGCAGCCGGAAACTGCATAGTCGATATCGCATCGCGCACCGGCTCACCCAAACCGTGCGCAAGCAAGTACGGCGAGCCCATTAAATCCATGAATTGCTGATCGACGACCCAGCCGCCTAAATCCTCGGCCGATTCGGCTTCGACCAGCACCATGGAATCATTGCTAGATGCCGCAGCCTGCGAAGACTGGCCGCTCAAAACGGCAGCAGCAATCGCTACGCCCCTCAACACACGCATGACAAAATTGGGTTGTGCCATGAACATCAGCATTCTGATCGCAGCGTTAAAACAGTAACACTCCATGATCGGCAGGCGCACTGGCGGCGGCCTGCAGTTCACCCGTTTTCTGATCGATAAGAATTGCGTTCGCATCGCCGCCGACGGCCGCGAGCCGCTGCACTTTGTGTCCCTTCTTTTCCAAATCTTCGACAACCTCGTCCGGCATCGTCGTGCTCACTTGAATCGGATCGTGCCCTTCCGTGTGCAATCGCGGCGCGGAAACGACTTTCTCCGCGTTCGCGTGAAAATCAATGAAGTTGATCGCCATCTGGGTCGTGACATTTACGATCCTAGGGCCGCCGGGCAAGCCCCACGCGGCCGCCGGTTTGCCGTCTTTCAGCACGACCAGTGGCGACATGTTATGTTGCGGCCGCTTTCGCGGCGCAGGGTAGTTGGGGCTCGTCTTGGGTACATCGAACCGCGAGATTCCGTGACCCAGCATGAGCCCCAACCCAGCGATTGCCACATGGGCTCCAAAATCGTTCCCGTGCGTCGCTGTCCACGACACGATGTTTTGATCCTTATCGGCGACCACTACATTCACCGTGTGCGACGCCTCGCTGATTTTTTGCGCGGGTGGCACCTCGCCGCGGCGAATCTTGGCTGCATTGATTTTCGCGTTTTCTTTCGAAAGCAACCTCTCAATCGGAACCTTTACGAACTCTGGGTCGCCGAAGTACCGATCGCGCTCGCTCCAGGCTAGCGTCATCGCATCGACGAGTAGCTCATAGTATTCGGGACTCCACGGCGCAAATTTAGAGAGGTCAAACTGTTCAAGCGTCTTGAGCGTCGAGAGCGATGTCAGCCCTGCCGAGGGTAACGTCGGCGTAAATAAATCGTATCCGCGGTAATTGATATGGAGTGGCTCGTTCGAGGTGGCTTCGAAATCGTGGAAGTCATCTTCGGCCAGCGTGCCTCCGTTTGCCTGCACTTGTTTGCAGATTGTGGCGGCAATTTCGCCTTTGTAGAAGCTCTCCGGCCCGTCGTCGCACAGCCGCCTTAGCAGCCGGGCCAAATCGGGTTGTTTCCACGTGGTCCCGGTCGCCGGTACCCCCTTCGGAAAGTAGGCCCGCATTGATGTCGGATCGATATCTGTTACCAATCCAGCGAACTCTTTCGAAAGCTTCGGCGAAACCGTGATCCCGTTCTCCGCCAGCCCGATCGCTGCTTTTGCCACGTCCCTAAACTGCATTGTGCCGTGCTGATGTAACGCTAGGATAACTCCCGCGAGATTCCCGGGAACACCGACCGCCAAGTACCCGTGATTTGCCGACTTCGCATTGAATCTAGAGAAATCGAAGCGCCGCGGCGCGCGTGGTAGAGTCGACCGTGCGGACGCCGCCACTCTTCGCGTCGTACATAACCATGCTGCCGCCATAGCCGCCGACACCAGTCATGGAAGGCTCGATGACGAACAGCGCAAGCAGCGCCGAACAGGCGGCGTCGATGGCATTGCCGCCGTGCTGGAGAACATCGCGTGCGGCTTCCGCCGGCTCGCGCCGAACGCACGCGATTCCCTGCCGACCGCCCGTGGCGAAATTGTGAAGCGAGGCTGGCTGCTCGGTCGACACAGAGGCATCAGCCGCCCAAAGTTCGCCGGTAAGGTTAGAGAGCCCAATCGCCGCCGATCCACCGGCGACTAAAGCCGTCCCTCGTCTCAAGAATTCGCGCCGCGTACTTGTATGCATGCGTTCTGACTCTTTCAATTAGCCTAAAGTGTTAACCTTGCTCGGCCTCCACGACTCAAAAATGCGGCACCAATTATCCAGCAATATAGCGTGTAGGTCGCCGGTTCGGGCACAGCTGCATCTTTCAGACTCGAGCCGCTGCCGAGCACCGATTGTCCAAAATGTTGCCGCCATGTGTTGTAGTCGGCAACGCTGATCGCACCCGTGTTGTTGGGGGCACGATTGGGTAGCGTACCGGCGCCCAGGCTGTTACGCCACACGATATAATCCGCGGCGTCGACCACTCCATCTTGGTTGTAGTCGCCCAACAAAGGCGGTGCGATGAACGTGGTCACTTGCAGTTCTCCCGACCCTGTGAGCAGCGAGCTGGTAAACTGTGCGCCGGAACCGACAGCTCCCCAAATACCAGCCCTCTGCATGACTCCGTTAAGAAACAGCGAATCGATGACATCCGGCGCACCGAGAAGTTCATTTCCAGCAGCGCACCGTTCGACACGTATACATCTGCAGAGTCTGCCAGCGACGCCGTCGCCAGTGAGAGCTTCCCACCTTGCACGAGCGTGTCGCCCGTGTAGGTGTTGGCGGAAGTGAGCAACAAGGTGCCAGCGCCGGTCTTGGTGAGGCTGCCAGCGCCGGAGATCGCGCCGCTGATTTTTAGTGTGTTCGTGGTCACGGCCGCCGTAAGATTACTCGCAAGTTGTACGTCGACGCCAATCACATGGCTGCCTTGCGAGGAAGTGAGCGTCGCGGGACTGCCAGAGTTATCGAAAATAATGCTGCCGCCGCTGCCGGGACCGATGGTATACGTGTAAACGCTGTCGAAGAGCATGGACCCGATGGTCTTGTTGCCGTCGAGCGTAATCGTGCGACTCGCGGTGAGGGTTCGCCAAAAGTTTGCTTCTGCGCCATTCGCATTCGGGACGCCACCCAACCAGTTGAGCGGTTGATTCCAACTCAGCGGAACTGTGGTACCGTTCACGTTAATGGCGGAGTCCGAAAGCCACTGTGGTTTCTGGCCCGGAAGCACCAAGCGCGAACGATAATAATATTCGTGCTCAATTTGCTCGGCCTCGGAGATGCCGAGCGCATTGCCGCCCCAGGCGTACGCCAAAAATCCCGCGAACCCGACGTTATAAATCGCATCCTGCCGGATCTGAATGGCCGTATCCCAATCGGCGGACGAGGACAGGCCGCCCCGGCCAAATCCATTACCCGACGTGTTGTTCGTAAAATCTTCGCCGAGAAATAGGCGCGATTCATCGACACCCAGGGCGCCATACTTGTCTTTCGATAGTTGATACTGGCTTTCGGCCCAAGCCAAACGCGATGCATAATTGCTCCCACCCGACATTACCTCGACGCCACTGAGATAATTTTCGACGCCGATATATGATTTCGCAGCGAGCGTCTGCCAGTCGCTGGCATGGGCTCCAGGATTGGGAAACGGTGAGTAAGTGACGACGTTATATCCGTAGTTGTCGTGTAGCCGAGTGACCGCGCCGATGACCCATGCGCGATAGTCGATTCCTTTTTGCGTATCGTCCGGCCAGACGCTGGCGGAAATCTCGTTCAGAATTAACCAAGGTGGTCTGGGGCCGTTATTGGCGGAGTTATTTACGACATACGCATTGATCGTGTCGGCTTCGGCGAAGGCGTTGAGGCCGCCGCTGCTTCTGTATTGTGTGTTATAGTCGGCCAAAAAGTTGTTGTAGAATTCGGCGAGGTCGTTTCCGGCGGCGACCATCTCGGGACGATGATTATCCGTCGACGTCATCATGTAATTGCCGTTGATGCTTGGGTAATTCAACACGTTGAACTGCGCCTGGCCGAAGTGCGGATTGGCGCCGGGCGAATTCGCATTGTCGAACGACGTGTAATCGAAATGGATATCGAAAGCGAACGACGGTGAGGACGTCGCGACGTGCAAGAAGGCGACAATCGTCGCGCACGCGAACCGCACAGCCATCGAATGCCGTGCCACAACGACCGACGTGTTTGATCGACGGATCTGCACGAAAGACTTCCCAATCACTGATACTTCAACATGTGAACTCTGAGCGAGTTCTTCCACTTTAACATAGTGGTAGGAGCGCTGCTTTCTGAACAGGCAGCTTAGCCGTAGAATGTGGTCAAAATTGCGAGAATCATGAATCACTTTGCCGATCGACTTGCTAATGAAATTCGCCGCACGGGAAATGCCGTGTGTGTGGGCCTCGACCCTGCGCAGCGAATCTGCCAAGCGGGATGCTCGCCAATGTCCGATCCGTATCCGCTGTCGCCGATGCCTACACTCGCTTTTGCAACGGTGTGAGTGACGTAGTCGCGTCGCTCGTCCCGATCGTGAAAGTGCAGGCGGCATTTTTTGAGGAGCTGGGCCCGCTTGGGCTCGGAGCGATGGGGAAAGTAGTCGACCATGCGCAGTTGAGGGGGGTGCTCGTTATCGTCGATGCCAAACGCAATGACATTGGCAGCACGGCCGAGGCTTATGCGCGCGGCTATTTGGGGCGTGAGGCAAGCGCCTGGCATGCGGATGCGCTCACCGTGAGTCCCTATTTGGGTGACGATAGCCTTAAGCCGTTTGTGGAAGTGGCACATGAGCGGGGCGCGGGGATTTTTGTGCTGGTGAAAACATCGAACCCTGGCGGCGGGATGCTGCAGGACCTGAAGTGCGATGGTCGGAAAATCTTTGAGCGTGTGGCGGAACATGTCGAAATGCTCGCGCGGACGACAATTGGAGAGTGCGGATACGGCGCGGTGGGTGCGGTGGTTGGGGCGACGTATCCGGCGCAACTGATTGACCTTCGCCGTGCGATGCCGCACACATGGTTTCTGGTGCCGGGATACGGGAGCCAAGGTGGCACGGCCGCCGACGTTGTTGCGGCGTTTGATGCGCGTGGCTTGGGTGCGATTGTAAATAATTCCCGGGGATTGATTTTCGCCCATGAGCGGCCCGAATTTGCGGCGCGATTTGGGCAGAACTGGCAGGCTGCGGTGGAGGCGGCAACGCAGGCAATGATTGATGACTTGCGAGCCGCGGGGCACGATCCTCGGGCGAAAGCCGAATAACAAACTGCCGGGCTGGTTTGCGACACGCCAAGTTCCAGCGACGGGCGGTCGCCGCGTGCTCGCAGATAGGCAGATATTATTTATAGTGAATCTCAGCCGCAGAATCCTGGCTGCCAGCTGCGCATTTTGTCGCGGGTTGGCATTCGCTTTGCGGTCTTCGGGGTGATTCCATGGGTCGCGTAGCGCTTGGTTTGTTCGCCGAGGGCTTCGCGCACCCGGTATTCTTGAGCGGCCGCCACGGCCAAAAGGAGTGAGGATGAAGATCGCGACACAAGTGAAATTGGGGGTAGCAACCTTGGCAGTGGCTCTCGCGCCGTGTGTGTACGGCCAGACGATGCCAGCGAACACGCCTGAAGCAAAAAAAGCGGCGGCGCAACTTTCGGAACCTGCTGGCCCGCTGCAAACAACACAAGACCAGCAGACCGACCGCACGACGATACCCGGAGCCACCGCGAATCCGGGCGCGGATGTAAATAATAAACTTCGGCAGCCATTGTATGAGAATTCGGCGGCGGCCGGCGGCGAGCGCGACATGTCGAGCAATGGGATGCAGCGCGACAGTGGCAGCTCTAGAATTGCGCCCAACGGCCGGCGTGGTGAAATTGGTGTGTGGCTCACTGCGAACGGCGGCCAGGGCGTGCGCGTCGGCCAAGTTGCGGCTGGTGGGGCGGCGGATAAGGCTGGGCTTCGGAGTGGCGACATCATATTGCAAGTGAATGGAAATAGCGTGGCTTCGCCGACTGCGACGGCCCAGCAGATTCGTGCCGTGCCAATTGGTCAGATCGCGACGCTGACGGTCCTACGGGACGGTACTCAAAATCAAATGGAAGTAACACTGATGGCAGCTCGGCCGGGGCAGTCGTACCAAGTGGGATACGGCGGTGAAAACGGCAACGGAAGTAATGGTAATGAGCGTGCTGCAATGAACGCGGATACGAGCGGCCTGGCGGCCCGGACGTCGCGGCTCGAGCAGCAGGTGGAATCGATGACCGAAGAGTTGCGGCAGATGAGGCAGCAAATGTCGTCGATGAGTGCGGGCGGCACTTCGCCAAGCGGCAATGGTGTTGAGTCGGGTACAGGTATCGGAACAACGCCGAGTGCGGCATCGCCATCGCCGAGCAGTAGTGCGACGCCGCCGCAAGCGGGCTCGGGAAGCACAACGCCGAGTTCGAGTGCGACGCCCGTCTCGACGCCAACTTCGAACACCAGTCCGGCTGCCGGTGGTCCTTCGACGCCGAGTGCTCCGCCCGCCGGTGGAAGTTCGGGAAGTGCTGATAAGGATGATTTGTTTGGTGGCTCGCCGTCGTCTTCGAGCAGCAGCCCGTCGGGCGGGACTTCGAAGTAGCGATGATTGCTTGGTGGATTTGAATTGAACTTGAAGTAGAGCGCCGGTGATCCAACAGGTGGAAGCTGGCGTTCGCTTCGTTGATAGAAGTCATGAGGTTGCCGCCTGAATATTAGTGAGTGTGGTGAACTCGATTTTTTAATCCAAAATTCGGGAGTATTGGGACGCGGCCGTGGAATAAATTACGGGAAATGCAGCGTCTTGTGGTGGGGCAGGGTTCCATAATTGGATGGTTATTGGGAATTTGTCGTTGGTGGTTGGAGGCCTTCGGTCGGGGGTGCGACGGGGTCGGGCGTGGCACGTTGAACCGTCGATGGCTCGCATCGAACATTGGGTGCGGCGGGCGGCTTGGATTTCATGAGGGTATCGAAGTCGGGGATGTTGATGCCGAGGGCAGCGAGGGGGTCGGAGTTGCGGTCTTTGTCTTCGAAGAATTTCATGGCATTTCGGAGGCTGCGGGCGCTGCGGCGGCGATCGCAGGCGGAGCGGATGTAATATTCGAACGTGCCGCGCACTCGTTTCTCGATGCGTTCGAATTTGAACGGGTCGGAAGTTTCGCTGCTGATGACGCTCAAGACTTCGCTCATGAGTTGGCGAGCCTGGCGAGCGCCGAAGGCGCCGGCTTCGGGGCGGGCGAAGCGGTCGGGAAAGGCGCGTTCGAGCATCCAGGCGGCGGCCCGCCAATGGGTGCTGGTGGCGTGTTGCATCGCGCGCAGGGGGCTGAGCTGGGCGTACATTTCGGCGCGGCGGAGATGTTCGTTGAAGTCGGCGTTACGGTCGGCTTCGCGGCGGATGGTGTTGATGCCGCAGCGGACGTATTTTGCGGCTTCTTGCAGGCCGCAGCCACCGGCGATGAGGGCGCAGATTTCGCGGCGTTTGGCGTCGGTGAGCGTGCGTGGCCGGCCGGGGCCGGGGCGGTCGCGATGTGATGATGAATCGTCGGCGGGATTGATTCGGCGTGGGTTGGAATTGGGAAGCATGGGCCACCTCTCGCGGTTTCGGGTTACGGTACATTTGTACAGTATGAGCCTGATAAGGCTAACCGAAGTGGTGGTACAATTTCAACAAAAATCCAGATCGGATTTTGGTGGCCAAGAATTGGGGATTGACACGATGATTCCTCGGCATCAATCGTCAGCGCAGCAAGCTCTGAAACCCTTCGAGGTCGAAGTGGTGATCTGTCGAGAGGGCCTCGTGAAGATTTCTTGCTCGCATTAGGACGAAACTCAGTGCATCGCAAAGTGAGTAGCCGCGACCTTGCCGCGACAACAGCAAAGTGATCGCCTGGCTGGTCAGAGATTCGTCCGGCCAAATCGTATCGATATCTGGATTGGCGATTAGTCGGGAGACAAAGTCGAGCACTATTCCTGGTGGAATTCTGCGGGCGTTTGCCAGAGCGACGAGTTCCGCCAGCACATACCCGTGCGTAATGCGTAACGAAGCATCCTGGTAATCTTCGCGCGCCTTTTGATGAAGCGGCTCGCGCGCGTCCAAGAGAGCCAACAATCCAGACGTATCCAGCAACATTATGCGGGTCCGTCGACGGCTCGATACTCGCGCGCCAAGTCGGCGTCGATCGCAGAGTTTTCAATGCCAATCGGCTGCCCGACGTCTACGCTGCCGAAGCATTGTTCGAAACTCGCGCGCGCAGCCTGGGCATCTGATGGCGTACCGGAAGTTTCCCGGTGGACTCGCTCGATGTCCAGCGAAACCCGTTCGCCGTTTGGGATGTTTACGGGCACTTCAGGGCGGAATACGCCGTTTTCGAATATGGCGTCGATGCGGTGGCTCATGCCTTTATTCTACCCCGGGGCAGTCGCGATACTAGCGTTTGGGAAGATCACGGTTTTCCGTGTAGGCTTCGCGTTGACATTGCATTAGCGACCGCAATTCGTCCAAGGAAAAAGGGGGTTCCTGTTGATGCACTGCTGCGTGGCAATTCGGGCACAACGGACGCAGGTCGCCGACCGGGTCAATTTCATAACTTGAACCCAGAGTGGAAAGGGGCTTGAGGTGATGTACATGGATAAATCCTTCCATGGCAGTACCGTAAACAGTACCGCCCTCAAAGCCGCACACCCTGCATTTGGCCCCGTAGTGCTCAATACATTTTTTTGCGCGTGCGAGTTGCGTTCGTAACGATTTACGAGAATTCGCTGAACGCTCCCTTCAGGGTATTTCGAATTTAGTCGGACTTCTTCGGGAAAACTTACAGGTGCCGATGTATTTGAGTTGCTTGATTCGACGAATGCGTAGAGTGGATAGAGGCGGTCGAAATCCCTTAGGATGCGATGTACATCCACATCAATTTCCAAAACTCTTGCTCCAAGAAACACGAATATGCCTGGAGACGCAGTTGCGAGAGGAATTTCTTCCGGTGCGCGATCTTCACTTGGTGTTTCCCCATCCCAATGCCACAACTTCAAGTCAGAAATCAAGTCACCATGGATGCGAACCCATTCGTTAAAACGATCAACCTTTGGATCTAAAATGCTTGGATCGGGCAACGATTGGCCTGGTTCAAATGAGCCCACCAATCACCGTCTTCGCGCGACTCGATGCCTATGTTGAACTGAAGCTCTGTACGTCCTCCATCGTGGAATGCGTACTTGGGAAATATCGTGCCCTTGTGAAAAATCTTAGTAGTTCGTGCACGCTTTCCGTGCAGCTTAGCGCGGAGCTGCTGTAGTTCGCCGACCTGATAAACCGTGGCGGCGTCGTTAATTCTCTCAGCCAAGACTTCGATGTTCAGAGCCATTTTCTAAAATACCTAACCCGAAGTTAAAACCTACCGACTAGCACGTAGGTCGCCGTATTGTAGATATTACACCTGCGAAATCAAAATGCAGGTTGCATCATAACAACAGTTTTAGTCGCAACCCTTGCGCAGCGAGCTCCAATCGGATGCCAACGACGGTTTCTGAGTCATTGAAAGTCGAACAGTCACCTTCACCTGCGCGATTCTTGTCGCTGGATACGTATCGAGGGCTGGTGATGCTGCTGATGGCCAGCGAGGGATTCGGGCTGGCTGAAGTCGCGAAGCATTTTCCGGAGAGTGGGATTTGGCGGGAGCTTGCGCGGCAGAGTGATCATGTGCGGTGGCAGGGGTGCACGGTGTGGGATCTCATCATGCCGGCGTTTTTGTTTATCGTGGGCGTGGCGGTGCCGTTTTCGCTGGCTAGCCGAAGGCGGCGAGGGCAGGGGAGTGCTCGGATTTTTGCGCACGCGGTGTGGCGGTCGTTGGTGCTTGTGGTGCTTGGCATTGTGATCATGTCGGAGGGGGCGGCCCGAACGAATTTCAACTTCATTAATGTGCTCGCGCAGATTGGGCTGGGGTATTGGGTTGTCGTACTGTTGGCGGAGCGCGGGTGGCGGGTGCAGTTGGCGGCGATTTTGCTGATCTTGGTGGGGGATTGGTTGTGGTTCGCGGTGTATCCGGTGCCGGGGGCGGGGTTTGATTTTGCATCGGTGGGGCAGCCGGCGGGGTGGCAGCATCCGGAGGGGTTTGCGGCGCACTGGGATCTCAACACGAATCCGGCGGCGGCGTTCGATCGGTGTTTTTTGAATTTGTTTCCGCGCGGTGAGCCGTTTCGATTTCGCGAAGGGGGCGGGACGACGCTTAACTTTGTGCCGGCGATTGCGACGATGTTGATCGGTGTGATGGCGGGTGGATGGCTGCGGAGTGGGCGCGGGGAGGGGCAGATTGTGCGCGGGTTGTTGGTGGCGGGTCTGGCGCTAGTCGTTGCGGGCATCGCGCTTGATCCGGCGATCATGCCGTGGGTCGAAACGACGCGCTATTCGGTTTGCCCGATCATCAAGCGGTTGTGGACGCCAGCGTATGTGTTGTACAGCGGCGGGTGGGTGATGCTGGCGGCGGCCGTGTTGTATTGGGTCGTGGATGTTTTGAAGTGGCGGTGGTGGACGTTTCCGTTCGTCGTGGTGGGGATGAATTCGCTTGTGATGTATTTGTTGGCGGCGTTTGTGGATGGGTGGACGCGGCGGACGCTCAATACGCACTTTGGGGTTTTGTTTGGTGGGGTGTTTGGACCAATGGTGGAATCGGCGGCGGTGCTCGCGGTGTTTTGGCTGATGTGTTGGTGGTTATATCGGCGGCGGGTGTTTTTGAAGGTGTGAGAAGAATTGTCCGCAGATGGCGTAGATTTGCGCAGATAAATGCAGATGCGGATATCAAAGGGAGTTCGTTCGAAGAGGGGAAGCGGATTTTAAATCTGCTTTCTTAATCTGCGTTCATCTGCGACATCTGTGGACACAGATTTGACGGGTATGAACCCCCGGCTTCCGCCGGGGGCTGGCGGCCGGTTGCTGAAAGACGCGTTAGTGGTCGGCGCGGGGCTGTGCGGTGGAGTTGCGAATGATTAGGTCGGCGGCGACTTTGATCGTGGTGCGTTCATCATCGTCGGCGATGATGCCGGCGATGCGGTCGACAATGAGCTTTGCGGCGAGGCGGCCGACTTCCTGAGGTTTTTGCCGCATCGTGGTGAGGGGCGGGTTCATCGTTTCGGCGAAATCGAGGTCGGCGAAACCGACGACTGAGAGGTCGCGCGGGATGCAGAGTTTTTGTTCTTCGGCGGCCTGGTAGATGAACTGAGCTTCGTGGTCGGAGACGGCGAAGACGGCGGTGGGCTTGAGGTCGTCGCTCAAAATCGCGCGGGCGATCTCGAGGCCGTTGCTGCCTTGCGAGTTGAGTTTCCAACTTTTGACTTGAGCTTCGGGGCACGCGGGCGACCGCGGCTTCAAAGCTGGTGCGGCGTTTAATAGCCCAAGTTTGGGACGGCGTTTCGCGGCTGGAGAGGCAGGCGATGCGGCGGTGGCCAAGATTCAACAAGTGCTCTGCGACGACGGACGTGGCTTGCTCTTCGTCGGTTTCGACGGAATCGGCGACGGTTGAATAGTGGTCGATGACGGCGACGGGGACGCGGCGTTCGACGAATTCGGGGAAGTGGTGATAGTACTCGACGCTGAAGGTTGGCCACATGATGAGGCCATCGACACGGCGGTCGAGGAGGCGATTGATTTGGCGGAGGCCGTCGCCTTCTTCTTTTTCGAAGTGGGGCATGTCGCCGAGGTTGCCGATCCAGACGGTGATCGGGAGGTAGTCGTATTCGGCTAGGGCGTCGTGAATGCCGGAGAGGACGCTGACCCAGTAGGAGTCGTAGGGCGGAATCATGACGCCGATGGTTTGGGTGTGGCCGGTCTGCATGCCGTTGACGAGCAAGTTGCGGCGCCAGCCGAGTTGCTGCGAGGCTTCGAGGACGCGGCGGCAGGTTTCTTCGCCGAAGCGTTCGCGATCGCCGCGGAGGATGCGCGAGGCGGCGGCGAGGGAAACGTTCGCGGCTTTGGCGACGTCTTTCAATCGGGGGACGTGCGAGGTGGGCATAGGCGCGATGAGCTCGGGGGCGATTTATTCACCACAAAGGCACGAAGGGCACGAAGGAAGACGAGGATGTAGAAGGACGTCGGGGACTAAATATCTGTCTCCGTATTTCTCCTCTTCGTGTTCTTTGTGCCTTTGTGGTTAAACATGGAACGATCGACGAAGTGACTGCGTGCCGCGCGGGGGCTGCGATTTTGCGCAGGACGGGCGGCAATTTTGTTGAAACGTAGACACGTTCTCCGGGGCTGGGTAAACTAGTTTACGTACTGCATTTATTATTGTTTGCGGTTGGCGGGTGTCAATCGAGGTCTGCGGTTGGCTGGGAGCTTTTTGGACCCGAATTGCAATACCATGAAGAGTGAAGTCGAAGCAAAAGTACGGCGGACGTTGCGGCGAATTGACGAGGGAATGAACGGTTTGTCGCACGCGGACCAGGGGGTGGCGGCGGAGATTCCTTGGCAGGAACGTTCGCCCCGCAGCCAGGATATTATTTGGCGGCACGCCGAGAATCCGATCATTGGGCGGCATCATATGCCGGGCGTGCAGGGCGTGTACAACAGTGCGGTCGCGCCGTATGGCGATCGGTTTGTGGGGGTGTTTCGGCTCGAGAAGCGTGATCGATTTCCGCATTTGCATGTTGGGTGGAGCAATGATGGGCTCGATTGGCAGATTGAGCCTGAAGCGATCGACTTTGCGACGGGCGATCCGAAGTCGGCGGCAGATTATGCGTACGATCCGCGGCTGTGCGAGATCGATGGCGTCTACTACATCACGTGGTGCGGTGGACATAACGGGCCGACGATCAGCGTGGCGTCGACCCGCGATTTTCAAACATACGAGCGGATGGAGAATGCGTTTTTGCCGTTCAATCGGAATGGTGTGCTCTTTCCGCGGAAGATCGGCGGCAAGTTTTTTATGCTCAGCCGGCCGAGCGATGACGGGCACACGCCGTTTGGCGATATCTATGTGAGCCAGAGCCCGGATATGTGCCATTGGGGCATGCATCGGTTGGTAATGCGGCGCGGTGGTAGTGACGTGGGGCAATGGTGGCAGCGGACGAAGATTGGGGCGGGGCCGATTCCGATCGAGACGGACGATGGTTGGTTGATGATCTATCACGGTGTGATGGATACTTGCAACGGTTTCGTCTACAGCATGGGGGCGGCGATTTTGGATTTAGAGGAGCCGTGGAAGGTTTTGTATCGGGTGAACCAGCACTTGTTGACGCCTGAGGCGGACTACGAAGTGTTCGGGCATGTTCCGAACGTGGTGTTCCCGTGTGCGGCGCTCGTGGATAAGGTGGCGGATCGGTTGGCGATTTATTACGGGGCGGCGGATACTTCGTGCTGCGTGGCGTACGCTCATCTCGACGAGCTGGTGGCGTTCGTCAAAGAGAATTCGCACGTGTTTTAGCGGGGTGTAACGCACCCTCACCCCGGCCCTCTCCCGGAGGGAGAGGGAGAACTTAATTAGGTTGGCGGCGCTTCATGACGATTCACACCGTCGATGTGGCTGTGCTCGTGGCGTATTTTGCGGCCACGATTCTTGTCGGATTGTGGGTATCGAAGCGCGGGTCCAAAGATATGGACTCGTATATCTTGGGCGGCAAAAGTTTGCCGTGGTACCTGCTTGGGATTTCAGATGCGTCTGGGATGTTCGATATCTCGGGCACCATGCTCCTTGTGTATTGGCTGTTTGTGTACGGCCTGAAGAGCATTTGGATTCCGTTCGTATGGCCGGTGTTCAATCAGATTTTTCTGATGATGTTTCTTAGCGCTTGGTTGCGGCGATCGAACGTGCTGACCGGGGCGGAGTGGATTCAATTTCGGTTTGGACGCGGGACAGGCGCGAATTTGGCGCACCTGAGCGTCGTGATTTTTGCGCTCGTGAATACGATCGGGATGCTGGCGTATGCGTTCAAAGGGATCGGTAAGTTTGCGGAGATTATGGTGCCGTTGCATCTGTCGTCGCAGACCGAGGGGCTGTTTACAAACGAGAACGTGTATGCGCTGGTGATTTTATCGCTGACGTCGATCTATGCGATTAAGGGCGGCATGGTGAGTGTCGTTGCGACCGAAGTGATGCAGTTTACGATTCTCACCACCACGGCGATTGCAGTCGGGGTGATTGCGATGGCGAAGGTATCGCCGGAGATGATTGCCAACTCGATCCCGGCGGGCTGGACCAATCCTTTCTTTGGTTGGCGGCTGAATTTGGATTGGTCTGAGATTCTTCCCAAGGTGAACGACGCCATTCGGAATGATGGCAATGAGTGGTTTGGGATCTTGTTTGGGTTGATGTTCTTCAAAGGGATTTTGGCCAGCCTGGCGGGGCCGGCGCCGAATTACGATATGCAGCGGGTGTTGGCCACGCGCACACCGCGCGAAGCGTGCTTGATGAACGGCATGGTGAATGTGGTGCTGTATTTTCCGCGGTACTTCATGGTCACGGGAATTACGATTTTAGCGCTGGCGTTTTGGATGCCCGAGCTGCGGGCGATGGAGAAGCCCGATTTCGAGCGGTTGTTGCCGCTGGTGCTAACGCGCGATGTGCCGGTTGGCGTGGTCGGGTTATTGCTGGCGGGGCTGCTGGCTGCGTTCATGTCGAACTTTGCGGCGACGATTAACGCGGCGCCGGCGTACATTGTGAACGACGTCTATAAGCGGTTCATCAACCCGAATACTACGCCGAAGGTTGAAGTGGCGATGAGCCGGGCGTCGTCGTTTGGTGTGTTGGTGGTCGGCATCATTTGTGGTTTGCTTACGCACAATATTGTGGGCGTCATGATGTGGATCGTGGGCGCGCTTTACGGCGGGTATGTGATCGCGAACGTGCTGAAATGGTATTGGTGGCGGTTCAACGGGTACGGCTATTTTTGGGGGATGCTGGCGGGGATCTTGGGAGCGATGGTTGTGCCGGCTTTGGTGCCGTATGTCGCACCGCGGGTTTTTTCACCGGACGTGGCGGCGATTGTGGAGTCGAATCAGCTTTATGCGATTCCGGTGCTGTTGGCGCTGTCGCTCATTGGATGTGTGGCTGGGACTTACGCGACCGACCCGGAAGATGATGAGATCTTGAAGCACTTTTACCGCACGACGCGGCCATGGGGCGTTTGGGGGCCGATTCGCGAGAAGGTGATTGCGGAGGATCCGGCGTTTCGGCCGAACGAGGATTGCGCGAAGGACTCAATTAATACGCTGGTGGGGATCGTGTGGCAGCTGTGTTTGACGTCACTGCCGATTTTTGTCGTGTTGCGGTCGTGGGATTGGGCGGGGGGCGTGCTTGGGTTGCTCATGGTGACGAGCGTGTTTATCAAGTTCAATTGGTATGACAAGCTTCCGCTGGATGAGGCGGCGGCAGTTGGTTAGTTCAATTTTCCACAGATGGCGCAGATGTTCGCAGATGAAAAGCAGATTTGATGACCTGTGTTCACCTGTGCCAAATGCGGACAAACAACAATGAATTCACGCTTGCTCAAGACGTTGCCTCTGCTGATGGTCGCGGTTGCCACGTGCGTCTTCGCATCGATCGCGCTTGCTGGTGAAAAGCCGGCAAATTTCATTGCGCGACGGGGCGATCAACTTTTTGATGGCGACAAGCCATATCGGTTCATCTCGTTCAATATTCCGAACTTAATGGTTCAGGAGGACGCGTACGAATTCACGAAGCCGAATCCTTGGCGATGGCCGGATGAGTTTGAGATTGAGGATGCGCTCGAGTCGGTACGGCAGATGGGTGGGCAGGTCGTGCGGACGTACGTGCTCAGCGTGCATCGCGACGGTTCGGATATGGGGGACGTCGTGCACGTGAAGCGGCCAGGGGGGTTTAATGAAGAGGGGTTTCGGGCACTCGATAAAGTCGTTGAGATTGCGAAGCGGAAGGGGATTCGCGTCATTGTTCCGTTTGTGGATCAGGCGAAGTGGTGGGGCGGCATTGGGGAGTATGCGGCATTTCGCCGGAAGCCGGCGGAGGCGTTTTGGAGCGATCCGCGGGTGATCGCGGATTTTAAGGCGACGATTGAATATCTGCTCGAGCGGAAGAACGTTTACACGGGCGTGACGTATCGCGACGAGCCGGCGATTTTTGGATGGGAAACCGGCAATGAGATCTTGCCGACGCCGGAGTGGACGCGCGAGATTGCGGCGTACATCAAAGAGCTCGACAAGAATCACATCGTGATTGATGGCAAGTCGCTGCGGGGCGTTCCGATGGCGTCGCTTGAGGATCCGAATATTGATGTGATTACGACGCACCAGTATCCGTTTGGGCCGGATCACGATTTCGCTAAGCAAATTCGGGCTGCGCACACGCTTACGAAGGGGAAGAAGGCGTATTTTGTTGGCGAGTTTGGTTTTGTGGAGATGCCGCATATAGCGAGCGCGATTCAGGAAGCAATCGACGACGGCAGCAGCGGGGCATTGCTGTGGAGCTTGCGGATGCATCGCCGCGAGGGTGGGTTTTATTGGCACATGGAAACCGGGACGGGCAAGAACATTTATAAGGCGTTTCATTGGCCGGGGTTCGATTCGGGTGAGCGGTACGATGAGCGCGAAGTCATGGCGCTGATGCGGGAAAAGGGCTATGAGATTCGTGGGGAAAAACCGCCGGCGATTGAGCGGCCGAGGGCGCCGAAGTTGTTGCCGATCGAAAAGGCGAGTGCGATTTCTTGGCAGGGGTCAGCCGGGGCATCGAGCTACGATGTTTGGCGATCGGAGAGTCCGAACGGGGAATGGAAAAAGATCGCGGAGAAGGTTTCGGACGCGGACGTACAGTATCGGCCTTTGTTCAATGATGAGAGTGCGAAGCCAGGGGGCCGGTATTCGTATCGGATTGTGGCGCTGAACTCGGCGGGGGAATCGGAGCCGTCGAATGTTGTGGAATTACCCCGGGTGGAATGCCGGACATTGGTGGATGAATGTCGCGATCTGTCGCTGACGGCATCGACGACCGGGAAGGTGACACCGGCGAGCGAAAATGCGAGGACGGTGCAGGAGGATTGCCATCGGTTGGCGATGGGGCCGGGGTCGGCGGTGATTTATCACGCCCGTGGACCGATTTCAAATTGGACTGTTTACAGCTTTGCGATTGGTAAACCGAAGTTGGACTTTTCCGTTTCGAGCGATGGTAAAGAATTTCGACCGGTGACTGCGAAGTCGCGGGCGTATAGTGCGGGTCAGACGGTGTATGGGTATTCGACCCCGACATTAAGCGTTGGTACTGCGGACGGGGGGGCGACCTATCTGCGAATTGGGGTTGGCGATACAAACGCGGCAAAAGAATCGGACGGCGCTAAGCCGCAAGCGGCTGGGGTGGAGCTTTCGCGGGTGGAGATTGAATACGATCGGGTCGCAGACGAAGCTAACTCACGAAGCAAGAGGAAGGAAACCAGTCATCGGAAGCCGGCGCAACTTAACTCATCGATTTTCGTATACACGGGTCAGCCGATTGAGCCGACGTTAGAAGCGATTGACCAAGCGGCGGCGCACGGCGAGCGGAAATTGAATGTCGTGGTGACGGTGCTCGTCGATTTGACGGATGACTTTCACATTAAGTCGTTTGGCTCGTTTGCGGGCGATGGATTTGATTACCAGCCGTACGATGATGCCATGCGGGCGACGCTGCGTGAAAAGCTCCACCAGGTGTTCGCGAGAATGGTCGAACACCACATGGTGATTGCGGTTTTGCCGCACATTGATTGCGGAGGCAAGGTTCGGACATGGAGGAATTGGGTCGATTTTGATCCGCTCGAATCGTACGGCGGCTGTTCGTACGGCGATTTAGTGCTGGGGACGATTGCGGACGAACTGGCGGCGACCGTTACGTCGGAGACGCCAGTTGAACTCGCGCTCTCGGGTGAGATGGGTTCGAGTCTGTTTCAGCACCCCGACTCGTATCGGAAGATCGTTGCGCAATTGCGCGAACGGCCGAAGTTGAAACAGTTGAAGATTGGTGTCAGTCTTAATCACAACAAAGTTGCCGGCGAGGGAAATCCGAAGGGGGCGAAAGAGGTTCATCTTTCGGACGAGCATCGGAAACAAATGCAGGCGCTCATTGATGAGTGTGATTTTGTGGGCGTGTCGGCTTACTTTCAGATGAGCGCCACTCCGTCGATCGATGATTTTCTGCGAGGGATTGAGAAGTTCATGAAAGAACTGGCGACGCATGAGCTAACGGTTCCGAAAGACAAGCCGATCGAGTTTTCGGAGGTTGGGATTGGGGGGCAGCAGACGCGACACGGGGTTGTCGACCTGGAAAAAGCGATCCAATCGCCGTGGGAGGGAACGGCCGAGGCGCGGAACAATCCTTGGGCGATCGACTCGATGCGGGATTTGCGTCGGCAATACCATATTCAATTGACGAAGCTGCTCGCGACTCAGCCGGCGCCGTGGCGGATTTCGGCCGCCTTCTTTTGGAGTATGGGATCCTGGGATCCATGGGGGCATGGTGAGCCGGCTTTTGCTGATCCGGAGATTGAAAAAGCAGTCGAAAACCACAATCGGACGGTTTCCGCGGAGTGATGGGATCGGTAAGGCGGCTCCGGACGAAATTCGGTCGCTAAATGGCGAAAATCGACGCTGGACGAGGGTTCGCAAGGTTTTCTGGAAATTTTTCTTTCCGGTTGGAATAAGGTGATAGACATTCTTGAAACGCGGGGTTACATTGTGTTCAAGTAGTTGAACAGGCTGTCTGGCGCGATTTGGTTCGTTGGTACTCAAATCGGGCGGACTCTTTTTTCTCTTTTCGTGCAACTACGGAATGGTTGGAGGCGGATTCGTTGCTGAAAAAGTGCCGGCGCACGTTCGTGCGGCAGCATCTTTGAGCGGGACATTGAAAAAGGCTCGGTTGGCTACTCGTGTGTGCCTAACACAGCTTTGATTCATTCACACTGGTGGAGGAGCTCTAATGAAGTCGCGTCGGTTTCTTTTGGCCGTTTCGTCGCTCGCGTGTGCGTGCGGCGTACTAGTTAATTTCGCGAATGCACAATCGCCAAGTAACTTGTACACATTTCCATCTGGTACCTCGGATTGGTTCAAGAACTTCGGGACGGGGACTGGCACTCTTGGAAACTCAGGCGGTGCTCTTACGATCACCGAAACCAGCGCAACGCCGGGCACGGGTGCTGCCTGGACGGACGGGTTCAATACGATCAGTGACTCCGCGCCGTTTACCAGCGGTTGCTGCGGAGGGCTCGATCTCTACGGTCTATCATCGATATCTCTCGACTTTGGCCACAACGGCGCGAACCCTGTGAATGTGCAATTTTTCGCGCAAGCGAGCTCAGGCAGTACCTATGTCGTTTTGAACCCTGGTGGGACTGACATTGCCGCTGGTCCCGCAATTACCACGTACACGTTTCCACTTAGCGTGCTGACCTCGCCCGATCAGAGTGCGTACATTCGCACGATCGGCGTCAGCATTCGTGATCATCTTTCCGAAGGCAACTTGACCTTCACGCTTGATAACATCAAAAGCAACGGGCCGTCGGCTACTTCGCGCGTGATTGCCGATCACGACGGTGGTGCGGCTGACTTTGACGGCGTGATTTGTAACTTTGATTGCGCTGCGGTTGGTGGCGGCAATGGCGGCCAGAATAACAGCGGCATGTCCGTCGCCGGTGGCGCGTTGCAATGGACCGATCTAGGGGGTGGCCCAGGCGCGGCGATCACCTGGGGCAACGGCACTCAAAATTCTGGTGGTGGATTTAGCGCTCGCCCGGTTGATCTATCGAATTACAACTACGCGATTATTCGCATGTCTGCGTCGGGCTCCGATCCATCCGTATTCGTGCAGTTTTATATGCAGACCGGCAGCGGATTTAGTTTTCAGTCGGTGAACGTCGGCAACCTTCCGACGGATGGGCAGTTTCATGACCTGTACGTTCCGCTGTCGGCGGTTACTGGCAGAAGCTGGGTGGATACCAACGGCATCAACTTGGGTAGTCACACTGGTGACCTTACGATTCGTGTGGACAGCGTCATTTATTCGACGGTTCCTGAACCGGCCTCGATGATGTTGTTGGGAATAGGAATGATCGGTGGCTGCGGGATCGTTCGACGAGGCCGCCGAGTTTGCTGATTGATGATGATGTAGAAATCTGCCGTCGCGCCGGCATGTCGTTGCCGGCGCGATCGGTGTTTCCTCGGTTTGTTTCGAACGGCAGTCGAAGTCGCGTGGGTCGTTCGGTTTAGGATTTTTAGGCGAGGAGTAGGGCGATGAACGCAATTTATCGGTCACTGGTTGGTGCTGTGGCGGTTTCCCTGATCGCGCTTAGCTTGGTCGTCGTCGGCACGACTGCCGCTTGCGCCAAACGGTGTATTCCTTTGAGAGCACGTCGCCCGTACTTGATGGGTGGACGGCGTCTGGCAGTACATCGCTCGTTCCCTCGACAACCTTCGGAGTTACGGACGGCACGACATCGATGCTCATCGACAACCTCGCTTCAGGCTTCAACAACGATGTCGGTCACATTACCACCGGAAGTGGAAATGACTACGGATACTTCAACGACGCCGCGCATGCGATTGAAGCGGGCAAGACGAACGTAAAGCTCGAGTTCGATTTCAGTTGGGATGTAACGAACGTCACGGGTACAGCGGCTTATGCGCAGCTCGCGTTGTTTATGAACAGCACGGGACAAGGATTTAAGCAGTACGGCACCGGGGAATTCCTGGGAGGCAACGTCGGTAGCGGCGTGACAGATTTCTTTCCGCGGTTGGACCCGAAGGCGGTCAGCGACGGAGTGACCCTCACGACTCTCAGTCCGAACACGATTCACCTCGCAATTCCGCTCGGGCCAACGAAGAGCTTAAACATTGGAAGTGCCGCGGGGAACTTCTACCAAATGGGGTTCAAGTCCAACGGCGGCTGGGCGGGCACCATGGATTGGGCGATCGACAACATACGGATCTCCGGCGTGCAGGTGCCGACCACAGCGGAAACGTTGTTCTCGTGGGAGACGCCTGATAATCCGGCCACTGCAGGAGTTGATGAGCGCTACGAAGGCTGGATTCAGGGTGGGGTGGGAACGAATCCCCCGCACGCTCATTCGATCGTTTCGACAGGAGCGACCGACGGAACTCATGCGCTGCAGATCGATCGCACGGGCACTCCTTCCGGGTTCACGTGGGGCAGTTCGTACAATTTGAATTCGATTGTGAATCCGGGGCCGAGCCAAACGATTGACCCAACGATACAGGGAAAAATCGACAGCCTGATTACCAAAATCTCGGATGCGGATTTCGTAGCGTTTGATGTGACGTACCAGTATCAGGATCTTTTCCCGCTGCCGAATCCGACGTACACGGGTTTTGGCGTTCATTTTGCTGATGATGCTGGTCACCAATTCCAGGCATTTGGCAACAACATCAACGTGGCCGCGGCGACGAGCCAGACGACGACCACGGTCAAGATCCCCTTGGCCGATTTCGTTGATTCAACCGACAACACGCTGACATTGAAAGGCACTGGCTTGCATGTCGGCAGTAATACGTTCCGCATCGCGATTTCAACGAACACCGACGGCGCCCAAATCTACCAGATTGATAACTTCCGCTTGCTCACTGAGATTTCACAGGGCGTTCCTGGCGATTATAACGGCAATGGCGTAGTCGATATGGCAGACTATGTGTTGTGGCGCAACGGCGGGCCATTGCAAAATGAAGTGAACACGGTCGGTACCGTCGACGCATCCGACTACACGGCCTGGCGTGCGAATTTTGGGCATACCAGCGGGAGCGGAAGCGGTAGCTTAAATGGCGCGGCTGTGCCGGAGCCCATGAGTTTCGTCCTGCTGTTCAGCGCTGTCGTGGGAGGGCTTGTCAGTGTTCGCCGCCGAGGTTGAACGCCCACGGAGGTTTGTGACGTTATTGAGAAGAGGTCACGCTAAAACCACTTGCCCACTTGTAGTTCGGTTTGAAATGCCGCGTATAATGCGGTAGTAGCAAGTAATTCTTATCGATTGCTAACACCTATCTGGCATGGACGATGCGAATACGTTATAACTTGCTCAAGTGCTTTAACAGCGGTGAAAGCATTAAGGTTGGCAGGCGGAGGCTATAGAAATGTTCGCTCCGATACGGCGGCGTTCGAGCGGCGGCTTCACACTGGTCGAACTGTTGGTGGTCATTGCGATCATCGGCATTTTAGTGGCGCTATTGCTCCCGGCGATTCAAGCGGCCCGCGAATCGGCGCGGCGGGCACAATGCACGAGCAATCTCAAGAATGTGGCGCTGGCGCTACACAATTACCACGACACAAAGAAGGAATTTCCGGCTGCGATTCGATATCCCGCAAACACCAATTATCAACCGCTAGATGACACGCGGCTATTTTGGAATTGGGCGATCGACATCTTGCCTTATTTGGAAGAGAAGGCGCTCGCGGATACGTTCAAAATCGACACGTTGACGAGACTGTATGCGACCAACGGCACGGATGTGAATATCGTACCTCGCGGCACGGAAATTCCGATTATGCTCTGCCCGAGCGATATTGGCCGCGGCAATTTGTTTCAGGGAAGCGGGGGCAACTGGGCGCGAGGCAACTATGGTTACAATGCTTTCGAGTTCTGGCCCAATGCCTCTTGGAAAACCTTATTCACCGATCCTGCAACGAAGGATCTGTACAACTACAATATTGGCATGGGCGGGTTCGATGATGGTCAGAATCGGCAGGTGTTGAATTTCGGCAAGATAACTGACGGCTCGACGAACACGATCATGCTCGAAGAGATGCGAGTCGGGCTTAGCAGCCGCGACCGTCGTGGAGTGTGGGCGATGGGCATGTGCGGTTCGAATTTTCACTGCCGGCATGCCGGTTACGCAATCAACGACTGTGGCGGGTATAACGATGATCTTTTGGGTGATTCCGATGTCGTAGCGGATGTAGGTGATACCAATCTTTTAGCTGAATGCATGCACCCTGATACTTCGGTACACGCAAGCGGTCAATCGACGGTGCGAAGTCGCCACCCAGGCGGCGCCAACGTCGCGATGGCGGACGCGAGCGTGCGATTCGTGAGCGATTTTATCGACGCGGGCGCGATCGGCCCCATTGGCAGCAAGATTGAGAAAACGCAGATCGATCCATCGATTTTCAGGCTGTGGCAGCGCCTCAATATGTCGCGCGATGACTACCCGGTAGATAGCTTCTGATAGAGCAAACACCGAATTAAATTTGCTGACGAATCGAATGCAGATGCGCTTCGCTGCCGTTTTATTCTGTTGCGTGTGTTTGGGCTGTGGTCCTCGCAGCCCTTTCAGCTATGTCAAATCGTACGGCAAGATAACTTACGAAGACGGCACGGTGATTCCAGCGGGGCTTCGCTTACAGTTCGCTGCCCTGGATGCGCCGGAAGTGGCGGGAGCACATCCGCGGCCAGGCATTGCCAATGTGAATGCGCAAGGTGAATTCGATTGCGTCACCAGTTACAAGTACGGAGATGGATTGATTGCGGGGAAACATAAGGTATCCATCGAGCAAGCGACCGACGCAAAAGGGAAACTGTTGGTTCCGCGCGAGTATTGCAGTATGGCGACAACGACGCTCGTCGTGGATACGAAGGCCTTACCGTTCGATATCAAAGTGCCCAAGCCGAAATGATGTGGTGTGCGATGCGACGTTTCATGGCGGTTCTGTGCGGAACGGCGATCGCATTTGTTCCGGCGATAATGCGGGTGGCTTTGCAAAAAAGGTGGGTGGCGGAATTGGGATTTCGGTGGCCGCTCATCGTTGCTTTTCTGATGGCCTTACCGGCGTCTGCGCAGACGTATCGCTTTGAAGCTGAAACCGGGCAGTTGTTTGGCACGCAGATTTCGCACGCTGTGTCTGGGTATTCAGGCTCCGGGTACGTAACGGGTTTCGATTCTTCGAACGGGTCTGACTACCTGCAGCTGCAGGTGAATGCGCCGGCAGGTTTGTATGAGCTCAATATTGGTTATCGTTCGCAATATGGACCGAAGGGCTATGACTATCGCGTCGGTTCGGAAACAGGCAGTGGCACGTTCGATCAATCAGCGACGTTCACGACGGATCGGGCTGGCATTTTCAATTTGACGGGCGGCAGCACGACGCTCGATATCTACCAGAGCTGGGGGTATTACGACGTCGACTATTTCGAATTCAAGCCGTTCACGCCGCCGGCGATTTTGCCTGCACCGGCAACTCTTTCTGATTCGCTGGCAAATACGAGTACGCAGCAATTGATGAACTATTTGACCAGCATCTACGGGAAGCAGACGCTGGCCGGGCACCAGCAGGATGCGAGCAAGAATCTGCCGTTCCCGAGCTCAACGTATCTCAATCTTTCGGGCGGATTGAAGCCGGCTGTGCGGAGCTCGGATTTTATCGAATACTCGCCGACGAGAATTCAATACGGTTCGAATCCGAATAACGAATCGGAGCAATCGATCGCGTGGGCCAAGCAAAATAACGGCATCATAGCGATGAACTGGCATTGGAATGCGCCGGCCAACTTGGTGAATACGCCGTGTGGCAGCAACTGTGGGTCGAATGACTACCCATGGTGGCGTGGATTTTACACCCAGGGGACGACGTTTGATCTACCGGGAGCGCTGGCCAATCCGTCAGGGTCAGACTACCAGTTGATACTGCGTGATATCGATGCGATCGGCACGCAATTGCAGAAATTTCAAGCAGCGGGTGTGCCGGTGATTTGGCGGCCACTGCATGAAGCGCAAGGTGGCTGGTTTTGGTGGGGCGCGCACGGGCCAGATTCGTTCAAACAATTGTGGCGGCTGATGCACGATCGGCTGACCAACCACGATGGGTTGCACAATTTGATTTGGGAGTTCACTTCGTCGGCGGCCGAGGGGAATTACATGGACTGGTACCCCGGCGACGATGTGGTCGACATGGTCGGGCTCGATATCTACACCGACCCCGCCAGCAGTATGAGCGGTCAATGGTACGACATGCTGAATCAATTCAACGGCAAGAAGATGCTATCGCTTTCGGAGTCGGGCACATTGCCGAATGCTACGGCGCTCAATACGTATAACATTGGATGGGACTATTATTCCATGTGGCAGGACGGTTTTCTTTCGAACTACACGGCGCAGCAAGTGCAAGCTTTGCTCGGCAGCGATCGCGTGCTGACACTCAACGAGTTGCCGTCCTTGCCGTGGAGCAACACCGCGGCGATCCCTGGCGATTTCAATCACGATGGCAAAGTAGATGCGGCCGACTATGTGATTTGGCGTGACACGCTGAATCAGACTGGGTCGAACCTTGCGGCGGACGCGGACTTGAACGGGCACGTCGATGTGGCCGACTATGCGATCTGGCGATCGCACTTTGGGCAATTCGCTGGGAGCGGAGCCGCTGCCGCGGCTGTTCCAGAACCTGCCAGTTTAGCGCTCGTTCTGTTGGCGATTGCGTTTTCGATGACGCGCTGGGCCAATCGCTGCTGTCGCCCTTAGTTTAAGCGCGACCCATCTTCCCGCTTGTGGTCATACGCTGAGTGGGCGACACTGGCCGCAGCTTCATTTCGGTTCCGCGAGCGGTAAACTCGCGCTTCTTTTACGATACGGACATTCGTGCATGATCAAACTCGGTTTTTTTGGAGCGGCGGGCGAGGTAACGGGTTCGTGCTATGTCGTGACGACGGATCACGCTCGGGTGATGGTCGACATGGGCATGCACCAGGGCGAAAAGCAAGCGGACGAGCACAATCGCAAGATGATCCCGGCGGATTTGCCGGAGATCGATGCGGTAGTGCTGACGCATGCCCATCTTGATCATTGCGGTCGATTGCCGATGCTGATTAAGGGTGGTTATCGCGGACCAATTTATTGCACTGCGGCAACCGAGGATGTGACGGCGATCATTCTGCGGGATTCGGCTCACCTGCAGCAGGAAGACTACGCGCGGTTTTTGAAGCATATCCATGGTAAGCCGACTGATAGGGATGTGAACCGTCAGCCGCTATACACTGCCGACGAGGTAGAGCGGACGCTCGCGCGGATGACGAGCGTGGGGTATGAGCTGGAACAGAAAATCGCGGAAGGCATCACGATCAAGCTCAGCGATGCTGGCCACATTTTGGGCGCCGGCAGCGTCCGGATGACCGTGAACGACGGCACCCGCACGGTCGTGATTGTTTTTTCGGGCGACGTTGGCCAGACGAACGCACCGATTTTGCGGGACCCGGTGACGCCGACACCGGCGGACGTGGTGTTGCTTGAATCCACCTACGGCGATAAGGATCATCGGTCGATGGAAGAGACGCGGACGGAATTACTTTCGATTTTGCAGGCCGCGGAAAAGACGCAGGGCAAAGTGGTGATTCCGGCGTTCGCTGTGGGCCGCACGCAGGACCTGGTGTTCCACATTGGCGAATTCATTCGTGCGGGGAAATTGAAGCAGCTGCCGGTGTATATCGATAGCCCGATGGCGACTTCGGTCAGCGGTTTGTATTCGCGGTATACCGATCTCTACGACGAGCGGGCGACGGATCTCGTCAAACAGCAGATGACGCCGCTGAGTTTTCCGGGCGTCATCTACACGCATTCGGTGGATGAGTCGAAGCAATTGAATGATGCTCGCGGGGGCATGGTGATTATATCGGCCAACGGCATGTGTACGGGCGGACGCATTTTACATCACCTCAAACACAATCTGCCGGATCCAAATGCACATGTCGTGATCGTCGGTTACCAAGGGCAGGGGACGCTGGGACGGCGATTGGTTGATGGAGCAAAGTTTGTATCGATCTTTGGCGGCGATGTGGCCGTACGTGCCAAGGTGCATACACTGGGCGGATTCTCGGCGCATGCAGGACAGACTCGATTGGTGCAGTGGGCTGCACCCTTCGAGGAATCGAAGCCGCGGATGTTTCTGACGCACGGCGAAGATGGGCCGAGGAAGGCGCTGCACGATAAGTTAGTGGCGGCATATGGAATCGATGCTGCGATGCCGTATTTTGGGAATGAAGTTGAGCTGTGAGAATGCCGAGAGTCGAGGGCCGAGCGATATAGCCGAATTTGCGCGGATAGCAGACATCCCGGGAAAGGGCCGAATTCTTGCGAATTCAGCTACGAGAATTTTATTTCGCATCGCGCTTTAGGCCGGAGCGTGTGGCTGGCGTTGCGAGTGGATCATCGGGCCAGGAGTGTTTCGGGTATCGGCGGCGAAGTTCTTTCTTAACCTCTGGATAGCCGTTTTGCCAGAAGCTGGCGAGATCGGCAGTTACTTGCTGTGGGCGATGATTGGGGCCCAGCAGGTGAAGTAGGAGTGACACCCGGCCGCCGGCGATGCGCGGCGTTTCGGCGACGCCGAACATTTCTTGGATGCGAACGGCGAGAATCGGCGGTTTACCAATCTCATACGTGAGCGTGTGGCGATTGCCGTTCGACAATTCGTATTGAGGAGGCGCCTGACGGTCGATTTCCGCGAGGCGATCGTAACCGACGCGACCTTGCAGGATCGAAAGCCAATCTGCGGTACATAGGTCATCGAGTGAACGCAGTCCGTAGCAGATTTCGGGTAACAACTCTTGCAGCGTCGCCTCGTCGAAAGGTGGTAGTTGCAGGTCGGGCATGGCGTCGGCGAGCCAGCGGACACGGGCGAGAAAACTTCCAGCGGCGGAATCTGCTGGTGGCATCACGTGATCGAGATCTCGGCACGCCTGCTGCGCGAGTAGCTCGGCTGCAGCGGTTTTGTCGGTGATCGCGACGGGCGCCTCGTCGAGCATGAGATCAATCCAGTAGGTTCGCGCGCGGGCTTCGACTTGTCCTTTGGTGGGATTGAAAAACAACTCTTCGCGGCGGCTCAGAATATCCTCCGACAGCCATTCGCGATCGACTGCCGAGACGAGTCGTGCCCGAGCCTCGCCGCCGGCGTCGTTAATATCGATTGCGAGGAATAGGGGTTCGCCGCGGACGCGTGAGCTGGCGTCGATACGGACGCCCCGGCCGCCGACAAGCAGCGCGCGATCTTGGGTGCCCGGGCGAAGCTTTGCGAGCCGGTCGGGGAAGGCGTCGAGCAGCGCGTGCATCAGTGCTTCGTTTGGTTGCTCGGCGCACGGCGCTCGCGGGAAGTCAGAAAGGTGAAACAATTGGTCTGCGGCACGCAGCACGTTGTGAGCAGCACCAGGATTTAATTCCAAATCCGGATCGTTGAGGACATTGCCAGCGTGAAAGGCTTGTAGTGCGAATACGCGGTCGACAACGTCTGAACGTGTGCGGGTATGCCCGTATTCGCGAGGTCCGCGACGACCGCGATCGGCAGAGCGAAAGGCGTCGCGTTCGGAAAGCATCGCAGCGGCGACGGACGTTTCGCGCAATACGCCACGCTCGGCACCGCTCAATAGCAAACGGGCGAGGCGAGGGTGGGCCGGCATGTTCGCGAGTGTGTGCCCCAGCGGTGTGATTTGCTCGTTTTCGTCGATCGCGCCGAGCAGCGTGAGGAGCGATCGCGCGTGTTCGAGCGCTTCGGCCGGCGGTGGATCGAGCCATGGGAAGTCGTGCTGCTCGCCGAGCGCGAGCAGTTGCAGAAGGGGTTCGGCAAGATCGCTGCGTTGTACTTCCGGTGTGTCCGCGACAGGCCGCGACTTGTGCGATGATTCTTCCCAGAGTCGCCAACAGATGCCCGGGGCCGTACGGCCTGCACGGCCTGCACGTTGGTCGGCCGAGGCTTGCGTGATCGGAATGAGTTCGAGGCGCGGCAGGCCAGTCGCGGTGGAAACGCGCAGCTGGCGGGCTTGGCCGGAGTCGATGACGGCGGTGACGCCATCGATCGTCAGCGACGTTTCGGCGACGTTGGTGGAAAGGATGATTTTGCGTCGGCCGACGTTGTTTAGCACTTCATCTTGCTTCTCTGCTGGCAGATCGCCGTAAAGCGGGATGAGAGCATGGCCACCGCGCTCGGCGATTGTCGCAAGCGTATTTTGACAGCGAATGATTTCGCCAACGCCCGGCAGAAACACGAGGACGTGGCCAGTGGTGTCTGCGAGTGCATGCGGGAGCTGCGCGGCGATGCGATCTTCTAGATACGCCTGGTCGCCGCGACGTTGGTAGCGAATCGCAACGGGAAAGCAGCGGCCTTCGGCGTGGATGATTGGGCAATCGCCGAGCAATTTCGCGACCGGTTCGGCGGCCAGTGTGGCACTCATGACGACGATCCGTAAATCGGGTCGCAGAGTTTGCCGGATGCGGACGAGCAATCCAAGCAGCAGATCCATTTCGATCGTACGCTCGTGGAATTCGTCGAGGACGACGGCTCCGATGCCTTCGAGGCTGATTTCGCCGAGCATTCTTCGGAGGAGAATGCCAGTCGTCGCGACGATCAAACGTGTGTCGCGGGTTACTTGGGCATCGAAGCGGACGTGATAACCAACTTCTTCGCCAATTCGAACGCCGCGCAGCTGAGCGATACGTCGTGCTACCGCGCGGGCGGCGAGTCGGCGCGGTTGAAGCAGTACGAGTTTTTGATCGGGAGGCAGGTCGTCGAGGACTGCAGCCGGCACCAGCATTGTTTTACCGGAGCCGGGCGGTGCGGTTACGACCACGCCGCCTCCGCGAGAGGCGGCAACCGTCTCCGTCAAAATACTGGCAACCGGCAGATCGGGGGACAACAGCGAAGGCATGTGGGCGAGTATACTTGGATTTCGCGACCGGGCGAATGCGACATCGTAGAGATCAACATCGAAATGCGAGGAATGATGAGCGTGAAGGAATTGAGAATTGGCAGGCGATGGTTGTTCACAACACTACTGCTCTTCGCCGTTAACTCATGCGTACTTGCGGGCACGATTGCGCTCGCGGGTCCGCCGGACGATTTTCCGAAGTTCAGCGTACCAGGTCATGACGCGGAGATGACTTCGCTGCGCGACTTGTTTTGGTTGCACTACCAAATCGCCGGGCCGATGATTCCGCTGTGGGATGAATGGTTGCCGAATGCCACGCTTTGGCCGGCGATCGGAAGTGGTCCGAGGCTGAACAAAATGCGGGAGCGCTGGGCGAAGGCGCTGGCAGGACGAGAAATCGATGCGGAAGGATATGTGGTCACTCGCCAGCACGATGGGCCCGCGCACGCTGAAGGTTGGCCGTTTCCCACCTGGATGCAGGCGGGCGGAGTTGGCTGGCATTTTCGACCGATTGGCGTCGCCGGCTACGAAGCGCCGCCGGCTACGACTCAAGGTTGGAAGCTGACCGGTGTAATCGATAAGGGGCTCAATGAGAAAGGGTGGCAGTTCGAGCTAAAGAGCGGTCTCGCGACGCTTGAGACGCCTGCGTTCGCCATCGACGCCCATCGGTTTCCCTGGCTGCGGTTGAATTGGTGGGCAACCGGCCTGGAACACACAAAGTGCTATGTCGAGTGGACGACGAAGGAGGAGCCGGAATTCGGCAGCGAACGTCGCATCTGCTTCAATGCGCCGGCGGATGCGAGTTTCGAGCAGCCACGTGAATTGCGGACGATGATCGCCACGTCTCACGACCCAAATTGGAAGGGAACAATTACCCGGCTGCGAATTGGGTTTGAAAACGCGGATCATGGGCAAATTGTGATTAAGTCATTTCACGTGGCGTGTGATACACGGCAGAACATCAACAATTTGAACTTCATTCGCGGGTGTCACGACTATTTTTTGTGGACTGACGATATTGATTTCTTGCGTGGGCAGATGCCACGGATTCGCACGGCGATGCAATTCGTCGATCGCGAATTTCAAACGCACGCCAAGAAGTGCATCTATACGACCTGGCCGGGGCATGAGGGGCGCAGCGGCGTGCGGATTGTGAACGGGCAGAAGCAAGTGCTTGCGGGCGAGGGGATTGGGAGCAACTACTGGGACATTCTACCGTTCGGCGGCGAGGATGCGCTGGCGACTGTGTATTACTACGACACGTTGCGGAAGTTGGCGGAATTGGAAGCGCTCGTTGCGGCGCATCCGGAGTGGAAAGTGGTGAGTGGCGGCTCTTGTGATTCGGCGGCGTTGCTGAAGTTCGCTGACGAAGTGCGAGCTCACTTTCAGCAGCGATTTTGGAATCCAGCGACCGGGCGATTCGGAACGATCGACCTGGATGGCAATTTGCACGACTATGGTTTCACGTTCCTAAATAACGAAGCGGTTGTGTTCGGCATCGCATCACCGGAGCAAGCCAAATCGATTTGCGATTGGATCGGCGGACGGCGGACAGTGGAGGGCGATACATCGGTCGGCGATGACATTTACCATTGGCGATTTGGACCGCGGTCGACGACGCGGCGAAATCTTGACTATTACTTTTGGGGATGGTCGAACCCAGAGAGCATTCCGTGGGGGGCTCAAGTGCAGGATGGCGGGGCAGTACTTGGTTGGACGTACTACGATTTGATAGCCCAATTGAAGACGGCCGGGCCCGATGTGGCGAGCGCACGGCTATCGGAAATCGTCAAGTGGTTCGACGATACGCAGCGCGACGGGGGCTACCGCGCGTACTATGCCAAGGATCCTGTCCGCGGCTCGATGCAAGGCGGCAATACGGCGGGGGGCCTGGGGCTCGATAAGGAGTTCATCGAAAGCGTGATGGCGACGCAGGTGATGCTGTACGGATTTCTGGGATTTCACCCGACTTACGATGGCTTCGCGATTTCGCCGCAGTTGCCGAAGGATTGGCAGGAGCTCACGATCACGCGGATTCATTTGCATGATGGCGTGCTGGACGTGACGGCCGACCAGGGAGGCGGGCTGAAGGTCCACTGTGATGGGCCCAACGTAGAGGCGATCGTTATTCACGCGCCACCTGGCGTACGATTGCTATCAACCGAAGGAGTTTCGGCACGGCTGGTGACGGAACCCTAGGTCGGCAACGTTGCACTTCTCCGCTAGTAGCCGAGGGCGACGCCGTCCTTGCGCGATTCAGTCGCGCCGAAGTAAACGTCCTTTTCGGCGTCGTACCAAATAGCTTGGTAGCCGCCGAATTCGCCGCTGAGTTTGGCGATGTGATGGCCGCGGCGTTTGAGTTCATCGATGGCTTTCGAATCAAAGCCAGGTTCGAGTACCACTTCGCCGCCATTCGGTCCAGCGGTGTGGCCGGTGGGCGTCGATGAGCCGTCGTGCCGAATGCGAGGCGCGTCGCCGGCTTCTTGTAGGCCCATGCCGAAGTCGAAAAGGTTCATGAGAATCTGCACTTGGCCCTGGGGTTGAAAGTCGCCGCCCATTACGCCGAAGCTCATTACCGGTTTGCCGTCTTTGGTGACGAAGGCCGGAATGATCGTATGGAATGGCCGCTTGCCCGGAGCGTAGCTATTCGGTCGGCCGGGCGTGAGGTCGAATAGTGCGCCACGATTTTGAAAGCAGAAACCGAGTTTGGGTGCACACAAGCCGGAACCGAAGCCGAGGTAATTGCTTTGGATCAGTGACACCATGTTGTGATCTTTGTCGGCAGTTGTGAGGTAGATGGTGTCGCCTGCGCGAAGCGCGGGGTTACCGGGGGCTGGGTCTTTGGCGGCGCGGGCGGCATCGATGAGCGGGCGGCGCTTGTCGGCGTAGGCGGCAGAAATTAATTCGGCGACAGGCGGATCGTAGAACTTGGGATCGGCGTAGAAGCGAGCCCGATCTTCGTACGCGAGTTTCTTGGCTTCGACGAAGTAATGGATGGGGTCAGGGCTGCCGAATCCTGCGCGGCGAAGATCGAATCCTTTAAGCAACTGCAACATTTCCAGCACGGCGATGCCTTGGCCGTTGGGCGGTAATTCCCAAACATCGTAGCCACGGTATTCGGCGCTAACGGGTTCGACCCAATCGGAGTGATGTGCTGCCAAATCTTCGCGGCGAATGAAGCCGCCATTTGCACGCATGAAGTCTTCGATCCTGCCGGCAATCTCGCCACGGTAGAAGGCATCGCGTCCACCGTGGGCGATTGTTTCAAGTGTCGTGGCGAGGGCTGGGTTACGGAACGTTTCGCCGTGCTGCGGGGCGTGGCCGCCGGGAAGATAGACGTCCGCAAATCCGGGAAATTTGCGATCTACGACAGCGCTCGCATTCCACCCGCGAGCGATCACCTCCGTAACGGCAAAGCCTTCGCGAGCATGGCGGATCGCGGGTTCGAGAACCTTTTCGAAGGACAGCTTTCCGAACCGAGCGTGAAGTTCGGCCCAACCATCGACGCAGCCGGGCACCGAAATGGCGAGCGGTCCTTTCGTTGGGATGAATTTCAAGTCTCGGCGTTGAAATTCTTCTCGCGTTAGGCCGAGCGGACTTCGGCCGCTGGCGTTGAGGCCGTAGAGCTTTTTCGTGTGCGCGTCCCAAACGATGGCGAAGAGATCACCGCCGGGGCCACAGCTCATCGGCTCGGTGACAGCGAGCACCGCGTTGGCGGCGATCGCGGCGTCGACGGCGTTGCCACCCGCCTTCAAGATTTCTAGGGCGGCCAACGTGGCAAGCGGTTGGCTGGTCGCGGCCATGCCGTTGCGGCCAACGGCGGGCGAGCGCGTGACAAAGGATTGCTCGCCGGTGCGTTCGGCTGCGCTGCGCGCACCGCCGCACAGAAACCGATGAGGGACGCGATAATTGTGATCGCTGCGGTCATCGAATTAGATCGTCGATTCATGAAGGCGGGTCGGCGGGGATGTTGAGCAATCTGGGGCATTATTCTAGCATTTGCTGCGAATGTTGCTGCGACAGGCTTAGGAAGCCCAAAAGTAGCGGAAAATCGGCCGTAAAACTCCGATCAACAGGGGCAAAAGGGTTGGCGAAACGTGTCCCCGGGGCAGGATAGTTGGTTCAGGCGGCATGCTCGTAACTGCTAGGATTTTGGCGGCGGCGGGCGATCGTTCGACCTATCTTTGTGCGGCGAATTCCCCGCCGCACGACCGGGACGGCTCATCGTTGGATGAGGCGTTTCGGAGTTGCGTTTGCCCCATTGCCGCTGAGTCTTCCCCATGCCAATCCGCGTCGCGCTGCATCATCGTACTGAATACCAATATGGCGAGCCGACGGGTTTGGGCCCGCAAGTGATTCGCTTGAGACCGGCGGCGCATTGCCGCACGCGCATTCCGAGCTATTCGCTCAAAATCGAGCCGGCCAATCATTTTTTGAATTGGCAGCAAGACCCATACGGGAATTTTTTGGGGCGAGTCGTGGTTCTGCAGCCGACGGACAAGTTCACCGTGACGGTGGACCTGACGGCCGAAATGACGGTCATTAATCCGTTCGATTTCTTTCTTGAACCGGATGCGGAGTTTTATCCGTTTGCCTATTCGCCGGATACGCTCAAAGACCTGATGCCGTTCTTGCACGTGACGCCGGTCATGGAAGGGGCGCCGCTGGCCGAATACGTGCGCAGGATCGATCGCACGCGGCGTAAGACGATTGATTTTCTCGTCGAATTGAATCAGCAGTTGCAGAAGGAAATAAAGTATCTCATTCGGCTCGAGCCGGGCGTGCAGTCGTGCGACGAGACGCTGGAAAAGCGCAGCGGCTCTTGCCGCGATTCGGCGTGGTTGCTGGTCAACATTTTACGGCGGATGGGATTGGCGGCCCGATTTGTGTCGGGGTACATCGTGCAGTTGAAGGCGGATGAGGTGCCGCTCGACGGGCCGGCTGGGACGGCAATCGACTTCACCGATCTGCACGCCTGGGCTGAAGTGTTTTTGCCCGGAGCAGGATGGGTTGGGCTTGATGCGACTTCGGGGCTGTTGGCTGGTGAAGGGCACATTCCGCTGGCATGTACGCCAGAACCGATAAGCGCGGCACCGATTTCGGGCACGGCGTCGAGGCGTGCGGAGCATTTCGACTTCAAGATGACGGTGGACGCGGATTCACGAGGATCCGCGCGTTACCAAACCGTACACGGATGACGAGTGGCAAGCGATCAATGCTGTCGGCCACCAAGTGGATGAAGATCTGAAAGCCGGGGACGTTCGGCTGACGATGGGGGGCGAGCCGACGTTCGTCTCGGTCGACGACATGGAAGGTCTCGAATGGAAGACCGATGCCATGGGGCCGAATAAGCGTCGGCTGGCGGGCGACCTAATGATGCGGCTCAAGCACCGGTTTTCTACGGGCGGGCTGCTGCACATGGGGCAGGGGAAGTGGTATCCCGGCGAGCCATTGCCGCGATGGGCGCTGCGTTGCTACTGGCGACTCGATGGCGAACCAATTTGGCAGGATGAATCGCTACTCGCCGATCCGGCAAAGCGCGGCCAAGCCACCGTGGATGAGGCCCGCCGCTTTGGCCAATTGCTGGCGCAAAAGTTGGGCGTCGATTGCGCAGCATTTGATCGATGGCTATGAGGACGCGTTGTACTACGCCTGGAAAGAGCGTCGGCTGCCGGCGAATGTCGATGTGCGAGATTCGCGATTAGAGAATAAAGAGGAGCGGGCACGCTTGGCGCGTTTGTTCGAGCAGGGGATTACGGCCCCAGTCGGCTGCGTGCTACCGCTACGTCGCGTGTGGTGGGCGAGCACGCCCTATTGGGAAAGTGGCGAGTGGGTGGTACGGTCGGAGGAAATGTTCCTGATTCCGGGCGATTCGCCAATGGGATTTCGGCTGCCAATTCAATCGCTGCTGTGGACGAAGCAATCGGCGTTGGATTTAGCCGGCTATACGCGCGATGGATTTGCCGAGCGATCGGCGCTGCCGGCGTACCATCAAATGCGCGAGCGAGCCGCCAGCACAGCTACAACCGTTACGCGGCAGTTTTCGCCCGCGGCCGTTGGTGGGGCTGGCGGGGGTGAGTTTGATGACGCTGGCTACGATCCGAACGGCCACGCTCCATACGGCAATCAGTTGGTGGGGAATGGTTATCCTGAGATTGGTGCAAATAACGGGGACGGTGCTGTATCCATCGGCCATGACCCGAATGCAACGCCGGTCGCGTCGACGCAAATGGATCCGGCGAATGTCGTTCGCACGGCGATGTGCATCGAACCTCGTGACGGCGTGTTGCACATTTTCATGCCGCCCATCGATCGGCTTGAGGACTATTTAGAACTGGTGGCGTCGATCGAGTCGGTTGCTGCTGAACTGGCATCGCCTGTCGTGATTGAAGGTTACGAGCCGCCGCACGATCCGCGGGTGAGTCACGTAAAGATCACGCCCGATCCGGGCGTCATCGAAGTCAACGTGCCGCCGGCCGGAAGCTGGGATGAGTTGCAGGGGATCACTTCGGGCGTTTACGAAGATGCCCATTTTTCGCGGCTGGGAACGGAGAAGTTCGATCTCGACGGCACGCACACGGGCACTGGCGGTGGAAATCACGTCGTGCTTGGCGGCGCGACGCCGGCCGATAGTCCGTTCTTGCGACGCCCAGACTTACTGCGAAGCTTGGTGGCCTTCTGGCATAATCATCCTTCGTTGTCGTACTTGTTCTCGGGCACATTTATCGGCCCGACGAGCCAAGCGCCGCGCGTGGATGAAGGTCGCCGCGATGCGCGTTACGAACTCGAGATCGCTTTCGAGCAAGCGCTGCCGGGTCGCACGCCACCGCCATGGTTGGTCGATCGCGTGTTCCGCAATTTGCTCGTCGATGGCACGGGCAATACGCACCGCGCTGAGTTCTGCATCGACAAATTGTTTTCTCCAGATAGCTCGAGTGGCCGCTTGGGCTTGGTCGAATTCCGCGCATTTGAGATGCCGCCACACGAGCGGATGAGTCTCGCACAGCAATTGTTGTTGCGGGCATGTGTCGCCTGTTTCTGGAAGACGCCGTACAACGCGCAGCTTGTGGATTGGGACACGTCGCTGCACGATCGCTTCATGCTTCCCAATTTTGTGTGGGAAGACTTCTGCGATGTGGTCGACGAGTTGCGGCTCGCCGGCTATCCGCTCGATGCACAGTGGTTTGCACCTCACTTCGAATTTCGGTTCCCGTTTGTTGGCGACTTTGCTCATTCGAGTGTACATGTCGAGGTTCGCAAGGCGATTGAGCCATGGTACGTGCTCGGAGAAGAAGGTACGGCGGGCGGCACTGCCCGCTATGTCGATTCGTCTGTCGAGCGGTTGCAAGTAAAAGTGAGGGGAATGACCGATTCGCGGCACGTAATTACGTGCAATGGACGCAAGTTGCCATTGCATCGGACGGGCGTGGAAGGCGAATATGTAGCGGGTGTCCGCTACCGGGCGTGGCAGCCGCCGAGCTGTTTGCATCCAACCATCCCGGTCGACGCACCACTGGTGTTCGATGTGATGGACCTGTGGATGCAACGGTCGCTCGGCGGAGCGACGTATCATGTGGGTCACCCGGGCGGATTGAACCCAACGACGTTTCCAATCAATGCGTTCGAAGCAGAGAGCCGACGGGCGGCGCGGTTTTTACGGATGGGACATCGCGGCGGCCGCTTGGAAATGCCGACCGATGAACAGAATCGCGACTACCCGATGACGCTGGACTTGCGCCGCGGTCGTTGACACGATCGTGATTGCAGTAAGTATTAGTCACCTGGATGAAGAGATTGAACCACGCGATGGATGTGTGAGTTGCAAGACGGTGGCATAATTACCTCGGTGAGACCTCGCGTGTCGGCAACGGAAACGAGCTTAGACGCGGAGCTGCTGCGCGGCTACGAGCTCGCGCCGGGTTCGTACGATGAAGTCTTCTCGGCGCCTGGCGTGTTGCGACCGGCTTGGAAGCTGTTTCTTAAAGGTGCCGAAAAGCTCACTCGCACCGAGTACATGCATCGTTGGGAGCAGGCCCAGCGGCTGTTGCGGCAGAATAGTTTGACGTATCCCGACTTGGGCGATCCTAGTGCGCGGCGTCGGCCGTGGGAATTGGATGGATTGCCACTCGTGATTTCGGCCGATGAGTGGCGACTTGTTTCTGCCGCGCTCAAGCAGCGAGCAACACTGCTCGATATGGTGCTGCGCGACGTATTCGGTCCTCAAACACTCGTGCGAGACGGAGTGCTGCCGCCGGAGGCGTTGTTCCGTCACCCCGGATATCGCTTGGCTTTCTGCCGACCCCCCGAGCTGCAAAACGCGCGGATGTTGCAATTCTACGCGGCGGATTTAGCGCGTGGGCCTGATGGTCGCTGGTGGGTGCAATCGGACCGCTGCGAAAGCGCGAGTGGCGCGGGCTTTGCGCTAGAAAATCGGATCGCGCTATCACGAATGTTGCCGGATGTATTTCGGCAATGCCGCGTCGAGCGGCTGGCACCATACTTCATCGCCGTAAAAGAACTGCTCACCAACCTCGCGCCGCAGCGCGATGGGGATCCGCGAATCGTGATTCTCAGTCAGGCAGCCGGCAGCACGAATTATTTTGAAGATGCGTTTCTTGCACGCTACCTCGGTTATACGCTCGCCGAGGCAGGCGACTTTGCAGTGCGGCGCAATCGATTGTATTTGAAGACGTTGGCGGGGTTATCGCTCGTTAACGTGTTGTTGCGCCGACCGAACAGCGAGCATCTCGACCCTCTCGAAATCGCAGATGCCGATACACAGGGGACCGCTGGATTGTTGCAGGCAATGCGATCCGGGAATGTCTCGGTAGCAAATACGCCGGGCAGCGGCCTCGTCGAATCGCCGATCTTCCGGGCGTTCATGCCGAGGTTGGCGGAAAAGATGTTGGGCGAACCGCTGGCAATGCCGGGCGTAGCTACGTGGTGGTGCGGCGAACCAGAGATTTGTAACTACGTACTGGAACGGCTCGATGAGTTGATCGTGCTGCCAGCGTATCGGCGAAGGGGCGAGCCGGTGTCTCAAATCAGTCGGTTGGCGGATATGTCGCGCAAAACGCTCGCGGCGCTCATCCAAACGAATCCGGGCGGATTCGTCGCGCAGGAAAAGATTGTTCGATCCGGCGCGCCTGCATGGTCGGGTGATCAACTGCAGCCGTGCTACATCGCTTTGCGGACTTTCGCGGCAGCACATGGCGACACCTACACCGTGATGCCAGGCGGTCTGGCGCGCGTATCAACGTCGCTCGCGCCGCTGGAGCTTTCGCTGCTCGACGGTGAGCGGAGCAAGGATACGTGGGTTCTGGCCGATGGGCCGGTGGAACACGTTTCACTACTTTCGGCGAGCGAAGGAGAGTTGCCGCTGCGGCGCGGCGGTGTTGATCTATCAAGCCGCGCAGCTGAGCACTTCTTCTGGTTAGGACGGCACTCGGTGCGAGCTGAGTGTTTGGCGAAATTAATTCGGTCGGCGGCCCGACGATTGGCGAGCGAAGAACAGGTCGATCGTATTCCGGAATTGCCGCACCTGCTGCGATTATTGGCAGAGCAGGGGCAAATCGAGCCAGGCTATGTCGTTGAAGAAATTCGCAAGCAGCTTCCTTCGATCGAAAAACAACTACCGACATCGGCCTTCGATGAAGGCCCGCCGAACGCACTGCGAGCAACAGTAACGTCGCTCGTTTCGCTTGCGGCAACGGTCCGCGATCTGATGTCGCTCGATAGCTGGCGCATTATTCGTCAAATGAACGACGATTTTCGGGCTACGCAGGGTCGGCACGGGTTTCTCGATTTGCTCGACAAGATCGATGTGCTGCTCGTGCAGTTGGCAGCCTACGCGGGCGAAATTGCCGAGAGCATGACGCGCACTTATGCGTGGCGATTCCTCGATCTGGGCCGGCGACTGGAGCGGGCGTTGCAAGAGTCACAACTGGTGCGCGGAATGCTCGCCAACAGCAGCGGCAGCGAGCCAGAATCACTCGAAACGCTGCTTGAAATGCTCGATAGCGTGATGACATATCGCTCACGGTACGGTTCGAGATTTCAGCTGGGCGCGGTGCTCGACCTCATGCTGTGCGACGAAACGAATCCACGTTCGGTCGCTTATCAGCTCGTAGAGTGTGTGGCGCACGTCGCTCATTTGAACGTCGGAGTGCAGGGGGACAGCAAACCGGCCGATCAAGGTCTAGCGACTACCTTGCTGCGAGCGGTCCGCGATACGGACGTGGTCCGTATTTCGCACGAGTATGAGGCCGGCACGAGCGACGCGTTAAACAAATTGCTCGACGCGATCGGTTCGACGTTGCCCGAACTTTCGGATGTCATATCGCATCGATACTTTTTTCATTCGGCCCCGATTCAGCGATTGGCCGATATCGACACGAAACCAGCGCCGAAGAGTAGTTGATTAGTCGAGCTTCGATCACCGAGTAGAGATGCAGTTGAAGTATCACATTACGCACACGACTTGGTACGCTTACTCGGATTTGGCACCCGTGTGCCACAATCTGGTACACCTCGCGCCCGCGCTACGGCCAGTCAGAAGTGCATTAACTATCGTTTGATGGTCGAACCGACTCCAGCGTTTTTCACCGGCCGGGAGGACTATTTTGGAAACCGCGCCGAATACTTTTCGATCGAGAGCGGCCACCGCAGGCTGGAAATCGTAGCCGAAAGCACGGTCCAAGTTTCGACCCTAGATGAGGCCAAGTCGGGCGACGTTCCTTGGCAGGCGTGTGTCGTTCAACCGACGCCGGGAGTGGACGTTCTCGATGCGTCAAACGCTTCGGAACCGATGCGGGCGCAGCTCACGTTTCCTTCGCCGCGCGTTCCGCTGCTGGCTGAGCTGCACGAGTATGCCGCCAAGAGTTTCCTTCCCAATCGATCGATCGTGCATGCTCTGGTGGACTTAAACGTGCGGATTCATCACGAGTTCAAGTTTGACACACGCGCGACGACCGTCGACACGCCTTTATGGGAAGTGTTGCGATTGCGACGGGGAGTTTGCCAAGATTTTGCTCACTTGGCGACGGGTTGTTTGCGAAGCATGGGGATCGCAGCTCGTTATGTGAGTGGGTATTTGCGCACGGCGCCACCGCCGGGGAAGCCGCGATTGATCGGCGCGGATGCGTCGCACGCTTGGTGCTCGGCGTGGTGTGGCCCGCTTGGTTGGGTTGACTTTGACCCCACGAATAACTGCCTGGTCGGCGATTCGTACGTTACAATCGCGTGGGGTCGAGATTATGGCGATGTCTGCCCAATTCAGGGCGTTTTCGTGGGTGGCGGCGATCATCAAATCACGGTCAGTGTCGATGTCGCTCCCCTAGTTTCGTAAGCGCTCTATCGGCACGCGCATTGCATTTAGGCGTTCCAAATCATTGAGAACGCTTAACCTCGGCGGAAAATATGCAAACGTATCGTTGCAAGTGCGGAAATCGACTGTATTTTGACAATTCGGTGTGCCTGGTGTGCCAGCGCGAAGTGGGTTGGTGCGAAGGGTGTGGTCGGATCAGTGCGCTCGAACCGGCCAGCGCGAACAATGGCGTGGCCAGCGGCGGATACCGCTGCGGCTACGAAGATTGCGGAAAGTCGGTTCGCAAATGCCATAATTACGTCGCTGAGAGTATTTGCAATCGTTGTTATGTATTGAATCAGTCGGAGGCGACGGATCAGGGTCCGGCTGATGGCGAGCCGGCCGCAAATCGGTTATGCAGTGCTTGCCAACTTACCGAGACGATTCCGGATCTCAGCACCGCGGGAAATCGCGAAAAATGGGCGCGGCTCGAAGGTGCAAAACGGCGACTTCTCTACACGCTCGACCGCTTGGGTTTGCCGTATGCCGAGGCTACGCCGAAGTTATCGTTCGATTTCAAAGCCGACATTCAACCCCCCAACAATGAATGGCGCCACGGAGGAGCGGGCGAGATTGTTTATACCGGTCATGCGGACGGCAAAATCACGATTAACCTGCGCGAAGCAGATGATGCGGCTCGTGAGGCGCTGCGAGTCGAGTTTCACGAAGCCCATCGCACGCTGATTGGCCACTTCCACCACGAAATTGGGCATTACTACTGGCAAATGCTGGTGCAAGATCAGCGCGAGCCCGAGTGCACACGCGTGTTCGGCAACCACAATTCGTCACCATACACGGACGCGATGGCTGCCTATTACCAGAACGGCCCGCGCGAAGGTTGGCCGGGGGCATTCATCAGTGCGTACGCATCGTCACACCCGTGGGAGGATTTTTCGGAAACGTTCGCGCTGTATTTGGACATGATTTCGGTGCTCGACACGGCGACGCACTTGTTTAAGTCGATTCGCACCAATTTGCGTACTCGCTCAGTTGCACCACTGGTCGAGCGATTCGGCGAGGTTGGTGTGCTCGTGAATGAATTCAATCGCACCATCGGACTTCTAGATTTGGTGCCCGACGTGGTCGTGCCGCCGGTCGTGGCCAAACTCGAGTTCATCCATTCGCTCATCAAGCGAGCCGCAAAGAAACCGCGCGTGCAGGCGCCACCTGTCGAGCCGGTTGTGCCGACACAGGTTGGGATTCTTGAAACTGCTGAGCCCGCGATAGAGCCGGAAATCGCACCCGTTGTAGCGACATAAAAACGCTGCAGACACCAAGGGCGTCTGCAGCGCTCAATTGTCAATCGTTTCGGTTCGAATTCTTGCGAATTCGAGCGAACGTTACTTGATGAAGAGCATTTCTTGATAGGTCGGTAGCGGCCAGAGGTCGTCGGCGACCCAGCTTTCGAGCTCGTCAGCGTACTTGCGAACCATGGTCATCGCTGGCAACACGTCGCTCGCACAGTACTCGGCGGCCTTATGAGCGCCGCCACCGTGGCCGATCTTGCTGAGGGCCATGTTTAATACGCCGATGCTGTCCTGTAGGCTCTTCACCAGCTCGGTGACCTTGTCCAGCGTGTCGGTGTCGAACTCGTAGCCGACGAGCTTTAAGTTCGCGCACGTCGAGGCCAGTTCATTTTGGTAACGAATGGCGGCTGGGAAGATCATCGTCTTGGCCATCTCGAGCGTGAGATTGGCTTCGCTGTAGACCGTCTTGCAGTACTGCTCGAGATAAATCTCGAACCGGCTATCTAGCTCGCGCTCCGAAAGCACGTTGTACTTCGAGAACAGGTCCTTGATCTCTTTGCTTTCGAGGACGGGTAACGCATCGACGGAGTTCTTGAGGTTCAAGAGCCCGCGCTTGGCGGCTTCTTGATGCCAGGCGTCCGAGTAGCCGTCGCCGTTGAAGACGATCGGGCTGGCCTCGGTCATGACCTCGGTCAACAGTTTCTGCACTGCGGCGTTGAGCTTCGAGGCATCGCCGCCGGTGGCCTTTTCGAGCTGGGTTGCACAGAAATCGAGCGACTCGGCCACAATCGTGTTCATCGCTACGAGCGGTCCGGCGATCGATTGGTTGGATCCAACTGCGCGGAACTCGAACCGATTGCCGGTGAAGGCGAACGGACTCGTGCGGTTTCGGTCGCCGGCGTCTTTCGGCATTGGCGGCAAAACATCGACGCCGACTTCCATCATGCCGGTCTTGAGCGACGAATTCGCGCCGCCTTTTTTGATCTGCTCGAACACATGAGTGAGTTGATCACCCAAGAAGATCGAGATGATCGCGGGCGGAGCTTCGTTGGCACCGAGCCGATGGTCGTTGCCGGCGGTCGCCACAACTGCTCGCAACAGGCCTTGGTACTTCTTCACGGCACGCAACACGGCCGCGCAGAACACCAAGAACTGGGCGTTCTCGTGCGGTGTATCGCCTGGGTCGAGCAGGTTGCCTTGCGACGAGCTGCCGAGCGACCAGTTCACGTGCTTGCCCGAGCCGTTGATATTGGCGAATGGCTTTTCGTGCGTCAGGCACGCCATGCCGTACTTCTCGGCCACGCGGCGAAGCGTGATCATGATCAATTGCTGGTGATCGTTGGCGAGATTCGCCGATTCGAACACCGGGGCAATTTCGTACTGGGCCGGGGCGACTTCGTTGTGACGGGTCTTCACCGGCACGCCGAGCTTGAAGAGCTCACGCTCGACTTCGAGCATGAACGCCAGCACGCGCTCGGGGATCGCGCCGAAATAGTGATCTTCGAACTCCTGACCCTTTGGCGGCTTGGCGCCAAATAGCGTGCGGCCAGCTGTCAGTAAGTCGGGGCGAGCGAAGAAGAAGTGGCGATCGACCAGGAAGTATTCCTGCTCGGGACCGGCGGTCGAGGCGACGAACGCACCGTCCGTCTTGCCGAACAACTTAAGCACACGCTGAGCTTGCTTGTTGAGGGCCTGCATCGAACGCAACAGCGGCGTCTTCTTGTCGAGCGCCTCGCCCGTCCAGGAGACGAACGCCGTCGGAATGCAGAGCGTCGTGCCGTTTGGGTTTTCGAGGATATAAGCCGGGCTGGTCACGTCCCAAATCGTGTAGCCGCGGGCTTCGAACGTGGCACGAATGCCGCCGGTCGGGAAACTCGAACCGTCTGGCTCACCTTGAATGAGCTGCTTGCCGGTGAATTCGGCGAGCGCGCCGCCATCGCCATCAGGCGACAGGAAGCTGTCGTGCTTTTCGGCAGTCAGGCCGGTGAGCGGAAAGAAGACGTGTGCGTAATGCGTCGCGCCCTTTTCGATCGCCCAATCTTTCATCGCGGAAGCGACGACATCGGCAATCGCGGGATCGAGCTTTTCGCCCGATTCGATCGTTTTGACCAGAGCCTTGAAAACCGGCTTGGGGAGCCGATTTTTCATCACCGCCTTGTTGAAAACGTTGCAGCCGAAGATCTCGGATGTTGGCGTATCGATGAAATTGAGTGGCTCTGAAAGTGGTTTGTAGTTAGTGACGGCCGAAATTGCCGCCATGCGTGCTGAACTGCCGACATAACCACCAGCGCTGGTGGCGGCTCCCGCCGCACCGCCTTGCGACGTGCCCTTGGCACTCGAACGTGTTTGCGTACTCACAAAATGGTCCTATCCTCGGGATACTTGCCCGAGCTCTTTAAGGAAACGTAACGCCCTGTCGTCCCAGAAGGGGGGAACGACCCGATGCCCGTCCTGGGCAGATTGAAGTTGCGGGCAAATCCGGTTGCCCGCAAACTCCGGCAGGAAAGCAAAGTGCGTGCCGGCGGTTCACGCAGCGAGTCTTGTAAAAACACCTTCTTTTTTAGGACTCTCCGCCATTCTGCGTTCCTTGCGAGTATATCGCCGGCCTAGAATGCGGGCAATTCCTGCTGAGAAAGCAGGCGAAAAATGGCTCCGTTTGGCAATAATGACGTAGTGGTTGCCATCGTAGTTCGTGGAATTTGAAACCATGTTCACATTCTGTAATGGTGGGTTTTGGGCGATTTGGCTTGCTGCGGCGGTTCTGTTGCCAGTACCGACGCTCCACGCCCAATCACTTTCTGCCCGCGGAATTCACAGTCCCTCGGGCAACGATAATGAGTACGCTCACGTCACGATATTTGGGATCGAAGCCAAGGGTAGCAAATTCGTTTACGTGTTCGACCGATCGGGCAGCATGGAGGGCGCACCGCTGGCCGCTGCTAAAAAGCAATTGCTCGATAGCCTGCAACCACTTGGTGAAACCCAGCAATTCGACATTCTGTTTTTCAATCACCGCGTCGCGATGTTTGAAGGCGCGAGCGGTGCCAAACGGGCCACGTTCGCTACCGATACCAATAAAAAGCTGGCCGGCGAATTTGTGCAGCGAATCGTAGCCGATGGCGGGACGGATCGGGCGCTAGCTCTCAAGCGGGCATTGGCTCTGCAGCCGGACGTGATCTTTTTCTTATCCGATGAGGATAAGCCGATGCCGGCCAAGGAGCTCGATGAAATCGCGCGCTCGAACGACCGTGTGGGTGCTCAAATCTGCACGATTGAATTCGGCCGCGGTGAAAAACCGCCGGCCGATAGTTCGATGGCCGAGTTAGCCCACGCTAACAATGGGAAATACGTTTACGTCGACGTGGCGAAGCTATCGAAATAGCATCGCCGCGTCTTCTCAGAACGTGCTTTGAAATCGGGGTGCCACTGGCTCTGCCAGTGTTTCAACGGCGGCATTGAGAACTTTCGGAGGCCGGTTGAACTTGGATCAGCTTGCACGAAACTTTGGAATCTTGGAAAGTTTGACAGAACGCTCAGCCGCAAGCTTTCGACGAGAAGAGCACTGGCAAAGCCAGTGGCATCCCGAATTTGACTCGTCGTCCGATTTCAAAAACACGTTCTCAGACATCTGCGTTCGCCAGGACGAATAATGTCACGGGCGCTCAACACGATTTTTTAATACAAAAATCGGTATTATTGGAACGTGCCGCGCTTCGCTGGCTCTGTAAAACGCGGCGTTTCACGCGAGCGGGCGTTCCAAAATGCTACGATTATTGTGCGCCGGGCGCCGCTGAGCGTACAGGCGACACAATATTCGTGCCAGGCACATCGAAGCAGCGACGCGCGAACTCTTGCGCAGTCCGCAGATCGTCGGATGGATGTGGTGAGTAAATTGCCAAAGAACGAACAGCGCAATTAAGCGTGGTTCAAACTTAGCACTTTTGAAAAGCGATTTCTACAACGATTTTTGGCCACTGCGCGGAATTTTCGAAGAGGCTAGAAATGGCTCTAACGCCGAGTTTGGCCCTGGGCGGCGATCAACGAGATTGACTCCCGTCAACTTTAATTCCCTCGCCCGCATGGCGTATTACTGACCACGCGCTGATTTGGCCGCCTCGTTCACTAACTTGTTCTCATCTTCAGCAAGTTTCCGCAACACGTTGTCGCGCAACAGCGGCGGATTCTGACGCATGATGTAGACGACGTAGAGTTTCGCCCACCATTCTTTGCGTTGGGCGAGCTTGTCTAATTGTTCGTTCGCTTCCGGCAACGCCGCTTGGAAGCGATCATCGAACTTGTTTTTCTGGAGCCAGATGGCATTGCTGACGATATGCTCGGCTAGCTCGATTTCGCGAAGCTTTGTTTTTTCCGCCTGTACCATGGCAGTGAGTTTCTGTGGCCCCGCGACTATATGGATGTTCGGCGAGTTGGCATAGGCAAAAACCAATAGCGCGCGCCCAGCCGAAGACTCGAATATATACTTAACAAAGGGCGTCGGCACCTCTTCCTTGTGAGTCACCTTCGATTCAACATATTCCACGTAATCTTCGTAGTTCACGGGCTTGATAGGGGGCGTCCCTCCATTGTCGGTGCCCGCGGTGTCATGCAAGCGAAACCATAAACGGACAGACTCGCGAAGCTGTGGATTGTCCACATCGAGAAAAGGCGCAAGGGCCCGAATAGGAACGCGCGGTGGAAAGTCGAGAACTTGCAACATCACCTGCATAATGAAAACGGGCGTTGCTTCCCCGGTGTTTGTTTCATCCGCTTTGTTCGCGGTAGCCACGAAGATTGCCAGCTGCTTTACTAACCTGTCTTGATCCGGATTTAGCTTTTTAAGCGTTTGCACTTCGCGACAAACGTCCAGGTCGCTACCGGGTTCGACGCCAGGTTTTTGCAACGCATTTAGGACTCTTTGAAGCTGTGCCTGGATGGCGGGGTCCGGTTTTTCAATCAGCGTTTCTATATCCTGTTGCGCAGATGACGCAGTTGCGCTGGCTGCAAACAGTAGCAACGCAGTTGAAATTAGGTATTGCCGCATATCAGTGTCCAATCTCAACGCAACATAAGTTGATTCAAATCTAGCAAAATCCGCGATTTAACTTGCGGGTCGTCGTCGATCGAATAATGAGTGAGGTTGCTAAGTTTGTAGGATGGGTTGATCGCGCGGCGACAACCCATCGGGTCTTAAGGGTGCATCGTTCGATGGGTTCCCGCTGCGCGGGAACCCATCCTCGTAGCTTCGGCGGCGCTGATGAAGCCGTCGGCGTTGGTGTCGAGTCGCGAGAATTGTTCGCTTGTTCCTAAAAACTCACGGCGGCTTACGTCGCCGTCGCCGTTGAAGTCGGCTCGGATGAACCACTCGGGTGTGCCGGCGGGGGCGCTGCGAGCGGTCGTTGAGCGAGGCCGGTAAAACGATTCTTCTTCTGGCCGCTCGCCGCGCATGAAGGCGACGATCATTGTGTAAGTGAGTTCGTTGGGCTCGAGGATGCCGTCGTGATTGGCGTCATACTGCAAGAGCGTTTTAGGGCCGCTCGAAATCTCGCGCTCGCCCAAGCGGCCGTCGGCATCGGCATCGAGAAGTTCGCACAGTGAGTCACAATTGTCGTGAACCATCAGTCGAATCTCAGTGGCCGCAGCTGCTTGTGCAGGAAGCAGGGCCGTTGTTAAATCCTCGGTCATGATCACGAGGCGGGTTGTCCCCAGCATTACCACGACGCGATCGGTCGAGGTTGTATCCGCGATTGAGAGCTCCGAAATGTGATCGCCAACCTTCAGCGAACTCTTGCCGGGGGACTTTTCGTCGCCGCTCGTGAATTCGACCGTTAGTTGCAGATGCGGTGCGATCGTTAGCAGTGTGGCGATTTCATCCTGGTCGAGTAACCCGTCGCCGTTCGCGTCTAACTTTTGATACTCGGCGGTGAGTGCTGGGAAGAGTCCCGGCTGCAAGTCTTGCTGCGGTGCGTAGAGATCGGTGAGCAGGTAGTTAAGCCGATCGGCGGGGAAATCTGGCTCCAAATGAAGTGCAGCAGCTCGGCTTACGCTGCGCGACATCGTCGCCTGATCGCCACCCAGTAATAAATCGCGGAGCGTGGCAAACTCCTCGGCAGTGACAACGCCGTCGTCGTCGTCATCGAACGCTAACAAAGTTTTGGCACATTGCTCGAGTTCGGCTGCGGACAATCGGCCGTCGCCGTCCGCATCGAGCAGCTTCCAGATCCGCGAGGATGCGCTGGCCACGTTTCCGTAGGATCGGCTGCTGCGAAGATTGAACGCTCGCATTCGGCGCCCGGCCGCCCGGCCTAACCATGCGGCCGCTTCATCGCGCTGAATTTCGCCATCGTGGTTCAGGTCGTACTGATCGGTCCACATTTTCAAATCGCGTTCTCGGACGCGCTTGTCGTAGTTCTGAGTCTTTAGGTACTCTTCGTTGGCGGCGAGCTCCTTCCACGTTGGAGGTTTGTCTTTATCCGTGTGAGCCGCGGCGAGTACGCCATCGACGAGCTTTTCGAATGCTTCGTTCGCGGGATGGCCGTCGATGGATAGTGTTACATCGACGATGAGAGGGCCGCCGGGGGTTAAGATTGCGATTCGTTCGGGCTTGTTTTTCTCCGGCGGTTTGGCCGACGTGTCTTTACTTGCTTCGTTGTCGTTTGGCGGAGTTGATTTGGCCGATTCGTTCGACTTTGGCTGCGATTTGTCGCTATCCGTCGGCGGCTTTGTAGCCGGTTCCGTAGGAGTTTTTGGCGCGGTTTCGGTAGGTGCCGGGGGAGTTGGGAGGGGAGGGGTGGTGGTCGCTGCCGGCGGCGAGTGCGCTGGCTTTGAAGGGGACGGTGGGGTTGGTTGCGGTGGCTGGCAACCGGCTAGGAGTGCGATTGCAGTTGAAACGGCAATGATTGCGACGCAGCAACGCATGGTTTCGCACCGACTGCCGATGAAAAGGTTGTTTAGGAACGGTGGCAAGTCTTATGTGAACATGGTTCGCGGCCCGCAGTGTTAGGAAGGGTAGGCAGAAGTCCCTTGCTTACGCGGCGGGCTATGATCGGACGCTAAGTTTACCGAATTCGTGGGAACATCGTAGTTGAAGCGGCGATTATTGCGACGCAGCGACGCATAGTTTCGGTCCGAGTGCCGATCATAGGTTTGTTTAGCAACGGTCCCGAGTCGGCTGTAAACATGGTTCACAGGCCCCAGCGCGAGCAGAGATAGGCCGAAGACCCTTGCTTACGCGGCGGGCTACGATCGAATACTAAGCCAGAATGTCTTTGATTGGCGCACCTTCGGCGAGCTTGATGGGGCGGTTTGAGGCGGTGACATTTTCGTGATCGGGGGGCACGCCGAGCGCGGAGCACAGTGTTGAGAGGACGTCGCCGATGCCGACTTGCTTCTCTTCGACGGTCGTGCCGTCGGCGCTGGTGCTGCCATACGCCTGACCGCCGCGGATGCCGCCACCGGCGAACGCGCATGACCAGGCTGCCGGGAAATGATCGCGGCCGGCGTTGCCGTTGATCTGCGGAGTGCGGCCAAACTCGCTGATCCACAAGATTGTCGTATCTTTGAGCAGATCGCGATCTTTGAGCTCCGACATGAGTGTCGCCCAGCCAGAATCCAACTCCGCTGAAAGCGTTTTGACGCGGCGGAAATTGTCTTGATGCGTGTCCCAACCCAATCCGTTGCCGAGCGCCACTTCGACGAACGGCACGCCGCGCTCGACGAGCCGGCGAGCGAGCAAGCAGCCTTGGCCGAACACGCCGGGGCCGTATTCTGCCCGGACTTTATCGGATTCGCCCGACAGGTCGAAGGCGGCCCGCACATCGGGCCGCATGAGGTCGGCCGCTTTGCGATAGAGCGCGTTGTGCGTATCGAAGGCGTTGGAGTGCCGGCCGTCGAGGAATTTCTTCTCGAGCGTGGTCCACAATGCGAGGCGGCGGGCCGCTTCGTCTGCATTCACGTTCTGCGGCAGTTCCAGGTCCTCCATCTTCAAGTTGACGGGCGACTTCGAGTCTTTGTTTCCAGCGTCCGGTGAGTATGCAGCACCGCCGCCAACGATGGCAGGCGCATACCTCGCGCCCAAGAAACCGGGCTCGAATGCGGCCGGGTTGATGTCGCGCGGCGGCGCAACGGTCACGTAATTTGGTAGCACCGATTCGTAGGTCAGCTCTTTCGCGAGCGCGCACGCCATGGAAGGATATGCAACTTCACCTGCCGGTACGTGTCCGGTCCGCACCAGATAGGTGCCACGTGCGTGGTCGCCCTCTTTCGTGGTCAGCGATCGCACCACGGCGAGCTGATCGGCGAATTTTCCGAGCTTCGGTAAGTGTTCGCTGAATCGCAATCCTGGAACGCTAGTGGCGACTTCTTTGAATTCGCCGCCGTTGGCGTGGCCGGGCTTCATATCGAACGTATCGGTCTGGCTCGGTCCGCCGCTCATCCACAGCAAAATGCAATGCCGCCGGCGACGCGGATCTTGCGCGATCTCCGCCGCCAGGCTCGGCAGCCAACGGGCGCAACTGGTGCCCAACACGCCGAGTCCGAAATTGCGGAGCAGACTGCGTCGATCGATTGCACCGTAAGAAGTTGCCATGAACGTGCCCTTCGCTACTGGTTAAATGCGAATTCGGTACTGTTGACAAGTGCCCACAAAATATCGCTCAGCGCTCGCGGCCGTTCATCGTGCGCCTTGGCATCGGCGAGTGCCGCCAAACATGTCTTCGCTTCATCATCGCTTGGTTGCCGAGCGTACGTCGCTAAAAACAGCGATTGAACGCAGTCGTCATCGTTCATGAATGGTGCATCGAGCCCACCCAAAATATTGTTGCGGCCAGACGCGGTCACATCCGAAATCGCCTTGCCATTCATTAACAGTAGTGCCTGCAACGTGCCTTCGCGGTACTCCGTCGGGTCGCCCGGCGGCGGGCGCATGCGGCGAATAAAATCGGTCCGCAGCGGGCTTTCTTCCAAGCCGCTGCTGACGCCATTCAACTGCGCGAGGCTCGGTCGCGGCACGTCATCGCCCAGCGGAGCGAGCACGGCGAAGCTGTCGTAAAGTTGCTCCGGCGAGAGCGGCCGCGCGAGCATTCGCGAAAAATGCTGGGGCGGCTTCGTCGAATCGCCACCACTGCTCGATAGCTGGTACGCCCGCGTCAGCGCCAGCGTTCGCCACAGATTTCGCAGGTCGAAGTTCGACTTTACAAAGTAGTCGGCCAATTCGTTGAGGAGCTGATTGTTCGCAGCATCGGCGTCGGCGTCGTCGAGCGACTCGACAATTCCGCGCCCGAACAGTTGCGACCAGGCCCAATTGACGGCCGCCCGCGAGAAGAATTGATTATCGGGCGATGTGAGCCACAGCGCGAGTTGCAACCGCCGCGTGCGGTCCGATTCATCTGTCGCCTCGTCTCCGCCCGGATATTTCGGCGACACGACTTTGCTCGTATTTGGCAGCATGACGTCGCCCTTATCCGCATCGACGAGCCGATACGAAATTCGCATCATGTTATTGCGGTCTTCGGGTGCTCGCACGCGGGCAAAGAATGCGGCCAGGCCCCAAAAATCGCGCTGCGTCCAAGCGGCCGTCGGATGATCATGGCACTGCGCAGTGCAAGTGAACACCGAGAAAGAGCTCCGCCGTGTTGGTGGCCAGCTTTTCGGGCGACACATCGTTGGCCTGATAGTACAGTGCCGGGCCTAGCTCGTCGCCGCCGAGCGTGAGCAGCATTTCACCTACCAAGTTGTCGTAACGCAAATTTTTGGCGAATCTCGCTCGCAACCATTTTTGCAGGGCGACCGCTTGAGGTCCTCGCTCGGCATCCACTCCCACGGGCAGAATTCGGTTGCGCCAGGTCGTGGCCATGTGGGTCGAGTAGCGCGGCGAATTGAGGAGCTTATCGACGAGCACTTCGCGTTTGTTCGGATTGCTGTCCGCCAGAAATGCGCGCACATTGCCCACGCGGGGAATCACGCCATTCAAGTCGAGGTACACACGCCGCATGAATTCGCCGTCGGCGGATTGCGGGGCGGGCTCGACCTTGTCGCTGGCCCACATCTGCCCGATGAGTTCATCGACCCGCGCCGCCATTTCCTGGCTGGTTCGAGCGGAAGTCTGTGGATTGGCGCCAGCGGCTTCTAGCTTCGCGTTCGACGCGCTGGCAATTAGGCACCCCACCAAGCTAATTGCCGCGACCAAGAGCCAAATGTGTGCCTGTTTGAGTTGCATAGCCGGCAAACTCATCGCGATAAAGGTTTTTCGGCTCCCGCAGAAGCCGCGGCCCGTGATAAGAATAAAGGCTGCCTCGCGAAGATTCATTGTACTGCTATTTGTGCACGAACATAGCGCCAGCGGCCCCGTAAAATTCGCGATTTCGAGGCTGTTATTGCTATACGAAGCCCTGAGTTGGACCAGATGAACCCGTTTGACCAACAACTCGACCCTGACCGTCATTCCATCTGGCATCGGCTGGTAGAGGTCGACTGCCAAGCGTTCGCCGCCGGCGATTGGTCGCAAATTGAGAACGATTTCGACGCCGCTGCCTTCGAGGGCGTTCGCTGTTTTCATTCGACCGACCCGGATGACTGGCGAATCAGTTTCGCGGACCTCGCCAGTTACCGGGATTCCTGGCTGGCGGCGTCCACAGCGTTTCAAGCCCGCCAGTTCGTCGACAGCTCCCATCTGGAAGCGCTCCTGGCCCGCTGCCATCTCGATGAAATAGACATCGCCGGCAATCGAGCTATCGCGCACAAGAAATTTTTTGGCGAAGTGCCGCTCGCCGATGGCTCGGACGCTGGCGGATCGCCGCCAGACGTTGTACCGTCTTCATAAGCAAAGCGGAGTTTGGAAGAATCGTCGGCTTCTTCGGCCAATTGCCTTTGGTCACCAGTAGTTTACCGAGCGACAAATCCCTCGGTTTCGCATCGAAATGAACGAACACGCGACTCTCAACACCGTCGACTACTGCGTGTTCTTCGCCTACATCGGGCTGACGCTGTTCCTTGGTTTGCCGTTTCGCGGGGCGCTCGCCGCAAGATGCGAGACTATTTCCTCGGCGATAAAAAACTACCGTGGTACGTCGTCGGCACTTCCATGGTCGCTGGCGACATCAGTAGCGAAACGTTCATCGCGAACGTCGGCATTTCATATCAATACGGAATGGTCGTGGCGACTAGCGGATGGAATACGTGGATCATCTACTCGATTTTTCTGTTTATCTTCTTGCCCTACTACGTACGCTCGGGCCTCTACACAATGCCAGAGTTTCTCGAGCGCCGCTACAACGCGACTTGCCGCTATTTGTTCGCCTTCTCACTCATCGTGGGTTACATCTTTACGCTGCTTGCCGGCTCACTTTATGCGGGCGGGCTGGCGATCGAGCGAATTTTCGAGCTGAAGCTGTCGGCTGATCTCAACACCAACATTGCGTGGGGGATCGTCTTTTTCGCGGTCACGACCGGCGCTTACACGATCTACGGCGGGATGAAGAGCTCTGCCTGGACCGATTTTCTGCAAATGATGGTGCTCCTTTCAGCCGGCATATTGTTGCCGATCTTGGCCGTCCAAAAAGCCGGTGGTCTCGCGCAGCTGGCCCACGACTACCCTGAAAAATTCAATATCTTCCTTCCGCCCACGCACGAGCGGTTCCCCGCCACCGGTGTGTTTACTGGTTTTCTTACCGTCGGCCTCTGGTACACGTGTTCGAGCCAACACATTGTGCAACGCGTTTTATCCGCCAAGGACGAATGGCACGCCCGAATGGGCGTTGTTAGCGCCGGCTTTTTGCGTATCATCACGCCGTTGTTCTTCGTGCTGCCCGGCATCGCGGCGATCAAGTTGTTTCCTGATCTGAAGAAGCCGGACCAGGCTTATTTGATGCTCGTCAAATCGTTGATTCCCACTGGTCTGAAAGGTCTCGTGCTGGCGGGAATGGCGGCAGCGCTCATGGCGGCGGTTTCCACGGTGCTCAACGCAACGTCGACCCTGTTAACGGTCGATCTCTACAAGAAACTGCGTCCGCGGGCCGGTGATCGGGAACAAGTTATCGTCGGCATGGTCACCGGCGTCATCGTGCTCAGCGTGAGCGTGCTGATCGCGTTTGCGTACATCACGCGGCGAGACTCGTTGTTCGTGCTCGTGCAGCAAGTATTCTTCTACATCGCGCCGCCGTTTGCCGTCGTTTTCCTGTTAGGATTAGTCTGGCGACGGGCAAACGGCACGGCGGCTATCGTCACGATCCTCAGCGGTTTTACGTTCCTGCTGCTGCTGCAAAAGGGGATTTGGTTCGCACACATCCCGCCGCTATGGGACGCAATTCCGTGGCTCACGCCATATAAGCAAGCGTACCAGCACAGCGCGTTGCTGACGTGGACTTTTTCGATGACCGTAATGGTCGCGACGTCGCTAATCACGGCACCGCCGCCACCCGAAAAAATCGACGGTATCATCTGGAACCGCAGCTATCTCACGCTGCCGCCCGCAGAACGGCAGCGTTACAGCGGTTGGAAGGATTTCCGCATTTGGTGGCTACTCTTCGTTGGATCCGTTCTCTCGATTTACGCCTTCTTCCTGTGGTTCAACTTCTTGCGCGGCTGAGACAAAACAAATGCAGCCACAGAGGTCACAGAGAACACGGAGAGATCTTTTATTACAATGCAGGTCAGTGTCTATAAGTGTTCAACTCGTGATTGAATTATTCCTATCTGTGATCTCTGTGTCCTCTGTGGCAACCTGATTTTTCTACGCCCATGCTTCTCAAAGACCTTACCTGGCCCGTCGTAAAATCGCTCGACTTCGATAAGCTGGTCGTTATCCTGCCGACCGGTTCTTTCGAGCAGCATGGCCCCCATTTGCCGTTCACGACAGATACTGACATCGTCTCCGCGATCGCGGCCGGAATTGAACGCGCCCTTCCCAAGCAAGTTCTCCTGGCCCCAACGCTCTGGCCCGGCCTGTCGACACACCACATGCACTTCCCCGGCACGCTCGACGTGCCCCAACCGGTTTACATCCAGCTCATTACGGAACTCGGCAAATCGCTCGCCAGTATGGGAGCGAAAAAGGTTTTCATCCTTAACGGCCACGGCGGAAACGACACACCATTGCGGGCTGCGCTTCGAGAATTGAAGTCGGCCGTGCCCGTAACACGATTCGTTTTCGCCTCCTATTGGACGCTCGCCTCGAAGACTTTGCGAGAAGTCCGCGAATCTGAACTGGGCGGCGTCGGCCATGCCTGCGAGATGGAAACGTCGATCATGCTCCATTTAGATCCAAGCCGGGTGAAAATGGACCGTGCCGTCCGCGATGGCCCCACGCACACCGACATTTACCGTCAGGCTGACATGCAGTACGGCCGCCCGGTATTTTTCGTCAACGAATTCCACGAAGTCACCAAAAGCGGTGTCATCGGCCACCCCGATCTCGCGACCGCCGAAAAAGGCAAACGCTTCCTTGATGGCATCGTGGCGGAAGTCACCGCATTCGTCGAGCATTTTTTGACGTGGGAAGCTGAGTTGTAGATAGCCTGGCCTCCAGATTTCCAACCACGGATGACACAGACGGCGCGGATTGTGGATTTTGGTATCTGTGCTCATCCGTGAAATCAGTGGTTCAACGAGCCCATGAAAATTACTCGCCTCGAATCAATCCCCGTTCGTGTGCCGATCAAACCGGAATTAGCAATCCGCGGCGGTCGAGGCCTTTCTCACAGCGTTTCGCCATTTCTTCTCGTTCGCATCCACACCGACACCGGCCTTGCCGGCATCGGCGAAGCATCGTGTACGGCGCGCTGGAGTGGCGAAGACCAGGTGACCGCGGCCCACTTCGTCGATAATTACTTCGCTCCGCAACTGATTGGCGAGACTTTGGATGACATCCGGGCCCTCACCGCGAAATTCAGCGGAGTGGTCGCGAACAATTACTTCACCAAAGCAGCTGTTGAAATGGCCCTCTGGGACCTAGCCGGCAAAGCGAAAGGATGCCCCGTCTGGAAACTCTTTGGCGAGCGCACTCGCGATTTCGTTCCGACAAAATGGTCGGTCTCCGGCGTCGAGCCCGCGAAAGCCGCGGAAATTGCCGCCTGGGCTGCCTCGCAGGGGTTCACCAAGATGAAGGTAAAGGTGGGCATCGACCCGCCAACTGATATCGAACGCGTGCGGGCCGTTCGCGCGGCGGTTGGCTCGCACATCAAGCTCGGCATCGACGCCAACGGCGGCTGGTCCACTCCCGCGATTGCGATTCCGACCATCAATCGCATGTGCGATGAAAGCGGCATCTACTTCGCCGAACAGCCCGTGCCGCCGGGCGACCATGCGGCGCTCGCCGAAGTACGCCGCAACGTGCCAGTTCCAATCATCGCCGATGAAAGCATCTACTCGCTCGCAGATGCCAAAATGCTGGCCCGCGCAGAAGCGGCAGATGTGTTTTCGATCTACGTCGGTAAAGCCGGCGGCATCGGCCCAGCGTTCGACATTGCCAAATTCGCCGAATCGGCCGGCATCAAATGCACGATTGGCAGCAATCTGGAGCTAGGAGTTGGCAGCGCGGCGATGATCCATCTTGCCCTGTCCGCACCTGCGATCGACGCCGACAACTTTCCTTGCGACATCATCGGTCCGCTCTTCTACGAAAGCGATGTGCTGGTCGATTCGCTTCCAATTTCACCAGGGTCGGCACGGCTTCACAACGGGCCTGGCTTAGGAATCGAGCTCGACGATGAACTCGTCGAAAAATTTCGCGTGAGATAATTGCGAAGAACGTTGTGAGCGTTGCCGCTGCGATTTATGCCCGCTCAATCCGCAATAACTGCGGACCTTCCCACCGCGATTTGCGGCAAGCGTTGCGAAACTCCGGCCAATCGTATTTCCAGTCGCCCGGAATGCGGGCAAACAGGCTGCAATGCGTTGGCGTGCCTTCGGCGCCACGCAGCATAACGCCGCGGTTGTAAACCACGCAAATCTCCGCGACCGGATGGGGCGCGTTCATTACGTTCTTGCTCGCATCGTAGAAATAAAGAATTTCGCCCGGTAGCGGCAACTGCGTGAGCCCTTCGGGCGGAATCGGTTGCGGATTATTGAGCAAGATAAAAACTTCGGCCCCGCTAAACTGCCCGTGAATCGTTTTATTTTCGACTGGCAGCAAATCCCACACGATGCGGCAGACCTCGGGGGCCTCATCATCCAACATTTCGGCCAATACCGATTCACCGGTTGCTACAAAAGTCAGACGGATGTTGCGTCGCGCCATAATTTAAAGTTGTAAATCGATAGTTGCTAGTTGTGTATCGAAAAAGCAGACGATATCGCTTCAAGATACGCGGTTGATGATTACTAAACAACCGAGATTACAAACGCCGTTTGCCAACGAACAGCTAACAACTAACCACTTGAACAAGTCGCCGAACCGCGCCACTTATGTGATCTTCAACATCCGCGGTAAACGGCGCCGGCAGCCAACTCCACAGCATCGCCCGACCGGCTTCGTATCCACCTTCCCTTTGCACGCGCCGAGTCGGAAGATAGCCAAACATGTCGTTACAATAGCCGGCCACCCAAACCAGCGGAAATTTCAACTGTGAGCCATCGTTTGTCGGTTGCTGCGGCTGACGCCCACCCCTAAACTCCGCTTTGAATTGGAGCGCCCAATCAACGACCGGTTCGCCGCTCAGTGCGATCAGCAGCATTTCCCTGCCGAACCGGATCAGCTGAAGTGGCGCCGGATACGAGGTGACGAGTTCTACTCCGAGATTAAGCTGATCCAGCAGAAACCGGGCTTTCCTGCTGCGGGGCGGGTCGCCACTCGCCAGCATTGCTTCGAGCGATTCGGTTGTTACCGTTTCCAACGGCAGGGAGACCTCTTCGCTTGCGACGCTAATCATCCCGGTCACTTCGCCGCTTAGGTCTGCTAAGCTGCGCTCAACTACGCTCGCAATTTCTTCGCCATGCTGGCGCGAGAGTTCTACAGTTCCACTCGGTTCCGGATCTTGGTCGGCGCCCGCGCCAGGGATGAAGAGCGCAATCGCGCCGTCGTTCGACGCTTGCAACCGCTCCGATGCAAAACCAGCCCAATCGCCGCAGTAACGCAGATCTTCGGGTGGAATCGTCGTATTGTGACACGCGTAACCAAATAGGATCGCGATGCGTCGGCCGGAAGCATCAACACAATCGAGCACCGGAACATCGTGGTCGAATAGATCGATCTCGGATGGCCGGCCATCTTTCACACCGTGCCTGCGTCGATTGTGCGCAAAACCCGCGGTCGTCGACCGAGCGTATAAGCGCGCCGGCTGCAGTCGATCGAGGGCGGTATCAATCACGCGAGTTAAGGCAGCTGCCAGGCGGTGGGACTCGCCAACAAGTTTCGCTTCGTACTCCGCTGGAATTTTGAAAAAGAGCGCTTTATCCGGCCGAAACTCGGGGCCGTAATGTGTATGCGTGGCGGTGAGCAAGATTTGTTCGCGACTTAGCCCGTGCCGCAATCGTGCCGCTTCGTAAACCGCGTTCGAGATGATCGGCGTAATCGCGATCAATTCGACTGAAGCGATTACGACTCGCTTTCCCGCTTCATCCTCGATCGCTAGTGCGGCCGCAAACAGCTCGGAAATCTTCCCGCGTGCCGGTGACGTGCGGGCCGCATAACCCGCCAGCCACAACGGCTCGTTAGGAGTGATACATTCACGGGCGGCTCCGGCTCGATAGTGACAGGAGGAGTTGGGCATCGAAACTTGATCTAAAATGCCGTCCAGCCGCCGTCCACGGGAATCGCGGCCCCCGTGATGTACGACGATTCATCCGACGCCAAAAATACGGCAGTCCATGCAACCTCGCAGGGTTCGCCCGTCCGCCCTAACATTGTTTTGCTCAGTTGCCGCTGATGCATCGGGCTGCCCGGCTCGGGGCTAATTCGCGTACGGATTGGCCCCGGGCAAATCGCGTTCGCCCGAATCCCTTGCGGACCGAAGTCGAGTGCCGTGCTCCGCGTCAGCCCAACAAGCGCGTGCTTCATGCTCGTGTAGGCCGCCGACGAGCGCCCCGCCACCAAGCCCTGCATCGATGCAATGTTTACGATCGAGCCGTTCTTCTGCGGCAACATCCACGGCAATACGCCGCGCGTAAAGTGGACAGCGCCCATCAGCGTTGTCGAAAAACTGTGCTGCCACTGCTCGGCTGTTGCTTGCTCGACGTCGAGCCAGTCGCCCAAGTGAGCGACGTTGTTCACCAGAACGTCGATTCGCCCCACATGCGCGCTCGCCAGTTTAATTGCCTGCTCGATGTCATCGACGGCGGTCACGTCCGCTGCAACGAAACTCGCCTGGCCACCAGACGACCGAATCGCATCGACGACCGAGTTACCGGCGTCACGGTCGAGATCGACTGCCACCACCCACGCGGCTTCCGCCGCAAACATTTCCGCAATCGCACGACCAATTCCGTGTGCGGCGCCGGTGACAATGGCTACTTTGTTGGCAAGACGAGGCATAGTCCCCAGTGTAAGCTGCCCACGTCGTTCGCCGAAAGCTGCGAACCTAGTTTGCTACAGCTGGTTCGCAAGCGGCCGCCCGCGAACGCCGAGTTTCGCGCGTGTGATTGTGAACCGGCCCAAATTGGCAACGAAAATCTCATCAGAATTCGGCCCGCCGAATGCCAAGTTCGTCGGCCGGCCCAGCAAAATTCCCCATCGATCATGAGCGAGCAACGTCTTCCGGCCAGCTGTATCGATTCGCCAGATTTCGTCCGACGCGTAGCAGCAGGCATATAAATTGCCTTCCGCGTCGAGCGCAACGCCATCGGGAAGCCGGCCCACGTCTGTCGCGTACACTTCCGGCTGTCCGACCGAACCCTCTGCTCCGATTCCGAACTGCAATATGGAATCAGTGTCACTCTCAACCATAAATAACGTCTGTTCATCGGCACTGAGCGCCAAGCCATTCGCATAACCAACGGACCCGGCCAAAACGACTCCCTCGCCGCTTGGATCAAACCGCAGCAGTCGGCCGTTGCGTTTCATCCAGTTGCCGCTATCGGTGACGTACAGCCGCCCCGCGCGATCGAATAACAAAAAATTCGGGGCGATGATCTTATCTCCGCCAGCATTCGTTGCAAAAACGACGTGAGGTCCGTCTTTGGCTACTCGCACCACGCCGACGCCCGACACGCAGACAAAAATCGCTGAATCATCGGGAGCGAGCGCCACTCCGCAACAAAACCCGCCCACGTTCGCGACCGTTTCGACCTTCCCCGCCAGATCGATGCGGTAGATCTGACCCGCCTCGCCTCCCGCCCACAAGTTGCCGTCTCGATCGAACGCGCAACATTCTGGATGATCGAGTCCAGTCGCAAATATTTCGAACTGCTCGGTCGGGATTTGTGGTTGCATCGATTACTTTCAAATTCCCGCCACCGCGCCGGTTACCTCGCCCGCGGCAACTTCAATTCGAGCAGTTTTTTGATTGACCGCAAGTACGCCGACCGGCCCCCCCATATCTGCCTCCCGGCGTATCGAATGACCGAGCACTTCCAACTCCGCAATAGTGTGGTCCGGCATGTGCGCCGACACCAGCAGCGGCTCACTTCCTTGAGTATGCAGCCGCGGTGCTGCAATCGCGTCTTTCGGCTTAGCGCCGAACAAGATCGTATCGACCGCCAACTGCGCTGTCACGTTCACAATCTTCGGGCCACCCGGCAAACCAAACGCAAACGCGGGCCGGCCGTCGCGCAGCGCGATCATGGGCGACATGTTGTGCTGCATCCGCTTTCCTGGCGCGGGGGCGTTCGGATGCCCCGACACGAAATCGCAGCGAGACATTCCGTGATTCAGCACCAACCCCAGGCCTTCGACGACCAGGTGCGAACCGTACATCCAACCCTGCGTTGCTGTGAGCGAAATCATGTTCCCCTCCGCGTCAGCCGCCACCACGTTCGACGTGTGCGACGAAGTATCGATCGACCCACTGCCACGCAAAGTATGGCCGCTACGAATTCGCTGAGCTCGCAATTCTGCCGCTTCCGTAGAGACCAGTTCGCGAAGCGGCACATCGACGAACTCCGGGTCGCCTAAATGGCTCTGGCGCTCCTGCCAACAAAGTTTCGCTGCTTCAGCAAACGCATGATAGGTGCCCGCATTCCACGATACGGCCGAACTATCGAGTGCCAATCCGGCTTCAACTGTTTGAACAATGGCGAGCGATGTAATCCCGCCCGACGGCGGCGGCGGCGTAAACAGGTCACAGTCTCGACAACGAGCACTCACCACGTCGACACATTGTGCCTGATATTGGCGGAAGTCCTCCTCCGCGAGAATTCCTCCGCGCGTTTGAAGAAACTTCACAATGCGATCGGCAATCTCTCCCTGATAAAACGCCGCGGGCCCTTCATCGCTCAATTGCTGCAATACGGCCGCCATATCCGGCTGTCGCCATCGCTCTCCCAACCGCGGCACGCCGTCTGGGAACAGCGACGACACCGATTGATCGTCAAACTTCGCCGCGCAACGCGCAAAATACCGCTCGTGCTCGGCATCGAAGACGAACCCTTCCCTCGCGAGCCGAATCGCCGGCTGCGAAACTTCCGACCACGTTTTGCGCCCAAACTTCCGCAGAATCAGATCAAGCCCCGCTACAACCGCCGGCACCGTGACCGCGCGCGCTCCGTAGTAATTGGACTGCGGATCGGCCGTCACCATTCCATCGCGAAACGCGAGCGGTGCGCACGAATCAAAATCTACAGCCGCGATTTCCCCCGCGCTTACTAAGGGTCCGCCGCGGGGCCCAACGCAAATCACGGCGCTACCGCCATAACCGCCGAGACCGACCGACCCAGGAATAACGACGCAGAGCGCGAGCTTAGCCGCGACCGCGGCATCAATTGCGTTGCCCCCTGCCTGCAAAATCGCCAGCCCCGCCGCAGCGCCGAGCGGGTGCCCCGTCGCAAGCGCCGCCGACTTTGCTGTGACCTGTTGCGGCATGGAAATCGCTCGCTTGCTGGATAACTCTAATTTCCCTGCAGCGCTTTGGCATCGCCCGTTTGATGCTGGGCGCCAGCGCTTGTCGCAGACGTTTGCGCGAACATCGCGTTATGCGAATCGCCACGCGATAGCAAAAACGCCATCAGGTCGAGCAATTCATCTTCGTGCAATGTATTGAGCAAACCGGTCGGCATCATCGAAACTTTCGAAGGCTCCATCGACTCGATGTTATTGCGATTCACAGTTACCGTCGCATTCGGGTCCTGCATGTTGGTGTTTACCGTGATCCCTTCGCCGTTGTAGTTCGTGATGCGACCCTCGACCACCTTGCCGTTGGTCGTCGTGATGATCGACGCCGCGTATTGGTCGCTGATTACTTTGCTCGGTTCGAGGACCGATTCCAAAATATCGCGCGGGCTGAATCGACCGGCGAGTCCCGTAAGATCGGGGCCCACGTTACCACCATCGCCCGCGAAGTGATGACAAGCGTAGCAATTTGCCGCGGCGAACATCTGCCTCCCGTGCTCGAAGTTGCGATCTTTGAGTTTTGTTGTCAAAAGCGGAACCACTTCCTCCATTTTCCAATCTTTAACAAACGGCCGGTTTTCAGCCACCGCGCCATGTGGATCCCCTTGCGGCTTTGCTTCCAGCAAGTCGCCGAGCGCCTTTCGCTCTTCGGCGGTGGTATTCGTTAGCGAATTGTTTCGCAGTTCCTGGTCAAAGACCGGGAAGTTGTTGCCGCCCCGGAATCCTTGCGCCTTTGCCAGCCATTCGAACAATTGCCGATGCAGGTCGAGAGTCCAACCAGCGTTCAAGTACTGCAGCGACTTAGCGATATTCATTTGCTCTTGTTGAGTCGGTGCCGCGAGCAGTAATTCGACACCCTCTTTCGCAGCTGACGGCGCTTGCAAATAGCACATGAGTTCGGTCAGCATCACGTTGCAGCGCCGATCATCCGCCGGATACCATCTGTCGAACCGTGCGATGAGCGCGCTACGCGTCGCTTCGTCCGGCGCACCCAGCCGGTACAACGTCAGTCCGTACACACGCAGTAGCTCGAGCCGTTGCTCAACCGAGAGCTTATCCCAGTTCAAACGCGCCAGCGCGGCGAGCACCGGCTGTTCGAGCGGATGCCGCACCGCGTCCTTAGCCGGATACGTCGGCAGGGGCGTATCCAGATCCGCGCCGGTTGGCTTGAACGATCGCGGCACCATTCGCACCAAGCCGAGCAGGGCGGTCAACGATGCCTGCGGATCCTTTTCCGCCAACGCACGGTCCTGCCAACTTTCGAGCGGGCGGTGCTCAAGCGCCGTCCGAGCTGCATAGCGGATAAATCGATCCGAACTACTCAAGTGCGGCCACGCGATTTCGACCGCATCGGGATGATCGCCTAAGTGGAGCGCTTCGAGCTGATGCCGAGCATCGCGCTGTTCTTGGTTCGGCTGATGTTCAATGGCGGGTGTAGTCGACTCGTTGCCGACATACGTCAACCGATACAGTCCCGACTGGGTTTTCCGTCCCCCAATGAGGAAATACATCGCCCCATCGTGCGGGTTGATAATCATATCCGTCAGTGGCAACGGCGTCGCCGTCATGAACTCTTCGACGGTTGCATCATAAGATGCGCCCGTCGGCTTGGGCGACACGGCGTACATCTTGCCGTACGTCCAGTCACACATGAACAAAGTGTTTTGGTACTTCGCTGGAAACTTCGCGCCATAACCGAATGTGATGCCCGTCGGCGAGCCGAGGCCGATGTTCACGACTGGCGGCAGAGTATCCGCCCAATACTCGGGCCACTTCGCGCTGCCATTCCGCCAGCCCCATTCCGAACCGCTGACAACATGGCAAACGCGCGTTGGCCGATACCACGGCGCACCGATATCCCATTCCATATCCGCGTCGTAGGTGAACAGCTCACCGTCTGCGTTGAAGGCGATGTCGAACGGATTTCGGTATCCGGTCGAAACGCACTCCCAATGCTTCCCTTCGGGATCGATCTTGTAAACGGCGCCGCCTGGCGCTGGTACTCCCCGCATGAAGCCGACGCCATAAATGCGCGGCATCAGCTGATCCTCGTCCCAAATTTTCGGCACTCGTGTCTCGGATTTGTCCAGCCATTGCGTGGCGTCGCCACAAACAACGTAGAGCGATTTTCCATCGGGCGAAAGAACAACCCCGTGCGGGCCATGTTCGCCACCGCCGTCGAGGTGTTGAATGAAGTCAACTTTGTCCAACTCCCCGTCACCGTTCGTATCCCGCACGCGATACAGCCCGTTATTATCGCGATCGGGGCCGTTCACATTCACGTAGAGGCTGTCGAATGCCCACAACAAACCTTGGGCCATGCCAACTTCGACTGGAATCTTTTCAACTTTCGCTTGATCGGTCGACCCGATGGCCGGCGGCGTAATACGGTACAGGCCGCCGTACTGGTCGCTCACAATCAGTCGGCCCTTGGGGTCATAACAAATGTTAACCCACGAGCCTTCCTGCTCCTTCGGCACCGAATACAGCAGCTCGACTTTGAACCCTTCCGGCACATGAATGCTCTTGGGCGGTGTGGCTGCTGCCGCTAATTCGAAGTGAGACTTCGATTCGCTCTTCGCTCCACTCTTCTTGTCGCCCTTCTTTTTCGCGGCGACGGCAATAACAACCAAACACAACAAGCACGCAAAGGTCACAAAGATGCGTCGTAACATCATTTCAAGAATTTCAATCGCGGGGGGAAAGGGAGAGGTGGGCGCGCCGGGGACCGACTCAATCGCGAGTGGGAGTTCGCAACAAATGTGATTCTAACCCACACCGTCTACCTATTATAGTTGCCGCGGCAGCCCGGTCGCTGGCGTCAAAATGGGCGATCGGCCCAAGGATTATGTAGTGACTGCGGCAAGTCTTAGCCAAATTCGCGCCCGCACATCAATCCAGCAGCCGTTTGGCGAATGCAAATGACTCCCGGTGCGTGGCATCGTACTCGGGATCTTTCGGATTGAAGCTGCTAATTTTCGCGTGCGGCATCACGGCCTGAATGAATTTATCATTCCCCAAATAAATCGCCGTGTGCCGGATTTTCCCATCTTTGGCGAGAAAATAAAGCGTATCGCCGCGCCGCAAACCCGCCATGTGCCATCGCGTCGCGCTCAACTGGCCAACGTAAAACTGCTGATACGCATCCCGCGGCAAGAAGAGGCCGACCGACGCGTAGCTCTGTTGCACCAGCCCCGAACAGTCGACACCTTCCGACGTCCGCCCGCCCCAAAAGTAAGGCGTGCCGATAAGCTTCTGGGCTGTGCCAATAATGTCGTCAATTTTCACCGCCGGCGCCTCGCTCAGGCGGCACTCCGCAGCCGGCAGTTTCAACTTATCACCGTTCGGCAGCTCGGCAGTAATCTGATTTCCCTTAGTGCTGATCCACTTCAATCTTGCACCCGCCGGAATCTTCGGTTCGGACGTATCCAAATCCTTGAGCACCAGCACACGCGGTCCTGCCAGGTATCCTTCGAACTGCTTCTCATCCATCCGCTGGACGTCGGCACTTGGCACGTATCCCAAATACCCTTCGTGGCTATGCACCAGCAAATGGCCGTCCTGCTCACGCAACAAAAACAGTGGGTCGCCAATCAGGCAGTCATTCTCCTGCTTCCGCCGTCCGGTCGGTCGATCGAAACAATAACTATGCGTCGCCTTTGCCACGCCAAAGATCCGCTTTCCCAAACTTGCCGCGGGCAACGTCTCCATTTGGTCGTCGACGTCAAACCCCAAAACCATCAAAAATTCCTTCAGCGAGTTCCGAGTCTCCGGGAACTCCACAAAACCGTGCAACACGACGTTCTGGTCGTGCCCAGTCTCCGCGGTCACATCAAACGCACAAATCCGGCTATCGTTGCCGAGCTCGCGTGAAAAAAAGTTGATGTACTGTGCGAGTCGCGCAGGATCGCCCTTGAGATTCGGCTCGATCTTGCGCGCCACTCGCTTCATGTCGAAAGGGACCACGGGGTCCGCAGTCGCCGGCGCCGCAGTTTCCACCGCTCGTACCGCAACCGCGCCGAGGGCACATGCAAAAATCGAGCACGCAATCAAACGCATCGAATCAATCCAGTCGAAGAAAATGATGGCCAACGCAAAGCTTCCCGCAATCGACATTAAAACAACGCCAAGAAGTCGTCGCAAGTTTAAGCGAACGATAGCCACCGAGGACACAGAGATCACTGAGGAAAATCCGGAACATAAAGTACCACTAAATCACAGCTAATAATGCCCAATGCAGATCGGACCGACCACGAGTGTGCTTCTCATTAGCGATTATTAGCGAGAATTAGTGTTCCCGTTTTTTCTTACCTTCTCTCTGTGCCCTCTGTGAACTCTGTGGCAAAAACCGCGGATTAACCCGATTATTTCCCTCGCCTTTGCGACCACAGCAGTCGTTTAACCTCGCCATTCCCTCTCCACCAATAATTTGACCCCAGACCCCCCCACACTTATATTTGGGCTTCCCCTGGCTTATCCAACCTTCCTTCTCAAACCTCTTCCCCCTGGCGATCGACGAATGCCCACGCTCGAAACTGAACTTCGTCGACCCGCAAAACGCCAGCCTCAAAAATCCGAAGACCGCGTCGATGACAACCCGGGCAATACGTCGCCCGAGTCGCCAATGACGAATTCATCGGGCGCTGCATTGCAGCGGCCGCTTCAAGTCGACTCCCAAAGCCGCATCATCTGGCCGTACATCATTGGCATCGGCCTATTTCACCTGCTGATTCCTTTGGCGTTCCTTTCGTATGTCTTTAGCTGGTGGGGCGTCGTCTGGCTCCCGGTCGGAAATTACATTTTCTGTTCTATGGGCATCGGCGCAGGGTACCACCGCCTGCTCACCCACCGCGGTTTCAAATGCCCGCTATGGCTAGAGCACGGCCTCGCCATTTTGGGCGTGTGCAATTTGCAAGACTCGCCCGCCCGCTGGGTGGTCGTCCATCGCATGCATCACCAACATTCCGACCATCAACCCGACCCCCACACGCCACAGGTCAGCTGGTTTTGGGGTCACGTCGGTTGGCTGTTCATCGAAAACCGCGAAACGACCAGTGCCGAAACTTACCACAAGTATGCCGGCGACATCCTCAGCGACCGCTTCTATATGCGGCTCGAACGCAACGCGAAGTACGTGTGGGTGTACGTGATCCAGGCCGTGCTCTTCTATCTCGTCGGCCTCGCCGTCGGATATTTGTGGACACGCACCGGCGCCGGCAGTTTGCAGTTCGGCGTGCAGTGGCTCCTGTGGGGCGTCGTTTATCGCACGCTCTACACGTGGCACGTCACGTGGGGCGTGAACTCCGCAGCTCATCTGTGGGGCTATCGCAACTACGAAACGCGCGAAAACAGTTGCAACAATTGGCTGATCGCACTCGGCACGAACGGTGAAGGCTGGCATAACAATCACCACGCCGATCCACGCTCCGCCGCCCACGGCCATCGCTGGTGGGAACTCGACGTCACTTATTTAACGATTTGCCTCTGGGAGCGATTGGGACTCGTTTGGGACGTCGCCCGCCCCAACGAAGCTCTACTCAATCGCCGCAAGAAGGCTGTCGGAAGCATTTCCAAATAAACGCGTAGCGTTTGTCGGCCGCTTCATTATCGCTTCACCTGCACTTCGATGCACATCGGCGAAGGTGTGTTCACAATCTTGTCGTTGTAAACAAGCCCGCCCGACTTCCCATCGATCCGGAACACCGAGATCGTGTTCGAATTTCGCCCCGCCACCAACAGCCACTGCCCGCTCGGGCTGATATTAAAGCTCCGCGGATGCGCCCCTCGAATTGCCTCCCGCTCGATAAGCGTCAGACGCCCCGTTTGCGAATCGATGCGATAAGCCGCAACGGCATCCAGCCCTCGAATCGAAACGTACAAGAACTCGCCGCTCGGGTGAATGTAGATCTCCGCGTTCGTACAGAGATTTTTCTGTAACTCTTTCGGCAAACCATCCGTGGTTTGAATGGCTTTAAGCGTTCCGGAACTCCCGTCGTATTCAAACACTGTCACCGTATTGCTCAGCTCATTCGCGACATACGCAAATCGCCCATTCGGATGAAACGCCAAATGTCGCGGCCCGCTGCCCGGCGGCACTTCGCCGTAGCCATGCGGTTTGAGCGTACCGTTATCGAGATTCATCTCATAAATGACAATGTGATCCGCCCCCAAATCCGGAGCGAACAAAAATCGATTACCCGGATCAGTCCCCACCCAATGCGGGTGCGGCCCTTCCTGCCGCTCATGATTCGGGCCAGTTCCCGAGTGCCGCACCAGCGCCGACCGCGGCTTAATCGTCCCATCGGCCGCCAGCGGAAATGCGGCGACGGAACCCGTGCCGTATTGCGCTGTGAACAAACATCGCCCGCTGCGATCGGTCGCCAAGTGACACGCTCCGCCATCATTGATTGGTTCGCTGTTAAGTAACTTCAGTGACACCAGATCGTCAGAAATCTCAAACGCCGCCACGCCCGGCTTACCATCCTTTAGCCGACAGGCGGCATACAACCGCTTCCCATCGGGTCGCAGCGTCAAGAACTCCGGCGCGCCAATCTCAGCCGCCAACTTTGGCGTTGTGAGCGCGCCTGTCGCATCATCCAGTACAGCGCGGTAAATGCCTTCGCGCTCACCTATTGCCGGCCGCTCCATCCCAATCCAAACGACCGTTTCTTTCGCCTTCAAGTTGTTGTTACTTGCCATAACCGCCGCACATAAAAACAAAAACCAACGAAGCCGCATGAGTGACCAACCTTTTGACCGTAGCTGGATTCGCAAGAATCCGGCTAATACCAGTGTTGTGTAAAGTCCACACTAACATAACATCGCCACGAACGATGTGCTGCCACGTTCCTGCCGCCCCAATCAGTATTTTTGTACAATCGACGTAACGCCAATGTCCGATTCAATTCCCAAAACGATGCGCGCGGTTGTTCTTGAGCAGTACCACGCCCAAGTCGCCGACGCCATTCGTGGCCTGAAAGTCGAAGAGCGTCCCGTACCCACGCCGCGCCGCGGCCAGGTACTCGTGCGAATCGAAGCCGCACCGTGTAACCCGTCCGACCTGCTGTTACTCCAAGGCAGCTACGGCACGCTCAAAAAACTTCCCACTGTCCCCGGCTGGGAAGGTGCCGGCACAGTTGTCGCCAACGGCGGCGGTTTGTATTCCGGCTGGCTCGTCGGAAAACGCGTCGCCTGCGCACTGCCGCGAGATCGCGACGGCACCTGGGCCGAGTATTTCGTCGCCGACGCGAAAGACTGCATCCCGGTGAAAGCCGCACTACCCATCGAGCAAGCCGCCACATTCGTCGTGAACCCTCTTACCGCCGTCGCACTGTTGGAAACTGCCCGTAACGCCGGCCATCTCGCCGCCGTCCACACCGTGGGGGCCAGCCAACTCGGCCGCATGATCCTCACGATCGCCGCCGACATGAACTATCCCGTCATTCACATGGCCCGCCGCGATTCCCAAATTGAAATGCTTAAATCGCGCGGCGCGAAGCACATAATCAACTCCTCAGGCGAAAACTTCGCCGATGAACTAAAGTCGCTCGCTAAACAATTGAATGCCACCGCCGTATTCGAAGCCATCGCTGGCGAAATGACCGGAACGGTCCTCAACGCGATGCCCCCTAAATCCACCGCTTACCTATATGGCGCACTTGCCGAGCAACCCTGCGCGAACATCGATCCCATCGAAGTCGTATTCCACGAAAAATCGCTCACCGGCTTCTTCCTCGGCAATTGGCTTCGTGACTGCGGCTTTGTCCACCTGATGCGCACCGTCTCGAAAGTCCAGCGGCTACTCATCGATCGCCGTATCGAAACCGTTATTCAACGACGACTCACTCTCGACGAAGTCGTCGACGGCCTGTTGCACTACACCACGCACATGACCGACGGCAAAGTCCTCATCCTCCCGCAGCGCAAATAGTTGGCTGAAAGAACGCGTCGTGACCACGGCCAACACCAGCTCCACTCCCGATTCATTCGACCTAATTGCAACCGCCGCCGCGGGCACCGAGGCCGTCGTCAAACGCGAACTCGCCGCCCTCGGCTACGCCGCGCGAACCACCACCCCCGGTCGCCTACTCTTTGCCGGCGACGAGAACGCCATCTGCCGCACCAATCTCTGGCTCCGTTCCGGCGAACGCGTGCTCATCCAAATGGCAACCTTTTCCGCCACCGACTTCGGCGTTCTCTTCGACGCCACCGCCGCCGCCCCGTGGGAACGCTGGCTGCCGCGCGACGCCGAGTTCCCCGTCAAAGGCCGTTCCCACCGTTCGCAACTTTCGAGCGTCCCCGCGTGCCAAAAAATCGTGAAGCGGGCTATTGTCGAACGCTTGCGCAAGGCCCACCACGCCGAGAACTTACCTGAAACCGGCCCCAAGTGTTCAATCGAAATCAGCATTCGCGACGACGTCGCCACGCTTACGCTCGATACGACCGGCGTCGGCCTCCACAAGCGCGGCTACCGCCGCCTCGTCGGCGAAGCCCAACTCCGCGAAACCCTCGCCTCCGTGTTAGTCCAGTTGAGTTACTGGCGACCCGGTCGCGTTCTCGCCGACCCATTCTGCGGCACCGGCACCATCCCGATCGAAGCCGCCCTAATGGGCCGCAACATTGCTCCTGGCCTCCATCGCGAATTCGCCTTCGAAGCGTGGCCCAATTTCGACCGCAACATATTGAAGCAACTTCGCGAAGAAGCACGCGCATCGATCAAACCCCCACTCGAAGAACGACTCATCGGTTACGACATCAATCCCGAAGCCTTGAGCCTCGCCCGTTACCATGCCGAACAAGCGGGCGTCGCCGACGACATTCATTGGCAAGAACGCTCGTTCGACGAGTTGCGTGCGAAAGCTGAGTACGGCTGCATCATCACAAACCCTCCCTACGGCGAACGCCTCGGCGCGGACGCCGAAATCGAACAGCTCTACCGCACGTTCCCCCTCGTGTTGCGCCGCCTGCCCACGTGGTCGCACTATATTCTCTCGTCACGCCCCGATCTCGAATCGCTCGTCGGCCAAACCGCCAATCGCCGCCGCAAACTGTACAACGGCCCGATCGAATGCACCTACTACCAATTCCACGGTCCACGCCCGCCGCGCAACTTCGAGAACGGTAACAAAACTGAGCCAACAGATACACACGCCGAAAAATCTTCCATCCGGCTCCCTCCCCACGGCGGGGAGGGCGGGGGAGGGGGGAACTACGAGCTGGGCCAATCACAAATATACCGCGTCCCCCATTGCCCGCCCCCGCCTTCGGCGGCCTGCAATCCGCCGCCACGCGCCAAGCCGAAGAATTCGCCAACCGCCTCCGCAACCGCGCCCGGCACTTCCGCCGCTGGCCCACCAAACGCGGCATCACCTGCTTCCGCCTCTACGAGCGTGACGTCCCCGACGTGCCCCTCATCGTCGATCGCTACGAAAACGCACTCCACATCGCCGAATTCGCACGCCCTCACGATCGCTCTACCGCGCAGCACGCCGACTGGCTCGACCTCATGTCGCGTACCGCCGCCAAAACGCTCGAAATTCCGCGGGAGCTGGTGTTCCTCAAACATCGCGACCGCCAGCGCGGCGCCGATCAGTACCAACGCGTCGACGAACGAGAAGCCCGCATGACCGTGCAAGAAGGCGGCCTGAAGTTCATCGTAAATCTGTCCGACTACATCGACACCGGCCTGTTCCTCGACCATCGGCTCACCCGGCAGATGGTGCGAGACATCGCGGCCGACAAACGCATGCTGAATCTCTTTGCGTACACGGGTTCATTCAGCGTCTACGCCGCTGCCGGCGGCGCAGTCTCAACGACCACGATCGACAAATCCGCTACCTACGTCGCCTGGGCTCGAGAAAACTTGAATCTGAACGGATTCGACGGTATCGAGCACGCGACAATCCGCCGCGACATTCGCGACTTCATCAACGACCTCACGCCCAGCGAAAGTTGGGACCTGGCCGTCGTCGACCCGCCAACTTTTTCCAACACCAAAGGCGCCGACGACGACTGGGATGTCCAGCGCGACCACGGCGAACTCTTACGCCGTCTCGCCGCGCACATCACGCCTGGCGGCACAGTGTTCTTTAGCACGAATTTCCGCCGCTTCAAACTCGACGAGCCAGCACTCGCCGACTACCGCATCCGCGACATCACCGGAAAGACGATCCCCGAAGACTTCCGCAACGACCGCATCCACAAATGCTGGCAACTGACGCGCTTGTAGCTGGTCTGGCAAGAGACCGGCCGGATCGCAGGGGCGTCGCCGTGCTCCTCATCGCACACGCTTCAAAACGAGCACCCAATCGTCCGACTTAATGCTCTCAGGCTTCGTGATCGCCAGCGCTTCCTCCTGAGTGCCGATGTTGCCAACTGACACCATCTCGCCATTCGTCGGATCAAATGCCCGGGCGTGATATTTCACGCCAGCCTCAACCTGCTGCATTTTTACCGGCCTGCTCTCCGGTACATAAATAATCCGCACCTCATCAGCCTTGCCCGTCGAGAACGGCCCAAACTTTCCCGGCTGCTCATCGGCATACGCGGCCCACTCCCGATGCGGCGCGAACTCCTGCCACTCAAACCGCTCGAACAACTTTTTCCCCAATCCCACCTGCGCGGATCCAGGCAAATTCATCGCCTCATTCCACGGAATCACGCCATAACCCACGCCCCCGTTGTGATGCGGCGACGGCCCGTGCGGCTCGCCCGGCCGATTGCACTGCCAAATCCCATTCGCGCCGTAGGTGTGCCCGCACGCACCATTCGTCATGCACAGCCAAAACATCCGCCGCGTCCACTGTGTCGGCAAGTTATCGTTGAGCATCTCATACGCCGCCTCGCCATCAATCACCGGCATCGTCGGCTTATCGACATATGACTCCTGCACTGTGCGCACCGTAGGTTCGCACGCCTCGCGTTGCCCATGCGGCGTTTGCAACATATCGAAATCAAGCAGCGTCACGTCATCCGTCGCATGTCGAGCCGACAATCGCCCAATCCCCGTCGGATGGACTGTGAGCATACGATGATATGGATCGGTCGCTCGAATGTACCGCATCACCTCGGTCCACTGCGTCACTTGCGTTCGATCGTCATACGGAAATCCCTTGGCCAAATACCAGGGCAAATTCGCTTCCCCCGCCGCACACCACACCACCGGCATCGCCCCATACCGCGCAATCAAATTTCGCCAGTGCTTCTCCATTTTTTCGACGCCCATCCAAGGCATGAAATATCCCCACGCCCCCACAATGCACGGCGAAATTCCTTGGTTCACCAAATACTCAATCCGCTGGTCCGCCGCATCAAAATACTCCGGCCGAATTCGCACATAGTCCTTCTCCCACGGAAATCCGGCCTCATTCGCGCCGCGCGGATCGAACGGATGCATATCCGGATACAACCCCGCGACAATTTGCACCACATTGAACCCCTTCGCCTTGCGGTCAGCCGCGAGCTGGTGAAATTCATCCGGCCAGTGAAGGCGATGACACAGACCCATCCACCACGTATCCGCAAGCCAAAAGAACGGCGTCCCGTCCGCATATTCGAAGTGTCGATGATCGCCCGCCACGCGAATCGGCCCATGCAAAAACAACGGGTTGTCGCCAACATACGGATCCACTCGAACTGACCCCGTGACCCTATTCAGCCCACGATCATCCCCCGCCGAACACTCACTCCGAAATTGATGCATACCAACAATCGGCGATGCATACCGCACCTTCCACGCCGACCCCCCAGCCCAAAATGCCGGCACACGCAGCTCGTGCTTTTGCGGATCGGTGAAAACGACGTCCAGCGTGACATTGTTGAACGGATCGTCGTGCTCGCTCCGCGCGGTGAACGGCAACTCGATAAACACGTTCGCTTGAGTTGTCGCCGGTTCCGCGGCAGTCGTTAACTCCACACAGCCCAACGCGTTCGAAGCCAAGACGCTGCAAACGATCAACCAACGGCGATAGCGCCCATTCATCATCGCCGGAATTAAAAGTTGCACGTACATCGGATCGATTTGCGTCCAACCCGGACGCCCCATCTCTTCCTATGTTTACTTTTGCGATAGGAATGCTGATGGTGCGCCAGTGGCGAACTATTCTATAGTATCCGAGTCCAAGATGCGCGGTTCACGAAGGCCAGCCCCGCAACTCATCGAGCGCAATGATGTATTGGCACCGCGATCCTTGGAATTGCCACACCCCGTGGCTACACTGACAGTGCCCACCCACCATCGGCGAGTCTCCGCCTTTGCGGAATCAACCGCCGTATCTTTCAACAGCGGATTCTTTATGGCCCCCAAGCATTCGGTTGATTTGAACAAGTCACGTCGGGAATTTCTCAAAACCGCCGCCGCTGGTGTTGCGGCCGCCGGCCTCACCGCCGCCATGGCGCAACCCGTCCACGCTGCTGGCGACGACACCATTAAAATCGCGCTCGTAGGTTGCGGCAACCGCGGCACGGGCGCGATCGTTCAAGCCCTCAGCACCAAAGGCCCCGTCACACTCTGGGCACTCGCCGATACTTTCGACGACCGCCTCCAAGATTGCCTGAAGCACGTTCAGCGCGAGATGTCGGAAAAAGCCCGCGACGACGGCCAGCCCGCGGCCAAAATCGATGTCCCCAAAGAGCGCCAATTCGTCGGCCTCGATGCCTATCGCAAAGCAATCGACGCCTGCGATGTCGTTGTCATCACGGGCCCTCCCGGCTATCGCCCGCTCCACTTCGAATACGCCGTGAACGCCGGCAAACATGTCTTCATGGAAAAGCCGGTCGCTACGGACCCCGCCGGCATCCGCCGCATCCTCGCCTCGGCCGAAGAAGCCAAGAAGAAAAATCTCAAAGTTGGCGTCGGCCTCCAACGCCGGCATCAGCGGTCCTATCTCGAAGCGATCAAGAGGATCAACGACGGCGAAATCGGCGACCTCGTCACCCTCCATTGCTCCTGGAACGGTGGCCATCCCGCCAAACAACCGTTCGACCGCGGCAGCTTGAGCGAACTCGAGTACCAGGTTCGCAACTGGTACTTCTTCGCGTGGCTTAGCGGCGATCACATTTGCGAGCAGCACGTTCACAATCTCGATGTTTGCAACTGGATCAAAAACGGCCACCCCGTCGAAGCCCAAGGCATGGGCGGCCGCCAGGTTCGCACCGGCAAAGAGTACGGCAACATCTTCGATCACCACGCCGTCGAATTTACGTATGCCGATGGCACCAAGATGTTCAGCCAATGCCGCCAAATCCCCGGCTGCGCGAACGCGGTTCAAGAACACGCCCACGGCACGAAGGGCCTCGTGAATCTCGATGGCAGCCGCGCCGAGCTGCTCGTCGGCAAGGACCGCAAGTGGCACGCCTCGGGCGGCGAAGCTGGCTACAAAAACAATGCCTACCAGGTCGAGCACGACGCTCTCTTCGATGCCATCCGAAACGACAAACCGTACAACGAAGCGGAATACGGCGCACACAGCACAATGACCGGCATCATCGGCCGCATGGCCACCTACTCCGGCCAAATCATCAAGTGGGATCACGCGATGAAACTTCATAAGCCCATGACCCAGGACGCCGAAACCTGGGATGCCGAAGCGCCCGTAAAGGCAGATTCAGACGGCCGCTACGCCATCGCCATCCCCGGCAAAACCAAGTTCGTTTAGCCATTCACGTAGCTCGATTCGTAAGAATCCGGCCCCGCCGTCATCTCACCAGGCCGCGCGACTTCGGCGAAGGATCGATCCATGAACCGCCGCAACTTTCTCTCACTCTCCGCCGGTACGGTCGCCGCAAGTGCGCTCGCCACCAACAAACGGGCCGCATTCGCGGACGATGCGCCCAAATCCGCGCCCGCCGCGAAGCGCCTCACCGTGCACTTCGGCCCCCACTTCGGCATGTTCCAACACTCAGCCGGCAAAGACTTAGTCGACCAACTTAAGTTCGCAGCCGATCAAGGCTTCTCCGGCTGGGAAGACAACGAGATGAAAAACCGCTCCATCGCCGACCAGGAGCGAATCGCCAAAGCGATGACCCAGCTTGATATGCAAATGGGCGTCATCTCCGCCCTCCGCGGCACATGGAGCAACATCACGTTCGCCGGCGGCGATGCCTACGCCCGCGACCTCGTGCTCAAGCAAATGCGCGACATTGTCGACATCGCCAAACGCACCAACACCACGCTTCTTTGCGTTGTCCCCGGTTGGACCAACCCGAAACTAACGCTCGCCGAAGAAACCGCCTCCTGCGTCGAGCTGCTCAAGCGCTGCTGCGATATCGTCGAGCCCCACGACCTCGTGATGGTCATCGAGCCAATCAATCACCAAAAGGCCGGCAGCAAGATCTTCATGTACAGCGCACCCCACGCGTTCGAAATCTGCCAGGCCGTCAACCGCCCCTCCTGCAAAATCCTGTTCGATATCTTCCATCAGCAAATGAGTGTCGGCTACCTGATGCCCAACATGGACCACTGCTGGAAAGAAATCGCCTACTTCCAATGCGGCGATGCCCCCACCGGCAAAGAACCCGGCACCGGCGAAATCAACTACGTAAACGTTATCCGCCACATCAAAGACAAAGGCTACACCGGCGTCATCGGTATGGAGCACGGCAACTCGAAGCCCGGCAAAGAAGGCGAACGCGCCGTCATCGAAGCCTACCGCCGCATCGACCCAACCTCATAACCGTGCCATTCCCACACGCCCGCCAGCCCCCGGCTCTGCCGGGGGTTCGCCAACGGTATCATAACGATGGCAGCCTCTAACAACCAACCGATCGTGGCCGCGCAGCGGCCAAATAGCTTAGCCGTGGGTGTCAACCCACGGAAAGAAATCGAACGTGTCGATATAGCCGCGTAGCGGCGACAATCCTTGACCAAACTTCTAGGCACCCAAAAACCGACCTCCCTCATGCGACCTTCCCTCCTTTCTTCCTTCGTGCTCGTCGTGTCCTTCGTGGTAAATATTTCGGCCCACGCCGCCGACACCATCAGCGTTATGACCCCCGACCAGCTCCGCGCCGCCGGCTTCCAACCCCTCATCGAAAACAATTCCCTCGACGCCTGGAACGTCAAACCCGGTCAAAAAAACCACTGGGTTCTCAAAGACGGCGTCATCGACTACGACGGCAAGTCCGCCGGCAAATCCTTCGACGACAAATCCCTCTGGACCAAAAAATCCTTTGGCGACCTCGAACTCTACTGCGAATGGCGACTCCCCGCCGAGCCTCACATGAAGCCCACGCCCATCGTCCTCTACAACGGCGACTTCCTCATGAAAGAGGACGACCCCACCAAGCGTGAAACCCGTCCCCACCTCGACGCCGGCGACACCGGAATCCTTTTCCGCGGCACTTCCAAATGCCAGGCCAACATCTGGAGCCAGGAACTCGGCTCCGGCGAAATCAACGGCTACCGCACCGATAAAAAAATGCCCCAATCCACTCGCCGTGCCTGCATCCCCATCAAAAACGCCGACCACCCCCTCGGCGAATGGAATACGTTCCTGGTCACGATCCGAGGCAACCACATGAGCGTCGACACCAACGGCGAGCACGTCATCAACGAAGCCGAGCTCCCCGACCTCCCCAAGACCGGCCCCATCGGCCTCCAACACCACGGCGACAGAGCCCAATTCCGGCAGATTTGGGTGAAAGAACTTTAGGTTTCCCCTCAATCATTCCCTGCACCCCTTTTCGTCATTCGTCATTCGTCATTCGTCATTTTGGTTCTATCGCTGGCATGCGGTCTAATCGCCGTAACGCCGATGCGTGCCGCTGCGCCTTCCCAACCCTTCACCCAGCGAGGCTACTACATCACCCTCATGCGCATGCCCGTCATGGGCCTCCCCGAGTGGAAACAAGCCGTCGACTGTTTCGCCGAAGACGACATCAACACCCTCATCCTCTGGACCGCCGGCGGATTCCGCTCGAAAAAGTTCCCCATCACCTGGAAATACAACGCCGATCACGCCAACGTCCAGCACGATTTCGTCCGCGACCTCATCGATTACGCCCACACCAAACACATCCGCGTCCTCCTCGGCTTCACCCCCTTCGGCTACGACGGCACCAACCAATACCCGCTCGAACACCCCGAGTTGAAAGCGAAAAAGGCCGATGGCTCTCCTGTCGACCCCTTCGGCATCCACAGCATCGGCTGGAATCTCTGCCCGGCAAAGCCCGAATCACAACGCTTCATGCGCGAGTACATCCGCGAGATGGTCTTCGACTTCTACCCCAACGCCGATGGCCTCCTCATCGAGTCCTCCGATTACGCCATCTGCCACTGCCCCGACTGCGGCCCCCACTTCTACGACCACGAATTCGATTTCGTCCGCGCGATCTCCAACGAAGTCTGGCAAAAAAAGCCCGACGCCACGATCCTCGTCTTCCCCCACTATTTCACGGGTGCCAAAGTCCCCGGCCTCGACGCCACCGCCGCCCGCCAACCATTCGACCCACACTGGGGCCTCGCCTTCTCGCCCCACAGCGCACATTTCGATTCTGAATTGATCGCCAAGGCGAAGACCACCGTCTTCTGGAGCGACGCCACCGCGCTACACACGCCCCGCGAAGTAGCCGCGGCCGCCCGCGAAGCGCACAAGCACGGCGTCACCGGCTTCATCCCTTCCCTCGAAGCCTTCAGCTACGTCGCCACAGCCCCCGAAGCCGGCGAACCCTCGGTCGTCGGCAAACGCCATCACCCCTACGGCTTCGACCCACTCACCGACGGCAAAATGCCCTACAACACGCTGCCCATCCGCGTCCAGCGCTTCGCCTATCGCACCTTCAGCGACGATCCCGACCTCGACTACACTGAATTCCAACAACGACTCGCCGAACACTTCTTCGGCAAAAATGCTCCCCCAGCCGCCGCCGGTGATCTTCTGGAGCTGCAACGAATCTGGTCGTTCGAAAGCGATTGGTACTGGCCAACGCCGCTCCTCGATCCGGAATTCTTTCGCGCCCATTCGCGACGACTAAAATTGCTGCCAGATAAACTCGCCGAATACGACCAAAACCTGATTACGCTACGGAACATTGCCGCAATGCAAGCGAACAGCGCAAACCCCACCGCGCGAGAAATGAGCCGGTTGGCTACAATAGTGCTTAATCGTTGGGAGGCACACGGGTCGACGCCATCCACATTGCAGACAGGTCAATGATATGCGGCTCCTTCTCATCGTATTCATTTTAATGATGTCCGTTCGAGCGAATGCAGAATGGACTCCGCCGGCGAACCCTAACCCGATGTCAATTCTACGGGATGCCCAAAAGGATGCGCTTCAGGCACGCAACGAAGAGGCGCTCACTAAATTCCAATGGCTTTTTCGTCACAGTCTGGACCATGACCGGGCTTTTTACGGCGTGCGGTTAACCGGTCTGCTGTATTCGTGGATCAAACTTGCAAACGCTTACCCGCCAGCCAAGAAAGCGTTGGAGGAGGCCCGCGATAAATCAATGCGGCATGTCGATAATCGTAAAACGGCCACGGACAACTTTATCGACGCACGTGAGATCAACAAACTGCTTGGCGATGAGAATAAAACGGTTGCCTTGTTCGTGGACCTCGATAAGAAGTCGCCGAAGATTGCTCAGCTAGTCTATCCCGACGCCCAAGCGGAACTTGTTAAGGCCAAAAAGTACAAACTGTGCAATGCTTATCTTGATCCGGAGAATTCTTACAGCGACATGGCAGCGCGCCATAAGAGAGATCGCGAACTTGCTGAAGGTGAAACTGAAGACAAGAAGAGCGAATGGCGACGAATGGGCGAAGAAACATTTACCAATCATGTCGCCATGCTCGTGGCACTGCTGGTATTAAACGATCGCAAGGACGAGGCGTCAACAATAGCACAACGCGCCAAAACCGAGTTGAACAAAGACGAAAGCGGCAAGCAAATCGACGCGGCTCTAACAGGCAAGTTGCCTGCGCATTTGGATAGTGATTAACGGCCGACTCAACTGGCCGCATCGAATCTTGTCGATTTCGCAAACGTCGGACTTTCCCGCCAAACCTCCGCGTCCTCTGCGCCTCTGCGAGAAACCCTCTGTCAATCAGAATATTTGGCCGCGCAAATTCTCGCAACTCACATCTCGCTTTTGGCCGCGCACTGTGTTAACGTCATACCCCGCAAGATTGCGTCCAGTCGAAATCAGACTAGGTCAGGCTGTGCCTGACAACCGCATGACGCGTCATAACCAAAGTCAAACACCACCGATGAATATTGTCACCATCACGCACCTCAAACACGCAATGAACTCTCAATATTTACCCATTTTTGGAACACCCGCACACCGCAAACCCCACGTTTCGCAGCCTCAGAGCGCGTACCAACGTTCCAATATTCACGATTTTTGTATTAAAAAATCGACTCGCGCGCATTCGAAAATATCGCGCGCTTTAGACAGAAGAAAAAAGATGCCATCCCGACCCCACTCACTCTTTGACCTTCTTCGGCCAACACAACTTCTTCTTTTTCTTCGATACAACGCCACATTCCTTGCAGCGATAATCGCCGGCATTCGCTTTGCGAATCGGTTTTCCCTTCTGGCACGACATCGTCACATTTCCTTGTCGGAGGCGATGGCTCCAATTATAACACCCAGGGCTTGAAGGCGAGCAAACTATGTACCGTGCCACGATTTGCGTGATTCTCCTTGGGCTGCTGCACGCGTCAAATCTATGCGCGCAGTCGCCGCCCACGCTGGCCACGCAACCACCAACGCCAGCATCACACGATTGGCCCGGCTTCCTCGGCCCCACACGCAACGGCAAGTCCACCGAACACGGCCTGCTAAAAGACTGGCCACCGCAGGGTCCGCCTCTGGTTTGGCAAGCCACCGTCGGCGCCGGCTACTCCGCCCCCGCCATCGCCGATGGCCGCCTCTTCCAGTTCTCGCGCGTCAAAAACAACGCTCGCCTCACCTGCTTCGACGCCGCCACCGGCACGCAGAAATGGACCTGCGACTACCCAACTGATTTCGAAGACATGCTCGGCTACAACAACGGCCCGCGCGCCACGCCGATGGTCGATGGCCCCCACGTCTTTACCTACGGCGCCGAAGGCACGCTGCAATGCGTCCGCGTAGCCGACGGTGAAATGCTCTGGCGCGTCGACACGTTCAAAGACTTCGGCGTCGTGAAAAACTTCTTCGGCGTCGGCAGCACGCCCCTCATTTACGGCGACCTGCTACTGGTCTGTGTCGGCGGGAGCCCACCCGGCGGCCCCACCGATGTCTACGCCGCCAACGGCCAGGTCGAGTCTAACGGCACCGCACTGGTCGCCTTCGAGAAAGCCACCGGCAAGGTCCGTTGGAAAACCGGCAACGAACTCGCGAGTTACTCCAGCCCCGTCCTCGCCAAGATCGACGGCAAAGATATCGTCTTCCTGCTCGCCCGCGGCGGACTCATGGCGATTGATCCCGCGAAAGGCGAAACAATCAGCGAGTTCCCGTATCGCGCGAAAAAACTCGAAAGCGTGAACGCCTCCACGCCCGTCGTCGTCGGCAACGAAATCTTCGTCTCCGAGACCTATGAGATCGGCAGTGCCGTCGTGCGCTTCGATGGCGGCAAGTTCACCGAAGTGTGGAGCGACCGCAACCGCCGCCGCAACCAGGCGATGGCCCTCCACTGGAACACACCCATCGAGCACGACGGCTACCTCTACGGATCCAGCGGCTACCACACCCAAGAAGCCGACCTCCGCTGCGTCGAATGGAAAACCGGCAAAGTCATGTGGAGCGAACCCAACATGGGCCGCAGCTCGTTGCTGCTAGTCGATGGCACACTCGTCTGCCTCAGCGAAGACGGAACCCTCCGCATCCTTCGCCCGAACCCAGAGAAATACGAAGAACTAGCCAAATGGGAATACGGCGTGGGCGAAGGCCAAGATCCAGCGTCAGGCACGACCGTCGGCAAAGCACGGCCCAACGCCGACGCTAACACCGCTTTGTTACCCTATCCCTCCTGGGCCGCCCCGGCCCTATCCAACGGCAAACTGTATTTGGAAGGTGCGAACCGGTTGGTATGCTTGAAGCTTTGGTAGGAGAAGTTCGACTATGAAGCCCACCACGAAAAACACCGCCACGCCCGACGCCATGCAGGCCTGGGAAGATTTCGTCGAGCAGCAGGTCTACCCCGTCCCCGGCGCGAAGGCGAAAGAAGACTACCGCAACTACGACAAGCCGGCCCGCGACACGGTGCGAGAGTTCTACCAACAAAATCACCGCATCCAATCGTTCGACTTCGTCCAACAGAAACGCGACGCATACCTGAAGCTAGATCGTAAGCGGCTGAGCGTCTTCGACGCGCTCGACTTCCTCAACACGCTAGTCGACGACTCCGACCCCGACATCGAACTCGACCAGCTGCAGCACCTGTTGCAAACGTCCGAAGCGATCCGCGCCGACGGCCACCCGGATTGGTTTGTCCTCGTCGGCCTGCTGCACGACCTTGGCAAGGTACTGTGCCTGTTCGGCGAGCCGCAATGGGCCGTCGTCGGCGACACATTTCCCACCGGTTGCGAGTACAGCGACCGCATAGTCTATCACGAGTTCTTCACCGCGAATCCCGATTTCGACGACACCCGCTACAATACGCACCTCGGCGTGTATCAAAAGAATTGCGGCTTACGCAACGTCCAAATGTCCTGGGGCCACGACGAGTACTTGTATCACGTGCTGAAGAACTACCTGCCCGAGCCCGCACTCTACATGATCCGCTACCACTCGTTTTACGCCTGGCATCGCGAAGGCGAATACGATTGGCTCTGCGACGATCACGACCGCGAAATGCTGCCCTGGGTGCAGAAATTCAACCCATATGACCTGTACTCAAAGAGCCCCCAGCCGCCGAATTGGCAAGAATTGCGTCCCTATTACACCGCCCTAATTGAGAAGTATTTGCCGGAGGAATTGGCGTTTTAGGACAAGTTATTTGTCGGCTTTGTCAGCCGGCGGCAACGCCGGCAACCAGCGATCACGCACATCATCAAACATTTTGTACCAATGTTCGCGCTGCGTCGTATCAAGCGATTCGCCAATTTCGTCACGAATCTGCCGCAGTTGTTCCATCACCTTCGGCTGGAACTCGCGCCGGATCGCGGCGAGGGCCACTTGATGCTTGGCAATCGTCGATTCGACTTTCGCGGCCTGCGCTTCATCGAGTCCCAATTTGCTTTTCAGCGTTGCCGCGATACGAGCCGGCGCTTCTTCTGGGTGATGAATCGCATATTGCAGCCGATGGACAGCCGTAACGATCGTCACGCCAACACCGGTCGCGAATCCACTGCCAAATATGAGTACCCCCAATAATATCGACAGCCACCGCCGCCGCGGCTTGCGTGCGACCGGAAGAAGTTCGTCGTCAGGAGCCGAGGTTGTACTCATTGAAGTGCCACCACGAACGGCGTTAGTAGTGAAGTCAACGGATTTTGCAACTGCGACCAAACTTCCTGCACGAAAAAGCCGGTTACCAACACACTCATCCAGCTTGCGGCGAGCACCGTCGCGAGCGGCCGCACTGAATCCGACCAGCGGCTCTCGCGCCGTTCACGAATCGTCCGCAGCACCCGGGCGGTTACGTCGACCGGCACCGCATTCATGCCACCGGTCTGCACACCGAAGCGTTTTAGCATTTCAATCTCGTCCATCGTTCATTCTCCGTTCACGGCCGGATGCATTTTCTCATACAGCTTTTGAAACTTGCGTCGCGCCCGATACGCTTGCACCTTCACCATGGTTTGAGACCACCCCGCCAAATCGGCTGCCTCTGCCACACTCCGCGATTCGAGGTAGAGGAGCGTCAGCACAAACCGGTCGCGCGGCGGAAGTTTTTCCAAAACCTGTGCTATTTCCTCTCGCTCGTCGTTGCCTGCCGATATATCGGCCATCATCGGTTGGTCGTGGAGCGGCTGCTGATACGAAATGGTCTTATTTGAATCTTTTCGCTTCCAATATCGATAGCCGACCCGCGTTGCGATTCGCTGTAACCAATGTTCGAGTGGTGCATGAGCTTCGTAACTTGGCAAACTGAAGTAGGCCTCTACGAACACGTCGTGCGTCAGCTCCTCAATTGCGTTCGGGTCGTGTGTGAACCGCGTCATGCGGCAAGCGATTACCGTTTGATACCGCTCGATGATCCGCGCATATGCCGCACCGTCGCCCCGCAGCGAGGCCGCCACATCGGCCCGGACTCGCCGCTCATCGGCGGTTACCGGTTTGGGTTGAATATCTGTCACGGTGTTGGCAGCCAGCCACGCGCAAAAAGTCCGCACCCACGGCAACGTGAGTGCGGACTCGGAAGTGGGTTGCCACGTTGCCGTCGTCATTTCTGGGCGATTTTGGCGATGAAGCTGTCGACCGCGTTGTCCGATTCAGTGCGGAAGTTTTCTATCTTCTTCACCTGGTCAGGCGTCAACACTTTAGCAGCTTCGCCTTTCAGCTTCGATGCCAGTACGGCCGCGTCGCCGATCGATTTGCCGAGGTTGTCGGCAGCCGAACGAATTGCCACTTCGTTTGGCTCTTTGGCCAGCGTGGCGTCACGCAGCACGCGCCGCTGTTCGACAATTGGCTTGGCCACCGCAACGATTTCCGACTTATGGTTTTTCACGATCGCTTGTAGCTGTTCGCGTTGTTCGGGCGTGACGTCCAGCTCGGATCGCAGCGTCATCAGCCGGCCAATTTGGCCCTGCAAGAAGACGTGGAACGGGTGGGGGCCGTCACCCATGAGGTGCGGACCAGCGACCGCGCCGAGGCCACCAATCGATAAACCTGCCAACAGTAACGGGGCGAAAATTCGGCGTCTCATCTCTAACTCCTCCCAAAACAGGAATGTGCTTTGGCCTCTGCACGTCACATGCGGCATCAGGCCTCACGTAGAGTTAGTGGATGGCAGCCAGCCGTTGGTTACACCTAAATATTTTCAGGCGTGGGATGGGCCCATTTTTTACGGTAAACCCGGGCCAGCTTTCGATTTGCTTCGTCGTCGCCCTCGACACGACCGGCCTCCGGGTTCCATTTTAGGCTTCTGCCCAGTTCCATCGATAAATTTGCCAAAATGCAACTGGCCGTCGAAATGTGACCTTCCTCGATATCGGCGACGGACTTTTTGCCATCGCGGCGGGCCTCGAGAAAGTTTTGCATCTGGCGGCGATTGGCGGGCGCAGCATACAGCTCGGTTTCTTTGTGCTTCACGTCCTCGGGATACTTGTCGCGCTCATCGACGAAGTCAGCATGGGCCGATTCGCCTTTACCATTCGGCGTGAAATCGTATGACTGCACGCTGAGCTTGAGCGTGCCCTTATCGCCGTACAACGTGGCACCCCACGGGTATTTCGGCTCCGGGTTTTCGCCCCAATTACGTTGGGTCCAAACAACCTTCACGTCGCCGAAATCAAAGAGAGCGGATTGCGTATCGGGCGTGTTGACGGTCGAATCGGCGCTGCGCATCAAGCTGCCGCCCGTTGCGTCGATCGACTTCGGCCAACCGAGATCCAAGAAGTAGCGAGTAAGATCGAAAAAGTGAACGCACAAGTCGCCGATCTGCCCATTGCTAAATTCGCGGGCAGCGCGCCAACCTCGCGGGTGGAGAGCCGGGTTGTAATCGCGCCACGCGGCCGGTCCGACGTACGAATCCCAGTCGAGATAGTCTGGCGGCGTAGTGCTCGCGGGGAAGTTTTTCTGCGCGCAAAGTAGGAGTGGATGTCGACATAGGCAATCTTGCCGAGCGCGCCGGTTTTGATGAACTTGTCCCGCGCTTCGAGCAGGTGAGGTGTGCTGCGGCGTTCCAGCCCAACTTGCACGGTGCGATTGTATTTGCGCGCGGCAGAGACCATCGCCTGACCTTCGACCACGTCGTAGCTAATTGGTTTTTGGCAATAGACGTCGGCGCCCGCCTTGCAGGCTTCGACCATGGGCAGGCAGTGCCAGTGATCGGGTGTGGCGACGAGCACAATCTCCGGCTTTTCCTTGGCGAGCAACTCGCGGTAGTCCGCATACTTCGCGGGCTTCTTCTTCGATTCCTGTCGGTCGGCGACCAGGTCTGCGGCAGTGCCGAGCATGCGGCTATCGACATCGGCGAGGGCGACCACTTCGACGGGGGCGACTTGGATGAGGTGAAACAGGTCAGTCTTGCCGTACCAACCGCAACCGATGAGGGCGACCCGCGGATGGTCCTCGCTCGTCGCGGCAAATGCTCGGGTTTGCAATGCCGCGAATGTCGCAGCGCCGGCGATTCCGGTTTTTAGAAACTCGCGCCTGTGCATGATTATCGCCCTCCCGAGATTTTTTGTGTGCCGCTCGTTATCCACGGCGCGTCGCGGCAATTATACTCTGGGCGGTGGCTGAACTCGAAGCACTTACTTCTGGAACTCGTGAAATTAATCTGGCGGTGATCATGCTTATCTCGATGTGCGCTCGCGACATACTCTCGTGGCTGGTAATCACGTTGGCCTGCTTGCCGACGTACAGAGCTGTTGCGGCTGAATTGTCGCAGCGACCGAATATTGTCTTCATGTACGCCGACGACTGGCGTTGGGACTGCATCGGCGTGTATCAGCGCGATCAGGGCGAGAAGGGACGTTTTCCTTGGCTGGAAACGCCGCGGATCGATAAGCTTTGCGAAACGAGCGTTCGCTTCGATCAATCGTTCGTTGTAAATTCACTGTGCTCGCCGGGGCGGACGTGCGTGTTGACGAGCCAATACAGCCATCTGAATGGGATCATCGGCAACAGCAAGCCGTTACCGGTCGATACGCTCACTTTTCCGAAATTGCTGCAGCAGGCAGGCTATACGACCGCGTACTGCGGTAAGTGGCATTTGGATAATCAGCGCGAGCGGCCGGGGTTCGACTATATCGCCAGCTTCGTCGGGCAGGGCAAGTACAACGATTGCCCGATCATGCTGAACGGCAAGGAAACGCCGACGCACGGTTGGATCGACGACATCACGACTGGCTACGCGGTTCAGTTTCTGGATGAGCAAAAGAAATCGGATAAGCCGTTCTTCCTGTGGCTGGGATTTAAAAGCCCGCACGGGCCGCGCGGCGGTGAAAGTTTGCCAGAACGCGCTCGCGGCTTATACGTAGGGAAGGAATCGCGCGGGGTGCCGAACCTCGACGTGCCTGCGATTTTCGAACGCGATAAAGCACCGCCGGCGGATGCCAAAAAACGCCAAGCCAAGCAATACGAAGGGCACCGCGCCTTCATGCGGCATATCACGATGATAGACGAATGCGTGGGTCGCATGCTGGATGCGCTAGAAAAGAATGGTCAGGCCGATAACACAGTGGTAATCGTCGGCAGCGACAACGGCTACTACTTGGGCGAGCACATGCTGAGCGACAAGCGATCTGCCTACGACGAAAGCTTGCGCGTGCCGCTTATCGTCCATATGCCGGGCAAAGACGCTAAGCACGGCGTGAACAGCGATGCGATGGTGCTCAACATCGACTACGGTCCGACGATCCTCGACCTCGCCGGCGCAAAGCCGCTTCCTGCAGGACAGGGCGTCAGCCTGCGGCCGCTGCTAACGGGTGACACGCCCAACGACTGGCGACCTGCGTTTTTCTATGAGTACTTCAAAGAGCCGAAGTATACCTCGCCGACAGTGCTCGCCGTTCGCACAAACACGAGTAAGTTGATTAAATATCCGGGCCACGACGAGTGGACCGAAGTGTTTGACCTGAAAAATGACCCGTTCGAGCTAAAGAATCTCGTAGCCGATACAGCGCTGCTTAAAAAGCTGCAGGCGGAGTTCGATGCGCAAGCCGTGGCAGTCAAATTCCGCATGCCGAAGCTGCCTAGCGAAGATAAGGCGGATAAAAAAGGCGCCCACAGTCCGGTCGTCGATGGCGGGTGATCTTCGACTTTGCGCACGCGAGATTACCACGCCTGTGACAGGCGTTTGTCGCCGTGGTAAACTCAACGTTGCCGGTCGGAGTTCCCGCCTTTGTACATCCTACCTCGACCATTGTTTGCCGGCAAAATCTCGCCGCGGTTGGCAGCGAGTTTAACTTCCATGCTCGGCTCGCGAATCCATCGCGAGGTTAAGTCGATATGAATAGCGGCCCGGTTAAGTTTGGCCTGATTGGTTTCGGCGCCTGGGGGCGCTGCCACGCGAACGCCATTGCCAAGACCAAGGATGCGGAACTCGCCGCCATCAATGCGCCGAGTGATGCTAGTCGAGCGGCGGCTCGGGAAACATTTTCGAACGCGCAAGTTCTCGCCGACTACCGAGAACTGCTTGCATGCGACGACATCGAAATCGTCGATATTGTGGTGCCCAGCAATCTGCACCACGAGATCGCGTCGGCGGCGCTGAAGGCGGGCAAGCACGTGCTGCTTGAAAAGCCGATGGCGCTTTCGCTCGAGCAATGCGATGATTTGATTCGCATTGCGCGTGAGGAAAAACGGATCTTTGCAGTCGGGCACGAGCTGCGGCTGTCGTCGCTGTGGGGCAAAGTCAAGGAGATGATTGATGCCGGATTTGTCGGCGACCCGCTCTATGCGCTGGTAGAGCTGTCGCGGCGGCCTTATCGGCAAGGCTCGAACAATTGGCGTTTCGATATCAACCGCGTCGGCAGCTGGATTCTGGAGGAGCCGATACACTTCTTCGACTTTGCCCGCTGGTATCTGGCGTCAGCGGGCGAGCCGCAAACGGTTTATGCCACTTCGAACTCGCGGCAACCTGGGCATCCGGAATTGAAGGACAACTTCAGCGCAATCGTGAATTTTGCGAGTGGCGCTTACGCGGTTGTTTCACAGACACTGGCAGCGTTCGAACACCACCAAACGGTGAAGGTCACTGGCACCAAGGGAGCATTGTGGGCGTCGTGGAGCGGGGCGATGGACCGCACTTTGCATCCGACGTTTTCGCTGCGGGCTTTCGATGGTGATAACGTTCAAGAGATCAAAATCGACAAGATAACTGGCGAAGTGTTTGAATTGGAAGATCAAATGGCAATGCTCGTGCGGGCGATACGCGAGGGCGGCAAGCTTTCGTGCAGTGCCGAGGACGGCAGGTGGTCGGTCGCAATGTGCTTGGCGGCACAGCAGTCGGTTGATCGTGGCGAGCCGGTCGTGATTCACGACGTCATGTAAGCAATCGCATTACAACCTTTTTGATAGGAATTCTGAGCAATCCATGCGGAATCGAAAGTCGTACGCTGCCTTTGTAGTGATCGTTGGCATTTGCCTCGTGGCCTTCGGTGCAAACAAAGCGGCCAAAAAGCCGATGCCAAAGTCGGGAGACGCCGAACCCGGTTCGGAAATCAAGCTCGAGCGCGTACCGCCAATGACGCCGCAGCAGTCGCACGATGCTACCGAAGTAATGCCCGGCTTCCGAATGGATCTGGTCGCCAGCGAGCCAAACATTGCCAGCCCGGTTGCGATCGCGTTCGACGAAGGCGGGCAGATATATGTCGTCGAAATGATCGGCTACTCCGAGAAGGAAAAAGAACACCTCGGCCGCATTCGGCTGCTGACAGACAAAGATGGCGACGGCATTTATGAGACGAGCAAAGTGTTTGTCGACAAGCTTTCGTGGCCGACCGCGGTTATTTGTTACGACGGCGGCATCTTCGTGGGCGATGCGCCCGATATTCTGTACTTCAAAGACACCGACGGCGACGGCAAAGCCGACGTGCGCAAGGTGGTATACACAGGGTTTGGCCGCAAGAACGTACAGGGTTTGCTCAACACGTTTTTGTGGGGGCTCGATCACAAAATCTACGGCCAGACGAGCAGCAGTGGCGGCAAGATTACGCGCCCGGATAAGCTGGGCGAGCCACTCGACCTGAGCGGACGAGATTTCCGCTTCGATCCGAAAACGCTCGAAATCGAGGCGATCACCGGCGGCGGGCAGCACGGCATGTCGTTCAATCGCTGGGGCGATCGGTTTGTGTGCCAAAATAGCGATCATCTGCAGGCGATCGTGTTCGAAGAGAAATACGTGTCGCGGAATCCGTATCAGTCGGTTGTTTCCGCGCGGCGGTCGATTGCTTCGGACGGCCCGCAGGCGGAAGTCTATCGCATCAGCCCGGTCGAAGCGTGGCGCGAAGCTCGCACCAAGTTGCGGGTGTCTGGCGCGGTGCCTGGGCCAATTGAAGGTGGCGGCAGGGCTGCGGGCTATTTCACCGGCAGCACCGGCGTGACGATTTACGAAGGCGGACTGTGGCCGAACAACGATGATGCCACCGCGCTCATCGCGGATGTCGGCAGCAATCTCATCCACCGCAAACGGCTATCGCCTGAAGGCGTGACTTATCGCGGCGATCGGATCGACAAGAACACCGAGTTCATTCGTTCCAAAGACATCTGGTTTCGGCCCGTGCAGATGACGATCGGGCCCGAGGGCGGGCTGTATGTGATGGATATGTACCGCGAGGTGATCGAACATCCATTGAGCCTGCCTGCTGTGATCAAACGGCAACTCGATCTTTCGAGTGGGCAAGATATGGGCCGGCTCTACCGTGTCGTGCCTTCGGATTATAAGTATGAGAAGCCAAAGCTGCTTGATATGGCGAACATCGAAGAGCTTGCGGCGGCGCTCGATGACACCAATCAATGGCGCCGAATGACCGCGCTGCGGTTGATCTATGAGAAGCAAGATCCCAAGGCGGACAAAGTGCTGCACGCACAACTGGCGAAAACCGAACGGCCCGAAGGGCGAATCGATGTTTTGTATGCTCTGGATAGTGTTGGCGCGCTTGCAGACGCCGATTTGTTGAAAGCACTTGGCGACGAGCATCCGCAAGTCCGTCGGCATGCAATTCGGCTGAGCGAATCGCGCCTGGATAAAACCGCGTCCCTTCGTGAGAAGGTGTTGTCACTCGTGGCCGATTCCGACCCCGTCGTGCAATTCCAGTTGGCGCTCTCGCTCGGTGAATGCCACGACCCAGCGGCGACGCAGGCCCTCGCCACGATTCTGCTTCACAATACGAACCGAGATATTACGGATGCGGCGCTGACGTCGATTGTCGATCGTGCTGGATCCGTGTTAGCACAATTGCTCGGCAGCGACAAATGGGTGACCAGTCATACGGGCCAGATGGTATTGGGTGCGATTATTGGCCAGATTTCGCGTCAGCGTCGGCCACAAGATTTGGATGTGCTCGTCGCGTTGCTGCAATCGCCGGAAGGGAGTCAGCACGTCGCCAGCAAAGCCGCGCTTTTGAAAGCTCTGAGTCGATTGCCGTCCGACGCGCTGAGCGGCAACGATCCGCCGCAACTCGCTAAGCTGCGCGAACTGCGGAAGTCGGCGGCAAAACGGTTGGTGGCGCAGGCCGAAGCCGTGTTGCAGCGCTCTGATGCTAAGCCGGAAGAACGGGTGAGTGCGGTCGATAATTTGTCGCTGGATACGTTTGATAATCAAAAAGCGGAGTTTGCAAAGCTACTTGGTACGCACGAGTCGGAAGCAATTCACGCGGCCGTCCTCGCCGCGTGTGCACAGTACGAATCTGCGGAGGTGCCAAAGTTGGTGCTCGGCGCGTGGCCCAAGTTCTCGCAAAACGAACGATCGAAAGTCGTCGATTTGTTGCTGCGTCGTGGCGCGTGGGCATTGGCTTTGGCCGAGTATCTGCAAAAGGAAAATGTGCGGATCACGGCGCTCCAGCCCGCTCAGGTATCGCGGCTTGGGAATTATCCATCCACCAAGGTTCGGGAGATTGCCCGCAAGCTCGGCGGCCAGGGAATGACCGAAGACCGGCAAAAAGTATTCAAGGACTATCACGATGAAGCGCTCGCCGGTGGCGATGCGACGCAGGGCAGGGCGGTGTTCGAAAAGAATTGCTCGACGTGCCACGAGGTCGCGGGCATCGGGCATGCGGTCGGGCCAAACCTGGCTGCGATGGTGAACCGCGGAGCTGAGGCGGTGCTCTATAACGTGATCGCGCCGAATGCGGAGGTCGACCCGCGGTTTTTGGAATACGTCGTCCTTACGAACGACGGCCAGGTGATGAGCGGCGTGATCGCGGGCGAGACGTCGACGGCCGTTACGCTGCGCGGGCCGGAGGATAAAACGACGACGATCCTTCGCGTTGATATCGACGACATCCACACGACTGGCAAATCGCTCATGCCTGAGGGATTCGAGAAAACGATCGACAAAAAATCGATGGCGAACTTGATCACGTTCTTGCAGCAGGGGGCGGGGTCGCAGGGAGCGAAAAAGTGAGACAGAGAAATTACGGATTTCGGATTGCGGATTGCGGAATCGGTGTTCTAGCGCTTGGTTTTGCGCTTTTGGGGTGCGCTGTGGTGCCGCTGGATGGGCTTGCTGTCGATCTTCGCATCGCGACGTTTAAGGTCGATGTCACGCCGCCGCCGGGGTCGCCATTGTGCGATGCATTGGTGCCGCCGGCGACTGGCGTCAATGATCCGCTTTCGGCCCGCGGCATCGTCTTGCAGGCCGACGATCAGAAACCCGTGGTGCTGGTTGCGTTCGATTGGGTGGGCATCGGCAACGAGGGGCACGATGCGTTTTGCCAGGCGATTGCCGAGTCGTGCCATACTCCCGTCGACCGAGTTTGCGTGCACGCGCTCCATCAGCACGATGCGCCTGGTTGCGATTTTCTCGCGGAAACAATTGCGGCCGAGGCGGGGCTGCCCGGCAAATTGTTTCCGGTCGAATACGCGCGAGATACCGTTAAGCGCGTAGCAGCGGCAGCCGCCGATGCCCAAAAACATTTGCAAAAGGTAACGCAGCTCGGGTACGGCAAAGGAATCGTCGAGAAAGTCGCCTCGAATCGACGAATTCTGGGTCCTGATGGCAAGGTAAAGTTCGTGCGCTATACGGCCAACAAGGATCCCAAGATTCGCGAAGCTCCGGAAGGAACGGTCGATCCCTACGTCCGGCTCGTAAGTTTTTGGGGTGCTGATGACCACCCCATCGCGGTGCTCTCTTACTATGCGACTCATCCGCAAAGTTATTATTACACCGGCAAGTGCAGTGCGGATTTTGTCGGCATGGGCCGCGATGAAGCCGAGGCGGCCGAGAAGACCGGGCTGCACATTCACTTCAACGGCGCGGGCGGCAACATCGGCGCCGGCAAGTACAACGACGGCTCGCATGAGAACCGCCCCATCCTGGCCGGCCGACTCGCCGCAGGAATGAAGCGTGCCTGGGACGACACCAAAAAGGTCGACGTCACTCCACTCCAGTTCGATTGGGCGACGCGCCAAGTGAAGCTACCGCTCGCCGATTGGTACAACGAGCAGGAACAAGTCGCACTTTTGCACAACGAAAAGGAAGTGGAGCTCAATCGGCTGAAAGCGGCGCGGAATATCGCTTGGGCTCATCGAGCAATTGACGGTCCCCCGATCACGGTCGCCCGATTAAGGCTCGGTCCGATCGATATTCTGCAGATGCCGGGCGAGCTGTTCGTCGAGTATCAGCTTGCCGCCCAAAAAATGCGGCCGAACGATTTTGTGTGCCTGGCGGCGTATGGCGACTATGGTCCGGGATACATCGGCACGGCCGAAGCGTACACGCAAGGCGGCTATGAAACGGGACCGTCGCGAGTGTCGCGGGTTTCGGCTCGCGTGGAGCCCGTTCTGATGGATGCGATGCGTGAGCTGCTCAAATGACGACATGGGGGAACACTGATGAGCGCTAATAATCGCTAATGAGATTAGTGATGATTAGTGTTCTGTTTCTGGGCGACTTGCATTGGTTCCGAATGGTTTCAGTGTTTCGTCCAAAAATTCATACGCTTGATGCCGCTCGACGTCGGGGAAGTCGTGGGCGCTATTTGAGTGGATCGCCTGCAGGCTCGCGGGATGGCCGAGCAGTTTGTAGATCGGCTCGGCGGCTGCGAGGCATTCTTTCACGCCGTCTATGTCGAAATTGTCGTCGTGGATCGGCGCGTTGACGAATACGGCGCGAGGTGCGATTGCGGATAGCACCTCTGCAAAATCGAATGGTATCTGATCGGGCGAGTAATTGTATTTGGTCCCAATCAGCGGCATGTAACGCGGGCTGCTCCAGCCGTGCAAGTCGCCACCTTTGTATTTGTGAAACGCGGTGAAACCGCAACTCGTGACGACCGCTTTGATGCGCTCGTCGAATACAGCCGTAAACAGTGCGTTGTGGCCGCCAAGCGAGTGGCCGATGACGCTGATGCGATCGGGGTCGACTTCCGGCAGCGATTGCAGCAAATCGATTGCGCGAATGTTATCGTAAATCGCCCGCATCGTACCGCTTTGGTAATGGCCGTCGGCGAAATCGCACACATACTCGCCGAACGACGGATAATCGGGCGACAGCGTAACGTAACCGCGCTTGGCAAGTTCGGCCGCGTAGTGCATCGTGGCGCGATCCGATAGCCCGACAGGCGAATCCTTGCCGTGCGGGGTCGTTTGGTGGAGGCAGAGCATTGCCGGTCGGCGGCCCGGCGAGCTGTCTTTGCTATTCGGAATCAACAGCCACGCATTGACAACCTTGTCAGCAGCGTCCGTATGATATGCGAGTTTGCGGCGGATGTAGCCGTCGTCGTGATGCTCTTCAAGAATTCGGATGTCGAGCGGAACGGGTTTGTCGGGATGGGGCAGGGGGCCCATCGCTTCTTGCATTCCGGCAACGATTTGCTCACGGCGATGTTGCCAATCAGCAGATGTCTCGATGGAAGCCTTGCTGCCGTCCGCCCGGCGAAAGTATGTGATGTCCTGATGCGATTCAGATTTGGTATCAGCGGCACTCCGATCTTCTGCGAACGCCTCATTCGCACTATGGGATTGATGCCATACGCTTCCCGAGAGTACGAACGCACAGACACCAATTGAGCAAACTCGCACAGCAATTCTTGCGAACATGGTTGCCCTCCCGTGGACGCAAGGAGTTCGTAACGTTGTTATTTCGAACCTGAGTTTGCTTTTGAATCCGAATTGTTTTTCTTTTCGGCGGCCGCTTTCTTCTGCGCCTGCCGCTTTTGTTGTCGTCGTTGTTTTTGAAGTCTGTTCGGCTTCTTTTGATTGATCTCGTCAGACTCCTTTTGCAACTCTGGCGAGCGGACACTCTCGTAGCTTGTGAGAACGGCACGCAGTTTTTTCGCAACCGCCGCTTCATCTCCCTTGAGGTCTGCTTCTTTTTTCGGTTCCTTTTCCTCGAATGGGTCCTTTTTCAAGTCATAGAACTTGCCCTCGCGGTAAAGCTTGTACTCTTTCGTGGCGGCAAATTCATGGAAGGGGGCGACGCCTGGCGACGAATACCAATCGTAAACCCATTCCCGCGGGTGGCCTTTTTCGCCGAGGATCTGCGGGAAGAAGCTTTGGCCGTCGAGTTTCGGCGACTCGGGCACTTTGATACCGGCTGCTTCGCAAATGGTCGGTAGGAAATCGGTGCTGTCGACAATGTCGTCGTTCACTTTGCCGGCCGGTGTATGGCCCGGCCAGTTGACGATGAGCGGCACGTGCATTCCGCGGGCATTCGTTCGCCCTTTCCCGCCCGGGTACTTCTGGCCTTTCCACTTCGAGGTGACACCTATGCCGGTGCCGTTATCACCGAGGAATATCACCAAGGTGTTGTCGCGAATTCCGAGTTCATCGAGCTTCGCGATAACCTTGCCGACAAGCTTGTCCATGTAGGCAACGTCGTCTGCAAAGTATTTTGCATCTCTTGGTTGCTCGGTGCTAAATTTCTTTGGGTTCCAATCTTTGCTGTCTGGCGTTGGCTGCCAGGGATCGTGGGTTAGCATCATCGGATAGTAGAGTAGGAACGGTTTGTCTTTGTTTTTGGTGATGAAGTCGAGCGCGAAGGTGTTGATGAGATCGGGACCGTACTCATCGTTCTTATAATCCTTCTCTTCGCCGTTGAGTTCGAGGCCGGGGTTGGCGTAGCGTGGCGGGCGGCGCATGTGTTGCCATAGAAACGCTTCGTCGAAACCAAAGCGTTGCGGCAAATCCTTCTCGCGGCCAAGCTGCCACTTGCCGGCCATGCACGTAGCGTAGCCCGCGTTTTTGAACAGATTGCCGAAAGTTACGGCCTTACGGTCCATATTGCCGAAGTCGATGTAATTGCGTGCGTTTGACAAACCCGTCATGAGCTGAACGCGGGTTGGCGTGCAAACCGGCTGCACCTGGCAGCGATCGAAGCGAATGCCGCCAGTGGCGAGCTTATCGAGGTTCGGTGTTTTGTACTCATCACTGCCGTCGCAGCCGAGCGCTTCGTAACCAATGTCATCGGCGAGGATCAAGACGACGTTGTGTTTTTTGGCTTCAGCGGCATGCGATAAATTGCCGACTTGGGTGAGCGAGATGACGACGGCGGCGAGCAGAGTGATGCGGAACATTGTTGCGCCTGAGGGGTTGGAATTGCGGGCAGGCTTATATCGTACACACAGTCTGCGTCGTTCGCCAATTGGTTTGTGGCGTGGTAAAACAAAAGTGAGAAGAGATTTATCACGCCTTTGCGGATGTTTGACAGGAGATTTTGATGCGGACAGTTTTGACTGGTATTGCGTTGGCTTTCTTATGCGGCGTAGTTCACGCGGCCGAGCGCCCAAATGTGCTTTTGATCTGCGTCGACGATTTGAAGCCGCTGCTCGGTTGCTACGGCGACAGCTCAGTGCAGTCTCCAAACATCGACGCGCTGGCCAATCGCGGAGTGCTGTTTAAATGTGCTTACTGCAATCAGGCCGTCTGTGCGCCGTCGCGAAATGCGCTGCTCACTGGTTTTCGTTCCACCACGCTTGGCATTTACGATCTGGCCACCAACTTTCGGTTTAGTAAGCCCGATGCCATAACGCTGCCGCAGTATTTCAAGCAGAACGGCTATCGCTCGGAGGGGATGGGAAAGGTATTTCACTATGGGCACGGCAACCATGAGGATGATGCCTCGTGGAGCGTTCCGTTCTGGCGATCGGAAGTTGTGAACTATGCGCTACAAGAGCATGCGGATGCGAACAAGAACTCGCGCGAGGCAGCGCTTTTCAATAATGTGAGCGGCGCGAAGGCGAAGGATTTGGCCAAGGGCGTGGCCTACGAGTCGGCAGATGTGCCAGACAACACCTATCCGGATGGAAAAACGGCCGACGAGGCTATCAAACGATTGGATCAGGCCGCGAAGGATCCGAAGACGCCGTTTTTTTTGGCCGTCGGATTCGTGAAGCCGCATTTGCCGTTTTGTGCGCCGAAAAAGTATTGGGATCTGTATGACCCGGCCAGTTTCAAATTAGCGGAACGCACAACGCTGCCCGACGGCGCGCCGCCGTATGCGGGGCATAATTGGCAGGAGCTACGCAACTACGCAGGCATGCCAGACGAAGGGCCTGTACCCGACGACGAAGCGCGGAAGCTGATTCACGGCTATCATGCGGCCGTAAGCTTTGTAGACGCCCAGGTCGGGCGGGTGCTTGAATCGCTCGATAAGGACGGGCTAGGCAAGAACACGATCGTCATACTGTGGGGTGATCACGGCTGGCACCTGGGCGATCATGGCCTGTGGTGCAAACATACGAATTTTGAAGAGGCGACACACATCCCTTTTATGATTTACGATCCGCGCGAAGAATGGGCATGGCAAGTCGAATGCGCTGGTCGAGTCGGTCGACCTTTACCCGACGCTGTGCAAGCTCGCAGGATTACCGGTTCCGGATGGTTTAGACGGCCAGAGCTTTGCGCAACTGATCGAGAACCCAGCCGCGCCTACGAAGGAATACATTTATCACGCGTATCCTCGTGGAGCGAGAATTGGCCGGGCAATCCGGACGGCGCGGTATCGGCTAGTCGAATGGAAATTCCCGAGGGAGGATACGTCGAAGGCTGTTTATGAATTGTACGACTATGAAACCGATCCGGGTGAGAACAAGAATTTGGCGAATGACAAGCCGGAAGTTGTGGCCGAACTGAAAGCGATTCTGGCGAAACAGCCACCCGCCAAGCCCCAAATTCATCCGAACGGGGCACCCAAGCCGAATGCGGCTAAGCAGCAAACCGGAGCGACGAAAAAGAACCAGGGCAAAAAGTGGGAAGACGAAGACGCCACGGGTTAGCCACTACGCGATCGGCGCAAGGGGTTAACTGCCAAACATTGGCGCGGAGCTAAATGCAAGTGAGCGCGTTCGAGACTTGTTACGCAAAAAGCGCGGTAACAGCTTGGGCCTTCACCAACTCCCGAGGCTGATTGAGGTGGTTGTACACTATGGTCTCGGGCGCGATGCCGAGCGCGTGGTAGATCGTCGCCAGCACCTCGGTTGGGTGAACTGGATTTTCAAGCGGCGCTGAGGCGGTTGCATCGCTCCTGCCATGTACGTAGCCGCGCTTTATTCCGGCGCCCGCCATCACTGCGGTGTAGCAATATGGCCAGTGATCGCGGCCATCCGCGGAATTCGCATTGCCTGAAGTGCTGACGCCCTTTTGTGGGCTGCGGCCGAACTCGCCGATGCACACGAGGAGTGTGTCTTCGAACATGCCGCGCTTGTCCATGTCGTCGATGAGCGCGGACAACCCCGTATCCAGCAGCGGGCCTGATTGCGTTTTCATCCGCTTCGTAAGATCGGAGTGGTGGTCCCACGAATGGTTATCGGAATTGGCCACCTTCGGCCAAATGACTTCAACTACACGGGTGCCTGCTTGAATTAGCCGCCGCGCAAGCAGGCAGCTTTGCCCGAACGTGTTGCGACCGTATTGATCCCGAAGCCCATCTGGCTCGAGAGATAGATCGAACGCGTCGCGGGCACGGCCGGAAGTAACCAAATTGAGCGCTCGAGCGTAGTATTCGTCCAAGTTTTCTTTTTCGACAGCTTTCTCCACAGCCGGCATCTGCGCATCGATGAGATTGCGGAGTTTGGCGCGGCGTTCAAGTCGCACCGCGAACACATCGGGCCGCATCTTCAGATCGTCGATCTTGATGTGGTCCATCTTCGCCATGTCCATGTCATCGCCATCCGGGAACAGCGTGTAAGGATCGTACGCTTTGCCCAGGAAACCGGCCGAACCACCTTTGCCAACTACGTTGCTCTCTTGCAGCGGTCGCGGCAGCATGACGAACGGCAGCATCGGCTCGGTTGGTGGATGAAGCCGCACAATTTGGGAACCGAAATTGGGGAAGTCTTGGCCGTTCGGCGGTTCGAGCTGACCCGAGGGGCTGACTTTATCCGTCGTGTAGCCGGTCATCATTTGGTAGATGGCAGCCGTGTGATTGAACAACCCATTCGGCGTGTACGCCATCGAGCGGATCATCGTGAACCGATCGTTCATCTGCGCGAGCTTCGGCAGAATCTCCGTGAAGCTCACGCCGGGCAGTTTCGTACCGATGTTTTTGAACGTGCTGCGAATATTTTCTGGCGCATCCGGCTTCGGATCCCACATATCGAGGTGACTAGGTCCACCTTGCAAGTAAACCATGATCACGCTCTTAGCCTTCCCCCAACCCGGTCCGCCACCGGCGGGCGCGCCCGCAACGGCAGTTCCCGCCGCCTGAACCGCTTGCAGCTTCAACAGTGCGCTCAGCGACATTCCGAGCATGCCGGCGCCGCCAACGCGCAGAATATCGCGCCGGCTCGGCCGCAAATGAGCGTCACACAAATCCTTGGCATTCGGTCCAACGATTCGGAACATGGGAACCTCATGGTGAATGATGATTCGTCATTCGCTAATGGTTATACAAAAACGCCGGATTATTAATCAGCGCCCACACAATGTCCTGAGCAACTGTCAATCGTTTATTCTTCATTTGTTCTTCGCTTAGCTCGACTGCCCGTCGCATTTGTTGCAGCTTGGGATCAAGCGCGAGCGGCTGCTTGGCCGCGGTGAGCTGATCCTCGAGCTCTTTGACGTGTGGGTCGGCGGCGGCCGATTGCTGGGCCGCGGTAAGTGCCGCTTGCAGCTCAGCATAGTGTTTATCGCCGATGCGCTCTTGGGCAACCAGCGCCTGTTTGTCGGCTTCCGATCGCTTGTCCTGCGGCTTTGCAAGAATCGCGCTAATCGCCGGCGGTAAGCCGAAGTTCAGCGGCGTCTTAGAATTAGTCACCGAGATACGGAACTTGCCAAGCGAGTGCTGGCCAGTGGTGAAGTTTTGGTAGATCGTGAACTCAATGAGGCGATTCTTCGCGCCTTCGAGCGGCGAAACCAAATCGAAATGGGCCGAGTGATCGCGGCCAATCTGCGGAGCAATTGCCCAGCCGTTGTCCGTTTCGGCGCCTTTGTTGCCGTCGATAGCTGACGCAATCGTATAACCAGCCTGGCTGAACGTAGCTTTCGCCTTTGCAAGTTTAAGATCGGTCGCATTTGCCCCTTCCGCCGAAAAGAGGCGGATGGCATCGATCGGGAGAACTGTTTGATCGTCGTCGACGATCACTCGCAGCCCGGTCAGCTCGCTGTCGGCATCGATGGCGATGGGGGTCGCAAGGCTGCCGCCGCTGCTGGCAGGCAGGATGCGATGGGCCGCGCGGATGTCATCAAAGTTAGGGCCGTTCGCCGTTGTCCATTGCAGCGTGATGGAAACAGTCGGTCGAACGCCGGTGACAATGTCGACCAGGTAGGGGCCAGCAGGCGATTTAAGTGCCGTCTTCAAACCGCCGCGCTGACCGTTGCCGAACAAGTGCCGCATGCCGCCATCGGCGACGACTTTTACGTTCGCATCGGCCTGCCAGTCGTTTTCGCTAGGTGCAAAATCCCAACCGCGGACGAGCTTCGTCGGTCCGCCAGACGACAGCTCGCGGGCCGTGAATTCAGTGACAACGAAGTTCCCGTCGGCAGCACGGCCTGGACCCTTACCTGCCAGGCGATCGTCTGCGAGTGCTTCCAGCCGGATACCGGTGACTTTATCGAGTGGTATCGGCGCGACGATGCGGTACGAGCCCTTCGCTTTTTCACCCTCGACGAAGATCGAGCCATCCGCTTGCTGCGTGAGCTTCGCCCGATAGGTGGCGCCGAGCTCGGCCGCTTCGATGGGATACCAGCGGGTCTTTTTCTTTTGGCCGGCTTCCCACTTCGGCAGATTAGCCGCGAGCTTTTTGTCGTAGGCGGCGATCTCCGACTTCGCTTTGTCGATCCGCCCGTTGCGTTCTTGCTCCGCCCGGGGCCCACGGAGGGCGGCGATTTCGCGATAGGCGTCGAGTTCGGTTTGCAAGCTGGCGATTTTGGTTTGGCGATCCAGCTCCTTCTGCGCGAGTTTCGGTGCTAGCTCCTTCGAGTACGCATCGAGCTCGGCGGCGAGTTTAGCGTGCTCGGCATCGAGGTCGTCGAACATCTGGGTGGCGGCGGTGACTTCGGCCGTTTCGCCAGGGCGATTGAGGAATCTCAGCCAGAGTTCTTTGACGACCTCGGTATTGTCTTTGACGGCGTCGACCATTTTCGCTACGGCGTTTTCCGGATCGCTGATCGCATTGCCGACGGTCGGGCCGCTAACAAGCGCCATCACCGGACCAAGCTGCAGATTGCTGCTCCGCTCGCATTCGCATGCACTCTCGCGCGCTGGCCGGCCGAGATTGCCCAAAAACCCGTCCGGCAGTTCGACACCCACATCCGGGAGCGTAGCCGCCCGCGTGCCAGGCGCAACGCCCGCGAAGGACGAAGTTGCTCCCGTCGCGCGATAAATCGCATCGTACAGCACCTCGGCAGGCAGCCGCCGCGCACGAGCATGCGAGAAATTGATCTGGTCGTCCGCGTTCCACTTGTTCGTTTCGACCGAAAGCTGGTAGGTGCGCGACTTGCAGATGAGCTGCATCATGTGCCGCGTATCGAACCCACTCTTGATGAACTCACTCGTGAGATAGTCGAGCAACTCAGGGTTGGTGGCTGGATTGCCAGCGCGAATGTCATCAAGAGGCTCAATGATTCCGCGGCCGGTCAGATATCCCCACATGCGATTCACATAACTCTTCGCGAAATATGGGTTGTCCGGCGAAGTGATCCAATCGGCGAGATCTTGACGACGGGGCTCATCCGCCTTCAAAGCATGCTTCGCTTCGAAGGGGAACGACGGCGGACTAACCGCGCCCGTGCGGATGTGCGTCACTTCTCCCTGCTTGGCGTCGGAAATTACTTCGAACAACGGCTGCCCAGCTTCGACGGCCGATCCGCCAATCATGCGATCGCCACTAGCCGGATCTTTTGTGCGATCGACCTGGGCGAAGAACGCTGCCAAGTGATAGTACTGATCCTGCGTCCAACGCTCGAACGGATGATCATGGCACTTGTTGCAATTGAACCGCGTCGCCAAAAACAACTGCGTCGTGTTTTCCATCAGCGCTTCAGGCGTGCGCAGCGTTTTGAAGTAGCAACCGGCCGGATCGTCTTTGGTCGACCCACTGGCAGTCAGGATTTCATGCACAAACTGATCGTAAGGCCGATTCGCTTCGAGCTGGCCCCGAATCCAATTGCGAAATGCAGTCGCCCCTTCCACGCCCAAGAACTTGCGGTTGACCATCAACAGATCGGCCCACTTGTTCGTCCAGAAATCGACGTAATCTTTGTTGCCGACCAGGTGGTCGACCAGATCGTCGCGCTTGACCTTCATATCGCGTGTGTCATCAACGAACGACTGCACCTGCTCAGGCGTAGGTGGCAGGCCCGTGAGGTCGAGGTACACCCGGCGAACGAATTCGTAGTCGGTGCATTCGCCCGAAGGCAGTGTTTTGGTGCGTTTGAGCTTGGCCGAAACAAGCTCATCAATGTGGTTATTCACAGGGGCGTCATTCCACGTGAAGCCAGCGCGATCACCCATCACGGTTAGAGTCGTCGCCGCGTACTTGCCTTCATAGCGAACGAGCGCGGCCGCTTCCCCCCGCCGGAGCGACTCAAGCAGCCCCGGCGCATCGGGCACCGCTTTGACGATATCCGTATTGCCGCTTTCGACAAACGCCTCGCGCGTGACATCGCGCTCAGTGCCATCGGTATACGTTGCAATGACTCGCACTTGCTGCCGAGCACCGATCGTTTCGATTACTGGATTCTGAGGCGTCACCTTAATACCGGTAACTCGCGGTGTGGTGAGATTCAATTGCGCGCCAGATGCAATCCACTGCCGCAGCGTTTCGTAATATGTGCTGCCGGGTTTGATCACCAGGCCGCCCGTGTGGGGTACGCTGGCCGTCGGCTTGAGCAACATTAGGCTTTGCGCCGGCGAAGCGATGTTTACACGCCGCGACGCATGGTCATCGGTCAGCGCCCGCACATCAAATACAGGATCGTAACCCCGCAACGAAAGCTTAAACCCGTTCTTCCCCTTTTGCGCACCGTGGCAGGTGCCCGCATTGCAGCCGGCCCGTGCAATAATCGGTGCCACATCCCGAATGAAATCGGGCGAATGCGGGTTTTCCAAATTTGAAACTTGCACATTGACCGTCGCCGACTTGTCGCCCAGGGCGACGGTCAGCGTCGCGTGACCATCTTTCGCTGGCGTTACGAGGCCGAGAGCATTCACCGTCGCAACGGGTTCGGAAAGCGAGAGCTTCGCCTGCCGCGTCACATCGATCCGCGCCGGAGGCAAACTCTGCCATCGCCACAATCTGTCCGTAACGCCCCACACTATCGAGTTGAATCGTGGCGGGCTCCACATCCAACTTCGTCACGGCATCGCTCGTGGCTAGCGGCGGTTCGCTCGTGAGTGTGGGGGCGGTTGGCTGCTGCGGCAACTTGTGCTCGGCCGCAATCGCTTGTCCGTCTCCTTTGCTGATTTGCACCGGCACGAATGAGCCAACGAGCGCACCCTTTTGCGCGTCAATGATACGAATTTTGCCATCACTGCCCGCCGCCGCCACGCGATCCCCCTTGGGACTCAACGCAACCGCATACACGCCCCCTTCGGCCACGTCGAACTTCACCGGCGTTTGTACACCTTGCTCGAAGTGCTTCTTGAGCAACGCAGTTTCGTCGGCGCTGCGGTTCTGCACCGGCTTGTTCAGAATCGCCTGGATGTTGTCCGGAATCTTTGGCGTCGGCTCCATGCGATACACGAACACCGTACCGTGGCCATCAAGACTGCTGCCGGCCGCAATCGTGCCGCCATCGCGCGTGATATCTACGCTGAACACGCGGCCCGGCAATGCCGGCAACTCCCACAGCAAGTTCGCATCATCACCGATTTGGCGGGCCGTCTTCCGCTCCATGCGGTAAATGCGGGGATGCCATCCGAACCCCCAAGCACAATTTCATCGCGCAGCGGATGGGTGCGCACCGCTTGGATGCCCCCCTTCAGAGCGCCCGGCGTAATCGACGTAATATTGTCAACGAATCGCTGCGTGGAAACTTCGATCAACTTCGCCGCCATGTCTCGGCCAACTGAAACCAAGTGGTTGCCATCATTCGAAAACGAAGTTCCCAGCACCCAGTCGTCATGCGATTGCTGGAACAGTACTTGTTGACCACTCTCGGCATCGATCACGCGCACTGATTTATCGGTGCAGCCGAACGCCACACGTTTGCCATCGGGCGACCAAGAGACGCCGAAGAGGTCATCACTCGTCACCGGCGCCGACAACAGCAGTTTGTGCTCGGCCACGTCCCACACTTGAATTTCGCCCGTCCGCGCCGGCTTGCCGCCCGCGACCGCGAGCTTCTTTCCATCCGGCGAGAAGCGAACCGAATCGATGCGGTCAGACATGCCGACCAATCGCGCAACGAGTCCGCTGCCATCCGCTTTGTGGAGCAACACTTCATGGAAGCCGGCAACGGCAATCAGCTGCCCATCTGGGGACCAATCGAGCGACGTAATCACCGGCGGCCCGCTGTACACCGGTGGATGATCGGCATCCACCGGCGGCGTTGTATCCGGCGGCGTGTCGTCCTTCGCCCCTTCTTCAATCCACCGCCGAATGATCGCAATTTCGCTCGCCGCGAGCGCCGGCTTGCCTTTCGGCATTGCCGCTTCGCCTTTATCGGGTGTGATTTGATCGAGCAAATAACTGTCGCCCGGCTTACCCGGCGTAATTTCGGTCGAGCCACTCTCACCCGCGGATAGCAGGTTCTTGAACGACGTCATATCCAGCTTGCCGCTCGCCTTCGCCGGCTGATGACAACCTTGGCAGTTGGCTTGCAATATCGGCAGCACATCGGCGTGGTAACTGACCGGCTTTTTCTCGGCGGCCGACTTATCGCCAGCTTTCGTGCTAGTCGTCGCCGGCTTTTCGTCAGCAAAAGCGGGTGCTGAAACGGAGACGCAAATGGCGAACAGAGTCGCCAGCGTCCACAGAGCATGCGCTGCGAGACGTCTCATCCAACAAGCTCCTTGCGCCAAGTATCAGGAGTCGATTGCAGAGAGGGCGCCAACAAAAATTGGCGCGTCGCCTTAATCGGTGGGAGGTGGGACCGGCCGCAAAGCCGGCGAGCCTATTGTAACTCGCCTCCGCACCATCGCAAAGCGAAGAGAGCCAACGACCACCAAGATTTCAACGCCGTCCCTACTATTAAATTAAATAGCCGGTGGCATACTGCCATCGGAGAAAGCACGCAAAAGGCGGCCGTTATTACAGGCCCCCGCCTTAATCTGTCCGCCCGCCCCAGCGTTGCACAACAAGTTTCGCAAGCTCAATCAAATACCGATCCGTCCCGTGCACAGCGGCCAGCGACAGCCCAATCGGTGCACCGTCAACATGTCCAAGCGGCAACGTAATCTGCGGCAGCCTCGCGATTCCCGCAATCCCGTTAAGGGCGAGCGCCCGTTGATAGTAATCATTCGTACGTTCGTAAGCTTTCGAACCTTTAAGCGGTGCAACCGTCGGCTTTGAGGGAAAGCACAGCAAATCGTACGGTGCCAGCGATGCGTTCAACCGGTGATAGAACAGCTCGCGCAACTCAACCGATTCACCAATCCGAGTGCGATCGATCTTTTTAATGAATTCGAGACCCGCCGAGCACGCCGGCCCGAACGCCGCGCCGCTTGTCGCGATCCAATCGCCAAGACAGCTCATGCTCTCGGTGCCTTGCAACACCCGGTAAAGCGTTAGCCACGTCGTGGGGTCGGCCGCCCGCGCATCGTCACACAAATAGTGAAGTGACGACTCAACTAGCGACGCGGAATCAAACACCTCGCGCACCGATTCAACCGCTGGTGCGACGGCCTTGCGCACTTCTTCGTCCGCTAGCGCAAACGCTTCCGTTACAAAGTGAACCCGTCGTGGCCATCTATCGGGTGAGCCAGCATCTGCATCCGGCAGCAGCACGGTCGCAGCGCGCTCGAGCGTCTCGATATCACGAGCAAACAATCCGACGGTGTCGAGCGTCGGCGCGAGCGGCATCACCCCCGCGACGGAAATAATTCCATGCGACGGCCGAATTCCAAAGATGCCGCAATTGCTCGCCGGCGTCCGCACCGAACCGCCAGTATCTGTACCGAGCGCGAAATCAACCAGTCCGCAGGCGACGGCCGACGCCGAACCGCTCGACGACCCACCTGGCACGCGGTCGGGCGCTTTCGGATTTAGCGGCGTGCCATAGAAAAAGTTTTCACCGAGTAAGCTGAACGCAATCTCATCGGTAATCGTCTTCCCCTCGCATCGCGCACCGGCAGCCAGCAGCTGCTCAACACACACCGCCGAAACGGTCGCCGGCGGGTGTGTCGCCCGCCAAGTCGGATTGCCGCAGCCCGTGTGATGCCCGGCAACATCGATGATATCCTTCACGGCAAACGTGAGACCATCGAGCGGACCCGAGCGCGTCGGCGGCATAGTGAACCGCTCGATGAACGCACCCGACTGTTCAAATGTGATCGTCATGGGTTGATACTTGCACCGGTAATCGGCCAGCAATCTAATGCATAAAGCAAACGCAGCAGTCACAAATAAATTCATCAGCCGGAGCTGTCATTATGTCCGATCACGCTCGCTTTAAGAAACTAGCCGATGAAGCAAAAACACGCGTGCCCGAAGTTACTCCAAAGGCCGCGGCCGAGCAACAGTCGCAGGGGGCAAAGCTAATTGACGTGCGCGAGGACCAGGAATTCGCCAAAGAGCACGCGAAGGGAGCAATCCATTTGAGCAAAGGCGTCCTCGAATGGAAGATCGAGGATGAGGTGCCGGACACCGCGACGCCGATCATCTGCTACTGCGGCGGCGGTTCGCGATCGGCGCTGGCTGCCGACAACCTCAAGAAGATGGGCTACACAAACGTCTCATCAATGTCGAGCGGCTTCCGCGGTTGGCAAGAAGCTGGTCTGCCGACAGAAAAACGTCGTAATTGTAGTCCATGATTCGTCAAACACATTTGCGTGACATTCAACGTCGACACTTCTTTGTTATTGCCTGCGCCTGTTCGGCGTTGCTTCGTTCTTTTCGATAGGAGTTGCCGAAATTCCGAATCCGCCATCCGTTGAACCTCCACTGATCCCGATCGGCGTCGACGCCATCACTGAGTGGCAACGCTGGCCATACCTCCGCATCGGCGTACGCGCCTACATGCGCAGCACATTCGACCGCACCGGCGGCAACGATAACGCCGACGCCGCCCATTTCATCCGCCAGACCGACGACACACACAACGTCGCACTCGATGAACTCGGCCCCGGCATCCTCTGGTTCGCCCGCTATAACCACTGGCACGGTAGCCCGTGGCAATATCTCGTCGATGGCAAGGAAACAATCGTTACGGAAACCAGCACGCGCGATCCAGTTCATCCTGCGAAGAATTCGGTATTCGAGCCCGCGACGCTATTTCCAGCCGGCCTCAATTACACCTGGTCGCAAACCAAAGGCGCCGATCTATCGTGGACGCCAATCCCCTTCGAGCGCGACTTGCAAATCGCATACGGCCACGCCCACTACGGCACTGGCTACTTCATTCTGTGGAAGACACTCCCCGGCATGGAATGGCTCTCGCGGCCAATTGAAACTTGGAACTCGGCAAACGCAATTTCGCAGCAAGCACTCGATCTCATCGCAAAATCCGGTACGGACATCGCTCCACGGCTCGGCGATATCAATGAAGACCAAGGCACGGTCTCGCTGCATCAGAACAAAGGGGCCGTCGTCTGGAAGTCCGCGGCCGGTCCGTCGATGATCCGCCGAATTGCGTTTCGCGTGCCAGACGAATCCGCCGACGCCTTTGCCGCCGCGCGACTACGCATGTTTTGGGATGACCGCCACGAGCCCTCGGTCGATGCGCCCGTTGCCCTCTTCTTCGGCGCCGGCTCGCTGCTTCGCGATCCCGACCAAGAATACATCGTGAAGTCCTTTCCAATGACGATTCGCCATGAGAACGGCCACCACCTATTCGCTACCTATTTTCCGATGCCGTTTCACCACACGGCCCGCATTGATCTCGCCGATACGACGGGCAAACCGATCCGTGGAATAGAGTGGACCGTCCGCTACGAACCCTATACCGATCCGCCCAATTCGGTCGGCCTGTTTCACGCAACCTACCGCGACTTCCCGCAACCCGAACCAGGCCGCGACTTGGAATTACTCAACACGCGAACTACCGAAGGCGGCGGCGATTGGTCCGGCCACATCGTCGGCACAACCTACACGTTCACACGCACCGGCGAACTCCGCACCCTCGAAGGCGACCCGCGTTTCTATCTCGACGATAGTCTCACACCGCAAGGGCAGGGCACTGGCAGCGAAGAGTGGGGCGGTGGCGGCGACTACTGGGGCGGCGAGCGAATGACGCTCCCCTTCGCCGGTCATCCAGTGGGCCGACCCGTCGGCAAAATGAAAACCGACCTCGACAAAATCCACTCCGCCTACCGTTTCTTGCTAAGCGACCTGATCCCCTTCGGCAAGAACGCTCGATTCACGCTCGAACACGGCGGCACAAATGACAGCACTGAGCACTACGAAACCGTCACGTACTGGTACGGCCTGCCGTCTGCTGCGCTCCAACTAACGGATGAATTCGACGTCGGTAACGCCAAGAGCGAAACCGATCACGAATATCTATCGCCAGACGCCATTTCCCCCGAAACGCTCGCGAGCCGCCACGAAGTAGGCGTCGATCACATCCCGGCAGCCAACGGCACGCAAACAGAAATCGTCCCCACACTCTCCGACGACGGCCGCCGCACGAAAACGCGCTCCGAATTTGTGCTCCAGATCAAACCCGACGCTCTGGGCGTCATGCTTCGCCGCCGCCTCGACCTGGCCTACCCAAATCAAAAAGCCGTCATCTACATCGCCGATGCAACCACCGAAAAACCGAACTGGCAGGAGGCTGGCACCTGGTACACCGCCGGCGGCAACACGGTAGTCTTCGGCGATCCCCGCATCGTGCCGGAGAAACAACGACCGGCAAACGTCGAACTCATGCCGCCGGTTCACATCGTCCAAACATCGAACCGCCGCTGGCGAGATGATGAGTTTCTACTTCCACCGCGCCTCACCCGCGGGCGTGACAAAATCCGCATCCGCTGCGAATTCGTCCCAGTCGATCTGCCACTCTATCCAGGCCGGCCAATTCCACAGCAAGCATGGACCGAGTTCCACTACTGGGCCTACTGTTTCGTGATGCCCGAGTCCAGCGCACCGTGACATGACCAACATGATGGCGATTGTCAACTTTGGTCGACGCACGCGATAGAACGCAAAACCTTCCATCCGATAAGAATCGTAGTTCGATCATCGCCCATCCATTTTTCCGACAACCCACTTTCAATCGGCCCGCGTCATCTATAATGATCGTCTTGCCCAGTTCGGCCGCATTGCTCGGGTGGTTGGAATGTATTGCACACGCGCGTCGCAAATTGCCGCGATCTTCATGATGTTACTCGCCATGCAGGCCGGCCCCACGCCTAACGTCCTCGCGGCCGACAGCACCCGCGGCGACGACATGCTCGCCGCCTACTTTCGTGCCGAAACCGAAAAGCTCGCAGACGCCTGCACCGCCCGACTCCAATCCGCCGACGATTGGAACAAGCACCGCGACGAGTATCGCCAGCAACTCGCCGAAATGCTTGGCCTCGATCCGCTCCCCGAGCGCACGCCACTTCACCCCGTCGTGACAGGCAAACTCGACCACGGCGACTTCACTGTCGAAAAACTCTATTTCGAATCGCGACCGCATCTGTACGTAACCGCGAATCTCTATCTACCGAAAAACACAAAAGGCCCCGTGCCTGCTATCCTCTACGCGTGCGGGCACGTCAGCATTAAGAAAGACGGCATTAGCTACGGCAGCAAGGCCGCCTACCAAAAACAGCCCGCCTGGTTCGCTCGCAATGGTTACGCGTGCCTGGTATTGGACACGCTTCAACTCGGCGAAATCGAAGGCACGCACCATGGTACTTACCGCGAGGGCATGTGGTGGTGGAACGCCCGCGGCTACACCCCCGCCGGCGTCGAAACGTGGAACGCAATGCGTGCGATCGACTACTTGGTCTCGCGACCCGAAGTCGACTCCGCCCGCATCGGCATGGCCGGCCACTCCGGCGGCGGCGCTTCCACGTGGTATGTCACCGCCATGGACGACCGCATCAAAGCCGCCGTCCCCATGGCCGGCATCACCACACTCAAAAATCACATCGTCGACGGCTGCGTTGCGCACCACTGCGACTGTATGTATTTCGTAAACACTTACCGCTGGGATTTCCCGCAACTCGCCGCCCTCGCCACACCGCGGCCACTCCTCATCTCAAACACCGATCGCGACACGCTCTTCCCGCTTGATGGCGTCCTCGATATCTACAGCAAAGTCAGCCACCTCTACGACCTCGCCGGCCACCGCCCCGACGTCGCTCTAGAAATCGCCTCTGGTCCACACGCCGAAACACAGGTTCTAAAACTGCATGCCCTCGAATGGTTCAACCAGCATCTCAAAGGCGAAGATCCGCTCATTGAAACCGCAGCCAAGGATTTCTTCAAACCGGAAGAGCTAAAAGTCTTCGACAAACTCCCAGCCGACCAACTCAACACCACCATTCACGAAACTTTCATACCGCTAGCCGTCACGCCTGTTCCGCCAAAGTCCGAAGCTGAATGGCAATCGCAGCGCGACGCCTGGATGACCGCCCTTCGCGAAAAATGCTTCCATGGCTGGCCAAACGAAAATGACACCGCCAAACCGCCAAGCCTTCGTACAGCGTTTGAAACAACCTCTGATGACGTAAAGCTCTCGGCATACGACTTCGATAGCCAGCCCAACGTCACATTACGTTTATTCCTGTTGCAGCCCGCACGAACTCCGACAGCTAAGCTCGATGGCGTTCAATTTCGCATTCTTGACGACGCGGCGTGGCAACGCTTCCTTGCGGGGATGACCGCCCAATTCGCCGAGCACTTCGCCGGTGAGGCAATTCCCAAGCCGGACCCAGCCTACTTCACTCAACTTCAGCACCACGCCTCGCAATTCAACGTCGCAATCGCCTTCGTAGCGCCTCGCGGAATAGGCCCCTCTCGTTGGACGGCCACTCCCACCGAACAAACACACGTTCGCCGCCGGTTCATGCTACTGGGGCAAACGCTGGATGGAATGCGTGTATGGGATATCCGCCGCGCGGTCCAAGCATTTCGCACTATCGACGGCACGAAAGATTTACACCTTGATCTCGTCCCCGAACGTGAAATGTCTGGCGTTGCGCTTTATGCCACTCTTTTTGAACCAAATATCGACTCTCTTTCTCTCCCGAATCTGCACAAATCCCACCGCGACGGCCCCGACTTCATCAACGTTCTCAAATATCTGGACCTGCCACAGGCGGTGGCTATGGCTGCCGAAAAAACGCACGTCGGCATCCACGTTGCTACCAACCGAGACGACCCGGAATGGAAATACCCACTTGCCGTCGCCAAAAACCTCGGCTGGAATAGTCGAATCCTAATTCAATTCGTCCAGACCGAAGACCGGCCCGCCACCCCCGCGAGTTCACGATGAGCATCGCTTCCTTGCGCAGCGCAACCCTGAATGAAATGCCCGCCGTCGGCCTCGGCTTTTGGAAAGTCGATAAACCCGCCGCCCACGCACTCGTCGAATCCGCCGTCGCCGCCGGCTACCGCCACTTCGATTGCGCCAGCGACTACGGCAACGAAGCCGAAGTCGGCGTCGGCCTCAAAAAAGTCCTCGGCAACAAACTGTGCCCACGCGAAGACCTGTGGGTGACGTCCAAGCTGTGGAACACAAATCACGCACCGCAGCACGTTCGCCCCGCCTGCGAGCGCTCACTCCGCGATCTGCAACTCGATTACCTCGATCTCTACCTCATTCATTTTCCAATCGCACAGGCCTACGTTTCGCCCGATGTCCGTTACCCCGCCGGCTGGTTCTTCGATCCCGACGCGCTCACCCAAAAATGAAACCGGCCCTCGTGCCGATCTCCGAAACGTGGCGCGCCATGGAAGGACTCGTCGAAGCCGGCCTCGTCCGCAACATCGGCATCTGCAATTTCGGCGTATCACTCATCCGCGATTTACTCGCCTACGCCGAAATTCGCCCTGCCGTGCTGCAGGTCGAAATGCACCCCTACCTCACGCAAGAAAAACTCGTCCGCTTCTGCCACGAGCAGCAAATCAACGTCACCGCGTTCTCGCCGCTAGGCGCCGCGTCGTACCATCAAATCGGCATGGCCGCCCCCGATGAGTCGGTCCTGCATCAACCCATCGTCCGCAAGGTCGCCGAGCACCATAACAAAACACCCGCGCAGGTTGTGTTACGATGGGGTGTACAGCGTGGCACTGCCGTAATTCCCAAAACCGGCCGCCCCGAACGCCTAAAAGAAAACCTCAACATTTTCGACTTCGAGCTAACGCCCGACCAAATGAATTCAATCAGTGCGCTCGATCGCAACCGCCGCTTCAACGACCCCGGCGTCTTCTGCGAAAAAGCCTTCAACACATTTTTCCCAATCTACGAATAGAAGATCCACAACAATCCTCATCGTTTAACCGCGACGCGCAGCGGAGCGCTTTCTCCAGCCCCAAGCCCCTAACCTCCAGTCCCCCGCCTTATGTCCACCACAGCCAACGCCATCAAAATGGAACCCGCCCAAGTCCCTGGCCAACAAACCGAATTCGAATTCGCCTTCCCACTCATCTACCAATGCAAAACGCCCGGCGCTACCGTCGCCGATGGCGTCGAGTGGGCCCGCGCACACAGCGCCGAACTCGTCAAGAAAGTCGGCGAGCACGGCGCGATCCTCTTCCGCGGCCTCCCACTCCACACGCCCGAAGATTGCGACGCCTTCGCCAGCGCCTTCGGCCTCAAAAACTTCCCCTACAAAGAATCCCTCTCGAACGCCGTCCGCGTGAACTACACCGAGCGCATCTTCTCGGCCAACGAAGCCCCGCCAGATGTCTCGATCTACTTCCACCACGAAATGGCCCAAACGCCGATCTACCCCAAGAAGCTATTCTTCTTCTGCCTCCACGCGCCCGAAGAAGGGGGCCAAACTCCGCTCTGCCGCTCCGATATCCTCTTCGAACGCCTCGCCGAGCGCTGCCCGCAGTTCGCCAAAGATTGCGAACAGAAAGGCTTGCTCTACTCGAACGTCATGCCCGAGGAAAACGATCCGAATTCCGGCATGGGCCGCAGTTGGAAAAGCACCCTCCGCGCCGAAACGCGCGACGAAGCCGAATCGCGCCTCCGCGAAATCGGCTACTCGTGGGAATGGCTCCCCGATGGCAGCCTCCGCGCAACCACGCCCGTCCTGCCCGCCGTCTACGAAGTCTCGCCCGGCCGCAAAACGTTCTTCAACCAACTCATCGCCGCATTCAAAGGTTGGAAAGACGAACGCAACGACCCGGCAAAAGCGATCCGCTTCGGCGACGGCTCCCCCCTCGACCGCGACGCCGTCAACACCGCAACCGAGCTCGCCTACGAACTCGCGTTCGACCTCGCCTGGCAACGCGGCGACGCCGTCTTCGTCGACAACATCCTAGCCATGCACGGCCGCCGCACCTTCAAAGGCACCCGCAAAGTCCTAGCCTCCCTAGCCGACCCCCAAACCCGCTAATACGTAGGCAAGTTTCTCCGAAACTCGCACCAATGAGTGTCGCAATAATCTAAGGGAACTTACGTAAATGATTCCCCTGGTTCCCTCCCCTTGATGGGGAGGGTTAGGGAGGGGTGATCGAACCAGAGTCATCTCCCTTAAACGAATGCATCACCGACTCGATTCCTTTTCGCGCGCACAGTAGATCAATACGACAAATTCCCCCCAAACTCGGGCACAATCCCCTTCTCAACCAACTTCGTCCACTCATCCAGCCGCTCGCCCCCCATCTTCCAAAACTTGCGGCACGCCGCAAAATATCGCAACACCATATCCTTCTGCCCCGCCTCCAATAACTCCTTCGCCAAACTCATATTCGGCCCAAATGAATTGAGTTGCGGCGACCCCGGCGTCTCACCCGCCTTCAATAGGTACTCATTCGCCTCCGGGATGTGACCCTCCTTGAGCGCGATCCGCCCCAACACGCAATTCCCAGCGTGAATCGCATTCCCATAGTTCCAATTCTGCGAATCCTTCGTCCCGGTCTTCAGCAACTCCTCGGCATACTTCTTCGCCTTCTCAATCTCCCCGGCATTGTACGCCGATTCCGCGAGCTCCTTCAGTCGCACCACTTTCGAATCGTCCGAAGTATCAACCGCCTCCGCCTGCTCAAGCTCCGCCAAAGCCTTCGCTCCGCTGTCCCCTTTTTTCTGCAGTGCGTACAGATGCCCCAATTGATCGGGCCACGCCGGGTTTTTAGGTTCAAGCTCTTTCGCTTGCTTCAGCAGCTTCTCTGCTTGTTCTTGGTCGTAAAGGAATAAAAACCGCGCCGCATTCCCAACAATCGCGGCATCCTTTTCGTGTTCTTTTACCTGCTCCAACCACAATTGCTTCGCGTCATGAAACCCATCCGAATCCGTCACTGGATCCATCCCGCAAAACGGCGATCCCGCAATTTCCGATTCCGGCCGATTCTTAATCACCCACAATACATGCCCGCGAAAAGCTTCCTTCGCCGCCACCGAATCCTGCCGTTTCATAAAGTAATAGCCGAGCAACTTCACCCGGGCCGAAATGTCGTCAGGCTTCTTGGCGACCTCCTCCTCCAATTCCTTAGCTTCGTCGCCACCTAATCGAATGCCCGCCATGGCGTCGTGCGTCATGTCGTTCTTTTCCTCGGGTTGGCCCGCCGGCTTTGCCACTGCAATAGCGACACCACAACCGACCGCGAACAAGAGTAAGAAATACTTCATAGCACAACCCGGAAATGAGAAAGTGTAAAAGAACCCCATTGCCGGACAATGAATCGATTACTTAGCCCCAGTTCCACTCCCCGCACCTTCTTCACGAGGAACATTTAACTGCACGGTCGGCAACGGTTGATACCTGTTTTGCGGAGACCCTTGCGGAGCTGGCGACGCCATCCACGTCGCAACTGTTGCCGGATAAACAGTGGTCGTCCGCGGCGCAACGCGAGCGATCGAACTCTGCTGCACCCAAATCATAAATCCCAACGCGACGCTGATCACCGTTGTGAGCAAGAGCAACTCCCGCACGCTGAACTTCAATCGCACCAGGTGCTTTTTCAGTAACTCGTTCTGCTCGCTGAAGCTCCACCAGCCGCTCGAGATGAGCCATCCATCGCAAACTCCTTACCCGCGAGCCAACGACGCCGCAAAATTGCCATGCTCAATATACACCGTCGGCTGCATCGATACGGCATTAATATATTGCCACGGAAGCGGCAAAAGAACTTAGCCGGGCGTGAAACCCCCGGAACGCGTAAAGCCCTGAAAGGGCGCACTCCTATAGCCCAGGGCGAGGCCAAGCGAGCGAAGCAAGCGGGCCGCCGCCCTGGGTTGGCAAGGCCGTAATCGAAAGCCCTGTAAGGGCGTCGCTTTATGTGCCAATGCTTCCTACGAGTGTGCGGCTGGCGAGCTACTTCAGCGTATAAACAACAACAGCCACAATCACGGCAACGAGCGTCGTAGCAATCATCAGAGTGCGAAGCGTGAATCGAAACTTCAGCTTGGTGGATGTAACGACGGGAGCCTTTTCAGAGGCGTCCCGGTGAATGCGCTTGTGGGTGCCAACTTGCTTCATAGCAATCCACAGCGCCACCCACACGAAACAAATAAATAACCCTTCTAGCGGTCTGCTATTCATAAGAATTGCCTCTCATCCTACCCCGCGCGAAACAGCCCCCACGAGGGTGGTTCGCAAGTAACTCGCGAGAAAAGCGGCCGACCCCTTCAAATATGTCGAAACACCTCAACCTTGAATTGTTCCACATGCTCAATCATCAATCCATGCAGGCCTTCGCGGATACCGTCGCGTCGCACCTCTTCAAAAGGCATCCCAAACTGCTCATTATCTTGAAATTCAATGATCGCTTGCAGCTCCGGCAGTGCAGTCTCCCCTTGCTTGCCACAATTCTCTAACAGCGCATAGCCCTTAATCATTCCGCGAGCTTTGAAGTCATCTAAACAAGCCCGGCAACGCGACAATTGCTCATCTCGATCCGATCCCGGCTTAAACGAAAACCAGACGTTGTAATGAATCACGCGGCCACTGTCCTCCTTCGATCAGTTATTCGATTGACCACACGATAGTCGGCAGCCCCGATCGTCCAAATATTGGTCCGTAAATGGTCAGAATTATTTATGGGTAGGCTTAACGCCCCAATCTCCGTCGAATAAGACATCCCAAGAGACTATAATTCGGACGCGCGATAGTGACAGAAGAATCGCACGGATCCAGCTATTTCTTCAAGAAGTCCGAACGTGGGAATCGATCTGGCTGCATCAGCAATTCCCATTGGTTCAACGCGAACTCAATTCGGATGTAGCGATTTGGCTGACTCTCATTCTTGCCGTTCTGAACGCCAACGAGCTTCCCATTTTGATCGAATATTCCCCCACCAGACATTCCGCCAAACACCTGATGCCCGTCCGCACGGGTAAAGAACACATTCCCCCAAACACTTCCTTTCGGCTTTGCCACGATGGTTTCGAACACGACTAGCTTGTGACCTTCGCTCGGATACCCGGCTACAAAGCACTTATCACCTTCATGCAGCTGCAGTGACGACCCGATCGCAGCAGTAGGCAATTTCTTATCGCCCTCGACGACTTTTACGAGTCCAACATCCGTGATCGGGTTCAACCCCAAAACGTTTCCGGGAGAAACGTCACCGTTGGAATAGCGAACGGTGACCTTAGTGCCGGGTTTGTACAAATGGTGGCCGCACGTCACGACGAAGTTGTCGCCGATCGACGTGCCCGTGACGCCGTAATTACCAGTTTCGTGACTCTCCGGGCAGATTTGAACGCTGGTTTGCTGGACAGCCGTTTCGGCCGCTTGACGATTGAGTGATTTGCTCGGCACTTCTTGCCGCCGCGAAACAACCTGCTGCTTGTCGAGGTTCCCATCATCCGCAAATGAATCTCGCAGTATCGAAATGATCGCCGCCGAGGTCGCAATCGGATCATTATCTAACATCTTAAACGTCGTAACTCCCACGAGTTGTCCGTCAGCGTTGAAAATCGGCGGAAAACGATCGGTGGGCACATTGGCGGCAAACCAAGTGTTCTCCTCCCGCGTCGCCACTCCTGGACCGATCGCGATGCTATTACTCTCCACGTTCCATTCGGCCGAAAAGCAACGCTGTCCAACTTTCAAACCATGTTCCTGCACAATGGAATCTTAGGCCAGTTCCCGTTCTTAATTTTTGCAAAAGCGATTTGCCACGCATTCGACCAACCGGTGACAGCTGCGTCCGCAACTCTCCCATCGCCAAAACGAATCTTGAGCGTGTCACCAGCGAGGACGTGTGGTACGCGTAAGTCGGTGGAACTTCGCATCACGATAGTTCCATCCTCGGATATGAGCACACCGGTTGCAAAAAATCGCCCGTCTTCAAGGCTCACTCGCACAACGGCCGACTCAATCGCAGCGCGGGCGATCGGGGAAAGTTCGGTTTGAACGTCTTCGCATTTGGCAACCGCCGCGAATAGCGAAATCAAAGCACTCAGGAAAAAACATGCCAAACTCCCAGCGTTGACGCCGGGTGCCGCTCGCCGCGGCCATTGCTCTTCTGCATCGAACGCTTGTGCGTTCAAGCTCCTTGCCCAGCAGTGCTAGCGATCCTAACTCAAAAAGTCTCCACGTAATTCTTCGTAGCTGGCCAAAAATAAGTGTGGAAATACGTTCACTAATATGTTAACATCCTCGCACGCTGACACACCACAGCGTTCGCTCTTTGACAATTTACCTGATACGACCCATCCGACAATCCGCGGACAGCGCTAAGCGTGCGCGCAGACGCATGAACCATACGCAAGCGAATTTTGTGACATGCCCGCGCCACACTGCGCTCGTGTGTCTCAATATTCAACCCATTATGGAACGCCCGATCGTGAGAAACGCCATGTTTTACGGCCCAAACCGAGCCGCACACGTTCCAATATTCCTGAATATTGTATTAAAAAATCGTGTACACTGCCGGACAACAATATTCGGTCTCACCACCGAATCCGTTGCACCGAGGTAGGGAGTTGCGAATTGCAAAACGGCAAAGCTCAGATTCCGGAAAACGTCGACAACCGGCCCTGGTACGCCGGCGTCACGCGCTACGAATGGCTCGTCCTGATCATCGCTTCCGCAGGTTGGATTTTCGACCAGTACGAAAGCCAGGTCTTTGTCCTCACGAAAGACCGCATCCTCGCCGAAGTATCGCAAGCCGGCAGCGACGTCCTCAAAGGTGCCGGCGATCCGCTCTACGCGATCTTCCTGCTCGGCGGCACGCTCGGCGGCCTCGCGGCCGGTTCCTTGGCAGACCGCTTTGGCCGCCGGCCCCTCCTCGTGGTCACGATTTTGTTGTACTCGCTGTTTTCCGGCCTGACGTTTTTCGTGACCAGTTGGTGGCAACTTGCCACGCTCAGGTTCCTGGTCGCAATCGGCGTCGGCGGCGAATGGGCCGTCGCAGCCAGCCTCGTCGCCGAAGTGTTTCCCGCCCGCGCCAGAGCGTACGCCTCCGGCATTTTCCACGCGTCGAGCATCATCGGCATCTGGATGGCCACCGTCGCCGCAATCGCCGTCGGCGAACACTGGCGCTACGCGTTCCTGGTCGGCATCGTGCCGTCGCTGCTCGTCGTCTGGGTCCGCGCCCGCGTCAAAGAACCCGAAAAATGGCAAGCAATGGCCGTCGACGCCGAGCAATCGAAATCCGAACGCGCCCGAATGGGCAGCTTCCGCGATTTGCTCACCACGTCGCCCTGGTGCAAACGTGCCCTGCTCGGAGTCGCCCTCGCCGCCGTTGGCCTCGGTACTTTTTGGGCCGTGATTGTCGCCGGCCAGGACCTAACCAAAGCAATGCTAATCCGAACCGGCGCCACCAACGTCGAATGGAAGACACACTTCGCCTACGGCTTCGTCCAAACAACCGGCGGCGGACTCGGCCTGCTCGCTTTCGGTCCCCTCAGTGCCCGATTCGGTCGACGCAGAACGTTCATCGCCTTCCAACTACTGGCGCTGATCATCGTCCCGATCACGTGCTTTGCACCACAAACCTATGGCCAATTGCTAGTGCTGCTCCCGATTTTCGCGTTCCTAACGCTGGCAATTCACGCAGGGTTCGCGATTTATTTCCCCGAGCTGTTTCCAACACACCTACGGGCGACCGGCGCCAGCTTTTGTTTCAACGGCGGCCGCGTGATGGCAGTTCCAGTTCTACTCGTTTCCTCCTGGCTAAAATCGCAACCAGGAATTGACTTGCGATGGTCGATGACGCTGCTAAGTACGCTATTCCTGGTCGGAATCGTTTTGATGTTGTTCCTACCAGAAACAAACAAGCAGGAACTGCCAGAGTAACCTGCGAAATTATTTCTTCGGCTTGGCCGCCGCGGGCTTATATCCCTTGGGGCGTTCATTGGCCAAGAGCGGAAAAACTTTCGACGGCATGTGGGCTTCCTCTGCGTACTTCGCCAGTCGGGCAACCACATCGGGATATTCGGCGGCGACGTTGTGCTTTTCGCCAATGTCGTCTTTTAAGTTGTAGAGTTCGAAGGGAGGGTCCCCCGAATCGACGCCATTGCGAATTATCTTCCAATCGCCGGCACGCACAGCTTGCGGTTGCGAATAGGCGGGGAATTCCCAGTACAAGTATTCGTGTTGCTGTTGTTCCCCATTGGCAAGCAGAGTGGACAGGATGCTAATGCCGTCAATATCGGTTGGATGTTCAGTATGCGTCACGTCGCACAGCGTCGGCAGCATGTCCCAAAATGCTGCAACCTGATCGGAGGTTTTGCCCCATGCGATTTTGCCGGGCCATTTCGCAATGAAAGGAACTCGTATGCCTCCTTCGTACGCCGAAGCTTTGCGACCACGAAGTGGGCCGGCCGAATTGAAGAAATCGGAATCAGCGCCGCCAAGCTTGTACGCCGGACCGTTGTCGCTGGTGAAAATAATCAAGGTGTTATCGCCCAGGCCGAGTTCATCGACGGACGCAATGATTTTGCCAACAGCTCGATCGAGGTACGAAATCATTGCCGCATAGCCGGCGTGGGGCGTGGGATGCTGAAAATATGCCGACTTATCTGAGTACGGATGTTCCGGAATCTGGCCAGCGTATTGGCCGAGCGCTTCGTCAGGCACTTGAATTGATAGGTGTGGAATAATGAAGGGGAGATACAAGAAGAAGGGTTTGTCGCGGTGGCCGTGGAGAAATTTTACGGCTTCTTCGGTGAATCGATCCTGCGAATATGTTTGGCCGGTAGCGGCGCCGTCGTTGCCCGGCAGTAATTCCTTAGCATTGTTGCGCCAGAGGAATTTAGGGTAGTGGTTGTGAGCGTGTTCCTGGCAGAGATAGCCGTAGAACAAGTCGAAACCATGGCGGTCCGGCTCGCCGGAGGTGCCGGGCATGCCGAGGCCCCATTTGCCGATAGCGGCGGTGGCGTAACCTTGTTTCTGCACCAGTTCCGCAACAGTAACTTCGTTTGCAGGAAGCGGTTGTTGCCCGGGGGTTTCCCAATCGTACTCCTTACGAACCTTTGCAAGACCTTTTGGCTTTACGTTGTTCCGGATCGCGGCGTGGCCGGTGTGTTTACCGGTCATGAGGGTGCAACGCGAAGGGGCACAAACGGGCGACCCGGCGTAGAACTGGGTGAAGCGCATTCCTTGTTTTCGCGAGTTCGTCGATGTGTGGCGTTTTGATGATCTGTTGGCCGTAGCAGCCGAGTTCGCCGTAGCCGAGGTCGTCGGCGACGATGAAGATGACGTTGGGCGCTTTGGTCGTGAGAACTTTGTCGTTCGATTGGTCCGTCGGGGGTTCGACGGCGTGTGCGATGGACGTGGGCAGGGTGAGCACGGCCACGAGCAAGGCGCAGGAATTCATTTTGATCATGTCGGTTGCGCTCCGTATTTACGCTCGAACGTACTCGAAGTCCTGTTAGGCGCGCGGCTTGATCTTCCACATGACCGCCAGAAGCAGCGCGGCGATGACGGCGCATACGATGCTCGTATGCAGGACGACGATCCAAGCTTCTCCTGGGCTGTGCGATTTAGAATACGCGCCGACGAAGTGACCGACCCATTTAAGCTCGGCGATTTTGCCCATATAGCCGAGCAGGCCGATGAAGCCTGCCGCGGTGCCGATCGCTTTCTTGGAGACAAGGTCGAGCGCCGCGATCGTGATCAAATTAATCACCGGATAAATGAAGCAGCCGATGACAAACAGCATCGAGTAATCGATCCACAAATAGCCGGCGGGAGTGATGGCGATGATGGCCAGCGCGGCGATGATCGGCAACATGCAAAGGGTGGCGACGCGGCCGCGGAGTCCGCCGATTCTGTCGGATACCCAGCCGAAAAAGATGGTCGAGGGAATGCCGCCGAACTCGATAGCGGTTTGTACGAGTCCGCCGCCAGTGAGCGAAACGTGCTTCACCTCGCGGTAGTATGTCGGGCCCCAGTCGATCAGAACATAGCGGGAAATGTAGGCGAAGAAATTGGCCGCAGCGAGCAGCCACACGTAGGGATTCAGGAGCACTTTATCGATGAGCAATTCGCGGTAGGAAAGCTCGTGCTCGATCGCAGATTCTGGCAAACCGCCTTTTGGAAAGTCGTTTCGATATTCCTCGATGGGCGGCAGTCCCGACGGATTGGGGCGTATCGCGCATGCGAATGAGCAAGTAGACGGCGCCGAACGTCGCGAGGATGCCGGGAACGATGAAAGCGTACTGCCATCCGCCAAAAGTTTTGACCGACCAGGCGGCAAGAATTCCGGCAATGCCGCCACCCACGTTGTGCGAAGTGTTCCAGATGCTGAAAGTGAGCCCGCGCTCGGACTCGCTGAACCAGTGACCCATGACGCGGCCACAGGGAGGCCAGCCCATCCCTTGGAAAAAACCGTTGAGCGCCCAGAGCCAAAAGTGGACGTTGTAGCTGCTTGTCGCACCAAATGCGAAGTTACAAACGGCCGTAAGTACGAGGCCGACCGCTATGAAACGCCGGGGATCGCTCCGATCGGACACGGAGCCCATGAGGAATTTGCTGAGGCCGTATGTCAGCGCCGTAATCGCGCCGAGGTTGCCGCACATTTCCTTGGTGTAACCGAGTGCATGATCGAGATCGACGGTGACGACCGGCACGTTGTTACGCACGAGGTAGAAGGCTGCATAGCCAATGAAAGTTGCTTCAAGGGCACGCCACCGATAAGCGGGGTAGATGCGATCGACGAATTCGTCGGGCAGCCGGGGTGCCGGCGGCGGCGGGGCGAACCAATGTTGAAGCGCCTTCAGTGGAGTCATAAATCACTTGGCATGTGGTCAGTGCGCTTGTTCGAGCAATCGTTGAAGCTCGCCAAGATCCTCGATGATCATGTCGGGATGATTTGCTGCCGGGCAGGATTCAAGATCAGTTCGTTTTGTTTCGCCGGTGAGGGTGAGAACTGCGACGGCACCAGCGTCGCGAGCCATGCGGATATCGGTGTAGAGGCGATCGCCGACGAGCGCGACTTCGTTGGGCTTAAAGTTATATTTGGCGCACACCGAGAGCAGCATTGCGGGATTGGGTTTGCCAGGGATGGCTTCGGGTTTTCGGCCGGTTGCGGTTTCTAGGAGGGCGCAGATCGCGGCACAATCGGGCAGCACGATCGGTTGATCCGTCGGGCAAATGCGATCGGGATGAGTAGCGACATACGGCAGGCCGGTGCTGATCCAATAGGCAGTTTGGCAGAGCGCATCATACGTGAGCGCGGTGTCGAAGCCGACGACGACGGCATCGGGCTGGTCCGATACGATCTCGAATCCGGCCGCGTGGAAGTCTTCGTGCAGTCCGGGGGTGCCGAGCACGAAGAGTCGCCGTGCGTGGGGAAGTTGTGTGGAAATGTAGTGGGCGGTGGACTGGGCCGAGGTTTGAATCGATTCCGCGGTGGCTTCGATTCCGATTTTTTGCAGATGGTCGACGTACTCGGCACGGCTGCGCGAGCAGTTGTTCGTCAGAAAGGACTGACTAATACCGAGTTGTTGCAATTTCGCCAAAAACGGCAGCGTCTGCGGATAAAGCCGCTTACCGAGATAGATGGTGCCGTCCATGTCGAGCGCGATATGTCGGATTTTGCTAAGGTCCAGCATGGGGTCAGACAATCGGCAGAGGAAGTTGTTGCCCCATCATCGCGTTGTTTGCGGAATAAAAAAAGGGCGAGACTCGCAGGAGTCGTCGCCCTTCAATGAGCGAGTTTCATTATTGATGCGCTCGGTTCCGGCGAACGCAAGTGATTAAAGAGGCCACGCCAGCCAAGACGAAAGTGGTTGGTTCAGGAACTGCAGGTACAGTGCCTGGAGTCGAGCGCGTGGCGGCCGGCGAGGTTGTGGGTCCTAATTGCCAATCGCTGGCGGAATCGGTGTCCACATAGGGGTTGATGCGTTCGATACTTTGACCATCGAGGTTGCCGGTAATATTGACCGCTGGGTTGAAAGCAAACGTGTTGCCCCAGCTCACGGCGTCGATAATGGCGTCGGAAGGATCGACAATGATCGCCTGGTCGTTGGAATTGCTCATGTTGATTTGGCCGCCGTCTGAGTCCCAAGCAGCGTAATCCGAGAGGTCGGGCACAGTACCGTCTGTCCCCGCGGTCTCGTACGTTGGAAGAAACCCGTAAACGGTTTGAAAGCGCGAAGCACTTACAGCGACTATTTGAACAGCACCGGGGTTAATGGTCGCACCGGCGGGAAACTGGTAGAGCGCTTCGGTCAAACTAGTGCCGCCGCTGGTTTCCTCGTCGCCGATTTTGTAGTTGCTTAGATCTATCGCGGATGAGCCGTTGTTGAAGATTTCGATCCATTCGCCGGTCGTATCGCTGCTGACTTCATTGAAGCAAACCTCACTAAGTAATAAAGCTGCTCGCGTTGGCAGAGCGAATGAGGTCGCAATGAGAAATGCAGCCGAGTAAGTTTTCAAAGACATTAGCGGTCCTCCTCAAAGTGGTCTGTCGGCGATCGTTAGCCCTTTCGCCGCCTGGCGTGGTGCAAAATAAAAAGGCTCCGCGGAATAACCGCGGAGCCTTTCTCTTAAACTCTGGCTCGTAGGATATTTGAATGGTGCCGGCGGCACGGATTCATCTATGCCGGTATTAAACTCACTTGGTACGCCGCTGTCAATAAAATTTTGTAGCTGCACATAAATATTAACCAAACATTAATGGAACGTTCATGAGGAGATGCCTGTTGCGGCATTGGCCAAGCGGTGTAACTTCGGCTAGATCGGATTGAGTTTCCACAATTCGGCGGAAGTACTGGTGACGGCCCGGCAGCCGCTGGCGAGAACTTCCGCGACATCGGCTTCGGTGCGGCACAAGCCGCCGGCGATACGCGGAATACGACAAGTGGCGAAATCTTTGGCAACTTTGGCAGCCACGACGGCGGGCAAGATTTCGATCGCGTCGGGGTGCGACTTATTGACGACGGACAATCCTCGATCGACGGCGCGGCTGTCGGATAGAAAGAGCCTCACAATTGAGAGCAGGCCGGCTCGGCGGGCGGCTGCCGCCAAATGGTGATGGACTGTGACGACGCCGGTGAGGCGATCAAAAGCGGCCAAGTACTCGATACCGGCTTCATTGTTTTCGAGTCCGGAAACGAGATCGACATGGACGAAAAGGGGCAAGTTCTCCAATTTTGGTTTTCTGAATGAATCGAGCACTCGCTCAAGGTCGCGAAGAGCGCCCCCTTGAAGGAATACGGTGCTGGCGCGAGCCAGCAGGTCAATATGGGGATCGGGTTCCCATACGACCGGGATGACATGATTGCGAAGACAAGCTTCAATCGACTTTCGCCGCATCGAGAAGATTCCGGGCCGGTCGAGCTGGCCGTTGGTGGAAAGAGCAGCGTAGCATTTCGAATCGGGGCACTCAAAAGTTCTTGACAAAAGCGTGACCGGCTCGTTAAACTACGTCAGTCGGGCGGAAATTCGGTTTACAATTTGAATCTTCGCTCGGCGCAAATTCGATCATAATCGAAATGCATTGGCTGGGCCAAGAGTTAAAGAGAATGGCCCCGCGGTTTTGCACCGCGGGGCCATTTTTATTTGGTGAACGTAAAAATGCACAGCGGTGAGGACGAAACAACGGCGAATTCGCGCGAGGCGGAGCTTTCTAAGCTCGCGGCGCGAGAAATCGATGTCCTGGTAGTCGGCGGCGGCATCGTGGGCGCCGGTGTTGCGCGTGATGCAGCAATGCGTGGTCTCGGTACGGTGCTCATCGAGCAGGGCGATTTTGCGTCGGGGACGAGCAGCCGATCGAGTCGTCTGCTGCATGGTGGCATGCGATATCTGGCCCAGGGTCGCATTGGTTTGGTGCGCGAGGCAAGTCGTGAGAAGCGCGTGATCGGGAAGATTGCGCCCCACCTGGCACAACCGCTCGCGTTTATCTTCCCAGGTCGCAAAGGCACGAGTTGGACGCGTGTGGAAGCTGGCGATCGGTGCCAAGATTTACGATTTGTTGTGCGGAATGCGGAATTTCGGTCGCAGCAGCGTATTCAGCCGCAAAAAGACGACCGAGGTTTTGCGCGGGATTTCGACGCAGAATCTTTCCGGGGCAGTGCGGTATTTCGATGCACTCACGAACGACGCCCGACTCGTTTTGGATACGGTCCGATCGGCCGCACAGCATGGGGCAGTCGCACTGAACTACGTTCGTCTGGCCGAAGCCAAGCAATGTGGCAACGTGTGGCGATGTGCGCTGGAGAATGTTGAATCGGGTGCTCGAATCGAGGTGCAAACGCGAACGATTGTGAACGCGACGGGGCCCTGGTCGGATAAGCTGCCGCACTCGAACACATCGTTGCGGCTGACGAAGGGGGTGCATCTCGTAATTGATCGCCACCGGTTGCCGGTACCGGACGCTGTGGTGATGGCGGAGGGTGACCGGATCCTGTTCGCGATTCCGTGGGGCGAGCGAGTTATTTTGGGAACGACGGATACGGACTATCAGGGTTCCTTGAGCGATCCAACTTGCGACGATGCTGACGTTCAGTACGTGCTCGATGTGACGAATGCCACGTTCCCTGAAGCCCAGCTCACGAACGCGGATTTGATCAGCACTTGGGCCGGTTTGCGGCCACTGGTTGCGGATCGAAACGGCAACCCCTCGGATATATCGCGTCGTCACGAAGTGAAGATGCACGAGGCGGGCTGGTGGGACGTGACGGGCGGCAAGCTGACGACCTACCGCTTAATGGCGGAAGAGACGGTCAATGCGATTGCCAAATACTTGGGCGCGACGAGAAAGAAGTGCGAAACGGCGCGGCGGCCACTGCTGGAGCCGAAAGCGACTTCGGGCATTAGCGGCATTGTGCCGCCGCCGGTTTCTGAAGGTTTAGTGAAGCACTATTGTCGCAACGAGTGGGTGCAGCACTTGAGCGACTTAATGATCCGCCGTACCAGTTGGCGGCATTATCGACAGGATCACTTGGAGGTAGCGGGCAGTGCAGCGCGGTGGATGGCCGTGGAGTTGGGTTGGGATGAGGGTCGAATTCAAGCCGAAATTGCGGAGTATCGAACGCAAGTCGGAATGAATGGCGCTGCGACTGCGCCACATCATGCGTCGGCGAACGGGCAGGCTCGTCGCGATGGTGCGGCACACGGGGCAAGTGAGCGGTTGGCGATGGGGCAATCGTAGCAGTTGGTCAATTGATGGGGTGGTGGTTCGGGAGGTAAGGAGGTTGGGGAATGAAGCTGCGAGAGCGACTTCTTTTGGGCTTCCTTAAAACTTAACACGCGTCGCTTACAAGGGTGGCACGTTACTTTTCCTTTCTACTTATGAGGGTACAGGCATGAGACTGATAACACTTACGACGATTGCGGCGCTTTTGGTTCCAGGCGCCGCGGCGCGTGCTTTAACGAGTTCAAGCGTTTCGTTTCAGCAAGGCGCGAACGGCTATGTCGATAGTCAAGACATTCGAATCAGCATGACGGCGGCGCGCGATGGTACGGATGGTAATAGCGTGGCGAACTACCTAATCGACGGTTGGCAAACGGATGATCCTTTGACCCCCGCAATCGAAGCGGATTCGCCCGATGAGCAAGAGTTGATTCGCTTTGACAATATTTTTGGCACGAATGCCGGACAAATCCCGGTAGGCGCGACAATTCTGGATGCACAATTGACCTACCGAACACATATTGCCACGCCGCCGGCTACTGATACGACATCGAACTCAGCGGGGCCGTGGGGTGTTGCGGCGCTGATGCAGCCATTTACGACTGCGACCCGATACGCGGATTTTCCCTCATCCAATGGTAATCCATTGCTGCCCTCGCGCGGTGCATGGTTCGAAGACGGTCAGGACCAGGTTGGCCACCCTTATGCGACCCGTCCGGTCGGCGCATTTGCAGGTCCAAACGTTCCAGCTTCAGGCAGTGATCCAGGTCAGGGCACAAACACTTTTGGTGGAATTACCAACGCAGATGTGTTCGGCATCGTTCAGCAATGGTCCAACGGGTTAGCAAACAACGGCATGGTGGTTCAAGCCGGTTGGACGGGCCAAACTAACGGCTGGGGTTTCTTTACCAACGGCGATTCAACGGTAAGCAACCATCCGAAGCTATCGGTCACGTATACGACCAGCCCGATCACGAAGACAACGTTTCAGCACGACGTGAATGGCTATACCGGTGATACAATGGCGCGTATCAGCAGCGGTGCAAATTATGTTGATCCAGCGGATGATGTGACGCTAGATGGGAGCGCCGAGACTGGATCGTTCTATATTGACGAGAGCGAAGAAACCGGCACGGGCACGCGTTTGCGAGATCTCTTTAAGTTTGACAATGTATTTGGAACGAACGCCGGGCAGGCGCCTTCCGACAAGCCAGTCGCTAAAGCGTGGCTTGTGCTAACGACTGGCTTGAATGACAACAATCGTTCGCCGGGTCCGTTTAGCGTACACAAAATGCTGCGTAGCTGGGACACGACAACGCAAACGCAGTATTCGAGTTTTGGTGTTACACCGGGCCTGCAGGAAGCGGACGGCGATATGGGGCCAGCACTCGACAGCAATTATGGAGCCACGAATGGCTCGCAATCGTGGTTCGATATCACTAGCTATCTCGAAGACATTCGAAACGGCGCAAGATTTTGGACTCGCCGTCGTTCCGGACACGAACGATGGCTGGGGCGTCATGCTGAGTGGAGCGACGAATCCAGATATACGTCCACAACTGATCGTGTACTCCGATCTATCGTCGGCAGCTCCAGGCGTGGCGGGCGACTACAACAACAATGGTGTGGTTGATATGGCCGACTACGTGTTGTGGCGAAACGGCGGGCCGCTGGCGAACGAAGGCGACAATGCCGGCACAGTGGACGCGGGCGACTACACGTATTGGCGAGCTCACTTCGGCAACACTTCCGGCAGTGGTTCTTCGCTTGGCGGAGGCGCTGTGCCTGAACCGACGGCGCTGTTGCTAGGACTAATTGCCACGCTGGCGTTCTCGTTTACTTCTTCTCGCAATCGATAGAGCCGAAATGGAAAGGTGCTCGTCCATGAAAACTCAACGGCGTTCGACGATTGAGACAGTGGGCAGTTCGGCCGGCTTCACGCTGGTCGAGCTGCTGGTAGTCATTGCGATTATTGGAATATTGGTAGCGCTTCTGCTGCCAGCAATTCAGGCGGCGCACGAAGCGGCGAGGCGGTCGCAGTGCCAAAGCAATATGAAACAGGTGGTATTGGCAACGCTAAACTTCGAACAAGCGAAAGGTTACCTTCCGCCTTCGAAGTGGCAGGCGCTTAATACGAGTAATCACATTATGGGCCATTCGACGTTGACGTACCTATTGCCCTTTGTGGAAGAGCAAACGCTCGCCGACAAATGGGATTGGAATCAAACATGGAGTTGGCCGACCGCAACTACTGCCGCGCCGGATTCGAACCTAACGCTTAGTGGCACGCCGATCGCTACTTTTCGGTGTCCGACGGCTCCCCAGGAGCGTACCACCGTAAATGCGGCCGGCGTAGTGCAAGCGAATACTGGCTATGTCGACTATCGAGTGTGTGATGCGTTTTCGATGGCGTCGGATAAGGCCTATAAGACGATGGTCAATGAAAAGAAAGTTGTGGATCGGCCGGTTCCGAGGAAAGGCAGAAGCTTACAGAGCATTCTTTATAATGTCGGCGGGACTGATGCGAACCCGATCAGCCAGATCGATAGCGACCCGGAAGCCGGCACGCTTTACAAACCGCAATATGCCAAGTTGAAACAAACGACCGATGGCCTATCTCAGACGATGATGTGGTTCGAAACGGGCGGAGCGCCAACGCATTGGATTGCCGGTCAAAAAATCGAAGCCGTCGGCAATAACAAAGATGAAGTGCAAGGCGGCGATAGCTGGGCGGCGTACGGAAATTGGTACGTTATTCACGATCGCTGCGGTGACAGTTTCTTCAATTGCAATAACAACGAAGAAATCTACAGCTTCCACGTTGGGGGCGCTTTTTTCGGTTTCGGTGACGGGGCTGTGCATTACATCTCGACGGATATTAACCCCGACGTATTCGTATCCCTCTTCACTCGCGACTCGGGCGACGTGGTCAGCAACTCTCCCTTCTAAATGAAAATACGTCTTCTGATGCGAAGCGCGACCGTGCGCCGTGTATGGGTTTCTTGCAGTTGGTTGGTATTGGCGTTGGCGTTGCCGCTTGTTGCACCGGTGATCGTGCATGCGGAAGTGATTATCAGCGAGATCATGTACAACCCGCAGGGGACGGACTTGGATACGACGGTTACGCCGAATATCAGCCGAGAGTGGGCGGAACTTTATAATACCGGTTCTTCCGCAGTCGATATTAGCGGCTGGCAATTCGGCGATTCGCAAGATAATGACTGGGCTTCGGCATTTCCGGCTGGGACAATTGTCAACGCCCAGCAAGCGCTTGGTCGTCACGGGAGATACGACGTCATTTGATAAGGAATGGGGCAGCGGCATTAATCGAGTGCAGGTTAGCGGCATTCCCGACGTCTCGCCAATGATCCATCTCCCACGAACGAAACGGCCGCGATTCGAAATGCCTCGGGGTCGATTCAAGATGCAGTGAATTTCGACGATTCGAGTGGCTGGCCGCGAGTGAACGGCTCCGATGGTCAAAGCATTTTTTTGCTTCCGCAGGGTTTGTCTGCCAGCGCCAATAACATCGGCACGAACTGGAAGCCCTCAATGCGTGGTGTGTATGGCGCGACCTTTCGAAGTGCGGATGGTGAGAACCATGGCTCGCCGGGAATCGTCGATACGACGCCGCAGATTCCATTTGCTCCATCGTCGGATGCCGCCTGGTCGATGGTTTACTTGCCAGATACGCAGAACTATGTGAAGTCCTCCACCGACTTTCACATTGGTCAGGAGCAAACGCAATGGATTAAGGATCATCTTGATGACTACAAGATCAAGCTAGTCATTCAAGGTGGCGACATCGTTAACAACAACGATACGAACAATCCAACTTCGGGCGACCAAATTAGTGCGCAGCAGTGGCAGAACGCGAAAACGATGTTCTCCACTTTGAATGGCGTGGTGCCATATGTCATGGCCGCGGGCAACCATGATTTCGGTTTCACGAATGCCGACAATCGTGACACGATGATCAACAACTACTTTAAGCCTGCGGATAATCCGCTAGTCGATCCGGAGAAAGGCGGCATCTTGAAGGGCGAAATGACCGCCGGCCAAATTCAAAATGCATATTACACGATGACCGCGCCTGATGGACGGAAGATGCTGGTCTTTTCGTTGGAGTGGGAGCCGCAGCCGGCGACCGTTGCCTGGGCTAATCAAGTTGCCGCGCTGCCACAATATGCGGACTATACGGCGGTGCTGCTCACGCATAATTACTTGCAGGGCGACAACACTCGCAGCACTTCGACGAACGTTGCGGCTGACTACTCTGGCCAAGAACTGTGGGATGGCCTGGTGAAAACGCACTCGAATTTCGAAATGACGTTCAACGGCCATTTTGGCGGCGACGGGTCTGGTACACTTCGCAGCACGGATCTCGCCGGCAAAGGCGTCGAACAAATGTTCTTCAACACCCAGTTCGAGACGTTTGGCGGTGACGGCTGGTTGCGGGTCGTCGAATTCCTGCAAGATGGAAAGACGGTACGGGTGCGGACTTACTCGCCCTTCCACGACTTGTACCGCACCGGGGCAGATTACGAATTTACCTTTACGTTATCGTCACTGCCGGTTTTGGCTGGTGACTTTAATCGAGACGGCAAAGTCGACATGTCGGACTATGTTGTGTGGCGCGGCACGGTAGGGCAAAGCGGCTATTTCGCTGCAGATGGAAATGGCGACCATGTGGTCGATGCGCTGGACTATAATCTTTGGCGGTCCCATTATGGGCAAACGAGCGGAGCGGGCGCCGGCGAGGTGGCTGCGGTTCCGGAGCCGGCGGTATCTGGTTTGTTGGTATTGGCCGTGTGCTGTATGGTCGCCGCGGGACGTCATTCTCGCTACGTTATTTGATGCGACCCAAAGCAGTGTAGTTTCTGCGGCGCTGAAAGGATAATCTGATGACTCGGTTCGCATTACGTAATTCCGCGATTCTGTTGCTAGTGTGTGCTATGTCTTCGACCGCAACAGCGCAACTTATTATCGGTCATCGTGGGGCTGCCCACGATGCGCCGGAGAATACGATCGCTTCGTACAAGCTGGCGCTTGAACAGGGTGCCGATGGTTTTGAAGGCGACTATTGGCTCAACAAGGATGGTCGCATTCTCGACCTGCACGATGCGGATACGAAGCGCGTGGCTGGTAAGAAGGTCTCGGTAACGAAGGGCTCTTTCGATGAACTGCGGTCGCTCGATATCGGCAGCTTTAAGGATCCGAAGTGGAAGGGGGAAAAGATACCGACGCTGGAAGAAGTGCTCGACACAGTGCCGGTGGGCAAGAAAGTGTTTTTGGAGCTGAAGTCGGGACCCGAAGTTGTGGGGCCGATGGCGAAAGTTATTGCCAAGTCATCTGTTTCGCCGGACCAGATCGTGATCATTAGCTTCCACGATGACGCGATCGCTGAAGCGAAAAAGCAGATGCCGCACATCAAAGCGCTCTGGCTGTGCGGGTTCAAGCAGAAAGATGAAAAGCACAAGCCGCCGACTGCCGAGCAAGTCGCCGCCACGCTCAAGCGAATTCAGGCGGATGGCCTCGATGCCGAAGCGGTGCCCGACTATTTCGATGCGGCGTTTCTGAAGCGGCTCAAGGACCTTGGTTGCCGCGAGTTCAGCGTGTGGACGGTGGACGATCCAAAGGTCGCGAAGTTTTACGCCGATCTCGGCGCGTGGTCGATCACGACGAATCGGCCAGGTTGGCTGCGAGCTCAGATGGCGGCGAAGTAGCCGACGCTTTGCTGAATCAGCCCGAGCTGCGGCGATGACGCCTGCTACTTGCGGCCGCTAAGTCCTTTGGATATAAGGGCTTTATGGCTGCGTGAAAACGCATCACTTTCTCCCTTCCTCTTTGGGCTGCAGGTGAATCGCATGAACAGCAGACGGGCGGATCGAGTATCGCGGCGTGGGTTTTTGCGGACGACGGCAGGCGCCGGCTTGGCTGCCACAGCGTTTGGCAGCCTACCAATTCCCAGCTCTGCGTTGGGCCTCGATGGACATGTGGCTCCAAGCGAGCGAATTACGCTGGGCGGCATCGGCATTGGCCACCGGGGAACGTACGACCTGGGCTGTTTTCTAGAGCAAAAAGATGTCCAGTTTCTGGCGGTTTGCGACGTAAAGGCCGAGCGACGGGATGCCGTCAAAAAGATCGCCGACGACAAATACGGCAACCAGGATTGCGAGCGTTACCGCGACTTCCGAGACCTGCTGGCTCGCGATGACATTGATGCCGTTTTGATCGCCACCGGCCCGAATTGGCATGCCACGGCAGCGATGAACGCCGCCCGAGCCGGCAAGGACATGTATTGCGAAAAGCCCTGTACAAAGAACATCGCGCAGAGCTTGGCGCTCGTCGACACGATGCGGCGGACAGGCGTCGTTTTCCAGGTTGGCACGCAGCGACGGAATCTGCCCCATTTTGCGTTCGCTTGCGAGCTGGCACGCACCGGGAAGCTCGGGAAGCTGCACACGGTTTACGCACACCCTATGGGTATGACGGCGCTGATGAGCGGTTGGCTGCCGGCTGAAAAAGAACCGGCTAAGGAAACGGTCGATTGGGACATGTATTTAGGTCCCGCGGCATGGCGGCCTTTCAACGAGAAGTTGCTCGATGGCTTCAACTTTGAGAAGGGCGGCGGCCTAGTTGGCGGTGGTGTATTGGAATGGGGATCTCACTGCGTTGACCTATGCCAATGGGCGGTCGGCGCCGATGGGACCGCGCCGATTGAGTATAACCCGCCGGAAAATGGCCAGATGGTCGCGCGATACGCAAATGGTGTGAAGTTGGTATTCCGCGAGACAGGGTGGTTGCCGTTGGGTTCGTGCCCGGTTCGGTTCGAAGGTGAAACAGGCTGGGTCGAGGCGGGCGATAGCGGCAAGATTGTTTTGAGCTCGCCTGAATTAATTGCGGGTCGAACAGTCGCTGAAATCGGCGGTTACCCGGCGACGTTCCACGTGCGCGACTTCCTCGATTGCGTGAAGACACGCGGTAAACCGAAGGGTAATGCCGAGGCGGCGTGCAATGCTCATATCACGTGCCACTCAGCGAATATCGCACTCGCACTCAATCGCAAAGTCAACTTGGATCTTAAAACGCACGAATTTATCGACGACGCGGAAGCCAACCGGCTGCGATCCGAGGCGCTGCGCGAGCCTTGGCGGATTTGATCGCCAATCGCGGTTCATCATATTGGCCGACCTTTTAATTTATTCCGGCTTTCAGAATGCGAATCATGCTTAAGCCTTTGAACAATTGGCGATTTGTTTGGCTCGTCGCTGTTTTGGCGATTGTTTCCGCCAGCCGAACGAACGCAGAAGGCCTTTCTATTCCAACGGAGAAGCAGCTTATTGGAACGCTGCACTCTGGCAAACCCGAAGAGAAGGCAATCGCTTGCAAACAATTGGCCATTCGAGGCAGTAAGGATGCGGTTCCGGAATTAGCAAAACTGTTGCCTGATGAGCAATTGTCGTCGTGGTCGCGCATTGCGTTGGAAGCGATTACGGACCCTGCCGCGGATGCTGCGCTGATCGATGCGACAAAAGGGATGCAAGGCCGTTTGGCCGTGGGCGTAATAAACTCGATTGGCGTGCGTCGCGCGGGTGCAGCGGTGGATATTCTTTCAAAACGAATAAATGACAGTGATCCTGAAGTCGCGTCGGCGGCGGCTGTAGCACTTGGTCACATTGGCAACAAGAAAGCAACTGAGATGTTGCGCCAGTCGCTTGCCAGTGTGCCGCCTGCCGTGCGTCCGGCGGTGGCAGAAGGATGTGTGTTGTGTGCGGAGAGACTATTAGCGGATGGTAAGAACGATCGGGCAGCCGAGCTTTACGACCGGGTTCGCAAGGCGGACGTGCCGAAGCAACGACAACTCGAAGCAACGCGGGGTGTAATCATCGCACGCGGTACGGCCGGCATTCCGTTGCTAGTCGAACAATTGACGTCGAACGACAAAAAGCGGTTTGGACTTGGTCTGAAGGTTGCCCGCGAGATGCAAGGGCCGGAGGTAACGGAAGCGTTGGTGGCAGAACTCGCCAAAGCGCCTCCGGCGCGAGCGGCGTTACTTGTAGCAGCCCTTGGAGATCGTGGCGAAAGCGTGTTGTCGCCGGCCGTGTTGCGGGCGGCGAAAGAGGGTGATAAGCAGGTCCGTCTCGCAGCGATTCAAGTGGTGGGGCGAGCCGGTGCCGCGTCGGCTGTGCCGATTCTGATTGGAATTGCCACCGGCGAAGATGCAGACCTTGCTGCGGTTGCGAAAGATGCACTCGCCACGTTGCCGGGTGAGCAAGTGAATCATGAGTTGGCCAATCGCTTGCCTGAGGCCAAGGGGAAAACCTTGGATGTACTTATTGAATTGGTCGGCAAGCGCCGAATTAATGCAGTCGCTGAGCTGATTAAGGTGTTTCACGGTTCGGACGACGCAACACGGGACTCCGCGTTAGTTGCATTGGGCGCTACCGCTGGATCTGCAGACTTGCCGCTGCTTATTAACGAAGTCACGAGTGCGAAGAACGGTGATGACTCGAAGCTTGCAGAGAAGGCGCTGCAAACGGCGTGCGTGCGGATGCCCGATCGGGAGGCTACGGCGGAAGCTCTTGCGAAGGCGATGCCGAATGCATCCACATCGTCGAAAGCGAGCTTGCTGCGCATTCTGGTGCGATGGGCGGGCCAAAGGCGTTGGCAACGGTTGCGTCGACCGTTAAGGATGGCGATCCAGAGTTGCAAGATGCAGGAACGCGTGTGCTCGGGGAGTGGATGACGGCGGATGCGGCGCCTGTGTTGCTCGAAATAGCGAAGAGTTCCGCTGACAACAAGTATCGTACTCGTGCGTTACGTGGTTATCTCCGGATCGCCCGCCAACAAAAGATGCCGGATGCTGAGCGGCTGGCTATGTTCCGTCAGGGTTTGGAGCTTGCCAAGCGTCCGGAGGAGAAGCAGTTAACGCTCGATATTCTCAAGCGCTGCCCGTCGGCGGAAACGGTTCAGCTTGCGAGTTCATTCATGGATGATCAGCAACTGAAACAGCATGCGGTTGAGACAGCGATCTTCATTGCCGAGAAGATTAAGGATAAGGATCCTGCGGCGGCCAAAACGGCGGCGGAAAAAGCGTTGAAGGTCGAGCCAACCGGCAAGCTGGCCGAACGCGCCCGGGCGCTTACGAAAGCGCCGTAAGTCGGAAGGTCGTATGCGAGAGCCACGGACTGTGGTTCGTTGATTGGGTCGCGGCAAATGCACGGCTCCCGTCTCAGATACTGAATCTGTTTTCCATTTGAGCAAATACTTACGAAATTATGTCCACTGTAAAAAGCGCGCCCTCCAAGGCATCGAAGAGTGATAACTTATCCGCCGTGTTGAGCCGAGCGCTCGATGCGGGCAAAGGTTTGTTGCGGCTTACGCCAACGTGGGTGCCGCGTTCGTTTTTGCATCCGGGGAAGCGGATCAAGTTGCATCCGGATGATTGGTACGCCTACGGCGCACATCGCGGTGGCATCGATGAACGGTGGTTTTCAAGCACGACCGAAGCCGCCAACGACGGGCGTGTTTGGCACGAGGGGCTTAGCTTCTGCGAATTCGAAGGCGAAGAGTTTTTGTTGCGCGACGCAGTGGCAGAAGCAGGCGCGACGCTTATCGGCGATGCGATGTACAAGAAATACAATCGCTGGCCAGTGTATTCGAAGTTCTTCGACAACATGGGGCCGATTCCGCATCACATGCATCAAGGCTTTGAGGATGCGAAACTTGTCGGACAGGAGGGTAAGCCGGAAAGCTATTACTTCCCGCCGCAACTCAACAATGTGGACAACAACTTCGCTTACACGTTCATGGGGCTCGAGCCGGGCACGACGAAGGCCCAGGTTCGGAAGTGTCTTGAAGATTGGAGCAAAGGGGATAACGGCATTCTCGACTTGTCGCGGGCGTATCGGTTAAAGCGCGGCACGGGCTGGCTGATTCCACCGGGTGTGTTACACGCCCCAGGTTCGCTGTGCACGTACGAGCCGCAATGGGGGTCGGACGTGTTCGGTATGTACCAGTCGCTGGTAGAAGGGCGCGAAGTGCCATGGGCTCTGTTGGTAAAGGATATGCCGGCGGACAAACACAAAGACCTCGACTTCATTGTCGGGCAACTCGATTGGGAGAAGAACGTCGATACGCACTTCAAGGAGCACAACTATCTTGAACCGATCATCGACAAAGAACAAAGTGGAAAAGGCTTTACAGATCGCTGGATTGTGTACGGGACCGTCGATGGCCAGCAGCTGTTCAGCTCGAAGGAACTGACTCTCGAGCCGGGCGAGAGTTGCACATTGCAAGATCCAGGCGCGAGTGGTTGGATTACGGTTCAGGGCAAAGGCCGAATGGGCGTGCTCGATATTCAAACGCCGGCGATGATCCGCTTCGGCGCTCGGACCGAGGACGAGGTGTTCATCTCGTACGAAGCTGCCAAGGCAGGTGTCAAAATCGAGAACACTGGCAGCGAACCGCTGGTCGGGTTGCGGTACTTCGGGCCGGACGTGCATTCGAACCTGCCAAAACTTGGCAATAAGTGATTGTTGGCCTCATTTTTGGGGTTTACCCCGCTGTGAGCATCCGTTGAATGAACAAAGATGAGCAAGCGATCCGCGAGCTGGTTGCCACCTGGATGGCAGCGAGCAAATCGGGCGATTTGGAGACGGTCCTGAGCCTGATGACGGATGATGTGATTTTCATGGTGCCGAATCGCGAGCCGTTCGGAAAAGAGACATTTGCGATAAGTTCCCGAGCGATGAGCGGCGTCGAGATCAATGGAACCTCTGATATCCGCGAGCTCCGCATACTTGGCGATTGGGCGTATCTAAGAAATTTTATTCAGCTGTCGATTACGCCGCCTGGTGGCAAGCCGATTGAGCGATCAGGGTTCACACTAACAATCTTGCAAAAACAACCGGATGGTCGCTGGTTACTTGCTCGCGATGCCAACTTAGTGGCATAGACGCCCGACGACTTACCTCCCGAGGAATCTGTAGCAATGGCTGAAAGTCAATTCAACTCTCCAAAATTACACAATGCGGCCTGGCCAGGCGTTGTCGGCAAAGGCGAAGGGAGCGAGCTGCCAATTGGGCTCGACTCGATGCTTGAACTTACGGCAGCGGCCGAAGTGAAAGGTCAGCGGTTTGACGGCGTCGACTTGTTCCTGTTTGATCCGCACGTCAGCATCGATTCAACCGACCAGCAATTGGAAGAACTCGCCAAGAAGGTTCGATCCCATGGTCTGGTCGTTGGCTCGGTTGTTGCACCGGTTTGGCCGCCGACCGGCGGCGGATCGGCCATGGGAGATGATGCGGCGCGGGGACAGTTCCTCGAACAAGTTCGTAAGGGTTGTCGCATCGCACGCACGCTGAAGCAGATCGGCATCCGGCCGTACGGCGTGGTGCGGATTGATTCGGCCTGCTCACCGTCTGATTGGGCGGCCAATCCGAAGGCCAACACGCAACTCATTGCCGATACGTTTCGCAAAGCGTGCGATATTGCAGACGAGTTCGACGAGCGGCTCGCGGCAGAAGGCGAAATCTGTTGGGGCGGCATGCACAGCGTTCGCCACATGGTCGAGCTGCTCGAAGCCGTGAATCGGCCTAAGACGCTTGGCTTTCAGGCCGATATGGCCCACACGCTACTGTTCATGATGGGGCACAATGCTCCGGAGGATCGGTTGGTATCGAAGGATTTTCGCTGGGACGACAAGGCGGCGTTCGACGGGGGTTATAAGAAACTTACCGACGCGTTGCGACCGTGGACGATTGACTTCCATGTCGCGCAGAACAACGGCGAAGTATTCGGCTCTGGGTCGCACGACAAAACCGGCCGACATTGTTTGCCGAACGCGCCGGACGGCAAGCTCGATGTCGTGAAGTATGCCGGCTATTGGCTGCGCGACGAAAAGGGGCAACCGATGAAACATATCGAGCACATCTGTTGGGACGGGTGCATGTTCCCCAACGAAACGCTGATGAATCCCCACACGTGGAATGATATCCTGGCGATGATGGTTGCCGTTCGCGACGCGCATGGATGGAAATCCTAAAGAGCAAATTTTTAGCCACAGAGGACACAGAGTTCACATAGGCGGATGCATCAAATCCCTTTTAGCTTCTAGTCTTTTCTGAGACCTCCGTGTTCTCTGTAGCAGACTAACTCCTTTTTGAGAGACTGATGTCAAAACGCAAACCACTCCGTATTGGTATGATCGGCTACGGCTTTATGGGTCGGGCCCACTCGAACGCATACAACCGAGTTAACAACTTCTTCGAGCTTGAATATGAGCCGGTATTGCAGGCCGTGTGTGCACGCGACGAGGCGAAGGCCAAGAAGTTTGCCGATACGTGGGGGTACGCTTCGGTTGAGACTGATTGGCGGAAGCTGATTGAGCGGAAGGATATCGATGCGGTCGACATCTGCGTGCCAAACAACCTGCATCACGATATGGCGATCGCAGCAGCCAAGGCCGGCAAGATGATTCTCTGCGAAAAGCCGCTGTCGATGAACACGGCAGAAGGGCGGGAGATGGTCGATGCCGTCGAAAAGGCGGGCGTGCGAAATACGGTGTGGTACAACTACCGCCGTGTGCCGGCTGTTACGCTGGCGAAGCAATTGATTGATGATGGTCGACTTGGACGCATCTTTCACTACCGGGCGAATTTCCTACAAGATTGGACGATTTCGGAGGATCTGCCGCAAGGCGGGGCGGGGTTGTGGCGGATCGACGCGAAGGCCGCGGGCAGTGGTGTCACTGGCGACTTGTTGGCTCACTGCATTGATACGGCGCTTGTGGCTTAACGGGCCGATTAAGACCGTTACGGCAATGACCGAGACGTTTATCAAGGAACGGAAGCACACCGAATCCGGCAAGGTTGAGCCGGTTGGAATTGATGACGCGTGTGCGTTCCTGTGCCGATTTGCAAATGGATCGCTCGCCGTTTTCGAATCAACTCGCTACGCCCGCGGCCATAAAGCCCTCTATACGTTTGAAATCAACGGGGCCGATGCCTCGATCGCATGGGATTTGCACGATCTGCACCGGCTCAGTTACTTCGATCATCGAGATGAGTCGATCGTGCGTGGTTGGCGTTCGGTTCATGTGACCGACGGTGACATGCCGTACATGGGCCACTGGTGGGTGCCAGGATTGCAAATTGGCTACGAGCACACCTTCGTACATCAGGTAGCCGACTTTTTGGACGGCTTGGCGAAGAACACGCCAACGTCGCCAACGTTTCGCGAGGCGCTCGAAACGCAAAAAGTATGCGACGCAGTGCTCGCCAGTGCTAAATCGGGTAGGTGGGTCGATATCGCGTGAAAAGGTCAGCCCACGTTGACGGACCAGTCGGGAAACGGAGCAGCCACCAACTGCGGTCGGCTGCTGCCCTGAATCGTCCTAATGTCGTCTGCTTCCTGATCGATGGCATTCTGATCGGTCATCCATTTTGCAGTGACCGTCGCTTGCCATCGGGCGCCTGGTTTTAACTCGACGACGCGGTGGTGTCGTTGCTCGAAAGAGCGAGGGTTGGGATAGTTTGTTCCGGGCTCGATTCCCAGTACGTAGCCGTCCGATTCAGCAGGCGTGTTGCGCCACACCGAGAAGCAGGGCAGAGCAGGTCTTGCTGAATCGCAGGCTCACAGCTTCACCGTTCGACAGATTGCTGACCAGCACTCCCGTATCGCCCGAACTATTGGCGGCGAGATCTAAAACATATACCTGTTCATCGGAACCCGGCCGCGGTGGGGGCATAATGTGCCAAGTCTCGATACCCTCCTTTGCGGCGACTTGAGTGAGGGGCGCGACTGTTCCGAGTGGCGCGGTAATTCGTGCGCCGGGACGCAGAAGAGGTTGGCCGATGTTGAAGTGATACAGCATTTGCAATGTGGCATTGCGGCCGCCGATGTTTTCAACTTCATCGGTCCACGAAAACGAATCGGAGCCAAACTCCGTAGAGATCGAAGTCGTCAGTCGCAGCGCTTGAAAATGGAATCGCGATTCGTCGACAACGCCGCGAAGCGTGATTTGGCCGGCGTCTTCATCGACAAATAGTTCGACCCGATGGGCAGGCGTATTAGCGATTCGGCCGTGCAGAGGTCGCAGCAATCGACCGGCGTCGTCGAATTCCGGCGGTCCGTTGCTTTCGAGACCGCATCTGCACATAGTTCGCTGAAGCCGTCGAGCCAACCCAAGGCCGGCGGGTTCCATCAAGCGGAACGAAGGACGGATTAACTGGCTGGCCAGCGGTGCTTGCCAACCGAGGGTGGTGTCGCCGCGTCGCACGCGCCAAATTCCCATGCCGCGCGTGGGCAGCACGTCGATGGACATCGCCCCGTTGTCGATCTCCACGACCTGTACGCCTTCGGAGCGACCCCCGTGGAGTGTATGCATTCGCACGCGCCACTTGCCTGCGGCAGTTCGCTCGCCGCGGAAGTCAACGGGATCGGGGGAATTCAGCCCGTTTGCCCCGACGAGCACGATGCGTTTGCTGGGTCATGACTGCTTACTTCGATTTGCCAGCGTCGTCTTTTGCGGCACGCGGCTCGAGTTCTTCAAGCTTGATATCGCGAAAATGCACGACCATCGGCATCGGGCAGATTGGCGTGGACTTGCAAGGCGAGCACGCCCGAGTCTGCGCGGTGCTCCTTATCGTGGTCGATCGTCTCGCTCATGAGTTTGCCGTTGATCGAATGCTTGAGATGAATTCCGCGCGCCTCGACCACGTACTCGTTCCAATCGTTTTGATGAATGCTCTTGGCAAGCTCGTCCGCGTCGCCGATCGATTCGGATTTATTCTTACCCTTGTTGGCGATCGTCAGCTTCTCGCCGCGCTTGGCAAGAATGCCGCGACCACGCTCTTCGTACAAGATTCCGGTGTATTTATTGTCGCCATCCATATCGGCCTGATAGCCGCCGACGATCCACTGCGCCGGATCAATCACCTTGCTGCGATATTGAATACCGCTGTTGCCGCCTTCGAGCTTGAACTTGAGCGTCAGTTTGAAATCTTTGACGTCGCCGCCTTTCCAAATCAGGAAAGTATTGTTTTTGAGCGGCACGTCCTTGGTTTTGCCGACAATCGCGCCGTCTTCGACGCTCCAGACGCGCGAGTCGCCGTCCCAGCCGGTTAGGTCTTTGCCGTTAAACAACTCTTTTGGCTCTTTAGAAGAGGCCAGTCCGCTTGCTAGCGACAATGCGACACATGTGAAGAATAAAACGCGATACATAATGTGACCTCCAAGAGTAGGCTTTCATGGTATATCAACCGCAGCACTGCATTACCTATATCAACAGGGTAAACAGGTCGAGGGAGCCAAAGCAAGGGAATGCAATGGGCGAGGACACTACGTGGTTGGCGATTGCTCACGAAAGCGACGTTGGGCATACGATGCGGCAATGCCGCTCAGACCGATCAATCCAATCATGTTTGGAAACACCTGCAGGCCGTTGAAGATATCTCCCCAAGCCCATACGGCCTTCACTTGGATGACGGCGCCGAACGGGATGAGCAGGCAATAAATCCAGCGGAAGGGTTTGACAATCCGTGGGCCGAACAGGTATTCGAAAAACTGCTCGCCATAATAGGCCCAGCCAATCAGGACTGTGTAGGCGAATAGAAAAATTGAAATCGCGACCATCCAACCGCCTAGCATAGGCATTGCGGAACTAAAAGCAGCCGGAATTGCGGCGGGCCCATCTTTTCCTGTATCCCACTCGCCTGTCAACAAGATCGCAAAGGCGCTTAAAGTGCAAGTGATGAATGTAATTATGAATACATCCATCATCGCGGCCAGTCCTTGTTGGTCCGGTCGCTGGCTTTTGGCGGTGCCATAGGTAACGGCCGCGGTTCCGTAACCCGCTTCGTTCGCATACACCCCACGGCGGACGCCATAGCTAATCGCCTGCTTGAACGCCAAGCCTGTGGCGGCTCCCGTTGCGGCATGCGGCAGGAAAGCGTCATGGAATACCATCGCCAGGACTTCGGGCAACTTTGTGATATTCGTGAAAATCACGACTAGCGCTCCAACCATGTAGAAGCCGACTTTTATCGGGCGACAGTTTTTCGGCGGCTCGACCGATCGATTTGATGCCATGCACGATGACGAGCCAAGTTAGCACAGCAAGTACGAGCCCGATCGCGAGTTGGGTGCCATTGATTGTCGAATCGCGCAGTTGAAATTCTCCGAGGGAGATGTGAACGGTTTGCAACTGACTCGCCAGCGCCACGGCGACCGAATTCGGCTGTGTCAGCGGCGTGGTGAAAAGCACGCCGCAGCCACCGAAGACTGCGAAAATCGCGGCGAGCCAAGGAGCTTTGAGACCATCGCGGAGATAATACATGGGCCCGGACAAAACCATTTCGCCGCGGGCCACTCGAAAGTGCATACCGAGCGTGGCTTCGGCGAATTTGGTCGACATTGCGAGCAGGCCATAACACCAAATCCAAAAGAGCGCGCCCGGGCCACCGGAGATGAGTGCGGTTGCGACGCCTACAATGTTCCCCGTTCCGACGGTGGCCGCGATGGCTGTCATAAAAGCCTGAAGCGGAGACAGAGCGCCGTTGGCTCCGGCCTGACGACTGGCGATCGTTTCGCGAACAGCTTCTCGGAATCGAACAAATTGCACAAAACGAAGACGAATTGTGAAATAGAGCGCCGAGAGGAGAATGACTGGCACGAGCACCCACCCAAAAATATCGGCTGCGTTGTCAATCAGTTTAGCGAAATTATTCATGGCGCGAGTTAGCTGCCGGATTTCAAACTGCCGTGACGCAGTTCTCTAACAATGTAACTCGCTGCTGGTCTGCGTCCATCTTGATTCTGCCGCCCATCGGCAGCGTGAGATTGTAGTGGTCGTGACCTGCGGGGAAGCCGGCGAGCACCGGCACACCGACGTTTGCGAAGAAACTCGGCAAGAAATGCTGCGATATCGCTCGGCTTGTCTTCTTGGTCGCCGTCGTCATACGAAAAACTGCCGAGCAGCACGCCGGCCACCGAATCGAATTTGCCGGCCAGCCTGAGTTGGGTCAGGTATCGATCGATTCGGTATAGCCGCTCGCTCACATCCTCGAGGAACAGGATTTTGCCATCGGTTTCGAACTTCGTCCGGCGTGCCCATCGTGCTGTTGAGCATTGCCAGATTTCCGCCCGTTAGTTCGCCGACCGCGGAACCGCCACTGAGTGTTTGTAGCGAAAGTTGCTCAACGGCCGTCAAATCATAGATGTAGCCCGTAGCTCTGGCCGACTGCTGATCCGCAAGGAGGATTCGCCAAAGGGCGGTTTGATTTGCGGGCGGCATGTCGTCTGGCTTGCCGAAACCATCCTGCAAATTGGGGCCGTGAAACGTGATGAGACCGGTACGCCGCTGGATCGGGATATGTAATGCGGTAATATCACTGAAACCCACGAATATCTTGGGGTTGTTTCGAATGACTTCGAAATCGATCCGATGAAGCATCCGCATGACACCGTAACCACCGCGGGCGCACCACACGGCCGCCGTTTCGGGGTCGGCAAAGGCAGCCATGAACTCCGCGGCGCGCGTTGCATCATCGCCGGCCAGGTAGCCACGCGAGCGATAGATATCGCCATACGTTTTAATTCGAAAACCGCGGTCGCGAACACGAGCGAGTGCCCGGTCGATTCGCTCGCGGTTAAGCGGGCCTGCCGGTACGACGACGCCGATTGTGTCTCCCGGCATAGACGCTCGCGGCTTGATCGTCGGCATCATGTGAGAATTTCCCGCCGCATTCGAAGGGTTGGAAAGGTTGCACGACTAGTGCCGGTTAGTGACCGTGATACATCAAATAGCCCGAGCACCACGGCGGTTCCCATGCCAGCCGCATCGGCACACAGGCACGCGATCAATGTATGCCGAACTTTTTTCACTCCGACCGAGCCGAAATATACGGTCAGGATGTAAAACGTCGTTTCAGCTGCTACCCATCATGATCGAGGCCGTTTTGCCGAGGAAGCTATCGGGCCCATGCAGGTGGAATATCTCGAGCATGATGCCGCGCGCGCCGCTGCCGGTGAGAGGCTTGGTCATTGCCAAGCGGCAGTAAATCGAGCGACTCGGTGTAGCCGCCGAGGCCGATCGTAATTCATCGCGATCGTAAGCCCGTACTTTGATGTCGTCGAACATTCCGCTCGCGATGAATACCTTGATCGCGAAAAAGATCGCGACGAGGTACGGAATGATCATGACGGCCACGCCGAAGCCTTCTTTCGCACCGTGACGAACGATTCGTACATCGGCACGCGCTTGTAGGCGGCGGTCAAAATGATCCAACATACAGGACCGGGATCGCCCATTGGCTAACCGCTTCCATGAAAGCAGTGATCGCTTGCATCCGTTCGGCTAAGATGTCATGCTATGGCCCCGCCGTCGTTGCGGCAGGCATTCGAATTGTCCGGCGGACTCGTTCACTGCTACTTGATATTTGGGCGACCGCGATAACCAGCGAGCGGCAGTTATGCCAGCCACGACGCTCGCCATTGAGGCGATCAATGTTCCGAGGATGATTCCCGCCGGGTCTTTGCTTCCGCTCGCGAAGCGATAGCCGATGATCGTAAATGGAATTAGCGTGATGCTGCCGCAATTGATCGCGAGGAACAACGCCATCGAATTTGTCGCCGTGTCTTTCACTGGGATTAGCGTTTGCAATTCTTCCATGGCCTTGAGGCCCATCGGCGTGGCGGCGTTATCCAGGCCGAGCATGTTGGCGGCGAAATTCATGAGCATCGCGCCTTGCGCGGGATGGCCCGTCGGGTACTTCCGGGAAACAACCAGCGCATGAACGGGCGCACAAGCCGGGCGAAAACATCGATCGAGCCTGCGTCCTTGGCGACATTCAACAACCCCAACCATAGGGCCATGATGCCGATCAGTGGAATGCAGATATCGATCGATGACTTTGACGCTTCGAGTACGGCGCCATTGAGCCGCTTGCCCATTGCGGTAAGTCGGCAGTTTTCAGTCCGATTTTGAGTTCGCTCAGCGTTGGTTTGCGCATTACGACGTTGGCAGCTGCTCGCAGGCGTCCGGCGGGGGAAATTTTGTCTGATATGCTCGCTTTGCAGAAGCCGTAAACAATTCCGATGCACAACAACCAGAACCAGATTTTGTTGAGCATGAATCAGCCCTGTCGGTCTAACTGCGGCGGAGAAAGATTCCGGGCGTGAATTCGGTTCGCTGTCCGTCTTCCCAAACTGTTTCGCCAGCGACGATGACCCGCGTGAGTCGCTTCCAATCGGCGGGACGACTCTCGTCGATTTTTTCGCCGAGCTTTGAAGACCGCGAGGTCGGCGGCCCCATCCGCGGCCGACATTGCCGCGGCGACCAGGTAAATTGAGCAGCGCGTACAGCTTCGCGGTTTGTTCCGACCGTTCGCGGTAGGATCCGGCCGCGGAGGCGTCTTTCAATTTGGCGAGTTGCACGAGTGGCAGGCCGACTCGGTCGAGCTGCTGCCATAGTTCCTCATTGGCACGATCAGTGACGATGGCAACGCATGCCTTTGTTCGCGGCCGTTGCGACACGCTCGACGAGTTCCGCCGCGGGCAATGCAGACGCCTTATCGATTCGGCCGACGAATGCCCAGTTTATCGGCAATTTTGCGGCTGCGCCAATTGCGTCGATGGCGTCTCGGTTCGCCAGATCGACGCAGCCGATGACCGTCGTGACGCCTTTTGCTAGCAGCGAATCGATCTGTTGATTCGAGAGCTTTGCGCCCGGCGCCCACGATTCCAAATACGCGAGTTGCCCTGGCAGGATGAGCCAGCCTGTGGCGTCGATATGCTCCTTGGCCGAGAGAGTGCTCAAGTCGCCAATTTCAATGATGCGGCCGTCGCTTTTCGAACTGCCGCCGAGCCGCTCGGTTCGAGATTGCTCGATTCCGAGATCGGCAGTGAATGCATTCGGCGATACGGCACTTAGCACATTGGCGTTGGAAATCATGCAATCCAGCTGCCGGCCGGAGTTCGACTCGGGCAACTTTTCGTACAAGCTGATGTCGGCATCAAGATACTTATCGGTCGCGATCGCGTGAATCGTCGAAAGCATGCCGTTGAAAGTGGACGCGCGTCAGTGGTTCGATGTCCGCATCGGTCCAGCCGCCCGCTTCGACTAGCATCGTGGAAGCGCCAGTGGCCTGAATCGTGTCGCCGAAGGCGCGCGGCTCGTGCGTGTCGTCGTACCGCGAAATCATGCCGGGCACGTCGCCCCGAACTGCTTCTACGAAATGAGCGCACATTAGCTTCGCGCGGTGCCAACTCGGCGTGTCATGGCCGCTCGGATCGGGCGCGGGAGCCAACACTGAAACCGCTGCCGGTTTCGGCGGGCGACCGACGCTCGTGCGGGCGTGCTGATTGTGCAAATTGAACCCGAACTCGGGCTTGATCGTTTCGACGGCTTTTCGCAGGGCGCGACCTTCCGGAGTCGAGAGCCGTCGCGCGTCACGGTTGATATCAATCCCTTGGGCGTTGTAACGCTTCACGGCCTCGGCGCCGTCCGGATTGAGCATCGGAATGAAATTGAGCGTGCATTTGGAAAGAATGTCGTCCGATTCGGGCTCCGCGGGTTTCTTTAGCAGATAACTGGCCAAATCGAGCAGCACGGCGGTGTGAGTCGGCTCGTCCCCATGCATTTGCGACCAGAGCAAAATCTCTTTCGGACCGGTGCCGATCTTAGCCAGATATATTGGCCGGCCTTCGACCGACTCGGCGAATTTTTCGATCGTCAGGCGACCATCGGACGACTCGGCAAGCTGTTTCAGGATGCGTTCGACATCGCGGCAACGCAGCGTGGCGGGGTCCAGCGGCGCGACGCGAAATCGATCGTATTTTTCGCGTTCGAGCACGGTCGTCGCCCCTTATTCTAATTAGTCGCTTGAGACGTTCGCGAATCGGTTCGAAACGATCCTATTTCGCCGCATCACTTGTGACCGGTGTATCGGATCGGTGTTTCGCGGCATACGCTTCTACGCCGCGCATGACTCGCAGCAAATTGCCGCCCAAGATTGCCTTTAATTTGCTCATCCGTGTAGCCGCGGTCGATGAGGCCCTGCGTGATGTACGGATAACAGCTGGCGTCTTCGAGCTGCGTCGGCAGCAAGTTCACGCCGTCGAAATCGGAGCCGATGCCGATGTGTTCGGTCCCAGCAACTTTGGCAATGTGATCGATGTGGTCGAGCAGGTCATGAATCGAGCCGCGTGCATACTTGTGTTTGGCTTTCCAGCGTTTCAATTCGGGCTCGTAAAGTGTCTTATCGCCGTTGTACTTCTTCTTGAGCTCGCGCTCCAAATCCATTTCTTCGATCGCTGTCTTGGCAGCCGATGGCACGACGTAGCCGGAGAAAAAATTGACCATCACGACGCCGTCCTTGTTTTTCAAGCTCATGAGTACGTCATCCGGCACGTTGCGCGGACTCGGGCAGACGGCGAACGCCGAGGAATGCGAGAAAATCACCGGCGCGTCGGAGGTCGCGATCGACGTCCCTCATCGTTTTCGCCGAGACGTGCGCCAGGTCGACCATCATACCCAGTTGGTTCATGCGATGAACGACCTGTTTACCGAACGGCGTGAGGCCGTTGTTCTTGGCGGTATCGGTGCTCGAATCGGCCCAGCTCAGCGAATCGGTGTGCGTGAGCGTCATGTACCGGGCGCCGAGATTGTACAGCTTCTCGAGCGCGGCAAGCGATTCTTCGATGCAGTGGCCACCCTCGACGCCGATCAGCGACGCGATTTTCCCCTTGGCGTGGATGCGTTCGATGTCGTCGGCCGTGAGCGCCAGTTCGAACGTATCCGGGTAGCGGTCGATCATCCGCTTGACGAGGTCGATTTGCTCGAGCGTCATCGACAAGCGCTTCGCCCCGGTAGCCGGCATCGACCGGCACCCACACCGACCAAAACTGTGCACCGACGCCGCCCTTGCGCAGCTTCGGGATATCGGTCTGCAGCGTGGGCTGCGGCTTCGAGATATCCATCTTGTCGAAACTCGACGACGCCTGCTTGCGGATCTCCCACGGCATGTCGTTGTGGCCATCGATCAAGAGCGAATGGGAGTGCAGCTCGCGAGCGCGATCGGTGAGCACGATCGGCTTCCGATCGGCAGGCGACGTCGGCTCGTCGTCCGCGAACGATGGTAGACAAACGATGAAAATCGCAGCGACGCCGAAAACGGCGACAACGAAGGCGAGCATTTTCTCGAAGATTCGAGCATCAATTTGCTTTCGAGACGCGTTTGGCGTCTTTAGAGCCATCGCCGTCCATCTTCAACAGATCCTTCCAAGCCCAACGATACAGATTTCGCGAATCGGCGTAGCGGCCTTCGGTCGACGGCGCCCCGAGCACGACGATGATCAACCGCCGCCCGTTTCGCTCGCCGGTCGAAACGATGCAATTGCCCGCGCGCGTCCGTGGTGCCGGTTTTTATACCGTCGTAGCCTTCGGTCCGCAACAATTGGTTCGTGTTGCGCCACTCGATGTTGCGTTGGTAGCCGGCGACCGAATCGAGTGTGTAGCCATGCTTCGGCGTTCTAACGACCTTGCGGAAATCGGGGATCTGAAACGCGGCATACGCCAGCGGGCGAGGTCGCGAGCCGTCGTCACGTGGCCGGCGCTCGGCAAGCCGTGGGTGTTATTGTAGTGCGTCGACGTCATGCCGAGCTCGGCCGCTTTGCGATTCATGGCCGAGACGAAGCTGTCGTACGCGTCGCGATGCGCTTCCTTGTCCTTTTCGTCCGCGAGTCGATCGCCGAAGTGCTCGGCAAAGGCGACGGCGGCATCGTTGCCGGAGGGCAGCATCATGCCGTACAGTAGTTCGCGGACCGGCAATTTTTCGCCGGCCTTAACCTCGGATGACGAACCCGACGTTTTGATCGGCCCGCTCGGAAAACGTGACGATTTCATCCAGCACCTTCGGGTCTTTTTGCGCGAGCAGCGTGACCAAGTAGGCGGTCATGATTTTCGTGGTGCTGGCCGGCTCGCGCTTTTCATTTTCATGAGTCGCCCGCCAGGAACTCGCCGGTCTTGCCATCGACGATCGCCCAGGCTTTGCACGAGACGAACGGCGGGCCATCGAGCGGATCGGGCGGAGACTTCTTGCTTTTCTCCGCGTTGACGACCGCCGGCTCCGGCGCCGGCTCCTCTTCCATCACCAGCGGGCCGAAGGCCTTCCAAGTGGCGGCGTCGACGACTCCCGTCGCCTCCAGCTTCTTCTCGCTTTGAAACTTCTTTACGGCGTCTTCGGTTTCGGGGCCGAAGTCGCCATCGGTGCCGATACCGGGCGAAGGCTTCATCCGCGCATTCAGCGTGCGCTGCAGCGCCGTGACCATGTCGCCGTCTGGCGCCCATCTCCAGCGTACTGGCGAGCGTGCTGCTGGCGGCTTCGCCCTTGGGATTGAAGTAGTGGTAGATCGCCGCGCCAACTTTGGCGCAGAACATGTCGCCCTCGTTGTCGTCGGTCCAGCGCTGGTCTTTGTTCTTATTCGTTAGAATGCAGTAAGCGATCGGCCCGGCCGGCGAATCGATGATGCCGGCATCGGTGCGCGACGAGTTCACCGAGCCCGTTTTGTGGGCGACCTTCGTGCCCGGCGGAAGCAACCGCGGCACTTTCAGTTTGTCGTCGCAGGCGTACATGTGGTCGAGCATCTGCTTCGAGGCTTTTTCGCTGACCATTTTCTTGTCGTGCAGTAGCTCGCACAGCTTCACCATGTCGTTGGCCGTCGTGCTGCCGAGGCCGTATTCCTTGCTGCGGTCCTTGTCGATCGAGTGTCGCCGCGAAAGACCTTCGAGTTGATGCGCGTTTCGGGGCAGCCGAACTTTCCCATGTACTCGTTCGTCGTGGGCATGCCGAGCTTATCGAGCACGAGATTCGTCGCCGTGTTGTCGGAATAGACGATCATCAGATGGATCGCGTCGCGCAGGGAAATCTTCGTGCCGGGCGAAAAGTGCGCCGTGAGCATCCCCGAGCCCTGCACCTGATCTTCCTTTTTGAGTTCGATCATGTCGTCGAGCGACAGCTTGCCTTTCTCGACCGCGTCGTACGTGGTGATCATCACGGGCAGCTTGATGAGGCTGGCCGTCGGCATCGGCCGATCGGCTTTATATTCGTACGACTCGCCCGTCTTCAGATTCTTGACGGCGAGGCCGACTTCGCCGTGGTGGGCCTTGATGAGCGGCATCAGTGTTTCTTCGAGCGTTTTCTTCGTGTCGCTCGATTCGGCGGCACTATTGGCAGAGCCGCAAGCAGCGATGAAGGCGAGTGTAAAGGCAGTTGTTACCGCCGAGCGAAGCGATTTGACGAATGCTTGGAAAACATGTTCGATATCTTCGTGATCGTGCGCGAGGTGAGAACGACTTAAAACGGCCCGTCAATTAACTCCACGCCGGTGCCGTTCGTTTTGGGTAGATGCACTTGCCGCGGTCGAGGCGCACGCCCGTCGCGATGTCCTTGGCGATCAAGACGGCGCCATCCATGTCCACGTAGTCCAGCAGCGGCAACAGCTGCGCGATCGCCGAAATGCCGACGGTCGACTCCGTCATGCAGCCGGCCATGACCTTGCAAACCTAGCTCGCGAGCGCGGGCGATCATTCGCCGCGCGGCCGCCAGGCCGCCGCATTTGACCAGTTTGATATTGATGCCATGAAATCCGCCGGCGCAGCGGTCGACGTCGCCTTCAACGATGCAATTCTCGTCGGCGATCAGCGGCAACGCCGATCCTTCGAACGCGCGCCGCGCGCCTTCACGTCTTCGGGCGGAAGCGGCTGCTCGATGAACTCGACGCCGAAGTTCTTTGAGCACCGGCGCGAACTCGATCGTTTGCTCGGCCGTCCAGCCGCAATTCGCGTCCACGCGGAACAGCGCATCGGTATGTTTTCGCAATTCGCGGACGATCGTAAGGTCGTCCGCCGTACCGAGCTTGATTTTATAGACCGGCCAGCCCGGCATCTCTTCCATCTTGGCGACCATCTTCTCGGGCGTATCGATGCCCAGCGTGTAATCGGAGTCGGGAATCTTATCGGTCGTTAGCCCCCAGAGCTTGTAAACCGGCGCGCCTCGAAGCTTTCCCCACAGGTCGTGAATCGCCAGATCGAGCGCATTGAGCGCAAAGTTGGCGTACTTTTCGTCGCGGCACGCTTTGAGCGAACCGCGGCGATCAGCGGGAGCGGATCGTCGAGCGTACTGCTTCGATGATCGAGCGCACCGACTCGAGCGTGGACGACATGTTCTCGATCGTCGCGCCGTAAAACGAATTGGTCGTCGCCTCGCCGTAACCGTACTGCCGCCCGACTCCAACTGCACGATCAGCGTTTCCTGCACGGTGACCGAGCCCCGCGAAATCGTGAACACGTGCCGCAGCGGCAGATCGAATTTCTTGTACGACAGCTTCATATTGGTAGATGCCGCGACTGGGCGGTAACGGTTGCACGATGCGATAGTCGAGACGGCCTGCTCGGCGGGCGGCGATTCTAGCCCGCTTTGGCTGTAAGGTGGGGAAACAATTTCTGGCGGTACGCCAAAATCGCTTCGATCAAATCGTCCGGTCCGTGGCGAATCACATCGCACACGGGAATACCAAGCTCCCGCCGTACCCGATCCCGTTCTGCTTCCGCCTCCTCGGGCGAGAGCAGAGCGGCTGTTCATCGCCACGCCGATGACTTTCGACGGCATCGCGAGCGACGCCATCATTTCATTCATCTCGACGATCTTCTTGAGCGGCGTCAGCGGAATGTAGTCCATGCCATGCACGTTCTTGCGGCCGGCTTCGTAAACCAAAATCATGCCCTGCGGAACGCAGCCATGCAGCAGGCCGAGCGTCACCGCCGAGTACCGCGGATGCGACAGCGACCCCTGGCCTTCGATCAGCAGAAAGTCGTGGTGCTGATTGGCGAGAATGAGCTTTTCCACCGCGCCGTTCACGAAATCGCTCACCACACAATCGACCGGGCAGCCATCGCCTTCGATCATAATTCCGGTCTGGCCCGTGGCGATGAACTTCGCGTCGTAGCCGCGTTTTTTGAGGCCCAGCGTAAGCTCGACCGAAGCCAGCATCTTGCCGACCGAGCAATCCTGCCCCACGGTGTGAATTCGCAAGCAGTCTTCCCGGATGTTCAGCCGATTGGAAACATCGCGTTCGTTGTTCTTGCGGACGTCGTGAATCTCGACGCCCTTTTTGGCGGCCGCGGCGGCGAATCTCGGGGTCGTTCGACAGAAAATCGTGGAGGCCCGAAACCAGATTCATGCCGCGGTCGATCGCCTCGAGCAGAATCTTTCGCCACGCCGCCGGCAGCTTGCCGCCGCTCGGCGCGATGCCGATGAGCAGCGTGTTCGCGCCGGGCGCATCGGCCAGATTTGCCACGACCGGAATCGACCCGCCGACGCCAAGCAATTCGCCCGCCGTGCGGCCGGGCTGCGTCGTATCCAGAAGCGCGACCACTTCCTTCGGCTTATAGCGCACGACACAAGAAGCGGTCTTCGCGCCCGTGGGAGTGGTGCGGCCATCGGTCAAAATAACAATGCGGCGTTCGGCCATTGAATTCTCCGATCCCCCTGTGACTCAATTGTGAAAGATGCTTCATCTATTCTAGCGGCGCGCGGCCGGCCTTTTCAACCAACGGCCGGCAGCTCTCCAACAGAAATTCGGCGAGGGCCCGCTGCGAGACAGGCACGTCGCTATACGTGCAAATGCAAGTGGCCGCCTCGGAAAGTCTGCAAGGCGGAGGGACGCCCAGCGATGCCAGCGTGCATCGGGCGTTCGCGCAGCAGTCGGTGGACTAACTCTTTCTGCTGTGGCCGCAGCCCGAATGCATGCCAGGCGGCCGGACGAACGATCATCGCCACCAGTCAATTGCTCTGCCTCGTCCGCCAGTTCCGCGCCCGCCTCGTACGCGGGTGCATCCGACTTCGGGCCGAGTTGTGCGTATCGCACGTCGCGGAATCGCTCGCGAAGTTCTGCGGCCAGCGGCTGCTCCGGCGGTTCGATGGGGGTTTCGAAAGGCTTGAGCAGAATTGCGGCCAATGATTTTTGGGATCAACGGAAGGGCAGGGGGGGATGCGCGAGATAACTCAATCGCCCCATCTGCCACGCGCTTCGCGAGCGAGCGACCTTCGCTCGAGCCTATCTCCGAAGTGGCGGTTAGCTCGGCCGATTTGCGAAACACGCTTTGCTTGAGCGCCCACACGCTTTCAATGCTTCCTCCACGCGCGCCGTCGTAAGTCGGCCCGATTCGACGCAATCACAAAGATGTCCCGACCCCACCGGTTCGGCAAGATCCAGCAACAAATCCACGCCCGCATTAAGCACGGCGAGCGACATTTCCTCTTCGTTGAATTGAGCGCGGACACCAGCCATCAACAAACTGTCGGAGCACACCACGCCTTTGAAACCCATTTGCTTGCGCAAAATGTCATTGAGAATGATAGGCGAGAGCGTCGCGGGAATTCCGCTTGAATCCAACGCCGGGTAGCTGACGTGGGCAGTCATGATCAGCGAGCAGCCGGCATCGATCGCCGCTTGAAATGGCACGAGTTCGCACTCGCGCAACTCGTCCGCGATCGATCCGCGATCGGCAACGAATCGTGGAGTCGCGATCGGTGCTACCGTGGCCGGGGAAGTGCTTTGCTGTCGTCCGCAAACCGGCCGCTTCGGCGGCGGCAACGTACGCCGCGTCAGCTCGGCCGCGCGCTCGGTCGATTCGCTGAATGCCCGCGTGTTGATGATCGGATTCGCAGGGTTCGTGCTGACATCGGCCACGGGCCCGAACGCGATATGGATGCCCGTCTCTGTGCTTCGGCAGCCAATGTACGAGCGAAATTCTCGACCGCCGTAGCCCCATCCGTCTCCTAGCTTCTCGAACGCCATGGCATGCGGAAATAGCGTGAAGCCTTTACCTGCTGACCGACGCCGCGTTCGATATCCGAGGCAACGAGCAGCGGAATCGCCGCTCGTTGTTGCAATCGCTCGAGAGCGCTGCTTTGTTTCTTGCCCACCATTGAATAACAGCAGCCCGCCAAAAGGGCATTCTCGAGCAATTGCGCGACACGCTCTTCGTCCTGCTCCACGGTGCGCACCGGCGGCATATTCGAGCCGATGCGCACGAAGATGAGCTGCGCAATCTTTTCGCGCAGCGACAGCGTCGCTGGAGATTGAAGCTCGAGGCGGGAGCACTCATGAGTGGCTAAACAGCGGGCTGCGGAGCGGTCTTCTTGCCGAAATCGGGATCGTACGGAATCAATGCCACCGCCATCAAGCTGGGGATCATCGCCAGCATGATCCACACGAAAAAGTGCTGGTAGCCGATAAGCTCTTCGAGCCATCCGCTCCACATGCCCGGGATCATCATCCCCAGCGCCATACAACCGGTGCATAGTGCGTAGTGCACTGTTTGATGTTTGCCCGTCGCCACGTACACGCAATACAGCATGTATGCGGTGAAGCCGAAACCGTATCCGAACTGCTCGACGGCCACGGCGGCCGTGATGACCCAACGGCTTTCCGGCTGGGCGTAGGCCAGAAATAAGAATGCGAGATTCGGCAAGATGAATTGCGAGCGCCATCGGCCACAGACACCGTCCCAGACCTCCGCGGGCAACGACGAATCCGCCGATCAAACCGCCCACTGTGAGCATGGCTACGCCCACCGTGCCGTACACGACGCCGACTTCGGCCGTCGTCAGCGCGAAGCCGCCGACTTCGCGTGGATCGAGCAGAAACGGCGTCGACAGCTTTACGAGCTGCGCCTCCGGGAATCGGTACAGCAGCAGAAACGCCAGGATGGCAAGATTCGCGGCTTGCGAAAGAAGTCGACAAATGGCACCAGAAAACCCAGCATGCCAGTCTCAGTATCATACGCTCGCGAGGCAGAAACGTCGGCCGCCGGTTGCGGCAACACGAAAAAGTGATAAACGCAAAACGCCAAAAACCGCCGGCGACGACGAAAAACGTCACCGACCATGCCAGCCGCAAATTTCCCGAGCGAACTTGAAACGTGGCTTCCGACGGCGTGATCGAGTTTCGGATCGACTTGCACGACCGCCGCGAATGGATACTTCGAATTCGCCTCGTTGAGGTCGAATCGTTCGCCTTCGACGACGTCAAAATTGCTGTCGCCGGCGATCGGCCGAACTGCACGACCTGCTGCTCGCCCACCGGCACCGGCTTGGCAAGCCGCAGCAGGACGATCGCGACGTCGCCGGCGCGATCTTGCATAGCGGCATCCGCACCTTCGCCGGGCCAAATTGACCGCGAATCCAGTCTTCCAATTTCGCTGCCACTCCGGCTTCGTCCGCTTTCGTTTCTGCCGACTCGGGGGCCGAATAAAACCCGTGGCCACATTCCACTCGCGCACGGCTTCCTTTGCAGATTTGCACAGCCGCCTCACGCCGAAACTGATCTCATAACTTGGTTCTGCAGCAATTATTCCTTGCGAACTCGGAGATTCGGCGAATTGGAATTCATTCGGAGAGAATGGCTGCTCGGTCGAGTCACTGGCGACGGTAGAAATTGGAACGTCAATCACTGGCAACCCAGTGGACGATTCAAGCAGCCAGCCAGCATCACCAGCAACCCTTGGCCGGCGATCATTGCCATCCGATAGGCCGTGCTGCGGATGCCGACGAACCATGCCTGCTGGTGGCTGGTCAGCGCGAGCAAATAGAATCCGTCGGCCGCCACGTCGTGTGTGGCCGAACAAATCGCCACGGCCGCTAGCGCCACCAGGCTCCACCGCAGAAAGCTTTCAAGCGGAATTGCAAGGCTACGCACGCCAGCCCGACCGCCACGAACAATTGCATGACGACGACCCAACCCCGCCGCGTGCCGATCCGCTGCACCAGCGGGCTCCACAGCGGCTTGATCGCGTAGGGCAGATACAGCCAGCTCGTGTAGAGCGCGATTTGCGTGTTGCCGACGCCGAGCCGCTTGAACATGATGACGGCCACCGTCATCACGACGACGTACGGCACGCCCTGCGCGAAATATAAGCTCGGTACCCACCACCACGGCCCGCGGCCCGCGGTGTGCAGAGTTCGTTCGAGTTGGGGCCGGGCGTCATTGTATTAATTGTACTTGCTCGACCGTCACACGAGTCGGCTTGGCCTTCGCGACCCAATCGCGAGACGGCCGAGACGACCACTTCGGCCGGTGCTCCGTCGCGCTTGATGCAATAGATGCTTGTCGCCCGGCACGATTGCGTCTTCCAGCCATCGACGTTTGAGCACGCACCAGCCACTGCCACGGAGACTTGCCGTTCGGCAGTCTCATCGTCAACTTCAACTCCGTCTTCGAGCCTTTGCCGAACCTCGGGCTTCGCCGGCGTCTCTCCACCAAGCCATGGCGATTCCGGCACCAGCGCCGGTTCCGAGTACAGTCCGTTCTTTAGCTTCTCGTCGATGCCGCCGTAGTCCTTCATGAACGCCTTCATGCTGAAGTGAACATTGCCCGTCGCGCCGGCGTGGCACGCGTCGCTTCGATTTGGTGGATGATCTCGTCGGCCTCCCACACTTTTGGCTTTTGTTCCTTATTCTTCTTCGGCGTCTTCTTTGTGCTCAAATCTTGACGTGAAGTTGCCCGGCCACAAGTGCCGCTTTTTCGACGTTCTGCTCCGACCACCAGCCGAGCAGCCGCGGGTAGCTGTGATCCTTGCTTTCGACCGTCCAGTAGAGTTGCGGCGTCAGATAATCGAGCCAGCCTTCTTGCTCCCATTTTCGGGCATCGGCGTAAAGCTTGTTGTATTGATCGAGGCCGACGGTCCCCGGCGGGTTGCCCGGCCGCCAAATGCCGAACGGGCTGATCCCCACCAGCACCCACGGCTTGGCCTTCTTCACCTCGTCGTACATGCGGTGAATCAGATGATCGACGTTTTGCCGCCGCCAGTCGTCGCGACTCGAGCGTTTCGCCTTTCGACTTGCGCGGGCGTAGCTCTCGTCATCGGGAAACGGAACGACTTTGCCCTCCTTGTCTTTTTCTTCGTACGGATAGAAGTAGTCGTCGATGTGCACGCCATCGATGTCGTAACGTTTCACCACATCATTGAGCACCGCGATGAAATGATCCTCGGCCTCCGGCTCGCCCGGGTCGAACCACAGTACTTGCCGTACTTCCGCACGATGTTCGCGTGAGCCACGCTCGCATGATCCGGCGACGCAGGCCCCTTCTCACCGGGCACGCGAACGCGATACGGATTGAACCACACATGCAACTGCAAGCCGCGGCGATGCGCCTCTTTCACGGCGAACTCGAGCGGGTCGTAGTACGGCTTCGGCGGTTGCCCCATCTTGCCCGAAAGGAATTCCGACCACGGCTCCAGCTTCGAGGGATAAAGTGCGTCGGCCTGGGTGCGAATTTGAAGATGACCGCGTTCAGATTCAGCTCGACGCACTTATCGAGGATCGCGATCAGCTCGCGCTGCTGCTGATCTCCCGACAACCCCGGCCGCGAGGGCCAATCGATGTTCTTTACCGTCGCGACCCACACGCCGCGAAACTCCCGCAGCATTGGCGGCGGGGCTGGCGATGACTCCGGAGCTTCACCACTCGCTGCCCGGTAAAACAACGAGCCCAAAGACAAAGGGAAATAAACGCACGAATGACTTGAATTGAGCGTGCAAGCGAATAATTACTCCCTGTTCATTCTACCTTTGTGCGAATCGTTGCAACGTTTGCACAGGCGCACCGATTGACGGGAACGATCGCCATGACCTTCTCAGAATAGCTTACAGAAGGGTCGAGTTGCAGAGCCCGCAGCGAGTGCGATCGCGTTATTGCGCATAGCTCGACCGCGAAACGCGCTTGGCAAAAACGATCAAGACTGCTTCCGACGCCGAAGTCGCGTGCCGACCGCCAACGCGAGAAGCAGTTGGACAACCGCACCGGGCTCGGGAACAGTGGCGCCGCCAGAGAGCGCCGATCCACTACCGGCAACCTGGCCGAAATGGGATCGCCACACATCATAATCGCTTTGAGTGTAGTTCGTCCCAGACCCTCTCGCCACACGACATAGTCCGCGGTATCAACCCGACCATCGGCATTGAAATCGCCAGGCAACGTTACCTGGAGATTGATCGCGCTGCCGAATCGAGCAATTTGTAGCTGAAGCTGCTCGAAGTAGCACCTAAGACAAATTTGCGACGGAACCGTTCAGAGACCCGTAATTGATTAACGTGTACGTACCCAAGCTCAAACCACCCAGGTCGCTTAGATTAGAGTTCCGCCGCCAATCGTAAGCAAGCCAGTAACATTGATTCGATCTACCGCGCCACCTGTGGCGAAATCGTAGTCGAGAACGGATCCACCGCTGAGATAAGAGCGCCCACGCCGAACGCGCCAATATTTCGCCGGTGCGACGTGCGCCCCCGCGTTGACCGTCACGGCTCCAGACACCGAGCCGCTCCCGCCAAGCACGCCACCGTTAACGGTTACTGCCTGTCGAGCTCGTGCCGTTAACGAGGAGCGTTCCGCTATTCACGGTCACGGCATCGAGCGTATTGTTGCCGAGTAGTCGCATCGTCCCTGCGCCATTCTTGTGATCCCGCCACCGATTACCGGCACAGCGATATCTAAATCCACAGCCGACGTGCCGTCGCCCACGTTGAACGAACGTGCTTGACCTGTTAAATCGACAAATCCAGAAGTGCCGGCACCGCTGCCACTGGAGATCGTCGCTGTCGCGTTGTTCAGCGGAATGATATTCACGTCGCCGGTCACTGCGAGCTTTGCCGGCGTCACACCACTCGGCATCAGATTGATCTGCCGAAAGCCAAGTGTGCCAGTCTTCCCGCCAGTGTGAACGTTTGAGCCGCGTCCACTTGCAACGTGTTCACACTCAAGCTGCCCGTGCCGCTCACTGTCACCGGCCCGGAAAACTGCACCGAAATCGGACCCGATCGCAGGGCGTTTGGATAATTCACCGTGTCCGACACATAGTTTGGATCGTAATTAATTGTGAGCGAGCCGCCCGTGATATCGAGCGTTTCCCGCATGTAGAGCTTGCGAATGTTCGAGGCACCGGTCGACATCGTCACGGTTATGTTTGCGTTCGGCCGTTCGAATATGACGGTGTCGTTCGACCCGGCGGTAGGACCGGTTCCCGCGGCGCCCGGCAATCGAGCGGTCGGCAGCGTTTGCGTTCCGATCGGCGCGAGCTGCCCCGTCATTGCAGGCGGCGCGATCGGTGGGCGGCCGCTGTTCCAATTGACAAGCGTGCTCCAATCTCCGCTGGTATCTGTCATCCACACCGCCGGAATGAGCTGATCCTTTACGTATTCCATGTCGCCGTGAGAGACATCCACATCCGTGTTCGAGCGCGTTATTATTGCCATTTAGCTTCATCGTGCTGGCGTACTGCCAGAAGTTCCACGGCTGGGACACACCGTAATCGTCCCACGGTCCATAAATCGGCGCGTAGCTATCGCTGGGTTTGAGTTCTGCACATCGATTTTGGGTTCGTTTGATTCGGCCAACGTGCGTTGATCAGCGTTGGAATGGCGGGCGAAATCATACTCGGCTGATTGCCGGTCGGCTGCGCGAGTTGATTTCGGAGCGACGCCGAAGCGTTTTGCAACGTGACGTTGTAACTGCCGTTGATGTAAATCGAAGGGCGAATACCCATGACCGAGTAAATGCGGTTCGCGAAGTCGAGGAGAACTGGGCCATTTGGTCCGACGTTCGCTGCGATTGCCCCGCTTCGAGATCAAGCATCGGCGGCAAGTACCCCGGCCGCATCCAAGGCCCCGCCATTTGAATGAAATGGTCGGCTTCGTCCGTGCCGGTGTTGGCAACAGTAACCGTCGAGCCGTCCGAGTTCACGGTGCCTACAATTACATCAGGCCGGGCGAAGTGATATGCGCCTGCGAACAACCCTGCCGCCGTGGCGCGATTGATGTTCTGGACAAAATACGGATCGTCGTACCGCTCCGAGCCGTAGTACAGCGAGTTATTGCCAGACGGATAGCCGCCCTGCCGATGATCTTCGCCGCTCGTGCCTCCGCGGCTCGAACGGATGATTACGAAGTCGCGACCGTCGCCGAAGACGCCGCCAACTTGTTGCGTTGTCGGCCGCTTGAACGTCGCCCAGCTCGTAGTGGAGATGTTTCCTTGATACGCGGATACATCTAAGCCCAACAGGCGTTGAGCGTGCGCGAAATTCGGAAATAATAACGTTGTGCTTAAACAACAAACGGCAACCCCTAGTCGACATGCGCTTTCTACAACTCGAATCAAAAGTAACCGCATCTTTTCTCTGTCTCCGCCAGCGCGGTAGCTCAACGCCTCTAATCTACCGCACCACCACAATCAACGTCGCCTAGAATCAGACAAGATTACAAAGCGACGATCTAAAAAACAAAGCCGCGCCGCTAAGCGGCGAGCTTTCAATTCCAATGCAGCGACGTATTTTCAGGCAAATCTCTGCCGTTTTCCAACGAAACCCAAACAAGCCAAACCGATCAAAATCACAGATGCGGTTTCAGGTACCGTCACTCCATTGTCGACGGATAAACCGTCAATCCAGGCGGTACCAGCGGTGCTGCCCAAGCCGGGGCCGAGAATCACGGTGTCCCACTCTGCGCCGTGGCGTGAGTGAAAGTTCGGCTTAGAATATCATCAACGTAGAAATTTAGCGCCGTCGCATCCAGCGAATTGCTCCATCGTGAATTTGTGCCAACCCGTCGACCGATTAGGCGATCCAGGGCCATCGAGATTGAACCAGCCAGCGGTTGCGGCTGGGCCAAACGTTACATGCGCTTGGCACTTTTATTGTTATACACTTTACCGATCGAAGTCACGGTGTTGTACTTACCGATAGCCAAAAGCTGTGCCAGCGATCCACTCGCAGCCGTGCCGCCATTTGGCAATCCTGTGCCGCCGGAATAACCGCGAACTTCATTGAAAATTCGCGACGCCGTGCCCGAGTTGTCGTAAATATACGATGTGAGTTGCGCCTGGAGAAAAACTCACTTAACTCGTGCTGCCATTATCAGCAATGATATTGTGATGCATACGGTCGATCGAAAAGCCTGTTCGATCATTGCGCTGCGGCTCCCGCCGGCCGGTACGATATTTTGGCTTCCGTCATTCACTAAACGGAGTGGACGCTGTGGTCGTCCAATTGTTCATGTTTCCGACTCGAAGTCGTCGGAAAAAATAGTCGCCCGGCGCTTCGCCGAGCCGCAATGCCGCCGACCAGCAAAAAGCTTGAAATAAAACTTCGGATTCCTCATTAGCTCTCTCCCAGTTGAGGTCTCAATTCAAATCGTAACTAGTTACAGCGAACGCAAGGTGTAACGCCGGCGACCCACCAATAGCACATTCGTCATACCGAACGCAGCAAATAAAATCGTTGAGGGTTCCGGAACATTTGGAAACTCCGCCAACAATATCCCATCGCCTCGTACCACGTTTCCGCCGGCTCCGTCGTGGCAATGGTGACGTCACCACTAAAACCGGGGCCGAAAGTCCAAGTCCCCAGGGACTTCCAAGCATCAAACTCATGCTGCTCGACAAATCAACGTTGATATTGTCAGTTCCCGACTAGCTTACGACAGTTAACAGTTGATCGACGTTCATATTTGCGGCTGCGGTCACAAAGACTTCGAATGTGCCGCCCGCACCGAAATCCGGCGCGGCTGTGAACGAACGACCCGTAAAAGCGTTGCTGGAAAACGTACTGCCAATCCCAGCGGTTACTCCGGCAGCAGTGCTCTTCGATGAAGAGTTCGAAAAAGTTCCCACCTGACTATACCAGGCGAAATCGGCCGCTGCTTCGGCTCTCAACGAGCGATCTCACCGACCGATCCGGATATAATGCTCGCCATCGCTCCCGAAGCACCGAGAGATAGAACCAAACTTGCTCCAACAAGATTCTTCGCAAATTCATTAGCGATCTCCTAGCTGCGAGTCAAAGGCGCGCATTTGCTTCGACGTGATCCCCCCGCCTCGTGGGCCACTCTTTCACCTTAAATTGCCATTACAGGCAGCACAACAGAATTCTTGCGCAGTCTTTTCCGTTTTTGCTTACAGCTGGCTCTGCGCTATCCGCCGAGCAATGCTGAAAAAAACGAATGAAAGCGCTTTACTTCAGATCGAAGTCGATAGGATCTGATTGATTCTGTCCCACATTTGCTTTGAGCTTACTTTTTGTTCTCGAAGTGTACTCGTCCGGCAACACATATTTGGGGGCAGGAATGGGATCACCTTCCTTGAACCCCTTTGGCAATTGCACGCCTACGCTGATCGTCACGGTGAAATCGCCTGGCGTAACTCTACATTGTATTCGCCCTCTGGCACCGCAGCTGTAACTGCTCGGCCCGTAGACGGAAAGAAAGTGATACTTGCATTTGAGACGGGCTCGTTGCGGTATTTAATCACGCCGTGTACGTGGGCAGTCGGAACGTTTTGCACAACCACCGGCAGTTACGCCAATTAAAAACAAAATTGCGACTGCGGTTAGCGACGAACCCCTGCGTAATTTCCACATTGCCGCCGCCATTTCTGAACCGCTATACAGCCGCCTCATTGACTGACGGCTTCATCGCCATTGCGCGAGCCGAGAGCCAAGTACAATGTCGTATCGATTTCGTTCGGCATCCACTTCACGCTGCCATCACCGTAGGCGAAAGTCACGCCGCCCGGATGAAAGCTGCCAAACGGCAGGCTGTTGACCGGAATGCACTTAGGGGTTGAAGAAGGAATTGTCGGGCGATCCCCGCCGGCTCGGTCAGGATACTGGTTTTGATGATCGAAGTAAGCATTGGTGAGCGGATCGTGATTGATAGGGGCGAAATCGGCGAGGTTTTTCGTCGAGAACGAAGCAGCCGTGGGTTGAGGGCCGTCCGGAGGAACAGCGGGACCCCGTGGGTTGCTTGGTGGATCGGACGGACTTCTCCAATCACGCCGATCATCCAGGCGCGAACCATATACCAGCGTTCGCCGAGCATCAGTGTTTTACTGGTGCCATCGGTGACCTTTTTAGCGGCGTACCCCAACCCTGTACGATCAAGCCGTCGAAATTATTAGGCCCAAAGATGTCGCCGCAGGCACTTGGACTCGACCACACGCAGTACACGCCGGGCTTTTTCTGAGTGCTACAAGAATTCAAACCATTTCGCGCGTTATACGACCCGGTGACGCCGCAGTACGACATTTGCCTACGATCCGCCGCCAGAAACTTCTCGATTTGGAATGGCAGTTCACCATCGCTGGGGCAACCGTACATTGGTAGGAATTGCCGATTAAGCTCATTCATCGCGGGGTCGTTTGCATATGCGTCGCCAATGGTTGCGAACCTCTCAAGTGCGGCCTCACCGACCGTGCTTTCTTCCACGAAGGGGAGGATAAACACGGCCCAGCTCAAACCGCTCTGAGTTCCCCCTTCGCGATATTTGACGCGGGCGGGAGAGTTTTTTTCGTGGACTCATAGTTGAGCCAGGCAAGGGCGATATTTTTTAGATTGTTAGACATCTTGTCCGCCGGGCCGATTCGCGAGCCGATTGAATTGCAGGTAGTAACAGTGCGACGAGAATACCGATGATCGCAATGACGACCAGCAGCTCAACGAGCGTGAATGCGAAGCATTGGTTCGCTCTTCGATTGAGAAAGATGGGTGCGGGACGTGATTTAAGACCAACACACATTGGCGCAGACCCACGATTGTGGCACTGCATGTTTCCCCCAATCCCCGCGTTGTGATTCTTTCGGAAGCTAACCACCCTTAGCTCCACTCGCCTTCGATTCCGATGCGCCGCTCCCTGCTCGTTCGATTTCAAATTTCAAGTCATCAATGTCACCATCTACCGTGACTTTGAGACCGGTCGTCTTAGGACTCGCATATTTCGGCAACAGTACCGAGCTGCTTGGGTCCGTCGCATTCGTCCAAACGGCAAAAGAGACCCCATATTCGCCGAGATAGACGCCATCGCCGGGGATGCGGGTCCAGGCTTCAAATGTCCCATCCGGCCGAATATCCCCTGAGGCCCCTTTTCGAATCGTCGCTGTCGAGGATTCGGTCGGCTGGAAACGCACCACGCACATGCCACCCGTTGGCACGGTCCCATCTTTGTACAGTACCTTGCCTCGAACATGGGCCATGGGCGATTTGTGCCCACAGCCGGCAATGAAAAGAATCGAACAGAGCGATTAGCAATCGCGTTTTTCGAACTTCAAGATAAGTACCGCATCCTCATCCCGCGTACTCCACCTGGCAACGCAATCGTGTTCACTGGCAATAAATGCCACGTGGACTTGCACCGTTATAAATGCCAGGTTTATCGTCGTCACCGCTGGAAATATATCGGTCCCATGGCGTACAGCACGCGCCGCCCTTGCCGCTTGTTTCAATATCGTCGCTAATGAATTGCACGCTGCCGTCGCACATGGCAAAGAAGATTCCGCCATTGTGATTGCTGCGGGCCGTCGCTTGGTCGAACACGTCGCCACAGTAACAGGGCATGCAGGCACCTCCGCCATTTTCTTCGCCCGTCAACTCGCCTGTTGCACCACAAATATCGCTGTAAACATCGTCGGCGTCCGGATCGCACGAGTTAGGGCCGTTGTCATCAGTGCCGATCCGTAAGCCGCAAGTAAACTTGCACCCGCCTGACCCAACGCCCAAACTCCGCGGGCATCCTGGGAAGTGGTGCCGGTGCGAATTTCTCCCACCATGAATGTCTTGCTCGTTCCGTCCGTGATTCGCCTCAATGGTGTCGCCGTATTCGGCCCCATTACACCCCGCACGCAGCCATCGGCCCATGGCGGATCCCCGGCCTTGGCATAATAAATGGTTTGCCCGGAGAGTATGGATACAAATATCCCCGGCCAGCATTGGCGGCGTAATTCGTGCGCGCATAGTTTCCGCCATGAGGCGATCCGCTTTTGCCTTGATAGAAGGCCTTGTTGTTTCCGTCGCTCGGGCACAGGAGGCTTGGAATTACTGTTCCACGCGCAATGTAATTTCGGTTCGTCGCGAGCGGTGCGGTATTGTCATTCACGCCCTTCGTATACGGCGGAACAAGCGTGGCCGGATCAAACTGGTCACGAACCGTTGTTTCTTCCATGTAGGGCAAGATATCGATAATCCAATTTGGTCCGAACCTCGGTAACACGTTGATCGATCCCGCTAGGCTGTCATCGAAAGTCATCCCATTTGGTAAAGTCTTTTTGGCCGACTCAAAATTGAGCACTGCCAATGCGACGTTATGAATATTCGCCTGACATTGTGCGCGACGAGCCGCTTCGCGTGCGGCCTGGATCGCAGGCAGTAGTAGGGCAACCAAGATCCCAATGATTGCGATAACAACTAGCAGCTCAACTAAGGTGAACGCGCATCGACGCGCGATCACGCTGCGTTTTTTCGCTGCTACAATGTGAAAAAATCGCCGTCGCGCCGCTTGGGCTGAAGCAGTGAAAAGAATCATCCTTACCTCGATTGTTCTGCCGATAGGGGGCGCTGAGAAGTCGATCACAATCGGCCTAACCCAACTCTATTCTAGCGTAGTTGGCATAAAACCGACAACAAAGCGGAAGCGCAGGCGTTTCACGCATTAGCGCAAACCATTGCGACTGCGATCTATGACGAGAAGAAAGGGCAAGGGTTTTGACCCATCGCCCTTTGCTACTAACCCAAAACACCATCCCAATTAGCTATCGTGAACGGCGACTGGAAACCAGGCCCGCTACCCACAACATGACCAGAACCAGGCTGGTCGGTTCGGGCACGGCGCTGCCGCTACCCAATCCGCTGCCGCTCCCCGAGGTGGCACCGAACCGGGAACGCCAGTAGGTATAGTCCGAGGCATCGACAACGCCCGGCGTATTCACATCATTTTGCAGGGGACCGCCGTTTCGCCACAGCACGTAGTCGGCCATATCGACAACGCCATTGCCATTGTAATCGCCAGCCACGCCCCCACTCGGCGCAGTGGTGATGTTCAGCAAGCCGGTACCCGAAAACAACGAGCTCGTATGCGCGGCGCCTGAGCCCGGCACGCCCCAAGTACCGATCGCTTGGGCCGTGCTGTCGAAGAACAGCGAACGAATCGTGTCGGTGCCCGCAAAATTCAAATTGAACAACGCGCCCGTCATCAGATATACATCCGCAGCATCAGCTAGCGACGCGCTGTTGGTGCTGAGCGTGCCGCCCAGCACCTTCGTGTCGCCCGTGTACGACTTGGCGCCATCCATCGTGAATACACCGGCGCCGGTCTTACTGAGACTACCCGCTCCGCTGATCGCGCCACTGTAGGTTGTGGTAGTGTTATCGGCCCCCGTGGTAAGAACGGATCCGACATTCGGAATCGTAACGCTGCCACGCGTAGCGTTGCCACCCTTCAACGAGCCCACCGTTTCGCTGGCAGCGGCGGTCGCCGTGCCAATTTGTAGCACCGCCGTGTTCAGTGTCGAGGTGACGGTGTTACCGCCGCCCCACGCCGAGTTGGTTGAAAACTCAACTGCAGAGTTGTCAGGAATTGCCGCCCCCCCAGTGGCAATCAGAGTGCCGAAATTGATCAACGTGCCGCCACCGTAGGTATTCGTGCCATTGAGTGTCAGCGCCTGAGTTTGACTTCCGAGCACGGAAGCCGATGGAGCGGCTGGACCACCATCTGTTCGCGCAACGCCACCGAGCATCAAACCACCCGCACCGCTGATGTTCCCGTTTATCGCCCAGGCGGCATTTAACACGAAGCCGGTGTAAGGCGTAGATCCGGTGCCGCTAAGCACAAAACTTCGTGTTGCGGGTGATGTGATACTGATACTTGTACCAAGCAACGCGCCAAGCGATGTGTTTGGCGTCGCGCCGCCGGCGGCGGTGACGGTGCCCGTGACAGCACCGAATCCCGTATCCGAACCGCCCGTGCCGTTGATGCGATAGAGCCCCTCTTGAACATCTAAGGCGGTGAAGGTCCAGTTGGATAGTCCGCGGAATTCGCCGTGGCCCGTTTTGTGCAACGTGCCGGTGGTGACACCGGTTTGCAAGCCCACGAAACCGTTGTACACCATGATGCTGAAGGCACCGTTCGGATCGTTGATTGGCCCCCCCGCGCTAATGGCAGCCGTAGGCGTATCGAAAGTAGCGCCGTTCGCCGTCATTTCGATTCTGCCAGCGCCACCAGTATTGGGGTAAAGGCCGCTGCCCAGACCAACAATCGTATTCTGGATCGTGCCACCATCGATCGTGAGAACATGACCCGCCGCGGTGCCAATTTGATTTAAGTTGGAGATCGAAAGCGTAGCGCCTTGATCGATTTTTGCCGGATTGGTGCCAAGCGTAATGGCACCTGCACCACCACTGATGGCGACTTTACCTTCTTCGACTTCCAGGCCGCCGACAGTTTGGGTGCCGGTGACATTAATGATTCCATCGGCCGTGGGGTCGCTGCCGGCGAAGAAGTGGGCAATATCGCCCGATGTCCACGTCGTTGTCGCCCCGGTTCCATCGGAATTGGTATTCCAATTGGTTGCACTCCCGTCCCATATTCCATCGTAATAGCCGAACCCATCCGGGCCGCCGCCGGCCGTAGCCCCGTTAATGTCCCAGTATTTAGTTGTCTGGGATTCGGCGGTTAGGCCAATGGCCAAAACTAGCAATACCGCCAATGGCTGTAAAAAATTTCGCATCTTTTAATTTCCGCACTTCCTGTTTTCACATACTGAATGAACGCTGCACCATCGCTTCGAAAACTAGCGACCGTTACGCCGTTGCAAGGTTACGCCGGCGATTCCAATGATTAGCATCGCAATACACGTCGGTTCAGGCACGGCGCTGCCGCTACCCAATCCGCTGCCGCTCCCCGAGGTGGCACCGAACCGGGAACGCCAGTAGGTATAGTCCGAGACATCGACAACGCCCGGCGTATTCACATCATTTTGCAGGGGACCGCCGTTTCGCCACAGCACGTAGTCGGCCATATCGACAACGCCATTGCCATTGTAATCGCCAGCCACGCCCCCACTCGGCGCAGTGGTGATGTTCAGCAAGCCGGTACCCGAAAACAACGAGCTCGTATGCGCGGCCTGAGCCCGGCGCGCCCAAGTACCGATCGCTTGGGCCGTGCTGTCGAAGAACAGCGAACGAATCGTGTCGGTGCCCGCAAAATTCAAATTGAACAACGCGCCCGTCATCAGATATACATCCGCAGCATCAGCTAGCGACGCGCTGTTGGTGCTGAGCGTGCCGCCCAGCACCTTCGTGTCGCCCGTGTACGACTTGGCGCCATCCATCGTGAATACACCGGCGCCGGTCTTGGTCAACCCACCGGTTCCAATGACCGAACCGCTAAACGTGCTCGTTGTCCCGTCGGCCCCTGTCGTCAGGGTTACTGCCGCGCCATTGATATTTACCGAACCGCGCGTGGCATTGCCACCGGCAAGCGATCCAACTGTCTCGCTGGCATCCACTCGCAACACAGCGGTGTCCAAGGTGGATTGGTGAGCCGCATCCGGACCGCCCCACACAGATTGCGTCGAGAAGCTAACTCGCGAACCATTAGGAATTGCGGACCCATTTTGCGCCACGAGAGTGCCGAAATTGATCGTCGTCGCGCCACCGTAAGTGTTCGTACCGCCGAGGCGGAGCTCATTTTGCGCCCCAATGACACTGCTCCCCGACGCTGGACCGCCATCCGTTCGCGCCCAGCCGTTGAGCATGAGGCCGCCGGCGCCGCTGATATTACCTAAGATCTGCCAGTTTGCGTTCAAAACGAAAATGCTGTCCGGCGTCGCGCCAACTCCGGACAAAACCCAGCTGCGGGTTGCGGGCGATGGCCCAGCGCCGCCGGTGTCGGAAGTTAAATTTGCAGTCGTGCCGACGGCAGCGCCAGAAGTAGTGTTCGGCACCGCGCCACCAGCCACAGTCACTGTGCCGGTCGCAGCACCAAACGCGCCATCATTCGATCCGCTAGGAGCACGCAACAAACCCGAGTCGACAAACCAGCCTGGAAGATTGGTGCTGTTGAACGGACGGAATTCGCCGTGCCCTGTTTTGTGCAGCACGCCGGTCGTCGCTCCTGGTGCGAGCCCAATCGTCGACAGTGCATTCGTGTTGTTCCCGTAGGCCATAATGCTGTACGCGGCACTGTCCGTATCGTTAGCCGGCTGAAGCGTACCGCCGTTGGGCGTGTTAATCGTGCCGCCGTTGTTTGTGACAAGCCATTGGGTAGCTACGCCTGCGGCGTAAAACGTACTGCCTAACCCTACGATGTGATTGCTGAACGTGCCGCCATCAAGCGTCAGTGTTTGGCCAGCAGTTGCCGTAATGACGTTCTGATTGCCGATCGAGAGTATCGCGCCTTGCTTAATGACAATTGGATTCGCGCCCATAGCGATCGTGGGCCCGGTGAATTCGACGAAACCTTCCTCGAAGGTCATGCTGGCCGGTGTATGGCTGCCCTGGACGCTGATTATCGCGCCTGCCACGGCGGGGTCGGTGCCGAGGTCGTTACCGGCTGCGAACACGGCATCATCGCCTTCTGCCCAAACGGTAGTCGATCCGGTGCCATCTGCATTCAAGTTCCAATTGGTCGCCGCTAAATCCCAGGTACCGTCACCAATGCCGTTCGCACCGGGGGTTGCGCCAGCCTCGGTCGAGTTTACATCCCAGTATTTGACAGCCGCGTTCGCCTTCGGCAAGAATCCAAGCATGGTCAACGCAATCGCGACGAGTGTTATGCAACGCTTCATTTGTAGAGTTTCCCCGCCCCCGAGAACCAAAGGTGTGTGATAAGTTTACGCCCAGCGATCGGCCGCGCAATTGCTGCAGAATCGCTATCCTCAGGATAACCGTGTTGTGCAACCGTGCAAACAAAATATGCGCAATAAATTCTCGTTTTTTCGCAACAGAATCCGACCGCTCGCAATGAAAGCGCATTCATTACGATGCAATGTGAGTGGGGTGGAATGGAAAAGCGGCGTTAAACCGAGCGTCGATTCAAGGTGAACGATGTCGTCGCCTCGCACGCTGATTTTGACGAACTCCACCTGTATAGGGCGCTGCCAATTGCTACTCTTTTGGCTCAGGGGTCTGAACGGCCGAACAGTAAATCGCGAGGATGCTGTTGTAGCTCTTGGTCATGCAATCCGCCGCGGCATTTTAGTCGTGCGCTTTGGCGTTACAATTGCATATTGGCCGGCTTCCGTCGTATGCTTGAGCCACTACACTTCAGGCATTCTGACTTTGTAATTTCCAGGAGTTCTCGATGTCCGTTCGCAACTCATCTTTCGTATTCGTGACGGCAGCGCTTTCATGCGTAACGCTTGTCGCCTGTAACTCCGGGCCATCACCCGCCAAACAGCCATCGATTAGCCCATCGGGTGCTGGCAAGCTCGCGATGGAGCAATATGACAAGAACGGCGACGGCGTCGTTTCCGGCCCCGAACTCGTTCAGGCACCAGGGCTCAAAGCCGCTCTGAAGAACCTTGATACGAACGGAGACGGTGGCGTCAGTGCCGACGAGGTCGCTGCGCGCGTGAACGCATGGATCGACATGAAAACGGCGATGATGCGAGTTCAGTGTCGAGTGACTCTTGATAACGAACCGCTCGCCGGTGCGCAGGTAACGTTCGAACCCGAAAAATTCCTGGGAGACGACATCAAGGCCGCCATTGGAACTACGAACGTTTATGGCGACGCTGTCCCGGTAATTCCGCCCGAACAACGGCCCGACCCGAGGCTTCCTGGCGCCGTGCAATTTGGGTTATTCAAGGTGCGAATTTCCAAAATTGTAAACGGCAAGGAAACCATTCCGGCCCAGTACAACACGGAAACGACTTTGGGCCAGGAAGTATCGTACGACGATCCCGCGATCAAGGCGCGAAATATGACTTTCGCGCTCACGAGCGGCAAATAAATGTCAATTGAACGGACCCGTTCCCAGTGATTACGGGAGCGTGGTCGTCTCACCGTCGTCCTTGACTGCTAGATAACGGTGCGTGAGATAATCGATGTCATAAGAGATCGACTGCACAGAGCCATCGCACATCGCCATGTTCATAGCACCAGCATGAGCGCTGCCGAATGCATACCAACCCCAGTTGACCTCGACATTTAGATCCACGTCTTGCCGCGGCTGATAAATTGTCGGATCGTCGTTCTTGTATTTGTTCCAGGAAACGCGCTCGTTGTCCCACTCTAGGCCCGTATAGACGCCTTGATTATCGCCATAACCATCTCCCTGCGCTAACGCAATTTCGTAATACTTGGGCGACAAGAATTTTTCGCCGACCAGGTAGGTGTTGCTCGTGCCGTCGGTAATTTGCTTAAGCTTAACCTCTGAGTGATATCCAATCACACCCGATTGGCAGGCGAGTGGCGGCACGGTTCCTTGACGGGACACAACCGGTTTGCAAGAGCTGTCAGTCCATGCCTGTTGAGCGTCGATCGTGGCATAGGTGTTTCCTCCAACACCAGGCCACAGGGTGTAGCCAACGCCGTCACCTGCGCTTGTTTGTGTATCACCGGCATTGGCCGCGTAATCTCCCTTTATGTTAACGGTCAAGGGTTTCGCCCACGGAGCTTCAGAGGAAGTTGTCGTACGTGGGTAGAGTTTTGCGGCTCGACGACTTGGGCAGTTGAATACTGCAACCGGCGTCTGATAGAGTTGTTGCATTGCGGCCGTGTATGCTGTGGAAGGATTTGAACCGTTGTATGCAATCCCCTTACCAAGATCGCGGAGCGCCTGCTCTTCGATGTATGCCAATATGTTGTAGAAAACACTGCCAGGTTGCTTACCACCATACCCGCGGTTCGGGTCCGGGCCATAGGCGTCAATCCAGCCGCCCGAAGGGAGGAACTTTTGCACGTCTTCATGCAAGAGCATGCCAAGCGCGAGCTGTTTGAGGTTGTTTTTGCACTGATTGCGCCGCGCCGCCTCGCGCGCCGCTTGAACGGCCGGTAACAACAACGCGACCAAAATCCCGATAATCGCGATCACGACGAGCAGCTCCACCAACGTGAAGCCCAACTTGGGTCGACTTCCTCGTCGCTTCTTATTTAATCCACGACTGGTATTCATTCTCGTTTCTCTCCCTCACGTGCGATTAGTGTTGTGCCTGGCCCGTCGTTTCAGTGGTCGCGGCCGCCCCAGTGCCCGCAGTTGGTTTTGGTTCGATTTTGAAATCTAAATCGTTCCGATCCCGATCGATCTTCACGTTCTTAAACGGCGTCGTCCCCGCCGTCGAATAGCGATCGTCGATCAATGATACTGGGTCGTGCTGCTCTTTCCATACCGTAATCATCACATTATACGTGCCGGGCATAATTCCGTCGCCCGGTTTGCGTGTGAACAAATGATAAGAACCATCGCTCTCGATCTGGCCCGACGCAGTTCGCAGCCCCTCTTGAGGAACGTCGCGCGTCGGTTCAAACCGCACCTCTCGGATACCTCCTTTTAGCATGGACCCATCCGTGTTCGTAATCTTGCCGGTCACTTGGACCATGGTCGGCCCGCCATGACAACTCAAAAATGTCACAACGAACAGCAGGATCACACCTCGAAATTCACACCTTCTTTCAATCGAACGTAGCCACATATTCAACTATTGATTCATACTCGAATGGCCAAAGACCAGATCACCGAACCTACCCGTGGCTACTGGCAAGAAACGGCCGGGCCGCCCCGCGTAGAGCCGCCGTTGTAAGGGCCGAGTTTACCGTCGTCGGCGCTGGCGATCATGTAATCCCAAACCGAGCAACACTGCGAAGTGAGCGTGGCACCGCTTGTATCAATATCGTTGCTAATAAAGGTCACGCTACCATCGCACATTGCGACGAACGCTCCGCCCGAGTGCTGGCTGCGAACGGTTGCTTGTGAAAAGTAGTCGGGATCGCACGACATGCAAATCGACTGGGCATAGGCACTAGTGCAGACGTCGCTGAACACGTCGTCTTCCTTATGGGCCGCATTACACACATTGGGTCCATTGTCGTCGCCGCCGGCCCCATAGCCCGTAATCATGCTAGCGCCCGCATGACCCAATGCCCACACGCCGCGTGAATCTCCAGGACTAATGCCGGCCCGAATCTCGCCGATCATGATCGTTTTACCAGTGCCGTCTGTGATCCGCTTAAGCGTGACCGATGTATTCGGCCCAAACACGCCCCGATAACACGGGTTCGTCCAACCGGGTGAATCGGGGCCATTCATATAACGAGTATTGGGATTCGCTTGGAACCAAAAATCACCACGTCCCCCACTTGCCGCATAATTTGTTCGAGCCCAATTGTCGCCGTGAAAGGCAGCCTTCCCAACTCCCGCATACAGTACACGGTTGTATTCCGCATCACTCGGGCAAAGCAGCACAGGGATCTGCTGCCCTCGTGCAACTCGATTCACATTGTTAGCGGTCGTGTCATTGATTTTAACTTTAAGGTTGAACGAATCGTGTAGTGCCGACTCTTCTAAGTAAGGTAACGTTTCAATAACCCAATTCTCCCGATAATCCATCGGACCGTAGTTGAACGGACTAGTATGCTGCAATTGCACTGATCGAACGTCATGCCCTTCGGCATGATCTTATTGGCCGACTCGTAGTTGAGAACTGCTAACGCCGCGTTGTGCAGATTGGCCTGGCATTGCGCTCGCCGAGCCGCCTCGCGGGCGGCTTGAATTGCCGGCAACAAAAGCGCCACCAAAATGCCAATGATCGCAATGACCACCAACAGTTCGACGAGCGTAAAACCCGCATGCCTTGGTTGCAGTTGCCAACAACAGGATTTCGACGAGTTCGCACTTACCGCCGGCGATCGCATTTTTCGCATCGGTCCGATCATCCAAACTCCAAGAAAAGTGTCGCGGGCTCGGAAGGATGAAAGCTATTGCTTCTCCAACTCATAAACGAGCCCGGTCTTGTCGCCATCGACGTTGATCTCATAGGGCGTTTCGGCTGCGCTCGTATATTTTTCGCTGGATGAGCATCTTCCCGCCGATCGGCTTGTCCATAATGACAAACACTAACGGCGTATTTGCCTGGAATTACGCCATCGCCCGGCTTGCGCGTATACATTTGGAACGATCCGTCCTCGGCAATTTGGCTCCGTGGCCGGCTTGCGGATCGTTGCCGTGGAACTCTGCCGTTGGCTCGAATTCGATGACACGCAGCGCCACCGGTTATCGGTGAGCCATCTTTATATCGCACTTTCCCTGACACTTGATACGTGCTTCGTTGGTTGCAACCAATCTGCTGAACGACGATTCCGCACGCCACAAGCAAACAAACAAGGCACTTAGCTTTTGTGATCGACACGCTCGAAGCCCTCCTCATACTCGCGACATTCACTAATTTATCCTGTTTTCACGGACGCCCCGGGGGAGGGACGTAGCCGTCGTCCTGGCTCAGCCAAAGTTGGTCCCATGCATTGCAGCACTGTTGAGAGTTACGGCCGCACGTCTCGATGTCGTTGCTGATGAACTGCACGCTGCCATCGCACATGGCGATGAATACGCCGCCGGAGTGCGTGCTCCGCGCAGTTTGCTGGTCGAACGAGCACCAGGATTGCCAGCCATGCACGCCGCAGCAGCCAGCGGTAGCGCCAGCATAATTCGCTGTGCCCAACGGCAATGTCATCCGCGGTTGGGCCGCACCAGTTCGGACCGCTATCGTCACCGCCCCACCCATGATAAGCCAACAGATTGCCGCCTGCATGACCGAAAGCCCAGGATCCGCGGGGGTCGCTTTCATTAAGGCCAGCACGAATCTCCCCCAGCATCCCGTCTTGCTTGTGCCATCCGTGATCTGCTTGAGCGTTACACGCAGCATTTGGTCCCATGACTCCTCGAGACAGTGGATCCGTCCAGCCGGCTATCCGGCCCGGCGTACCCGTCGGGGTTTGGCCCCGTGATCGATGATGGGCCGATTGCCGGGTTCATAAGTAAACACGCGCCGAGGCCGACATTCGCAGCGTAGTTGCCGCTGCCAGTTTCCGCCTAATTGACACCGCCGATCGAGACCCTGAAATTTCGTCTGGTTGTTTCCATCTGAGGGACAAAGCATCATTGGTATCACGGTGCCCCGCTCGATTCGAGGTTTTGCGCGTGTCGCTGCATCGCCACGCGGGTTGTCGACGCGTTCTTAAAGATAAACGAGTCGTAGAGCGGCTGATTTTCAAGTTCTGGCAGAATGAGCACGGTCCAGCTCGGCCCGAAGTTCAGATTCGTGTTCATGTTGGCACCAAGCCTGCTGAGTCACACACCCCGTTCGCACCAACGTTGTAAATACACTCCCCATCGGCAATATTTTTTTTGCCGACTCGTAATTCAAAACTGCCAGCGACAACGTTCTTCATATTGTTCTGGCACTGCGCTCGCCGAGCCGCTTCGCGAGCAGCCTGAATCGCAGGCAGGAGCAGCGCAACCAAGATGCCAATGATCGCAATGACCACCAAGAGTTCGACCAGCGTAAACGCCGCCGCCTTTTGCTTTGCACCGGCCGAATGACGATCTCGTCAAACATCCAGCTGAGACCGAAATTGACTGCTTCGTTGTCGCCACTGAATTCTCCCTTAGATCTACTAAAAAAGTTGGCGTCGCGGCTTCCAGCCACGACGCCAACCGTTCGTTGTCGAAACGTGCGTGGCAACGCTTCCACTAATTCGCAGCGCGTTGCTTTCTTCCGAAGCCACTGGCCATCAAGCCCAGCAACACCAGCGCCAAAGTCCCTGGCTCGGGCACAGCCGCGCCTTGGACCGAGCTGCCGGCACCGGAAGTATTACCAAAGTGGGACCGCCAGAAAGTATAATCTGACGCATCGACGGATCCCGGCGTGTTGTCGTTCTGCAACGGCCCACCATTTCGCCACAACACATAGTCAGCCATGTCGACTACGCCGTTGCCGTTGTAATCACCCGCCACGCCACCGGGGATCGCGGTCATGGTGAACGTGCCGTCTGAGTTCGTGCTCGCAATCCAGTTGCCGCCCGGGCTGAATACCTCGACGTCTTGGCCGATCGCACCAGCTGTTATAGAGCTGTTGGCGACGTATAGGTTTCCAGCAGCGTCGAACTCAACCGAGTTGCCGGTCGTGTGGCCTCCGGTGCCGCCGAGTCTCGCTAAACACATTCACGTTTGTCACGAGCTCCCCCCGAAATTTGAATGTCGGGAATGCCATTCGCGTCGAGAGGTACAACGATGAGATCTCCCGCTGCAAGGCCGTTATTCGCCACATCGCCACTGGTACGGTGCATGATCAAATATTTACCATCCGGCGAGATTGCCGCTTGACCCACGCGACGGAAAATGTCGTTGATCGTGGGATCGGCCGCGTCCGCATCCAGATTGTTGTCCACGCTGAATTGCCGCGAGGACCATAAAACCTGTGGGGTGCCCGCTTCCGAGCCGTCGAGGGCGGCTTTGACAATGATCAGCGAGGCGCCGTTCGATTGGTTGCCGCTCGAACGACCGTTGGTGATAATCCATTGTTGGTGCACGGGGTCGTAGAGCATGTCGGCTCGCACGCCGCCGCCGAACGCGCCAATGAAGTTCGTCCCGCCATCGGAAACAGCAGGAATACTCGTCGATTTGACCACGACCGTCGGCGCTTGCGATTGAAACTCAGTCGCGTTGCCCACGTTGTAACGCCAAATGCTGTTGGTGTCGTTATTCGGCGTCGACAAATCAAGGTCGAGGTCTTCGTCCATCGTGTAGATCGTCAAGTTATTGCCAACCGAGCCTGTGGTATAAACCTTTGAGACCACGGAGCCGTGGAGCGGAAGGCTGCCAATTGCATCCTGCTGTGTGCTATAGATGCCGCCCGCAGGCCCGTTGCCTAGGCCATCCGCGAGCGGGGTAGGATCCGGCGTCGTACCTGTCGGCGTAAAGTTTTGAACACCGGCAAGAATTCGCCCGCCCGTTGTCAAATCTTTCGACATGTACTTAACGCCGCCCGAGGCGTCCGACCAGTCACCGATGATCACATTGCCGGCCGCATCCAGACTAATGCGTTGCGGCGCAGAATTGCCGCCGGCGACCACATCGAACCCAACAACTTTGGCTTGGGTGGTATCGTTCGGATCGGCGACCGGTGTCATGGCGCCGCCGGCCAGATGTGACTCCCTTCATGTCCGAAGTTAGGCCGTAAATGCCGTCACCCATCGCGCGACCGGATGCTGTGGACGCAGCAGTACCCGCACCGCCCTGAACACCGTTCGAATTAGCGACGTATACCGTGCCGAAGTATTTGAGGTCCGAAGCATTTTGGTTGATGGCCACACCCGTTGGGAACGCAAAGTCGTCAAATGAATTGCTCGGATTGGAGATCGACGTCCAGGAGTCCGCTGCCAAGTTCTTTACTTGGATACTGAAACTGCTAAAGCCAGTCATATCGAACGTGTGTGCCCCCGCGGTTAGCGCTCCGAGGTCAACCGGATTGGCGCCATTGCGAAGGACGGTCACATCATTTGCTGGTGCGTTGAGTGTAAATTGCCAAGTGCTGCCTGTTGTATTAAATACGTTCGTAGCATACGGAGTCGCCCACAATGCTGGCGCGAGCGACGCGCAAAACCGCGAACGTTAGTAAACCACGCCAGAGAAACGGCCTAATCAAGTGTCGCATTTATCATTCTCCCGGTGAAACAAAATCAATCGCGTCTCGCTGATCTTGAACTTTTCACATTCCCGCGTTTTTCCTCTCGCAGACGCGCGCGAGTTACGCATGTTCCCCCCGCAGGTAAGAACGAGAACAATCGGCAGTTATCGCCCAAAAAATATGGCTGGCCAAACGTACATAAACACGACGCCGGCACGCCCCAAACCCACGAGCTCCTATGTGCCCCAAGTTCGCCTGAACAAAAATCGAATAGCGCTTCAGCGCTTCCTACGAACAGTCCCGACAAAGGGACTGAAAACGCTTTCGCCTTCCCTGGCAACGTGATAGCAGCAACCGTCATTCTAACAACGACTTACGCACGCCGCTCACACTTTTGCGAACTAGTTTCTCTCTTTTTGCGCAAGCGACAGGAATTCCCCCAGGTGGTCACAAAAAAAAGCCCGGCGGCGGAAGCCACCGGGCTATTTTTAACTTTTAGACGTTTCCCGAGCTTAGGCACGACGACGGCCAGCGACCAAACCGAGCATGCCGACGAGGCATAGCAAGGCGGTGGTCGGTTCGGGAACGGCCGGGTAGTCGCTGACTACCAAGTTGTCGAAAATGTGGGCGTTGAACAGCTGATTGTTAGCCGCCGAGTTGCCCGTGAGCCCAGTGTCGTCATTTCCCAGCGAAACTTGACTACCGGCGCTCGTGTAGTCGGCTGTGGGAATCGTCGCAATCGTCTTGCCATCGATTGCCCAGGTCACGTTCAAGCTGTCGTTTGTGATCGTCCAGGTATGCCAGGCGAAGCCCAGCGTTCCGGCAGCGGTTGAGCCGCCTTGCGTTGTCGGCGAAAAAGTGGATTGGCCGGCCGGAGCCGACACAGAGGGAAAGGCAGACGTATAATAGGGGTCGCTAAAACTGGCCGACGTGGAAGTCGTACCGGCCGCCCAGTAGGGCTTGGTCGTCGGGTTCGGGTGAGTGCCGTTCGTATACACGCGGTACGCCTGATTGGCGCCGCCGCCGTTGTCGCCGAACGATTCGACGAACAAGCCGTCGTTCGCGGCGATGTACTGCAAACTCGTACCAGCCGATCCGATGCCCACTCCCGCAGCGGTGGACCCGTTGCTTCCGCTGGAGGAAATGTTGGTGCCGCCAATATAATTGTCCAAACATCAACTTGCACTTGGTACGAACTCGGTAGCGACAGATTTTTGGTAACAACAGAGGTCGCACCCACTACGGTGCCAACTGAACTTTGCAAGTTGTCAGTTCGCAATCTCAGACCGAGCGATGAGCCATCGGTCGTATGGGGCGCTAAAGGTAGTGACAGCCCGCCAGATCCTGGGGCCGCGCCGTAGTCGTACGCAAACGTTGTGTCGCCCGAGGGGCCCGTCGCGCCTGCGGTGATGTACGTATTGTAGTTGCTGGACGTGTTGCTGTTAAAATCATCACTGTACAACGTCGCCGCACTGGCGACGGCCGGAGCGCATATAGCGAGCGCTCCAAAGAAAACGGATCGTAAACTGCAAAACATTAGCTACTCCTATGATGTAAAAACCACGATTCGAGTGGTCTCGCCCAGCGTCAACTTTCACAAGTGTGTAGAGTCCTACACTTTGCCTAATCGAACTTCCACTTCCAATTATGATGGTTCAGATCGACAAGTCGGTCAAGCTATTTCCAGCGAATAAGCGAATATATGATCTGTAAAAATTCCGATCGACCCCCCAAGGCGAATAAAAAAGCCCGTCAATTCCCATGAGGAAGAAACGGCTGTAGGACTCGATTTCGAGACAAAATATTAGAGGCGACGCCCACCACGCGAGCGGATGCCCAAGCCCGCTAATCCGACTAGTAGCAGCATCCCCGTGGTAGGCTCAGGCACAATCACCAAATTGTCGACTAGGGCAAACACATGACCTGCGTCTTGCGATGTGCCCAGATCCCAAGAACCAATCGCAGCGATACCCGAGGCAATAGAAGCGTTGTCCGTTACCGTCGCAATAACGTTGCCGTCAATCTTCCAGGTTACCGTTGTGCCAGTGCGAGAAATCGCAACAGAATGCCAGTTGAACAGGAGCGTGCCATTATCGGCCGTGGCAACCGGAGTTTGACCTGCGGGCGTTGGCTGACCTGGAAAGAGATTTGTGTAATAAGGATTGGAATTGTCTGTGGCTCCGCCGTTGCCTGTCGTAGTACCGGCCGCATAGACGCCAGTGCTCGGGGCTTGCAACGTCGCACCGATTCGCGCTTCGTAATCGGGTGTTGCCGAAGTTCCAGCAAAGCCGCCGTCACCCACCGCTGAGAACCAAACGCCGCTGCCACTAGTGTTATTCTGGAATGTTGAGCCGCTATTTCCCAGCCCAGCAGTAATGGCTTCTGACGAACCGGTTCCGCCGCCATTCCAAAGTCCGTTGGTTCCCCCCGCGATGCTGTTCATCCACAGGTCGAACGTCATTGTCACGTCACCTACGACAGACGCGATTGGGGACACGGAGAGCGCATTTATTGCAGCTGTGCCTCCGTTGTTCGGATCTAACCGCAGGCCGAGAGTCGTGCCACCGACCGAATGAGGTGCCGACGGAATTCCTAAGCCTGCAGCGCCGTAATCGTATCCGAACGTGGCTTTATTGTTCCCGGCTGTTTGTATCGCGACAGTGTAATTGCCCGATGTGCCAGTCGCGGTAACGGCAACTGGTGCACCGTAACCATCAAAATCGTCCGAAAAAATAGCAGCTCCGAACGATGCGGCGCAAGCATTAGGGCCGCGCCCAGAAACAAACACGCAGTAGTAAACTTCATTAGAACGCTCTCCTACAACAGCTGTGATAACGCCAAAAATGCCCCAACCGAGCGGAACTCGCTTACTCCACAGAATAGTATGTCTAACGATGAAACAGGCTGTCAAGCAATTGTAATCGATTTATTCTTAAATTTGCGATTGTCCAGGGCCATACGCACGAAAATCACCCGTGGTATAAGAAGCAAATCGAATACGGGAGACCATTACATCGAAAAAGTCCGGGGTTCTCCGGTGCGTCTTTTTGAGGCGCTGTATTTTTAGGTGGGACGCTACCGCACCGTCTGGCGAGACCACCTAACCGGGAAACTGAGTCATCGGCGAATGGCACTTGAACTTTCCTAACTCTTACGCAGTTAAACGTTTGTATTCGTGGCGTGGTCGTTGCAACAGGGCTTGTGATTTGGGTCGTCGCTTAATGCGGCGAGGCTCGAAGCGATCCGGTCGGTTGCCCACACGGTGAGCGGCGATGCTCTCGAGGAGCACCCGGCAGCCAGTGGCCAGTGGCATCGAGGAAGCCAACGCCGGCAGGAAGTTGCTGAGTGTCTGCAACGTGCCTTTGAAGCTCATTTGCCAGGGCGAAACCTTCGCTTCGAGGGCCGCCAGCGCCATCACGCGACAGATCAGGTTGTACGCCAAGAGGTGCATGGTAAACTCGTTCCGCACGCGGTGTGGCGTCTTGCAGCGGAGATGGTCCATTTGCAGCACGACTTTGAGACTCCGCAAGTGGAGTTCGGCTTCCGGCCGCTCGTGTCGGCGGCGCTAGCCTGAGTCAGCATCGGACGCATTACCGCCGACGGCTACGACTCGGAGTCCAACCACACCTTCGCACGCGAGACTTGCCAGGTCCGCTCGATCACCCACGCTAAGCACGGGCGGCCCGCCACTTGTCACTACCGACGCTTGATGCAAACCCGCTTCGACGCTGCCGCCTATCGCGATCGCGTTCAAGTCGAGACCGTCATCTCAATGGTCAAACGCCGCCTCGAAGCCTTGGTCCGCGGTCACAATGTCTGGAGTCAACGACGCGAACTCCGATTGAAAGTCCTCACTCACAACCTCATGATTCACTTACGTATCGAGGTTTTCTACATAGCCATACGTTAATCTTTATCAGCTATAACCCACTTACAGAAGACTTGATCGCTACTCGTGAACAAACTGCAGACGAAACCTTTGGCCGCCAAGGACCATCGGCTCCGTCTGCAGTGATAATCGTCTGTAGGTGCTGGGTTAGGCATCAGCCTATTCCCGAAACGCCGTCTTGCTGAAACGCCGTCCACGACTCTTCCAATATTCGCCGCAGCTGGCTGATCCGCCCCGGCGATATTCCATGCGTTTTGGCGACTTCGGACGTCGAGCATCCCATCGCCAAATCCCGAGCAATCTTCTTCATCCGCTCGGTCAATGAGGCAAACCAGGAGCTGACATCCAGTTTCGCCGCGACCTGATCCGGAATGGATGCGCGCTTGTCGACGACCAGCTTGTCAATCCATTCGCCGTTCTGCCGCTCGAATCGGATGCCGTTGCCGGCCCGCGCAAGTGCATAGCGGCTCAACGGTTCCTTGCTATTCGAGCGGCCGACGGCAGGACGACCGCTTTTTATGGCGAGCGCTGCATACCAGGCAAGAGAGGAGGCATTCACTAATCTCCCACGGCCACCGCAGTACAATCGCGAGAAGCTCAGCAAGCTATGGACAATGGCCTCTTCGACCGCGTCCTCGCGTGCCTCGGCATCGAGTTTGCGAAACGCCACTTGCAACCACCTTGTGATTTCGGGAAGCATTTCGAGAAACGCGGATTGCCAATTCGATTCGTTGCATTGACGATCATTGTTGGTTGAAAGCATGGGACAATCTCCTGAGTGAGACCGCCCCACGACCGGGGCGGTCGTGTAAGAAACAACACAACCGCCCCGCACCGTGCGAGACGTCAATCAACTTGCTGCCGTGGCAGCATTGCAAAACGTTTTGTGCTCGATGGGCGTCGAAAACTCGTCGCGCAAATATCGGAGCACGGCTTGGCGCTCAAGCTTCGCGCTGGCGAAAAGGCGAGGACGCTCCAAGAGTTGATCGGATAGGGGGGAGCCTTGCGGCTCCGCCCCTCCCACACCACCGGGCATACGGGTCACGTACCACGGCGGTTCGATTGGGTTAAGCGTGGGAAGATGCGGCTACTCTTGGAAGGCCGATCGAGTCGAAATAGGCATTTCGCAGTGCTTGTTGTACCGCCGGATGTCCGGACATACGCCAGAATCCCGTCGGTGAACCGGCAGCGACCGCAGCTCCGAACTTGGGTACGCCACGTCGGCGGAGTTCGTTGAAGCGGTTCCGGCCGTTCTTCCACTGCCGCCACAGGTACATTCGTAGCCTCCGGCGAATCCACGCGTCCAGGTTGGAAAGCACTCGCGGAGTTTGGCAGAAGCCAAAGTAGCCTCGCCAGCCGATCAGGTATCGAGCCAAGGGTTCGACCAACTGTTCGACACTAACTCCACGTGTCCGCTGCGTAAGTTCTCGGACTCGCGTCTTGAAGCGATCGAGGGATTTCGACGCAATTCGCCGTTCGCTCCCATCGTTCGAGATGCTGAAACCAAGAAACTTCCGCTCCTCGGGTCGAGCAACCGCGCTTTTCGATTCGTTGACCTTCAGCCGAAGCTGCGTGGTCAGGAAGCGACACACAGTTGCCATGACTCGTTCACCCGCGCGACGACTGCGAACATAGATGTTACAGTCGTCCGCGTAGCGGCAGAATCGGTGGCCCCGTCGTGTTAGCTCCTTGTCGAATTCGTCCAGCACGAGGTTACTCAATAAAGGTGATAGAGGGCCGCCCTGGGGCGTGCCCTCGGTCGTCGGACTTACCAACCCGTTTTCCATGACACCGGCGTTCAGAAACGCCCGTATCAATTTGAGCAGTCGCTTATCGGAGATTCGTTCCGCGATGCGCGCCATCAAGATATCGTGGTTGACTCGATCGAAAAATTTTTCGAGATCGATATCCACGACATAGCAGTAGCCCTCGGCAACATACGTTTGTGCCTGGGCGACCGCCTGATGAGCCGAGCGTCCCGGTCGGAAGCCGTAGCTGTGCTCGGAAAACGTGGGGTCCCATTGCTTTTGGAGAACCTGCAGTACCGCCTGCTGGATCAGTCTGTCGACGACACAAGGCACGCCGAGTTTTCTGACCCCGCCGTCCGGCTTGGGTATTTCGACCCGCCGCACCGGTTGCGGTTGATAGGTTCCGTTGAGCAATTGAGACCGAATGGTTGGCCAGTGCTCACGCAGGTAGTCCACGGCAGCGTCGATGGTCATCCCATCGACGCCAGGACTACCCTTGTTCCCACGGACGCGTTTCCACGCTATTTCGAGGTTTTGTCGATCGCACACCTCCTCCATTAGACGTTCTTCTTCTGCCGGGCTTTCGGGTGCTCGCTTCGCCACCAGTGGTTCGGTCCCTCTGCCGTCGGTGTCCGGGGTTTCACCCCGACCTTCCGAGCAAAGGCCAGAAGCAATTGCTTGTGCTGGGTTTTCTGCCGCTTTCCACTCATGAGTTACCAGTCCTACTTGCCACTCCCAATCGTTCGGGCCTTCGTCCACCGTTGCCGGCTCGGCCTATCTGTTTCTCCGCCTTTCGGCATTGGAGTGCCTCAATAGCCTTGCCGACTGCATGGGTCTACTATGCCCTCTGCTGACTTCTGCGCCGCGGTCAGGTCGCCTCACGGCTTCCCTCAGTCCCGAATTCGGGACACGACGCAGATCTCCCCAGGTAAGTTCGATCGCCTTCCCCGCACACCTGCCGGATCTACAGCCTTGGCCCTTGATGGATCTGGACTTCGCGATTAGTTGCCCGCTCGTCCGACCAAGGATGCCTCGTATCCGATTTCTGTTCGTCAGGTCACGGTTTTGCTCCACGCTTCCTTCAGACGCCACCTCGCGATGACGCCCTTGCGTTTCGCTAATCCTTCACCTCCATCAGGTTGGATAGGGGACTTTCACCCCCAAGCTATCGAACATGCTGGGCACACAACTAAACCGCTTCGCGGATCACGTGCGAAGCGAACTTCTCCGATCAGATGTTCTCTTCGATGCGACGCGTCCACTCGCAGACGGGAGCCGGGACAGAGGCTTCGCCAGTTGACGTCGCACTGGCGTTCGGTCGTATCGATTATTCAACTTGCGCTCTGGTGCCAGGCTGCGCATGCTGGAAGGAGAACATTCCAGCAGCCAAATCTGCGCAAGCACCCCGATGACGCCCCTCCGACAACGCATGATCGAAGAGATGCACCTGCGGAACTACTCGAAGCATTCGATCGCGGCCTACGTGAGCGCCGTCTACCGGCTGGCGAACTTCTACGGCCGCCGTCCCGACCGGCTCAGCCGGGAAGAGATCCGCAGCTTCCTGGTGGATCTCGTCGAAGTGAAGCACGTCTCGTGGCCCTACTATCAGCAGGTGCTGGCCGCCTTGCGGTTCTTCTATCGGCATGTCATTCGCCGCGGCGAAGTCGTGGACGACATCCGCGGTCCCGCGGCCAGCGAAGACGCTGCCGGTGGTCTTGAGCCCGGCGGAAGTAGCCCGGTTCTTTCGGGCGATCCCGTCGCTCAAGCAGCGGACGATCCTCATGATCGCCTACGGCGCTGGGCTGCGGGTCGGCGAAGTCGTCCAGCTGCGACTCGCCGACATCGATCGCGAGCGGCGCGTGATCCATGTCCGTCAGGGCAAGGGCAAGAAGGACCGCTACACGCTGCTCTCACCCGCCCTCACCGAGATGCTCGATCGTTACCTGTGGGCCGCGCAGCCGGAGGATCTGCTGTTCACCACCCGGCGGCCCGATCGGCCGATCACGACGAGCACGGTGCAGCGCTACTGCCTCGCCGCCCGGCAAGCGGCCGGCATCGACAAGCAGATTTCTCCGCACACGCTGCGGCATAGTTTTGCCACGCATCTCTTGGAAGCGGGCACCGACCTGCGGGTGATTCAAGTGCTCCTGGGGCACGCCAGTCCGCGGACCACGGCCATCTACACGCACGTCTCAACCGACATGATCGGCAAGACCCTCAGCCCGCTCGACAGGTTGCCGAGCAAGGAAGCGGAAGTCGAAGCCGACGACGAATAAGCTCGGCCCACGAGCAACCTAAAGTTGGGGAACCCTTCACGGTTCCCCCATGCCCGCCGCACCTCGCCCGACACCTCGAAGTCGCCGACGTGTTCCGCGGCGAGGCCGAATCTTTCCTGCAGCAGTTCGGCGAAGCATCTGTCATGCGCGCAGAAGCGGACCTTCGCGGCGATCAGCGCCTGCCGCACCGCTGTGCTCGGCGGCCACGTCGTGGCCTGCGACCACTGCGATCACCAGCGGATCTCTTACAACTCCTGCCGCAATCGGCATTGCCCCAAGTGCCAGGCGCTGGCGCGAGCCCAGTGGCTCGAGCGGCGCGCAAGCCGAGCTCTTGCCGATTCCTTACTTCCACCTCGTGTTCACGCTGCCGCAGGAGATCGCGGCCCTGGCGCTGCAGAACAAGCGGCTCATGTACGGAATGCTGTTCGAAGCGGCTAGAGCAGACGATCGCCGAGGTGGCCGCCAATCCCCGTCACCTCGGCGCCGACGACGTCGGCATTCTGGCCGTGCTCCACACGTGGGGCCAGAACCTCATGCACCATCCTCATCTGCATTGTGTCGTGAGCGGCGGCGGGCTGTCACCGGACGGCCAGCGCTGGATCGCCTCGAAGTCCTATTACTTCTTGCCGGTGCGCGTCCTCAGCCGCGTGTTCCGCCGCAAGTACTGCGAGCTGCTGCGTCAGGCTTATGAGCAGAAGCAGCTCGAGTTCCACGGCCAACTGGCGCCCTTGGCAGAGCGGCGCGCCTTTGAGAAGTTGCTGGCCGCCGCGACTAGCCGCGAGTGGGTCGTGTATGCCAAGCGCCCGTTTCGCGAGCCGCTGTGCGTGCTCAAGTACTTGGCCCGCTACACCCATCGCGTGGCGATCTCCAATCGTCGACTTGTCCGCTACCACGCCGGCCGCGTCACCTTCCGGTTTAAGGATTATGCCGATGGCGGACGTGCTCGAACCGATGACGCTCACGCGGCAGCGAGTTCATTCGCCGCTTCCTCTTGCACGTGCTCCCCAAGGGCTTCATGCGGATCCGCTACTTCGGCTACCTGGCCAACCGGCAGCGACAAGAGAAGCTGGCGCTCTGCCGCCGCCTCGTCGGCGAAGTCGCCATGCCGTCGATCGATGAAGCCTGCTCCGAGCCAACTCCTGCTGCGGGCGACGGACGCCTCCGGAGATCGTCGTCTGCCCGGCCTGCCAGCAAGGCAGCCTGCGCATCATCTACTCAGTGGGACCGCTATTCGCCAGCCGCCTCGCATCCGCCGATACCGGCCCCTGCGCTGTCGAGCGCAGTCTCGGGAGGACAGTTCGTGAACTTCACGATGCGCCTGGCGTTCTTATCTGCACGCGCTGGCGCGTGCCTTCGGCAGCACGCTGCGACAGCCTGCTGCGCAGGCCAGCGCAGCTCGAGCGAGCAGCGCCAACGCGCTCGACCGCTGCCACGCGTCACGATCTCTACGACCGGCAAGGCAACGCACGATTCACGCCGATCTCAATCCGCTCGAAGGTTGCCCACACCAGCCCGTCACGCGCTGCTGAACCGACCGGCCGCAAGGATTGAATTCCCATAGCAGCGCACCCACTGCGGTTCAGTTCAACAGACTAGTAGGCAGCATGCCGGCAACCCGGATCACAGGGACAATCCGCTGATAGCATGCTCCCTACTATCCTTAACATTATTACACACCTTGCCTGTGTATTTAGCGGCCCAGCTGGGGAGACTCTCGCTGTGCGAACCCTCTTGAAAGTAAGCCGATTATCGGCTTATAATGCTGCGAATGCCGAATCCGCCCAGCATCCAAATGAAAGAATTCTGCCGCTTGTTCGAGTTTGACGAGCGGCAGGTCCGATTTGTGCTGGAGCAAGGTTTCGTGCCTAAAGGCGTTGAGAAAACCCCTAGCACCGGCAATCGGCGCGAATTCGGTCCACGACAGGCATTTTGTCTGGCGATTACCGTCCTCCTTAAGTCGAGCGGACTAAAGACGCCCGCCGCTGCGGAAATCGCTGAAACGGCTGTTGAGGGACTGCGGTATATTGCGCAGAACTTCAATTGGGATGGGACGTTTTTGCCAGCGTACGGCTGGTTTGAAACGGATCACGAATACACGTTAGATGTTGCGGACGGACGTTTTATCCGCCTCCAAACCACCGCCTCGCCCAGCAAGCCCATGGAGCAGTTCGGCTGGACCACGATCCACGCGCCGCGGAAAAAGTGTCCGGACCCGCTGGCTCTGGTAATGATTCGACTTGATCTCACAAGAATTGCAGGCGTCTTGAAAACCGTGGCCGGGTGGTCCTGCCCGCACCGAGATTCGCGGTCATCCAAGCCGCGCTCTTGACTAAGCCGATAATCGGCTTATCATATTGGAGGAAAGGATTCCTTCATGTCGCTCGTAGTCTCTAATCAGTCGCTCGTTTCTCCGCTGCCTGAGGTAGCTCAGGAGCGCGATCGATGTTTTGATGCGATTACCCGCGAGTTTTGCCCGTCGGGCTTCGTAGAAACACTTCTCGCCCGCCAAGCCGCCCGCGGCGCCGCCCGCATTCTCCGGGACGAGCGGTTGCTTGACGCTCTTGAGGCTCGGTCAATCACGGCATTGGCGCCCGTCGTCGGGGCCGATCCAGAAAGCGCGGAAGCGTTTCTGGAGAACTTCCCCGAGGTCCACCTTTCGAAGCCTCTGGAACTTCTCGCTCGGAGGGCTCAGCGAAACTCCGAGTCTTTTTATGCAAATGTGCGACGACTGCGGGAAACACAGGCCAAGCGGATTTTAAACTCGGTTTCGATGATTGAACGTGACCCGCGATTTATCAACGAACCAAGCTGCATCCAGTACTTTTTGCGTCGCTTCCAACTCGGTCACCAGCGCTGTCGCAGTTGCGGTAGCGCTGCGAATGGATGCTGGATCGCGCCCCGCAAAGTCTGGGAGTGCAATTCCTGTCACGCTCAGACCGGACTGCGGTTCGGCACGCTAATGGCCCGTTCCCCGGTTCCCCTGACGGAGTGGTTTCATGCGATTCGAATCGTGTTGTTCCGGCCCAGGGTTCACGCTGCCGAATTGGGGAAGCTGATTAACATTCGCCGCCTGGCGACTGTGAGTGGGATGCTCAAAAAAATCAAAGCCGCGATGCTGGACGATGACCCGTCCCAGTTGGCTGGCCTCGACCAAGTGTATTTGCCAGGCACCTGAATTAGGCGCTAGTTCTGGAAAATGTTTGGGATGAGTCAGTTCAGCGACAGCACATCGCTAAACGTGAATGCTTTCGACGATCTGGTTTCCAGTAAGTTGGTAGTTTTGTACCTGTGTTAAGCGTAATTAATTCACGCAGGCGTCAGCCAAGGAAGGCCAAGCCATGTCATCGACAACACTTGCATTGCCGAGGGAGGGAGACGACGAACAAAACGACAGTTCCTCCAATCCAGAACATTCTTCCGGCACGCGTAAACCGCGACACATTCCGACGCGAGAAGAGTGTTTGCAGGGGATCGCCGCGCTCAACGGTGCGCTCGCGCTCGGGCTCATAACTCCATCGAAGGCCAACTCGATGCGGGCTAATTTCCAGGCAATTCTGCGCAGCCACGAGTCTTCATCAGCGACGGGCGCGGCGCGCGTGGCCGATGAGGATTTGCTGAAGCTGTGGCGCACGCAGCCCGGTCTCGTTGGTTTGATCGAGCCTCTGCTTACACCGGAGCAGCTCGACCTCGTCATGCGCGAGGTGCGCCGTGACGCCGTATAGCAAAATGGATTTCTGTCAGGACTTCGTTTATCTCAACGGATCGCGAATCACTTTCCCGGATCGTCCCTACCTTCCGCAAATCTATGCTTCGCGCGCTCGTCGCATTGTCCTGCGGACATCACGCCAGGTCGAAAAATCGACCTTTCTGGCGAATTCACTCGCGTTCCAGTTAACCGTCGTCCCGGGCATCCGGATTCTCGTCGCCACACCGCGCTGGGAACAAGCACGGCTCTTCATGCAGTCCCGCGTGCTGCCGACCATCGAACAGAGCCCAGTCATCCGCCGCGTGTTGTTGACCAATTCACGGGAGCGGATGCGGATCAAGAACATGCGATTTAGGAATGGGTCCGAGTTGTTCGTGAGGCCCGTGTTTCGCTCGGCCGACTCGGCCCGCGGCATTAGCGCCGACATCCTGGTGGTGGACGAATTCCAAGACGTTGCCGAAGGGGCGCTCGCGGTACTGCAAGAAACACTCTCGCATTCTGAGGTCGGACGGACCATCCTCGTGGGCACGCCCAAGCTGCTAGAGAATCAGCTGGACGTCGCTTTCGCCGAATCGACCGCGAATGAATGGACGCTCGATTGTCCGAACTGCAGCTCACCGGTAATCCTGGACGAACGCTGCCTTGGGCCTACCGGAACTCGCTGTCCAAAATGTGAGACCGCGCTCGATGTCCGTGCCGGCCGCTGGGTCCCGCGCAATCCGAATTCAAAATGGGGCGACGGTTTTTGGATCAACCACCTGATGGCTCCCTGGCTTAACTACCCGGAGATCATTGATCGCCAACGGACTTACGACATCGCGGCCTTCAAAAACGAAGTGTTGGGTTTGCCGACCACGCTTGGCGAACATATCGTGACCCGTGAAGAGCTCGAAGCTTGCTGCGGCGTGGCGCCGATGGCCCACTCGCTCTCTGACATCCCCGAGCTGATGCGCGAACGTTTGATCGTCGGCCTCGATTGGGGCGGCGGGCGCGTGTCACGCACCGTGATCGTCCTGGGCTACTATCGTCCTGATAATAAATTCGTGGTGGCCCACGCACAACCGTTTCCCGCGGACGAAGATCCCCAACGTCTGCTCGCTGCAGTCGCGGAAGTTTGCCGCGCTTTTGAGATCCGTTGGATCGGAGCTGATGGGTGCGGGAATGGTCTCACGAATAATCGGCTGCTCTTTTCGGATTTACGCTATCGCTCAGCCATCTACGGGCTCGTCTATTCCGAAACGACCCACCAGCCTGCACAGGATGGTACGCTATGGACCTGGACCGTGGATCGGAGCTCTGCGATCGGACGATTTTACAGCCTCGTCCGCAAGGGCTTTATCGAGTTTCCGCGGCTCGAAGATTGCGGCTGGTTCCTAGACGAAATAGGTTGCGAACTAGCAGAATTCGACGATGAAAAACGTCGGATTCGCTATGTTCGTCCGGAGAACCGGCGCGACGACGCCTTGCACGCATCTGTCTACGCCATGCTGATTATGGAACGCTGGTTGGATGCCCAACCCGCCGAAGACTATGACGATTACTAAATCCTACGGGCGAGGAATTCAATGATAGTGGTGGTTTCCGCCGCGAGAGTGTTCCCAGCTTTTTTGATAGCGGCGTTCCCACGCTTGCCGACGGGGCGCGATCAAATGCCCTAGTGACCGCTGCAAAGGGCAAATCAAGGGCAAAGCCAATTCCGCGATCGCGAAAGCCAGTGTTAGAAGCCGATTGATGGCCATCTGTAAGCGACCGCATATTGCCGCCGAGAAGTCAGGCCGTTATTCTCCTGGCCAGTGAGCTGGGCCGTCTCAACATAGTTGCTGAGCTCTTGAACCAATCGCAGGCGCCGAAACTCTGCCTCCCGGTATCGACAAGGCGACAATCACTTCGGCGGTTGGAAGAAATCGAGCACATGCTTCATCACCGCAATGCGGTCGGCGGCTTTGTTGATGGTCTCGAACGGGAAACCGAGCACTACGACATTTCCGCGCCCTCGCAGCCGCGGTATTTTGAATTGCCGCAGCGCCGCCCGATTTCGCGTATTTCAGCGCCACTTTCCCGCCCTCGGTCGGGCTAAGGACATCCGGAGTCGCGACGTCGTAGAAGCGCGTCCCGTCATCGAACGTGAATTTCGCCAGGTCAGCAAAAATGCCGTCGGCGACTCCGTTCACTTCGTAGGTGTCCGCGTCATCCGCTTCGAACCGGCATTTGAGCGTATCGTGCAAAAATGCACGTCCGTGATCACCATGTTCGAGATCCCAACCAATTTCGGACCCCGATACGAACAGGTTTCCACCGCCCGCAACGAACTTTTCAACAAGCTTCTGTTCGACTTCGTCGAACGTACGGTCTTGAGTCGCTTCCTGGCCCAAGATCCAAATCACGGTGCGATACTTCGTTAGATCGACCGCGCCACTAATGACCGCTTCGTTGCTTGTGCTTTCGACGTGTGTGTCGGGGGCCGCCGATTCCACCGCCGCTGCCACTTGGATTACGTAATCCCGCGAATTGCTTTGCCGTGGCCGAACCCGATCGACCGTTTCACCGTTTTTGCCGACCGGCTGTTTGGGGTCCATTGTGCGATCGATTCGGTCGAAACCGTTTACCACCAACACCTGCTTCGGCCCGCCGCTGGGCAATACCGCCACAACTTCGGACGAAGGCGACTCGCCCCCTTCGTTCAATGCCGCGATTTTGAAGTAGTAAACCGTCTTCGGATCGAGATCCTTGAGCGTCACCGAGGTCGATTTCTCGCCCTCAACGCTCGTCCCGCCATCGAAACCGTATCCGTTCGTCGAGGCATACACCCGGTAACTTGTTGCGGCATCTCCCAAATACGAATTTGTCGTCGGTGGTATCCACGAAATCTTCGCGGTTCCTACCTCATTCGATTCGACGTGTACGCCGGTCACGCTCGTTGGCAGCCGCGTGGCTGAAGTTTCGTTGTCATCTACCTTACGGAAGTAGTTCAGCAGACCCTGGTACGTTGCCCGCGCAATTGCATCCCGCACTTTCGGGTCCCGCATTAGTTCAGCGTCTAGTTTGTTATCGTGGAACGCCACCTCGACGATCGTCGCATCGAACTCGTTGTTGATGTATTTGTTGTTGATTTCGCCGAATTCGATGTCGTCGCGATCGAGCGTCGTTTTATCCCCCCGATCGTACCAATCGTGCTCGAACTGGCCTTTTTGCGCTACTAGATCATCATTCACTTTTTGCGCGAGGGATTTCGCCAGCAGCAACTGATTCGGTGTCGCCGTCGTGGGATCGTTGTTGCCATTCAGCAGCCCCAGCACGCCACGTGCTTTCCCGCTGCCGGCATTCGAATGGAAGCTTACAAACACGCGATCCTTGAGCCGACCGTCACTCTCCCGGTTCATGAAAGCCGCATAACGTGGCGATAGTGAAATCGTCGCCTGCCGATCGATATCGGTGACTCGGTAGTCGCTCTCCTCGATTCCTTGGGCGTGCTTCACGTGCCACATCACCCAGTATAGGCCGGCCTCATCTTCGCGAGACAATCCCGAAATACCGCCGCCTCGATCGAAATCTCCCATCCCATTGCCGAAGCGAATCATGTCCGCGACGACGACGCTGTCCGCGCTATCCGAACGATTGCTGATATCCACATAGCCGTCCGTTCCTTCGTCAAAGTAGTAGGTGCCCAGATAAACGGGCCCGTTCCCCACGCGACGGTGATTCACTCTGATTTCAGTATCGCCGCCCGGATGGTGTACGCGGTAAAGCTGATCTGTAGCCCGATCGCCGCCAGAACTCGTCCACGCGTAAACCGGGTAAAAGCCCGCTTCCGGAATCTTTGGCGTGTACCGAGCGTAAGCGGTCTCGGTCTTTGACGTGTGCGCTTGCCGGTACGGCACACTCCCGGCCTTGCCGAAGTAAATCGGCCCCGTGCCATCCGCCCAATCGCCGACGAATTTCACTTCGTCGTCCGTGTTGTCGAGCACGACCTCGTTGGTTTGATGTCCTACCGGTCGCTGTGGCACGATGGTCGCGCCTGCGCGGAACAAATAGTCGACCAGAAACGCCATCTGATCGTAGTTGCCCAGGTCCTCGATCATTTCGTGACCGGGCCCACGCTGCCACGTCCAGCGACCGTTCCCTTTATTGTCCGCCGTGATCCCGTGGCCACCATGCGTGTAGACGATTTTTCCCGAAAGGCCGCCTTTCGGTTGCGTACCGACTGCCACGAGTCCCTTAGCAGCTGGTTTCGGCGATTCAACTTTGTCGTCGCACTTAGCGGTTTGCCCACTGGTCAATATCACCGTCGCCGCCAGAAGCGCGGCCGCGATCTTCCGAATCATGATCTCATTCACGTTGCGATTCTTTGCTGAAAAATGTGAGGGCACAAAACTATCATCCAACATCGATCAATTCCCGGCCGCTTTGCCTGCCGTTCGCGGATCTGCCACCCCCACCAGCTTACCGGTCGCGTCGATTCCAATTGCCTGCGCCCGCCCAGCGCTGTCCAACTCTTCCACGTTGTGGCCACGATGTCGCAGGCCTTCAACGATTTTCTCATCGAGGCCTTTTTCATACGAAACCAAATTCGGGCGCCACTGATGATGGAAACGCCGCCCCTCGATCGCCTCAGGCAACGACTGCTGATAATCGAAGACCCGCATGATCGTCAGCAGCACCTGTGTGATGATTTTTGGCCCTCCCGCCGCGCCGACCGTCAGCACAGGTTTGCCACCGGAATCGAGTACGATTGTAGGACTCATGCTCGAAAGCGGCCGTTTGCCCGGCGCTACGCTGTTGTTCTCCGCCCCAACCAATCCGAACGCATTCGGTTGACCTGGATAGATTGAAAAGTCATCCATCTCGTCGTTGAGCACAACACCCGTACCCGGAACGACGACCTTCGATCCAAACGTAGTATTTACCGTCGCTGTTATCGCCACCCAATTGCCGGCTGCATCAGCCGCGGCAATATGCGTGGTATGTCGGCCGAAAATATCTTGCGCAAAATTCGGCGGCGAACCGTGCGTCGGCACGTCGATCGCCTTCTCAGGATCAATTCTCGCCGCAAGCTGTTTCGCATAGCCCTTATCGGTCAACCCACGCGGCACACTCACAAAATCCGCATCTCCCAGCCAGTAAGCACGATCGGCGAACGCCAACTTAAAAGCCTCGGCCGTGATATGCGTAGCTTTCGTCGGGTCGCTCTTCTCGATCGACCGCATATCAAAGTTTTCCAAAATGTTGAGCACTTGCGCAACATGTACGCCGCCCGAACTCGGCGGCGGAAACCCGATGATCTCATACCCGCGGTACGTCGAGCGCAACGGGTCGCGGAGCTTCGCTTCATACCCGGCAAAATCCTTCGCTGTCAGAATCCCGCCGTTGGCGGCCATCCAAGTGCCGATCTTTTCGGCAACCTCTCCGCGATAAAACCAATCCGTCCCATGCTCCGCGATGTTCCGATACGTGTTTGCCAAATCGCTTTGCACTAAGTGCTCGCCGGCAGCAATCGGTGTCCCATCAGCGTGCAGAAAAACAGCCGCCGATCCTTCGTATTTACGGAAATGCTTGGCTTCTCCCCGCACAGCACCTGCATACGACTTGCTGACTTCAAATCCTTCCGCAGCAGAACGCACTCCAGGGGCGAGCGCGCGAGAAAGCTTGATCGTTCCGCATCGTTCGAGCGCCAACTTATAAGCCGCGAGCGCACCCGGCACGCCAGATGCAAGTGGTCCCGTTTGGCTCGCCGTCGGCATCGGCTTGCCGTCGCGGACGAACATATCCCGATTCGCCGCCGCCGGCGCCATCTCGCGGCCATCAATCGCCGTGAATTTCCCGTCCGCCGTCCGAATCAGAATCAGGCAGCCCCCGCCAATGCCCGAGTTCTCGCCGTCGACCACTCCCAATGTGAGTGCCGCCGTAACAGCCGCATCTACCGCGTTTCCACCCTCGCGAAAGACCTCCACCCCCGCATCCGTGGCAATTGGGTTTACCGTGGCGATCATACTATGCTCGGCCGTGGCAGTGTGGGCGAGACTCGCCGCCGCCACAGCACTTACGACGCAACAACTTGCCGCACGCACAATCCATCTCAGGCAGCGCATCGACGAACTTCCCTGGCTACACGTCACTGGTAGAGTTCACACATTTTCTTCTGCTCGCGAAATGTCGCCGTATCTGCTTCGAGCGATTTTAGGATCTCGCTCACATCATCCCCGGCCACCGTGCGGCGGTAAACCTCTTCGCTGGCGAGCAACGTCTTCCACTTCTCGGGCTGCCATTGGTCGTGATGCAACTTCACCAACGCGTGAGCCACCATCAATCCCAAATCGAACGACCGAACACGGTTCCAATCCGTGATGATAAAGTGTATCCCGTGGCATTCCTCTTTCGCAAACTTGCTCGCCATCGGCGTGAATCGCACCGGTACGACGCGCACGCCCGGCGGATTCGCCTCATTCACGGCAGCCGCAAGTTTGTGCTCATCGATCCACGGAGCCCCGAGCACCTGAAACGGCATTTCCGTCCCCCGACCGACCGAGATGTTGGTGAACTCCATCATCCCAATTCCGGGGTAGAGCAGGGCGGCCTCCAGCGATCGCATGTTCGGCGACGGATTCAGCCAAAACAGCCCCGTGTCGAACAAGTTCATGTCACGCCGCCACCCGTCCATCTTCACGACCGTCAGCGCGTCCTGAATTCCCTTCGACTTCGCAAACATCGTCGCGATTTCGCCCACCGTTAGCCCATGTCGAATCGGCAGTCGCTGTAACCCTACAAACGACTCGCGACCCTGATCGAGCAAGGGCCCTTCGATCGTGGCCCCGTCAATCGGATTCGGCCGATCCAAGACGACAAACTTCTTACCCGCCTTCGCCGCTGCTTCCAGCGCGAGGCACATCGTCGAGGGATACGTGTAAAACCGCGCCCCTACATCTTGAATGTCGAATACCAGCACATCAATCTTATCGAGTTGCTCGGCCGAGGGCTTTCGAGTCTCACCGTATAAACTGTAAACCGGCACGCCGGACTGCTCATCGACCGTGTCGTCGATCTTTGCCTGGTCAAGCGCCCCGCGAATCCCATGCTCCGGACTAAACAGCGCCACGAGTTTCACGTTCTTGGCATCGTGCAATCGCTCGATCGTAGTCACGTGCTGCGAATCAACTCCCGTCTGATTCGTAATCAATCCGACTCGCTTTCCGTCGAGCAGCTTAAATCCATCCTCTTCCAGTACATCGATGCCAAGCTTTACGTTTCCCTTGGCTTTGTGCGAAGTATCCGCCTTGGTCGCAGTCGGCGTGAGACTATTCAACTCCGGCGGCTTACTGGATTCAGTCCGAGTCCGTGGTGCTCGCAGTGTCGAAGCGCAAGCCATCGTCCCGATCCGACCTGCCAGATCGTTGACTTCGCCTTTACCATCCGGATGCAGCCGATCTCCTAAGAATATCACATACAAATTCATCTGCGGATCGATCCACAGCGACGTTCCCGTAAATCCACCGTGCCCAAACGCAGCATCGCTCATGAGTTCGCTGCGATTGCGCGAATACCCGCTTTGCTTATCCCATCCCAGCGCTCGCCGCTGACCGCCGATGTCTCTGGCACGCGTCATTTCAGCAATCGTCGACGGGCTCAAAAGCCGTTTTCCCGCGTACTTCCCGTGTTGCAACATCATCGTCGCATAAATCGCCAGATCCTCCGCCGTGCAGAACAGCCCCGCGTGCCCCGCAACGCCGCCCAGCTTCGCCGATCGCGGGTCGTGCACCTCCCCCTTCAACCATTTTCCATCCCGCTTCTCCGTGGTTTCCGCACGCTCTTGCAACTCCTTCGACGGCAAAAAACCCGATTCCAGCATTCCCAGCTTGTTGTAGATCTCACGCTTTGTGAACTGATCCTCAGGCTCGCCAGCCACCGCTTCCACGATCTTGCCGAGCAAAATGTAATTCACGTCCGAATATTTGAAATGCGCTCCCGGCTCCGTCAGCAGACTCAATTCGCAAATCTTCGCCTTCGCCGAGTTCCATCCGTCCGAGTAGTCGGACAGTGAGTTATCCGGCAACAATCCCGACGAATGCACAAGCAACTCCTCGACCGTCACGTCCTGCTTGCCCTTCGCGGCAAACTCCGGGAAGAACTTTGCCACTTTGTCTTGCAATCGCAGTTGCCCGCGCTCGAGCAAAATCATCACGCTCGTCGCCGTCGCCAACGGTTTCGTCAGCGATGCCATATCGAACAGCGTGTCCGTCGTCATCCGCTCTTTTTCTGGCTCGACGCACCGATAGCCGTACGCCTTCTCGAACACGATCCCGCCCTGCCGTCCGATCAGCACAACGCAGCCAGACATCTGCCCGTCGTCGATTGCCTTCGTGACCGCGTGGTCAATCTGGCCTTCGGTCTCGGCGTGCATATTCGCCGCCTTCCACGAGATCCGCTTGGGATGCCCCGGCTCGCCCGCGCGCCGCCATCCTCGGCGCAGTGATCGCAATCAATGCCGCGCACATCCATAGCCCTATCGAATTCTTCAATCGTTGCCAAATCATAGGAGTACCACCATCTACGTGCTTATCGCTTCACCCGCCGGCCGCTTGAAAATTAACCTTAGGATCAGGCCAACCGAGACGATTACCGAGCTACCTACCAGTGTATACCACCAAGAACTGAGCGATGTTGTTCGTGCGATCGTGATCGTCACGGCCAATCCCACAAAGAACGCCGCGATTGCGACCGCCTCCCGCGTGTTCGGTGCGACGAGCCCGAGGATGTAAAGCCCCAATAGCAGGCCGGTGGATAAGCCCGCGATTGCTAATACGACCGTCACTGTCGATTCGTCTAGTCCACGCTCATAAGCAAAAACGGCCACGGCGGCATGAATTGCCGCGGAAATGAGCGTTAACCACCTGGCCCATCGCAGCGACTGTCGATCGTCCATCGTCGGCATCATTTGCTGCAGCCAATCGCTCATAAAAGAACTTGCCGACGAATTAAACGAACTCGAAAGATTCGACATCGTAGCCGCCAACACCGCCGCCAAAATCAGCCCCGTCAGCCCCGCACCCATGTGATGAACTACGAACGTCATCAGCACAGTGTCACCCTTAATCGGGGCGGTTGCGGTCTCATTCACCGAATAGAAACACGCCAGTGCGACGCCAATCGTCAAAAACAACGCAAACTGGCCGAGAACAATAAACCCGCTGAGGCCTAGCGCCCAACTCGCCGATCGCTGATTCTTCGCGCACAAATACCGCTGCACGATCATTTGGTCCGCCCCATGCGTGGCCAGTGTCAAAAACGCACCCCCGATCAATCCCGACCAAAAGGTGACTGTCGAACTCGTCAGCGACGGGTCGAAATCCAGCATTTTCCAGCGATGGGTGTCGCGACCATATTGCACGATCTGCGCCCAGCCATTCGGCAGCAAGTGGGCAATCACCCACACTGTTGCAAACGCTCCGCCCATATACACTGCGAACTGAATGCAGTCGTTCCACACGACCGACCGCACACCGCCGGCGCATGCATAGATCGCCGTCACCGCTGTCATCACCAAAATGCACTCCAGCACATTTAGGTTGATCGCTATATGAAGGGCGAGCGCGCTCAGCAATAGCCGCAACCCATCCGCTAGGTTTCGCATCACTAAAAAGACCAGCGACGCCAACCGTCGCGTCGCGAGCCCAAACCGTCTTTCAAGGACTTGATACCCGCTGAGCATCTCGCCGCGGAAATATCCCGGCAGTAGCAGAGCGATAATCGCGAACCGTCCCACAATGTAGCCGAGCGCCAGTTGCAAAAACGTGAAATTGCCATCCTTGAGGTAGGATACCCCCGGCACGCTCAAAAATGTGACCGTGCTTGTCTCCGTTGCCACGATGGAAAGCAACAGCGACCAGGTCGGCAACTGATGGCCGCCCAAGAAGAAGTCCCGATTGTTCTTTTGACCACGCCCCAGCCAAATGCCGAGCAGAATTGTCGCGACGAGGTAAGTGACGGCGATGCACGCATCAACCGCACCAATACCAACAGAACTATCAGCCAGCAATTCCAACGGCCCTGTTCCGTTCCTCGGTCGTACCGCTGACCGATTACGCCCTCATGAAAAAAAGTCGCTTTCGCGCACTCAAATAATGCGAACCAACTAAGGTTTCTCCACCATAAATGACTCAGCCACCCCCAATAGTCCGCCGAGCGCAGTTCGTTATTCGTTTTGCGCAGTTTATCTACTGCCGTCAATCCTCTTGGAATACGATGGTATGAGAAGGCGGAACATTAAAGGCAACTCTTCTCAGTTTCAGGCATTGGCGACGCATGCTCGAGCATCTCACGACAGAAGCGCGTAATCCCGCTTCGGAAGACCTGGATGGCCTAACGGCGCTGCAAATCGTGCAGCTCATCAATTCCGAAGATGCCAAAATCGCCGCCGCCGTCGCGGAACAATCCGAAGCGATCGCCGCCGCCATCGACATTATCGCCGATCGATTGGAAAATGGCGGGCGATTGATTTACACCGGTGCCGGCACTTCGGGTCGCCTCGGCGTTCTCGACGCCGTCGAATGTCCCCCCACATTCAACACGCATCCTTCTCAGGTTGTGGGCGTAATCGCCGGCGGTTACAAGGCGCTCACCTCCGCAGTTGAAGGTGCTGAAGACCGCCCCGATTTCGGCGTCGAAGATCTCAAAAACATCCAGTTCACCAGCGGCGACGTCCTTGTAGGAATCGCCACCAGCGGCCGCACACCCTACGTCATCGGCGGCCTCGAATATGCTCAAAGCATTGGGGCCTTCACTATCGGCGTCAGCTGCAACCGCAATCCGCAGATGGCCGCCCACTGCAACATCAGCATTGCTGTCGTCGTCGGGCCCGAGATCGTTAGCGGTTCTACCCGTATGAAGGCTGGCACTGCAACAAAATTGGTCCTCAACAGCCTGAGCACCGGGGCGATGATTCGCCTCGGCAAAACTTATGGTAATCTAATGGTCGACTTGCGTGCTTCCAACACGAAGCTCGCCGACCGAGCCCGTCGCATCGTGCATGCGGCAACGAAGCTCTCGCCAGCCGAATCCGAGCGTTTGCTCAACGACTGCGGGGGCGAAGTGAAAACGGCAATCGTCAGCCACGATCGTGGCGTTTCGGCGGCCGAGGCGCGGCAGCTACTGGTGGCATCGCATGGGCACTTGCGCGGCGCTCGAATCTTGCGCCGGCAATAACGGAAATGTGCGCTGAGTTTTTATGCCGCCTGCCAGCGACGCCGACCTTTCAGCTCTCGATTTTTCTAGCCGCGATCTCGTGTTAGTTGTCGACACGGGTGGCACAAAGACGGCCGCGTGGCTCGCTGCGCTCTCGCCCGATAACTCGCATCAAGTATTAGGCCAGGCACGCACCGCAGCCGGCAATCCGCTGAGCGTTGGTTTCGAAAAAGCCACCCAAGCAATTCACGACGCTCTCTCGCAAGCTCGTGATTCCGCTCAATATGCAGGGAATGTTCGCATTCCCCAGGCCATCCTCTCGATCGCCGGCGCGGCCAACCGCGACATGGCTCGGCGGTTCATCGCGTGGGCTCAAGAGGTTGGGTTAGCGCACCGCGTTGCAATTGTGTCAGACGTGTTGCCGATCTTGGCCGCTGGAACGCCCGACTGCTGTGGCGTAGCTCTCATCGCTGGCACTGGTTCTTCAGCATTTGGCCGCGCCCCCGGCGGCGCCATAAAACGTTGCGGCGGTTGGGGCTATCTTCTCGGCGACGAAGGCAGCGGCTACGCCCTCGGCCGCGCCGCCTTGCAACTGGCGTTGCGAAATCTGGAAGCTGGAACCGTGAGCGATAGCCTCGCGGCTGCCGTCGTCGAGAAGCACGGCGTCAAAACTGTCACCGGGCTGACCCGCGCCATTTACGGCAGCGGAGACCCACGCCACGCCATCGCAGCGATCGCCCCGCTAGTTTGCAGCGCGGCCGACGATGGCAATGCCCACGCGAACGAATTTCTAAATATCGCGGCGATTGACCTCGCCGAACTTGCTGCCCGCGCGGCGACCGCAGTCGCCGTCGCAGATTCCGGATTTCCGCTAGCCGTCTCCGGTGGCTTGCTGGTTCACTCCACTGCCTTGCAAGAAAGATTGCGTTCGGAACTAATTCGACGCGGCCTCAACTGCGAAATTAACGTCGTTTGCGAACCGCTCGTCGGTTGCGTCCGACTCGCCGATCCAAAACTCGCAAGCCTCGTCAACTGGCACGATTGCAATTGAACCGCATGGCGTTCCAATCGTCCAGCCGACAGCCCCCAGCTCCGCCGGGGGTTTCTTGCGCAATATCGCCGTTCGCCTAGCAAGTAATCATCCCGCCACACACGGCTCTCTGGCACCCCGTCGTCTGCGGAATCGTCAGCGGCAAACCCTTGGTATGCCGCACCGCCAACCACGCAAAGCACTCGGCTTCCAGCGTGTCTGGGTTCAAGTTCATATCGCGCACGTTTTTCACTTTGCCAAATGCAGCGGTCAACATCTGCATAATCACGGGGTGATGCACGCCGCCGCCCGTCACCCACACCGAAGCAGGCTGCTTGGGCATAGTTTTCACCGCTTTGATGACCGCGCGAACGGTCACCGCGCACAACGTCGCCGCACCATCTTCGACACTCATTCCCGAAACATCGACATGATCGAAATCGTACCGGTCCGCCGATTTCGGCAAGGGCTTGGAAAAAAATGGCGTCGCAAGCGCCGCAGCCACCAACCCGTCGTTGACCTTCCCTTGCTGGGCAATCTTTCCATCCACATCGTGCGGCAACCCCGCCATCTCCTGAATCCATTCGTCCAATAGGCCACATCCAGGACCGGTATCTCCCGCAATGATTTCGCCATCCTCGCCCAACCACGTAATGTTCGCGACACCTCCCAGGTTCAAAATTACTGTCGGTCGCGGCTCATTCGCAAACAGCGCCCGATGAAACATTCCGACGAGCGGAGCGCCCTGACCGCCTACCGCCACATCGTGCCGCCGAAAATCACTCACGACACGCATGCCCGTCCTCTCGGCCAACAACCACGGATTGCTGATCTGCCAACAAATCTGCTCACTCGCAATATGCCGCACGGTATGGCCGTGAAAGCCAACTAAATCGGTCCCTTCCGATTCACGCGGCAACATTCGCAAGAGCTCCGCGACCGCGTCCGCGTGATGCAAAGTGATATCGCGCTCAACGCGCGCCAACTCCAACAGCGGCACATCGTGCTGCGACGCCTCCAGCACCCGCGCGCGCAGTTCGCGATCATACGGAAGCGTGAGCCCGCCGAAGAACTCGATTGCGTCCTCGCCGTCGGTCGCAATCAACGCCACATCGGCCCCGTCGCCCGACGTCCCACTCATCAACCCCAGCGCTTTTTGTAACTGTTTTTTCGCCACCACTTATCCTGAAGTGAAAGTCCGTGCGGCGTTGCAGCGAGAGCTCTTTCACGAACCCTTTACGCTCCGTGTCCCCGCGAGAAATCCCCAGAAAGACAATTGTAATCGCCCCTTGCAGCCGTTCGCCTACGCAGTATAACGAGAAAAAATTCGCTCTGCATGTCTCTTTTTTGCGCACGAATCTGTCGATTCCTTGCTAAAATCAGGTAGGGCGATTGAATCCTAATCCGCTCCGCTCCCGCTTGTCTACTAGTTAGCTCGTACCAGCACTTCCTCGTGTTGCATGCCGATGATTAACCAGGCCGAAAACGACGGTCAGTTTCGAGTTCAACACGTCGCCGTGCTCATCGAAACCGAAACCAGCTGGGGCGGCCGCGTCATTCGCGGCATCGCGCACTATGCCGAGAAACACACCCATTGGCATTTGCTCCTCGACCCGCGCGACCACGAACAGCGATCGGTGATTCCCGAGGGCTGGCACGGCGATGGGATCATCGCCCGCGTCACCAATCGCACGCAGTGGCAACAGATTCGCGAAAAAGGCCTGCCCGTCGTCAACGTCGACGATGTCTATCAAGGCCTCACAAACGTCGCTACGGTCCTTACGGATGAAACAGAAAGAGCGCGCCTTGCTCTCGAACACTTGGTCGCCCGCGGCTTCCGCAAATTCGCTTACTTCGCGCCGCCGAGCAACGTCTACTCAAAAAATCGCGGCGACGCGTTTATCCGCGCTGTTGGCGAACTCGGCTGCGAATGTCTCGAGTATCTTCCTGGTTACCGCGCCGGCCGAAAAATCGGTTGGGAAGAACAACAACGGCGCGTTAACCGTTGGCTCGCATCCCTACCCCGGCCAATTGCGATTTTCGCCGTCGACGCTCATCACGCCCGCCAACTTGCCGAGATTTGCCACTTCGGCGGTGTCCGTGTTCCCGATGAAGTTGCCATTCTCGCCGGCGATACTGACGAGTTGCTCTGCGAAGTTTCGACGCCGCCTCTTTCGAGCATCTCGGTAGCGTGCGAGCGTCTCGGCCACGAAGCCGCCGCGATGTTGCACCAAATGATGTCCGGCAAAAAGCCGCCAAGTGAGCCCGTACTTATCGCCCCACACGGCGTCGTCAGCCGTCAGTCGACAGACGTTCTCGCAATCGATGACCCAGCGGTCGTGCGAGCGTTACGCTACATCCGCACCCACGCCCACCATGGAATTGTTGTGGAAGACATCCTTCGCGAAGTCCCCATTTCACGGCGCAGCCTCGAGATTCAATTCCGGTCCTACCTCGGCCGTTCGCCCGCCGAAGAAATTCGCCGCGTCCGCCTCGAACGTGGCCGCCAATTGCTCGGCCGCCGCGAACTTTCCATCACCGAAATTGCCTTGGCATGCGGTTTCTCAAACGCCACTCGCTTTGGCGTTGCCTTCCGGAAATCGTTCGGGACGACGCCTCGCGCCTTCCGCAAAACGCTGATTGCGGACTAATTCGAGCTCTCTACCTCGTTGAGCGGAGCTGAAGGCGTACACGTAGCGCCCAGAGTGGACCGATTTACACCACAGACAGCATCCGTTCCTTACCGTGGCTTTCGGGGATGCCAGTCGCCGCCGTGATAAAGACTATGATGCACCCGCACGCCAATTTCTGCCTGCCGGATCAATTCGGACGCGTCGGCTCCGAACGGTGACCATGTGCCATTTTCCCTGCATTCCTCGCAAAACCAACTCGCTCGGCAGATTCCGTCGTCCCCGGCGGGTGTGACTATAATTTCGTAACGAATTCTCCCAAGTTGAAGCAATTTGCGTCGTTGACCATTCGTCTTGATAGTTGCCACCGGAATCTCCTGACCGAGACAGCTGCGGCAGTCTGACCGTAGCTCGTAGCACCACAAGAATCCGACGCAATCGGCGTGCCACAGACGCCTGCGCCGGTGCTAACATCGGGTTATGAAATAACGTGAAGTCATGCGCCAATAATATTTGGGGAGTTTAGAAGTCGTACCAAATGCCGACGCCGAGTTGTTGTTCGTTCTTCGTGAAGAACTCGAATTCGTTGCTTTTGCCGTTGTAGTACTGGAAGCCAAGGCGAAGCGTTTGGTCCAATTCGCCGCGTCGCAGCCACCCGGTTTGCAGCGTGAAATCGCCGCTGAAATTCTGCTCTTCTCGCAGTCGAGCATTGGCCGCGACGAACGGCGTCCAGCAGCTCGACGGTCCGGGGTGCGATAACTCGGTGCCGAATTGGAAATCCCAGGGATCGGCGCCGCCGCTCGAATTGAAGCACCAGCCGGTTTCGCCGTAAATGCGCCACGCCGGGTTCACGTAGTACGATGTTCCCAATTCGATTCCATCGCGTACGTAGTTGACGCGATCGTTGAGTGCCCCTGGATTGCGGATAGCGAATTCGTCGCCCATGTGCGAGCTGGTGTGCGCGTAGCCACACTTCCATTGCCAGTGCTCGTCGCCCCAAGTGACGGGGAATCCGAACACATAGTCGCAGGCATCGAGATCTTCCTGGTGGTCGATGTTCAAGCGGGCAATGGCCGCGCCGTAAAAGTCGAGTTGATAGCCAGACGGCTTTACGGGATTTGAATCGCCGTAGCGAACGAGCCCGGCTCGGCCACCGAGCGTGGCATCCCCATAATTGTTGCCATTCAAATCGTTCTGGATGAACATCGACATGTGCGGCTCGTGTTCGCCGGCCATGTAGGAGTGGTAGATGAGGCCGGTGGGGGCCCATTGCCACGAATAATCGTTTTCGTCCGGCAGCGGTTCGCCGAATGGCTTGTCCATTCGAATGACGTCCTTCGGCAGCGCCTCGGGATCGTCGTCCTTGGGGTGCGTCCACACATCGCCAGCGGGTGGCGGAGTAATATCCTCCGGCGCCGCCGGGATCGGCGGCGGCGTATAGTCGTCGGCGCGGCCGGCGCTGGCCAATAGCCAAACGCTGAGCGCGACAAGCAAAGCCTGCGCGCACGGCAACGTATGAGTTGGGCCGCGGGAACGCAACATGAGCGGAAAGTGAGGCGGGAGAGAGCAGGGTTTTCGTCGTCGCTGGTGTTGAGAAGCTGGGTGCGATACGCACGAGCGACGACTGCCTTAGTAATTTCGGTCGTGTCGATTGCGAGAATTGATCGCGTCGTAGCGCGCCGCAAAGTACTCGCTAGCAAGGACAAAGTGGCGAGGCGACGTCGACCTCGCGTCTGCTGGCTGCTGGTATTGCGCGTATGCTGCTGCATGGGATCGCTCCACAAGTTGGGCGAGCAGGTTCGCGGCCGCGCCGTCGTCGATGGCGTTTGCGGCCATTTTCGCCGCAGCTATCTCGTCTGTTGTTCGACCGGCGACGATAAGCGCCGCGCCAGCATTGAGTACCACGATATCGCGGGCCGGGCCACGCTTGCCCGCCAGCACATTGCGGATGATGGCAGCACTAGCAGCAGGTCCATCGACGTGTAGTGTTTCAAGGCCGGCATGCGTGACGCCAAAGTCTTCTGGCTGCCAAGTGAATTCGCGGGTCGCAGGAGTCGGGCCTCCGGCATCCGAGACTTCGCTTATGTGTGTCATGCCGTTAAGCGTGACGTCACCGAGGCCGTCGTCGCCGGAGACCACCAGCGTGCGTTTGGTCCCCAGCTTTGCGACTGCGCCGGCGAGGAGCGGACGTAGCTCGGGGCGGCCGGCGCCGAGGAGTTGGTAGCACGCGCCGGCGGGATTCACGAGCGGGCCGAGGATATTGAAGATCGTGCGGATCCCGAGCTGCTTGCGGACGGTGGCGACGTGCTTCATGGAGGGGTGCATAAGTGGGGCGAAGCAGAAGCACAGTCCGAGTTCGTTGAGGCAGGCTTCGACTTGTGGCACGGTGGCGTTGATATTCACGCCGAGCTCGGCGAGGACGTCGGCCGAGCCGCTGCGGCTGGTGATGCTGCGGTTGCCGTGTTTCGCAACGGGCACGCCGGCGGCGGCCACGACGATGGCGGCGGTTGTGCTGACGTTGAACATTGCCGAGTCGCCGCCGCCTGTGCCGCAAGTATCGAGCAATTCCGTGTGACGTGAGCGGATTGGGGTCATGTGGCGGCGCATAGCGAGGGCGGCACCGGCGATTTCGTCGATTGTTTCTCCCTTGGCTGCTAGGGCAGAGAGGAGCATGCCGATTTGGTCGTCGGTCCACTCGCCACGCATGATGGCGTCGAACGCGGCGGAGATTTCCTCGAGGGCGAGGTTGCCGCCGCCGGCGACGTGGCCCAATAGAGTGGTGATTTGCTGCGGCATGCTAGGTGTTTTTGGGGTCAGTTTGTGGCGAAACAGGCTTTCGTCCATTGGCTAAACCGTAAGCGGAAAAGCTTGTGATTTTGGGGGGTTGGTCTTACAATATGGCCCGACGGAACGACGCTTTTCCCTGGGCGGCGGTTCGACGGAATTCGATCCTGATGGCCAGAAAAGTTATTCTCGACGTAGATCCCGGCATCGACGACGCTGTGGCTGTGTGCCTGGCGCTCGAGGATCCGTCGTTGGATGTTTTGGCCGTTACGGCGACGGGCGGGGCGGTTTCCCCCGAGCAATCGACAACAAACGTTCAAGCCATCGTCGAGCAGTTGGACCCGGCGCGTTGGCCGCGGTTGGGGTGCGCTTCGACCGATCAAATCTTGCGAGCCGATGGTCGGCATTTGTTTGGCGCCAATGGATTGTGCGGCGCCCATTTCGAAGTCGCGAAGCGGCACCATCAGCATTCTTCGGTGAAAGTTATTTGCGATGAAGTTCGGGCGGCGCCAGGCGACGTGACGATCGTGGCGACCGGACCGCTGACGAATATCGCGGCGGCGCTGCAGCAACAACCGGATCTGGCAACGTTGATTGGCCACCTGATTATGATCGGTGGCACTATTGGCGGGCCCGGCAATGTGACGGCCGCGGCCGAGTTCAATATCTACTGCGATGCGGATGCGGCGCGAACGGTTTTTCATTCGCAAGTTACTAAGACGCTGATTCCGATTGATCTTACCCGCCAGGTGATGCTGAATTTCGATCTGCTCGAAAAACTTCCCAATGGTGAATCGCGGCGAGGTAGTTTGCTGCGGCGGATTTTGCCTGGCGCGTTTCGAGCGTATCGGCAGCACTTGGGTGTGGAAGGAATCCACCTGCATGATGCGGTCGCGATCGTGGCGGCATTGGAACCGGAGTTGTTCACTACCGAGCGGATGTACGGGGATGTGGAGACTGAGGGGACGCTCACCTACGGGGCAACGGTGTTTGATCGTCGACGCAATCCTGAGAGTCGGCCGAATATGGATGTTGCGGTGGAAATGGATACTGACGCCGTGACGGATCGGATTTTGGATCGGTTGACGAAGGCTGCTTAGGGACTGGTCGGGATTTTCTTTGGACGACTTATCTGTGGGGTCGTCGGCAAGCCTTCGGTCGGAAGAGCACTGGCAGAGCCAGTGGCACCCGGATTCTGTCGTTTGCGCGCTAACTCGATTTTTTAATACAATAATCGGTGGTTTTGGAACGTGGGGCGGAGTGGAAGTGGCGGTTTTTCCAGGGTGGGGCGCAAGCCGCGAGTTCCAATATTCGGCGATTATTGGGAATTCGATGTGCATTGTGCGGAGGTGGTGATTCAAAAATCGTGGAGGCGATGTTGGCGTTTGCAGTAGAGCTAAACCGCAAGCGATGGCTTTGAGCGTGGCGGTCGGGCGCGATTCGATTTGTATGGCGTGGCCGACTGTAGCATCTTTCGCATGTGAATTCCACAATCATTTTTGGCCACTGCGTGGTGCGGCAGCTACGACGATGCGCAACAAAAAACCGCGGCCGAGCGGGGCTCGGTCGCGGTTTGACGGGTCGCGATGCGACCCTGGCTATCGGTTGGTTGTCGTTGTCGTGTTGACGCGTGTGTTCGTACGAGGGGTATTTGCAACGTTCGTGCGATTCGCACTGGTCGAACTCGTTGCACTGCTATTTGTCAGGAAGCCGCGATCGGCGTGTTGCGGCCAGTTCTTTTCGTCGAAGCCTTGGCGTTGCTTGATGCTTTCTTCGGAGACATCAACCGTCGCGTAGTTCACCTTGTTGTCTTTCCATTCGATGTGGATGGCATCAAGAGGAACGGCGAAGAGTTTGTCGCCCATGCCGAGGAAACCGCCGAAGGAGACGGCTGCGTATTCGACGTGGCCGTTGCCGCTGATCATCAAGTCTTTGATTTTGCCTTTTTCTTCGTTGTTCGCCGTGTGAACGCTGGCGCCAATCAATTCGCTGGCTTTCCAGGCGTGACCCGCGTCGGCAGGGGACGTTGTCAGGTTGTTGTTGCTGTTCACATTGTTGTTTCGATTACGACGATTTTGCGCATCCGCATTTAGCGCGACGGAGAACACGAACAGTGTGGCGATGGCTGCAGCGGTACGTAGTTGGTGCCCACCTTGTGACATGACTTTCCCTTTCAAAAATTGGTTGCTAACTGCACGAAGTGTGAGTTTGCGGCGAGGACAAGCAAAGGGTATGCCAGCCGGGTGCGACGTTTTGGACGGCGATTAGATATGCTGCGAATTTGATGGTAGTGAATGGGGAGACGTACGGGATTGGAAACATTTGTCGCGAGGGAGTGGATATACGCGGGCCGGTGTGAACGCGGGACGCTCAGGAGCGAGGGCCGCGCGATGAGCCAATGAAAACCCCCGGCTTCCGCCGAGGGCTATAGAGATCGGTGAAAGGTAGCGGCAATAGATAGCCGGCGATCCTACTCTTCGGATTCTTTGTAGTTGCTGGCGTCGGCGATTTCGACGTCGACGTTCATTTGTTTGCCATCGCGGAAGATGGTGATCGGCACTTTACGGCCGATTTCGGTGAGCTTCACCAGGCTAATCAGGTGGATGTCTTGATCGATGCGAACGCCATTGTACTCAAGGATCACATCGTTGACGCGTAGATTGGCGCGTTCAGCCGGAGACTTTGGCTCGACCTTGGAGACGCGGGTGCCAACGAGGCCGGCGAGGCCGAGGGCCTGTGCACGTTGTTGGTTGAAATTGATATCGAGCTTTACGCCGAGGAAGCCGCGCGGGATTTTGTGATCTTCGACCAGTGCGTGGCCGATGCGGAATGCGATATTGATGGGAATCGAGAAGCCGATGCCCTCGTTGCCGCCGGAGGCGCTGGCGATGGCGGTGTTGAGGCCGACGACTTCGCCCCGAAGATTGACGAGCGGACCGCCGCTGTTGCCGGGATTGATGGCGGCATCGGTTTGAATGAAGTTTTGCCACTTGAGGTCATCGTCGCCGAGGTCAAGATTGTGACGACCTTTCGCGCTGACGATCCCGCGCGTGACGCTTTGGCTGAGGCCAAAGGGGCTGCCAACAGCGAGAACGAAGTCGCCGATTTCGAGCGTGTCGCTATCGCCAAAATGAGCGGCGGCGAGATTGTCGACGTCGACGCCTAGGACGGCAACGTCGGTTTCGCTGTCGCTCCAAATTTGCGTGGGATGAATCACGCGGCCATCGAACAAGTGGATCTCAATTTTTTCAGGCGATGAGTGACGGATGACGTGGCGATTGGTCAGTACGTAATTCTTCGAATCGAACTCGACGATGACGCCGGAGCCCGCTTCTTCGACGTGAAGCAGGCCTTGGTACTTAGGAAGCGGTTTCGATTCGATGTGAACAACGGTAGGCGTGATGAGTTTCACGACACGCTTGATGATGCTGAACTCTTTGTCCATGACGTGGACATCGCGAGCGAGCGCAGCGTACTCGGCTTCGCGTTGATTGGGTGGCGGAGTTGGCACGGGGCCACTGCCGGTGGTCGACGGCGGCGGGGTGGCGATGGCAAGGTTCGCGACTTGCGCGCTCGCGGGCGCTGCGATTAGGATCACGCACAGGGGAGCGATGAAGAGTTGTATCGAGCAATTGGCTGTTGCGCGCTGAAGTGAGTTGCGATGGATCATGGCGGAAGCAGCCTGAGTTCGTGTCAACAAAAAACCCGGTGGCGACGCGAGTCACCACCGGGCTTAATTATAGCTTTATCTGAGCAGGACGGAAGGAAAACGGCCTTTCGTCATAGGCCCTACAATTTCACTGCGCCTCAGGGTCCCTGGGGTCAGCGTCATTGGGCCTCAAGGTCGCTGAAGGAGACATCGGCGTCGCTGTAACCAGAGTCAAGGACTCGGCTCCAGTCGCCGCCGGCGCCGCCGGCGCCGCCGCTGGTTTCGGCCGCCCGTTGGCATTCGATGCAGCTGGTGGCGTAGGGAAGGGCATTGAGGCGAGCAACCGGTATGCGATTTCCGCAGCCTTCGCATTCGCCGTAGGTCCCGTTTTTGACTCGAATCAGGGCACGTTCGATACTGGCGAGTTCGCGGCTTTCGACTTCGGCGAGCTGCGAGCTGATTTCATCCTGAGCGGCATCGAGCGCGGCGTCGACGACATCGCCGCCGGATTGCTCGCGGAGCTGCTTGAGCAAGCTCAAGTCGCCGGCCAAGGCCTTGCGAATGGCATTGCGACGCACGACCAAAAGTTCGCGCATCTTTTCGATTGAATCTTTGCGTGACGACATTGTGATTTCACCTTGCCTGGCGAGGCTGGCGACCGCGTTCACAAGCGAATGCTCGTGGCGAACGCCCCCCAGATTCTCTGTTCCCAAAACCCACTAAATTTGGCTAGCCGGCGTGGAAGCTCGAACGAGCCAAAAACTCCCGTCGGTTGAGCTGCTTGACCGCGAGACGCGGTGCTAAGTGGTCTGCAACCTAAATATAGTACGCAAGTCCAGTCGGTTTGATCGCTAGCTCACCGGATAATCGGAAAGGTTTGCGGGCGTGGCCGAACTGGTATCGCAAATTGCCCGGAAAATGCCGGCTTAGGGAGAGAGGCGCGGGTGTCCCCGCGGGGCTGATCGCCCATCCCCTGACTTCCCCCCAGGCCAGACAGTTTGTAGTCGCCACGGGAAAACGTAGGAGTTTTCCTTTGACGGCTAGTTTGCCGAGCGCCTAACGGTAATCGGCAGGATCGTTGCAAGAGGACCAGCCGAAGTTTTCGGATTATGCAGCGTGGGTTACTGGCGGCGGTGCCAGCAACGTACTTTGACGCTTGCTTAGGGGCGACGTACATGCTTTTAGCAGAAATTGCGACCAAAATGGCCGGCGCGTGCTTTTTGCGCTCGGTTTCCAGGATGCCTTACTTACCAGGTTGGTTCGATGTTTTTAGTAGATCGTCAAAAAGTTGCGGTGGATTCGCGCCATGGCAGTGCGAGCAGTATGAAGTTGCGCGTCCGCGGGGATGGACAGCTTGTGGAACTGCCGCAGGGCAACAAAATGACGATTGGTTCGGGACCGCGGTGCAACTTGCGGATTGAGCGGCCGGGGGTTGAGCCACTGCATTGCTTGATCGTGCATGGGCCAGAGGGATTGCGAGTTCGGCGGTGGGCCACCGACACGCGGCTCAATGGGGCGACGTTTGATGATGCGCCGCTGGCTGCCGGGGATTGCTTGGAATTGGGCGGCGTAGAGCTCGATCTCGTGGACCCATTGGCGGCCGCCTTGGATTCGCTCTCGGAATTGATGCCGCTGATTGAGGCGGAGAAGTCAGTGGGGCTGCTGTCGTATTTTCCGGTGGAGGAGACGCCGGCTGAGGCTGAGTCCGCGGCTGTTACGAGTGATCACGTGGCGGACGAAGAGGCCGTGGAGGAGGTTCGGGCGGAAGTTGGCGCAGAGGCAGGAAGTCGCGAACGAGAGACCGAAATTTGGGGCCCGATTGAAGGTGGCTTTGAGACCGTAGCGGTCGCCGCCGACGTAGACGTTGTTGCGGATACAGAGTGCGGTACAGACGCTGAAGACGATTCCATTTCCGTTGCGACCGAATGGGACGCGTCGGAAGACGCGGCCATTGAAAACGTCGTCGAAAGTCCTGCGGCCTTGGAAGAAGTCGCTGCGGTCGTGGAACCAGTTACGAACAAAATTGCTGCCGAAAGCGTCGAGGCGGGCAATGAAACTGTGGCGATCGGTGAAGGCATCGTTTGTCTTGCTGAGCCCGTGGCGGCTGACATCGCCGACATTGAGTGTGTTGCGGCTGTTGAAGAGGAGGCGGATGAGGATCATGCACCGATGCAGTCGGTAGATGCGGTCGAAGTTGTCTTCCAGGAATTGCAGGCCGCTTGCTCGTTGGCGCGTGGCCGCAATCGGAAGATGCTCGCCGCGTTACGTGGGTTGCGAGCGGAAAAGGAAAGCTTGGAGCTGCGAATTGCCGGAGCGAATCATCAGCTGCCAGGGCTGGCGGACAAGATGGAAACTTGGGAAGCGGACCGCGCTTTAGCTCGCACTGAGCAACGCGAGCTGCACGCCGAGCTGCAGGAAGTTCGGCGGCAACTGGGCGAGTGGGAGGCTCGGTTCGCGGAACATCTGGCTCAGATGGTGGCTCTGCAGCGAGAGTTGGAGACGGCGCGGAGCTGCTCCTCGGCAGTTGTGGCGCCGCAGATGGCGGCGGAAAGCTCGCAAGCGGTTGAATCGGCATTGCCCGCGGCGGTGGAATTTGAGTGTGTGGCGGAAGAGCCGAGCGTCGAGCCATGTGTAAGTGCGCTGTTCGAACGAATTGAGCGTCCGACCGAAGCAGTGTTGGAACTTCCGACGGTTGAGAGCGTGGAGTCGCCAGCGGTGGATATCGAGCCTGCGAACGAGCGGGACGTTGTTCCGGCGGACGTCCGCGCCGCGATCAAGGAATTGATGCACGACTCGATCGCAGAGCCGAAGACGGCTGAGGTGGAAATCGCCCAGGATGCGGCTGCCGATCCGTGGGATGTGCCGGCGGAAGCGAAAGTTGATTGGTCGGTGCCTGCCGTAACGGAACCGAATGATTTTGGTGCTGCTCCTCGAGCTTGGGGTGAGGTGCCGCGGGCAAGTGTTGGCAGCGAGGGCGAGCTGTCGTCTCTTAGCAGCATGGGCAGCGCGAACGAAGTCGTGAAACCTGCCTGGGAAAGCGACGAAGCGGGAGTAAAAGAAGAGGCGTCGGACGACGTGTCGCCGTTCGCCGAGTTTTCGATCTGGAAGCAGGGAGCACCAGCCGAGGCTGCGGACGATGCGACGGCTGTGGAAGAGGTCGTTGAGCAGCCGAAATCGGATGAGATAGTCAGTTGGGGAGCTCAACCGTTTGAAAGTACAGAAGTCGCGAAGGAGTCGGATGCAATCGAAAGTGTTAATTCGCTCGCTGCGGAAGTGGATGCGAATCCTTGGGCCAAGAGCGCTGGGGAAAGTGTGGTAGCGGAGGCTGCCGAGCCAGTGAATGTACCGGCGCAGCAAGCGTCGTTTATCGACCGTTATTCCCACTTGTTCGCGGAGGAGGAGAAGGCTGGAGCTGCTGGCACGGTGGAAAAGGCGGTAATTTCGCCTATGCCTGTAGAAAAGCCGCAACCGCTGATGCCGGTGCGGAGTGAAAACAAGCCGACTGCAGTTTCTGCGGGGGGGGATGATGAGGAGTCCATCGAGCAATACATGGCGAAGTTGTTGCAACGGGTGCGAGGGGATGCAGCACCCTCTATTGCGTCGCAAGTGACCGGACTTCGAACGAGTGTGCATCCGAGCACCACCGATAATGAAGCGAAACCACAGAAGGTGGAAGCGCCGCCGACATCGGAGATGGCCACCACAGACGCACCCCAACTCAGCGCCGAAGAGCGAGCGGCGGAAGTTGAAGTTAACTGGGATGCATTCACGAAGCGGGCGGCAACGGCGCCGGCTACGAATTTGGGCGCGCTGCGAGCCTTGGCAAACGAGACAGCGCGGCGGGACATCGGCCGGCATGAGCTACGGACGTTCCGACGCAATGCCGTGACAAAGGTGATCGTCTCCGCCTTGGCGGGGATGACTAGCTTGTGGCTGATGCTCAATTCGCCGAATTGGCGCGATATTCAGTTCATCACGGCGTGTGTGGCGCTGATCGTAGCGGCGTACTGGGCGGGCGAAGCGTTCCGCACGATGCTGTATTCGATGCGGGTCGCGGCGCATGACGGGCCACGGACGAGAGAGGTCGTGAAAGCGGCGCTGCCGATTGATGTGGAAGCTGAAAAGAAGTAGGCAGATCAGTTCGCAGGCGAGCTAGAAGCCGCGCTCGGCGCGGACGTCTTCAAAGTCGCGTAAGTGATAGTCGATGCCGACATCGTCGAGGACTCGGCAGAGGCTGCGGAGGGCGACGCCCATTCCATCGGGTCCGCTGAAGCCTCCGAACTGGCCGCCGCCTTTGAGGTGGGGTTCCAAGTCGAGTACGACGCCCGGGATGCCACGCTTCGTTAGCTTTTCGTGCAAGTGCGGGAGGCATTCGGCGAAGTCGCGGAGGATGCGGGCGTGGCCGCTGTCGCCGATATCGGCAGGGACGAAGTGTTTGAGTTTGTCCTCCTCCACGTGCGCGGTGCGGCTTTTCAGGTGGGGGTCGCGATAGTCTTTGATGTGCATCCAGCCGATGCTGGGCTTCATCGCCAGGTATTGCTGGAATGTTTCTTCGGGCGAGAAGCCTTGGCTGATGATGTTGCCGCCGTCGAAGATGGTGACGAGGGCAGGATGGTTCACGCGGCGATGGAGTTCGGCGATTAGTTCGCCGGTTTGGCCGACGAGGTTCGCTTCGATTTCCAGGCCGAACGTGAGGTCGCTGCGGTGACACATTTCGGCGATTTGGGCGAGCTGGTCGGCGGCTTGGGAGACATGCTCGTGGGGGTCATCGCCTTTGGGTGGATAGAATGAGAACCCGCGGATGAGCTTCGTTTCGAACGCGTGGGCTAGCTCGCATGCGCGGGCAACGTCCTTTTCTAGATAGCGGTCGAAGGGCACGAACGGGTTGGCGGTGCCGTCGTCGATGTCGCAAAGCTTCACCTTGCCGAGTGGTGAGCCGATTGAGGCCACGTTCATGCCGTACTGGTCTTCGATGTGGCGGAGGTCGGTGATTTCGCTCTTGGTGAGCTTCATCACGTTTTTGACGCCGCTGCCGAGATCGACGAAGCGGAGGCTGTAATATTGCAGCCCGGCGGCGGACATGGCGGCGAATTGCTCGACGGCCGTTTTGTGGACGGCGGCTTCGTCGCCGAAACCGGAGAGCACGACTTGAGGGCGGTCGGGCATGGCGCTTACTCGAATTGTGGTTGGAAGAGTCTCACGCAAAGGCGTGAAGAAATGCAATGGAAGTTAGACGTAAGTGTCGGCGTATTTGGCGGTGACCGTTTCCGTCATTCCGCCGCGGGCGTTGAAGGTGGCTTCGATTTTCATCCAGCGTGGGCGCAGGGTGATCACGAGGTCGTCGAGGATTGTGTTAGTGACGTGCTCGTAAAAGATGCCTTGGTTGCGAAAGCTCTGCAAATAGAACTTCAGGCTTTTGAGCTCGATGCACAGTTTGTCGGGCGTGTAGCTGATCGTGACCGTGCCGAAATCGGGTTGGCCGGTGCGGGGGCACACAGACGTGAACTCCGGCGACACGATTTCGATTTGGTAATCGCGATCGGGGAACTGATTGTCGAAAGTTTCGAGTAGATTGCGGAAGTCGCTCATAAAACCGCTCCTTTTGGCGGGTCGTGCATTGTGGCATGATAAAGCGGAGGGGGGAAGGTGGAGGGCGGAAGGGTGAAGGGTGATTGCGGGTTTTGGATTGTGGATGAACGATGGGTAGTCCGGTAAATCGAAACGCGGTGGTGTTGTTGTCGGGCGGGTTGGACTCGGCGACGACGGCGGCGATTGCGCGGCATGATGGATACGAACTTTACGCGTTATCGATCGATTATGGACAGCGGCATCGGTTTGAGTTGGAAGCGGCGCGGCGCGTTGGTGAAGCGTTAGGTGTCAGGCGGCATGTTGTTGCTTCCGTTGGGCTCGATCAGTTTGGGGGAAGCGCACTGACCGATGAAATTGATGTGCCTCTGGATCGGGATGAGACCGCGATTGGGCACGGCATCCCGATTACTTACGTGCCGGCGCGGAACACTGTGTTCCTGTCGTTGGCGCTGGGATATGCTGAAGTGGTCGGCGCGGCCAATTTGTTTTTGGGCGTGAATGCGGTTGATTATTCGGGATACCCGGACTGCCGGCCGGAGTTTATTGCGGCGTTCGAGAAGCTGGCGAATCTGGCGACGAAAGCTGGCGTGGAAGGCTCGCTTGAATTCCACGTTCGGACACCGCTGATCCGCATGACGAAGTCAGATATCATTCGCCGCGGGATGGAATTGGGTGTCGACTATGGTTTGACGCATTCATGTTACGCGCCGAATGCAGATGGGGTTTCTTGTGGGCGCTGTGATGCGTGTCAGTTGAGGTTGAAGGGGTTTGCGGAAGCGGGCGTGAAAGATCCGATTGCGTATCAGTCGAAATGAAATATGAGAGAATTACCACCGAGATCACGGAGAGCACAGAGTAAGACAAATCCCAGTATCTGTCTCTCGGTGGTCTCTGTGCTCTCTGTGGTCAAACAAGAACTCTAAATGCGAATTGCTGAGATTTATCGTTCGGTGCAAGGAGAAGGGTTCCTGACCGGCGTGCCGAGCGTGTTTGTGTGCGCGAGTGGGTGCAATTTGCGGTGTTGGTTTTGCGATACGCCGTTTGCCTCGTGGGAGCCCGAGGGGCGGGATATGTCGACGGATGAGATCGTGTCGCAGGTTGAAGAATGGGACACGCGGCATGTCGTGGTGACGGGTGGCGAGCCGATGCTGTTTTCGGAATTGATTCCCCTGTGCGCGCGGCTGCGCGCAATCGGCCGCCATGTGACGATCGAGACGGCGGGCACGCTGCATTTGCCGGTTGAGTGCGATTTGATGTCGATCAGTCCGAAGTTTGCGAGTTCGGCGCCTGATGCGAAGGCGGAGCCTCGATGGCATCGGCGGCATGAACGGGAGCGGCATCGGCCGGGGGTGATTCGGCGACTGATCGCGGACTATGAGTATCAGTTGAAGTTTGTCGTCGATTCGCGTGATGATTTGGACGAAGTTCAGAAGTACGTGACCGAGTTTCCTGAGATCAATCGGGAAAGAGTGCTGCTGATGCCGCAGGGGACGGCGCATGAATCGCTCGAGGAGCGAGCGGAATGGCTGAAGCCGTTCTGTGAGGCGGAAGGATTTGTGTTCTGTCCGCGGAAGCAGATTGAGTGGTTTGGGCCCGTGCGCGGTACGTGACATGAATGCTTGGCGATTTACGCTTGCGAGTTTGCGGCATTATCGCAGGATTCATATCGCCGTGATGTTGGGCGTGGCCGTGGCGACGGCGGTGCTGACCGGTGCTCTGCTTGTAGGCGATTCAGTGCGCGGTAGTTTGCGCGATTTGACGCTCGAGCGGCTGGGGAAGATTGATACGGCAGTCGTTTCGGTCCACATGTTTCGTGAGCAGGTGGCGAACCAGATCCTCGAGCGGCCGCCACCACACGAGCGAAATTGGACCCAACTTCCGACCGCGCCCGCGATTCTCGTCAGTGGTACGCTCGAGCATAACGATGGCAAGGACCGCCGTCGGGCGACGGCGGTTTCTGTGATTGGTTGCGATTCGAAATTCTGGTCTTGCGGCGAGGGCGGGCCGGACCGCGAGCTAGGCGAAGGCGAAGTCGCGATTTCGGAATCGTTGCGCGCGAATTGGGTGTGCACCGTGACAATGATATTTTGCTACGCGTTCCCGCTGTTAGCTCGCTGCCGGCCGACAGTTTGATTGGCGCGAAGCAGTTGGAAAAAACGACCCGCAGTCGTTCATTAAAGGTCGGTGCCGTGTTGCCGCCGATCGGTCTGGCGCGATTCGGACTCTTGCCGACCCAACAGTTGCCCCGCAACGTGTTTGTGCCCCTGACGACGATGCAGAAGCTGCTGGGGGTGCCGGAGAAGGTGAACGCTTTCTTTGTGCTCGGGGCCGTCGATAGGCCAAGCGCGGAGGTCGAGAGCGCGCTGCGGTGGCTACCAGTGGGGCCGGTAGATTTCGGCATTTCGAGCGAGCCGATTCTTTCGGCGGGTGTTGAGCAAATAAGTTCTGACTCATTGGTAATGAGTGACGCGGTCGTGCAGGCGGCTTACAAGTCGCTTCCCGGTAGAGTACTGCAGCCCGTCGTTACCTATTTGGCGAATTCGATAAGCGTCGGTGCGCCAGGCCACGAGCGAAAGATACCGTACTCGACGATCACGGGTGTCGATTCACTTCCCGAGGTTGGCCCGCTACTCGATGCTGACGGCAAACCGATCGTTCTCGCAGACGATGAGATTGTGCTCAACGATTGGGCGGCCGACGATCTGCACGCGAAAGTGGGCGACTCAATCACGGTGAAGTTTTATGATCCAGAAAGCACGCACGGTAAGTTACATGAACACGAGCCGCCTGCGGTCTTTAATCTGCGGCGGTTGTAAATCTGAAGACTGCGGACGGCAAGCCGACGCTGGCAGCGGACCCGAAACTCACGCCGGAGTTGCCGGGGGTCACCGATCAGAAATCGATCAGCGAGTGGGACTTGCCGTTTGATTTGGTGGAAACGGTCCGACCGAAAGACGAAGACTATTGGCGTGAATATCGAACGACGCCGAAGGCGTTTGTGTCCCTGGCGACAGGTGAGCGGTTGTTCGGAAGCCGGTGGGGAACAATCAGCTTGCTGCGCACGCCGGTAAAGCCGGGCGAAGCGATTGGCGATCAATTCCGCAATAGATTCATGCGCCAGGTAAGTCCGGCAGCGCTCGGCATGAGAACAATGCCGGTTAAGCAAATGGGGCTCGAGGCTTCCGCCGGCACGACGCCCTTTGAGTGGTTGTTTCTTGGTTTCAGCATTTTTCTTATCGCGGCCGCCGTGATGCTGGTGGCGCTGTTGTTTCGGTTGGGCATCGAACAGCGAGCAAGCGAGCTCGGCACGTTGGCCGCCACTGGTGTTAATCGGCGGACGACGTCGCGATTGCTCGCGCGCGAGGGGACAGTGGTCGCTGCGGTGGGAGCGAGCGTCGGTGTAGTGCTGGGAGTTTTGTACGCGTGGCTGATGGTATTTGGGCTGCGAACGTGGTGGTTAGCGGCAGTGTCGACACCGTTTATTCAGTTGCATGTGGGTTGGATGAGTTTACTGATCGGGTGGGTGACGGGCGTTGTTGTGTCGTGGATTACGATTCGTTGGTCGATTCGGCGATTGGTGCGGCAACCAGTGATGCGGCTGATGATGGGTAACATCGCGAGCGAACTTCACGAGGCGGCGGGGAAGTGGTGGCGATGGTTTTCGTGGCCTGTTCTGCGATTGGTTCTGGTGGCGCTGGTCGTTGTTCAATGCGTGGCGGGATTCTTTTTGCAGGGAGAATCCCAGGCCGGAAGCTTTTTTGGCAGTGGGGCCACGGCGCTGGTGCTGTTGTTGGGCGAGGTTCGGTTTCGGCTGCGGCATTTGGCGACGTGATCGGAAAATGGTTCATGCCTTTTCACTGCGGCGGCTGTCGGTGGCGAATATCGCCCGCAATCCTGGGCGGAGCACGCTAACGATTGGGCTCGTGGCCGCGGCGAGCTTTTTGATCGCGGCGGTGAGTGCGTTTCAGCTCGGAACGAGCGAAGGGGGAACGGGCGGTTTTGAACTGACGGCGACGAGTGATTTGCCGATTCACTACGATCTCAACACGGAGGAGGGGAGACGAGAGCTCGGTATCTCGGACAGCCGGCAAAATGGTAAAGCGTTGTCCGAAGAAGATTTGCTCAAGCCTGGCGGTTTTATTCGCTGCGCGTCGCCGCGGGAGAGAATGCGAGTTGTTTGAACTTGTATCAGCCGACGCAGCCGACGGTGTTGGGCGTGCCGCAATCTCTCATTGAGCGCGGGGGTTTTGCTTGGGCGGAAACGGAGAAGCAGTTTGCGGACAAACCGTGGACGGCGCTCGATGCGAAGTTGAATGATGCTGTGCCGGTTGTGCTTGATGCGAGTACAGCGGCTTATAGCTTGCACATTGGCGGCGTCGGGTCGCACTTTTCGATTCGAGACGGGGCGGGGCGGGAGGTGACGCTGGAAGTCGTTGGGCTGCTCGAGAACAGTGTGCTGCAAGGGAACTTGCTGGTGAGTGAAGCGAACTTTGTGAACTTGTTTCCCGAGGTTGGTGGGTATCGATATTTTTTGGTTGAACGAACAAACGATGCGCGGGAGGGCGAAGCTCCTGCTGAGCTGAATCGTCGTGAAGCAAACGGCTCAGTCGGAGCTTCGCCCTCCCGGGACGTTGCGACGGTGTTGGAATCTACACTTGCTGAGGAAGGGTTTGATGCGACCGATGCTCGGGATCAACTCGCGCAGTTTTTGGCGGTGCAGAATACGTATCTTGCGACATTCCAAAGTCTTGGGGGACTCGGACTTCTTCTGGGAACGATTGGGCTAGCCGTGGTGCAGTTGCGAAGTGTGTTGGAACGGCGGGCGGAGTTGGCACTGATGCGGGCGGAAGGGTTTTCATCGAAGCGGCTGGTGATGATGGTGATCGAGGAGAATGCGGTTTTGTTGGTGGGTGGGCTCGTGATTGGCTGTTTGGCGGCGGCGATTGCGCTTATTCCGCAGTGGATGCCGCATGGGGCGAGCGTGCCGTGGGGGACATTGGGAGCGCTGCTGGGGACAATTGCGGCGGTCGGGTTGTCGGCGGGGTGGTTGTCGACGCGGTCGGCGGTGCGGGGGCCGATCTTGGGGGCGCTAAGGGGCGACTAGCTGATTTTCGTGGGGGGGATTAGAGTGGGAGCGCGACAGTTAGTATGAGGGATTCGGCCTGGCGGCCGACGCTAAGGGAATGGCGCTCGATTAATCGTTCACTACGGGAAGGTTCGATGCGGAATACGATTTTGTTGTTTGCGGCGATCGCCCTCACAGTGTTGTGCTGGGGCATGTATGGCCCTGTACTCGCTTATGGGCAGTACGGCATGTCGACGATCGATCATGTGCCGGCGAAATTTCGGCCATTTGTGTGTGTCGGGCTGGCGTATTTTTTGGTTGGTGTCATCGTTCCTGCCCTGTGGCTGCACTTCAAAGGCGAAAAGGGCGAATGGACGATAAGCGGTTTGATATGGAGCATTGCTGGCGGCGCGATGGGCGCGCTTGGCGCGCTCGGAGTCATTCTTGCATTTACGTTTGGCGGGCGACCGGTTTATGTCATGCCACTGGTATTTGGTGGTGCGCCGGTCGTGAACGCGTTTCTCACGATTTATTTGGCGAACCGCATCAAGGATATTGGATCGTGGTTTTTAGCAGGGCTAATTTTGGTAGTGCTGGGTGCAGTGCTCGTGATGGTGGCGTCGCCGCATGGTGCGTCTCCGGCCGCCGCAAAATCTGCGGATGCCACTGCGCAGACAGCGCCGGAGCCCGTGAAGGCGCCGGCTCCGACAACAACTGCCAGCGAAGGCGCTTGGATTTGGATACTGCGGGTGCTCTCGATTGCGCTCGCGATCGGCACTTGGGGCGCCTACGGGCCCGTGTTGCACAAGGGACAGGCGGCCATGAACCACAGCCGAATGCGGCCGCTGATATGTGTGGGGATCGCGTATTTTGTGATCGCCGTGATCGTGCCGTATTTCTTCTTGGGAGAGATGGGCGAGGCGAGTACGTACCGCAGTATGGGCACGGTTTGGGCGTTATTGGGTGGGACGTTCGGCGCAGTTGGCGCACTTGGTATTATCTTGGCGTTCAACTCGGGGGGTAAGCCGGTATTTGTCATGCCGCTCGTATTTGGCGGGGCACCCGTCATCAACACATTGGTTTCGGTTTCGTCGACGCACCAATGGTACAACGTCAATCCGTTCTTCTGGGCGGGATTGATCATGGTCGTGGTGGGGGCGGCGATGGTGCTGATGCTCGCGCCACGCGGGGAAGCGGCGCGGGCGACGTGATTTTGGGAGGGTCTTTGTGGGGGGGCGCGATCCGGGGGAGGAATTCGGCGTTGCCGCCGACGCTAATAGCGCGGCGCTATTTTGCGTAGGTAAGGGCTTTGTCGCTGATGTCTTTGCGGCACCAGGCGCCGCTGAAGCGGATGCATTTGACGGCGGTGTAAGCCTGTAATTTCGCCGCAGAGATACTTGAGCCCAGGGCGGTGACGCCGAAGACGCGGCCGCCGTCGGTAATGACCGTGCCATCCTTCAGTTTGGTGCCGGCGTGGAAGACTTTGACGTCGGGCACTTTGGCGGCTTCTTCTAAACCACGGACGGGTTGTCCCTTTTCGTAGATGCCGGGGTAACCTTCGCTGGCCATCACGACGCAGACCGCGGGGCGCGGGTCCCACGTGGGCGGAGCGACTTCGTCGAGGCGGCCATCGCTGGCGGCTTCGAGCAAGTCGACCAGATCACTTTGCAGACGCATGAGGAGTGGTTGGCACTCGGGGTCGCCGAAACGGACGTTGTATTCGAGGACTTTGAGGCCTTGGTTCGTGATCATGAGGCCGGCGTAAAGGATTCCGCGGAAGGGTCGCCGCGAGCGTTTCATCTGATGGATCGTGGGAACCAGGATGCGTTCTTCAACGCTGGCGAGCATTTGTTCGGTGACGAGCGGGGTAGGGCAGTAGCGCCCATGCCGCCGGTGTTGGGGCCTTTGTCGCCGTCGCGGGCGCGTTTGTGATCTTGGCAGGCGGGCATCGTGATGATCGTGTGGCCATCGGTGATGGCGAGCACGCTGGCTTCTTGGCCGTGGAGGCGTTCCTCGATCACGATTTGATTGCCGGCGTCGCCGAATTCCTTGCGGACGCCGATGCGTTCGACGGCTTCGAGGGCTTGGTCGCGGTTATCGCAGACGACGACCCCTTTGCCGGCGGCGAGGCCGTCGGCCTTGACGACGACGGGTGTGTCGTCGCGGTCGATGAGATATGTGTTCGCGGCGCGAGCATCGCGGAAGACGCGGTACTCGGCGGTCGCGACATCTGCGTGGCGGAGCAAATTCTTGCAGAAGACTTTGCTGATTTCGAGCTCCGAGGCGGCCTTCGACGGTCCGAAGGCGCGGAGGCCGGCTTTTTGGAAAGCGTCGACGAGTCCCGCGCCGAGTGCGGCCTCGGGGCCAACGACGGTGAGCTCGATGCTGTTCTGACGGGAAAACTCGAGAAGGCGCTTTATGTCAGTTGCCGGAATGTCCACATTCTCGGCGTCGAGCGCGGTACCGGCGTTGCCGGGTGCGACGAAGACCCGACTCGCGCGCGGGCTTTGGCGCAGCTTCCACGCCAAGGCATGTTCACGTCCGCCATTGCCGACAACAAGGATATTCATAGTACGAATGTGAAATTGTAAGCGAACTGGCGAAAAAGTGAGTCATGCGGCAGCAGATGTTATGCGAATGTGATTGAACCAGTTTCGACGTGCGGGCAATGAGCGTCAATTCAATCGAGTAGAGTTGGCGGTCGCGCATCGGAGATGTTTTTGGTGGTCGAATCGCAATTTGATCTTTACCGTGGGCTTGTCGGCGCACAGAATTGTGCAATCAGCCGCGCCGGGGTGGGGCGGAGTTTCTGAATGGCGGTTGACAATCGGACGATTCGGGCTTAAACAATAGAGAGAAGATTGTGAAAAAAGTCACAATCCCCTGCCTGGCCGGCACCGCGGTTCTTATAACCTGTTGCAGCGTAATGGACTTCCGGACAATGCGCGGGCCCATCGTGAGCCTTCAATCACGGTTGCGCGAGTGGCTTGGGCGGTCGCGATTCTCCCGTCTTGATTGCAATGCGGATACGAGTGCAGTCTTGGCGTAAGGGCGAGTTATGGCTGAGAAAAAACTTACTGTCGCAGAAATGTTAGCGGCCGCGCGGAAGGCCGACGCGAAAGGTGGCGCTGCCGAAACGCCGTCACCAGATACTCCTGCTGAGGAGAAGGCGGCCGCGCCGAAACCCGCTCCCGCTGCGAAGGCACCAGCGGCAAGTGGCGGTGCTCGACCGAGCGTTGCCGAGATGATGGCGATGGCGCGGGGTGGCGGAGCTGCTCCGGCGGCGCCGAAAGACAAGCCCGCGCCGAAGCCTGCTGCAGCAAAAGCTGCACCTGCGAAGAAAGAAGTTGCCGCGGCAAAGTCGGAGCCAGTGGATACGCAGAGCATTCTTACGGCGGCGCGAAAGGGCACGAAACCGGGGCCGATGACGAAGGCCGAAGCTTCGGCCAAGGCGTCGCCGGTGGCACCTGACGCGAAGAAAGCAAAGGCCAAGGAAGCAATCGTTGTACCGCCGATGCCAGTGAAGCCGGCGTATGCAAAGTCGGGTGCGGCAAAGGCAGCCAAGGAGTTAGTTGCGGAACGGCGGGCATTCATCTTTGGGATGTCGGCACTCGCAGTTGGTTTCACAGCGCTGACCGCCACGGCCGCGGCGTGGACACTCGGCACCGTGCGGTTCATGTTTCCGAACATTTTGCGGGAACCGCCGAGTAAGTTTAGTGTCGGTACGCCGGATAAGTTTGCGCCTGGTCAAGTCGAAACGCGGTTCAAGGCTCAGTACGGCGTGTGGATCGTGAACACGGAGTACAACGGTCAGCCGGAGATCTTCGCGCTGAAGTCGGTTTGCACGCACCTTGGATGCACGCCCAACTGGTTGGATGCGGAGCAGAAGTTCAAATGCCCCTGCCACGGTAGTGGTTATTACAAGGACGGAATTAACTTTGAGGGGCCGGCGCCTCGGCCGCTCGAACGCTATGCAATATCGATCGGCAGCGATGGCTCGATCGAGGTCGACAAGAGTCGTACTTTTCAGCAAGAAATGGGCGATTGGGACAACCCGGCGTGCTATATTCCCGCGTAGCGATTGGCATTTGTGTGAGCGAAAACTTACGCGATTCGGCGACGCGGTTGTTAAAAACGGACGCAATCTTTCAGAGACTCATCGGATTTAGGACGACATGGCCGGATTAGGCGAAATCATTACCGAATCCCAAATTTGGAAGAGCATCTTTCGGCACCCGATGCCGGTTGACCGCCGCAACCGGATCGTCGTGATGCTGACGAATTTCTTTTTGCACCTGCATCCGGTTTCGATCAAGAAGCAGGGCATCGCGCTGTCATACACCTGGTGCATGGGCGGGGTCACGTTCTTCCTGTTTCTAGTTGAAACAGTGACGGGCGTGCTGTTGATGTTTTATTACCGCCCGACGCTGGAATGGGCGTACAACGATATTTTGGCGCTCCGCGATATTTATTCGCTGGGCATCATGCGCGAAATCCATCGATGGGGCGCGCATGCAATGGTGATTACGGTCTGGCTGCACATGTACCGCGTGTTTCTCACCGGCAGTTACAAGCCGCCGCGCGAGTTCAATTGGGTCGTGGGCGTGATTTTGCTGCTGCTTACGCTGTTGCTTTCGTTCACGGGCTATTTGCTGCCGTGGGATCAGTTGGCGGTGTGGGCTATCACGGTCGGTTCGAATATGGCACGCGCGACACCGATCTTGGGCCACGAAGGGCCGGGGCACCAATTGCTTACGTTGGGGTACCCGATGATCACCAGCGGGAGCGATGCGCGCTTTGCGCTACTTGGTGCGCGCAACGTAGGCGAAGAGACGCTGAATCGGTTTTATATTTTGCACTGCATAGCGATCCCGCTGGCAGTTTCGTTGTTATTGGCGATTCACTTTTGGCGCGTCCGCAAGGATGGCGGCATTAGCGGACCGCTGTAACTTTGGGTTACTGGGTCGAATAGTACGAACGGCTCGAATGATTCGGCCTGGCGGCCGACGCGAAAAGGCATGCACGGAATCTCCCCACAACAGTTTGCCGAATCGGTTTCAGCGTTTTTGGTGCCGTATTACTTCGCGCTGGCGGCGATGAACGGGATTGCGGCGCTGCTCATGTGGCAGAAGTTCGGGCCCAAAACGTATTTTCGCGTTCGAGGGCCAGGCTTCAGCTTCCATGTTACGAATGCCTTGGTTTGGACGTTTGTCGCCCTCGGGTTCAGCGTTCTCGCCGCACTGGCGGCCGGCGCGAATTTGGGCATGATGCCGAAGATGCCGATGGCCTTCCGTGAATTCGTTAATTCACAGACGGGACCCGTTATCTATACACTGGGAACAACAACCGTACTCATCATTCTGTTTTTGTTCCGTACCTGGTTCGTAAAGCCGGCGGTGGCATGGTCAATTTGGAACCTGATGCTGCTGTTCCTTGGGCTGTCTATGCCAGATCCGAACTTTTTCGCGATCGTGGCCAAGCCGGATAACGTGCCGATCGTCGCGCTCGTATTTCTGCTGGCATTTTTCACGTGGCTAGCGACGTATCGCGCGGTGGAAAATGATCGGCGTGCAGAAGCTGGTGAGCCGCCGCTTGAAAAGTTGGATGATGAGAAGATTCTGGTGTGGCCGGATCTCGTTTATACCGAAATGATCTGCATGATCGCGCTGACCGCGGTCTTGATCTTTTGGGCAATGTGGCTGCAGGCACCGTTGGAAGAACCGGCGAGTAGCGTGAAGACGCCGAATCCCTCGAAGGCGCCGTGGTACTTCCTTGGTTTGCAGGAAATGCTCGTGTACTACGATCCGTGGATGGCGGGCGTCGTGCTGCCGAGCATGATCGTCGTGGGGTTGATGGCGATTCCTTATATCGACTTCAACAAAAAAGGGAATGGCTACTACACCATCAAGGAGCGCAAGTTTGCGTACATAATTTTTCAGTTAGGGTTCTTAGAACTCTGGGTGACATTGATCGTACTGGGTACGCTGCTGCGCGGTCCGAACTGGAATTTTTTTGGTCCCTACGAACATTGGGACCCGCACAAGGTAGAAGCGCTAAACAACGTCAACCTTTCTGAATATGTGTGGCAATGGTGGCTTGGCCGCAGCTTGCCGGCGGTGCCACAGATGAGTTGGATCGTACAATACACGCCGACGTGGATTTCGAGTTGGTTGCAGCCGGTGGCACAGTTCGTAGGCATACTATTCACGCGCGAGTTGCCAGGGACCCTGCTGGTACTGGGGTACTTCATTGCGTTACCGCCGCTGATGGCGATCACGGTCCTGCGAAACTTCTACCAACGAATGGGATTTATTCGTTACATGGTGTTGGCGAACCTGCTGCTGTTCATGGCGGCACTGCCGATCAAGATGGTTTTGCGATGGTCGTTTAATTTGAAGTATTTGATTGCGATCCCTGAGTATTTCTTGAATTTTTGATGGTCTGCGGCGTGCCCGGCCTAAACGCGAGTGGTTGTTTTCCAAGTTAATTACAAAGTTTCATTGTTGAATTCACGCGATGCCCGCAACTGAAAAAACTTGGCGCGATCAAGCGAAGATGCACGTGCTGTTCGGCATCACGGCGCTGGTCATGTTGGCTGGCACGCTGTGGATGTTGGCCAAGGACCACAATCGCGAATGGCGGAAGTGGCAACTGGACGACCGCTCGCGCGAAGCGTGGACGATTCAGGCTCAATTGGCGCAGTCGCAAATGGATTCGAAAGTGGCGTTGCAGCGGCTCAATAAGGACTTGGACGCTGCCCGCAGCACCAAAATCGAGGCGTCGCTGATCCAAGATTTCGAAGGCAAAGTAAACGCCGAAGACGAGCGGCTTGCGAACGAAGGGATCAAAGAGGCGCCTGCGAATTTCACGAAGCTCGACAATGCCACAAGCAGGATGCAAGCGGCTCAGGATCAGGATAGCGCCGCGATTCAGTCGGCACGGCAGGACGTGATCGACGAAATGAACAATAACTTCATTCGCGAGGCGAAGCGCCGCGAGGGCGCTCTACTCACGAAGAAAAAGTTCAAAGCCGCAGAGCAAACAGCGACTATCAGTCAACGAAGCATTGCAGTAGGAGAAAGCAAGCCCACTGAAGAGATCGACGCCAAGATCCAAACGTTGCGTGACGAAATCGCCGAGCTCGATTCGGCGGTGAATGGGGCGAAGGACTACCGTGTCAGTTTAGAGGGAATCGTTAAGCAGATTCAGTCTGCCGAGCTTGATTTGCAAAAGCAGATTGCGGCTTTGGAAAAAGAACAGACGCGGCTGAAGGAGAATCTCGTAAAGTTTTCGTCGTCGGCAGGCGAATGGGTCAATCGGGGCCCGGTGCTCGACGCGCTATATACCGGCAATATCAAGCTCGACCAAATTTGGTTGCCGGATATGAAAATCAATTACAACTTCAGTTCCGTGGCCCGTTATGATCGGTGCATTGTCTGTCATCGGGCAATCGATAAGACAGCGCCCGGTTCCGCTACGGAACCTGCGTACCCGGCGATTCCGCGATTGGAACGTGATCGTACAGTTCAGCTGACGACACCGGCCGAGCACCCGAAAACCGTGGCAGATTCCAGCCCGGCGGATGCGCTGGCAACAATCTATGGCATCACGCTCGCGCCGCGCGGCCAAGTCGAAGCCAGCGCGGTGACGATCCAAGTCGTCGAGCCAACCAGTTTGGGGGCACTCGCCGGTTTGCAAATGGGCGATATATTGCTCGAGGCCAATGGCGGCCCGATCACGAGTCAAGATGACGTGTACCACTACCTGCTCGAATTGGCGGAGTGGGGCAAGCCGATTTCCGTGCGCATTCGCCGTGGATTGGATCAGCCGTTCACGTCGCATCCGCGGTTAGATCTTTTTGTTGGCAGCACCAGCCCGCACAAAAAGGGTGATATGGGGTGCACGATCTGCCACGACGGGCAGGGGAGTGCGACCGACTTCAAGTGGGCGTCGCACACGCCCAACGATCCGCAGCAGGGACTCGACTGGTCGCGCAAGTACGGTTGGTTTGATAATCACCATTGGATTTTTCCAATGACGCCGGAGCGGTTCATCGAAAGCAATTGCTTGAAGTGTCACCACGAGGTCGTCGATCTCGAGCCGAGCGAAAAGTTCCCGGAACCGCCCGCGCCGAAGTTGGTGAAGGGTTACGAGCTAGTTCGGATGTACGGCTGCTACGGTTGCCACGAGATCAACGGCTACGATGGCCCGACGAAGCGCACTGGCCCAGATCTGCGCTTGGAACCGAACTACACCGAAGTGGCGGCCCAAATTCTGACCGATCCCGGCCTCAATCCGACGGAAAAGGAACTGGCCAAAAAGGTAAGCGAGCGGTTGGACGCGACCGAAGCGCGGACCGAATTGATGCAATCAATTCGTGCCGACAGCGAAGCGCCAAAGAAATCGAACGGCGACACGGGGAAGGCGGAAGCGAAGCCCCGCCTGAGCGCTGCCACGCATGCTTTGGCAGACGGCCTAAAAAATGCCGACACTCCCGGCCCCTTCCGTAAAGTAGGACCGAGCTTGCGACACTTGTCGTCGAAGGTCGACTTCAATTGGGTCGCGAATTGGATTCGCAAGCCGTCGGACTTCCGACCGAGCACTCGGATGCCGCAGTTCTTTCTGAATCACGAACATCTCGATCGCACGAACAAGGCATTCAAGATTCATGATCTTGAAGGCAAAGAACAAGAGATTACGGATCTCGAATACACGCAACGGTTCGAGGGAATCGAGATCCGGGCGCTTGCGAATCTCTTGCTGACCAATAGTCAGCCGTTTGAATACATCGGTCCGCCGCAAGGTATTACGGAAGCGCCGTCGGCGGAGCGTGGAAAGCATCTATTTGAGACGCGCGGCTGCCTGGCTTGCCACTCGCATGTGGATTTCCCGAATATCCACTCGACCCAAGGTCCAGACCTGTCTAGGTTGTCGGCCAAGCTGAATACCGAAAAGGGCCGCAAGTGGCTATATAGCTGGGTTAAGGCGCCGAATCACTACTACCCTCGTACGGCGATGCCGAATTTGTTCTTGGATCCGATTACGGAGAAGGACGCGAGCGGCAACCCAACAGGCAAAGTCACGGATCCGGCGGCGGATGTGATGGCGTATTTGCTCAGCGTGCCGACGGATTGGAAGCCAGAGTTGCCGATTGCTTCGGCCGAATTGACGACCGACGAAAAGGCGGCTCTCAAAGATTTGACGACGGTGTGGTTGTCCGCCTCGTTCCCGCGGATGCGAGCGGAAAAATACGCGAAGGATGGCATCGATCCATCGCTTGGTTCAAGCGTGAAAGCGGATGAGAAGGTATTGATCGGACCGTACAGTGACGAGAACGATCGTGCCAAAAAGCAGTTGGAATATGTAGGTCGCCGTTCGCTCAATCGTTATGGATGCTTCGGCTGCCACGACATTCCCGGCTACGAAGGCGCCAAGCCGATCGGCACGCCACTGGCGAATTGGGGCCGCAAGGATCTGGCACAATTGGCCTTTGAAAACATTGATGAGTTCCTGGCCTCGCACGGCGAATTTATTCCGAAGCGGGATACCGGGAACGGTGCGCCGACCGCCAACTTTGGCATACATGAAGCAGCGAATCATCCCATGGCGGGTGTGGGTATGGCCGGACCAGCGCTCTCGGCATCGCCGGGTGGCGAGCATGCCGAGCAGCCAGGACTAAACCCCCTGGATGATAAGTACGATTCGGACACCGCCTACTTCCTGCAGTCGTTAAGCAGCCACGAGCGCAATGGGTTCCTGTGGCAGAAACTGCGGATGCCTCGAAGCTTCGATTACGAAACGACAGAGACGAAACGCTACGATGAGCGGTTGCGGATGCCAAAGTTCCCATTCAATGCTGAAGAGCGCGAAGCCGTAATGACGTTCGTGCTCGGTTTAACGCAAGAAGCGCCGGCGGCCCGGTACATCTATCAGCCAAGTCCACGGCAAAAGGCAATCATCGAAGGTCGCCACGTACTGGAAAAATTTAACTGCGCGGGCTGCCATATCTTGGATATGGAGCGTTGGGACATTGCATTTGCGCCGAACCAATTCGAAGCGCCGCCGACGACCAATGATTATCCGTTCCTGCGGCCAGACGTTACGCCGGAGCAGATTAAGGCCTCTGTGACGACCGATAAGCGAGGCTTGCTGCACTCTGAATTGCACGGCATGCCGGCGCGGGATGAGGCGACCGGGAAACCGCGCCTGGTGGATTCTGATGGTGTCCCGATCGAGGCGGATGACAAGGATTCGCCGCGATTCTTTGAGTTCATTCCATTCCAACCCGCGGTCGTGAACGGGGAAGTGCGAAAAGTTGGCCTGCAGACATTGAAGATTCCCGCCACGCTGGATGGCAAAGTACCGGCACGCGGTCAGTCGTTTCCGGGCCTGGGCGGCGACTTGGCGAAGTATCTTTACCCGCACGTGATCGCGGACGAGAAGAAGAACAATCCGAATGTCGTTGCGAACGAAGCCTGGGGTTGGTTGCCGCCGCCGTTGCACAATGAAGGTGAAAAGGTGCAAACCAATTGGTTGCACGATTTCCTGATGGACCCGACGCAGATTCGGCCGGCCGTCGTACTGCGGATGCCGAACTTCCACATGTCGAGCGACGAGGCGAGTAAGCTCGTCGACTACTTTGCGGCGAAGAGCAGCTCGGAATTTCCGTATGAGTACAACTCGCGGCATCGCACGAGTTATCTATCGGAATTGGAAAAGGGACACCCGGCCCTACTCAACGACGCGATGAAGATCGTGACGGATGGTAACTACTGTGTGAAATGCCACTCGGTAGGTGACTACCAAGTGAAAGGCGCGACGAAAACTGCCGGGCCGAACTTGGATCAAGTGTATCGTCGACTGCGACCTGAGTATGTGCATCGTTGGGTGGCAAATCCGCAGCGGATTCTGCCCTACACGGGAATGCCGGTGAACATTCCTTACGACCCAACACCGCCGAACTTTGGCGGTGTAAGTCAGGCATTATTCTCTGGACCAAGTACGGCCCAGTTGGAAGGGGTTGTGGATTTGTTGATGAACTTTGACGAGTACACTCGGCGGCAAACATCCGTAAAGAATTTGGTGAAGGAGCCGGCGGGAAGTCAGCCGCCCGCCGGAAAACCGGCGGCCGGTGAACCGCCGAAGAACACTTCGGCTCAGCAGTAGCAAAAAAGTAGGAAGGTTTGATAATCGCACGGAAATAAGATGCCGTGCCTAACAACGGACCACGACGGTTGAACGAGTGGCATCGGCAAACACGCCGGAGCACGCATTAATCGAGGCACATCATGAATCGCATGTTGAAAGTAACGGCTGCTGTGGCCATCGCGTGGTTGGCAACAGCCGTTGGGTCGAGCAGCGCAGCCGGTTGGGGTTCGCTCAAAGGGCGAATCATCGTGGAAGGCACGCCGACGAAGCCGGCGCCGCTCGTTGTTACCAAGGATCAGTACTGCATCGAAAAGATGCCGACGAACGAATCCATCGTCATTGGCAAAGATAACGCCCTCGTGAACGCCGTGGTTTATCTGCGTTTATCCACCGGTCAAAAAGTGGAAGTGAATCCAGAGTACGCTGCCAAGGCGAACGACTCAGTTGTGCTCGATAACAACGGTTGCGCGTTCCATCCACATGTAACGCTGGTTCGCTTGGGACAAACACTCGATATCAAGAACTCCGATCCTGTCGGTCACAACACGAACGTAAGTGTGCTGTCTTTCAATCAGGTCATTCCGGCTGGAAGCGATACAAAAGTTAAAGTGAGTGCCGGCGGTCCGCTGCCGACCGAAGTTGCGTGCAATATTCACCCGTTCATGAAGGGGTGGATCTTGGTGCAGGATCACCCCTACATGGCCGTCACGGACGGAGACGGGAAGTTCGAAATAAAAGACGTTCCGACCGGCAAGCACGATTTTCAGTTTTGGCAAGAAGCGGCAGGGTACCTGAAAAACATGAAGTTCAAGGGGGGTATGACGGACAAGAAGGGCCGGACCGAGTTAACGATAGAAGCGGGAAAGACGCTCGATCTTGGCGATGTTAAGGTGCCGGCGAGTGCGTTGAAGTAATCGCCATCTAAAAAAGTGACATGTTGATTTAGTTGCAAATGATTGACGCGATGAAACGCATTTTGACTACGAATTGGACGGCCGCACTGGCGACAGTATTGGTACCAGTATTGGCCGGCTGTGGCAGTCGCGCTGAACTTGGGCCAGTTGCCGACGCGTCGGCCGTAAAGGCGATTCGTGATGTGCTCGTTACGGCGAAGGCTGGTGGCGGAGAGCAGGCTGCCGCCTCGACAGGCACCGGCTGGGCGACGATCAAAGGACAGTTTGTGTACGATGGCGATCCACCACAGATGCCCCCCTATGCCGTAACCAAAGAGCCGGAAATCTGCACGATCAATGGAACCGCTCCGCCGCAAGAAACGTTAGTCGTAGCGCCTGGGTCGAAGGCGATTAAAAACGTCGTTGTGTTTTTACGCGATGCGACACGCGTCAACGAATCGGCGAATCCGAAGTCCGATCCTGTTGAGTTCGATCAAAAGCATTGTGTGTTTCAGACGCACGTGGTGGGCATTACGGTTGGGCAAGCGCTGGATATCAAGAACAGCGACCCGACGGGTCACAACACGAATATCCTGGGTGCGGGTTTCAATCAATTGATTCCGGCCGGCGGCTTGATTCCTTACAAAATTCAAAAGGAAGCCCAGGTACCGAATAAGGTCACTTGCAGTATCCATCCGTGGATGACTGCGTATATGCTGCCGCGGAAGAACGGCTATTTCGCCGTGAGCGATGCGGATGGCAAATTTGAAATCGCAAACGTGCCGGCGGGTGAGCCGTTGGAATTTCAGGTTTGGCACGAGAGTGGCGCGGCTCCCGGCAATGGCTTGGTAGGTACGACGCCGGATGCACCAGATGTGAAGTGGTCGAATCGTGGTCGCGTCGCGGTCACGCTAAAGCCGGATGAAGTGAAAGAGATCAAAGTCGTGGTGCCGTCGACGGCATTTCGACTGTAGTTAATAAGTGCGCTATTTAGCCACAGAGTACACAGAGGTCACGGAGAGAGTTTTAGAGAAATGCCTCTCGGAACGTTTCAAATGATGTCGGTGTACTCTGTGGTTAAAAAATCGATGGACCTTAAGTCAACAAAGCGAGCTTTGATACTTGCAGCCGGTACGGTTGCGCTGGCTGGCTGCGGTAAAAGCGAGCCGCCGCCGTTTCGATTGAATATGACCAATGTTGTCGCCAAGCAAATTGCACCAGAGCACCAACTGGTGATAGCGAATATTCTCGGTGCTTTATTTGGCACGCCCGATGAGCCGGTGGCATTGCCAGAAACCGGGCTCGATCAAAAAAAACTGGCGATGGCAGCCGGGCCAGTATGGAGTGACAAGGCAGGTGGCAAACACGGTTTGTATCGCCGGCATTGCGTACATTGCCACGGCATTTCGGGGGACGGGCGTGGGCCGACTGCTGCGATTCTGAATCCGTACCCGCGCGATTACCGACCCGGCGTGTTTAAATTCAAGAGTACATATACTGCTGTCGAGCCTACCACCGCGGATTTGACGAAGACGCTGCACCAAGGCATTCCCGGTACGGCAATGCCTTCGTTTGCGTTGTTGCCGCCGGATGAAGTGGCGGCGCTAGTAGAATACGTAAAGTATCTGAGCATTCGCGGCCAAATGGAAACGGCACTCGAAGCCTACGTGGCGGATGAATTGAATCCGGGTGACAAATTCGATCCCGCGAACGACCCGGCGATTCGCAAATTGGTGATGCAAGATTTGCTCGGACCGATTGTTGAAGCTTGGAACGGAGCGAAGGATCAAGTCATCAATCCTGAAGAGGCGTCGATCCCGGCCGATAACCGTAGTGCTAAGGATTTGGATGCATCAGTCAAGGCGGGCCGCGAGTTGTTTTACGGTACGCGCGCCAACTGTGTGAAGTGTCACGGTCCAACCGCGCTTGGCGATGGCCAGCAGGATGATTATGACAATTGGAACAAGGCGAATAACGAATTTATCAAGGCGACGAACGACAAGGTTGCGCAGATTGAATCACTTAAGGCCGATCTGGCGAAAGCGCAGGGTGATGACGCCACGCAAATTCGCCAGCAGATTTTGGATGCACAGAAAGAATTCAACGAGCGTCATGCGTTGGTGAGCAGTTTGTTGCCGCCCCGCAATGCCATCCCGCGCAATTTGCGCGAGGGGGTGTTCCGTGGGGGGCGTCGGCCGTTGGATGTTTTCTGGCGTATTTCGTCCGGTATCCCGGGTACGCCGATGCCTGCCAGCGGACCTGCGGCCGAAGGCGCACAAGGCACGCTGACTCAGAAAGAGATTTGGCAGATTGTCGATTACGTTCACTCGTTGCCATTTGAACCGGCCAGCCTGCCGCAGAAGCGGCCCGTCAATGTGGCTGAAGTGAGTACGGGTGAGTAGGGTGGTTTGGAATTCAAGCCGTTCTTGCTGCGAATTCGCCGCAATGACGGCCGAACCGATCTACCTGAATGGGAGATTATTGTGAAGCACTTTTGGGCGTTCGTGTTCTTGTTGGTGCCGATTTTCGGCGTGCTTACGTTCGCGCTTGCGCCGTACTTCAACCATTCGTTCCCCCACGATATTTCGGAACACGGCCGGGTGATTGATCAACTGTTCTATTTTATTCTCTACCTCACCGGAATTATTTTTGTCGCGACCGAAGGTACTCTGTTTTACTTCATGTGGAAGTACAACAGCCGCTCGAACCCGGAACCGGTAAAGTATTCGCATGGCAGCCACACGCTGGAAGTCGTGTGGACGATTTTGCCGGCTGTCACGCTGTTGTTCATCGCAATCTATCAGATGAATGCTTGGGCGGATGCCAAGATGCGGAAGCCGGATGTGCCCGTGACAGCGGAAATCACCGGCCGACAATTTAATTGGGATGTTCGTTATCCTGGGCCGGACGGAATTCTGCACACGCCGGACGACATCATTTTGGTCGACGGTGACATTCACTTCCCGGCTCGTGAGGAAGTGTTGTTGAGCATTAAAGCGGCGGACGTTTTGCACAGCTTCTTCTTGCCGAATATCCGCATGAAACAAGACGTTGTGCCCGGCATGCAGCAGTTTATGTGGTTTAAATGCCGCGAACCGAAGGCGGAAGTCGACATCGTTTGTGCCGAACTTTGTGGCTGGGGTCATTACAAGATGAGCGGCCGGGCGACTTTTGAACCGCGGAGTGAGTTCAACGCATGGCTAGCGAAGAAGTCAGCCGAGCAACAGGCGCATCGGATAGCGCAGTCGACGTCGCCGTAAATAGCGGATTGAACGAGTATGAGATTAACCCAGGTCATCGACCAGTAGTTTATTCGCCATGAGCACCATAACCGCAGATTCACACGCTCACACGCACGGCGAGCATCACGCACATGTTGGCAGTTTTCTGTCGACGTACGTTTTTTCGCGCGACCATAAGGTCATCGGCATCCAGTTTTTGTTCAGTACGCTGATTTGGTTCTTCATCGGCGGGTTGCTGGCGCTCGGTGTGCGGTGGCAATTGGCGTATCCGTGGTCGGATATGCCAATTCTAGGCAAGCTGCTGTTTTCGGCGCAAGGTGGTCAAATTGCCCCGGAAACGTACACGATGCTGTTCACGATGCACGCCACGGTAATGATCTTCCTGGTGATCATCCCGATTTTGGCGGGTGCGTTCGGCAATTTTTTGATTCCGCTGATGATCGGCGCCGATGACATGGCGTTTCCCACGCTGAACATGCTCAGCTACTGGTTCATGTGGCCGGCGTTTTTTGCATTCGGCGCGAGCTTTTTCATAGGCACCGGGCCGATGTCTGGTTGGACGTCCTATCCGCCGCTATCGCTAACGATCGATGCCCAGAAGTTCTGGCTAGTCGGTCTGACCTGCGTCGGCGTGTCATCCATGATGGGCTCGGTCAATTATCTCACGACGATTATCCAGATGCGCGCCCCCGGCATGAGCATGTTCCGGTTGCCGATGACGATTTGGGCGATGTTCATCACCGCTGTGTTGCAGGCATTCGCTCTGCCCGTGCTCACCGCCGCCGGTTTCATGCAACTGGCCGATCTTACGCTCGGAACCGGCTTCTTCATTCCTGAAGGTTGGTCGGCGAACAACACACTGCATGCCGCGGGCGGCGGCCAGCCGCTATTGTGGCAGCATCTGTTTTGGTTCTACAGCCATCCGGCCGTTTACATCATGATTTTGCCGGCGATGGGCATGGTTTCAGACATCATCGCCTGTTTTGCCCGCAAGCCGCTGTTTGGCTACAAGCCGATGGTGTACTCGATCGCGGGCATCGCCGGATTGGGATTCATCGTGTGGGGGCACCACATGTTCGTTTCCGGCATGAGCCCCGTGCTCGGCATGACGTTCATGGTGGCGACGATGTTCATCGCCTTACCAAGTGCCATCAAGGTCTTCAATTGGCTGGGAACGATCTGGGGCGCCAAGATTCAATTCACCACGCCGATGTTGTTCGCGTTGTCATTCGTGGCGATGTTCATCATCGGCGGACTTTCGGGCATCTTCATGGCAGCAACGCCGGTCGATATTTTCATTCACGATACGTACTTCATCGTGGCCCACTTCCACTACGTTTTGTTCGCGGGCACGGCGATGGGTGTGTTCGGCGCGATCTACTTCTGGTTCCCGAAAATGTTCGGCCGAATGATGAATGAGAGTTGGGGGAAGGTTCACTTCTTCCTAACGTTTATCTTCTTGAACTGTGTGTTCTACCCGATGCACATTTTGGGCTGGGTCGGCTTCCCACGACGGCTGGCTGATCCGTACCACTACGAAACGTTCCGGCACTTGTTGCCGCTCAATCAGTTCATCACCTGGTGCGCGATTCTGATGGTTGGATCGCAAATCATCTTTGCTATCAATTTCTTCTACAGCATATTTTTTGGTCCGCCGGCCGGGCGTAATCCGTGGCATTCGAATACGCTCGAATGGCAAGCGCCGAGCCCACCGGGTCACGGTAATTTCGACTTCCAGCCTGTGATTTACCGCGGTCCGTACGAGTACGGTTCGCCCGAAGTGGATATCGATTACTACCCGCAAACAATGCCTCCGCCGCAGAATCGGCCCTTAGCAACGCCGGCCCACTAATCGCTTCGACCGCATGCCTGCACGATCTGAAATCGCCGGATACTCGAAGTGGCCTCACCGCTGGGCCCTCGTGCTGGCCTGCGCCACGTTTCCGCTGCTGTGGGTAGGTGGTTTGGTGACCACAACCGATGCCGGCATGGCCGTGCCGGATTGGCCGAACACGTACGGCTACAATTTGTTCCTCTATCCGTGGCAAACGTGGTTGTTCGGACCTTGGGATTTGTTTATTGAGCACGGGCATCGATTGTTGGCCTCGGTCGTAGGGATGCTGACGATCGGGCTGTTGATATTGCTGTGGCGCACCGATGGTCGACGATGGATGAAAGCCGTCGGTTGCGCCGCACTTGGACTCGTCATTTGGCAGGGCGTGTTGGGTGGAATGCGTGTATTGCTTGACGAACGAACCCTCGCCATGTTGCATGGTTCGACAGGTCCCGTTTTTTTTGCCCTGACAGTCGCGATCGTGGTATTCACTTCAACAACTTGGCGAAACGCAGTATCGCAAACGACGCTCGCAAGCGCGAGTGTTATTCGTAAATTGACGATCGTCGTCGTGGTGCTAGCCTACCTGCAAATATTACTCGGCGCGGTGGTTCGCCATGTTCCGGTCGATGCACAACCGGATACGTTCGCCCTAGCCGTAAAATTTCATTTGTTCCTAGCTGCCATATTGGCGCTGCACATCGTTTCTGTGGCGTGGATCGTATGGACACGTGCGCGATACATTCACCCGCTGCCGGGCCTTGCGCTTAGTTTGTTAGCGCTGTTAGTAGTTCAAGTTGGTCTCGGCGCTAGTACGTGGATTGTGAAATTTGCGGTTCCCACGTGGGCTAACGGCTGGATTTCGCCTCAGAGCGTCGCCGTGCTGCAAGGCGGGTGGACGCAAACGCATATCATCACTGCACATGTTGCGACCGGCTCACTGATCCTAGGTGTGGCAGTTGCCTTGGCGTTGTATTCGCAGCGATTGATCGCGGAATCAACACCACAACTGGTCCCACGACGTGAATTGGGGGCCGCCGTATGAGTCGCCTCACAAGTACCGCCCGGGTCTCGCTCTCGAGGAGCGAAAATCGCACGGGTTTCTTGGCCCGTCTGAATGACTACATCGAGCTGACCAAGCCGCGCATCGTAATGCTCGAACTGGTCACGATCGTCGTTGCGGCACATCTTGCGGCGCCGTCCGGCATTGCAACTACCTTGCTGTTAAACGCCGTGGTGGGAGCCGCTTTGGTGGCTGCCAGCGCTGGTGCGTTCAATCAGTGGTGGGAACGCAACACGGATGCGTTAATGACGCGCACCGCGACACGGCCATTGCCGGCCGGTCGACTCAATACTCGGCAGGTACTTCTATTTGGCGCGGCGACTCTCGTCGTCGGCATGGCGGAACTGATCTTTTTGGTCAACGCGATCACGGCGGCAGTTGCGTTTGCGACTTGGTTGGTATACGTCGTCGCGTACACGCCCCTTAAGACCCGCTCACCGTTGAATACGGCGGTCGGCGCGGTCAGCGGCTCACTGCCGATTTTAATCGGATGGACAGCGACCGGCGCCGCGATCGATATGCGAGCTTTGGCGCTGGTGGGCGTCATGTTCCTGTGGCAGTTTCCGCACTTCATGGCGATTGCCTGGCTGTATCGCGGCGAGTATCTACGAGCGGGTCAGCGAATGCTGACAGTGATTGACCCAACCGGCCTCCGCGCAGGAGCGCAGGCAATAGTCGGCGCTCTGGCATTGGTTCCAGTTAGCTTGGTGCCGGCAATGTCGCCGCAGGCCGGCAGTCCGACGATCTACTGCTGCTGGACGTTGGTGCTAGGCGTGATGCAAGTCGTTGCGGCGGCAATGTTCTTGTTCCGCCGGGACGATCATTCGGCCCGTCGGTTATTGCGAGCGAGCTTGGTGTATCTCGTGTGCTGGATGGGCCTACTGTTGATGGTGGCCGTGTAACTACGAAACCGATAACGAATTAATATGAGCGATTCTCACGGACCCAAGTTTTCCTATCAGCCCGCGCTGCCTATTCCCAACGGCAAGACGTGCTTGTGGCTGTTTCTATCGACGGAAATCATGTTTTTCTCCGGTTTGATCGGCACATATATCGTGCTGCGGTTCGGGGCCGTCGCTTGGCCAGCGCCGCACGATGTGCTCTTGAGCGAACCCATCGGCGCCTTCAACACGTTCGTGCTGATTTGTTCCAGCGTGACGGTGGTGCTCGCCTTCGAGGCGGCGAAATTGAATCAAGCTTCGAAAGCCAAAGGTTACATTCTCCTGACATTTTTGCTGGGCTGTGTATTTCTGGGTGTGAAGATGTACGAGTATTCGCACAAATTCGAGCACGGCATTTATCCGATGAAGCCGCACGGCATGCTTTATGACAAAGCCGATATTTACTATTCTGCCGCCGTGCGGAAGCGGCTGAACGATCTGCGAACGCAAATCACAACCGCTGGACCCGAAGTTTCCGCGGATAACAAAGCTCGCTTGGAAGTGATCGACCAGGTGACGCGAAAAGTCGATGAAGCCGAGACGGCGGTCCGTAATCAGCCGGACTCGCCGGACGGCATCATCAAACTGACCGAACTGGCCTACGAGATTTACCCGCCACACGATCAAGGGACAGTTATTCAAGCGGCCGAAGCGGGCGCGATCCCGCCGGCAATCGTGGTAAAATACGCGGCGCTCGAGCGGCCAACAGGTGAGCAGTCGGCTGCGGGCGAACAGAAGCCGGCCGGGGGCGAGGAGCGCGAGGGATACAACGAAAAGTATTCATGGCTCCATTTGCCGATCATGATTCCGGGCGGGCCGATGTGGGCTAGCACGTATTTCCTACTGACCGGCTTCCACGCACTGCACGTCATCGTGGGACTAATCGTGTTCGGACTAATGTTGTTCACGACACTCGACCGCAGTCGGGCGAACTTGGTGGAGAACGTCGGTTTATATTGGCACTTCGTCGATCTTGTGTGGATCTTCTTGTTTCCGCTGTTGTATCTGTTTTAGCCTCGTCCGAGTTGGTAACGGCCGCTCGTTCGTCATTAACACGGTGAAGTCAAACTTTCAAATGCAACAGTTAGTAGCAGCGACGTTCGCACGGAGGCCCAGCGATGGCTAATCATCTTACGTTTGAGGAGCGACGGCTCCTATACCTGTTGAAGAGGAAGAAAAAGTCGAACACGGAAATCGCGGAACTGATGGGTCGGCACCGCAGCACGATCTGTCGCGAACTGAGCCGCAACACGGACCAGCGCGGTTATCGACCGAAGCAGGCTCAACGCCTGGCGAACGAACGGCGGTTGGCCAGTTGCCGACCACATAAAATGGATGACCCCACAGTACATCAATACGTGCAGCACAAGCTGGAGCAGTATTGGTCGCCGGACCAGATTGCTGGCCGCGCGAAACGTGACTTTGGGCGAAGGCCTGAGCGTTGGTTGTCCGATCAAGCGATTTATGATTGGATTCACCAGCAGCAGCCGGAGTGGAAGCGGCTGCTGCGTCGTGGCGGTCGGCCGCCGGAAAAACGGGGGAAACTGACCGATGTCGTGCGGATCGATGGCCGTCCGGAGGTGATTAACGGACGTAATTAAATTGAAACACGACCATGTCCGATCGCGACCAACATACCGAAGTCGGCCACGATAGCCACGACTATGCCGATCACGGCGGCAACGGCAAATATCTGCTGGTGTTTGTGGCTTTATGCCTGCTGACGACAGGCTCTTTCTTGACTTATTTCCCATTCTGGCGAGCCCACGTACCAGTTCCGGCCAGCCGCGCGCTGATGATGGCGATTTCATGCACGAAGGCGATGCTCGTTATTATGTTTTTCATGCACCTGATGTGGGAAGCGAATTGGAAGTGGGTCCTCACGATTCCTGCTACATTCATGTCTGTGTTCTTGATGCTGATGCTCGTGCCCGATGTTGGTTGGCGCATAAACAATGGATATGCGCGGTATTCCGAGGAGCGTTGGGTTTATGCGGCCGATCCGCCGAAGGTCGAGGCTTCCGATATGAAGGCGGCCAAACAGGACCTTTCGCGGAAAGGCGCTAACTAGTCGTTGTACTGTATGTCTATTGCTCCCGCCGTTGATATTGCCCACCTTGCCCATCAGTACGGCGAGCACGAAGCAATTCGCGATTTTTCGCTGACTGTGAGAGAGCGCGAGATCTTTGCGCTGCTCGGCCCAAATGGCAGCGGCAAAACCACGTTGTTCCGCGTTCTGTCGACGTTAATCCCTATTCAGCAGGGAGACGTGCGGATCTTTGGCTACGACTTGCGGCAGGATGCGAGCGCGATTCGTGCGCAACTAGGTGTCGTCTTTCAATCGCCGAGCATCGATAAAAAGCTTACGGTGCAAGAAAACCTGATTCACCACGGTCGGCTATATGGCTTGGGTGGTCGCGAGCTGCACGCGCGGACGGATGAAATGCTTGGCCGGCTGGGATTGGCGGAACGGCGCAGCGATTTGGTCGAAAAGCTTTCCGGCGGGCTCCGGCGCCGCGTGGAGTTGGCCACCGGCATGCTGCATCGCCCGCGATTGCTCTTGCTCGATGAGCCATCAACTGGCCTCGACCCCGTGCTCGCAGTGATCTGTGGCAATATTTGGAGCAAGTGCGAGCAAACGATGGCGTGACTGTAGTCGTCACCACTCATTTGCTTGAAGAAGCGGAGCGGGCAGACCGCATCGCGATTATGCATAAGGGGCAGCTCGCCGCGCTCGATACGCCAGGTGCGCTGCAGGCGGCTGTCGGCGGCGATGCGATCACGATTCGCTGCAAAGAGCCGGCTGCATTGGCCGCCGAAATTCAGCATCAATTCAACATCGCGGCCACGGTGATCGACAGCTCGGTGCGACTCGAGCAACCGAACGGACACCAGTGGATTCCGCGTCTCGTCGAGGCGTTCCCCGATCGCACAGAATCGATCACGCTCGGCAAGCCGACGCTTGAGGACGTGTTTATCCATTTCACCGGCCACCGGTTTTGGAATGAAGTTTCGAACGAAGATTCGGTCGGAGGCAGTCGCAAAAAACGGCGGAAATCAAGACACTAACGCGGTACAACCAATGAGCACTTTAGCAATTTCGAAGCCGAAAGCTGTATCGCCGTGGCCTGTCGTCGGTACACTGTGCCAGCGCGAGTTGGTTCGATTCTTTCGACAAAAGAATCGCGTGTTTGGCGCTCTCGGTCAGCCGATCATTTTTTGGTTACTGTTCGGCGCCGGCTTGAAGAGCGCGAAGGTCGAGGATAACAGCCTGGACTACGCCCATTTTTTTCCGGGCACGCTCGTAATGATTTTGTTGTTCACTGCCATCTTTGCGACGATCTCGATCATCGAAGATCGGCGCGAGGGGTTTTTGCAGGGCGTGCTTGTGGCGCCGGTGCCGCGTTGGTCGATGGTGATGGGGAAGATCCTGGGCGGCGCGGTGATCGCCATGCTGCAAGGTATTATCTTTTTGTGCCTGGGTTGGCTGACGGGGGCGGTCGGGTGGTTTCCGATCTTGTCGACGACGTTTCTCGGCGTTGTAGGAGCCCTGGTTTTGATGTTTGTCATCTCGATCGCGCTCACTGCTCTGGGTTTTTTCATTGCCTGGCGGATGGACTCGACGCAGGGTTTCCACGCTATTATGAGCGTGTTTCTGCTGCCCATGTGGCTACTTTCGGGGGCGTTTTTCCCGATGGATGTCCGCGGCTGGCTGGGTTGGATCATTCACATTAACCCGCTCACCTACGGGGTGGCCGGCTTGAGGCATTACCTCCAAAATGGAGATGTGGTCGCGACTCACTTACCGTCACTCGCCACGTGTTGGATCGTATCGTTGGCTTTCGCGGCCGTTACGTTCGGCGCTTCCTGGTGGATCGCAGGAACACGATCGGCCGGAGATTTGTTATGAGTGTAGAACTGCAGCCAATGCCGCATAATCCGCGTCCGGTACGCAGGCCAGCCGTAATGAATGGCGCCGCCTTGCCGTTCGCACTGAGCGTCGCGGTGCTCGTCGCCATGGGTTTTGGCGGTTGGAAGTGGTATCAGGTGCACCAGTTTGAACTCGCGAAGAGCGAAGCAATACCGGCCAGCGCGATTGGCCCGCCCCTGAAAGAGTTCGAACTGACCGAGCGCAGTGGCAAGCCATTTCGATCGACCGATATGCGCGGTAAAGTGTGGGTGGCGAGCTATTTTTTCACAACCTGCCCGGGCCAATGCAAACGTCTTAACGCGAACATCCAAGTCCTGAGCAACATGCCCGATCTGAAGGACGTTACTTGGGTTAGCATCACTTGCGATCCGGATAACGACACGCTGGAAGCGTTACGCGTTTATGCCGACGGCCTGAGGGCTGACCCGCAGCGATGGTTATTCTGCCGCGCCGACTTGGAGTACATCCAGCGCGTGGCAAAGGGCATGAAGATCTTCCTCAGCTTGAAGGGGCATCAGGATTATCTGATTGTCATCGACAAGCAGGGCAAGATCCGCAACATCGCAGACGGCACCAGCGAGATCGAGTGCAATCGCCTGCACAAGGTGCTGCTGGAATGTCTTGAAGAGAAGGCGCCTGAAGACACAGCATCGGTGGATGCTACGAAAGAGAAATCGAGTTGACGATTCTTTTCGCTGCCCATCCGCTAGTACACCTCAACGCGTCGCTCAACGCTTTGGCGACCTTGTTGCTTTTGCTGGGGCTGTTCTTCATCAAGCGCGGCCGCGTTGACGCTCATAAGTGGACAATGCTCGCTGCATTTGTCGTTTCGACCGTGTTTCTGGTGTGCTACCTGTGGTATCACCTAATGGTGGGGCACGTTGAATTTACTCACCCTGGTGCGGTGAAATATGCATATTACGTGATTTTGATTTCGCACGTGTTCTTGGCGATGACAGTCCCATTTCTGGCGATCCGCCAGATCTACCTGGGCTATCGTGCGATCGGCTGTTGCTCTGGCAATCTGCCAGAGTCCGACCGATCGGCGGCAACGTCACTATATCTTGCGAAGCACGTGCGGCTAGCCAAATGGGTGTTTCCAATTTGGCTGTACGTGTCGGTAACGGGCGTTGTTGTTTACATGATGCTCTATCACCTATGGCCTGCCGCCGGGCAATAATCTAAAATTTAGAGTGAACTAAGGAACTCAGTTCGACGTGACGCGGAGAATCGGCATGAGAGCCATTTATCATCAATTTGAACCCGTGATTATTCGCTGGGTTATTGCTGCGATCGTGGTTGTCCTTGTGTTAATGTTGGCAAGCGTGGCAGCCGCGTGCCCCACGTGCAAAGACGGCCTTGCCCAGAATGATCCCCACGGTCAATCGATTGCCGCCGGCTACGCGTACAGCGTGGTTTTTATGATGACAATGCCGTATATCTTGCTGTGCACGATGGGTAGCCTGGCGTACCTCTCGATTCGACGTGCAAGTCAAGCACAAGCGGCGGAGCAGGCATCAGATTCGACTTCTGACACCGCCTCATAGTGGCGTATGCTCGCGTGAATCCACGTTGAGCACCATCTCGCCGCCATCGAGCAAACTACGGCTCTTCGACTCGCATTCGTCGCACTTCTTCTTCATTGGGCCAAGGATCCCAATGCTCGTCAAAGGCAATCCACAGCCCCCGGGCGTAACGAAAGAACCACGCCGGAAAGAGAATGCCAAATACACTGAGGAGCACGAGTCGTTGCGTGTCGCTTAATATATTGCCAAAAAACATGGCGAAATATATCACAACGACCAGCGATGCCGTGATGCCGTAATTGAAATAAATCGAGCCGAGCAGATAGCCGGGTTCGCGATTGAAACGCCGACCACAAGCGGGGCAGGCCTCGTGCATTGCGAACCAGCCATGAAATATCGAAGCCTTTCCGCAGGCCGGACATTTCAGCGCTATCGCCCGTCGCAGGAAGCGACCAAGCGGCTGAGGGCGTTCGTTCGATGTCATTGTGTGGTGTTACGGCAGCCGACTCGCGGCGCGCGACTGGGTTGTCACGCTACCACGCGGATGTTACTGTGCTGACCATGTACACGGTCGCCAGATTTTTGCAGATGATTGGTTTGACCATCCCGGTGTTGGCAATACTCGCGCAGCTGAATCAATCGATTTCCGCGAGTACGATGCTTGGGTTTCTTATCGCGTCGGTCCTCGTCTTTTCGATCGGCTACATGATTCAGCGCTCGGTCGGCGGCCCGCAGTAGGAATCCTCAACACGTTATGAATTAGAGCCGAAAATACCCCC